>NZ_JUIV01000003.1 GCF_004151235.1 Flavobacterium anhuiense
GGCCCCAAAAGATTGAAGCGCATAGCGGGAAAAAGCTCCTAAAAAAAGCCTAATTTAAAAAACTAACCTTATATATGTCGAGCATAAGACGCACTGCAGTGCATCTCTACGGAAAAACGGGAATTTGATTGCAAACATACCTATACAAATAAACCCGACAGGTTTTCAAAACCTGTCGGGTTGTAACCGAGATTTACTATTATATATATAGTATAACTTATAAACTATATTATATGTATTATTCATTCAAAGCGTCTATTACGTCTTTGGTGGTTTGAATGCTTTTTAGTTTTGCTTGGTGATCGAAGATTGGACTTGTCACCATTAGCTCGTCGATTCGGGCATAGTCAACAAACTTTTTCAAATCGGTTACTAGCTGTTCTTTGTTTCCCGTGAAGGTTCCTGCTGTCATTTGATTTACATGGAAACGTTCTGCTTCATTCATGATATCGTCTAGCGATAAAACTGGAGGTTGCAATCCTTTACGATCATTTCTAATTAGATTTAGGAACATTTGATACAAACTTGTCGATAGCAATTCTGCTTCTTCATTTGTATCGGCGGCAATGATATTTACACATGCCATTGTTTTCGGCTTGTCTAAATATTCTGATGGCTGGAAATTTTCTCTGTAAAATTCAAACGCTTGGATCATTAATTTTGGCGCAAAGTGTCCAGCAAAAGCATAAGGCAATCCGTAGGCTGCTGCCAGAGCTGCGCTATCCATACTTGACCCTAAAATCCAGATTGGGACATTTAGCCCTTCGGCTGGAAATGCTCGAACTTTTCCTGTGGCATTTTCAGAAGAAAAATATTCTTGAAGCTTGCTTACATTTTGCGGAAATCGCTGTGCTTGTTCGAAAAAGTCTTTACGAATCGCTTCGGCAGTTGGTTGATCTGTTCCTGGCGCTCTACCTAAACCTAAATCAATTCGGTTTGGATAAAGAGTTTCTAAAGTTCCAAATTGTTCTGCCACTACTAAAGGAGAATGATTTGGAAGCATGATTCCGCCAGAGCCTACACGGATATTTTCGGTTTGACTTGCCACATAACCAATTAAAACCACAGTTGCAGTACTTGCAACGTGTGCCATATTATGATGTTCTGCCAACCAGATTCTCTTGTATCCTAGCTTATCGGCTAATTGCGCTATGTCTTTTGTTTTTTGGAATGTTTCTGTTGCGTTACTATCTTGGGTGATAATTGCAAGCTCTAATATTGAGACTGAAATTGGTTTTTTCATATAATTTAAGGCTAAAATGCAAAATTAACTCATTTATGCGAATGCCTTTTATTTTCTAATGTTAATAGAATTATAATATTCCAAATTCTTTCTAAATAACTAGTTTTTAATAATTAATTATTGTTTTACAATAATTAATTATACATTTGCAATATCAATTTAATTTTTCATTGTATGAAGACTACTCATATTGTTTCTAGAATATTGTTTTATTTTACCCGATTCTTGGCTGTAGTTTATTTTTTCTTGGCCGCTTACTCGGTTTTTACTTTAATGACAGGGTTATTTCTAACATTTAAAGATAACGGAAAGTATTTTCAGGTTTGTTATCCGTTTACTACGCATCCTGTAATGTTGGGCGATTACAATCTGCCGTATATTCTTTTTGATTTTTTGGCTCCGCTAAGTCTTTACGGACTTTTCTTTTTACTGAGTAGTAATGTCTTTAAGATTTTCTTTCAGCCAAAATTATTTACTCAAAATGGAGTTTTGCACTTAAAACGCTTTTATTTATCCAATTTATTCATTCCGAGTATTGTTATATTTTTTGCTTTCTTCTTTGTCCCTTTAGATAATGAAGTAGCACTTTTTATCATATTGCACGGAATGCTTGGCGCTTTTGCTTATTTTTTAGCTGCCATTTTTAAACAAGGTTTAAACCTTCAAAACGAACAAGACTTATTTATATAGCTATGCCAATAATTGTAAATGTTGATGTAATGCTTGCCAAACGCAAGATGCAGAGTAAAGAATTGGCAGAGAAATTAGATATAACACCTGCTAATTTATCTATTCTAAAAACTGGAAAAGCAAAAGGTATTCGATTTGATACTCTCGAAGCTATTTGCAAAATCCTAGACTGCCAGCCTGGTGATATTTTAGAATATGTAAGCGAGTAGTTTTCTTTTAAATCAAATTTTCTGAACCTAAAAATCGGCTTTTTGAGGCTGACAGGACTCTTATTGTCTAAAAATTTCAAATCATCATTTATATCATCATCAAAAATCAATCAAAAAATGAACAGTTTATCAATCAAAAATCTCAGCAAAACGTATGAGAACGGTACAAAAGCGATCGACCATTTATCGCTTGAAATTTCAAACGGAATGTTTGGCTTGCTTGGACCAAATGGCGCCGGAAAATCGACTTTAATGCGAACCATTGCAGCTTTGCAGGAACCTACTTCTGGAATTATTGAATTTAACGGAATTAATATTCTGGAAAACCCAATGTTCATCAGACAAAATTTGGGCTATTTGCCACAGGAGTTTGGTGTTTACCCAAAAAATTCTGCTTATCGATTACTCGATCATTTGGCCATTTTGAAAGGAATTATTAATAAAAAGGAACGACACGATCAGATTTTGTATTTGCTGCAGCAAACCAATTTATTACAGCATAAAGACAAAGCGGTTCATTCTTTCTCTGGTGGAATGCGTCAGCGTTTTGGAATTGCTCAGGCTTTACTGGGAAATCCGAAGATTATTATTGTGGATGAGCCAACAGCTGGATTGGATCCGGAAGAAAGAAACCGATTTAATAATCTGCTGAGCGAAATTGGAGAAAGCATTATTGTGGTTTTATCTACTCATATTGTAGAAGACGTTCGTGACTTGTGTCCAAAAATGGCTATTATCTCTAACGGGAAATTGATTCTCGAAGGAAAACCTAATGAGACAATCGAAACTTTAAAAGGTAAAATCTGGACGAAGGCAATTCAGAAATCGGAATTAGAAGATCATAAATTGAACTTCAATATTATTTCTTCTCATTTAAATTCAGGAAAAATTAATATTCATGTTTTCTCAGAATATCAGCCAGATTCTGGTTTTGAATTGATTTCGCCAGATTTAAGTGATGTTTATTTCAGTGTTTTAGGTCAAAATCAATTTAAAAATTAGAGTTATGCTTTCTAAATTAATTCAATTTGAATGGCATAACAATACCAGAAGCTGGACATTTTATGCCACATTTATCATTTATTTGGTTTTAGGATTTTTTGTGAGTGCTTTTGCAAACTTTTCGTTTTCGGGAGCTTACAAAAATAGTCCGTATATGCTTACATATGCGATTGGTTTGATTTCGCTGATGACGATATTTTCGATTACGCTTCAGGCAGCGCAAAGTTTTTTAAGAGAATATGAAACCAAGTTCGATTCAATTATCTTCTCTTCCCCTGTTTCAAAGTTTCATTATTTGGGAAGCAAATTTATTACGGCTTTTAGTATTGCTGTAGTTTCATTTGGAATGTTTATTCTAGGAATGATTATTGGGCATCAAATGTCTTGGCTTTCTGAAAGTGAAATTGGTCCTTTTAAAATTCTCAATTATCTCTGGCCTTATTTGGTAATTGTGATTCCAAATATTTTCTTGTGCCTTTCTATATTGACGGCTTTGGCCTGGCTTACGCGACGCAAACTTTTTATTTATGTCGGCGGTTTATTAATCTACATATTATATATAGCGGGATCAATTTTTTCGAATTCGCCGATATTTGCCAATGCTTCTCCTTCTTCGGCGAAAGCCATGTCTTTGGCGGCAAAAATAGATCCGTTTGGATTGGCAGCATTTTTAGAACAAACCAGATATTGGACTTCTATCGAAAAAAATACAGCGCTAGTTTCCCTTTCTGGCAATTTTTTATTCAACCGAATACTTTGGATTTGTATTTCATTGCTCTTGGTTTTTATTTCTTATCGAATGTTTTCTTTTCGAAAAACGAAAATTAAAAAGATAAAAACTTTAAAAGTCATTCAAAAAGAAACAAAAGTTCTTTCTTCCAAAATTCCACTGAACATTGAATTCAAAACTTCCAAACATAATTTAGCCGTTTTTATGAGTAATCTTAAAATGGATATTTTTTTGGTTTTGAAAGGAATTCCGTTTTTACTAATTGTACTTTTATTTTCGGGTTTATTAATGATTGAGATTTCAGATGAAATTGACGGTGGAATCAGATTGGCAGAAAAAATTACCGATACGGCTTTGATGATTTCTACCATAATGGATCGCCTTCCGTTTATCCTGACTTTAATTCTCTTATTTTACAGCAATGAATTAGTAAATCGAAGTGAGAATTCGAGATTTGAAATGCTGGAAAATACTGCACCTTATTCTCAGTTTACCGTTTTAATGGCAAAATTAACGGCGCTTTTTATTATTCCGTTACTCCTCATTAGTATCAGTATTTTGATTGGATGCGGATTTCAGATTATCAATTCAAATGCGCCAATCGAAATTGGTCTTTACCTTTCTTTGTTTTATTATCTCGGATTTCCGCTGTTGTTGATTTCGATTTTAATAATTGCGATTCAGACTTTCATCAAAAACAAATATTTAGGATTGGCCGTTTCTGCCTTTATCTGTATTTTATTTTGTACCGGAATTGGCGAACAGCTGGGAATTTCGCATCCATTATTCCGATTTGGAGATTCTTTCAAAAGAGAATATTTTGATTTGAATGGCTTTGGAGCCTATACTTTTCCGTTTCATATTAAAATGTTTTACAATCTTGGTTTGGCTTTAGTGCTTTTGACTTTGACTGGAATTTTATGGAAACGAAATGCATCAATTGTGAAAACCTTTCGCAGAAATTCATTCAATAAAATTCAAAAGACAACTTTTGGCTTGGGAGTTTTTGTTTTTATTGGTTTTGGAAGTTATCTTTTTTATAAAACCAATATTGAATATCCGTATTTGACCGAAGAAGATCAGAATAATTGGAGCGAACAATACGAGCGCCAGTTTAAAAAATATACTAATCTGGTACAGCCAACGATTATTGCTGTAAAAAGCAAAGTAGATTTATTTCCTGAGAAAAATCATTATGAAGTAAAAGGAACTTACGAATTAATCAATAATACGAAAAAAACTATTGATAGTTTACTCCTATATATAGATCGAAATTCGAAACTAATTTCTGTTGAAATTCCGAATTCAAAAAATCTCGATGATGTTTCGGCATTTCGTCATTATTGGTATCAACTGGAGAAACCTTTAGAACCTCAACAAAAAATGAAAATGAGTTTTTCTTTTGAATCTTCGTGGTCGCCTTTTAAAGGGCATACTGCTTTTAATTCTATAATTGGAAATGGATCTTTTATGCGAATAAGCCGTTATTTTCCACTTTTCGGTTATCAGGATTCTAATGAAATCAGCAGTAAAAAAGAGCGTGCGAAAAGACATTTGAAACCTCAGACTCCGTTGAAAAAATTGGAAGAGAAATCAAATGCTGCAAATGATTTTATTGATTACGATGCTGTGGTTTCGACTTCTAAAAATCAAAAGGCGATTGGCGTTGGAGATTTAGTTGGGAATTGGAAAAAAGACAATCGCAATTATTTTCATTATCAATCAAACGGAAAAATTCCGTTCCGATTTGCTTTTTCATCAGCCGAATATCAAATTCAAAAAACGAATTATAAAGGCATTTCAATTGAAGTTTATTATGATAAAAGGCATTCTAGAAATGTCTCAAAATTAATTCAAGATGTAAAAAACACTTTAGATTATTGCCAAAACAATTTTGGAAAATATCCTTACAAAACTATTCGTTATGCGGAAGTTTCTGCTTTCGCGGATGGATTTGCGGCGACTTCATATCCCTCAACGGTTTTCATGAAAGAGAATTTTGGGTTTTACAGCAACCTCAACAACAAGGATAAAGAAGATGTTATCAATCAATTGACGGCTCATGAATTGTCGCATGAATGGTGGGGAAATTCGCAAATCAGTCCTGAACAGAAAGAAGGAAGCTGGATTTTGACTGAATCTCTCGCCCAATACACCGAATTGATGTTATATGAAAAAGAACATGGTTTGGAAAAAGCGCTCGAAACTTTAAAAATTCATCTCGATTTGTATTTGAGCAGCCGCAGTTACGAACCTGAAACACCTTTATATAAAACCAATTACGAAACGCCGCATTTGCCTTATGATAAAGGAATGCTGGTTATGCATCAGCTAAGAGTTTTAATTGGGGAAGAAAAAGTGAATCTGGCTTTGCGAAATTTTCTAAATCATTCGAAATACCCAAATCCGATTCCTGATGCTGAAAGTTTATTAAAGGAAATTTATGCTGTCGCTGATTCTAAACTGCATCCTAAATTGAATGAAATGTTTAAGCAGATTATTACGTATTCTTCTAAAATAAATTCTGTTGAAAGTCATAAAAAAAATAGCTTTTACGAAGTTTCTTTTAAAGCGGTTTCTGAGAAATTCAGAGAAAATGCAACTGGAAAACGAACTCTAATACCGAATGATTCTACAATAGATATTGGAATTTATGATGAAAACGGTAAACTGTTCCGTTATTCTTTCGCTTTAAAAAACAATAAACTTGAAGGTAAAATCAAACTGAAAGCAAAACCTCAGCGAATTGTAATTGATCCGTATTTAATGAATATCGATACTTTTATAAAGGACAACGAAAAAGAGATCGATTAAGTTTTTTTTGCCACAGATTAAAAGGATTAGAAGGATTATTTATTTTGAGAGATAAATCTTTGCGATAATTTTTAGCGCAAACAAAAAAATCATTTTAATCCTTTAAATCTGTGGCTAAACTTTTATTTCAATTGAATCAAAATCTGTTTATGCGTTGTTTTTCCATCATCTTTTATGTTCAAATCTTTTGGCGATTCGATTTCAAATTTGGATGGAGTTTCTATGTTTAATGAAATGTCTTTGTGGCGAAACGTTTCCGGAATTTCTGGAAGTATAATTGCTACTTCTACTTCTTTTTTGTTTTGTTTGTATTCAATTTTAATTCTGTCTCTTAACCAAATATATTCGTAAACTTCCTGCCACGGCGCCATCCAGATAGAATCATTTCCATTTGTACCATATTTGTTGGCAAGCGTTGTCATATAATATTTGAAATCAGGAAAACGTAAACTTAAATTCCAAAGATTTGAATTTCCTGTTCCGTGGGTAAATTCGTTAAACCAAACAGGTTCTGGCTGTTTTACAATCGAATCTATCGTTTTTAAATAACGATCCATTGTTTTAAAACTGGTAGTATCTTTTGAACTCAATACAAAAGTTCTGGCCGAAATCATTTTATCCAAATTTAATTTCGAATTCACTTTATAAACCGGACCAGTACCATAATAAGACGCTACAGAAAAATATCCATTATTAAGAGCTTCTTTTTCATATTCCAAATAATACTTCTCATCTCCTTCTCCACCCGGAACTACAAAATGAGACATTGCAAAATCTAAATTTTGTTTAATTGAAGTTGTATTTTCTGTTACTTCTGTTTTATAATTCGTTCCGTGTTTAGTAGCATGATGAAAACTATGATTCAAAATATCCCAACCTGCATTGTACATTTCTTTGATTTCAGACCATGAAAGATGTCCACGGTTTTGAGGTAAATCACGAATAGATCCGCCATTGATTGCTAAAGCAAGTTTAAACGGAATTTTATTCCCGAATCCGTCTGAATAAAAAAGTCCTTTTGAAGTGGTTCCGTCCCCGCCCTGATCAATTTTCCATTCGTTTTTATCAGGATTACTGATTTTTCCTCCATTTAATAATGGAAAAGCAGTTAAATGTGCCGAACGATATCCATCATCAAGTGTAAAACTATAAGCAAAATGTTTGTTGAATTTTAATGGCGACGTTTTTATTTCGACTTTGTTTTCTGATTTCAGTTTAATTTTAAAGGAAATAGTTTTCGTTTTTGAAGAATCTTTTTGAATAATTCCATTTGAAAAACTATTAAAACTTCCAAAGATTATAAAAGCTATTATAAAATGAATTTGTTTTGACATAAATTTTAGTGGTTCTTTTTCGATCTAAAAGTACATTTCTTTTTGAAAAATATTTTAAATCTGATTATGTCTTAAAAAATATTTTGTTCCGAATAAAAAAAGAGAACTAATTTTAAAGCTAAATTTGTACATCAAATACCAAAATTTGATTTAGCATCTCTGCAAATGACACACAAAATTTTAATTATAGACGACGAAGAAAAACTGAGAAGTCTTCTGGCAAGAATTATAAAATCGGAAGGATTTGAAGTTTTTGAAGCCAAAGATCTAAAATCGGGTTTAAAAAAACTGGAACAAACCGAAATTGATGTTGTTTTGTGTGATGTCAAACTTCCTGACGGAAACGGGGTCGATTTTCTTCAAAGCATAAAAAACCGTTTTCCCATAACAGAAGTGATTCTGCTGACTGCTTTTGGAAATATTCCTGATGGTGTTCAGGCGATGAAAAACGGCGCTTTTGATTATATTGTAAAAGGTGACGATAACGATAAAATTATTCCTCTTCTTTATAAAGCGGTAGAAAAAGTACAATTGCAGAAAAAAGTACAACAGTTAGAAAAACGAATTAACGATAAATATTCTTTTTCGACTATCATTGGAAAGTCAAAAGGAATCGAACAGGTTATTGATCTTGCCCAAAAAGTAGCCAAAACCGATTCGACTGTTTTACTTATGGGTGAAACTGGAACGGGAAAAGAAGTTTTTGCGCAAGCGATTCATGAAAACAGCAATCGTGCAGGAAAATCTTTTGTGGCGCTGAACTGTAGCACTTTCACAAAAGAAATTTTAGAAAGCGAGCTTTTCGGTCATAAACAAGGTGCTTTTACTGGAGCTGTAAAAGATAAAAAAGGTTTTATTGAAGAAGCAAACGGTGGAACTTTATTCTTAGATGAAATTGGTGAAATGCCAATTGATCTTCAAGCAAAATTATTGCGTGTTTTAGAAACTTCTGAATATATTCCCGTTGGAGACACGACTCCAAAAAAATCAAATTTTAGGTTAATTGCCGCTACAAACCGTGATTTAAAGATAGAAAGCGACGAACATCGTTTTCGCTCTGATTTGTATTTCCGTTTGAATATCTTCGAAATCAAATTGCCTTCGTTACGAGAAAGAATTAAAGATATTCCGTTATTAGCCAATTATTACGTGAAGCAATTTTCAGAAAAAACGAATAAAAAAGCGCTACAAATTGCGGATGACTTTTTACAGAAATTAGAGAATTATTCCTGGCCAGGAAATATCCGTGAACTGAAAAACGTCATCGAAAGATCGGTTATTTTGAGCAATGGAGATATTTTAACTTCAGATGTTCTTCCTTACGAAATGCAACATCAAGCCGAAAATAATTCGAAACCAATGTCGGCTTTCTCGATGCAGAGTGTTGAAAAATTGCATATTCAAAAGGTTTTAAATTATACGAAAGGAAATAAAGCGGAAACGGCAAGATTACTAGAAATTGGAATTGCCACTTTGTATAGAAAATTGGAAGAGTACAATATACAGTCGTAGTCCGGCAAGGTTTTCAAAAACCTTGTAGGTTTAGATTTTTAAAAATTTACATATTTAACGTTTTAATAGAATACCTACAAGGTTTTTGAAAACCTTGCAGAAAATATCGATTGTCAAGATATACCTTATCATTTCAATAAAAGCTTATCAAAATGATAGGCTTTTTTTATGCCTAATTTTTGGCACAAAACTACATTTCTTTTGTTTACAACACTTTAGACATCATTTGACTTTTTCGGAACATCTTTTGGCATAAAGAGGAAGAACATTAAAAATTCATTCCAAATGAAAAATCAAGTTACCTCAATCTACAAACAAGCAGAACGCTTTGCTGAGATTACTAAAAAAAATATTATCTGCGGTAATATCGTTCGTGCTAAAAAATGTTTAGCCCTTGCCGAACGGTTATTTATAAACGGAAGCATCGAAACTAAAAATGCCATTTCTAACGTGTATGTTTTTTCTGTTTCGTCTTTTATGGAAATGCGCCACTGCAATATCTCACACCTTTTCCCTCAAACGCTTAAAGCAGAATATATCAAACAAGTTAATGCTTCGGGAGTCTAAAAAATTTAATCGGTTAACTGTTTAATTGTTTAATCGAAAAATCTAAAGTCTACAATCTTAAATCTAAAAAAATCATGGTCACAATCCTCCTTCTCGCTTTGGCAGTTTTACTGTTTGCGATTTGTTTTCTGTCAGTTGAATTCTTTGAAAAAATCTAAATCATGACTGCACTATTTATTGTTTCAATCGCCGTTTTCGTGTATTTGATTTATGTATTAATCAAACCCGAAAAATTTTAAAAATGAAAAAGTCGAATTATAAAAATAAAAAGACATCTCTACTGTATGCATGTGCTGTCTGGACATTAGCCTTTATCGTACTTATCCTGTTTTTATAAAAATCTAAAAATTAAATAATTTCTAACAAATAAAATATGAACACAGAATTAATAGGTGTCATAGGTATTTTTATCCTTACCATAATTTTAGCTATTCCGGTAGGGAAATATATTGCTAAAGTCTTCTTGGGAAACAAAACACTTCTTGACCCAATTTTCAATCCAATTGAAAAACTTATTTTTAAAATCAGCGGTATCAATCCAGCTGAAGAAATGAACTGGAAGCAACATTTGAAAGCACTTTTAAGTATCAATATGCTTTGGTTTTTTCTCTGCTTCTTTGTTTTGCTTTTTCAGGGCTCTTTGCCTTTAAATCCAGATAATAATCCGTCAATGGCTTCCGATTTGGCTTTTAATACTGCCATTTCGTTTTTAGTGAATTGCGATTTGCAGCATTATTCAGGCGAAAGCGGCGTTTCTTACTTGTCGCAAATGGTCTTAATGTTTCTGCAATTCGTTTCGGCTGGTGTCGGAATCGCTGCTGCGGTAATGGTTTTTACCGCTATGCGCGAAAGAACCACAGATAAACTAGGGAATTTTTACAATAATTTAATTAAAAGCTGTACTCGTATTTTACTTCCGCTTTCTGTCATTGTAGCGGTTATTTTAACATTCAATGGAACTCCAATGACATTTGAAGGAAAAGATACTATTACCACATTACAAGGTGATCAAGTTGAAGTTTCTCGTGGACCAGCTGCAGCATTCGTGGCGATCAAACATATCGGTACAAATGGAGGCGGATTTTTTGGAGCTAACTCAGCTCATCCGTTAGAAAACCCTAGTTATTTTACAAATGCTGTTGAGCTTTGGGCACAAATGATTGTTCCGTTTGCAATGATTTTTGCACTTGGTTTTTTCCTTAACAAAAGGAAATTCTCTTTCATCATTTTTGGTGTCATGACCGTTGGATTTTTGCTTCTGGTAATTCCAACAATCTCTAGTGAACTCAACGGAAATCCTGCTATTGCAAAAATGGGAATTGCACAGACAACTGGAGCAATGGAAGGAAAAGAAGTACGTTTTGGCCCTGCTATTTCAGGATTTTGGAGCATTGCTACAACAGTGATTTCTACGGGTTCTGTAAATAGTATGCACGATAGCGCAATGCCAGTCTCTGGAGCTATGCAGTTATTGGCGATGATGGTCAATGCCTTTTACGGCGGATGTGGTGTAGGTTACCTCAACTTTTACATCTTCATTATTCTGGCGGTATTTATTTCTGGTTTAATGGTTGGCCGAACTCCTGAATTTTTAGGAAAGAAAATCGAAGCTCGAGAAGTAAAAATCGCTGCTTTTATTGCAATTCTTCATCCGTTATTGATTTTAGCTGGAACTGCTCTAGCTTCTTATTTTGCTGCGAACGATACTGCAATGGGATATTGGTTCAGCGGAAATGCCACAGGATGGTTAAACAATCCTGGAAATCATGGATTCTCTGAAATGTTATATGAATATACTTCGAGCGCTGCCAACAACGGTTCTGGTTTTGAAGGTTTGGGAGATAATAATCCGTTTTGGAATATCACAACTGGAATTGTTTTATTGTTAAGCCGTTTCATTCCAATTATTGGGCCTCTTGCAATTGCAGGTTTATTAGCCAATAAAAAATATATTCCTGAAAGTGCGGGAACTTTAAAAACCGATACTTCAATTTTTGGAATAATGATTTTTGCCGTAATCGCCATTATTGCTGCCTTGTCTTTCTTTCCAGCATTAGCTCTAGGTCCATTGGCGGAATTCTTTACTTTAAAATAATAACTCATTTTTCAATGCTGAAAATATTTTAAACACATAGAGACATAGTTTTTTCTTTACTAAAAAAAGAAAACCAAAAGAAACTAGTTTCTAACACATAGCTATGTGTATTAATGCAAGTGAAACGTCTTTATCTCGAAGTAAAATCTATGTTTCTATGTGTTTAGAAAAAAGTCAACCAAATAATATAAAAAAATGACAACTAATAAATCCACATCATTATTTGAAAGCAAACAGGTAAAAGAAGCCTTATTGCAGTCTTTTGTGAAGCTGAATCCAAAAATGATGGTAAAAAATCCGGTAATGTTTACCGTAGAAATCGGAACTGCGATTATGTTTGCCGTTTGCGTTTCGATCTTAATGGGCGCTAACGATCAGGGCAGTTTTGTTTACAATTTCATTGTTTTTTTAATTTTACTTGCAACGCTTTTGTTTGCCAATTTCGCCGAAGCGATTGCCGAAGCTCGAGGAAAAGCACAAGCTGACAGTTTAAGAAAAACCCGTGAAGAAACTCCGGCAAGACAAATTCTGCCTAACGGCGAAATTAAAAACGTGAGCTCTTCGGCATTAAAAAAAGACGATATTTTCATTTGCGAAGCGGGGGATTTAATTGCCGCTGACGGAGAAATTATCGAAGGTTTGGCAACAATAGACGAAAGTGCCATCACGGGAGAAAGTGCTCCAGTAATTCGTGAAGCTGGCGGAGATAAATCTTCGGTAACTGGAGGGACAAAAGTATTATCTGATAAAATCAAAGTAAAAGTAACTTCTGAACCTGGCGAAAGCTTTTTAGATAAAATGATTGCTTTGGTTGAAGGTGCAAGCCGTCAGAAAACGCCAAACGAAATTGCTTTGACGATTTTACTAGCGGCTTTTACCTTAATCTTCGTGATTGTTTGTGTTACGCTAAAACCGTTTGCCGATTATGCCAACGCTCCTATTACAATCGCTGCTTTTATTGCTTTGTTTGTGTGTTTAATTCCAACAACAATTGGAGGTTTACTTTCTGCGATTGGTATTGCCGGAATGGACAGAGCTTTACGTGCCAACGTAATTACAAAATCTGGTAAAGCTGTTGAAACTGCTGGCGATATTGATGTTTTGCTTTTGGATAAAACCGGAACAATCACAATTGGAAACAGAAAAGCAACCAATTTTTACCCAACAAAAGGAATTTCTTTTGATGATTTCGTTAAATCAGCAGTTTTGAGTTCGCTTGCCGATGATACACCTGAAGGAAAAAGTATTCTCGAGTTAAGTGAAATGATTGATGTGAAAAGTGAAACGAAAGCCTCGTTTTTACAAACTACTTCTGACATCGCGCACACTATCAAGTTTACTGCCGAAACCAGAACTTCTGGAGTAGTATTAAAAGACGGAACTAATATTAGAAAAGGTGCACAAGATGCTGCAAGGAATATTGCTCAACAAGCTGGAAATTCTTTTCCAGAAGATACAGCACAACAAGTAATTTCAATTTCGTCTAATGGAGGAACGCCTTTAGTAGTAATCAAAAACAACGAAATTCAAGGTGTAATCGAATTACAGGATATTATCAAAACCGGAATGAAAGAACGTTTTGAACGCTTACGCCGAATGGGAATCAAAACGGTTATGGTTACGGGTGATAATCCGCTTACAGCTAAGTTTATTGCTGAAAAGGCTGGTGTTGATGATTTTATCGCTGAAGCAAAACCTGAGGATAAAATGAACTATATCCGAAAAGAACAAGCTGAAGGAAGATTGGTTGCGATGATGGGAGACGGAACAAACGACGCTCCTGCCCTTGCGCAAGCAAATGTTGGAGTTGCCATGAACAGCGGAACTCAAGCTGCAAAAGAAGCTGGAAATATGGTCGATCTTGACAATGACCCAACCAAGTTAATTGAGATTGTTGAAATTGGAAAACAGCTTTTAATGACTAGAGGAACTTTGACTACTTTCTCAATAGCCAATGACGTTGCAAAATATTTTGCCATTGTTCCTGCGCTGTTTATTACTGCGATTCCTGCGCTTCAAGGTTTAAATATTATGCATCTCCACAGTCCAGAAAGTGCTATTTTATCGGCTGTGATTTTCAATGCGATTATCATTCCGATTTTGATTCCGCTTGCATTGAAAGGTGTTGAATACCGTCCGATTGGGGCAAGTGCCATTTTAAAACGCAATCTTTTGATTTATGGTTTAGGCGGATTGATTGTTCCGTTTATCGGTATAAAAATAATTGATTTAGTTGTTGCGCTATTTATGTAAATAGAAGTTACTAAGACACTAAGCTACTAAGATTCTAAGTTTTTTTTCTTAGCAGCTTAGAAACTTAGCAACTCAGAATCTTAAAAATAAAAAAAATGAAAACTATATTTTCACTCATAAAACTTACTGCCGTTACTTTAATCTTATTTGCAGTTATTTATCCTCTTGCGATTTACGGAATCGCACAAATTGCTCCAAACCAAGGAAAAGGAGAAACTATTTCGGTTAACGGAAAAGTTGTTGGCTATCAAAAAATTGGACAAAAGTTCGATAAATCTAATTATTTCTGGGGAAGACCTTCGGCTGTAGATTACAACGCTGCAGGAAGTGCTGGAAGCAACAAAGGGCCAAGCAATGCTGAATATTTGGCTTTGGTTCAAAAAAGAATTGATACGCTTTTATTGGTTCATCCTTATTTGAAAAAATCTGATATTCCAGCTGATATGGTTACGGCCTCAGGAAGTGGTTTAGATCCGAATGTTTCTCCGCAAGGCGCTTTGATTCAGGTGAAACGTATTGCTAAAGAAAGAAATTTGGCTGAAGCAAAAGTAAAAGCTTTGGTAGAATCTAAAATTAACTCGGCTGTTGTTGGTCCTGAAACTGTGAATGTTTTGGAATTGAATGTGGCGCTGGATCAGCTTCGCTAAAGCTCTAAGTTGCTAAGGTTCTAAGATACTGAGATTCTAAGTTTTTTTTCCTAACAGGTTTCCGAAACCTGTTAGGTATGAATCGGCATCAACTATTATCGTAAAGTAATCGTGTAGTTTGTCATCCCGAGGAACGAGGGATCTCTGCAAGTAGCTCAACAAAGATTGGCGAATTTCTATACGGAGTTTCTTGTGGAGATTTCTCCTCCGTCGAAATGACAAACTAGATGGAAAAAAACGAAAACGAAAACGCCTTTTTACCCCAAATGTCCTAGCCCCGATAGTAGTGGAAATCCTTTTGCTTTTTTCTTTAAAAAGCAAAAGATTGAAACGGATAGCGGGATTAGCTCCTAAAAAAATCTACTAAATAAATAATTGAATACCCAAAAAATGAAAAAAATAATACTTACTGCTTTAATCGCTTTTGGTTTTAGCAATTTACATGCACAAGAAGAATCTAAAAGTCCGTTTACGTTTTCTGGATATGTAGACGTTTATTATAGTTATGATTTCGGGAAACCGGAAAATCATACAAAACCGGGCTTTTTTTATAATTATAACCGAAGCAATGAAGTGAACCTGAATTTAGGTTTGGCAAAAGTGAATTATTCGAAGGGAAATGTCCGAGCAAATTTGGCGCTGATGGCGGGAACTTATGCACAATATAATATGTCGGCTGAACAGGATTTACTGCAGAATGTTTATGAAGCGAATGTTGGCGTGAAGATTTCGCAAAAACATGATTTATGGATTGATGCCGGAATAATGCCTTCGCATATTGGTTTTGAAAGCGCGATTGGAAAAGATTGCGCCAATTTAACCCGAAGCATTCTGGCAGAGAATTCTCCTTATTATGAAACTGGAGTAAAAATTGGTTATACTTCTGATTCTGGAAAATGGTATTTGGCAGCCATGTATTTGAACGGCTGGCAGCGAATTCAGAAAATTGAAGGAAACCAAACGCCTGCTTTTGGAACGCAGGTTACATACAAACCTTCGGACAGAGTGATTTTGAATTGGAGTACGTATATTGGAAATGAACAGCCCGATATTGATAAAAAGTGGCGTTACTTCAATAATTTTTATGGACAATTTAAAGTAGCAGAAAAAGTGAATTTGACAACTGGTTTTGATATTGGTTCTCAGCAATCGGCTAAAGGAAGCGAAAAATATGATGTTTGGTTCTCTCCTGTTTTGATTCTGCAATACAAACCGACTGATAAAATTCAGCTTGCAGCACGTGGAGAATATTACAGTGATGAAAAAGGTGTAATTATCGCAACTGAAACTCCAAACGGATTTAAAACTTACGGATTTTCAGCTAACTTTGATTACTTAGTTACTGATAATGTTATGTTTAGAATTGAAGCCAGAAATCTATCTAGCAAAGATGAAATTTTTACCAAAAATAATCAGCCAACAGATACAAATACCTTTGTGACAACTTCTTTGGCAATCAGTTTCTAGGAAAATTTTCTTGCCACAGATTACACAGATTAAAAGGATTCTTTGTGTTGAGTCATTTGCCACGAATTGCACAAATTTTCACGAATTAATTACTTTAACGTTTATGCCATTTTTAAAATAAAAATTTGTGCAATTCGTGTAATTCGTGGCTGAAAAAAATCACTTTAATCTGTGAAATCTGTGGCTAAAAAAAATAAAAACTTTGTGACTTAGCGCCTTCGTGGCAAAAAAAACATGAAAGAAGAAAACGAAAACAACGCACAGCATTTTCTGGATTTGATTCAAAAATCCCGAAAGGGAAAGTTTAAAATCTACATTGGAATGAGTGCTGGTGTGGGCAAAACTTTTCGTATGCTTCAGGAAGCGCATTCGTTATTGAAAAACGGAATCGATGTCAAAATCGGCTACATCGAAACGCATATGCGGAAGGAAACACATGAATTATTAGCTGGCCTTCCTATTATTCCAAGGCGAACAATTTTTTATAAAGGAAAACAGCTTGAAGAACTTGATGTACAAGCCATTATTAATCTTCGTCCGGAAGTTGTTATTGTTGATGAATTGGCGCATACCAATGTTGAAGGAAGCAAAAATGAAAAACGCTGGCAGGATGTTCTAGAGATTTTAGACGCTGGAATTAATGTAATTTCAGCTGTGAATATTCAGCATATTGAAAGTTTAAACGAAGATGTAAAACGAATCACAAATATTGATGTTCAGGAGCGAATTCCTGATAATGTTCTGCGTCTGGCAGATGAAGTCGTAAATATCGATTTGACTTCAGAGGATTTAATTGCGCGTTTAAAAGAAGGAAAAATTTATACGTCAGATAAAATTCCAACAGCTTTGGCTAATTTTTTTAAATCGGAACAGATTCTGCAATTGCGTGAATTGGCTTTGAAAGAAGTCGCAAGTCAGGTTGTGCGAAAAGTAGAAAGCGAAGTTCCGAATCTGCATGCTTTACGGCATGAAAAATTGTTGGCTTGCATTAGCAGTAATGAAAAAACTGCTAAAATCATTATTAGAAAAGCCGCTCGATTGGCAAGTTATTACAACGGCTCTTGGTATGTTTTGTATGTAGAAACTCCTAAAGAAAGTAGTACAAGAATTGCACTTGATAAACAAAGACATTTAATTAATAACTTTAAACTCGCTGTACAATTGGGCGCAGAGGTTATTAAATTGGAAAATTCAAATATTACAAATGCTATTTTGACAACGGTAGAAGAAAAACAAATTACAACTGTGTGCATCGGAAAACCGCATTTTAATTTGTTTAAAGTAATTTTGTCTACAACAATTTTCAGACGTTTGCTAAACAAATTGTCTTTATCAAATGTAGATCTTGTTATTCTGTCGTGAAAAATTTTTAAACCATATAAGTTATATCAGTTCATTTAAACGAGGCTGCTTAATTTAACCGCAAAGGGCGCAAAGTTTTGCGCAAAGCACACAAAGATTAAATTAAAAAACTTTGCGTCCTTGCGACTTTGCGAGCAAAAAATCTAGCGAACTTTGCGAAACCTTTGCGCCCTTTGCGGTTCAAAAAACTAACATTTTCTTATATAACTTATATGGTTCAAAAAAAACTAAATGTTTTATAAAATGAGAATTAAAACCAAATTGAATCTGGGTGTTGGATTGTTATTTTTAATGATCATCATTCTCTCGTTAGTGAGTGCTTATTCTGTTTTTTTGATTAAGCAGGACACTGAAAATATTTTGAAATCCAATTACAATACGCTGGAATATTCCAGAAATATGATTTTGGCTTTGGACGAAATGAAATCCGGTTCAAAAGAAACGATTCAGAGTTTTGAGGAGAATCTCGAAAAGCAGACTCAAAATATTACGGAACCAGGCGAAAAACAAGCTACCGAAAAGCTTAAAGCCAGTTTTGCTCTTTTGGACAAAAACAACTCCAACGAAACTGTAAAAACACAGATTCGTCAGGATATTTTTGCAATTATGAAGCTAAATCTGGATGCCATAAAACAGAAAAGCGACATTGCTAAACAATCGGCTGAAACGGCTAATCTTTCAATTGCCATTGTGGGAAGTTTATGCTTTCTGATTGCTTTTAATTTATTGATTAATCTTCCGAATAATATTGCCAATCCAATTAAAGAATTAACACTGAGCATTAAGGAAATTGCCAATAAAAATTATTCCGAACGCGTTCATTTTACAAGTCATAGCGAATTTGGAGATCTTGCAAAATCTTTCAATACAATGGCGCAAAAGCTTGAAGAATATCATGACAGCAATGTTTATAAACTTCTATTTGAAAAAAAGCGACTGGAAACCTTGATTAATAATATGAACGATCCTATTATTGGTTTGGATAATGAAGGAATTGTTTTGTTTGTGAATGATGAAGCACTGAAAATTATTGGTCTAAAATCGGAAGATATTATTGGAAAACCAGCATCTGAATTGGCAATTTCTAATGATTTGATTCGTTCTTTGATTCTGAAAGAAAGTGAAACTCCGAAAAAACAACCTCTCAAAATTTTTGCTCACGGAAAAGAAAGTTATTTCGAAAAAGAAATTCATAATATCACGATAACGCCAACGGGCGAAGAAAAAGAAATTAATATTGGCGATGTCATTATTCTTCGAAATATTACGCTTTTTAAAGAACTGGATTTTGCTAAAACCAATTTCATTGCCACCGTTTCTCACGAATTAAAAACGCCGATTGCTTCTATAAAACTAAGTTTACAATTGCTTGAAAATGGAAAAACAGGAGATATGAACGATGATCAGAAACAATTGGTTGAAAGCATTAAAGACGACAGTCAGCGATTGTTGAAAATTACAGGCGAATTGCTGAATTTATCGCAATTGGAAACGGGAAATATTCAGTTGAATATTGGAAAAAGCAATCCGCACGAAATTGTAAGATATGCTGTAGAAGCTGTAAAAGTTCAGGCAGATCAAAAACAGATCCAATTAGTTGTTGATGCTGATGAGAACCTCAAAAGCGTAAAAGCTGATGCCGAAAAAACAGGCTGGGTTTTAATTAATTATTTATCAAATGCCATTAGATATTCATCTGAAAAAAGTACGATTCTCATCAAATTAAAAGAAGAAAATAATCAAATGGTTTTTCAGGTAATTGATACTGGAAAAGGAATTGATACAAGATACAAAGACAAGGTTTTTGACAAATATTTTCAAGTTCCAGGCAGTCAGAAATCGGGAACGGGATTGGGATTAGCGATTAGTAAAGAATTTATTGAAGCTCAAAATGGAAGCGTTGGCGTAGAGAGTAATTTAGGTTTGGGAAGTACATTTTGGTTTTCGTTGAAAGTATAAATTATTTAACAGTATTTTGAAAATAAATCTTTAATTTTGAGTATTAAAAGAATTTGATATGGACATGACAGCGCAAATAAAAGAAAATTTGATTTCTAGAATTAGAGATTCTAAAGACATGAATTTTTTAAAAGCACTTCAAACTATTTTTGATTCTTCAGAACAGTCATTGTACGAATTAAATGCTGAGCAACAATCTTCTATCGAAACAAGCCGAAATCAGATACAAAAAGGAGAGTTTCATAAAAATGAAGATGTAATTTCAGAGATGAGAGAATGGCTAAAAAAGAAATAATCTGGTCTGATCTTGCTAAACTTGAATTTTCTAATGTTCTTGAGTTTTATGTTTTCAAGAATGGAAATTCTGCTTACAGCCTAAAAATTCTTGAAGAGGTTGAAGATTTATTAGAAACTCTTTCTAATAATGAGTTTATAGGAAGACTTACTTCTAATAAAATCACTCGTGTTATTCCAATGAAAATCTACTTAATTTTTTATGAGATTAAGAACAATCAAATAGAAATATTATCTTTTTGGGACAATCATCAAAATCCTGAAAAAAGGAAAATAAAATAAGACTCTTATTTAGTCAATCTTAATACAATTACGCAATTTAAAACCAACAAATTAAAGTTCACTTAAGGTTCAATTAAGTTCAAAATACCAGACTTAAACATTCGTTACTATTGCAAAACATAACACCAAAAACAATGTTCCGCAAAACGATTTCCCTCGTATTCCTGTTCGTATTATTTTCTGCTAATGCGCAGCAAAATGATTCCATTGCAAAAATTGACAGCACGTCAAATAATTTGAAATTCAATTACAAACAGCTAATTATTCCATCAGTTTTGATTGGGTACGGCGTAATTGGAATTGGAAATGATCAACTTTTAAGCTTCAATCGCCAGATAAGAGCAGAAGTTAAAGAAGACATTGACGAAAAAATTACAATTGATGACTTCTCTCAATACGCACCTGCAGCATCTGTTTATGCTTTGAATGCTTTTGGCGTAGAAGGGAAAAATAATATGCGTGATCGTTCGGTCATATTTGCAACTTCGTATATTATTATGGCAACGACTGTTTTGAGCTTAAAATCTATTGTACATGAAGAAAGGCCTGATGGAAGTTCAAACAACTCCTTCCCTTCTGGACATACTGCAACTGCTTTTGCTGGAGCCGAATTTTTATATCAAGAATATAAAGACAAATCGATTTGGTACGGAATTGCAGGTTATGCCGTTGCAACAGGAACCGGACTTTTTAGAATTTACAACAATCGCCATTGGTTGACTGATGTTGCGGCTGGAGCGGGAATTGGAATTTTGAGTACCAAAATCGCTTATTGGATCAATCCTTATATCACTAAAAAATTATTCAAGTCAGATTCTGAAAACAAATCAACCTCTATGATTATGCCTTTTTATAATGGACAGCAATATGGATTGGGTTTTGCGAAAGTTTTTTAGTTTTTTTTGCCACAAAGGCACTAAGACACAAAGTTTATTTATCTTTTTTTGAATAGCTTTGTGTCTTAGTGCCTTCGTGGCAAAAACTCTTTTTTATGTATTCGAAGTATTATTTTTAATCTCTCGAACTTCTCTTTTCAATTCTAAAAGCAAATCTTTCATTGCACCCGTTTCTGTCGTTTCTTGTTTTTTATCCGAACGGCCAATGTTACATTCGTATTCCCAAATCTCCAAAATTTCAGAAGCTTTCACTTCATAATTTGGATAAAAACTGTTATCAGATTCTAAAACCAAACTATTCTTTTTGTTTTTATTGAGACGTTTATATACTATTCCTTCATTCTTAGTAATCAAAATATAGGTTTTGCCATCCATAACCTCTCCCAGCTTTTCTACGTAACGGCCAATAATAATGGAACCATCTTCGTGTGGAGGCATTGAATCGCCTTCAACTGGAAATCCGCGGTGTTTTCCAGGGCCTAAAAACGGAAGTGTAATCTGCTGTAAACTTTCGATATATTCTGGATCAGCATATCCGTTGAGGTAACCGGCTTTTGCTTTTTGAGATACAATTTCGATATAATTTTCTCCAAAACTATCCACTTGAATTGGCAAAATAAGTCGATTGCCTTCTAGTTTTATCAAATTTTGCACATCAATTTTACGTATATCGACAGATAATATCAAGTCAATACTCATATGAAAATATAATGCAATTTTCTTTAAAATGTCATACGGCGCTTCCGAAGTTCCATCTTCGTATTTCACGTATCTTCCTCTTGTAATGCTAAGGTTTTCAGCTAATTTTTCTTGTGATATTTTATGCTTAACCCTTAATGCTCTGATGTTGTCTGAAAATAAGGACATAATTAATTTGTTATAATTTGGAACAGCAAATATACTAAAAATGTTCTAATCTGTGCTAATTTTGTTTCATACAAAAACAAAAGGAAAAAATGGCACGGGCAATTGTACATATGGATTTGGATACCTTTTTTGTATCCTGTGAAAGACGCACCAACTCAGAACTCAACGGAATTCCGCTTATTATTGGCGGAGGCGACCGAGGCGTTGTGGCATCTTGTTCGTATGAAGCTCGCAAATTTGGAGTCCGTTCTGCCATGCCGATTCGTATGGCATTAAAACTTTGTCCAGACGCAAAAGTGATGAAAGGCGACATGGAATTATATTCGCAATTGTCTCATGATGTTACCGAAATTCTTCAGGAAAAAGCGCCTGTTTTAGAAAAAGCCAGTGTCGACGAATTTTATTTGGATATTACTGGAATGGATCGCTTTCACGGAAGTTATAAATGGACAAACGAACTGGCACAAAAAGTAATTAAAGAAACTGGACTTCCTATTAGCTTTTCATTGTCTATTAATAAAACAGTTTCTAAAATTGCTACTGGGGAAGGCAAACCAAAAGGAAATCTTGAAATTCCGGAACATAAAGTGCAAACATTTTTAAATCCGCTTTCAATTCAAAAAATACCAATGGTGGGAGCTGTGACTTTTCAGCTTTTATCTCGAATTGGTGTGCGTAAAATTCAGACTTTAGCCGAAATGCCTGTTGAGGTTTTACAGCAAATGATAGGTAAAAATGGTATAGAACTCTGGAAAAAAGCTAACGGAATTGATCATACGCCTGTAGAGTCTTACAGCGAAAGAAAATCCATTTCGACAGAACATACTTTCTCTCAAGACACAATTGATCTTACAAAACTCAGAAGAATATTATTAGGAATGGTCGAAAAACTGGCTTTTCAGCTTCGTGCAGAACAATGGCTGACTTCAACTGTTACGGTTAAAATTCGTTATGCCAATTTTGATACCGAAACTAAACAATGTAGAGTGGCTTATACCTCTGCCGATCATGTTCTGACTAAAAATGTAATAGAACTTTTTGAGAAAGTTTACCAGCGCCGCATGCGTCTTCGTTTGATTGGCGTTCGCTTTAGCGGATTGGTTCGCGGAACGTATCAAATTGATCTTTTTGAAGATACTCAAGAAATGCTTGCGCTTTATGCCGCTATGGATAAAATGAAAAACCGTTACGGTTTTGATGCCGTAATGCGCTGTGCTGGAGCCCATTTCAAACCGAATACTAAAGACGAAATCTTAAAACGTATCAAATAATGTATCTTAATTGCCATTCATATCATTCATTGCGCTACGGCACGATTCCGCTTAAGGAATTGATTGACGAAGCTGTTTCGTGCGGTATAAAAGCAATGGCATTAACAGATATTAACACTGTTACCGGAATTTACGATTTTATAAAAGCTTGTCAGGAAAAAGAAATTAAACCTTTGGTGGGAATGGAATTTCGATGTAATCACGAATTCCTATATATTGGTTTAGCGCAAAATGCAGAAGGTTTGGCCGAAATGAATCGATTCTTAACGGAACATAATTTCAGCGGAGAAACTCTGCCTTTGCGTGCTCCAAAATTCGAATCAGCATTTGTGATTTATACTTTAGAAAATGCTCCTGAAAAGCTTTTTGAAAATGAATTTATCGGAGTTCGTCCTGAAGAAATTTCGGGTCTTCTGACTTCAAAACATAAAAATAAAATCTCCAAAATGGTGATTTTGCAGCCTGTAACTTTTAGAACTAAAAAAGAATACAATCTGCATAAAGTTCTTCGTGCTATTGATACGAATATTATTTTATCAAAACTTACAGAAGCTGATTATTGTAAAGTTTCTGATGTGATGAAACCTGTAGAATCTATTCTGCCATTCTATGAAAAATATCCTGAAATCATTTTGAATACACAGCGTATCATTGACGATTGTAATTTTCAATATGACTTTTCGGCTAAAAGAAATAAAAAGTTCTATACTCAAAACCGTCAGCAAGATTTAGAAAAATTGACCGAATTGGCTTGGGAAGGATTTGAAAAACGGTACGGAAACGAAAATATTGAAGCAAAAGCTCGTGTGGAAAAAGAATTGAAAGTAATTGACGAATTAGAATTCAGCGGTTATTTTTTAATTACTTGGGATATTATTCAATATAGCAATAGCCAAGGTTTTATGCACATTGGTCGCGGAAGTGGTGCCAACAGTATTATTGCTTATTGTTTGGGAATTACAGATATCTGCCCTATCGAATTAGATTTATATTTTGAACGTTTTCTAAACTTAAACAGAAAAACGCCACCGGATTTTGATATCGACTGGAGCTGGCAGGAACGCAATGTAATTTTAGAATACATCTTCGAGAAATACGGTAAAGATCATGTTGCTTTCTGCGGTACGAATGTCGAATTCAAATACCGTTCTATTTTTAGAGAAGTCGGAAAAGTTTTTGGCCTTCCGAAAGAAGAATTAGATCTTCTGGCAAAAAATCCAGAAGAACTTCATCCAACCAATAAAATAGTAAGACTGGTTCAGGAATACGGACAAATGATGGGTAAATATCCTAATCAGCGAAGCATGCATGCGTGTGGAATTCTAATTTCTGAAGAACCGATTACAAATTATACTCCTCTCGAAATGCCTCCAAAAGGTTTTCCAATTGTACTTTTTGATATGCATATTGCCGAAGAAATCGGTTTTGATAAATTCGATATTCTAAGTCAACGTGGTATCGGACATATTGATGACAGTGTAAAACTGATTGAAAAAAATCGGGGTATAAAAGTTAACATTCGTGACACTTCGATTTCTAAAGACGAAGCTGTTTGCAATTCATATTTAGCAAAAGGAGATACAATTGGCTGTTTTTATATTGAAAGTCCCGCTATGCGCGGTTTACTGCGTCGTTTAAATTGTGACAATTATAAAATTCTCGTCGCAGCATCGTCCATCATTCGTCCGGGCGTTGCACAATCGGGAATGATGAAAGAATATATTTTTCGTCATAATAACCCAACGCAGTTTGAGTATTTCCATGAAGTTTTCAGGGAACATCTTGGTGAAACGTACGGCATTATGGTGTATCAGGAAGATGTAATTAAAATCGCCCAGCATTATGGCGGACTTCCCGCTCCTGACGGTGATATTTTGCGACGTGCCATGTCTGGAAAAGGAAGATCTTTGGAAGCCTTACAGAAAGTAAAAGATAATTTCTTTGCCAGTTGTGCTCAAAAAGGTCATCCATTAGCATTAAGTCAGGAAATTTATCGTCAGATTGAATCTTTTGCGGGTTATTCTTTCTGTAAAGCACACTCGGCTTCTTATGCTGTTGAAAGTTATCAAAGTTTGTATTTGAAAGTTAATTATCCTGTTGAATTTATGACAGCCGTAATCAACAATCAAGGCGGATTTTATAGAACCGAAGTTTATGTGCACGAAGCGAGAATGTCTGGCGGAACAATTCATAATCCGTGTGTTAATAAAAGCGAATATCAGACTACTTTGTACGGCACTGATATTTACCTTGGTTTTATGCACATTCAAAGTCTGGAATCCAAAATTGCACATTTAATCGAATCGGAAAGAGGAAAAAATGGCGAATATCTTTCTTTGGAAGATTTCATAAATCGGATTCCAATAGGAATTGAAGGCGTTAAAGTTCTGATTTTCATTGGTGCATTTCGTTTTACAGGAAAAACAAAAAATCAGCTTTTGATAAGCGCCAGTTTGCTTTTAAACAATTTTAAACCCGAAAATAGAAATCTAAAACTTTTACAAGAGCCTGTCAAAGAATACAAACTTCCAACATTGGAACGCTCTGTTTTTGAAGATGCTTTTGACGAAATCGAATTGTTGAGTTTTCCTGTTTCCTGTACCGTTTTTGATCTTTTACAGACCAAATATCGTGGCAATATCATGGCTAAAGATTTAGTGAAATACCATAAAAGACAAGTAAAAATGCTAGCTTATTTAATTTCTAGAAAACATGTGCCAACAAAAAAGGGATCTATGTATTTTGGAACTTGGATCGATTATGAAGGAACTTATTTTGATACAGCACATTTTCCTGATAGTCTGGCAGAATACCCTTTTCAGGGCGGCGGCTGTTATCTATTATTAGGAAATGTTGAAGTCGATTATCATTTTCCAACTATTACAATAACCAAAATGGCCAAAATGCCTTTTATTCCAGATCCCCGTTATATGGATTCGAAAGACCAATATAAAACACAGAATCAAATTAAAGAAGATATAAGCCTTACGCACAGAAAGCCTTATCCGCAAGGACATGAAATTAATCTGCCAAGGCATCGAATGAAATTTTAAATGAGTATCCCAATTTAACACATAGAGAGATAATTTTTAGCTTGTAGAGACGCCATTTTAACTTTAACCTATGTGTTAAATTTTAAATAACTAAAGAACAACTTACGTTATATAAAGATGAAAAATACGGAATATGCTATAGTCGATATTGAAACCACAGGCGGAAATGCCAGTGGCAGCCGCATTACAGAAATTGCGATCATTATTCATGATGGCAAAAATGTGCTGGATCGTTACGAAACACTTGTAAATCCTCAACAGGACATTCCTCCTTCTATTTTTGGATTGACAGGTATTAATAACGAAATGGTTGCCAATGCACCAATCTTTGATGATATTTCAGAAAAAGTATTAGAAATGCTTACTGACCGTATTTTCGTTGCTCACAATGTTAACTTCGATTACTCATTCGTTCATCATCAGCTGGAACAGGCAGGTTTTAAATGGTCTGCCAAAAAACTTTGTACCGTTCGTGCAGCCAGAAAAATCAAACCAGGATTGGGTTCTTACAGTTTAGGAAATCTTTGCAATTCTTTAAATATCAATTTAGAAAACCGACACCGCGCGGGCGGAGATGCAGATGCTACTGCCTTATTGTTTTCTCTTTTATTAGAATGGGATGATGCTGGAGAAATAGAAAAAATGATCAAGAAAACAGCACAAGATCAGCGCTTGCCTCCTAACCTTCCGCCAGATGATTTTAATAATCTGCCAGATAAACCAGGCGTGTATTATTTTTATAATCAGGCAAAAAAAGTGATTTATGTTGGAAAGGCAATTAATTTAAAAAAACGAGTAACATCACATTTTACAGGAAACAACATCAATCCGCAAAGACAGCATTTTTTAAGGGATATTCACGGAATCTCTTTTGAAGTCTGCGCTACCGAATTAATGGCACTTCTTTTAGAATGTACCGAAATCAAAAAACTCTGGCCAACTTATAATAGAGCTTTAAAGCGTTTTGAAGCTAAATTTGGCATTTATCAATACGAAGCGCGAAATGGCTATAAATATCTTGCCATTGGAAAAGTGAGTAAATTTCAGGTTTGCATTCATGAATTTAGCAGTTTGCATGAAGGCATTAATTTGCTTCGAAGTCTAGCTGAACGTTTTGGAATTGATCATCGCTTCTGTAAATATTCAAGATCTGAAGAAGGAGAATTTTTCTACAATAATAATGTGCAAAGTCTGCCTGATGTCATAATGCATAATGCACAAGTCGATAACGCCATTGATTATCTGTTAAACAACAGGCCTACTTTTGCCATTATTGACAAAGGAAAATCAAAAGAAGAACGCAGCTGCATTTGGATTGAAAATGGGCATTTTTATGGTATGGGATATCTTCCTTCAGATGTTTCGATTCACGAGCCTTTGGATGTAAAAAACTATGTTACACCTTACAAAAGCAACCAATATATAGAGCAATTGATTTTTTCTTATGCAGAAAAGCATCCTAGAAAAGTATTCTTTAAAAAACATTTCTTGGTCTAAAATCAAATTAGAGAAAAATAGAGCTGTAAAAATCAAAATTATGACACTATTTAGCGACACCGAATTATTTACCACTGGACACGGAGGTAAAAAAATATTTGATCTTCCAGATTGCGAATTAATTCTGATTGAAAATTTCTTCAGCAAAGAAGAATCAGATTCTTTTTATGAAAGGATACTTCGCAAGACCAAATGGAGAGAATATGAAATGGAAATTTATGATAAAACCTATACTGTTCCTAGAATGATTGCCTGGTATGAAGATAAAGATAATGCAGGAGCTGATCCAAACGGACCAGATTGGACGTATGAATTGTTAAAGATAAGAAGTCGTGTAGAGAAAGAAACACAGCTTGATTTTAACAGTCTTCTGTTAAATTTATACCGAAACGGAAAAGATGGCGTTGGCTGGCACAGCGACCGAGAAGACAAGTGCGGTAAAGATCCAGTTATAGCATCTGTCACTTTTGGAGAAACCCGAATGTTCAAACTTCGCCACAAATTCAGAAAGGATATTCCGCTAGTAGAAATTCCGCTTCATCATGGTTCTTTCTTATTAATGGCAGGAACTACGAATAGCTTTTGGCAGCATCATGTACCCAAAACAGCACGCAAAGTTTTGCCCAGAATAAATTTAACATTTAGGCAAACGCAACGTAATACGTAATGCATTCAGAACTAAAAACTAGCTGATTTATTAGCTCAATCTCTACGAGGAAAATTCTGTCGAAAAAAGTTAAAATACTGATTGTATGAATGTTTTATTAGGCTGAACCTTCCTTTTTTACTATTTTTGCAACCTTTTAAAAAAATATAATACCGTAATGGCTTATTCAAACAACGATTTAGCGCGCTTCTTAGATGCGCAGAACAAACTCTATCTTACTGCTCTTTCTGAAATCGGAAAAGGGAAAAAAGAGACGCATTGGATGTGGTTTATTTTTCCTCAAATTAAAGGATTGGGTAAAAGTGATACTGCAAATCTTTATGCCATTAACGATTTAAAAGAAGCTACACATTATTTGGAACATCCTATTTTAGGAAAACATTTAATTGAAATTTCAGAATTGCTATTAACCTTTAAAATGAAATCTGCTGATGGGATTTTTGGCGATTTAGATGCCCGAAAATTGCGTTCTTGCATGACTTTATTCTCTTTGGTAGAAAATGCAAATCCGATATTTCAAGAAATTCTGGATGCTTTCTTTTCTGGAGAAACCGATCCGCTTACTTTGTCTATTATTAATTCAACTATAAAATCTGTTGATGAACCGGTAGAAATATAACCCGAGTTTACAGCGATTATTTACATTTAAAAGACACTAATTATAGTGTCTTTTTTTTGTTTGCATCCATACCTTAATGAAAATCAAGCACCTAAATTATTTATTTGAAAATAATAGCGTTAACTTGCATAATCAACCTCAAATCTAAACCAAATTATGACAGAAAAAATCAAAACTTTACAAATCATCCATCTTGGCATTTGCGCTGGAACAATTATCGCATATTTCATTATAGGAAATATTTCTTTAGAAACACTAAATATTCCTGCTATTGATTCAAATTCAATACTATATCTTATTATTCCTGTTCTTGCCTTTGTTTTGAGCAGCATCTTATTCAAAGCACAATTAAAACAGATTGATCCGAAATTAAAACTTGAAGACAAACTGCCAATTTATCAAACTGCTTCCATTATGCGATGGGCAGTTCTTGAAGGCGCCGCTTTCTTGATATTATTCATTAAACCCGAATTTATTATATTCGGAATCCTTCTCATTGTTTATCTTCTTTTTCTAAGACCTACCGAAGAAAGAATTACTAATGATTTATCTAATTCTTAAAACCTATAAAGCAAAAAAAGCATCTTGAAAAATCAAGATGCTTTTTTTATTTCAATTAAAACTAAAAATATTATTCGCTTGGTTTTGTTAAATAGTAAACTGGGATTCCAGTTAACATAATTAATACTCCCCAGCCGCAGGTAGAAAATTTTGTAATTAATAGCGAAATACAAATCGCCGAGGCTACAACAATATATAGCATTGGTAAAAATGGGTATCCGAATGCTTTATACGGTCTTTCTGCATCTGGCATTTTTTTTCTAAGAATAAAAATTCCGTAGATTGTCAGAATGTAAAAAATCAATACGATAATAATTACAAAATCCAGCAAATCACCATATTTTCCTGTCAAGCACAAAGCCGAAGCCCAAATACATTGCGCCCAAAGTGCCCAAGCTGGAACGCTCGAACTATTTAAAACAGCTGCTTTTTTGAAAAACAAACCGTCTTTTGCCATTGTATAATATACTCTTGCTCCCGCCATAATTAATCCGTTGTTACACGCAAATGTCGAAATCATAATCATAATCGCGATAATCAACGCTCCGATATTTCCAAAAATATAATCTGAGGCCACAACTGCAACACGGTCAAATTTTGCTGTTGCAATTTCATCAAACGGAACTACAGCCAAATACATAAGATTTGTCACTACATAAAGAGAAGTTACTATGAAAGTTCCTAGAAACAAACTAAGACCAACATTTCGTTTCGGATTTTTAATTTCTCCTGCAATAAAAGTCACACCATTCCAAGCATCACTAGAAAATAATGATCCAACCATTGCTGCTGAAATTCCAGAAATCAAAGCAGTTCCGCTAATTGGCAACCATGATCCGCTTTCTTTATCAAATGTTTTTGTACTCCATCCGTCTACCCAGTTTGCATCCCAAATTGAAGCTTTCGCGGCAAGCGTTAGTCCAAAAACAACTAATCCTAGCAGCGATAAAATTTTAATTATTGTTAAAACGGTTTGCAGAATTTTTCCGTTTTTCACTCCACGGCTATTAATGAAAGTCAGAATGATGATGGTTAAAATTGAAACTAGCTGAGCTGCATTCAGTTTAAAAGCACCCAGTTCGTAAAGAATATTTTCATCGCTTAAAGGCTCATACAAATAAGCTGCAAATTTTGAGAAAGCCACTCCTACTGCTGCAATGGTTCCGGTTTGAATAACTGCAAAAAAGCTCCATCCGTATAGAAAAGCAATCAGTTTATTATAAGCTTCTTTTAGGTAAACATATTGTCCTCCTGCTTTCGGAAACATCGCGCTCAATTCGCCATAGCTAACCGCAGCGACAACGGTAATAAATCCAGACAAAAGCCAGATTAAGGTAAGCCATCCTGCCGAGCCTACTTGTCTGGCGATATCGGCGCTTACGATAAATATCCCGGATCCGATCATAGAGCCAACCACAAGCATGGTTCCGTCTAAGAGTCCGAGTTCTCTTTTAAAATGTTCTTGGTCGTTTTCTTGCATTTTTATTGGTTTAGGTTGGCTAAAGATATACTTTTTTCTGAAATCTTAATATTAACTGATTAATTTAAAAGAAAAGAAAAAAAACATACCACTTACGGTTTTACGTAATGTTGTAATATTTAATTTACATATTTTTGAGTAAAACAGAAAAATGCATTAATAAAATATTCAGCAATCATAATATAGAATATTTTGTCAATATTAAATATCAGAAATTTAACCTAACGTTTCAATAGTAATTTCAGGTACTTCGATATAACTGTAAATAAATTTATTGAGCGGATTGCAAAATCTGAAGTTAAAATCTGAAAGGCGGAACAAATTAACCCAAATCTAGTACCTAAAGTTTTCGTCTTTAAAGGCAATTATTTTGCAAACGGGAAATAAAAAATCATGAAAAATTTAAAAATTTATCTAAGCATTACTTTCATTTTACTGATAACAAGTGCAACTTTTCTTGCCTGCACAAGTGATGAAAGCGACAAACAAACAGCAAAAACTTCTATAGAAGAATCCAAAACTAATTCCCCAACAAGCAAAGCAATACAAACTACTTGTGGTATTGTAAGTCCAACAATATCAATCCCTGAAACTTCTGAAGTTTTTCCAGGCTCACAGGTAACATATACTTATACTAATACTACTGGAACACCAAGTAATATTCAATGGAGTACAAACGATCCAGTAAACATTCAATTACTTTCAAATACCGGATCAACAATAACAGTTAAATATTCAAATAGTTTTACAGGAGGTCAAATTACCGCTGGAGGAACTGGGGACGGGGCATTATTTTGTCAATCAATCGTAAATGTTGTAAAACTTGATTGTTGCACACCAGTTCTTTCTGCATCGTATATTTGTAGAGGAAGCGGCACAGGAAGTGCAGGGGGAAGTCTAGAAATATCAATTCCTACTAGTAATAATTGTAAAATTACTTGGGAACATATTACTAAAATAGATTTAAGCTTGTCAGATGGAACTAAATTTACAGTTACCAATCCAAGCAGTTTATACAACCAAAGTCAAGGCACATTAACATATCCATACATTCTAACCAATAACAAAATAAATTTACCATTTAGAAATCAAGAATGTTCGCCGGACATCGCATGCACTGCTACATTTTACTTTAATAACGGCTGTCCTCCAGCAACTGCAACCGTCGTAACCTTGGGACCACTTGAGACATCTAATTAAATTTAATTATTAAAACTTAAAAACTGCAAAAAATATTTTGCAGTTTTTTTTATGCTCTTATCCAACATATAACTTAAAGAAACCCTATCATTACGGGAACATTTAAGCAAATGCAACAATCTCTACCTTTGGTTTTGAAGCATTAGAAATTTTCCCTAACTTTAAATAAAAACATATATCATGACTTGGGATCCGAAAAAATACAACGAATTTAAAGCAGAACGTTCTAAACCTTTTGATGATCTTACAAGTCATATTATTGACAAGCCCAATCTAAAAGTTATAGATCTTGGATGCGGAACGGGTGAATTGACCCAAAAATTGCATCAAATGCTTACCAATCCGTTTGTTCTTGGTATTGACAATTCTGCTGAAATGCTGGCAAAAGCTCCAGTACAAGAAAATCTTGAATTTAAAGAAAAAACAGTTTTAGAACAAATTGAAGATGAAACCAAATTTGATTTAATTTTTTCGAACGCAGCATTGCAATGGATTGATAATCATACCGAACTTTTTCCGAAAATTATTTCTCGCATAAATCCAGGCGGACAGCTCGCAGTTCAGATGCCACAGCAAAATGAGAACATTCTAAACAAAATACTTTTACAATTGGTGCAAGAAGAACCTTTTGCTTCATATCTCAAAAACTGGACGCGTCCTTCTCCAGTATTAACTTTAGATGAATATGCTAAAATCTTATTCGAAAATGGCGGCAAGGATTTAGTTCTTTATGAAAAAGTTTATCCTATAATTTCTAATAAAAAAGATGATTTTTTTGATTTCATTTCAGGTTCTGCGTTGACGGTTTATCAAGAAAGATTAGGAGAAGAAGCATTTACAGCATTAACAACCGAATTCAAAAAAAGAATAGATGCGTATTTTCCTGTTGTGCCATCTATTTACGCCTTTCGAAGATTGATAATTTATGCTACATTTTAATTAAAAAACTAAAAAGCCAGTTTCAATTTTTAAACAAAATAAGGCCTAATTATTTATTTTTAATCTTATTTTTATATCCCATTTTCTTTTAAAAATCGAATTACAAAGTCAGTCCTTTTGACTTAAAAATTAAAAAAATGGATTTTCAAAACCACAATTAACTAAATCACAAACAATTAAACAAAAACACCTGAAATAAAAATATTTTTGTTTCCGCCTAAATTTTTTTGCGAAAATCATAAGATAAATTTTATTATATTTGAGAGAATGATTTTATAAGCCTATATACAGAGCAAAATATCTTAACAAGTGTTTAACGATAACATGAATTGATTTTCCCCCATAATCATCTATTCATACTTGCAAAACACGCAAAAAGACACATTTTATTAACCTACTAATTTTAAGATTATGTCTAAATTGCAAGCTTTAAAAAATTTTCGTTTCCCAAATGTTTTCATTCTTATTTTAATAGTATTCATTTCTTGCGCATTATTAATCTGCATTAATTTTTTTACTATTAAAATCTTATCCGCCAATAGAGCTTATGTAAATGGAGAATCACATTATTCGAAAGGACAAAAAGACGCATCTAGACATTTAATCACCTATTTATTTACAAAGAATCCTGCACAATGGAAATTGTATCTGGAAGAATTAAAAGTACCGCAGGGAGATGGCATTGCAAGAATTACACTCTTGAAAGCTGGCGATAACGAAGTGGCGAGAAAAGGTTTTTTAACAGGCAGAAACAATGAGGATGATTTAGACGATATTATCTGGCTGTTTGAGAATTTTAAAAATGTTAGCTTTTTATCTAAAGCCATAAATGAATGGGGACAAGGAGACAAATTAATTTTTGATCTGTTTGTTATTGGCCAGCAGATTAATGCCAAAATTGAGCATAATATATTAACCGCTGAGGATCAGAAGAAATACTTGAAGCAAATAAGTTCAATAAGCGACCGATTAACAGTTAACGAACGTAATTTTTCAAACACATTAGGAGAAGGAACTCGAAAAATAAAGGATCTGTTGATTATTGCTAACATATTTTTTATACTGGTTATAGTTTGCAGTGTTTGCCTTTATTATTCGATAATGGTCAAAAGGCTCTTAATTTCAAAAAAAGAGACAGAAGTAAAAAATGAAAATCTTGTTATCGTAAATCGCGAATTGGATCGATTTGTTTACAGCGCATCGCATGATTTAAGATCACCCATTACTTCATTAAAAGGCCTTATCGAAATAACAGCATTAGAGGACGATGTACAGCAGGTTCGGAATTATCTGCAAATGATGCATCAAAGTCTTGCCAGACAAGATCAGTTCATTAGCGACATCATTGATTATTCTAAAAACAAAAGAAAAGAGATAATTATGGAGCCTGTAAGCCTGAAAGAACTTTGTAATGAAGCTATTCTGCAATTAATGCACATTGAAAATGCAAACAGAATTAAATTCACTCAGGAACTTTTGGTAGATCAGATTAAAAGTGATGGTCTTCGTTTAAAAATTATTATTAACAATCTCCTTTCTAATGCTATAAAATATGCAGATTGCAGTAAGCCTGAAATGTTCATTACAATAAAAACTTATTTTAGTGAAGGCCAAAATAAGATCGAAGTAACAGATAACGGAATCGGAATTCATGACGATAACAAAGCGAAAATTTTTGACATGTATTTTGGAACAAACAAAAACAAAGGTTCTGGCTTGGGTTTATACATTGTAAAAGAAGCTGTTGAAAATATTAGAGGAGATATTTCAGTTTTTTCAGAAAGCAGTGTTGGAAGTAAATTTATAGTAACAATACCAGACTCATATGCCGTATAAATCTCAATTTATAATTATAGAAGACAATCTGATAGATCAATTTGTCACTAAAAAGCTGTTGAAAAAAGGGCTTGATATTAATCCTGCTTATATAGCTAATAATGGAAAAGAAGGAATGAACTGGATTCTAAAAAATCAGAATCTAAATCCATTGATTATTCTTTTAGATATTCAAATGCCTGTCATGAATGGTTTTGAATTTTTGGAAGAGTTTGATAGACTTCCTGAGGATGTAAAAGAGAAAATTGAAATTTTTGTCCTTTCTTCGACTTTAGATAGTGACGAAATCAAAAAGGTCAAAGAAAACAAATACGTGACTGATTTCTGGAATAAACCTTTTAGATTAGAAATATTGAAAAATGCTTTTCTTTCAGCTTAATTTAAAACACGATTTACTTGAGAGAAAGCCCTTGTGTAATATGGTTCTTTTGTTGAAGAAATCATTACACCGCCATGAGTAGATGAGTGCACAAATTTAATCTCACCATCAACATTTTCAACAACCATACCTACATGATTTATATGTCGTCTGCCGTTGGTTCTAAAGAAAATCAGATCACCTTTTTGAGCCTCCTCTGAAGCTATTTTTGTTCCTATTCGAGATTGTTCTATTGAACTTCTTGGCAGTTTAATATCAAAATTGCCAAAAGTACAAAACATTAATCCTGAACAATCAAACCCTGCTTTTGTTGTTCCGCCAGATCTATATCTTATACCTATATTTTCGGTTGCGCTTGCTATAAGCTGATCTATTAATTCAGAATTATTTCCGGTTCTCACAAATGTCGAATCTCTCTTTATTTCTGGAGCCGTTACAGCTATTTGATTAGAAGAAGAAGCATCTTCTTGGACATTAGTTTCTTGCAAACCCTTCGCCGCTTGAATAGCATCTGCTTTTTCTTTTGGAACACGAATTTTCAATAAATATCCCGCAGGCACTTTTCCTTTAATTGATGGATTTTGACGTTCTAATTCCGCAACTGTAATCCCGTATTCTTTAGAAATCCCGTATTTTGTTTCTTTTGCTTTAACTTCTCTTATAAGTTCTACATCTGTTGAAACTACTTCTGAATTAACTGGAGTTTCGTTTTGAGAAGTACTATTTGACGCAACATTATTTGAAGGAATGTTTATCTGCTGTCCGATTTTTAAACCTTCGCTTTCTAGAGATGGATTTGCTTTCTTTAAATCACCAACAGAAACATTGTATTTTTTAGAAATTCCCCAAAGCGTTTCTTTGGAGGCTACTTCGTGAGTACCAGAAGCAGTTATTGTAGAGACATTAGCATCTGCAACTTCAACATTTTTAGATTTTGCCTTTGCAGTAGTTTTATTTTTATTCGGAATTAAAAGGATTGAGTTTAGTTTTAATATTTTAGGAGCATTTGGGTTTGCATTTGCTATGTCTTTTACTTTTACTCCATATTTTTTAGCAATAACAGAAAGGTTATCTCCTTGTGAAATTTTGTGCTTAATAAAATTATCCTGCGCAAAGGCTCCGACACTGAAAAAAAACAATACTATTATTAACCGATAAACCATATTTCTTGAATTACATTTTTATTATTATTTCAAGAGCTTAAAACACTAATTTTTAAACTCAAAAAAATCATTTTTATTACGTGCATCGGCGAATTTAACTTTTTAAAGTAAAAAAAACACGATTTTTAACAACAAATTTTAGTTAAAACCTAAAATTTAAAAGTTGGTTAATCCCCGAAAAATCTTTTAGACTGAATTTCAAAACGTTACGAATTTACAATACTTTTCCTACAATTAAAAACAATAACAGATAAAAAACGCCCTGTTTTTTTCAGAGCGTTTAATTTATAAGTGAAACTTAAAAAAATTTAAGCTTTTCCGGCAGCAATCAAATTCAATGCAGAGCCAGCTACAAACCAGCCAATCTGTCCTTCATTGTAAGTATGGTTTGCTAAGATAATATCTTTTGTACCGTCTGCATGAACAAATTCTAATGTCAATGGTTTGCCTGGAGCAAATTCTGTTAAATCTAAGAAGTTAATAGTATCATCTTCTTGGATTTTGTCATAGTCTGCTTCATTTGCGAACGTTAATCCCAAGAGACCTTGTTTTTTAAGGTTTGTTTCGTGGATACGAGCAAAAGATTTTACTAATACCGCTTTAACACCTAAGAAACGAGGCTCCATAGCTGCATGCTCACGAGAAGAACCTTCTCCGTAGTTATGATCTCCAACTACGATTGACGGAACTCCAGCTGCTTTGTACGCACGAGCAACCGCAGGAACAGCGTCATATTGACCAGTCAATTGGTTTTTAACGGAGTTTGTTTTTTGGTTATATGCATTGACAGCCCCAATCAGCATATTGTTTGAAATGTTATCTAAGTGCCCACGGAAACGCAACCATGGTCCAGCCATAGAAATATGATCCGTTGTACATTTTCCAAAAGCTTTGATTAGCAATTTAGCACCTGTGATATTTTTTCCATCCCAAGGCTCAAAAGGAGCCAATAACTGCAAACGCTCAGAAGTTGGATTAACCACTACTTGAACATTTGATCCGTCTTCAGCTGGAGCTTGAAATCCTGGATCTTCAGCAAAGAACCCTTTAGCAGGAAGTTCATCTCCTGTTGGCTCTTCAAGCATTACCTCTTCACCGTCTTCGTTGATTAGCTTATCAGTTAGCGGATTAAAACCTAAATCACCTGCAATAGCCAAAGCAGTCACCAATTCCGGAGAACCTACAAAAGCTAAAGTATTCGGGTTACCATCGGCACGTTTTGAGAAGTTACGGTTGAAAGAGTGCACAATGGTATTTCTTTCTTCTTTCTCTGCCCCTTCTCTATCCCACATACCAATACATGGCCCGCAAGCATTTGCAAATACTGTAGCATTGATTTTATTAAAAGTATCAATAAATCCGTCTCTTTCTATTGTAGAACGCACTACCTCAGAACCTGGCGTAATAGTAAATTTCGCTTTCGTCTTTAAGTTTTTAGCAGCAACTTGTTTTGCTAAAGAAGCAGCACGAGAAATATCTTCGTAAGATGAGTTTGTACAAGAACCGATCAAACCATACTGAACCTGTAACGGCCAGTTATTTTTGATTGCTTCTTCTTTCATTTTAGAAATCGGAGTAGCTAAATCTGGTGTAAAAGGACCATTTAAGTGTGGCTCCAATGTAGATAAGTTGATTTCAATCACTTGATCAAAATATTGCTCTGGATTAGCATATACTTCTGGATCTCCTGTTAAATAAGGAGCAATCTTGTCTGCAGCATCTGCAACATCTGCTCTATTTGTAGAACGAAGATAGCGCCCCATTGAATCATCATAACCAAAAGTAGAAGTTGTAGCTCCAATTTCTGCCCCCATGTTACAAATAGTTCCTTTACCCGTGCAAGACATTGCTTTCGCTCCTTCTCCAAAATATTCTACAATTGCTCCGGTACCTCCTTTTACAGTAAGAATGCCCGCAACTTTAAGAATAACATCTTTTGGAGCTGTCCAGCCTGATAATTTCCCAGTCAATTTAACTCCAATTAATTTAGGGAATTTAAGTTCCCAAGCCATTCCAGACATAACATCTACAGCATCTGCTCCACCAACACCAATCGCTACCATTCCTAAACCTCCTGCATTTACAGTGTGAGAATCGGTACCAATCATCATTCCGCCTGGAAAAGCATAATTTTCAAGTACTACTTGGTGGATAATTCCAGCGCCTGGTTTCCAGAAACCGATTCCGTATTTATTCGAAACAGAAGACAAGAAATCAAAAACCTCATTACTTTGAGTTTTTGCTCTAGCCAAATCGGTTGCCGCATCTACTTTTGCCTGAATCAAGTGATCACAGTGAACTGTTGTAGGCACCGCCACTTTAGATTTTCCGGCATGCATAAACTGCAATAAAGCCATTTGCGCTGTTGCATCCTGACACGCTACTCGGTCTGGTGCAAAATCAACATAATCAACTCCTCTCTTAAACACCTTAGATGGCGCTCCATCCCAAAGGTGATTATATAAAATTTTCTCCGTTAAAGTAAGGGGACGACCAACAAGCTCACGCGCTTTATCAACACGCGCAGGCATATTTTCGTATACCTTTTTAATCATTTCAATATCAAAAGCCATAGATTTTTTGTTTTTATTATTCTTTTTTGAACATGACAAGTTACAAAAAATAGAACAATTATTACTAAAAAAGCCCGAGTTTTACGACTCGGGCTTTTAAAATATTATTAAATAATCTTTTGATTACATAACTAATTGTTTATTAGAAGGAGCAAACTTCGTTAAGTTGATTCCGTCTACTGCTGCAGTGTATTCTTCCATTGTTGGAGTTCTACCTAAAATTGTAGAAAGAACAACAACTGGAGTAGAAGAAAGCAATGATTCTCCTTTTTTTCCTTCTTTATCTTCTACAACTCTTCCTTGGAATAAACGAGTAGATGTTGCCATAACCGTATCTCCTTTAGCTGCTTTTTCTTGATTACCCATACAAAGGTTACATCCTGGACGCTCTAAGTACAACATGTTTTCGTATTCTGTACGAGCTGCCGATTTTGGAGCATTATCGTCAAATTCGAAACCTGAATATCTTTGTAAAACTTCCCAGTCACCTTCAGCTTTCAATTCATCAACGATGTTGTAAGTTGGAGGAGCAACTACAAGAGGAGCGTTGAATTCAACTTTTCCATTTTGCGCCTCAACGTTTTTCAACATTTGAGCCAATATTTTCATATCTCCTTTGTGAACCATACAAGAACCAATAAATCCAAGATCTACTTTTTTCTCTCCACCATAGAAAGATAATGGTCTAATAGTATCGTGAGTATAACGTTTAGAAACGTCTTTATTATTAACGTCTGGGTCAGCGATCATTGGCTCAGCAATTTGATCCAAATCAACTACAACTTCAGCATAATATTTAGCATTTGCATCTGGAGTTAAGGCTGGTTTTTCACCAGATTTAATTTCTGCAATTCTCTTATCAGCTTTGTTGATTAAACCTTGAAGAACTTGTCTATCGTTGTCCATTCCTTTATCGATCATGATTTGGATTCTGCCTTTAGCAATTTCCAATGATTCGATCAAAGTATCATCTTCTGAAATACAGATAGAAGCTTTAGCTTTCATCTCCGCAGTCCAGTCTGTAAATGTAAACGCTTGGTCAGCAGTAAGAGTTCCGATGTGAACCTCAATAATTCTACCTTGGAATACATTCTCACCGTTGAATTTCTTAAGCATTTGAGCTTGTGTAGCATGAACCACATCACGGAAATCCATGTATTCTTTCATATCTCCTACGAAAGTCACTTTTACAGATTCTGGAATTGGCATAGAAGCTTCTCCAGTTGCTAATGCAAGAGCAACAGTTCCTGAATCAGCACCAAAAGCAACACCTTTAGACATTCTTGTATGAGAGTCACCACCAATAATGATTGCCCATTCGTCAATCGTAATATCGTTAAGTACTTTGTGGATTACGTCAGTCATTGAGTGGTAAACACCTTTAGGATCACGAGCAGTGATTAAACCAAAGTTGTTCATGAACTTCATTAATTTAGGAATATTTGCCTGAGCTTTTTTATCCCATACAGAAGCAGTATGACAACCAGATTGGTAAGCACCATCAACAATTGGAGAAATAACTGTAGCAGCCATAGACTCTAGCTCTTGAGCAGTCATAAGACCTGTAGTATCTTGAGAACCTACAATGTTTACTTCTACACGAACATCAGATCCAGCGTGCAATACTTTTCCTGGAGCAATACCAACAGCATTTTTGTTGAAGATTTTTTCAACTGCTGTTAAACCTTGTCCTTCATTAGAAATTTCTTTAGATGGAGCAAATACAGCAGGAGCTTCGATATCTAAAACTTTAGCCGCAAAAGTTTGTAATTTTTTACCAAATACAATTGCATATGATCCTCCAGCTCTAATGAACTCTTTTTTCTGAGGAGTAAATGATCTTGAAATATCAATTAATTCCTGATCACCATTGTACAGCTTTTTTGTTTTTGTATTAATAGTAAGAACAGTTCCTGTAGCAACAGAATATGCTTGCTCAAGAATTGGCTCATTATTTTCGTTTAATACAGGTTTTCCGTCTGAGTCAAGCTTTTTAACCCAGTTTTTAAGATCAATTCCGATTCCTCCAGTTACATCTACTGTAGTAAGGAAAATTGGAGAAATACCGTTTGTTCCTCCAACAATTGGAGCGATGTTTACGAATGGAACATATGGACTAGCTTGTTTTCCTGTCCAAAGCGCTACATTGTTTACACCTGACATACGTGAAGAACCAACTCCCATTGTTCCTTTTTCAGCAATTAACATCACGCTTGCATCTGGATGCTTAGCCTGTAAAGCTTGAATTTCTTCTTGCGCTTGAGGCGTAATCATACATTTTCCGTGAAGTTCACGGTCTGAACGTGAGTGAGCTTGGTTTCCTGGAGATAATAAATCTGTTGAAATATCACCTTCTCCAGCGATATAAGTAACAACCTTAATTTCTTCATCAACTTCAGGAAGTTTAGTGAAGAATTCAGCTTGCGCATAACTTTCAATAATTTCTTTAGCAAACGCATTACCAGCTTTGAAAGCTTCTTTCAAACGATCTGTGTCGGCATCGTAAAGGAAAACTTGAGTTTTAAGAACATCTGAAGCCTGTTTAGCAATTGCAGCATCGTTTCCTAAAGCCAAATCTAATAACACTTCAATTGAAGGCCCACCCTTCATGTGTGATAATAATTCAAAAGCAAAAGCAGGTGTGATCTCTTTAACTACAGATTGACCTAAAATAATTTCTTTTAAAAACTTTGCTTTTTCACCTGCAGCACTTGTAGTACCTGGTAAAGTATTGTAAATAAAAAACTTAAGAGAATCTTCGCGGTATGCGTTATCAACATCTTTAATTTGGGCAATGATTTCGCTTAATAATTCAGCTCCATCGATTGGTTTAGGGTGTAACCCTTGATTTTTTCTTTCTTCAATTTCTTGAAGGTAATCCTGATAAATACTCATAATAAAAGCGGATTTATTTTTTTGAGGCAAATTTAAGCATTAAACCCGATAATTAAAAAAAATATAATAGAACAAGCCTTTTCAAAAATTATTATTGCTAAAAAACGATTTTCACTGCTTGTTTTTACCAAAAAATCAATTTTAAATTAAAATAATGAATTATTAATATTTAAAGATCTTTTCTTTAACAAAGTCGAAATTCGATGTTATAAAGTAAGTAAGTTTTTACCTCTGTTTTCACTAAGAATCTTTCTAAATAAACAATTATAACGTTATAGTTGATCTTTTTGACGTCGTTTGAACGTCATCGATCGATTTTAAATTCTAGACAAAAACAAAAAATCCCGACAATAACTTATCGGGATTTAGTAAATATATTTTACAGAAATTACATTAGTTTTTTAATGATTGCTTCTTCTGTAATTCCTTCTGCATCGGCCTTGTAATTTTTGATAATTCTATGACGAAGAATTCCTGTTGCCACTGCTTGAACATCTTCAATATCTGGTGAAAATTTTCCATTGAAAGCAGCGTGTGCTTTTGCTGCTAGAATCAAATTCTGCGAAGCTCTTGGTCCTGCTCCCCAGTCCAAATAATTCTTTACAAAATCATTGGTCAAAGAATTGTCTGGACGAGTTTTGCTTACCAGAGTTACTGCATATTCTATAACGTTGTCTGCGACTGGAATTCTGCGTATTAAATGCTGAAAATCGATGATTTCCTGCGCATTAAACAACGGATTAATTTCTGTTTTGACATCAGAAGTTGTTCGCTTTACTACTTGAACTTCTTCTTCAAAAGTTGGGTATTCTAATTTAATAGCAAACATAAAACGGTCTAACTGAGCTTCTGGCAAAGGATAAGTTCCTTCTTGCTCAATTGGGTTTTGCGTTGCCAAAACAAAATAAGGCAAATCTAACTTGTGATGCTGACCAGCAATAGTTACTGATCTCTCTTGCATTGCTTCTAATAATGCTGCTTGAGTTTTTGGCGGTGTTCTATTGATCTCATCAGCCAAAATAATATTAGAAAAAATTGGGCCTTTAATGAATTTGAAGTTTCTATTTTCATCCAAAATCTCACTTCCTAAAATATCAGAAGGCATCAAATCTGGCGTAAACTGAATTCTTTTAAAATCTAGCCCTAAAGCCTGAGACAAAGTATTTATCATTAAAGTTTTTGCTAAACCAGGAACTCCAATTAAAAGCGCGTGCCCTCCAGAAAATATACAAAGTAAAATTTGATCTACAACGGCGTCCTGCCCTACAATGATTTTCGCTATTTCTTTTTTTAATTCATTTCTTTTTTGAACTAAATTGTGAATTGCTGTTACGTCAGACATTTATGAATGTATTTAAAATTAAAAAGAGTTAATTCTATGAAATCATAAAACTAACTCTTTTTATTTATTTATTAAAACTTATTTTTTTAACCAGTTATTCGCAAAAGTACAGTCTTTATACTCTCCAATAATTTTGATGTAAGTATCTTTAATTTTAGTATCAAACCATTTTGCAATTGCATTGATCTGCTTTTCTTTAAGTGCTAATTCTTTAATTTTAGTATAATCTTTAGCGTAATCAGCAGTGTGCTCATCAATTCTATTTGTAACGGTAATTAACTTATATGTTTTTTTACCTTTATCATCTGTGTTTAAAAGTGGCTGAGAAACTTCATCTCCTTTTAAATTTGAAACTTGGCTATATAATTGCGGATCCATTTTTGTCAACTCAAATCTAGTGTCTTGAGTTGTTGGGTTTACTAATGTTCCTCCGTTTGCTCTAGTTTCTTTTTCATCCGATTCGGTTCTTGCCGCTTCGGCGAAAGTTATCTCTTTATTGATAATTTTATTTCTAATATTGGTAATTCTTTCTTTCGCTTCTTTTAAGGCAGCTTCTGAAACTGTTGGAGCAATCAAAATATGACGAAGTTCAACTTCTTGTCCTTTAATTTTTTCTACCATTATAATATGAAAACCAAAAGTTGTCTCAAATGGCTGTGAAATTTCTCCTGCCTGAAGACTAAAAGCTACATCTTTAAACTCTTTCACAAATGGAGTTTTTCTTGTCATTTTGTAATACCCTCCATTTGGCGAAGATCCAGGGTCTTGAGAGTATAAAACGGCTTTTGTAGCAAAACTAGAACCTTCAAGAACATCTTGTCTAATAGAATTTAACCTATCGATTACTTTTTGTTTGTCTTCTTTAGAAATTTTAGGCTCCACAACAATTTGTGCTACTTCCATTTCAGCCCCAAAAGTTGGCAATTCATCTTTTGGAATTTTCTTAAAGAAATTACGAACTTCCTCTGGAGTAATCTCAACATCTTTAATGATTTTATCTCTCATTTCAGAAGCCAATTTCTGCTCCTTTAAGATATCAGCAAAATAGGTTTTAAATTCTTCTACAGAGCTTTTCTTATAGTATTCAACTACTTTATTAATGTCACCTACTTGCTGTGTCATATAATTAAGACGCTCTTCCATCATGCTTCTAACTTCGGCATCACTCACAATAATACTATCCTGAATGGCTTGGTGAGCATATAATTTGTCTTCTAAAAGTTTACCAAGCATTTGGCATCTTGTAATATCTTTTATAGATCCGCCTTGAGCAGTAATTTCTAAAAATCCTTTATCAATATCAGAATCTAAAACAATATAATCTCCTACCGTCGCAATAATTCCATCGATTTTCAATTTTCCACCAGAAGGAGTTTCGACTGGTTTCTGAGCAACAACATCAGGAATAACTTCTTGCGCCTTGATAATTGGAGTTAAAAAAAGAAAAAAACAAATTGTTAGTGCAAACTTGAAATCAATTGTTTTTAGCTGTAATTTTTTTAATAACATTATTTTAATTTTTATTTGAATGTAAAGCCTGTTTTAGATAATCCTTCTAAAATTACATATGTTCAACTTAAACATAAATAATTAAAGTATAGTTCTTTCGTAACTTATAACGAACAAAAATAACAATTCAATTACATAATCCAACTATCCGATATACTATTAACAAAAAATTATAGGATAGTTCTATAACAGTATTCCAAATTGGTTATTTCAATTTTCTTAATGCAACAAAAGGCGCCATTATAAATCGTTCCATAATTTGAATTTTAAGAGCAAATAAATGCTTAATTATAAAGGCTCTAAAAAAAAGTTCTCAACACTACAACGTTTTCGTAAAGAGCTATTTTCTTATAAATTAAAATTAAATCAAAAAAAAATTACTTTAGATGCGTATTTATCATTTTAAAGTATTAAAAAATGAAAATATCTGCTTTTTTAAAGCTTGATTTTGACAATTACAAAACTCACTATTTAACTTAACCACATCTATTATGAAAAAACCTATTTTAAAATTATGCGTTATTACGGCATTTACTGGACTGCTATTTTCGTGTTCGCAGAACGAAATGAGTGAAACTGATTCAAAAGCTGAAAGCCAAAATTTCAAAATTATTGATGTTACGCATCATGACGGAAAACCTTTTAGCACAGGAATTTCCAGTTCTTCTTCAACAGGAAAATATGTTGACAATCCAGGTGGAGGTGTTATGATGCAAGCTTTCTACTGGGACGTTCCTTCTGGGGGAACTTGGTGGAATACCGTAAGCAGCAAAGTAACCGCATGGGGTAACGCTGGAATTGGCTCTATTTGGCTTCCGCCTGCTTCAAAAGCACAAAACGGAGCTTTTTCTATGGGATATGATCCAACAGATTACTTTGATTTTGGAGATTACAATCAGAACGGAAGCATTGAAACCAGATTTGGATCAAAAACTGAATTAGTAAATTTAATTACGGCTGCTCACAACGAAAATATCAAAGTTTACGCAGATATCGTAATCAACCATAACAGTGGCGGACAATCTGAGGCAAATCCTTTTACAGGAACAAATACGTGGACTAATTTTACAGGTGTTGCTTCGGGCAAATTTCCTCGTAACTATAATGATTTTTATAAAAACAGCTACGGAAATAATGACGAAGGATCTTTTGGAGGATTTCCAGATTTATGCCATGCTGCGCCAAATGTGCAAAACTGGCTGTGGCTGCGAACTGACGGAGTTGGTAAATATTATAAAAACACTATGAAATTTGATGGTTGGAGATTTGACTATGTAAAAGGTTTTGGTGCTTGGGTTGTTAATTCATGGAATGCCAATATTGGTGGATTTTCTGTTGGAGAATTATGGGATTCGAATGTAAATGTATTAAACGATTGGGCAAATGCTGCCAATAGTTCTGTATTTGACTTTGCTTGTTACTACAAAATGAATGATGCTTTTGATGGAAACAATCTTGCTCTTTTGAATGATGATATGATGTGGAAACGTAATCCGTACAAAGCGGTAACTTTTGTAACCAATCATGATACTGATGAAATTTGGAGCAAAATGTTAGCTTACTCATATATATTAACTCATGAAGGTTATCCAACAATTTTCTATAGAGATTATGAAGAATGGCTGGACAAAAACAAACTGAATAACCTGATTTGGATTCACAATAATAAAGCAACGGGAACAACTTCTATCTTATATTCTGACAATGACGAATATGTGGCAAGAAGAAATGGTTACAACGGAAATCCTGGATTGGTAGTTTACATTAACAACTCAGACGTTTGGCAAGAAAGATGGATTCAAACGAATTGGGCGAATACTCAAATTAAAGATTTTACAGGTAACTCAACTTGGTATCCAACAACTCAAGCAGACAAATGGGTAAAAATACAATGTCCTCCAAAAGGATATTCAATTTGGTCAATTAATCAGTAATTTTAAAAATGACTATTTAAGGCTGTTGCAAAACAGCCTTATTTTTTTCTTCAAAATCCATTTAGGAATAAAGACTTCCAAATTTACGAACTGAATATTTTTATAAAGCCGTATTTAATAGTACTTTTGCAACCTATTTATACGAAATATGAGCTTTTTAAAAGAAATACAACGCAGAAGAACATTTGGAATTATCTCGCACCCTGATGCCGGTAAAACAACTTTAACTGAAAAATTACTGTTGTTTGGAGGTGCTATTCAGGAAGCTGGAGCGGTAAAAAATAACAAAATTAAAAAAGGAGCAACGAGTGACTTTATGGAAATCGAGCGTCAGAGAGGTATCTCGGTTTCGACTTCTGTGCTTGCTTTTAATTATAAAGATAAAAAAATCAATATCCTTGATACTCCCGGACACAAGGATTTTGCAGAAGACACCTTTAGAACTTTAACCGCTGTTGATAGTGTAATTGTTGTAATTGACGTTGCAAAAGGGGTTGAGGAGCAAACAGAAAAACTGGTTGCTGTTTGTAGAATGCGTAACATTCCAATGATTGTTTTCATCAATAAATTAGACCGTGAAGGTAAAGATGCTTTCGATCTAATGGATGAGGTTGAACAAAAATTAGGATTAAAAGTCACACCGTTAAGTTTCCCTATCGGAATGGGTTATGATTTCCAGGGAATCTACAACTTATGGGAAGAAAACATTAACCTTTTCAGTGGAGACAGCCGTAAAAACATTGAAGAAACCATTGCTTTTTCTGATGTTCAAAACAATCCAGAACTAGATAAAATTATAGGAGAAAAAGCGGCTAATAAACTTCGTGAAGAATTAGAACTGATTGATGAAGTTTATCCAAAATTTGAGCGCCAAGATTATTTAGATGGAAAAATTCAACCAGTATTCTTTGGTTCTGCTTTGAATAACTTCGGAGTTCGTGAACTATTAGACTGTTTCATTACAATCGCTCCTTCTCCAAGAGCAAAAGATTCTGAAACTCGTACAGTTGAACCTACAGAAGAGAAGATGACTGGATTTGTTTTCAAAATCCACGCTAACATGGATCCAAAACACCGTGACCGTTTAGCGTTCATCAAAATCGTTTCTGGAACTTTCGAAAGAAATAAACCTTACTACCACGTTCGCCAAAAGAAAAATCTAAAATTCTCTAGTCCAAATGCATTTTTTGCTGAGAAAAAAGAAATTGTAGACATTTCGTATCCTGGTGATATTGTGGGCTTACACGATACTGGAAACTTTAAAATTGGAGACACTTTAACAGAAGGAGAAATCATGAGTTTTAAAGGAATTCCGAGTTTCTCTCCAGAGCATTTTAGGTACATCAATAATGCTGATCCAATGAAAGCGAAGCAATTGGAAAAAGGAGTTGATCAGCTAATGGATGAAGGAGTTGCTCAGTTGTTTACTTTAGAAATGAACAATCGTAAAGTTATCGGAACAGTTGGAGCACTTCAGTACGAGGTAATCCAATATCGTTTAGAGCATGAATATGGAGCTAAATGTACTTACGAAAATTTCCCAGTGCATAAAGCTTGCTGGGTAAAACCTGATGATGCTAAAAATGAGGAATTCAAAGAATTTAAGCGTATCAAACAAAAATTCTTGGCTCATGATAAATACGGACAATTAGTATTCTTAGCCGATTCAGATTTCACTATTCAAATGACGCAAAGTAAATATCCAACTGTTAAATTGTACTTTACATCTGAGTTTGATTAATAATTCACTTTAGATTAAAACATAAAAGGCTGTCAATTTATTTAGACAGCCTTTTTCATTTACATTCCCCAATATGTAAATTTGATGATTATCGTGTATAATTAATTCCTAATCCGCCCGCAATATAGATTTTAGTAAGTTCATCAGCTGAAATAATTATATTTTGCTGTAATACATTATCTTTCACTAAACTCATATTAAAAGGAATTGTTTTCGAAAGATAATAATCATTGGCCGTGATTGTGACTTCAAATGCTTTAGAATCCTTCGCAATTAATATCGGAATTAAAAACTCACCTGTTTTTGAACTCATTTTTATATTACTCTTTGAACCATTAATAGAAATAGCTAGATTTTGATATATTTTTTTATCGAAAGGTTTATTTGTTTTGGCATCAAGTAATTTTCCTTTTATAAAAATTGATTGTTCTTCTGTGTTTTGAACATAAGCAACTTTTCCAACTGTATAACCTACTCGCTCTGGAACCCTAATCTCAGTTTCTGCTGTATTTTTTTCTTGTGCGGTTACATTTGATGCTAACAAAATTGACGCCGCCACAGCTGAATATTTTAAGTTATTGATTTTTGATGTTTCATTAAAGCGAAATTCTTCTCCCAACTGAGTTGTTTTTAATCTGGCACAAATCGATTGATCTTTATTTTCAGCAATGAATTTAGCAACTTCAGAATTCGTTTTCTTACTTAAATCGATTACATTTTTCATGCAGGAATTACAAAATGAACCATTTTCATTTGGAATCATTTTATCAAAATTTTCAGAACAAGGACTAGCTATTTCTAAGGTGAATTTCTTTTTCATCATGTATCTTTTTAAGTTAAAGTCTTTCATAGACTATTTACTTATATAGAGTACATTTTGCATCGAAAGGTTGGGAAGAATGGAAAAAAAATTCAGAATAAAAAAAGCGCTAATATTAAATTAGCGCTTTTTTATAATTTGAATTAAATTAACCTTTACTAAGTCATTATATTTCAAAATTCAATCTTTTTTAGGCAACACCAAGTTAATGAAATACTTAGCTAAAGAGAAACTTTGTCGACTAAAGTAAATTAAATCCGATAAAATACATTTTTTATTCATTAGCCATAAAAAAAGCCCCTTTATGCAAGGGGCTTTAAAATTTATGCCTGTCCCGCAGGACCAAAATTAAGCGGAATTGGTGCTTGTTCCGTTTCTTTGATTTCGCCATGAGCGGCCTCAAATCTATGGATGTTTTCACCTATTGCTCTCAATAATCTTTTAGCATGTTGTGGTGTCAAGACAATTCTTGACTTTACCTTGGCTTTAGGAATACCTGGCATAATACTCACAAAATCTAAAACAAACTCAGATGATGAGTGATTAATAATTGCTAGATTAGAATAAATTCCTTCTGCAATAGTTTCGTCTAACTCAATGTTAATTTGCTCTTGTTGTTGTTTCGGATTACTCATAGTTTCCTAATTAATAAATGTATTCTTCTTTATTAGCCATCATTTCGTTGTAATCGTCTTTAGATCCTACGATAGTGTTATCGTATTCTCTCATACCAGTTCCCGCAGGAATTCTGTGTCCAACAATTACATTTTCTTTTAATCCTTCTAGATCATCTACTTTACCAGCTACTGCAGCTTCGTTAAGTACTTTCGTTGTCTCCTGGAATGAAGCCGCAGAAATGAATGATTTAGTTTGTAACGAAGCTCTTGTAATACCTTGAAGAACTGGCGTTGCAGTCGCAGTAATTACATCTCTTGCTACAACAAGATTTTTATCTGTACGTTTCAATAATGAATTTTCATCACGTAATTCACGAGGCGTAATAATCTGACCTGGTTTCAATACTGAAGAATCCCCAGCATCTTCAACCACTTTCATTCCGTATAATTTATCATTTTGAAGGATAAAGTCTTTAGTATGGATCAATTGATCTTCTAAGAATAGAGTATCTCCTGGATCTTCAACTTTAACTTTACGCATCATTTGACGAATTACAACCTCAAAGTGTTTGTCATTGATTTTTACCCCTTGTAGACGGTAAACCTCTTGAATTTCATTGACCAAGTACTGTTGAACAGCCGCTGGCCCTTGAATTCTTAAGATATCATCTGGTGTAATTGCACCATCAGACAATGGAACTCCCGCTCTTACGAAGTCATTTTCTTGTACTAAGATTTGGCTTGAAAGTTTCACTAGATACTTTTTAATCTCACCAAATTTAGATTCGATAACGATCTCACGGTTACCTCTTTTGATTTTACCGAAAGATACAACTCCATCAATTTCAGATACAACTGCTGGGTTTGAAGGGTTACGAGCCTCAAGAAGCTCAGTAATTCTTGGTAAACCTCCCGTGATATCGCCCGCTTTAGAAGAACGACGTGGAATTTTTACTAATACTTTACCTGCTTTAATTTTCTCACCATTCTCAACCATTAAGTGTGCACCTACTGGTAAGTTGTATGAACGAATTAATTCACCTTCTTTACCATAAACTAATAAAGTTGGAATTAATTTTTTGTTTCTAGCCTCAGAAATTACTTTTTCTTGGAAACCAGTCTGCTCATCGATCTCAACCATGTATGATTGTCCTTGTTCTAAATCTTCATAAGCAATCTTACCAGTAAATTCAGAAACAATTACACCATTATATGGATCCCATTTACAGATTACAGTTCCTTTAGTAACAACGTCACCGTCATTTACAAAAATACTAGATCCATAAGGGATGTTATGCGTATTTAAAACAATTCCAGTTCCCTCGTCAATTAATTTCAACTCAGTAGAACGTGATACAACGATATCAACTTCGTTACCTTCACTATCCTCACCTTTAACTGTTTTTAAATCTTCGATTTCAAGTCTACCATTGAATCTTGTAACAATACTAGACTCTTCAGAGATACCTCCAGCAACCCCTCCAACGTGGAACGTACGAAGTGTCAACTGTGTACCTGGCTCTCCAATAGACTGAGCTGCAATAACTCCGACAGCTTCACCTCTTTGTGTCATCTTACCAGTAGCTAAGTTTCTACCGTAACATTTCGCACAAATACCTTTTAAAGCTTCACAAGTTAATGGAGATCTAACTTCAACTTTCTCAATTGGAGACGCTTCGATAGTCTTAACAATTGATTCTGTAATTTGTTCTCCAGATCTAACCATGATCTCATTAGTAAGAGGGTTGATAACGTCTTGTAATGCAACACGTCCTAAAATTCTCTCACCTAAAGATTCAACGATTTCCTCATTTTTCTTCAAGGCAGCAACTTCAACACCTCTTAAAGTTCCACAATCCTCGATGTTAACAATAACATCTTGAGAAACGTCATGAAGCCTTCTTGTTAAGTAACCAGCATCGGCCGTTTTAAGAGCCGTATCCGCAAGACCTTTACGAGCACCGTGAGTAGAAATGAAGTACTCAAGGATCGAAAGACCTTCCTTAAAGTTAGAAAGAATCGGGTTTTCAATAATCTCACCACCACCGGCAGTAGATTTTTTAGGCTTAGCCATCAAACCACGCATACCAGTTAACTGACGAATCTGCTCCTTAGAACCCCTCGCCCCAGAGTCAAGCATCATATATACAGAGTTGAAACCTTGCTGGTCTTCTCTAATATTTTTCATTGCTAATTCTGTCAACTGCGCATTTGCTGAAGTCCATACGTCAATAACTTGGTTGTAACGCTCGTTATTTGTGATAAGACCCATGTTATAGTTAGTTGAGATACCTTCAACTTGCTCTCTGGCATCTGCAATTAACTTCGTTTTTTGTTCTGGGATTCTAATATCACCTAAAGAGAATGATAAACCTCCTCTAAATGCGAATTTATACCCCATATCTTTCATATTATCCAAGAAAGCTGCCGTTGTAGGTACATCAGTCACACTTAAAATGTGTCCGATAATATCTCTAAGGTTTTTCTTAGTCAATACGTCGTTGATATATCCAGCTGCTTCCGGTACTACTTCGTTAAATAATACACGTCCTGCAGTTGTCTGGATGATTTTGTACACTAATTCTCCAGCGTCATTAAAATCTTTTGCTCTAATTTTCACACGAGCATTCAATTCTAATCTTCCTTCGTTTAATGCAATGTTTACTTCTTCTGCAGAATAGAAAGTCAAATCCTGACCGATAATTTTGTGATCTTCTGTTGAGATACGCTCTTTGGTCATATAATATAGACCCAAGACCATGTCCTGAGAAGGTACAGTAATTGGAGCACCATTTGCAGGGTTCAAGATATTGTGAGAAGCCAACATTAATAATTGTGCCTCTAAAATAGCCTCTGGTCCTAATGGTAAGTGAACCGCCATCTGGTCACCATCGAAATCGGCGTTGAATGCCGTACATACTAATGGGTGTAACTGGATTGCTTTTCCTTCAATTAATTTTGGTTGGAATGCTTGAATACCAAGTCTGTGCAAAGTAGGAGCACGGTTCAGTAATACTGGGTGTCCTTTAATTACGTTTTCAAGGATATCCCAAACTACAGGCTCTTTTTTGTCAATGATTTTCTTAGCAGATTTTACTGTTTTTACAATACCTCTTTCAATCAACTTACGGATAACGAAAGGTTTGTATAACTCAGAAGCCATATCTTTTGGCAATCCGCACTCATATAATTTCAACTCTGGACCAACGACAATTACCGAACGAGCAGAATAATCCACACGTTTTCCTAAAAGGTTTTGACGGAAACGTCCTTGTTTACCTTTTAATGAGTCAGATAATGATTTTAATGGTCTGTTTGATTCTGTTTTAACAGCAGAAGCTTTACGAGTGTTATCGAACAATGAATCTACAGATTCTTGCAACATACGTTTTTCGTTTCTTAAGATAACTTCTGGAGCTTTAATCTCCATTAATCTTTTTAAACGGTTGTTACGGATGATTACACGACGGTATAAGTCGTTCAAATCTGAAGTTGCAAAACGACCTCCATCAAGTGGCACAAGCGGACGTAATTCTGGTGGGATAACCGGAACCACTTTCATAATCATCCATTCTGGACGGTTTTCGCGGTTTTCGTTAGACTCACGGAAAGATTCAACAACTTGTAATCTTTTTAAAGCCTCAGTTTTTCTTTGTTTAGATGTCTCGTTGTTAGCGCTATGTCTTAATTCATAAGATAAAGCATCTAGGTCAATACGAGCCAATAAATCCATAATACACTCTGCTCCCATTTTGGCAACAAATTTATTTGGATCTAAATCGTCTAAATATTGGTTTTCTTGCGGAAGAGTATCTAAAATGTTTAAGTATTCTTCTTCAGTTAAGAAATCTAATCTTTGTAATGATTCTCCATCTGCATTTTTAGCAATACCTGGCTGGATTACTACGTATCTTTCGTAGTAAATAATCATATCTAATTTCTTAGATGGAAGACCAAGGATATAACCAATTTTGTTTGGAAGAGAACGGAAGTACCAGATGTGAGCAATTGGTACAACAAGGTTGATGTGTCCTACTCTATCACGACGTACTTTTTTCTCAGTAACTTCAACACCACAACGGTCACAGATGATACCTTTGTAACGAATTCTTTTATACTTACCACAAGCACACTCGAAATCTTTTACTGGTCCAAAGATTCTTTCGCAGAAAAGTCCGTCACGCTCTGGTTTGTGAGTTCTATAGTTGATTGTTTCTGGCTTTAAAACCTCTCCTCTTGATTCTTTCAAGATAGATTCTGGTGAAGCCAATCCAATAGAGATTTTGTTAAATCTTTTTACTGGATTCTTATCTTTATTGTTTCTATTATTCATCATAGTTTTTACTATTGATTTACTGCTGTTAAAAATTGATTTTAGATTTTCATAATCTCCATCTTTCAAAAATTGCTTTCAAAAGAGTTAAATCATCGCGCTTACCTCGGTTTACTTCTCTAAACCTCAAACTCTTATTTGAGGTGCTAGTTATAAAATGCCCTGCATTATTATAAAAAATCGGAACGGGTTACGGGTATAAATCTTAAAAACTTTAATATTTAGTAATAGTCAGCAGTCTCAGTTTTCAGCGTTAACTGAATACTGAAACTGCGACTGAAAACTTTTATTTATTCTTCCAAACGAAGATCTAATCCTAGACCTTTCAATTCGTGCATTAATACATTGAATGATTCTGGTAAACCTGGTTCTGGCATAGTTTCACCCTTAACGATAGCCTCGTAAGTTTTAGCTCTACCAATAACGTCATCAGACTTAACAGTTAAGATCTCACGTAGAGTACTAGAAGCTCCATAAGCCTCAAGTGCCCAAACCTCCATCTCTCCGAAACGCTGACCTCCAAATTGAGCTTTACCTCCAAGTGGCTGTTGCGTAATCAATGAGTATGGTCCAATAGAACGTGCGTGCATCTTATCGTCAACCATGTGTCCTAATTTAAGCATGTAAATTACACCCACAGTTGCTTTTTGTGCGAAACGCTCTCCAGTACCACCATCATATAGGTAAGTATGTCCGAAACGTGGTACTCCAGCTTCATCAGTCAAAGCATTGATTTCGTCTAGAGAAGCACCGTCGAAGATTGGAGTAGCAAATTTTCTACCCAAGTTCATACCAGCCCATCCTAATACTGTTTCATAAATCTGACCAATATTCATACGTGAAGGTACCCCAAGTGGATTCAATACGATATCTACTGGTGTTCCATCTTCTAAGAAAGGCATATCTTCGTGACGAACTATTCTAGCAACAATACCTTTGTTACCGTGACGACCCGCCATTTTATCACCCACTTTTAACTTACGTTTTTTAGCGATATAGATTTTAGCCAATTTCAAGATTCCAGATGGTAATTCATCTCCAACTGTAATAGTAAATTTCTCTCTTCTTAAAGCTCCTTGTAAGTCGTTCAGCTTAATTTTATAGTTATGAATCAAATCATTAACCATTTTATTTGTAGCGTCATCAGCAACCCACTGACCTTTGCTTAAGTGAGCAAAATCTTCTACTGCATAAAGCATTTTTTGAGTATATTTTTTACCTTTTGGTAAAACTTCTTCACCCAAATCGTTCATTACACCTTGAGATGTTTTTCCGTTAACGATCAAGAATAATTTCTCTACTAATCTGTCTTTTAATTCAACAAATTTAGTTTCGAATTCCATTTCTAAAGCGCCTAAAGCATCTTTATCTTGAGTACGTTTACGTTTATCTTTTACGGCTCTTGCAAATAATTTTTTGTCAAGAACTACACCATGTAAAGATGGAGAAGCTTTTAATGAAGCATCTTTCACATCACCAGCTTTATCTCCGAAGATTGCACGAAGCAATTTCTCCTCTGGAGTTGGATCTGATTCTCCTTTTGGTGTAATTTTTCCGATCAAAATGTCGCCAGGTTTAACCTCTGCTCCAATTCTAATCATACCGTTTTCATCTAAATCTTTAGTAGCTTCTTCAGAAACGTTAGGAATATCGTTTGTTAACTCTTCGTTTCCTAATTTAGTATCTCTAACCTCTAGTGAATAATCATCAACGTGGATAGAAGTAAAAATATCATCACGAACTACTTTCTCAGAAATTACAATGGCATCCTCGAAGTTGTACCCTTTCCATGGCATGAACGCTACTTTTAAGTTTCTACCTAAAGCTAATTCTCCATTTTGAGTAGCATATCCTTCAGATAATACTTGCCCAGGAACAACTCTATCACCTTTTCTTACGATAGGCTTCAAGTTAATACTTGTTCCCTGGTTAGTTTTTCTAAATTTAATTAAGTTGTACGTTTTCTCATCGGCATCAAAACTAACCATTCTCTCGTCTTCTGTACGATCGTATTTAATAGTAATAATGTTAGCATCTACATATTCAACAGTACCATGCCCTTCAGCATTAATCAATACTCTTGAGTCAGAAGCTACCTGACGCTCTAAACCTGTACCAACAATCGGTGCTTCAGGACGGATCAAAGGAACTGCCTGACGCATCATGTTTGATCCCATCAACGCACGGTTCGCATCATCATGCTCCAAGAAAGGAATCAAAGATGCAGAAATCGAAGCGATCTGGTTAGGAGCAACGTCTGTATAATGTACTGAACTTGGTTCAACAACCGGGAAGTCACCCTCTTCACGAGCAATAACGTTACTAGCTGTAATTTTACCTGAAGCATCCATATCAATGTTTGCCTGAGCAATCATTTTACCTTCTTCTTCTTCAGCACTTAAATAGATTGGTGCACTTTCTAAATCAACTACACCATCTGTTACTTTACGGTATGGAGTTTCAATGAATCCCATTCCGTTTACTTTTGCATAAACACCAAGAGATGAAATCAAACCAATGTTTGGTCCCTCAGGAGTTTCAATCGGACATAAACGACCATAGTGAGTATAGTGAACGTCACGAACCTCGAAACCAGCTCTCTCTCTCGAAAGTCCACCTGGTCCAAGTGCAGAAAGTCTTCTTTTGTGTGTAATCTCAGCTAATGGATTCGTTTGATCCATAAATTGAGATAACTGGTTAGTACCAAAGAAAGAGTTGATAACTGATGATAATGTTTTAGCATTAATCAAATCAATTGGTGTAAACACCTCGTTATCTCTAACGTTCATTCTCTCACGAATAGTTCTAGCCATACGTGCTAAACCAACACCGAATTGTTGAGACAATTGTTCACCAACTGTTCTAACACGACGGTTTGATAAGTGGTCGATATCATCAATCTCTGCTTTAGAGTTGATCAATTCGATCAAATATTTAACGATTGTAATGATATCCTCTTTAGTAAGCACTTGCTTATCCATAGGGATATCTAAATCTAATTTTTTATTCATTCTGTAACGACCAACTTCACCTAAGTTATAACGTTGATCAGAGAAGAACAATTTATCTATAATACCACGAGCAGTTTCTTCATCAGGCGGTTCAGCGTTACGCAACTGACGGTAGATGTGCTCTACAGCTTCTTTTTCAGAGTTAGTTGGATCTTTTTGTAACGTGTTGTGGATAATAGCATAATCTGCTTGATTGTTATCCTCTTTGTGTAACAAAATAGATTTTACGTTAGAATCAATGATCTCTTCAACATTATCTTTGTCGATAATAGTATCACGATCAAGGATGATTTCGTTACGCTCGATAGAAACTACCTCTCCAGTATCCTCATCTACGAAATCCTCGTGCCATGTATTCAAAACACGTGCAGCAAGTCTTCTTCCAATATATTTCTTAATTCCTGTTTTAGATACTTTAATTTCTTCAGCTAAGTCGAAAATTTCAAGGATATCCTTATCTCTTTCGAAACCGATAGCACGGAATAAAGTTGTTACAGGTAATTTTTTCTTTCTATCGATATACGCGTACATTACGCTGTTGATATCAGTAGAGAATTCTATCCAAGATCCTTTAAAAGGAATTACTCTCGCAGAATAAAGTTTAGTTCCATTTGCGTGGAATGACTGTCCAAAGAAAACCCCTGGAGAACGGTGTAATTGAGATACTACAACACGCTCGGCACCATTAATAACAAAAGTACCACTAGGAGTCATGTAAGGAATTGTTCCAAGATAAACATCTTGTACAATAGTTTCAAAATCTTCGTGTTCTGGATCTGTACAGTATAGTTTTAACCTAGCTTTTAAAGGCACACTATAAGTAAGACCTCTCTCTATACATTCTTGAATTGTATAACGTGGCGGATCAACAAAATAATCTAGGAATTCCAATACAAAGTTATTTCTTGTATCTGTAATTGGGAAGTTTTCCATGAAGGTATTGTATAACCCTTCGTTGCCTCTTTCGTCAGATTTCGTTTCTAATTGAAAGAAATCTTTAAAAGATTTAACCTGAACATCCAAGAAGTCCGGATAGTCAGGGATATTTTTTGTAGAGGCAAAATTCAATCTTTCAGTCTGATTTGTTATCATCAATGGACAAAATTTTGATTAAAAAAAAGTAATTTATTTTTGTGTAAATACACACTGTTTAATCTATACTTTCTTAATTATAATCAATACATCTTTAAAAATAGAACTGTAAAAGTGAGCCCAATTTTCTTTCTTCGTATTGATCAAAAACTTTTTCGTATTTTAAACTATGGGATAATAAAATTGATATATTTTATTATACGAAAAATGGTTTAGGCCTTTGAGTGTTAACTCAAGACCTAAACCTAGTTCTTAAACTGAGTTTAATTATTTAAGCTCAACAGTAGCTCCAGCCTCTTCTAAAGATTTTTTAAGACCTTCAGCCTCTTCTTTAGAAACACCTTCTTTAACGTTGCTTGGTGCACCGTCAACTACGTCTTTAGCTTCTTTAAGACCTAAACCAGTTAATTCTTTAACTAATTTTACAACAGCTAATTTAGAAGCTCCTGCATCTTTCAATACAACTGTAAATTCAGTTTGTGCTTCTTCAGCAGCACCGTCTCCTCCACCAGCAGCAACTACTACAGCAGCAGCAGCAGGCTCGATTCCGTACTCATCTTTTAATATTGTTGCTAATTCGTTAACTTCTTTAACTGTTAAGTTAACTAATTGTTCTGCGAATTGTTTCAAATCTGCCATTTTTTCTATCGTTTAAAATGATTTGTAAAAATATAATTTAATTATTGTGCGCTAATTAAGCAGCAAGGAAGTAAACTTCCCTACATTTATTACTCTGCTCCTTCTTCGCTTCCAGCGAATTTGTTTTGTAAAGCAGAAATAATTCTTTGAGCAGGAGATTGTAATAATCCAATGATTTCTCCGATAAGCTCTTCTTTAGATTTAATTGTAGCTAATGTATCTAATTGGTTATCTCCAATATATACTTCAGAATTGATGTAAGCTCCTTTTAAAACTGGTTTATCAGATTTCTTACGGAAATCTTTGATAATTTTTCCAGGTGCGTTAGCAACATCAGAAATGAAGATAGCACTGTTACCTGATAAAACTGTAGGTAAATCACCATAATCATTAGAAGAAGCTTCCATTGCTTTTGCAAGCAAAGTGTTTTTTACAACCTCTAATTTGATACCTGCTTTGAAACAAGCTCTACGTAAGCTTGAAGTTGTCTCTGCGTTTAAACCAGAAATATCAGAAATGTAAATGATATTTGTACCAGCTAACTGCGCAGTTAAATTTTCAATCGCGATTGATTTTTCTTCTCTAGTCATACTAAAAATTTTTAACTACCAATTATACTGCTTTTGGGTCTAATGCGATAGCAGGACTCATTGTGCTTGTAAGGTGGATACCTTTAATGTATGTACCTTTAGCAGCAGTTGGTTTAAGTTTTATTAATGTTTGAATAATTTCGTGTGCGTTCTCAACGATTTGCTCAGCTCCGAAAGAAACTTTACCAATACCAGCGTGAACGATACCAGTTTTATCAACTTTAAAGTCAATTTTACCAGCTTTAACTTCTTGAACAGCTTTAGCAACATCCATAGTTACTGTACCTGTTTTAGGGTTTGGCATTAAACCTCTAGGTCCTAAAATACGACCTAATGGACCTAATTTACCCATAACAGCAGGCATAGTAATGATCACATCAACATCTGTCCAACCGTCTTTAATTTTTTGTAAGTAATCGTCAAGACCAACATGATCTGCTCCAGCTTCTCTTGCTTCAGCTTCTTTATCTGGAGTAACCAATGCTAATACTTTAACGTCTTTTCCTGTTCCGTGAGGTAAAGTAACTACACCTCTAACCATTTGATTCGCTTTTCTTGGATCAACACCCAAACGAACTGCGATATCAACAGACTCATCAAATTTTGCAGAAGCAACAACTTTAATTAATGCAGCAGCATCTTTTAAAGAGTATAATTTGTTCTTTTCAATTTTTGAAGCAGCCTCTTTTTGCTTTTTTGTTAATTTTGCCATTTCTTTTTCTTAATTAAAAAGGAGCATCTCCTGATACAGTTATACCCATAGATCTAGCTGTTCCAGCAACCATACTCATAGCTTTCTCAATTGTGAAAGCATTTAAGTCAGGCATTTTGTCTTCAGCAATAGTTCTAATTTGTTCCCAAGTAACGCTAGCTACTTTTTTACGATTAGGCTCACCAGAACCAGATTTTAGCTTTGCAGCTTCCATTAACTGAACTGCTGCTGGAGGAGTCTTAACAACAAAATCAAATGATTTGTCTTTGTACACAGTGATTTGCACTGGACAAATTTTGCCAGGTTTATCTTGAGTTCTAGCATTAAATTGCTTACAAAACTCCATGATGTTAACCCCAGCAGCTCCTAAAGCAGGTCCAACCGGTGGCGACGGGTTCGCAGCACCTCCCTTAACTTGTAGTTTAACTACCTTACTAATTTCTTTAGCCATTTTTAAAAAATTTAACACTGTAATCTATGGAAGCGATTACAATGGTTTATTATAGTGTAACAAAAAATTATACTTTTTCTACTTGCATAAAGCTTAATTCTAATGGAGTTTTTCTTCCGAAAATCTTAACCATTACCTCAAGCTTACGCTTCTCTTCATTGATTTTCTCAACAGATCCATTAAATCCATTGAAAGGACCATCAATAACCTTAACCGTTTCACCAACACTAAATGGAATAGAACGAGTGTCTGTATTAACAGCCAATTCATCCACTTTTCCTAACATACGGTTTACTTCAGAAAGTCTCAAAGGAACAGGTTCTCCGCCCTTAGTTTCTCCTAAAAATCCAATAACACTAGTAATTGACTTAATAATATGAGGAATCTCACCAACTAAGTTAGCTTCGATCATAACATATCCAGGAAAATACACTTTATCCTTAGATGATTTTTTCCCATCTTTTACAGTAACCACTTTTTCAGTAGGAACTAAAACCTGAGAAACATAATCCTCCATACCTAATCTCGCGATCTCAGTCTCGATATAAGCTTTCACTTTATTCTCTTGACCACTAACCGCTCTAACTACGTACCATTTTTTCACATTATTATCTGCCATCACAAAAAAATTATCCTTTTAACCAGTTAAAAAATCCAGCCAAAGCTTTTGCAAAAAATTCGTCTACTCCCCAAGTTGCCAAAGCGAATAAAATCGAAAATACAGCCACAACAATTGTCAATTTTTGCACTTCAGCCCAAGCTGGCCAAGTAACATTTGACTTTAACTCTTCGAAAGCCTCTGATAAATAATTAGTAACTTTTGTCATTTGATATATTTTTTATTGCACGGGCGGAGGGATTCGAACCCCCATCAACGGTTTTGGAGACCGCTATTCTACCCTTGAACTACGCCCGTAATTAAAGCCAGTGATTAAAAAATAATCACTGGCTTCTTATTTATTTTAATAGAATTACTCTACGATTTCAGTAACCTGACCAGCACCAACTGTTCTACCACCTTCACGGATAGCGAAACGTAAACCTACGTTCATAGCGATTGGGCTTAATAAAGCAACCTCAATAGTCAAGTTATCACCTGGCATTACCATCTCTACACCTGCTGGTAAAGAAATAACTCCTGTTACGTCAGTTGTACGTACGTAGAACTGTGGACGGTAGTTATTGTGGAATGGAGTGTGACGTCCACCTTCTTCTTTTTTCAAGATATAAACCTCAGCTTTGAATTTAGAGTGCGGTTTTACTGAACCTGGCTTAATGATAACCATACCTCTTTTGATGTCTGATTTATCAATACCTCTTAACAATAAACCTACGTTATCTCCAGCTTCACCTCTATCAAGGATTTTACGAAACATCTCAACTCCTGTAATAGTAGAAGTTAATTTTTCAGCTCCCATACCAATGATTTCAACAGGATCTCCAGTGTTAGCAACTCCAGTTTCGATACGACCTGTAGCAACAGTTCCACGACCTGTAATTGTAAATACGTCCTCAACTGGCATCAAGAATGGTTTAGCAACGTCACGTACTGGCTCTTCGATCCAGTTGTCAACAGCTTCCATTAATTCGATAATTTTAGGTACCCAGTTTGGATCATTGTTTAATCCTCCTAAAGCAGAACCTTGAACTACAGGACCATTATCTCCATCATATTCGTAGAAAGATAATAAATCTCTAATTTCCATTTCAACAAGCTCTAATAACTCAGCATCATCAACCATATCCACTTTGTTCATGAAAACAACGATTCTTGGAATACCAACCTGACGTCCTAAAAGGATGTGCTCACGAGTTTGTGGCATTGGACCATCTGTAGCAGCAACTACTAAGATAGCTCCGTCCATTTGAGCAGCTCCAGTAACCATGTTCTTTACGTAATCCGCGTGACCTGGACAGTCAACGTGAGCGTAGTGACGGTTAGCTGTTTCGTACTCTACGTGAGATGTATTGATAGTAATACCTCTTTCTTTCTCCTCTGGAGCGTTATCGATTTGATCAAACGATTTTGCTTGACAGTAACCAGCATCTGACAATACTTTTGTAATTGCAGCAGTTAATGTAGTTTTTCCGTGATCTACGTGTCCAATTGTACCTATGTTTAAGTGCGGTTTGGAACGATTAAAATTCTCCTTTGCCATTTTACTTAATTTTTAATCTTAGTTATATATTAATTTTCAATTTCCTACTTACTTGAGCCAATGTCGGGATTTGAACCCGAGACCTCTTCCTTACCAAGGAAGCACTCTACCCCTGAGCTACACCGGCAGAGAGTTCTGATTTTAGATTTCTGAATTTAGATTTTAGATTTTTAAAAACCTAAAACCCAAAACCTTAACCTCTTTTTTTTGTGGGGAGAGCAGGATTCGAACCTGCGAAGTTTTCACAGCAGATTTACAGTCTGCCCTCGTTGGCCGCTTGAGTATCTCCCCTAATTTTAAAATTCCATTATTTTAAAGAACCAATTTCAAATCGCATTTGAAATTTATTGAGCCGATAGAGGGACTCGAACCCACGACCTGCTGATTACAAATCAGCTGCTCTAGCCAGCTGAGCTACATCGGCGAATACATTAAAAAAGTCCGCTATTTCTAACGGACTGCAAATGTAGCTATTTTATCTTTTAATCAAAACATTTTTTGAAAAAAATTTCAATTAAATATGCGCTCTTATTTTTTCCTTCCTTTTTACAAGCAAACGTTCTAACGACTCTGCAGAAAGCTCAACCGCTTCTTCAAATGTTTTACACTGTTTTTTTACCAAAAAATCATCACCAGGAACATTAATCTTTATCTCCACCACCTTATTCTCTTTATCACTTGTTCTTTCTACTTTTAAAAAAACATCTGATGAAACCACACGATCGTAGTATTTCTCTAGCTTACCCATTCTTTCTTGGATAAAATCGACCAATTTTCTGTCGACAGTAAAATTAACTGCATGAACATCTACCTTCATAATAAAAATTTTAGGATTAACATTTAGAACTGCTATTTACTTCTTGGATGTGCACCTTTATATACTTTTTTAAGTTCCGCAAGACTATTATGAGTATAAACTTGTGTAGATGCCAAACTAGAATGCCCCAGCAATTCCTTAACTGAATTCAAATCTGCCCCATTATTTAAAAGATGTGTTGCAAAAGTATGACGAAGCACATGCGGACTTTTTTTTACCTTTTCTGAGACCCTACTAAAGTATGAATTTATTAAACGATAAACAAAAGATTCGCTCAATTTTAACCCTTTTTTCGAAACAAAAAAATAGTCCGAATCAACCAAACTTTCCAAACCATCTCTTTCCTTTATATATAAATCAATTTGATCTGCAATAACTGGCAAAATTGGAATAATACGCTCTTTATTTCTTTTCCCTAAAACCTTAATCACGCCACCTGAAAGATCAACATTTTTAATCATTAAATGAATTAATTCTGCCCGACGCATTCCTGTAACATAAAACATTTCTACAATAAGCTTATCTCGGACCTCCTCAAAACCAACCGGAACTTCCATCTCAACCAACAAATCCTTTAATTCTTTTTCCGAAAAAGGAACCTGAACCACTTTTGGAGTTTTCAAAGACTTATGCTTCAGCATGGGATTAATCTCAATCTGCTTTGATTTTAAAAGAAACTTGTAATAAGCTTTTAGAGAAGCCATCTTTCTATTTACCGAAACATTTGAAATATCTTGATCAACTAAAAAAACAATCCAACTTCTCACTTGGCTATAATTCACCAAATCAATACTTTCTTGATCAAAAGACTCTTTTACAAAAAATTCAAAAGCCGTTATATCATTCAAGTAAGCACCAACAGTATGCGAAGAATATTTTTTTTCCAACAAAAGATAATCCGAAAAAGCTTCTTTATTCGTTTTCATAAAATCTAAAAATTAAGCATAAAAAAACCGTTAGCATCAAAATTAAAACATTTTGACCACTAACGGTAATTATTTTCGAAAAGCTGATATTAACTTTCTAAACTATCTTTCAAGCCTTGAATGTAAGCCGCTTTTTGGATTTGAGCTCTTTTGATAACAGAAGGCTTAATAAAAGCAGTACGTGCTCTTAATTGACGAACAGTTCCTGTTTTATCAAATTTTCTTTTATAGCGCTTTAATGCTCTATCGATATTTTCTCCGTCTTTAATTGGTATAATTAACATAATATAGACACCTCCTCTCGTTAAGGCTGCAAATGTATGTATTAATTATGAATTATGAGTTATAAATTTTGAATTATTTTTGCTTAAGACTTAAAATCAGAAAGAAAAACCATTTTCCATTTACTTCATTTACCTTTTAAACACTATTATTTCAATAAATTTCTAGAAATAACCAACTTCTGAATTTCAGTTGTTCCTTCTCCTATAGTACACAATTTAGAATCTCTATAGAATTTTTCTACTGGAAAATCTTTAGTGTAGCCATAACCGCCATGAATCTGAACGGCATCATTTGCAATTTTCACACATGCTTCAGAGGCATACATTTTTGCCATAGCGCCAGAAGTAGTTACTGGTTTATGCTTTTGCTTTAAAAAAGCTGCTTTATGGAGCAATAACTCAGAAGCTTCAATTTCTGTTGCCATATCAGCCAATTTAAAGGATACTCCCTGAAAATTACTAATTGGCTGTCCAAATTGATGTCTTTCTTTTGAATATTTCAACGCCGCTTCATACGCACCTTTTGCAATTCCTAAAGACAGGGCTCCGATAGAAATTCTTCCTCCATCAAGAATTTTCATAGCCTGGACAAAACCTTCACCAATTTCCCCTAATCTATTTGCATCAGGAACACGACAGCCATCAAAAACCAATTCTGCCGTTTCACTTGCTCTCATTCCTAATTTATTTTCTTTTTTACCAGATGAAAAACCTTTCATGCCTTTTTCAAACACAAATGCCGTCATTCCTTTAGAATCGCCTTTTTCGCCAGTACGAACTATTACAACAGCAACATCTCCAGATATACCGTGCGTAATAAAGTTTTTTGCACCATTTACAATCCAATGATCGCCGTCTTTAACGGCGGTCGTATTCATTCCCCCAGCATCAGAGCCTGTATTGTGCTCTGTTAATCCCCACGCACCTATATATTCTGCTGTAGCCAATTTTGGCAACCATTTTTTCTTTTGTTCTTCGTTTCCGAAAGTTAGGATATGATTTGTACATAAAGAATTATGCGCCGCAACAGACAAACCTATTGACGGGTCCACTTTAGAAATCTCTTCGATTACTGTAATATATTCATGATAACCCAAACCAGAACCTCCATATTCTTCTGGAACTAAAACTCCCATGAAGCCCATCTCGCCAAGTTGCTTAAATAACGGAATTGGGAAAATCTGCGCTTCATCCCATTCCATTATATAAGGTCTAATATTTTTTTCTGCAAAGTCTTTTATAGACTGTGCAATCATTATCTGCGTTTCGTTGTAATCAAAGTTCATGAGTTAGTTTCTTTTAGAACTCCAAATATAAACTAATTATTTTTGCTTTTTCAACAGGAAAATCTTTAATTTTTATCAAATCCTCAATATTATTAAAATTTCCATTCATGCTTCTATACGTTACAATTTGTTTTGCGAGTCCATATTTAAAGTACGTAAACTGAGCTAATTCTTTTATCGACGCCTCATTTACGTTAATTTTCTTCATATTTAAAGGAACGACAACTTTAAAATGACTATTTAATTCGTTGATAACTTCTGGCGAAAGTCCCCAAATATCTTTCATTTGCTCCATTGACACAAAAGAGCCTAAAATTTCTTTTTGGCTTAATATTCTAGTCGAAAGCCCTTCTCCTATTCCGTAAATTTTCATTAAGTCTTCTTTGGTAGCCTGATTGATGTCCAATATTTCAAGCTTTTCTTTTTTAGGAAAACTTTTTACAGCGAAATCTTTTTTATCAGCACTTTCGTTACTTTTATTTTGTTTCCAATCTGGAAACTTAAATAAAGGAGAAATTTTATGTAATAGTGAATCTGAAACTCCAGTAACTTTTTGAAATTCTTCTGCTGAGTTTACATATTTATTTTCTCTGCGAAATGCCATTAAACGGTCAATTTCTTCAACCGACATTCCAAGCTTGTACCCTTTATAGTCAGAAATAAAATTAGGATTAAAAAGATAATTAGTTGGCTTTGCGTTTTTATCAGTCAATTTCTCTTGATCAATTTCTGACTGAAGCGCAAGCCACTGCACTTTTTCTGGATTTTTAGTTTCCAAAATATTAAAATCGGATAATAAATAAAACAACTGTAATCCTATCATAATAAGAAAGAGCATAAAAATACCTATGCGTTGCTGTTTTGTAAAATAAAAATACTTGTTTAGAGGCTTAAAATTCATGCTAAAAATATTTTCAAAGAATAAATTAAGAAAAATCCCTCAAATTTATCAAGAAAATTAGTAAGAAAAGTAGTTTTTAAAAAATTATCGAATCTATTACAAAACGTCAATTAATTTAATGAATGTCAATGCTTAGAGAATCTTTCTTACGAGTACTGTAAAAAAAACAAAGATTTTATAACTTAAAACATGATAATTGTTTTTATTTTTTACAAAAAACAATACATTTGGCACTTAATAACAAATAAACCAATAAAATAATATGTCAATTTGGAGAGTTAAACCTATATCAGCCTTTGAAGCCGATATGAAAAAAAGTGATTTAAAGAGAGTCCTAGGAAAATGGAGTCTTACTGCCATTGGTGTTGGTGCCATTATCGGCGGTGGAATTTTTGTACTTACAGGTACTGGGGCTTATTATCATGCTGGTCCAGCATTAGCAATTTCGTTTATCATCGCAGGTATTGCGTGTGTTTTTGCGGCTCTTTGCTATTCTGAATTTGCTTCTATCTTACCTGTCGAAGGATCTGCTTACGCATATGCTTATGGTACGATTGGAGAAGTTTTTGCCTGGATTATTGGATGGGGACTAATTCTCGAATATGCAATGGGATCTATGACTGTAGCAGTTTCCTGGTCCGGTTACTTTAATAAACTACTGAAATTATTTCATATAAAACTTCCTGATTGGCTTACAACAGATCCTGCAAGTTATACAGGAGAAGGCTTCTCAATGAATCTTCCTGCTTTCTTGATCGTTATTTTAGTCATTTCATTACTTATTAAAGGAACAAAAAGTGCGGCAAAAGCAAATAATGCTATTGTTATACTTAAAGTTTCTGCAGTAATCTTTGTAATTGTTGCTGGTCTTTTCTTCATCAATACTGCAAACTGGAGTCCATTTATCCCTGAAGCAACTCAAATCGTTGAAAAAGAAACTACACACAATGCTTACGGAATTGGAGGTATTATCTCTGGAGCTGCAGCAATTTTCTTTGCTTATGTTGGTTTTGATGCCGTTTCTACGCAAGCTGGAGAGGCTATTAATCCTAAAAAAGACGTTCCGTTTGCAATCATTGCTTCTTTATTAATCTGTACTACATTATATATTCTTGTTTCTTTAGTATTAACAGGAATGATGAACTACCAAGATTTTAACCCACTAGGAAAATATCCTGAAGCTATTAAAGCTCCTGTTGCTTATGCTTTTGATATAGCTGGACAAGGATGGGCTGGCTTTATTATTACTGTTGCTGCGACTATTGGTTTAGTTTCTGTATTAATGGTAATGATTATGGGGCAATCTAGAATTTTCCTTGGAATGTCTAAAGATGGTTTAATCCCATCTGTTTTCTCTAAAGTAAACCCTAATTCTGGAACTCCAAAAACAAACTTGATGATCCTTGGTGCTATTATCGCAACTGTTGCTGCTTTTACTCCAATCAACAAATTGGCTGATATGACAAGTTTTGGTACTTTGTTTGCCTTTACAATGGTTTGTATCGCTGTTTGGATTTTAAGAGTGAAACAACCTGGATTAACCAGAACATTTAAAGTTCCTGCTTTACCAGTTATTGCAGTACTAGGAATTGCAATCAACTCTTATTTAATTTTTAATTTAAGTAAAGATGCACAGCTATTATCTTTTGGATGGCTTATTCTTGGTATCATTGTATACTTTGGATATAGTAAGAAAAGATCTAGACTTAATAATACAGATGCGGATTTTGAATAATTTTTCAATTCTAGTCATAAAAAAAGCTCCAAATTTAAATTTGGAGCTTTTTTTTATAAATCAAATACTGATGTTCTTTTTGATCGGATTAGATCTTTTAGTCTAATCCAAAAAGCAAGAGTCAAATAAACTCCAAATCCTAAACCGGCTGTAACAAAAGAAATATAGATAAAAAACAATCTGACACTTGTTACGCGCATTCCGAGTTTATCTGCTAGTCTTGAAGAAACATGAAAACCATATTTTTCAAAAAAGAATTTAAGTTTTAAAATTGCCGACATTTTGATATTTTAGATTTTAGACTTTAGATTTTTGGATTCCCGACTGCTCAGGATTACAAAAGTACAAATTATCTAATTATTTTTAAGCAGTTCTAATCCGATGGCACATTTTAAGCATGCTTTATGCTCACAATATTCATTTTTAAGTTCAAGTAATGCTTGACTTTCAAATGCCGACTGAGACTTTATTCCAAACGAATTAAACTTGTCAATAATGGCGTTTTTCTCTGGAGCAACTTCATTTATAAAGTCAATCAAATCTTCGGCAATTGATTCGCCTCTTATATTAGAATAAGCAAATTGAAGCGGCATTATAGTATTAATAATTACTAAATCTATAAATGACTTAGAAAGCATCTTAGACTTCTTTGGACTTTCTTTATCAAACTGATAATGGTTCTGCCAATACAGACTTGCAGAAATATTCAGCAATCGATATACTTCATCAACAGATTTTAAATCAATTATTTTTGAAAATAGATTTTGATTTCTATGATATAAAGATGCTAATTGAGAAAGCCTAATAGTCGGGAAATTATCTGGGCGAAGCTTAAAAAACTGAAGAGGATCTGCATAAGTCTTTTCTATCTGATATTTATGCAGCAAATAAAAATATCGAAACTTTAAATCTTTATAATAAACATCTTCTTTTTCTGTTTCCAATAATCCTGAAGTTCCAAAAAGAAGCGCTTCAAGATTTTCGACTTCAAAACTTTCTTTTCTAATTACTGAAAAAGGAATTGCTTTTGATATCTGCAAAAAGGAATTTCCGTTGGTATTTAAACCAAAATTTTTTGCCAGAAGGCAAAATAAGACCGCTTCCCAATCTTGATTGGTTTCTTCTAATAATTGATAAATAAACTTGGATTTTCGCTCTAAACGTTCAAAAAACAATCTTTCTCGCCAGTTCTTAAACACAAATTTGTCAATCTCTTTTAATTGCCTTTCACAAGAAATCCATGTTTTTGGAGAAACTAATGCATTATAATTTTCGATTATTTCTTTTGAAACATAATCTTTAAGGACTAGAACGGATATTTCTGTATTGTCTTCTCTAAAAATGGCTGTGTCATTTTCCCACACGACATGAAGAATCACATTTTTATAAGTGGCATCTTTTTCATGATTATGCAAATACCAGTCTGAAGATTTTAAATGAATCTCTACATTACCGGCCCACTTCTGATTTCCGATTTCTATATGAGCATTAAAAAAATCAGGCCCAGCAAGCTCCAAATAATCGCCTGTTTTAATGATGGTTATTTCTTCCCCTTGAGCAGATTTTAAATTCAAGCTACCAAACTTCTTGAATTTCCAGAGGTAATGAAGGAAGTCTTCTTTCATTTTAGATTTTATAGTGTAATTACAAAATCTAAAAGTAATTAAATTTTAATATTATTCTTACAAATAAGTAAAATTATTTAACGAAGCAAGTACAATTTAGCACAAGCTCTTGCATCTGATAGTGCCTCATGGTGATTTAGCTGAATATTCATTTCGCGACAGCAATCACTTAATTTGGTTGGTTTTATACCTTTAGCTTTATAGATTTTAACGGTACACTCCCATTTTGTAGCAATGTTCAAATCATCATAATTTAAGCCATGAAGCAGCATTGTTTTCATTAAAACATTACGATCAAAACTTTCATTGTGTGCCACCACAACTCTATTTTTTAACCTTTTTTCAATCTCAGGATAGATTTGAAAAAAAGATTTTGCATTGACTGTATCTTTAGGATAAATTCCGTGAACACGAATCGTAAACGGATTATATTCATTATTTGGCGGTTTAATTAAAGAAACATATTCGTCTACAATAATTCCGTTTTCAACCGTAACAATTCCCACCGAACACGGGTGATAGCCAGTGGCAGTTTCAAAATCAATGGCAGTAAAATTCATACTCTATTTTTAAAAAGACAAATCCATAAACCTTATCGAAAAACAACTCGGTTTATGGATTATTAATTATTTATAAAAGGCTTACTTTATTGAGCCAATAATATCATATTTAGTGATAATGTGGTGATGTCCGTTTCCTAAATCAACTAAAACAGCATCATTTTCTTTGCTGAAAAGTTTTGAAACTTCTTCGATTGGCGTTCCTAATTTTACAATTGGAAAAGGTTTACCCATTACTTCTTTAATTGGTTTTTCGGCTACATTTTTATCAGCAACATAACTTCTAAACAAATCTGTTTCGTCTACAGAACCAACAAAACCGTTGATGTCAACAACCGGAATCTGCGAAATTTTATATTTACGCATACGCTCAATTGCATGCGAAACTAATTCCTCAGTACGCACTACAATCAGTTCTTTATCAATATGATCTTTGATAACATCTTCTGCTTTTGTTACATTCTCTTCTAAGAATCCGCGCTCACGCATCCAATCATCGTTGAACATTTTACCTACATATCGGCTTCCAGAATCGTGAAATAGCACTACTACAACATCATCTGGCTTAAAATGTTCTTTCAACTGTAATAAACCTTTTATACAAGCGCCTGCAGAATTTCCAACAAAAATACCCTCTTCAAGAGCAATCTTTCTAGTATAAACCGCAGCATCTTTATCGGTTACTTTTGTAAAGCCGTCAATTAGAGAAAAATCAACATTTTTAGGCAAAATATCTTCTCCAATACCTTCTGTTATATAAGAATAAATTTCGTTTTCATCGAAGATTCCCGTTTCGTGATATTTTTTAAAAACAGAACCATAAGTATCAATTCCCCAGATTTTGATATTTGGATTTTGCTCTTTTAAGTATTTTCCAACTCCAGAAATCGTTCCCCCCGTTCCTACTCCAACAACAAAATGTGTAATTTTTCCGTCTGTTTGTTTCCAAATTTCAGGTCCTGTCTGCTCATAATGTGCCAGCGAATTTGACATATTATCGTATTGATTTACATACCAAGAATTTGGTGTTTCTTCAGCTAAACGTTTTGAAACCGAATAATAAGAGCGTGGATCTGTAGGTTCAACATCTGTCGGGCAAACAACAACTTTTGCTCCAACAGCACGAAGAATATCCATTTTTTCTTTAGACTGTTTGTCTGAGATCACACAAATTAATTTGTATCCTTTTACGATTGCAACAAGTGCAAGTCCCATTCCCGTATTTCCAGAAGTTCCTTCAATAATAGTTCCTCCTGGTTTTAGTCGGCCATCTGCCTCAGCATCTTCAATCATTTTTACAGCCATTCTGTCTTTTACAGAATTACCAGGATTAAAGGTTTCGACTTTTGCCAATACTAACGCATCAATTTCAGCAACAATTTTGTTGAGTTTTACTAATGGTGTGTTACCAATTGTTTCTAAAATGTTATTTGAAAAGTCCATTTTTATTTAAGTTTTATTAAGTGGTTCTAAATAAAAAATAAAGCCAGTTTTTATTGGAAGAAATTCCAAACCAGACCAAAACGAAGCACAAAATCACGATACGGATTATGTGGCGCCGCATAATAGTTGCTTTGTGTAAATAAAGCATTAAAATGTTCCGCTTTTAAATAAAAACGGGTCTGGCGTATTCTGGCATTTACAAAGAAATCGAATGTTGCAAAACCTCCGGTTTTTTTATCCTGCTGTACAAAAAATTCTGCAATAACAGGATTATAATCATCTCCATAGTATTTCGTCATATAATTAAATACAAGCCCTGTTTGCATAAACAATGCTTTTTTAAATAAATGATTTGAGTAATAGAATGTGTTTCTAGTCACAAAATCAGGCACATTCAAAATTAAATCTGACTGATCTACTTTCTGATATAAAAGTGTATTATCTAATGCAAAAGGTCCAAATTTAAATTCTCGGCTTGCTTTTATCTCTAAATAATTAATTACATTTCCGTATTGCATTGGTTTCACAATCTGCTCACTTGCCGCTTTTTCTGCGTCTGTAGCCATATCAGTAAAATATAAATGATCTTTTAGAACTGTATATTGAACTTGTCCTGTTAACCATGGAGTTGTAATCTCTGCACTTAACGAATTGATTTTTTCGTTTTTAAAATTATTAGACCAATTGTACGAAATCCAGCTACTTTGGTACAAATTATAATTATTGTTCGGCAATTTATTAATGTTGCGATATCTGAAATCAAATTTGATTTTTTCACTCATATTGTATCGCAGCTTAGCGTCTAAATCTGAAAGCGACTGATTGGTAATTGATCTTGAATACAAAAATCTACCATTCCATTTGTTTTTCTGATACTCGTATTGAGCACCGAAATTATTAAACTGCAAAAACAAATTATCTGGAACCGCACTTCCGTCAGCATTAACAATAATTCTGTTGTATTTATAATTGGATCTATAATCGTCTAAAAAAAATATAAACTTACCTAAAAGAGAATTCTCATAAGCCGCTCCTACTTTATTATACAATCTTTCGTATTTAGTCTGATCGTTAATATTGCTTGCTGCGTACGAGTCGCCAAATCGCTGTATTCGCGTAGTTGATCCATCGTTAGCTGTTATTGTTGAAATTACAGTTGGCTGTTTATATTCATAATCTTTATATTCATAGTTAAATTGATGTGTTATATATAGGTTATTGCTTGCATCATTTTGATTTACTCTAAAGGCATGGTCAAAAAACAATCTTCTTCCTTTTAAAAATGACTCTGCGTCAGTTAAATATACCTGCAATCTTTGTCGATTTTTATAATCTTTATTATCACTTTCAAAATCAGCATCGTTTGTAATACCTCCATTTTCCTCATTCAATATATCCTGATTTGTAAAATGCGCGTTTATTGCGTAACGCTTATTGGTTGTAGCATAACTGGTTGTAATTCTTAAATTTCCAGCACTAACCAATTGATTATTATAATCTCCCTCAGATCTTAATCCTTTATAAGCTATAGAGAAATTAAGATTTTTAGAAGCATTTAATGTGATGAAAGAATCTACATTTTGTCCTTTTTTTATAGTAGTATTAAAGAACAACTCTGTTAAGGGAGTTGCAACAGAATAATATCTAATTTGATCTGCCTGCATATATAGAGAATGCTTCCCGTTAAAACCAATTTCTGGATAAGGAGAAAAGCTCGTCAAACTATATTGCAACGTATTTAATGGCTGGCCAATATTAGAAAACTCCTGAAGTCCAAAAAGATCTTTTCTTAAATGGTTCTGTCTGTAAGCACTTTTAATCGTCAGTGAAGTATCTGCATAAATGGTATCATGTTCTAATGTCACAATTTTATATTGATCTATTGTCGCTATTTTTTGTTTTTTCTTTTTTACGGTATCCGTTATACTTGAATATTCCGTATTCATATCTAAATTACTTTTAGAAGCAGGTTTTTTCCCTTGCGAAAACAATAAAGTTGGAACAACTAATAGATATAGAAAAATGAATATTCTCATTGATGGCTTTGTATAAATTTATTTTGTCAAAATTTGCTAAGCAAAGGTAAATTATAAAAACAAATAAATAAAAAAACACTTCATTTTATACAATTGCCTTGGCTGACAGTACGAAAACGAATATTTTTGCTGAAAATTTCATCTTATTTGTTATTTAAAACCTAAAAAATGCTCGAAAAAAATTTCTCAGGATTTGTTTTAGAAACTGGAACTGATGAAGCCGGCAGAGGATGTTTGGCTGGTCCAGTTACTGCAGCAGCTATTATTTTACCCGAACATTTTGAGAATAAAATTCTGAATGATAGTAAACAATTATCTGAAAAAACGAGAGCGCTTTTAAGACCAATTATCGAAGAACAGGCAGTTTGCTTTGCCGTTACGCATTTGTTTCCAGATGAAATTGATGAAATAAACATTCTAAATGCCTCAATGAAAGGAATGCAGGAATGTATCTTAAAACTTAAACATGTTCCAGAATATATTATTGTTGACGGAAACCGTTCTTTAAATGCTAAACTTGGTCTAAAAAATACGTTCGGAAAACAGTTTACTCAAGATGAAATTGCGCTTTTAAAATCGATTCCTAATCAAAGCATTATAAAAGGTGATGGAAAATATCTGAGTATTGCAGCGGCATCTGTTTTAGCAAAAACGTATCGTGACGAATATATGGATCAAATCCATGAAGAATTTCCAATGTATAATTGGAAACAAAATAAAGGATATCCAACCAAAGAGCATCGTGAAGCCATCAAAGAATTTGGAACCACAAAATATCATAGAATGAGTTTTAGGCTCTTGCCTGAGCAATTAGAACTCGATTTATTTTAATAAAAAAAACGACCTATTATCTAGGTCGTTTTTAATTACTTTTTGCTCTTTAAAAACTCAGCAAATGTTTTTGTGTCATAGTAAAAAGATTTAACAGCAGTAATTTTTCCATCTTTCAAATCTAAATGCTCTGAAATTGGAACTGACATTGTTTTACCTGATTTTTTAGATTTACAGCTTATTGTAAAATAAATGATTACTTCATTTTTAGAAGCATCACTAAAATAAGTTGGTTCTTTTTCTATCTGAAGATCAAAAAACTCTGTTGATTTTGTAAACATTTTTGTCCATTCGCTAAAACCTACATAAGTTCCTCCGTAAGGTAAACCATTAGCTTGATTGTAAATTGCGCCATCTGCAACTACAGCAGCCAAAGCATCAAAATCTCTTGTTTTAAAAAAGCTTTCGTAATATTTTACCGCAACTTTTAAATTATCTGTTTCAAGGTTTTTCAAAATATCTGCTTCAGACAAAGTCGCACCTTTGTCCCAGAAACCAATAATTTTACTTACTTGTCCTTTACCATTTAAACGAGCAAAATCACGTCCAGCTAGTATAAGATTATTTTTGGAGTCTAGAACTTTCCATTCCCAAGTTACATAATTGTCTTTTACAATTTTGGATCCCGAAGTCAATACCGCATCTGGATTTTTCTTGTAAAATTCGTTGATAACATTATTAAATGCCGCAATTCCTTTTATTGAAGCCGAAGGATCTTCAAAAGTACTGTCTTCTAACCAGATTGATTTAATCATCTTTAATCTGGTATCGCTGTTTTTTTCCTGCCACACTTTTTCATAAACTGCAACTGGATATAATTTATCTTTCTTTTGGGCAAAAAGACCGTTAAGCGCAAAAAGGAAACAGAATAAGTAGATTTTTCTCATAAGCAATCGGAAATAAAATGAAATTTTAATTTAATAGTATAAAACCAAATTTAGCATAAATAGCTAAGAGAATTACAAGTAGTTTAGAATTTGTCATCCCTTCAAAATCTTAACTTTTGAGAAATGATTTTTCTGTTTTTTGAATATAAATTTAAGAAAAAAACGCTTTATATTAAAAAAAACAGTCTTGTTTCCTCACTCAAGAACAAAATAATTATCTTAGAAAAAATACATTTACCATTCAAATAAAAAACCCGTTTCAAATCAGTACTTGAAACGGGTTAATTTTTACAGCAATTCTTTTTAAACAAATTCGGCCTCAAACAGCTCAGTAAAATGCTTAATGATTTTAGATTTTACTTCTTCTTCGTCTACTTTTTCTACGCCAAGTTCTACGTTTAAAGAAGTAACACCTTTCCCGCGAATACCGCATGGAATAATATTATCAAAATAACCTAAATCGACATTTACGTTTAAAGCAAATCCGTGCATGGTTACCCAGCGTGAAGCACGAACTCCCATAGCACATATTTTGCGTGCAAACGGAGTTCCTACACCCAGCCAAACTCCCGTTTCCCCTTCGCTTCTACCCGATTCTAAACCGTATTCTGCTAAAGTCAGAATAATAGATTCTTCTAGCAAACGAAGGTATTTATGAATATCGGTAAAGAAATTTTCTAAATCTAAAATTGGATAACCTACAATTTGCCCTGGTCCATGATAGGTAATATCACCGCCACGATTAATTTTATAGAATGTCGCTCCTTTCGCCTCGAGCTGCTTTTCGTTTAATAATAAGTTTTCGAGATCACCGCTTTTTCCTAAAGTATAAACATGCGGATGCTCAACAAAAAGCAAATAATTTGGCGTTGGCAGATCTAATTCTTCTCTTCTGTTCTTGATTTTTAAATCGACAATATCTTTAAAGATTTCTTCCTGATATTCCCAAGTCGATTTATAATCTCTATTGCCCAGATCCTGAAGTTGGATTTTTTTATTCATTTTAATTATTTTTCAAACTCAACATCAAAGTTCAGTTTGTCAGGATTCTCCATATAATCCGTAAAAGAGTATTGAATTGTAATTGATTTTCGATCGTCGCTAAACAAAGCACTTGGATTAGAAACTTTCTTAATTTTTTTCGGGAAATGATACTTTACAATATAACTAGACGAAGCAAACATCATTTTGGTCATATCTCCAGCCGAATCTTTTGCCTTTACAGCCTGCAGTTTTTGCTGATCGATTATTGCTTTTCTTGCAAATTTCTTTCCATCGTAAGTATAGCTTAATTTACTGCCGTTGTCTCCAAAACTATTTCCAAGCGGACTAGCATTTGCCCCTCCTTCTAATTTCTGAAACGTACTTAAAGTCTGTAAAACATCCTGAAGTTCGTTGACATTTTTAAAATCTGTTCCTAATGTCATTAAAAACTGTTTTTTTTCAGAACTCATTTTTGTTGAAACAACAAAATTCTCAAGCTTTTTTAGTTCTTTCTGAGTTTCTGGAGATAACTTGGCAATACTGTCTTTTTTTTCTTCAAACATCTTTTTGAAAGTAAAAGTAGTATCTAAATCTTTTTTAGCATCTCCCATTTGACCTGCAATCTGATCGCCAGCCATTTCCATTAAGGCAGAACCATCCATATCGACAGAAAATTTTCCAGTTCCGTTATCATTAATATAAATGTTTTCAGTAAAAGTACAGCTTGTTAATGTCGCTATCAAAAAAGAAAAACTCAGTAATTTATATAATTTCATCGCAGGTATATTTTTATCAAAGATACAAAGAGTATTTTTAAAAATGCATTTTATTGAAAACCTCCAAATTATTGTTCCAACTCTACTTTAAATCCAAATCTTCACTGCTTTCTTGCAAATTAGCCAGTACAATAAGAAGATATTTTACATTGGCCAAAATCAATCTACCCTAACAGCTATCAATGTCAACTAAAGTCGATTGAAACCCAACAAATTGATGTCACAAAAAATCTAAAATCTGCATTCTAAAATCTGCATTCTTTTCTTTATCTTTGCACACTTAAAAAAATAGCACAAAAAATGGCATTATCAGAACAAGAAATCATCAGAAGAGAAAAACTTCAAAACTTACGCAATCTGGGAATCAATCCTTATCCAGCTAATCTTTTTCCTGTAAATCATACTTCGAAGCAGATAAAGGAAACTTTTGAGGAAGGTAAGAAGGTTATCGTTGCGGGACGTTTGATGAGTGTTCGTGATCAAGGTAAAGCTTGTTTTGCTGAATTACAAGACAGCGAAGGTCGTATTCAATTGTACGTGAATCGCGATGTTTTGTGCGAAGGTGACGATAAAACTTTATACAACCAAGTATTCAAAAAATTAACCGACTTAGGAGATTTTATTGGTATTGAAGGTGAATTGTTTACTACACAAGTGGGTGCAAAATGTATTCGTGTAACTGGTTTTACTTTCTTAAGCAAAACATTACGTCCGTTGCCTTTACCCAAAATTGACGAAGACGGAAAAGTGCACGATGCTTTCAACGACGCTGAATTACGTTACAGAATGCGTTATGTAGATTTAACTGTAAATCCGCAAGTTAAAGAAACTTTCCTTAAGAGAACTAAATTGTTCACTGCAATGAGAGAGTATTTTAACAATGCAGGATATCTTGAAGTAGATACTCCGGTTTTACAGTCAATTCCTGGTGGAGCTTCGGCAAGACCATTTATTACGCACCATAACTCACTTGATATTCCGCTTTACATGCGTATTGCGAATGAGTTATACTTAAAAAGATTAATTGTTGGTGGATTTGAAGGTGTTTATGAGTTCTCTAGAAACTTCCGTAACGAAGGAATGGATAGAACGCATAATCCTGAATTTACTGCAATGGAAATATATGTAGCTTACAAAGACTACAACTGGATGATGGATTTTGCAGAGGGATTATTAGAGCATTGTGCAATTGCCGTTAACGGGACTAGCGAAGTTACTTTTGGTGAGCACAAAATTAACTTTAAAGCGCCTTATGCACGTGTTACGATGACAGATTCTATCAAACATTTTACCGGTTTTGATATTTCTGGAAAAACAGAGCAAGAATTGTTTGAAGCTGCAAGAGGAATGGGAATCGAGGTTGACGAAACAATGGGTAAAGGAAAATTGATCGATGAGATTTTTGGAGCAAAATGTGAAGGAAATTATATTCAGCCAACTTTCATTACAGATTATCCAAAAGAAATGTCTCCGCTTTGTAAAGAGCACCGCGATAATCCTGATTTGACTGAGCGTTTTGAATTAATGGTTTGCGGTAAAGAAATTGCAAATGCATATTCTGAATTAAATGATCCAATTGACCAAAGAGAGCGTTTTGAAGATCAAATGCGTCTTTCTGAAAAAGGTGATGATGAAGCAAACGGAATTATCGATGAAGATTTCTTAAGAGCGCTTGAGTATGGTATGCCTCCAACTTCTGGAATGGGAATCGGAATGGATCGTTTGATTATGTATTTAACTAATAATGCTTCTATTCAGGAAGTTTTATTGTTCCCGCAAATGCGTCCTGAGAAAAAACAAGCTCAGATCGAACTTTCTGACGAAGAAAAATTCATCATTGACTTGCTTACAAAAAATGAAAATAGAATGGATTTGACGCAACTAAAAATTACAGCTAACTTAAGCGGTAAAAAATGGGATGCTTCTATGAAAAACTTATCTAAACACGGTTTAACTAAAGTTGTTGTGGATGGTGAGTTTAAGTTTGTGGAGTTGGTTGGGTAAATTCCTTTAAAACAATATATAAATTAAAAGGAGCTTTAAAAGCTCCTTTTTTATTGTTTCTGATTTTCTAAATAAATAACTAATTCATCTACATTAGTAAAGGGATTTAAATCAAACACATCTGTGCCTTCATTATTTTGAACAACAGTTATTCTACTTTTTTCAGCATTAGATTTGGCTGTAGTTATTTTATCTTTTAAAATTGAATAATGCTTGAAATTATTTTTCTCGTAATTCTCCATTCCAGCACATTTCTTCAATTCTTTTTCCAACTCTGCTTCTGAAGTAAAAGCTTTTGTTGAATTTTTATAATGCAATAAATACCAACCCTCAAAGCAGATACTTGAAAAAATTACAGTTATATTTTTCGTTTTAGCTAATTTAAAAGCTTCATCTCTTTTAGCCTGATTGTCATGATCAAAAACGACAAATATTTCTTCAAAGCCTTCTTTTTTTGCTTTTTTTATTGCTTCTTCTACAACACCTTTACAATCTACTTTGTTACTTTGAAAAACATTTACAGCAATAGTTTTAGGCAATCCTAAATCTTCTTTTAAAGCATTAAAATAGTTTTTCTCAGTCAATCCCTCACAAAGAATGAGAACCTTCGATTTTAATTCTCGTTCCTTAAATTTATTTTTAGGCCTTTTAGTCATTATTAGAATTTATAAAATCAATTAATTCATGTCTAAAAGTTTCCTTTGAAATATTTGGAACCGCTCCAAATCGACCTTCAATATACCATTTCTCAAAATTCCCGTCTCCTCTAATTCCTTTAATATCCGAAACAGTATATAATTCCGTTTCCCCTTTTGAATTTTTCTCCACTAAATTAATTTGATCTCTTCGTAAATTATTTTCAGGACTCAAAAGAGTTGTATCATGAGTTGCAAATATAAATTGAGCTTCATTTTTATTAACTTCTGGATCATTGAATAAGCCTAAAATATATTGAGCAATTTCTGGGTGTAAACTCCTTTCAAATTCATCAACTATTAAAACATGTCCATCAATTAAAGCGTTTAGTATTAACGGCACAAAAGCAATAAATCGCTGTGTACCAGAAGATTCATCTTCAAAATTAAATTCAATTTTTTCCATTTTACTATTTAAATGGAAAGTTTTAATTCTCCCGTCTCTTTCTTCAAGATCTACAACTTGCGTATCGATTTTCTGAATCAACGATTTGGATAAGTTTAAAATCCCTCCCCAAGCATCTGCATCATCAAACATAATTCTACTGAAAACTTCATTAAATCGATCAGAGTGCAACTTGTCCGTTGGCAAAATATATATCTTTCTAAAATTTTGATAAACTTCTTTTGCAACCTCAATATTCTCTAATGCCGCCTTTCCTAAAAATAATTGATTTTCATTTGTACGTTGCTTTATACTTTCAAAGATTCCTTCATACCCATTACCTTTTGTAATTTCTTGCCGATTCCTTTCAAACACTTTAACTTTTAACCCTTTTGGGAAACTAAAAAGTGATTCTTTTAGAACTTCTTTTCTAAAAACCTCTACAGAATAAATATACAAAGTATTTTCAATTAATAAATCAATTGAAAAAAAAGACGGTTGTTTTAAACATTCAGCACTCATTTTGAATGGGTTGAACAGCTCTATAAATTCATTTGGTTTATTATCTGTTGAATTTTGCACGAAAGTCTTAAAATCAAATAAAGCTTTAATTATATTACTTTTTCCACTTGCATTTGGTCCATAAATAGCTGCAGACGTTAAGGCGTAATACTCTTTATTTTTAGTGGCATGAGGATTTACATTTTTGATTACATTGATTGGATTTTTCAAATCACTAGGAATCATAGACAACTCAACCATTTCATTAATTGATCGAAAATTTGACACTCTAAAGTTTAACAACATCACTTAAGGGGTTAATTTGTAAATATTATGCAAATATATGCTTTATTTAAGCTTTTGGCGTCAAATAAAAGCTAAATTTTATAATTTGATCAAAACGCATACTTCTCCAATTTTCCTCCTTGAATATCCAAAACCTTAGTGCTTTCTTTTGGAACATCCCCTTTTATAACTTCTTGAACAGATGGATTAGACGGATATTTTCCGCCTTTCATTTTTAAAAGATGAAATTTTCCCCCACTTTCAAATATAAGATCATAAAATTTTTCAGTTGCTGAAGTAGTTACATAAATTGGAAAATCGGTTACGGTGAAACGATTGATTACACTTCCGTCATTCTTCAAAATATAGCCCGAACAGCCTCCGCTTCCGCAGAAATAAGAATTTGAGAAGCCAACCAAATATTCATTTTTCTTATCATTATTTAAGTCGAAAGCATCATAATAAAAATAACGATCGTCTTTTGTCAATGCAGGAATATCATTCTTTAATAAAACCAACAATTGCTTGCGTATTAGGTCTATTGCCTTGTCCTCTTTTGGAGTAGCTTCACTCAAATTGGCTGTTCCTCCAAGTGTTTTAGACAATGTATCTTGAACAACTGTTTTTACAATATTTTTTGAATTGTCTTTATTCTGGCAAGAACTTAATGTCAAAATGCTAACTAGAATTAAAATCTTATTTTTCATAATCTGAAATTTTAAATTCGTTATAATTTACACCAGCAAAGCGGCTTTATTTTCAATGTCATTCTGCGCCAACAACGATTTTATATTATTGAAAGTCACCAAAGCAATCTGTGTTAAAGCCTCATTGGTAAAAAACGCCTGATGTGCCGTTACCAAAACATTTGGAAAACTCATTAAACGCTGAATCGCATCATCTTGAATAATGTCTGCAGAAAGATCTCTAAAGAACAGTTTTTCCTCCTGTTCGTAAACGTCAATTCCTAAATAACCTATTTTTCCTTCTTTTAAACCTTCAATTACACTAGAAGTTTCAATCAATCCGCCACGACTTGTATTAATAATCATCACGCTGTCTTTCATAAACGAAATAGAAGTTGTATTGATGACATGTTTCGTCTGCTCATTTAATGGACAATGAAGCGAAATAATATCACTCGATTTGAAGATCTCTTCCAAGCCAACAAAAGAAACCCCATCCTTTTTCATCTCTTCGTTTTCAACAATATCGTAAGCCAAAACTTTACAGCCAAAACCTAATGCTATTTTAGAAAATGCCTTTCCGATATTTCCAGTTCCAATAATCCCGATTGTTTTTCCAAATAAATCAAAACCTAATAATCCGTTTAAAGAAAAATTCTGCTCACGAACTCTATTGTAAGCTTTATGTGTTTTTCTGTTTAAAGTCAAAATCATCGCCATAGCATGTTCGGCAACTGCTTGCGGAGAATAAGCTGGAACACGGCAGACTTTTATTCCATGTTTTTTAGCTGTTTCTAAATCAACATTGTTAAATCCGGCACAACGTAAAGCAATAATTTTTACTTTTTTTTCTGCTAATTGATTGATAACCGTTTCGTTTACAATATCATTTACAAAAACACAAACAATCTCACATTCCTCAATTAAGGCTACAGTTTGCGGATTCAATTGCGTTTCAAAAAAGTCCAACTGAAAACCAAAATCTTCATTGTATTTATTGAAAAACGTTTTATCGTAAGGCTGAGTTGAGAAAAAGGCGATTTTATTCATGGTTTTGAGAATTAATTCATTTCAAATTTCTTGATTCATTAAAAATAAGAAATTATTTTCAATGAGCACTTAACTAAATCGCTAATCAACTACTTGTCAATTTGTTAAAAAAAATATAATTTTTAAAAATTCAATTAAACCTGTTTTATTCAAAAAAGTCTAATTCCTTATAAACAATTAAAAAAACTTAAAACATGAAAAAATTATTAATTGCAGCTTTGTTATTTGTTGGAATAGCAAGTTTTGCACAAGAAAAAAAAGAAAGACTAACGCCTGAACAGCGCAATGAAAAGCAATTGCAAAAATTGACAACAGAGTTAAATCTTGATGCTAGTCAGCAAGCTCAGGTGAAACAGCTTTTAGCAGACCGAAGCGCCAAAGCTGAAAAACTAAGAGATGCGCGTCAAGAGCAAAAAGAAAGCGGTACAAAACCAACTGCTGCAGAAAGAGAAGCTTTTAAAAAGGAAATGATGGCTGAAAAAGATGCAAACGATGCTAAAATGAAATCGATTTTGAATGCTGACCAATACACAAAATGGAAAACCATTCAAGAAGAAAACAAAGACAAAGCGAGAGAAAAAATGAAAGAATACAGAAAAGATAAAAACTAAATTAAAGAGGCCTAAAAGCCTCTTTTTTGTTTCTAGACATTCTTTAAACTTTCCTTAATAGTTTCTGTTAAATAAAAGATAAACCTCAAAATAGCATTAAACTTAATAATTCAGATGAAGTCTAATTGCTATAAACCTTTTATAAGACAAATTATGAAAAAATTATTTATTGCAGCTTTATTATTTGTTGGAATAGTAAGTTTTGCACAGGACATCAATCAGAAACCGACACGCGATCAACGAGAAAAATTAACTCCAGAACAGCGTAACGAAAAGTATTTACAAAAACTAACTTCTGATTTGAGTTTAGATAAAAAACAGCAAGAGCAGGTAAAACAGCTTATCGCAGAAAAAAGTGCTAAAGCTGAAAAGTTCAGACAAAGCCGAAAAGATAGCAAAACACCTCCAACAGCTGAAGAAAAAGCAGCTTTCAAAAAACAAATGGATGCAGAAAAAGCAGATAATGATGCTAAAATGAAATCTATCTTAAATGCTGATCAGTATACAAAATGGACAGCTTTAAAGAAAGAACACAAAGGACATCATAGAAAAGGTGATTTTAAAACACCTCAAGAACGCGATCAGGCACATTTGCAAAAATTGACAACTGACCTGAACTTAAATGCAGATCAGCAAAAACAAGTGAGCGAACTTTTATCTGACAGAAGCACAAAAATGGCAATGCTTAAAAAAAGCAGAAAAGATTCTACTTCGCAACCAACAGAAGCCGAGAAAAAAGCCATGAAAAAACAAATGGAAGAAGATCATAAAGCTTATGATGCCAAAATGAAATCTATTTTGAATGCTGACCAATACAAAAAATGGACTGCGATTCAGAAAGAGCATAAAGACAAAATGAAAGAACACAGAAAAGACAAAAAATAATCTTGGTTCTAAAAAAGAAAAGGAGGCTTAAAGCCTCCTTTTTTATTAAAATGTTTTAGATACTTTATCAATCGCATTGATTGTAAAATCTAAATCTTCGTAAGTCAATGCATCTGTAATAAACCACGTTTCGTATGCCGATGGCGCGATGTAGACACCTTCTTGCAATAATCCGTGGAAGAATTTCTTAAACGTTTCATTATCTCCTTTTGCAGCCGTTTGGAAATCTGTAACCGGATCTGCATCAAAGTGAACAGAAATCATAGAACCTACTCTATTGATTGTAAATACAACGTTGTTTGCTTTTAAAACCCTATCGATTCCAGCCTCTAAATAAGCTGTTTTTTCTTCTAAACGTGTAAAAATTTCTCTATCATTATCAAGAGCTTTCAACATCGCATATCCTGCTGCCATTGCCAACGGATTTCCAGACAATGTTCCTGCCTGATAAACTGGCCCTAGAGGCGCTAAATGATTCATGATTTCTTCACGAGCCGCGAAAGCTCCAACAGGAAGTCCGCCACCAATAACTTTCCCGAAAGTCACGATATCAGCATCAATTCCGTACAACTCTTGAACTCCTCCGCGCGCCAAACGGAAGCCTGTCATAACCTCATCAAAAATCAATAAGATTCCGTTTGCTGTACACAAATCTCTTAAACCTTGCAAGAATCCTTTTGCCGGTGGAATACATCCCATATTTCCAGCAACTGCTTCGATAATAATCGCAGCAATTTCTCCTTTATTAGCTTCAACCAATGTTTTTACATTTTCTAAATCATTGTATTTTGCTAATAAAGTATCTTTAGCGGTTCCTTCTGTAACACCAGGACTATTTGGTGAACCAAAAGTTACAGCTCCACTTCCCGCTTGAATCAAAAATGAATCTGAATGTCCGTGGTAACAGCCTGCAAACTTAATGATTTTATCTCTTTTTGTAAATCCGCGAGCCAAACGAATCGCACTCATACAAGCTTCTGTTCCAGAATTTACAAAACGTATTTTGTCAATATTTGGAACCATAGAAACAGCTAAAGCAGCAATTTCAGTTTCCAATTCTGTTGGCATTCCAAATGAAGTTCCAAGTTTAGCTTTTTCAATAACAGCATCAACAACTGGCTGATACGCATGACCTAAAACCATTGGTCCCCAAGAGTTGATGTAATCTATTAATTTGTTTCCGTCTTCATCATATAAATAAGCACCTTTAGCACTTTTTACAAAAATCGGAGTTCCGCCAACCGCTTTAAACGCTCTTACTGGTGAATTTACTCCTCCCGGAATTACTTTTTCTGCTTCAGCAAAAAGCTGACTACTTCTTTTATATAACATTTTTTATTTTAGATTTTAGAATTCAGATTTTAGATTAAAACTGAAAACTTATTTTGAATTTTAGATTGATTTTCAAAACTGATCCCGATAGCTATCGGGAGAGACTGCGACTGAAAACTTATTTCACTTTCAACCTCTGTCCGATCGAAATTGCATTATCAGTCAGATTATTTTTTCTTTTTAAATCTTCAACCAATAGATTGAATTTCTTTGAAATTGAATATAGCGTATCTCCTTTTTGAACCTCATACGTATTCGGATCGTATTGATTCATATTGATCTTTGGATCAGAAGCGACATCATAAGATGATTTTTTTGGTGGAGCCGAAGTATTAATCGGAACATAGCTTCTTCCTGTAACCTGACAATCATATTGATGTAGATTGTATCTTTCAATATAACTGATCAATTTATCCGGATATTTCGGATCTGTTGCATATCCTGCTGCTCTTAATCCTTTTGCCCACGCTTTATAGTCGTCTTTTTCGTAAGTAAATAAGGTAGCATATCGTTTTTTCCCAACCAAAAATAAAGCATGATCTCTATACGATTCTGATGCTTGAGGATATTTTCTAAAACATTCCTGAGCCGAATCATCGTCGTGGCGAACACTTTCTCCCAACCAATCATTATGACATTTTATGCCAAAATGATTATTAGCATCTACGGCTAAATCTCCTCTGCCTGCACCAGATTCTAAAATTCCTTGCGCCAGAATAATACTTGCAGGAATTCCGTAAGTTTTCATGTTTCCCATTGCAATATCTTTATACTGCAAAACATAATTATTGATTAAATCGCTGGTAACAACTGTTTTGGAAGTAGATTGGATAACTTCAGTGGTATTATTTGTAGAAGGGTAATTTTTACCGATTGGTTTAACAGGAGTACTTCTTTTTGTCGCCGCCGTTCGAGATTGAACCGCTGCCGCTTTTTTAGTCGTCGCGATGGCAGGCTTACTAGAAGAGCAGCTTGCTAAAGCTAATATTACGAGAAGTAATACAATTTTTTTAATCATTGGTTTTGAGTATTGGTAATTTCTTCTGCTTCAACTTTATATTCATTCCGTCAATTCCCTGCAATCCGCCAGTGTGAATGAGTAAAATTTTTGAATGTGCAGGAAAATAATTTTTGCCGATTAAATCTATAACGCCAAAAACCATCTTTCCTGTATAAATTGGATCTAAAGGCACTTTTGTCTTTTCAAAAAAAGCATTAACAAATTCAATTAATTCTAAATTTATCTTGCCATAACCTCCAAAATGATAGTCAGAAATTAAATTCCAGTTATCTTTTTTTGCAAAAATACGAATTTCATCGTTTAAAAAGTCACCTTTTAACGCTGGAAACCCCAAAATTTTCTGATTTGGCAGCGAATTATTAATTAATCCCGAAATTGTACCGCCTGTTCCCACTGCACAACAAACGTAATTAAAAACCGAATCTTCTTCTGTTAAAATCTCTTCACAACCTTTTACAGCGAGTTCATTTGTACCGCCTTCTGGAACTAAATAAAAATCACCAAACTTGTCTTTCATTTTCTCAATAAAAGATGCTTCGCTTTTTAATCGATACTCTTCTCTCGAAACAAACTCAAATTGCATTCCGTTTTGCTGAGCAAATTTAAGCGTTGGATTTTCTTCTATTTTGTCGAAAAGTTCGTCTCCGCGAATGATTCCGATAGTTCTAAAACCTTGCTCTTTTCCTGCATAAGCTACCGCCGCAATATGATTGGAAAATGCTCCTCCGAAAGTCAATAAAGTGTCTTTATTTTCAGCTTTAGCTTGAAGTAAATTGTATTTTAATTTTCGGAATTTATTTCCTGAAACAAACGGATGAATTAAATCTTCACGCTTTATTGTCAACGAAATATCATTCGGAAATTGAATATTTATGGATTGATTGAAAACTGGATTCATTTTAATTTGATATAATTCAGAAACTGAAAAAATGATCGGTTTTTAAGATAATTCAAATCGGTTTCTTTTGCATAAGCTTCTCTTTCAAAACTAATATTTCGATAGGCTAAATCTTTGTTTTTGTATTGAATTAACCGAATTAAAAACTCAAAAACATACCAAATAAAGAATGGAAGAATTAACATTTCTAATTGCTGACGTAAATGTATTTTTTCATGATTAACAAAAACTCCATTTGCTTTATCAAAATCATATTTTACCAAAACAAACGGAAATACAGCCATTCCTCGATAACCTTTCGGAATTAAATATTTGGCAACAATCAGAAACATTGGCTGTAAAATTTATAAATTTGTAGCTATAAAATTGTTCGATTTCAATAAAATCATAATCAAATATTTTTATTTTTGATTTTTAATTATTCGAAAAAGAACGCGAAGCAGATTTATGAAAGAGCAAAGTAATGAAAATAAATTAATCGAAGACGAAGATTTTTACTATACGCCCGAAGGTTATAAATGCTTTACTGAAAAACATCATTTAAAACGTGGTTACTGCTGTAAAAGTGGCTGCCGCCATTGCCCTTACGGATTTGATAAAAGGACAGGAGAAATAAGAAGAAAAGCGAATTAGATAATTTGAAAATGTGTCAATTAGATAATTCTAAAATCTAAAATCAACAATCTAAAATATTAATATGGATATCCATTCACTAAAATTCAGGATTAAAATCCACAAGTCCTATCATAGGTCGGATATCCGTTATCCTTAGTTTTTTTTAATTAGAAAATGTGACAATTTGAAAATGAGTCAATTTGAAAATGGGATAATTAAAATAAATTTCAAATTTTACATTCCAATTTCGTCGGTCGATATTTCGCTCCGCTGGAGCTTTTATATTGGGGTTACTGTTTTTCTATAAATATTTCGCCTTTTCAAGGCTTTATTATATCAGCTCCAGAGGACCTAAATATTTATAGAACCAATTAACCGTCAGTCGCATATAAGCCCGAGCGGGGCGACATAATTTTATAAAAAACAAAAAATTAATCTGCTGTTAATCTAACCGCAATACCTTAGCATCTTAGTCCCGATAGCTATCGGGGACAGCACCTTAGCATCTCTAAAAAAATGACTTTTAAAGAACAAATACAACAAGGAATACCAAATATATTACCTCCAAAACAAGCATACGATCCAGCGATTAATCATGCTCCGAAACGAAAAGAAATTCTTTCAGCAGAAGAGAAAAAGCTAGCGTTGAAAAATGCTTTGCGCTATTTCGATCCAAAACATCACGCTGAATTAATTCCTGAATTTTCAGAAGAATTAGAAACTTATGGGCGTATTTATATGTATCGTTTTCGTCCAGATTATAGAATGTACGCAAGACCAATTGACGAATATCCAGGGAAATCTTTGCAGGCAAAAGCAATTATGCACATGATTCAGAACAATTTGGATTATGCTGTGGCGCAACATCCGCATGAATTAATTACGTATGGAGGAAACGGTGCTGTTTTCCAAAACTGGGCGCAATATTTATTGACAATGCAATATCTGTCTGAAATGACAGATGAGCAAACTTTAACGATGTATTCTGGGCACCCAATGGGATTATTCCCTTCGCATAAAGAAGCGCCAAGAGTTGTGGTTACAAACGGAATGGTAATCCCGAATTACTCCAAACCTGACGATTGGGAAAGAATGAACGCTTTAGGGGTTTCGCAATACGGACAAATGACAGCGGGAAGTTATATGTATATTGGCCCGCAGGGAATTGTACACGGAACTACGATTACTGTTTTAAATGGTTTTAGAAAAATAAAACAAAATCCAGAAGGAAGTTTATTTGTAACTTCTGGTCTTGGAGGAATGTCTGGCGCTCAGCCAAAAGCAGGAAATATTGCTGGATGTATTACAGTTTGTGCTGAGGTTAATCCGAAAATTACTAAAATTCGTCACGATCAGGGATGGATTAACGAAGTCGTAACTTCTACTGATGAATTGGTTGCCAGAGTTGCTTTGGCAAAAGCCAACAAAGAAACAGTTTCAATTGCTTATTTAGGAAATGTTGTGGATGTTTGGGAACGTTTTGATCAAGAAAATATCAAAATTGATTTGGGTTCAGATCAGACTTCACTTCATAATCCGTGGGCTGGAGGTTACTATCCAGTTGGAATTTCGTTTGAAGAAGCAAATGATTTAATGGCTAATAATCCAGAATTATTCAAAGAAAAAGTTCAAGAAACCTTACGTCGTCATGCAGCTGCAATCAATAAACACACTGCAAAAGGAACTTACTTTTTTGATTATGGAAATGCCTTTTTATTAGAAGCTTCACGTGCTGGAGCTGATGTAATGGCCGAAAATAATATTGATTTTAGATATCCGAGTTATGTTCAGGATATTATGGGGCCAATGTGTTTCGACTACGGTTTTGGACCTTTCCGTTGGGTTTGTACTTCAGGAAAACCAGAAGATCTGCTAAAAACAGATGCAATCGCTTGTGAAGTTTTAGAAAAAATGGCCGAAACTGCGCCAAATGAAATTCAGCAGCAAATGCAGGATAACATCAAATGGATTAAAGGCGCACAGGAAAACAAACTAGTTGTAGGTTCACAAGCTCGAATTCTATATGCCGATGCTGAAGGAAGAATCAAAATTGCAGAAGCCTTTAATCAAGCGATTGCTAAAGGAGAAATTGGCGCTGTGGTTTTAGGACGTGATCACCACGACGTTTCTGGAACGGATTCTCCTTACAGAGAAACTTCAAATATTTATGATGGTTCTCGTTTTACAGCCGATATGGCAATTCATAATGTGATTGGAGACAGCTTTAGAGGAGCAACCTGGGTATCAATACATAATGGCGGCGGAGTTGGCTGGGGAGAGGTTATAAACGGCGGATTTGGTATGGTTCTTGATGGTTCTACAGAAGCTTCAAAGCGTTTAGCGTCAATGCTTTTCTGGGATGTTAACAATGGAATTTCAAGAAGAAGCTGGGCAAGAAATGAAGGTGCTGTTTTTGCTATAAAAAGAGCAATGGAAGTTGAGCCTTTACTAAAAGTTACGCTACCAAATTTGGTTGATGAAAGTTTACTTTAAAGTTTGTATAAAATTTTAAAATAACCATACTGTCATCCTGAGCGAAGTCGAAGGCTTATAAAAACGAAAAGGCTTCGACTCCGCTCAGCCTGACAAACTTAAAACAAGAACATTTAATTCTTAGAAATATGAAAACACTTAAGTTAATTCCGTTTTTGCTACTGCTGATACTTACTTCTTGCAGTACTGTGACCGTTTATTCTGATTATGACAAAACTGTCGATTTTACGCCTTATAAAACATACGCCTATTTTAAGCCCGGAATTGACAAGGTTGAAATATCAGATTTAGACAAAAGAAGAATTCTACGCGCAATTGATGATCAAATGCAAGCTAAAGGCTTTACAAAAAGCGATAATCCAGATTTGTTAGTAAACATCTTTACTAAGTCAAGAGAGCAAGTAGATGTAAACCAATTTACTGCTGGCTGGGGTTATGGCTGGGGCTGGGGTTGGAATCCTTACATGATGTATGGAGGACAAACTACAGTTTCTACTTCTACTGAAGGCACTTTGTATATTGATTTAATTGATGCTAAAAAGAAAGAAATGATTTGGCAAGGTGAAGGAATTGGAACTTTGACAAGAAACATCGATAAAAAAGATGAAAAAATTGCTGAGTTTGTAGGCAAAATTTTAGCTCAATATCCGCCAGTAAAAAAATAATTATTTACATTTGCCATTCAATCAGTAAAAAAAATGACAAACTTTAACAATATTATTATCGCTATTATTAGCATTATTGCAATTCAGCAATAATGGCGAGGTGCTATATAAGTTTGTAAAATATAATTTATAGAAACCTCCCAATTGGGAGGTTTTTTATTTTAAAAAAGTTTAAGACAAATATTTTTTTGCCACAGATTTCACAGATTCACACAGATTAAAAATCATTATAATCCTTTTAATCTGTGGCAAAAAAAAATAAAAACAAAACATCATGAGTTTATTTGAAGAAGTACTTAATGCCCAAAAGCATCTTGAAAATGTAGTTGCCGCAACGCCTTTAACGCAAAATTTGAATCTTTCAGACGAATTTGAATCGACTATTTTATTAAAAAGAGAAGATTTGCAAATTGTTCGTTCTTATAAAATTAGAGGCGCTTATAATAAGATTTCTTCGTTAAACGAAAAAGAAAAAGCAAACGGAATTGTATGCGCCAGTGCAGGAAATCACGCTCAAGGAGTTGCCTATTCTTGCAATCTTTTAAAGATTCATGGTAAAATTTACATGCCCAAAACAACTCCAAAACAAAAAGTAAAACAAGTTCAGCTATTCGGAAAATCGTTTGTTGAAATTGTTTTGACTGGAGATACTTTTGATGATGCTTATGCCTCAGCAACTGCAGATGCTATCAAAAATCACAAAACATTCATTCATCCTTTTGATGATGAAAAAGTAATCGCTGGTCAAGGAACTGTTGGATTGGAAATCTTAGAAAGTTTCAAAGATCCTATTGATTATGTTTTTGTACCAATTGGCGGTGGCGGACTGGCTTCTGGTTTATCAGAGGTTTTTAAACATTTGAGTCCCCATACCAAAATAATCGGTGTTGAACCCAAAGGCGCACCTTCGATGAAAACTTCTATTGAAGAAAACAAAAATACACCATTAAAAACAATCGATAAGTTTGTTGACGGTGCTGCAGTAAAACAAGTTGGCGATAAAACTTTTGAAATCTGCCGTTACAATCTTGAAGACATTATTCTGGTTCCAGAAGGAAAAGTCTGCACCACGATTTTAAGGTTGTATAATGAAGAAGCCATGGTTGTAGAACCAGCTGGAGCTTTAACAATTGCTGCTTTGGATTTTTATAAAGATAAAATTAAAGGCAAAAATGTGATCTGCATTGTAAGCGGAAGTAATAATGATATAGAAAGAACTGCCGAAATAAAAGAACGCTCTTTACTTTACGAAGGTTTAATGCACTATTTTATGATTCAGTTTCCGCAACGTCCAGGAGCTTTAAAAGAATTTGTCAACAATATTTTAGGTCCAGATGACGACATCACTTATTTCCAGTTTGCCAAGAAAAATAGCCGTGAAGTAGGTTCTGTTGTGGTTGGTTTAGAATTGAAAAACAAAAATGATATTATGCCAATCAAATTAAAAATGACCGAAAATGGTTTTGAGTTTCAATATCTGAACGACAATCAGGATTTGTTTACGCAATTGATTGGATAAAATAAAAAACAAAGGCTGTCAGATGGGATGACAGCCTTTTCAAATTCAATACAAATTACTAATTGAATTGTGGATGTAATTATTGCTTCAAGATTTTTTTCGAATACGAACCTTTACTATCGTTAACTTTTACAATGTAAACGCCTTTTGGCAATCGAGAAATTTCTACTTCTGCTTGATTTCCTTTTACAAATTTTACATTCTTCTTTAAAACTGGCTGTCCAGTAATATTGAAAACCTGTACTTCAGCATCTCCTTCATGATTCGTATCAATTTTTAAAGAATCATCTGTTTCATTCACAAAAATAGTCATATCATTTGAGCTTGTATTTTCAACTACAGTCGTTTGTGCTGCTAAAGCGCTTTTTGCTGTAGAAGATTCAACCTGCACCAACTGCCATTGCTGATTTAACCCTCCTGTATAAGACCAAACCTGAATATTAGCGCCATTTGCTGTAGAAACATTTTCAACGTCAAGCGATTTGCTACTGTTTACGTTTATAATTTTATAATAACCTGTGCCAAGACTTGTTACTGTCCATTTGAATTCATTTGAAGATGAGAACGTTTTCTGCTGTACTTTTAATCCATCAGCTGTCCCGTTGTTTTCAACAGCCAAATACATTCCAGTTGATTTTACGATAATATAATAATTACCGCTTCCGTCAGGAACAAATTTCCAACGTTGGTTACTTCCTCCTCCGTTTGTTATATCATACTGCTGGATTCTGCTTCCGCTTGTAGTAGCATTGTCAGCCACATCTAAACCTTTGTTACTGTTTCTTGAAATAATGTTATAATATCCAGGAAATTCGGTAGGAGGCGGTGTTCCAGAGCTCCAAGTAAAAGTAACAGCCGACGAAGCTGGAACTGCATAATTAAATGCCGAAGATCCTGAAACCACTTTTATTGTATTTGACGAACCTCCAGAATTATATACTACAAGTGCAGTTGACCCGTCAGGGTTTTTGAAAGCAGCAGACTGAATACTGCTGTTTGTGCTTGAAGCCCCAATTCGCACAGCACCCGGTTTCACAAATTTTGAAATCTGACCAATAATATAATACGCTACATTTTTAGTATAACTTGTGCTGTTATTTACTGTAATAGCACCTAAACAAGTGCTGCATCCTCCTGGAGTGCGTGGCCCTAAACTTGAATTATTTGCAGCATTCCATTCTAAAACTGTTTTAGACCAGTTATTTGTACTACCAATAACTACGTTTTGCATATGCCAGCCAAAATCTCCACTAAAACTTCCGCCAGAACCCGTGTATTGTTCTGTGAAATAAACGTTTTTATTGGTTTGAGTTTTTACCGTTGACATAGCTGAGATGTTTCCTAAATACAAGTGAAATGCTGCTCCGTCAACATAAGAACTGTTATTTAAAACATCAATTGGATAGGCTGTATTGTCGCAATTGTGGTCAAAAGCAATGATTTTGATGTTTCCGTAACCCGCTGCAGCCATTTGAGGTCCAAGTTGTTGATTAATGAAATTCTTCTGTTCTGTAGAATTCATCAGCATACTTGGTTCGTTGTTTGGATTTTCTGGCTCGTTTTGTGGTGTAATTCCCCAAATATTAATACCTTGTGCTTTCATAGCATCAAAATATTTTACGAAGTATTTCGCATACGCTGCATAATATTGCGTCTGTAGAGAACCTCCAACCCAAGCTCCATTGGTTTTCATCCATCTTGGTGCAGACCAAGGCGTTGCCAAGATTTTGATGTTAGGATTAATGAGTAAGATTTTTTTAAGGATTGGAACCAAATAAGTCAAATCAGGTCCGTTCAAGCTGAAATTATTCATGTTTGTGTCGCCCGAAGTTTCGTTATAACTGTAAGACGAGCTGCTTAAATCTGAAGCTGCGATACTAATACGAACTACACTTGCATTTAATCCCGTTGTCGGATTGTATAAATCATTCAACAATTGGTTTTGCTGAGTGGCAGCCATTCCAGAAATGACTTCGCAACTTCCTTCGGTAAGGGTATAACCGAATCCGTCCATAGTTTGATAAGTAGTTCCTGCATTTACTGTTACAGTTGAAGGATTTGTTCCTGAATTGGTTCCGAAACTTACAGTTGCCTGCTGCTGTAATAATTTAGTTTGATCTCCCGAGGTTATCCAAGGAGTTACTGTCTGAGCATTTAAGCTGTTCATGAATAAAAGCGTACCGCAACATAATAGTTTCAACGCTTTACTTACCCGAATTGTAGGTGTTTGAGTAGTTTTGTGCATTCTTTTGTGGTTTTGGTTTGATAATTAGTTTTTTCTTATTTATTCAGTTTTATTTTATTAAAACATCACAATATTATGATTATTTTTACAATATTATCAATTTTTCAACTTTACAAATACACATCAAATTAAAAAAATCGATATAACAAAAACTCATCTTATTGTTTTTCAAAACTCTGAAAAACAATATTTTAAAAAATTAAAAATCATAAAAAACTTACCTATCAAAACCAAAATAACTCATCATAAAATATAAAATCTATACAATTCCTTACAAAATGCGATTTTGCCTAGCAAATAAAGGCATATGACAATTATCAGGAAGGCAAAAGAAAGATATATTGTATTTTTGCAGTTTACTTAAAATACAATAAAATGACAGCTTTAAAAGATATTTCGACAATAGAAGATATTCAGCAAATGGTTAACAGCTTTTATGCAAATGTCAGAAAAGACGATTTAATTGGGCCAATATTTAATGACAAACTACAAGATCGCTGGGAACCTCATCTGCAAAAAATGTATAATTTCTGGCAAACCATTTTATTTGATGTTCGCGCTTATTCTGGAACACCTTTTCCTCCGCACAAACAATTACCCGTCGACAAAACACACTTTGACCGTTGGATTGCTATTTTTAATTCAACAATTGATTCGCAATTTGCAGGACCAATAACAGAAGAAGCTAAAATGCGAGCTACTAATATGGCTTTTATGTTCAGCCATAAAATTGAGTATTTCAGAAATGCAGAAAATGAAATGAGGAATGCAATAAAAAAATCTTAAAAAATTTCTTTCAAATAAAAGTAGAACTCTATATTTGAATAAATGAATTAAACCCAAATCTATATTCTTTTATTTATGAAAAAAATATTTTTTTTTATTGCAATCTGTTTCTCATTTTTAAATCAATTATCAGCACAATCCCAAACTTCAGCTTCTAATTTATACAAAGGAACAGTTGACGGAAAAACTCCTATAACTGTTTACATTAAAACAGAAGAAAATCCTTGCACAGCAGATTTGATGTATACTTCTATGTATCGCTATAATAAATCTAACAAATGGATTCAGCTGAATATCACTCAAGGCAAAAAGAAAGAAAACGAATTTATTATGGTAGAACAGGGCTTTAGCGGTGTTTTAATTTTGCAGAAAAACGGAAACTCCTTTACTGGTTTGTGGATTAGTCCTGATACTAAAAAACAATTGAAAGTTGAGCTAAAAGAAGCTGCCATGACTAAAAAAGAATCGGAAAATTTCGAAAAGACAATGGAAAAAGTAAATTATGAAAATAATGACTGCTAAAATTTGATTTTCTTCAAGCTCTTTAAAATCTACAAAAATGCAATAAAAATCAATTTCGAATAAAAATTTTGTGATGGATGATAAAAAATCGAGTCGTAAATTCGTAATTTTACATTTTAATCTACAACGTTTTCGAAATGAATCCAAATATTGAAACCAATCCGTTATTAGAGCGATTGCCTAAACATTTACAGCAATTTATTAAACCTCAAGATTATAGCGATTACACTCCTATCAATCAGGCGGTTTGGCGATATGTGATGCGCAAAAATGTAGATTATCTTTCTAAAGTTGCGCACGATTCTTATTTGGAAGGTTTACGCAAAACGGGAATCGAAATAGATTCTATTCCGAGCATGTACGGTATGAACCGAATTCTTAGCGAAATTGGCTGGGCTGCGGTTGCCGTTGACGGATTTATTCCGCCAAATGCTTTTATGGAGTTTCAGGCTTATAATGTTCTAGTTATTGCATCTGATATCAGACAATTGGAACATATTGAATATACTCCTGCTCCAGATATTATTCACGAAGGCGCTGGCCACGCTCCTATTATTGCCAATCCTGAATATGCCGAATACTTGAGACGTTTTGGAGAAATTGGCTGTAAAGCGATTTCTTCTCACAAAGATTACCAAATGTATGAAGCGATTCGTCTGCTTTCTATTTTAAAAGAAGCTGAAGATACGCCACAAGAAAAAATCGACGAAGCAGAAAAAGCGGTTGCCGATTTACAAAATGATATGGGCGAATTGTCTGAAATGGCTCAAATTAGAAACCTGCACTGGTGGACCGTAGAGTATGGATTAATTGGAACAGTTGAAAATCCGAAAATATATGGCGCTGGATTGCTTTCTTCTATTGGTGAAAGCGCGCATTGTATGACAGATAATGTGAAGAAAATCCCTTATGATATTTCAGCTGCGAATCAGAATTTTGATATTACACAATTACAGCCTCAACTTTACGTAACACCAACTTTTTCTCATTTAAGTTTGATCTTAGAAGAATTTGCCAACAAAATGGCTTTACGAACCGGAGGACTTTCTGGAATTCAAAAACTGATTCATTCAAATGCTTTAGGAACTATTGAATTGAGTACGGGTTTACAGATTTCAGGAGTTTTTACCAATGTCATTGAAGAAGAAGGCAAACCAGTTTACATCCAAACAACAGGAAAAACGGCTTTGGCTTATCGTGAAAAAGAATTAGTTGGCCACGGAACTTTAACGCATCCACACGGATTTGGAAGTCCGATTGGGAAATTGAAAGGTTTTAATCTTGCAATTGAAGATATGAGTCCGAAGGATTTACAGGCTTATAATATTATTGAAGGTGAAAAAATAAAACTAGAATTCGAAGGCAATATTATTGTTGAAGGTGAAATTATTACGGGTTCACGTAACCTTCACGGAGAAATTATTTTAATCAGTTTTAGAAATTGTACCGTTACACATGGAGAAACTGTTTTGTTCCAGCCTGAATGGGGTAATTATGATATGGCCATTGGTAAAAAAGTAATTTCTGCTTTCTCTGGACCTGCCGATGTGAATAGTTTTGATCTAATTAATATTGTTCCGTCAACTAAAACCATCAAAGCAAAACATACAGATGAACGCGATGACTTAGAGCATTTATATGCCACTGTTCGCGAAATAAGAACTAATAAATCTTCTAAAACAGAACTGAAAAACGTTTTTGAAAAACTTAAAAATAATCATTCAAACGACTGGCTATTATCTGTCGAAATTGCTGAACTTTTGAATGATTCTGATGAAAAACAGCTTTTACAGGAAGTTCTAGTTCATTTAGATCAATTGAAAGTAAAACGTCCTGAAATTGCACATTTAATTTCTGGCGGTTTGGATTTGATTTTTGATAATTTGCCACAAAGGCACTAAGACGCAAAGTTTTTTACTTTTTTAAGTTTACTTTTCGACTCTGCGTCTTTGCGAGATTCTTTTATAGCTTTGATCCCAAATCCTGACTTAATTCAGTTTCAGACTCAATAGTTTTTCCGTTATATTGCAGTTTCCAGCCCATCGAATTGGTCATGATTAAAATCTTAGACAATTCGCTTATTAGTCTGTTTTGAGCGTTTGTTTTAAGGGTAGATTTTTCGATTTTCTTAGCCAGATTCGCTTTTACCGATTTATTGATTTTATTGTAATCATCTCCCGTAAACGGATTCAGTTTGCTTTGTTCAACATCGTAAAACTGAATATCTGGGTTTATGGTAATTTCCTCTTTCGGAATATTTAAAATCGTGATGGTTTTATTTTTTTCATCAATATCATATTTCATTTGATGAAGATCATAAGCCACCGTTACGTTGGCATTGACCACAATTAATGCTTTTTTCTCAAAAGAAATCATGTCCATCAAATACTTCTGCTGGTTTTTATAGGTAATGACCTCTGAAAAATGTCCTTCGGTTACAACCAATTTACCAACATTAAGAATCTGCTGCTGAATTAAATTGGTGTTATATTGAATATCAGAATCGTCGTCTTTTTTGAACTGGCAATATTTAAACCCCAGAACAATTATTAAAACAATAACTCCAACACCTATAATTCTTTTAATCAAGTTTTGCATTCCTCTAAAATATTTTAGACCAATTTACTTCTTTTTATTCTTTTTCCCTGCCACGAATTCACGAATTTTCTCTAATTTTTTGTCTATTATTTTTTCCAATTTCACAAATTAAAAAATCCGTTTAATTCAATTATAAGCAATACATAGATTATAATAATTCGTGAATTCGTGGCTAAAAAATTAGAACGGATAACCGATAGCGATATTCAGAATTAGATTGTCTTTTCTCCAAGAACTGCTTCCGAAATTAACATCATCAATTAACCATCTTTGTCCGTCTGGCAAAGCAGGATTTCTGAGCGGAATTGCCAAGTCTGTTCTTAAAACAAAAAACGATACATCAAAACGTAAACCTACTCCAGCGCCAACAGCAATTTCTTTCATAAAGTCTTTTGAAATTTCTGCTCCAGGTTTGTCCGGATCGGCATGCAAAAGCCAAATATTTCCCGCATCTAAAAACACCGCTCCTTTCACAATGCTAAATAGTTTTGCTCGGTATTCGGTATTAAATTCCAACTTCAAATCGGCTGATTGATCAGGGGTATAATTATTATTTGTTGGAGGCGGGATCACATAACTTCCTGGCCCCAGAGTTCTTGCTCTAAAAGCTCGAATACTATTGGTTCCTCCAACTACAAATTGTTTTGATGCGGGAAGTGTATTCGAATTTCCGTAGGCAAATCCAGCTCCAACGATCAATCTGCTTGCGAGTTCACTTTCTTTTCCTAGTTTTAAATAATGCCTGAAATCAGTTCTGATTTTTACATATTGACTAAACGGAACATCAAATATCGTTTTAACTTTATTGGGATAATCTGCACCTGTAACCAAACCTGTAATATTTCCTGCCAAATCTAATTCGCCATTAAAATAAATAGTGTTTTTTCGGCGTTTCTGCATCGTGTTAGTGTAGGTATAATTGTAAGTTGGCCCAAAAATTAACTGTTTCTCAATTACTTTTCCTAATGCTGGATCATCTTTTATATCTTCTAAATATTCTGGCGTTACATGATTTGGACTTACATATGTCACATCTATAACATTCAATTGATGCTCTTTTCGAATATTTTCTTTCCATAAATAACCAAAAGAGGTATTGAAAGAATTCAGCGCATACAATTGTGTACGTTTTTGGTATTCATAACGAATTGTTGCCTTGGTTCTTGGCACATATTCGCTGTTTCCTTCAATATGAAAAGGAGTTATAAATCTCGGCCAAGTTAAACTAACTTCTCCACCTAATTTATAAATATTTTTCCCCTTGTTGACTCCGCCTAATTGAAAATCGGCTCCTCCAAAAATCGAGGCGGTAAACAATTCTGCACCACCCAAAAAGTTTCTATTATTCCAGTTCAAATTCAATTCTGTACCAGTGTAACTTGCTGAATTGGTTTTCCCGATAACTTCGACACGAATAAACTTTTTAGGTAAAAGAGTTAAGTAATAATAGGAATCTAAAGCATTATCAATACTGTCTGAAGGCTTAAATTCATTTTTAACAAAACTGAAAGTTCCTAGATTTACAAAACGGTTCAGAGTCAAATTATGATCTGTTCGGTTGTATAAATCCCCTTTTTTAAAATAGATTGTTCTGTCATAGACTCTCGGTTTAAAAGTCTCTGCAGTATCAATAATCGTAAAATCTTTGTACTGTGTGATATTCTTTTTTCTATAAACCATACTATCGTTGGCCAGAGAATAATTCGGATAAACAAAAATGTTATTTATTTTATATGCTCTTAAAGCTTTTGCAGGCGTTTCATCTTTAATAACCAATCTTATTTTTACTTCGTGATCGCCCTTACTGCTGTCTACTTTTGCCAGAAGATAATCGGGACTGAAATAGTAATATCCTTTTTCTTTCAACCTGGCATCGATACGTTCTCGTTCTGCTTTTATAACATCCAAATCATAAGGTTTTCCCACTTTCAATAAACTGCGTCGGCTTGATCTGGCAATTATTTTTGACATTTTTAAAGAATCATCTGGAAATGTGACGCTTTTAATAATATATTGCTTTTTGGGAACAACGGTATATTCTGCCGTAACTCTTTTATTACTTACGGTAGAATCGGCACTTACGCGAGTTTTAAAATAACCTCTGTTTTCTGTAAAATTTCGTAAAACTGAAGCGTTATAATCTAAATCTACTTTGCTGAAAAGCACTGGCTCTTCTCCCACTTTAGTTCGAAGCCAATATCTAAAACCTTTTTGTTTTTTAGGTTCGCCAGCAATATTATAAAACCATAATTTCGGGCGTAATCCTAAAAACGTTTTATTCGGTTTTGGGCGAAGAAGTCCTTCCAACTCCGTTTCGAGTGCTTTTCTATCTTTCTTTTTCATAATAGAATCTTTCACTTTTACCGAGCCGCCTGTGTACAACAAATCGCCTTCTGGAAGATATTTTGTATTACTGCATCCAAAAACAAAAAACAGGGATATCAGTACAAAATACTTTGCAAAATGACTATTTATATGATTACGTTTTTTGTTCATTTCCTTCAATTTGATTTTCCTGCAATTCCTCCTTCTCTTTATCTTCCTTCTTTTTCTGTTTTTCTTTTTCTTTTCGAAGCTTTTCTTCTCTTATCAGTTCTTTTTCTTTTTCGGTTCGATGGAAAAGTTCTCTGAATTTATTGTAACTCATCGTGATAATAAAAGCAACACCCGTTTCTATCACCTGTCCTTCTACTGCCACTTGATATTGATTTTTTCTGTAGGCACGAACCATATAACGGCCGTCTTTCGTTAATTGATAATCCAAAGCGACATCTCCGGCAATATTGGTACTTTCTTCATTGGCTCTTTCCGCGCCTTCCACTCCAAAACTGCTTCCAACGGTTACTTTTAGTCTGTCATCCAACAGTTTTTTAGAAACTTCTACATTTAAATCAGTTCTATTTTGCATGGTTCCGGAAGTGTAATCTTCAGACGATTCTAAATCAAAATTGACTTCAAAACCTGTAATTAATTCTCCTGCCAAATTATTTAGTTGCTGAGAAAGTATTTTGCTCACACTTTGCCTTGCCATTGTTTCGGCACTTATACCACCGCTTTGGCTAGCAAATGGATTTTCGCCCACAAAACGGTTTAATAATAAAAGGGCAAAAACTTGTTTATTCAATTCTGCAGGATCTTGTTCTAATTGTTTTAATTTACTTTGCGTTGTTGTAACAACATCTGTAGAAACATTATAATTTCCATCTGGCAATACAATTCCAAATGAAATTTCCGGCTTCATCAATTCGCCATTCATTTTCAATAAAGTCTGAAAAGGAAGCTTCTGTTTATACGTATTTTGAACAGCTTGTTCCATTCCCGCCAACTGATTTCCAAGTAGATCAATTGGAGCTGCATTTACATTGTAAATTGCTGTAATGTTTACATTTGCCATTGTCGGTTCACCATTCCAAGTAATAAAACTGCCTTTCTGGATATCGAATTTTCTTTTAATTCCGTTAAAATTCATTTGATAAGCACCATCCGAAAACTCATATTTCCCAGTCAGAGTTGTTTTTCCAGACTGGTCGATTCCTCCAACCAATTCAGCTTCTCCTTTTAAGTTCAGATAATCTCCGTTTGACTTATCAATCAGTAAAGTCAATTCTGCTTCTTTGTCGATCGTAATGGCAACGTTAACGTCCATTCCTTTTAATTCGGATTGATCTAATTTATTCTGAAGATCAACTGTTTGTTTGAGATACATATTATCTTCATCCACAAACTCCACAATTCCTTCACGATCCGCAATTGAAGGGTCTGACTGTGGCATTACGACCGTAAACTTGGTTTCTTTATTTATTTTTAAAGTTCCATCTACAACCGGACTTTCTAAACTTCCTTTAATATTCAATTTAGTATCCAAAAATAAATCTCCGTAGAACAAATCATTATCAACAGCTTTAGAATGAATCGCTCTAAAATCGTCAGCTTCAACAAGCAGATTAAAATTGTATTTAACAAAATCTGGGGATTGAATAGTTCCATTCACGAACAGTTCATTATCATTTTCATCTAAAAGAGAAAACTTATCAAACGAAATTACTCCTTCATTGAAAGTGATTTTTTCTTGTCCCGTTTTAAAATAGGAATTAAGCTGTGTCACTCTGAAACCGGCATCATTAAAGTTCAATTCTCCATTCACTTTTGGTGCCGAAGTATTTCCTGTAACTTTAAAATTTCCAGACAAAAAACCTTTCCCTTCGGTAATATTGCCCATACTGAAACCTTGAATACTTTTGATGTACAGCTTATTAATTGCCATATCTAAATCAAAACTGCCTTCTGCAATTTTATATTCTCCAGTAAGTTTTACGTCATTGCCTTCATCACTTAAAACGACATTTGCAACAAGGGTATCTTCGGTTTTATTATCAACTTTTATTTCTAAATCGCCGACTTTTTCTCCTTTAAAAGTAAAATCATCTATTCTTAAATCGGATGTAAAAGTTGGTTTAGTCATTACATTTTCGACCAATGCATTTCCATTTATTAAACCTTGAATCATCGATTCATCTTTCGAGACCATATTCATAATGGTTCCCATTTTGAAGTTCACAAAATCAACTTGCAATGGCGCATTATTTTGTGTTCCCTGAGATTGAATCTTCAATTGGTCACCTTCCTTATTCAAATAAAACTTATTGATATAAAGTCTCTTGTCTCCAAATTCAATTGCGTTTTCGGGATCGACTGTCCATTTATCATAATTTAAAACAAAGCTGTCGGCATCGATTTTAAAAATGTTTTTGGAGTCTTCGTGTTTCAGGTTTCCAGCAATAAAATACTGCTGTTTTTCTTTGGCATCTTTGACTTCTAAGGCATACGTCAGTTCATTATTTTCTACTTTTCCTGACAAACTCGTAAACGGAATTTTAAGCGAGCCGCTTTCTATAGTCGCCACAGAAACTAAATATTCCAGCGCATTTTCTTTAGTTTCGATATTTATTCTTCCGTCCGAAATAGTGTTTCCGCCATACACAATTCGCGGAATCGTTCCTTTTACTTCCAAAGAATCGGCTTGACTGTTATATTTTCCGTTTATGGTAAAAGGCTCTAAAGCTGTGAGTTTTGGCAATAATTTCAAAAGCACAGGATCATTATCTACTTTCAAAGTAAAGGACAATCTTTGTTCGTCTGATTCAGCGTTGACTTTTGGATTTTGAAGATTAATGTATTTAGACAATGATTTCTGAAGCGAATTTGCCAAAGTCGTCAATTTGTATTTTCCAGTCACTTCAGCTTTTAAAAATTGAGACGAAATTTTAATCGAATTACTGTCTTTATCTGCAAACGCAAAAACGCGGATAGAATCTAAAACAATTGGTTCTTTGTCCTGTAAAATCTGAATGTTGGATAAAAACACTTTTCCGTTCAAGAAATCTGGATTGCTGTTGGCAATATCAGCATCTACATTTCCGCGAAGTTTCATTGGGCCGGCATGAAGATTCAATTTTTCTAAATCGGCTATATCGAGATTTAATTTCAATTTTACGGTTGGATATTTGTCTTTTGTATCTCCGCTTGCGGTTAAATTAAAATTCAGATTTGGATCTTCCATTCCAGATTTTACTGCAAAAGATCCGTTTTCGATGTTTCCTTTCAGCGTTAGATCTTTATACGTATATCTGTTAAAAACTGCTTTCTTAACAATTCCATCAATTACGGCATTTGCCGTTTTCGGGTCTAAACCGTTTCCTTTTACTTTCGCGTTAAGCGTAATTTTCCCGATGGAATCGTTTTTGATTAATCGCCCCAAATCAAACTCATTTAACGAAACTGTAGCATCGTATTTCTCTCTTTTCTTAATGCGCTGATCAAATAAAGCATCAACTTTTGCATTTCCGAAACTGCTATTTAAAGCCAGATTGGTTTTGAAATTCTGAACAGAGCCTTTAAATTTCCCTTGCAAACTTAATTGAGATGGCAACTGAATATTCTTCGGAATTGTTCCAGCCGGCACAAACATATTAATGTCTTTTGCTGTGCTTGACATCTTTTTAATGTTCAAATCGTAATAGGCTTTTTCAGCATCTGGCAGTCCGGCTATTTTCCCCGAAAGGGAAACTTTTGTCGTTCCGATACCGCTCATTTCGAATTTGGAAATATTCAAATCTTTTACTTTTCCGCTCACACGGCTATCCACGTACAAAATCGCATTCGGATTGCTTTTAAACGGATTTGTATTTTGAAGATCGGGAACAAACAGTAAAATATCTTTAAAACCAATTTTAGACTGTTTTAAATTGGCATCAAGGGCAAGATTTCCTAAATCTTTCTGAAGTGATTCAAGTGATTTATATTGCGCTTTAACTTTATCCTGAACGAGAGTCTGCGGTGTTTTTAAATACAGATTTTCTAAAGAAGCATTTTTCGATCCGTAAAAGAAATCGGTTTTGAAAGACTGAATCTGCAAACCGCTTTTTTCGTTTATGGTTAACGTTTTAATATTTCCTGAAATTGTATCATTTCCATAGTATAATTTCTCTGCTTTAAAATTGAATTTATCCAAATCCAAGTGTGCATAATCAATTCCTTTTGTTTTGGGTTTTGACTGCATATCGTCAAATTTGAAAGCGATATTTTCTAGATTGGTTTCGTTGAGTTTTACTTTCCAACCTGCTTGTTTTATGGCTGTTGTATCTAAGTCAGGAGCTTGAATCTGCTTATCTTTTACACCAAGACGCAAATTTCCTTTAAGATTTTTAACTTCAAAAGTATTAAAATCCAAAAACCGTTTATTAATATTAATCTCATTTACTACTAAATTTAAATTTCCTAAACTGATGCCCGAATTTAATTTGGAATCTTTATTACCGTATAAAACATCGATTTTAGACAAAGCTATTTTATCTAGTTTCAGTTTAAAATCTGGACGTTTTGAAACAGTGTCAACGGTTTTAACAGAAACTTCAGCAATTTTCTCGACAACATCTTGATCTAAAACCACTTTCAATCCATTCAAATTGATATTTGGAATATTAAAATCCATTTGATCCAAATCAAACTTTTTAAATTTAGTATCAAAATGCGTCAAGTTTACTTTGATATCATTCTTCGAAAAATTATCTTTAAAATTAAATTTAACCTGATCGAGATTTACTTTAACAACCGAAATTTTAAACGGTTTAGCATCGGGATCTTCTACTTTTGGTTCTTTTGATTCAAATGCTTTTATGATATAATCAAAATTGAAAACGCCGTCTTTGTTTCTGGAAATATTGGCTTTGACATTTTCTAATGAAACCGAATTGATTTCGAGTTCACTGCTTACCAATTTAAAAAGGTCGACATCAACCTCTAATCTTTTACCAGCCAGCAAAGTATCTTTTTTTTGATCTTCAAAATAAAAACCTTCCAGAACTACATCTTTGGGAAATTTAATTAGAATTTTATCTAAAGAAACTTTAGTTTTAATCTTACCTTCAAGATAAGTAATCGCTTTGTTCTTAACGAAATTTTGAACTGACGGAACCTGAATTAAGATTATGAGAACTAATAAAAATGCAACTACAGAAACCACGCACCACATTAAGATACGAAGTGTTTTTTTAAGAAAATAAACTGGTTTCTTATTCATACGTCAATAAAATCGTTAAGATTAAAATTGCTTCTGAAAAAAGCAGGATTAGACATCTTACAAAAATGTAAAATTTAAACCTTAACAATTTACATAATTATGAGGAATTATTCTAAAATTTTATTGCCAACTGATTTATTAAGACCAATAAAAAAAGCCAAACAATAAAATTATTTGGCTTTAATACTTTCTATTTAATTATATATATTTTTCTAATAAGAATATTTATTTGTAAAAGCGATTGATTGTCCGTGGTAATAATTAATTTCGGTAGGGAAATTATGGTCATTATAAGTATATGTTATCTCATTGGTGTAACTAGAATTGTTTGATAAAGTAACAGAATAACTTGTTACATTATTAACCGATGAACTAACTTGCGGCTGTTCCTCAAAGATTTTATTAAATCCTAAAACATTTCTCATCGGACTATTTTTATTATCATACTTATATGTTGTTACAGATGATGAAGTTTCATATTTTATGATATTTCCATCCTTTAATGTATAGATGTTCTTTGCAGAAATGACTTCTTCTGCCCCAGTTGAAATGGTAATTCTGCTGACTACAAATGAGACAACATCATTAGAAACATAGGTATAAGAATACTTGTCATAATAGTCTCGCCCTGTTAGTTTTCGCAAATAAGTTGTTAGTTTGCCATCAGTATAACTATACTCATTTGTCAAATCTGAGCTCTCTTTCTTTGTAATTAAATCTCCTTTATATGTATATTTTACAACATAATTATCAGAATGGGTACTACTGACAATTTTATTTCCATCAAAAACGAAATCAATAGTCACAGGGCTATCAAGTCTAGAAATAATTTGTTTTTTGGGCACTGTACTTGTCTCAGTATTCTGAGGAGTGTCGCTTTCGCTTGAACAAGATGTAAAAATAAATAGCGAAATACAAAGCAAATAAGTAATTTTTCTCATCATATTTAAAGGTATTTACTACAAATAAACATAATTTTAAAATCAAAACATAATAATTGTTCGTTTTTATTTTAAATATTTTTAAAACAAAACTCAAAAAAGTATTTTTTTACCACTAAAATACAATATGAGGCCATTTTTCTTCAACTTTTTTCATTTTCTGTTGAAGATTAGCTAAAAATTTTTGGTGCTGTTCTGATTCTGGATTGAAACTGCGATGACGAAGACTTTTTTGGATTTCGTCTACTTCTTTCATTACTTGAACAATTTCTTCTGAAACATAATTTTCGCTGAAAAGTTTCCAGATGTAATCTATCGCAATCTGATTGGGATGCAACATATCTTCGTTATAAAAACGATAATCACGAAGTTCGTCCATCATGATTTCGTAGGAAGGGAAATAATTATGAGTTATGAGTTTTGAATTATGAGTTTTTAAAACCTGATGAAGCGCTGTAAATAAATGCGATTTGCTTAATTGGTTTTCTATAAATCCATCCTTGATATGACGAACCGGAGAAATTGTGAAAATGAAATTGATATTGGGATTTAAAGTCTGAATGGCTTCAATTGTATTTTGAATGCTTTGCTGAATTGTTTCTGCTGACAATAGTTCTTTCGAAAATTGTTTTTGAGGCACTTTATGGCAATTGGCTACAATTTCATCTTTTTCGAGATTTCTATAAATCCAAGAAGTTCCAAAAGTAATGATAATATGGGTCGCTTCTTTAAGTTGTTTGTTTGTTTCTGTTACAGCTTTATTGAGAGTTTCTAATAGTTCCTGACGATCAGAATTGCTTAAATCTGAATGTACTTCAAAGCTATGCCAACGCTCGTTATGGAAGAAAACATCTTTTTCTTCAAACCATTCTTGTTTAGAAATTCTCCTAAATAATTTTTCAATTGAAACCGGATTAAAAATAATCCCAAACGGATTGGTTTCGTTCTGAAATTTAAAATAATCAAATTTCTCAGCCATATTTTCTGCAAAACAAGACCCAATAGAAAGTATTTTCGAATTATAATCGATTGGCAAACTACTTTTTGAAATGGGTATTTGGGTTCTGAATTGCATGATTTCGAATTTAAACACGAATTTCATCAATTTTAACCAATAAAAAAACCAAATACAAAAAGTATTTGGTTTCTATAATAAAATATGCTTTTAATTAATAAGTGTATTCATAAGATTCAGCAGCTGTGATTCCGTCTCTTTTGAAGTTGGTAATCTTTGAAGGGAAATTATTTGCATCATATACGATTTCGCTCTTGTACACATTTGGTGTTTCATTTGAGTAAGATGCTGTATACTTAACAATATTGTTCACAGAGCTATACACAGAACCTTCACCTTCACTATGATCTATTAGAAAATTGAATCCTGTAATGTTTTTGTATGGACTGTTTTTATTGTCATATTCATATTGAGCTGTAAATACACTACCTGATTGTGAATCTGTTTGTACACTTTTAACTAGATTTCCGTTCGCAAAAGTTAACACTTCAGAATAATTACTTTTTGTTTCTGTATTACCATTAATATTGTAGCGCTCTCTTGTTACTGTTCCATCTGCGTTATGCGTAAATACTATTCTGCTATTGTATTCACCATTAGGAAATGCTGTCGAAAAAGCTTCTGCATATGTATACTCTGTAAGCTTTCCGTTTGTATACTTATAAGTTGTTACGTCACTAATAATGTCTTTACCGCTTTCAGTATCATAATTAGTTTCTTTTACCACAAGGTTACCATCATAAGTATAGTCAGTTCTTCCTGTTTCATCTTTTATGCTTACAATTTTAGTACCATTGTAAGTTGCTACACGAGTAGAATTCTCTGAAGGATATGCTACACTAGAATATTTAATTGTTTTTGGCAAAATAGCACTTTCTTCTTTATTATCATCACTTGAACAAGATGCTAAAACTAGTGCTAAAGCACCAAAAAGACATAATAATTTTTTCATTTTGATTTGGTTAAAATTCTTAATGGTGCAAACGTACCATAACCAAACATCAAATCCTTACGGGATTCCATATTTAGAATGCAAATACCATTTAAACATTTCTCAAAACACTAAAAACAAACCACATGATATTAAAATTTCTCGCAAAAAAAATATTTAAAAAGTAAAAACAAGCATAAAAAAATGTTTGTTCTCATTTTTTAATTATTCAAGAACCAAATTATAGATGCAAAAAAAAAATCAAATACAGAAATATTTGGTTTTACATTATTTATATAGATACTTTGTAATAGTTGTTTCTTCTTTACCTCCCTTATAATATGTTTCTATATATGGGTAATTATTAGAATCATATTCATATTTTTTAATTTCTATATAAGTACCAGAATTATCAGAAAAACTACTTAAATGATTATTAAAAGATGACCTTTCATCATTTATTAATAAATTCATCCCTACTATATTTTTAAATGGTGAGTTCTTATTATCATAGACATAGATTACTGTAGACGAAGGAATCCCTGTTTTGGTATTTACATTTATTCTTTTTACCCTATTCCCATCTTTAACTCTAAACAAGGAAAAATAATCATCTTCTGTTTCGACATTAGTTAAATAATGAGTACTATACCTTTGTTCCTTAATTAATGTGTCGCCCAAATAAGTGTAAACTGCTCTTAAATTAATTCTAGTGGGATATGATGATAAATTGTCCAGATATTTAATCGATGTCAATTTTCCATTTGTATATGAATATAACTCCTCATTAACTTTATCTTCCTTACCTTGTACTATATTATAGTAGGCTTTTCTTGTAATCAAATTATCCTCATAATAATAGTAAATTTTAAACTTTTTATAAGTTATGCTTTTAATTTTCATATCATCGTAGGAAACAAAAGCGGTATCAGAACTAAATCCAGGATCAATAGATATTATGGCTTTAGGCAATACCGCTTTATCGTCTTCGGTATTGTCGCTTTCATTACTTGAACAAGAAAAAAAAGTAAAAGCTAAAATTAAAAAAGAGAATAATTTATTTTTCATTTGGCAAATATTTAGATTACCGACAAAAATATAATAAAAAACTCACAAATAAAATTATTCAGCTATTTAAAAAGATAGAAAAAATATTTGCATACGTTTATATGGCTATTGTAAAATAAACTGCACCATATATAAAAGTAAATAAAAAAATTACATTTTTAATAACAAAAACCAACTCTAGAAACTAAAACAATTCCTTATTTTTGCATCTTCCATTTTTTTAAAATCTTATATGAAATTACTATATACCTACATTATCAGACACAAAATGCTCTTGTTTTTTGCGTTGATAATGGCTACCATTAACATTTGCTTTAGTTTGTCAGATTCAGTAATCACAGGAAAATTAATGCAGGACTGTGGAGTTGGAATCTCAAAATACAAAGGAAACGAAATCGGATTTATAAAATCTTTAGCTTTCTGGCTTGGTCTTTCGCTTGGTGCGGCGATGATTTCCAGAATTACCAAAAACTTTCAGGATTATTTTACCAATGTGGTCATTCAGAGAACAGGCGCTCAAATGTATACTGACGGAATCAAAAAATCTCTTGACCTTCCTTATGCCGAATTTGAAGATCAGCGAAGCGGCGAAACTTTAAGTAAACTGACAAAAGTTAGAATCGATTCAGAAAAACTGATTACGCTTTCTATTTCGTTAATCTTTCAGACTATTATCGGTTTTATATTCGTAATAGTTTATGTTGCCAGAATCGATTTCAGGATTTCGATTATCTTTTTAATTACGGCGCCAATTATTGCTTTGGTAAGTTTGTATTTAGGGAAAAAGATTAAAATCGTTTCTCGAAAAATTGTGAATCAAACTAATGCATTGGCAGGTTCTACCACCGAAAGTTTACGAAATATCGAATTAGTAAAAAGTCTTGGTTTGACGTATCAAGAAGAAAAGCGTCTAAACTTAAATACTTTTAAAATTCTGCAATTAGAATTACAGAAAATTCGTTTTATTAGAAGTTTAAGTTTCATACAAGGAACAACGGTTCATTTCTTAAGAACCTGCGTTGTTTTCGCTTTGTATTACTTCTTATTTGGAGGAAAAATTATTGTTGGAGATTTATTGACAATGGTATTTTTCACTTTCTTTATTTTTGGTCCTTTACAGGAATTAGGGAACTTTATTATTGCTCTGAATGAGACGAAAGTTTCTATGGAGAATTTTAAACATTTATTAAATGCTCCAAAAGAATTCCGCCCAAAAACTCCAAAACATGTTGGAGCGATTCAAAAATTGCTTTTCTCAAATGTAAGTTTTCAACATAAAACCGCCAAATTTAAAGCAGTCGAAAATATCAATTTCGAAATCAAACAAGGACAAACCGTCGCTTTTGTTGGTCCGTCTGGATCTGGAAAAACAACTTTAGTAAAATTATTAGTTGGATTGTATACTCCAGAAGAAGGAGAAATTCTGTACAATGACATCGATTCAACCGAAATTGATTTGCTAGATTTAAGAAAACAACTTGGTTTTGTGACTCAAGATGCACAATTATTCTCAGGAACAATCCGCGAAAACTTATTGTTCGTCAAACCAAATGCAACCGACGAAGAACTTTATGATGCTTTAAAACGTGCAAGCTGCGACAAACTTCTAAAACGTGCTGAAGATGGTTTAAACACCACAATTGGCGAAGGCGGAATCAAAGTTTCTGGCGGTGAAAAACAGCGTTTATCTATCGCAAGAGCTATTCTTAGAAATCCTAATTTATTGATTTTTGATGAAGCGACTTCTGCTTTGGATTCTATTACCGAAGAAGAAATCAATGATACGATTAGAAATATTTCAGACAAAAACAGAATCACAGTTTTAATTGCACACCGTTTATCAACCGTAATGCACGCTGACAGAATTTTTGTTCTTGAACAAGGTAAAATTATTGAGCAAGGTAAACACGAAGATTTAATCGTGGAGAAAGGACTTTATTATGCGATGTGGCGCCAGCAGATTGGTGAGAGAAAATAGATTTTCTAAGGTGCTGAGATACTAAGTTGCTAAGATTCTGAGTTTTTTATGCCTTATTTGTCCATTTCTCCTTTCGAAATGACATAAAATGAGAAAATACTATAAATAACAAAACCCGACAGATTTTAAAAATCTGTCGGGTTTACTTTTATAAAAAACTCAGAACCTTAGTATCTTAGATTCTTAGCACCTTTAAATTATTTCACGAATTCCACTGCTTTAGATAAAGCTTCAGCAATTCCATCAACATTTTTACCTCCTGCAGTTGCGAAGAAAGGCTGTCCTCCTCCTCCACCTTGTATGTATTTCCCTAATTCGCGAACAACTTGTCCAGCATTTAGGTTTTTCTCAGCTACAATTTCTTTTGAAATATAACAAGTTAACATTGGTTTCCCTTCGTGAGCTGTAGCGAAAACAACGAATAAGTTGTTATAAGAACCACCCAATTCGTAAGCCAAATCTTTTGCTCCTTCTGGATTTAAATCTACTTGTTTTGCTAAGAACTGAACGCCATTGATTTCTTGCAATTCTTTAGCCAAATCAGCTTTCATGTTTTTAGCTTTATCTTTTAATAATGCTTCTAATTGTTTTTTCAATTGAGCGTTTTCATCTTGCAATGCTAAAATTGATTTTACTGGATCTTGAGCATTTTTAAGTGCATCTTTAATTTCAGCCAAAGAAACAGCTTGAGATTCAAAATATTCTTTCGCTGCTTCACTTGTAATCGCTTCAATCCTTCTAATTCCAGCAGCAACAGCTCCTTCAGAAACAATTTTAAAATGCCAAATATCAGATGTATTTGCAACGTGAGTTCCACCGCATAATTCGACAGAATCTCCAAATTTAATAGTACGAACTAAATCTCCGTATTTCTCTCCAAATAAAGCAATTGCTCCATCTTCAAGAGCTTGCTCTTTCGGAATTGCTCTTTTTTCAATTAATGGCAAACTCTCACGAATTCTCGCATTCACAAAATTTTCAACCTCTACTAATTCTTCATCAGTTACTTTAGAGAAATGAGAAAAGTCAAAACGCAATGAAGCATTTCTTACCATCGAACCTTTCTGCTCAATGTGAGTTCCTAAAATCTTGCGCAAAGCTTGGTGCAATAAGTGCGTAGCCGAGTGGTTTGACGAAGTTTTAGCTCTCTGATTTGCATCAACAACCGCATTAAAAGTACCCGTAAGATTTTCTGGTAACGATTTTGCTAAATGTATGGTTTGGTTATTTTCTTTTTTAGTATCGATAATATAAACAATATCACCGTTTTGAGCTTCAAGATATCCTTTATCTCCCGTCTGTCCTCCGCTTTCTCCATAAAATGGTGTTGCATTGAAAACCAATTGGAAAATTTCTCCGTCTTTCGCGCTTTCTACTCTACGGTATTTTGTAATTTTTACTTGTTGTGATAATCTGTCATATCCAACAAATTCTTGAATATCATCTTCAACAAGTACATTCCAGTCTCCAGCAGTTACTTTAGATGCTGCACGAGATCTTTCTTTTTGTAATTGTAATTGTTCCTGGAATCCTTCTTCGTCTAATTTCAATCTTCTTTCAGAAAGAATCAAAGCTGTTAAATCAATCGGGAATCCGTAAGTATCATACAATTCAAATGCCTTTTTACCATCAACAGTATCTGTATTGTTATTTGAAATTACAGCATCTAAAAGAACTAATCCTTGATCTAATGTTTTCAAGAATGAATTTTCCTCTTCACGAATTACATTCGAACAAAGTGCTTTCTGTGTTCTGATTTCTGGGAAAGAATCTCCCATTTGTTCGCTTAAAGTTTCAACTAATTTAAAAATAAATGGCTCTTTTGTTCCTAAGAAAGTAAATCCGTAACGAATTGCACGACGCAAAATTCTACGAATTACATATCCTGCACCCGTGTTAGAAGGCAACTGACCGTCAGCAATAGCAAAGGCTACCGCACGAACGTGATCTGCCACTACACGAATAGCAATATTCATTTTATTTTGTTCTTCACTAATGCCTGTTACATCATTAGTTGTATATTTAGCTCCAGTAATGGTTTCGATTTCTCTAATTAAAGGCATGAAAACATCCGTATCATAATTTGATGTTTTTCCTTGTAAAGCCATGCATAAACGCTCAAATCCCATTCCGGTATCTACGTGTTGTGCTGGAAGTTTTTCTAAAGATCCATCCGCTTTACGGTTGAATTCCATGAATACGTTATTCCAGATTTCAACTACTTGCGGGTGATCATTGTTCACTAAACTTTTTCCAGAAACTAATGCTTTTTCTTCTTCAGAACGTAAATCAACGTGAATTTCAGAACAAGGTCCGCATGGTCCTTGGTCACCCATTTCCCAGAAATTATCTTTTTTATTTCCTAAAATGATTCGATCTTCGTCGATTAAAGTTTTCCAGATATCCCAAGCTTCTTGGTCAAACGGAACATTATCTTCTTTACTTCCTTCAAAAACAGAAACATAAAGATTCTCTTTAGGAATTTTGTACACTTCTGTCAATAATTCCCAAGCCCAGTTGATCGCTTCTTTTTTGAAGTAATCGCCAAAAGACCAGTTCCCTAACATTTCGAACATCGTGTGGTGGTAGGTATCAATCCCTACTTCTTCAAGATCGTTATGTTTTCCTGAAACACGAAGACATTTTTGCGTATCGGCTATTCTTGGACTTTTTGGAGTTCCGTTTCCTAAGAAAAATTCTTTAAACTGGGCCATTCCCGAGTTATTGAACATTAGGGTTGGGTCGTCTTTAAGAACAATAGGAGCTGAAGGAACAATAGTATGCCCTTTACTCTCAAAAAAATCTAAAAATTGTTTACGTACGTCTTGTGATTTCATATTTAAATTAGAAAAATGTGTCTGTTTAATGTGTCAATTTGATAATTAGACGATTAGATAATCCATTCATTTGATGATACGTTAAGTTTTTTATAATGTGATTAAAAAACTTATAATTTAAACAATAAATTGCCTATTTTGCGCATTATCTAATGATAAAATAGCCCCAATATCTAATCATTAATCCTTGTAAAAAAAGTGTCGAAGAGCTGAAACATTTATCAGTTTTATTCGACTAACTTATTTTACAGGGAGCAAAAATAGCGTATTTTAAAATATGGCGAAAGTAAAATATTATTACGACCCAGAAAATCTGGCTTATACGAAAATAAAAACCAGAAAAAGAATAAAAATAGGTTACGCATTACTGTTTTTAACTGCTTCAGCATTATTCGGTTTTTTAGTTTTTGTCCTTTTAATTAACACGCCGTATTTCGAAACCCCAAAAGATCGTCTACAGGCACGAGAAATTGAAAATTTAAAACTTCAATATGCCATTTTGAATAAAAAACTGGATGAAATTGATGAAGCGGCAGATGCTTTAGAAGAACGTGACAATAACATTTATCGAGTTTACTTCAATAAAGCTGAAATTCCAGATTCGATTCGAAAAGCTGGTTTTAGAAGTTCTGACAGATACAAAGCATTAGAAGGATATAACAATTCTCAATTGGTTTTAAATGCAACAAAAAGAATTGACAAACTTTCGAAGCAATTAGCGATTCAGTCGAAATCTTTAGATGAAATTTTAAAATTAGCTGGAGCTAAAGAAAATTTATTGTTAGCGATTCCTGCCATTCAGCCAGTTCGAAATGAAAATTTAAAACGTGTCGCGTCAGGTTTTGGATATCGCATTGACCCTTTCACGAAAGTGAGAAAAATGCATAACGGAATGGATTTCACCGCCAATACAGGCGCTCCAATATACGCAACTGGAGATGGTGTGGTGCAAAGAGCTGACAATACGGCTTCGGGATATGGAAATCATATCGTGATAAGGCACGGTTTTGGATACGAAAGTTTGTATGCGCATTTAAGCAAATACAACTGTCATCCGGGACAACACGTAAAACGCGGTGATGTTATTGGATATGTGGGAAGCACAGGTAGATCTGAAGGTCCACATTGCCATTATGAAGTGCATAAAGATGGAAAAGTAGTCAATCCGTTAAATTTCTATTACGGAAATATTTCTGCTGTAGAATATGTAGCGATTTCGCAAATGGCAAACCAAGAAAATCAATCATTAGATTAATATTCTAAAAAATAGTATTTTTGAAATAAAAATAGAAAAAAACGAACCATGCATATTGAACTTTCTAAAGACAAACGATATTACAGTATTGGCGAAGTGGCCAAAGCTTTTAATGTCAATGCTTCTTTGATACGATTTTGGGACAGCGAATTTGACATTCTAAAACCTAAAAAAAATGCAAAGGGAAATAGGATGTTCACACCAGAAGATATTACAAATCTTCAATTGATCTATCACTTAGTAAAAGAAAGAGGATTTACACTTGAAGGCGCCAAAACACACTTAAAAGAGGGCCAGAAGAAAACGTTAGATAAATTCGAAATAATACGTAAATTAGAATCGATAAAAACGCAACTGAACGACATAAAAAACGAATTGTAATTAAAAATAGAAATAAACTTAAATCAAAACAAATATGAAAAAGTGGTTAATCCCTGTAGGAATTATTGTAGCACTTATTGCTATTATCGCATTTTGGTCGATTGGTATTAAAAATACTGCTTTACAACACAGTCAAGCTGTAAATAAAGAATGGGGAAATGTTCAAACGGCTTACCAAAGACGTAATGATCTTATTGGGAATTTAGTAAACACTGTAAAAGGTGCTGCTGACTTTGAAAAAGGAACTTTAACTGCTGTAATAGAAGCTCGTGCAAAAGCTACTTCAGTAACAATTGATCCAAGCAATGTAACTCCAGAACAATTAGCAGCATTTAACCAAGCTCAAAGCGGAGTAAGTTCATCTTTATCAAGATTATTGGTTTCTGTTGAGCAATATCCAACTTTAAAAGCTAACGAGAACTTCTTGAAATTACAAGATGAATTAGCAAGTACTGAAAATCAGATTTTAACTGCTAGAACACGTTTTAACGAAGCTGTACAAGTTTATAACGGATATGTCTTAAAGATTCCAAACAACTGGTTCTTGAGCGAATACAAAGAGAAACCATACTTTGAAGCTTCTACTGGAGCAGATAAACCAGTTGAAGTAAAATTCTAAAGATTTAATATTTTTGATTAACGATTTTAGATTTCAGATGTAATCTGAAATCTAAAATCTACAATCTAAACTCTAAAATAATTTCCATGTCAAAAGTAGAAGATTTTTTAAGCAAAGAAGAAGAGCAAGAAATTGTTGAAGCTATTCGTATGGCTGAAAGTAATACTTCTGGCGAAATTAGAGTACATATAGAAAAAACAACTTCTAAAGTCCATTTTGATAGGGCTTTAGAAGTTTTTCATGAATTGCGAATGGATGAAACTAAATTGAAAAATGGAGTATTGCTCTATTTTGCAGTTGAAGACAAAAACTTCGTGATTTGTGGAGACAAAGGAATTAATGATTTAGTTTCTAATGATTTTTGGGATTGTACCAAAGATATTATGGTGAATCATTTTAAAGCCGGCAATTTTAAACAAGGAATTGTTGACGGTATTTTGAATGCCGGAGAACAGCTTAAAAAATATTTTCCTTCTCAGGAAGATGATGTAAACGAACTATCTAACGAAATCTCAAAAGGATAAATAATGAAAAATTCCAAAATTAAAATCCCAAATTCTAATAGAATTTTTCAGATTACTTTTTTATTTATCGCATTATTTATCAGCAATGCTATTTTTGCGCAATTTGAGATTCCACCAAAACCTAGTTTTCAGACTTCTGTTTACGATTATGCTAATATTTTAAGTTCTACTGAAAAAGCACAATTAGAAGAAAAACTAATTCGCTATTCTGATTCGACTACAACTCAAATCGTAGTTATTACCATTGAAAGTTTAAAAGGAGAAGATGTAAGCCAATTAGCAACAAAATGGGGTCAAACTTGGGGAATTGGAGGAACTAAAGAAGACGATAATGGAGTTGTCATTCTTTTAGCTAAAAACGAAAAGAAAATCGCTATCAATCCAGGATATGGACTTGAAGATCGTTTAACCGCGGGGATTGGAGGAACAATCATCAGAAACATCATTATACCAGAATTTAAAGCAGGAAGTTTCTACAACGGTCTTGATAAAGGAACTGACGCTATTATTGATGTCTTTAAAGGAAAATTTAAAGGCGAACGTAAACAAGCAAAAAAAGGACAAGACTTTCCTATTCTGCCTTTTATCGTAATTGTCGTAATTGTTTTAATCTTGCTCTCTCGAAATAAAAGAGGCGGAGGCGGAAATTCTGGCAACAATGGTGGTGGAGGCCCTAGCCTACTCGACGTTATTATTTTAAGTAATCTTGGAAGAAGTGGCGGAGGAGGATTTGGAGGTTTCGGTGGAGGCTCATCTGGCGGTGGTTTTGGCGGAGGCGGTGGCTTCGGCGGCGGATTTGGCGGTGGAGGTTTCTCTGGCGGTGGATCTAGCGGAGGCTGGTAAATTAAATTTTGTTTGATGTTTTAAGTTTTGTTTAAAGTTTCAAGTTATCTTTGAAAAGATTTTAGTTTCAAAATTTAATTCATAATTTATAATTCATAATTCATAATTAAAAAATAGATGTTATCACATAAAGCAAAATACGCCCTTAAGGCCTTACTTTATTTAGCAGAACAAGACGAAAATCACATTTCTAGAACTGTAGAAATTGCTGATGGCGCTAACATTCCTAAAAAGTTTTTAGAGCAGATTTTATTAGATCTAAAACGCGGTCGTTTTGTAAGCAGTAAGCAGGGAAAATTTGGCGGATATTATCTGATAAAATCCAAAAATGACATCACTTTGGCAGAAATTCACCGATTATTTGACGGTGCAATTGCACTTTTGCCATGTGCTTCTTTAAATTTTTACGAGCCTTGCTCAGATTGTAAAACCGAGTCTGAATGCAGTCTGCGTCACGGTTTGATGCTAATTAGAGACAAAACTTTGAAGGCTATGGAAGGCATTACAATTGCTTCTCTTGTAAAAAAATAAAAAAATATTTTCTAAAGTCTAGTAAATCGATAGAATTAATTATATATATTTGCCAAAAATAATTAACTAATCATTTACAAAATTTTAACTCATGAAAGTACATTCTAGTAAATCAGGTGGACAAAATCTTTTGCAAAAAAAACCTAATTATAATTTCACAACTGTGAATAATGTTTCATCTATGATGTGTATGTGTTGGTAAAAAAAAATTTAATTTTAAATTCTACTAATCATATATACTTAATATAAAATAATGAAAACATCTATAAAAAATTTACTTACAATACTTGCAGTTTTAACATTCTCAATCTCATTCGCTCAAAAAATTGAAGGGGTTGTCACTACTGATCAAAATATCCCTTTAGAAGCTGCCAATGTGGTAATTAAAGGAACTACTTTTAGCACAATTACAGATTCTGAAGGAAGATTTTCAATAGAATCTCAAGGCAAATTACCGCTTACATTATTAGTTCAATATATTGGCTATAATACTGCTGAGCTTGAAATTACAGCTATACCAGCCTCTCCATTATTAATCACTCTACGCGAAGAAAATAAACTTGTTGAGGTTGTGGTTTCTTCAAGAAGAAGAATTGAAAAAGTGCAAGATGTGCCAATCGCCGTTTCTGTTGTTACAGGAAAACAAGCAGAAGCTGCAGGAGCTTTTAACGTTAACCGTATTAAAGAATTGGTTCCTTCTGTTCAATTATATTCTTCTAACCCTAGAAATACTGGAATTAACATTAGAAGTTTAGGTTCACCATTCGGACTTACAAATGATGGTATCGATCCTGGAGTTGGTTTCTACGTAGACGGTGTTTATTACGCTCGTCCAGCAGCAACTACTTTAGATTTTATCGATGTGGAGCAAATTGAGGTATTACGTGGTCCACAAGGTTCATTATTTGGAAAAAACACTACTTCTGGAGCTTTCAATATTACATCTCGCAAACCAAGTTTTACACCAGGCGCAGATTTCGAAGTAAGTTATGGAAACTATGCTTTTTTACAAGCTAAAGCTTCTATCACAGGAGCATTAGGAAAAAAAGTTGCGGGTCGTTTATCTTTCTCAGGAACGCAGCGTGATGGTTTAGTTGACAACATTGTTACAGGAAGACCAACAAACACTTTAAACAATCAAGGTTTTAGAGGACAATTATTATGGACTCCTACAGAAAATACAAACGTTACTTTTGCAGGAGATCTTACAACACAGCGTCCTGACGGATATGCTCAGGTTGTTGCTGGTGTTGCTCCTACTCAAAGAGCTGCATACCGTCAGTTTGATGCTATTATTAAAGATTTAAATTACCAATTACCGAGTTTAAATGCTTTTGACCGTAAAATAGATCATGACACTCCTTGGCGTTCTGGACAAGATTTAGGAGGAGTTTCGTTAAACATTGATACTAAAATTGGAGGCGGAACACTTACTTCTACAACAGCTTGGCGTTTCTGGAACTGGGATCCATCAAACGACAGGGATTTCACAGGATTACAAGTTTTAGCTAAATCTCAGAATCCAACAAGACAAACTCAGGTTACACAAGAAGTTCGTTATGCTGGACAATTAACTTCAAAAATTAGTGGTGTTGCAGGAGTATTCTTTATTGATCAAACTTCTCAAACAAATGGTACAGAAGAATCTGGAAATGCACAATGGAGATTTTCTCAAAGCTCAACTAGTCCGCTATGGAAAACTCCAGGTCTTTTTGAAGGATATGGAATTCATACTGATGCAAGAATTAGAGCTTCTAGTGCAGCAGTATTTGGTCAGATTGATTGGGCTCTTACAGAACGTTTCCATATTTTACCAGGTTTAAGATATAACTTTGATAAAAAAGATGCGCACTATTCTCGTACGACTTATGGAGGTCTTCAAACTACAGATCCAGCCTTATTGGCTTTGAAAAAATCTGTTTACTCAGATCAGGCATTTGATTCAGATACAGACAATACAGACTTTTCTGGAAACATAACGTTAACTTACAAAGCATCAGACAAAATCAATATTTACGCAACAGCTGCTAAAAGCTACAAACCTGTTGGAGTTAACGTAGCTGGTCTTCCATCAAACTCAGCTGGACAGCCAATGACTGAACTTGCAGTGATTAAACCTGAGAAAGTATATCATTATGAAGTTGGTGTAAAAACTTCTCCATTCAAAAATTCAATCTTCAATTTAACGTTCTTTAATACGGACATCAAAGATTTCCAAACCAACGTTCAAGCAGCTGAATTAGGAGTAAATCGCGGTTATCTTGCTAACGCAGATAAAGTACGTGTAAGAGGTGCAGAATTGGACGCAAGTTTTGTTATCAGCTCGCATTTAACTATCAACGGTGCTGCAACTTATACTGATGGTAAATATGTGAAATTTACAAATGCGCCACTTCCGTTAGAAGAAACAGGACTTGTTGTTAATGGAGTTCAGGTATCTTACAAAGATGTATCTGGAACTGAATTGCCAGGTGCATCAAGATGGGCAGGTTCACTTGGAGGTGAACTTTCTGATAACGCAAGATTCTTTGGTAATGCTGGAAAAATTTTCTTCGCTGCCGACGGATATGCTCGTTCTGAATTTTCTTCAAGCCCTTCGGCTTCAAAATATTTAGTAGTACAAGGTTATGCTATCTTTAATGCTCGTTTAGGTTTCCGTGCTTCGCAAGGTTTATCTATTCAGATTTGGGGAAGAAACCTTTTCAACAAAGATTACTATGAGCAATTATTGCCTGCAAGTGGAAACACCGGACAATATGCCGGAGTTCTTGGTGATCAAAGAACTTATGGAGTTACATTTAAGTATTCGCTGTAAGATGGTTAGTTAGTTTTAGTATAAAAAAGAGATGCATTTCACAATGTGTCTCTTTTTTTTTATTTCACAAAAAAAACTTCAAAACAAATTTTAAAATAGAAAGAAATAAGATCATTTGTATAAATTCGCAGCTTGAATTTATAGTTTTTGAACAAATCTTTTAGATTATTTTTTATTATAATCTTTGCTTGCCAAGTAATTACGGGGCAAAATCAAAGAAATATCGACCATCAGACTTTGACTTGGATTCGATACTATAATATTTTTCCCTTATCTGAAAAATGGGCTATTCATTCTGAATTTGATAATCGAAGCTTTGTAAACCCTGTCCATGAAAATCTTTTTGTTATAAGATCTCAAGCTCGTTACAGAGCAACTAAAATGATGGATTTTGGTGCTGGATTTGCTTTTTTTAGTGTGAATACTCAAAACCCAAACATTGATCCTGATTATTCCGTTCCTGAATATCGTGGACAGCAAGACCTTACTTTAATTAACGATATTTCCAAAATAACTTTTCATAATCGTTTTCAGTTAGAAGAGCGATTTATTCAAAAAGCAGACAAAAACGGACTTCTGGATGAATTCTCATTTGCTTTCCGATTCAGATATCGCTTGCAATCCATGTTTACTCTTTGGGAAAAAGAAGGCAGAAGCATAAAGGGTACGATCTCTGACGAAGTTTTATTCAATTTCGGAAAAGACAATCGCAGAAATACATTCGATCAAAATCGTTTCTACGTTGCTTTACGTTATCATTTCAATCCAAATCTGGGTTTAGAATTGGGTTATTTAAAAAACTTTCAAAGACGCGCCAGCGGTGTAGATTTCTATGATCGTGATATTATCAGGTTTACAGTCTATCATAGAATTAACCGGAAAAAGTTATGAGTTGTGAATTACAAAAAATGCCTATCAAATATAATTTGATAGGCATTTTTTGTAACCTTTGAACCTTTGTTCCTCTGAACCTTTGCACCTTAAAAACTAAGATCCTCTCTGTCTCCTTCCTCCTTTTTTGCTTTCGGCAAAATTTCCAATTTTATAAGCTAAAGAAAACATTACGTAACGTTTTAAAACTGTATTTTCTTCATCTCGGATCGAAGTTGGCGAAATGGTTCTTGTTGCACTTTGGTTTTGATTTAAAACATCATATACTTTTACTTTTGCATATAGTTTTTTATCCAAAAACCCGTAAGACAAACTAGTATTCCAAAGGAAGAAATCCTTTTTAAAATCATCTGAAATATTTGAATTATACGTATATCCAAAGTCATTTCCGAAAATTAAATTTGCTGGCCAATACGATGTTGTCTGTAAATTAATTCTATGAATTACATTTGAAGTCGCGTCTCTTGAATAGTTTTCATATCGCGTTTCATTATATGATAAACTATAAGATGGCGCAATCGAAAGCACTTCACCATAATCATAAGAAGCATAAACACTTGGCGTAACGACAACCGATTTTGCATAATACAAAACAGCATTGGTGAATCCTTTATCAAAATTATAATTACCGCTTAAACGCAAACCGTATCTGAGAGTATGTGCATCTTTTTTAATCTGCTGATTCCAGTTTCCTCCAATCGAAGCCGAATATGTTCCTGAAATATTTACATAAGTCGTATTTCTTTTTCCGCTGTCATCATAAATCGAAGTAGAAACAACATCATTATTATAATAATCTCCTTTAAGGAACAAACTATAACCTGAGCGCGTTCTAAAATCAAAGTTTTTAAAATCTATACCCGCAGTACTTTTTTCAATCGGATTAAGATTTGGATTTCCAATGACACTATTTAACGGATTATTTAAATCTGCAACCGGCATTAATTGCGTAGCCGACGGAAGTGCATTTGAATAATCGTATTTAAAAGTTAAGTTTCTAGAACGGTTGAATTTGTATCGAAGCTGCGCAGTTCCGTAAGGCAGCATATATCTTTTATTCAGATCTGTAGCTTGATTTAAATAAAAGGAATGATTATCAAACTCCACAATTGATGTTCTCGAATTTACATTCAGCGTAAATTTACTTTTCTGCCAAGTAATACCCACTTTTGGTGTAATCGAATTTTGTTTTGATGTGGTATAGTTGGTCAGCGATAAATTTAAATCTGAATATTCTTGTGATGCATCATCAAAATTAAATGTCTTCTGATCATTCATAGAACTCTGCCAGTCAAAATCGGTTCCGAAACGCAATCTCAATGAATCTGTAACCGGTTCTGTATATTCTAAATCTAGCGAATAAGCATCGCTTTTTGATGTATTTTTTGCATTCTGGTTTCTTTCATCATTTGGCTTATTATCCTGATAAAATATAGTCTCAGAAATATTGATTCCGTTAGAATCATTTTTAGTGTTATTATTATTGAAAACTACACTTAAATTTCGTGATTTCTTTTCGAAAGTTTTATTGAAATTAATACTGTTTGCAAAACTTGTATTAGAGCTTTCTGTGTGCGATGTGGCTGTACTTTCGTTTAATGCATCGCCATTTTCATTTTCAGAAAAAGTCGATGATTCAGTATTACTGTTTGATTCGGATAAATTCAATTTAGGAGCAAAAACAATCTGCATAGTAGGATTGATTTTGTATTCTAATTCAAAATTAGCCTTGTTTCCAGTGTTTTCATTTCTAGTTTTAGAATCGGCTTCGGTCAAAATATTCCCTGTTGGCAATAAACTCAATTGGTTCGATTTGCTATCATTTTTAGTCACGGCATTAGTAAAGTTGTAACTACTCATGAACTCCAAATCTTTTGTCCAGTCATCAGAATAATTAATTCCGGCTAGAGTAGATTGCGTAATTCCTTTTCCTCCACTGCTTGCGCCTTGACTTCCGCCTTTAGCATTTCGCCCGCCTCCCATATTATCAAAAACCTCATCCATAGAAAATCCTGTTGAGTTGATATTGTTTGAAGAAGCCAAAACGCTTATTTTTTGTTTATTTTTAAAGAAATTCATCATTAAACTGCTTTCGTAGCGCTCATCTGAACCATATCCGCCAAGAACTTTTCCGAAATAGCCTTTATTTTTTTTCTCGTCAATGGTGATATTTATGCTCGAATAATCTGAAGTCGATTCTTCTTTGGCCAATTCTTCTTTTTTGGTTTTAAAATCAGAAACCTGAACTTTTTTAATAATATCAGCTGGAAGGTTTTTAATGGCAATAGCGCCATCTTTATCAAAAAATGCTTTTCCGTTGACTAAAACCTGATTGACTTCTCGCCCATTTACTGTAATTTTTCCCGTATTATCTACATCAAAACCGGGCAACTGTTTCAGCAGCGTTTCGACATTTGCATCTGGACGCACTTTATAAGAACCTGCATTAAATTCTAGAGTGTCTTTTTTAATGGTAATTGGCGGTGCTTCGCTTTTAACTACCACTTCATTTAAAACATTCGCATTTTCAAGCAGGTATAATTTACCAAAGTCTTTACTTTCTGTAAGCGCTTTTTGTTCTTCAAAATAAGCTTGATATCCTGTATAATTTACTTTTAAGAAAACGGGCTTATCATACTTTTTAGTATTGATAATAAAATTTCCATTTTTGTCTGTGGTAGCATATTCAATAATGGTTGAATCTTTTACTGCTGAAAAATAAACAGTAGCTAGTTCTAGCGGAAGCTGCGAGTTGATATCAACCACAGTTCCTTTAATAACGATATTGTTTTGGGCATTTGCTGAATAAACAAAAGCTAAGAACAATAAAAGCGAATAAATTCTGGTCATAAAATTGGGTTAGTTAGATCAGTAAGACTTAAAAAAATGCAAAAGGTTTAATTGTATTTTTTACATTTAACCAAATATGATGCCAATACAAAAACCGATCTTTTAATAATCAAGACACCAAACATAAAAAAATCCCCTATTCAAGGGGACTATTTTTTATTTTTCTCTTATATAAATATCGATCGGAACTCCTGCGAAATCCCATTTCTCACGAATTTTATTTTCCAAGTATCTCTTATAAGGTTCTTTAACGTATTGCGGTAAATTGGCAAAAAATACAAATTGCGGCGTTTGAGTTGGCAACTGCATGCAATATTTAATTTTTACATACTTCCCTTTCATTGCTGGTGGCGGATAAGATTCAATCACCTTCAACATATATTCGTTGAATTTTGAAGTTGGGATTCTCTGTTTTCTATTTTCGTAAACTTGAACTGTAGCTTCAAGAGCTTTTAACAAACGTTGTTTTGTTAAAGCAGAAACGAATAAAATTGGCACATCTGTAAAAGGCATCAATTCTTTTTTGATTTTCTCTTCGTAATCACGTGTAGACATGGTATCTTTTTCTACCAAATCCCATTTGTTTACCAAAATTACAACACCTTTTCTATTCTTCTCAGCCAACCAGAAAATACTCTGATCCTGACCTTCAAATCCACGAGTTGCATCGATAACCAAAATACAGATATCTGCATGTTCGATTGCACGTACAGAACGCATTACAGAGTAAAACTCTAAGTCTTCCTTAACTTTTGCTTTACGACGAATTCCCGCAGTATCGACCAAATTAAATTCGAAACCAAAACGGTCAAATTTTGTATCAATTGCATCACGAGTAGTTCCAGCAATATCAGTAACAATATAACGGTCTTTACCAATTAAAGCATTGATAAAACTAGATTTCCCAGCATTTGGACGTCCTACAACCGCAAAACGAGGCAATTCAACTTCTGGCGTTTCTGGCTCTGGTTTTTCTGGGAAAGCTTCGATTAAAGCATCCAGCAAATCTCCTGTTCCGCTTCCTGAAATACTAGCGAAAGTATAATATTCACCTAAACCAAGGTTATAAAACTCAACCGCATCTTTTTCACGCATCGCGTTATCAACCTTATTTACAGCCAATAAAACTGGTTTTGTTACTTTACGAAGCAATTTTGCAACGGTTTCATCCATTGGTGTAATTCCTTCTTCAACATCAACCACAAAAATAATAACATCGGCTTCGTCGATAGCAAGTTCTACCTGTTTACGGATTTCACCTTCGAAAACGTCATCAGACCCTCGAACATATCCACCTGTATCAATGACAGAAAACTCTTTTCCGTTCCACTCGCTTTTACCATAGTTTCTATCGCGGGTAACCCCAGATACTGAATCTACAATAGCTTCTCTTCTTTGTATCAGCCTATTAAAAAGGGTCGATTTCCCTACATTAGGTCTTCCTACTATCGCAACAATGTTATTACTCATTTTATTGAATTTTAGATTTTAGACTTTAGATTTCAGATTCTTAGCTTCCTAAAAACCTAATCACTTGTAATCTAAAATGCCTTATTTAAATTTTTTGCAAAGGTAGTTAAAAAAAGTTGCTGAGACGCTAAGTTTCTTAGTACCTAAGTTTTTATTGTTTTTTTGTATAATTTTCAAGAGCTAATCCAGCTATCCGCTATATCTTTTCCTGGCTAAAGAAGCCAGAAAAAGGATACCGCTCCTATCTGGGCTAGGGCACCTATTTTCAAAAGAACTTTCGTTTGACGATTAAACAAATCAACGATTAACCGATTAAACAAAAAACTATTGATTATATCCGAAACGTTTCAGCATATTAGCATTGCTTCTCCAGTTTTTGTTCACTTTTACATAAAGCTCGATGTGAATTTGTTTTCCGAAGAATTTCTCTAAATCAGCTCTAGCATCAGTTCCCACTTTTTTAAGCGCAGCTCCTTTATGCCCGATAATGATTCCTTTTTGCGTATCGCGCTCCACCATAATTACCGAACGGATTCTGATAATATTGTCGGTTTCGTGAAATTCTTCTGTAACGATTTCTACTGCGTATGGAATTTCTTTAGCATAATTCAATAAGATTTTCTCACGGATAGTTTCATTTACAAAGAAACGTTCTGGCTTGTCTGTTAATTGGTCTTTTGGATAATAAGGTGGTGATTCTGGCAATAATTCGATAATTCTTCCAAAGACTTCTGGAACGTTGAAGTTCTGCAAAGCCGAAATCGGGAAAATCTCTGCATTTGGCACTTTTTCTTTCCAGAAAGAAACTTGTTGCTCTAATTGCTCTTGGTTTGAATTATCAATTTTATTTAAAAGCAATAAAACCGGAATCTTAGCATGAATGATTTTCTTGAAGAAGTCTTCATCTTTCAAGTCTTGCTCCCCTATTTCGACCATGTAGATTAAAATGTCAGCATCTTCAAAAGCCGATTTTACAAAGTTCATCATCGATTCCTGCATTTCATAAGCGGGTTTAATGATTCCAGGAGTATCAGACAAAACCAATTGGAAGTCTTCTCCGTTTACAATTCCAAGAATTCTATGACGTGTTGTTTGTGCTTTTGATGTAATGATCGACAATCGTTCTCCAACGAAAGCGTTCATCAATGTTGATTTTCCAACATTTGGATTTCCGATAATATTTACGAAACCTGCTTTATGTGACATTTGCATGATATTTTAAGATGCAAAGGTAGTCATATCAACTCAATACAGAAAATAAAACATTTTTTAAAGTTTTCGTTGGATTTCTAAAAAATCGGCGTATCTTTGCACCCGAAACATCGCGGGATAGAGCAGTAGGCAGCTCGTCGGGCTCATAACCCGAAGGTCACAGGTTCGAGTCCTGTTCCCGCTACTAAGTAAAGCTTCAGAGAAATCTGGAGCTTTTTTTGTTTTATTTAATCCACTGGGCTTATATCCTCCACGGACACCGGTTCGAGTCTTCGCTGTGGGAAACTATTAAGAGAAAGTAAAAGCTTGAGAAATATAGATTCTCAGTTTTTTTGTGATTCGAAAAATCTTGTTTCATTTTTTAAAAATAAAAAACCACATTTTCAAACGAATGAAAATGTGGTTTTTAACTTATATATGTTTTTTAATTTAATCGACTATTATTTTTCTAACAATAGTAGATCCTTCACTTTCTAAATACACATAATAAATCCCTTTTGGGAATCCTGATAAATTGATGCTGTTAGTGTTTGAGCCATTAGCAAATTTGACAGTTTTTACCAACTTTCCTGATGTTTCGTACACATTTGCCTTTTCTAGCACAATGTTGTCAATATGTAATTCTCCTTTGGTCGGATTAGGATAAATGGCGATTTTGTCAAAAATTAAATCTTCGATTCCTAAGGTACAAGTTGTTTTTGAATAAATTGCTGCTGTATCTTTAGCTGTTGACCAATTGGCATTAGCATAAGCAACATCATCTACCAGAATACAGGATAGTGAAGCATTCGTTTTGAAATTGACATTCGCCAGTTTGCTATTGTTTCCGTTACTTAAATTCAAAGAAGTCAATTTATTGTTGGAACAATTTAAATCTGTAAGAAGCGTATTCTTAGAAAGGTCTAAACTTCCTATTAGATTGTTAGAACAACTCAATTTAGTCAACCATACATTTTTAGAAACATCTAAGGTGGTTAGTTGATTGGCAACGCTGGTTTTTGCATTGATTTTTTTATTGGTTGTTACAATACCGTCACAATACAGTTCTGTAAGCTGGGTGTTTTTAGAAACATCTAAAGTCGATAGTGGATTCTTTGAACAATCTAAATATTTCAGTGCCGTGTTAGAAGATACATCTATTGAGGTCAATAAATTTCCTTGACACTTTAAGGTTTCCAGGTTTGAAAAATATTGGATTCCTGCTAAACTGGTAATACCGGAATTGGAAATGTCTAAACTGGTTACATTTTTTATGCTGGACAATAAAACAGAACCATCTTTAACAGTATCAATCCCTAAAGCGATTAACTTGCTCTCAAACTCACTATTAACTTCAACAATGATAGGGCAACTATGCGAATAACTTGCAGTAGCATCTTTGGCTGTAGCCCAATTTGCAGTAGAATAACTAGCATTATCTACCTGAATGCAGGTTAAATCAGGATTGTTTGTAAAGTTATTGGTGCTTTCGAACCAAGCATTCTTTCCATTCTGCATATTTAGACTTCTTAATTTATTATTATAGCAATAAAAAGTTCCTAAGCTGGTATTCTTGGAAACATCTAAAGCCGTTAATTGATTATCATAACAATCTAACTTTGTTAATCTAATATTTTTAGAAACATCTAAAGCCGTTAATTGATTAGAATAACAAACTAAATATACTAAACCGGCATTCTTTGAAACATCTAAAGCCGTTATTTGATTCTGATGACAATATAATTCTACCAAAGCAAAACTATTAGCAATATACAAACTCGTTAATTGGTTATTTTCACAATGTAAAGTCTGTAAATTTCTAAAATCTTGAATTCCGGTTAAATCACTAATAGAACTGGAGGAAACATCCAAGTCGTTTAACCAATAAACGTTGGATGTTAACACTTTTCCGTCAGGAGTTCCAAAATCAATTCCTAATGAGATTAACTTCTTTTCAAAATTCACATCAGGAATAACGGTGTATGCTGAGCAATCTCTGCTATAACTTGCAGAAGCGTCCTTATATGACTTCCAAGTGTTATTCGAATAATAATCGCTATCTGCCTGAATGCATCCTAAATCAGGGTTACTTTTAAAGTTTTTGGTATTGAGATATTCATTGCGTCCATTCTTCAAATTTAAACTCGTTAACTGATTCGAACTGCAGTCTATATTTCTTAAACCCATATTCTTAGAAACATCTAAATCTGTTAATTGATTAGAATAGCAATACAGGTCGGTTAAAGCAGTATTCTTAGAAACATCTAAAGTTTTTAGTTGGTTGGAATAACAATATAATTTGGTTAAAACACTGCTTTTAGAAACATCAAAACTTATTAATTGATTATTATGGCATCTTAGTTCTGTCAGCGAAACATTTTGAGAAACATTTAAGCTTGCCAATTGATTGGAATAACACTGTAAGTTTGTTAAAGCTGTATTATTAGAAACATCCAAAGCCGTTAATTGATTAGAATAACAATACAGCAATGTCAGAGCTAAACTATTCGAAACATCTAAAGCTGTTAATTTGTTGGAATAGCACGTTAATTGCTCTAAAGCGGTATTCTTAGAAACATTTAAACTCGTTAATTGATTCGATTCACAATATAATCTTGTTAAAGCAATATTCTTGGACACATCTAAAGACGTTAATTGATTGCCATTACAATTTAAAAACTGTAAAGCCGTAAAATCTTGAATTCCAGCTAAATTAGTAATAGAACTGCTTGAGACATCTAAAGAAGTTAATGCAGCAATCTTAGCTGTTGGCACTTTTCCATCAACTGCTCCAAAATCAATTCCTAAATAAATCAGCTTCTTCTCAAAATTCACATCAGGAATAAGAGTATATTGAACAAAAGCTGAGCAGTCTAAACTATAACTTGCCTCAGCATCTTTGGCTGTCCAATTGGCAGTAGAATAAGTCACATTATCTACCTGAATACAGCTTAAGCTATTACTATCAAAGGCACTATTGGTCGATAATTTAGAATTATTTCCATTTTTCAAATTAAGACTTACCAATTGATTATCAGAACAATCTAAATATGTCAAAGCAGTATTCTTGGAAAGATCTAAGTTCTTTAGTTGATTATTATAACAATGTAAAATTGTTAAAGAAGTATTCTTAGAAACATCTAAAGCTGTTAGTAGGTTATGATAACAACGTAACTCTGTTAAAGCAGTATTCTTGGAAACGTCTATAGTTGTTAAGTAATTGCTTCCAAAACTCAAGTAGGTTAAAGCGGTATTCTTGGAAACATCTAAAGACGTTAATTGATTGCTATCACAAAACAAAGATTTTAAAGCAGTGAAATCCTGAATCCCGGTTAAATCGGCAATAAAACCGACTCCCCTAACATTTAAGGTAGTCAGGGTGTTTATTTTTGAAGTTAAAACTTTACCATCTGGTGTGCCTGAATCAATTCCCTGACGGATTAGTTCTGCTTCAAAATATGCATCGGGAATCAGGGTGTATTGTTGAGCAAAAGAAGATACGCTCACAAAGAATATTAAATAAAGTAGTTTTATTTTCATAGGTAATGTTTTGTTAATATTAAAACCCCTCAAATATATAGAATATTAACTAGTATCTTACATAGACTGTTAAAGAAATCAAAAAATGTTTTAATCAAAAAAACATCTGCAAGTATATTTTTAAAAATTTCAAAGGAGATTATCCCAGATATTTAGAACCAGAAAATTTAGTATTCAGTGATTTTTATTTTCTTCAAATCATCAAGAAAATGATTCGAGAATTGTCCCGTTAGGGCTACACAGACAAAAAGCTCCAGAGAAATCTGAAGCTTTTTTTGTTTTAACTATCTTTGTTAACATCTCATTGCGATAACGAGCGGGACGCTCCGGCCAGCAGAGGGTAGTTTTTATTTCATTCGTTTTGCTTCTATCTTTTTTCCATTCTGCAATAAAAACAAATTTGAAACTTCTCCTTTTTCGTTCTTTTCAAATTGAATTTGTGCATCTACTACTTTGTAGAAAAATAACATTTCACTTTCTACAAATATCGGAAACGTATTTTGTCCTGTCAATTGTGAAAAAAGTTGATCTTTATCTAATGAAATTTTAATTTCAAAATCATTTTCAACTTTATAAATCCCAACAAACTTTTGAAGTTCTTCAGTTGTAATACTAATTTCTTTTCTGATTTTTTGCACAGGCAATGGCTTATTGTATTGAATATTTCTAATTGCTTTAGAAGGAATTGTAACGTTGTTGTGATTTTGAAGTATTATTATTGTTTTATCATTTGTAATATGTCTATCTATAAAAGTTACATAACCTGGCCAACCCCCGTTATGGTTTGCAATTGTTCCAAAATCAGCATTTTCTTCAATTCCCCAGCCAAAACCATAATTCCTTTTAGCCCCGTCTTTCAAAGTTGCTTTTTCAAAAACCGCTTTCATTCCCTCTTTTGTGAGTAATTTATTGGCATATAATGCTCTATCCCAAATCAATAAATCCTTTACAGTTGAATTAACTGTTCCGTCTCCAACAATACCATCAAGCCAAATAACCATTTTAGTTTCTTTCAATTCGTCTGGTAAAACACATTTTTTCAAACTATCTGAGTAAACATATCCAAAAGCATAATTGTCAATTTTCTTTGGTGATAATCTACGATTGTAAACAAAGGTATTTTTCATTTTCAACGGTTGGAAAATAGCTGTGTTTAGATAGTCAGCGTATGTCAAACCTGATGCCTTCTCAATTATTGATGCCAATAGCGCATAGCCCGTATTACTATATTCCCATTTAGTATTTGGCTCAAATACTATTTTTGGTTGATGTTTACTAAATAGATTAATTATGTCTTTGTTAGTAGCAATTTTAGATTTGTCAAACAAACTATCCATAAGCTGCATATAGTCTGGCAGGCCTCCCGTATGATTTAATAAGTTTCTTACAGTTACACCTTTATAAAAAGAAAGTTCGGGTAAGTATTTGTTGATATCATCGTCCAAATTTAACTTTCCTTTTTCTTTAAGTATCATTATCCCCATAGCTGTGAACTGCTTTGAACATGATGCCAATTCAAAAATCGAATTTTCGTTCAATTTTTCTTTTGTTGTTTCATTTGCAAGTCCAAAACTATGGCTGTAAATAACTTTCCCTTTTTCTGCAATTAGAAAATTTCCATTGATTTTCTCTTGTGAATAAAGAGAATTGAGTAAACTGTCAATTTTTTGAATTCTATCTTGTCCAAATGTAAGATGTGCAATTAAAAGAAGTCCGATTGTAATTGTTAATTTCATTTTTATTTCTTGTTAATTAATGTAGGTTAGATGTCCCACAAAATTGCCACCAACTTATTTATATGTGCGATAAAACCGCACAAAGCCATCCAAATTTGGATAGCTTTGTTTTATAAATTTCAGACATTATTTATTTTCAAATATATATTTTTTTCACTACAAACTTTCAAAAGGACATTAAATTTGATTGATGCTTTTTAACAATTATATGAATGGGCTATCCAAACAAAAAGCATAGAAAAAATAAAATATACATGCTAAAATATTGTAATAATCCAAGATAATCTGGTTAGATATTTGAATGCTTCCCGCTCTTACAAAACCCATGAATTTAGATTTCTTAGATTTGTATCTTATTCAGAAAAATTTATTTGATTTTAAACAAAATATTAGTGTTTTCAAGGGAGAAATGGTTTGGGGTAAAATTTCATATCACTAATTCTACGCTCCCCTTTTATTACATAAGATAAGTTCTTCCAGGCTTTTCATATAGTTAATAAAAAAAACATTCTACATTGCCTGAAGATATTAAAATTAATTTTTTATCGCTTCAAAGCAAAATGCCCTTTGAAAATTCGATTATCTTCTAATTTTATAACATACCAATAATCATCTGCCGGCATTTGGGAGCCAAGATAAGTGCCGTCCCAACCTTGACCCAATGGAGTAATTTGTTTTAATAATTTTCCGTATCTATCAAAAATCTCAATAGTGGTTTTTGAGTTTGACACTGGATCAACTCCTTCAATATTCCAATAATCGTTATAACTATCGTGATTAGGTGTAAAAAAATTAGGGATTCCAAAAACGGGCACTTCTTTCGGTACAGTTCCGCAACCATTTAGATCTTTGATGTAAACGGTATGTATACCGGCATGCACATTTTCAAATGTATTTCCTGTTTGGTAATCTCCATTTTGATCATCTAAGGCATAAACATAATCTCCATTTCCTGTGGCAGAAACCGAAATCGTATTGGACTGATCCACAACTGCTATAATATTTGAAGCGATATCAGATGCTGAGACTTTTATTGTTCTGATTCTGGAACAATTTGTTTGCTTATCAGTAACCTGCACAGTAAAAGTCCCTTCTTTATTTACAGTTAAGCTATAACTTGTTTGATCTGAAATTAGAATTCCATTAAAAAACCAAGCATAACTATAATTATTAACTAAACTAAGGTCCAAAAGTCCTGCATCAATCTGTTTGGTAAAAGTTGGCAAATTACTGCATACCAGCTCCTCTCCTTTTAGATTAATCTTAGGTACAGGATTTACAATGAAATTAATAAAGGTAGCCGCTGAACAGGTAGTGCTGTTTGGATTAATGACTTCAACTTTTACATTTTGTGAGCTGGTTAAAAATGGATTTGGAAGCGGGCTTGCTAATAAATTATTATTAGCATCATAATATTTCACAATCATTCCGGTTTGTCCGCCTAATAAAGCAGCTTCAAAAGAAGAAGTATCAAAAGCATATTTACCATCTTGTTTAACTGGATCAGATTCATCATCACAAACAGTAGTAAGTACCGGATCAATTGCAAATACTTCCGGCAGATCATCAACAACAAAGGTAATTGTTGAATTAAACGAACATGCCGTTGCTGTATTGTTGGTTAAAATAACTTTCACAATCTGAGAACCTGTACTAAAAGGATTTGGCAAAGGACTTGAAAGTGGATTGTTATTTTGATCCAAATAAGAAACGGTTACATTCGTTAATCCATTAAGCAGCTCTCGTTCAATAGTTGAAGTATCAAATCCGTACAATCCATCCTGATCATCATCACAATGAATCTTTTTTAAATTTTGTGGGACAGGAACCGGCTCGACTCTTAAAGTGATATAACCTCCTAATCCTAAACAATCATTATTAAGTCTGCTATCTACACGGATAAATATTTTTTGACTATTAGGAGAACTTGTATTTCGATAATTAGAAATATCTGAAATAGCATTCTTCTCTGCTAAAGCATCTTCTAAATTTTGATAATAACTGATACCTAAAAGTTGACCAGAGGGAAAAATAGCTTTAATTTCAGTTGTTACAGAACTAAAATCAAATGCGGCAACACCATCTTTGTTAGTCCCTAAAACAGCATCATCACATTGCACAAACACCTTGGAATAAGTTGATGGAATTTGCGTGGTAGATACAATTAGATTTAATTCTGCAATTCGATAACAGTCATTAATATTTTCAACACGAACATATACTTTATCAGTACTAACGGTTTGGTTTCGATATGTTGTCGGATTTAAAATTGGATTACTGTTATTTTGAGCATCAGCAAGTGTCTTGTAAAAAGTAATAGTTTCATTTGCTGAATTAGAAGTTATTTTTACTATAGCTTCTTCTAAATTGAAAACACTAAAACCGTCAATATCATCATCACATTGTTTCAAATTAACAACACTTGTAATTAAAGGCAAAGCAAAAACTTCTAATTTAAATGAGGTTGCCGCTTTACAATCAGGATTATCCTTATTTACCACTTTTATAAAAATAGTTTCTGAGGCAATTGTGTTTTGATACGCATTTGGCGAGGCAATAGCCTGCGTTAGTGCCGCATCCTTAAAATACGAAATGACAAACTGTGAAGATGATTGGCCATTTAAAATTGCTGTTGCTCTTAGCGTTAAATCGAAAATAACTTTTCCGTCTGTATCAGTTCCAACACTGCTATTATCGCAACTCGTTAAATTAGGGATTACCGTTGGTAAATTGGGCAAAGGAATATCAAATACATCAATATTAAAAGCAGTACTGCTTTTGCATTCTCCATTGACTTTGTTTGCCACTTCAGCAGTAATGGTTTCCTTTTGATAAGGAACAGTATTGATGTAAGAACCGGGAGAAGCAATTGCCACATTATTGGCAAAATAATTTACAGTAAACAAATTAGGGTCTTGTCCGTTTAATACAGCTGTATCCTGAGTACGTAAATCGAAAGTATGCAAACCGTCATTGTTAGCATCGCAAATTAATAAATCTTGAGGTTTCGTTGCGGTTGGAACTGCTGAAATTATGACATCTCTTGTTTTTACAACAGAGCCCCTCGTTCCTGTTGCCGTTACTGAAACGGTATAAGTTCCTGCTGTTGCATAAGTATGTGTAGGACTTAAATCTGTTGATCTGTTACCGTCTCCGAAACTCCAATTTGCCGACGTGATGTTTTGTGCATCTATTAAAGTAAATTGGGTATTTTGATTGGAGCAAGAATTAGTTAACTGAATTTCTGGATTAAAGAAAAAAGAACTTACAAAAGGGGGCAAACCCATATTACACATTCGACCAGCTAAATCAACTGCATCCATTTGAAGATCACATCCAACACCTGTTGTATTTGGATTATTAATAACTCCTAATTTCAGTTTTCCATATTCAGCTATATAGATCTTGCCATTGGGGCCGAGTTGGAGTGCGCAAGGAAATATACTTGGAATTAAAGTTGTAAATGCTGAACCAACAATATTACTTGATGTCAAATCATATTGTATTACTTTGTAAGGTGAAGGATTTGTTACCGAAAGATATAAAACAGCACTATTTGGCGAAAATTCAACACTATACATACCATCCCCCGTTCTTAATACTAAAGGGTTCGAAACCAAACCTGTGGCATTATCAAAATCTAATAATTCAAAGTTTTGCAAAGCGTGACAAATCGCTAATTTTGACCCATCAGGGGATATTTTCATGTAACCCCAAACATTTTCTTTTGAACCGCCCACAAATAGACCTACATTGGATGTTACAGGACTTGCACTTAATCCTGAAGAAGACAACAGGTAACTATAAAAAGTATTACTATTCCAACCGTGGGTAACGACCCAAAAATCAACCCCGTTTTTGTGCTTTACTATTGATAACTTTTCATCAGAGGGGGTATAGATTAATACATTTTTATCGGAGGTAACAGCTCCAAGACCGCCATCTAAATTAATATCAACAATAGAATATCTAAAACCATTGGGATGCACTTCATAATCTAGCGTGAAAACATAAAATAAATTGGAATAGCCCGGTTTCGGAACTATAGTTGCCGATTGGGTACTGGAACTATGCCCCATTAAATCTGCACCGTTTAGCATCACTTGATGGTTTCTGTTCCAGATAGTTACTCCATCAGTATAAAACAACAAATCTCCATTGCTGTTGGACAAACTGGCGCAACCTTCATCTGTGTTGAGTTGTCCGTCAGTAAGTGTGGTAACGGAACCGTCAGGGTGAAACTTGATTCCAGCATTCCTACCAAAATACCAATTACCTGCTTCTTGTTGAGAGAAAGCAAATCTGGTAAATAATAATACTATAAAAAGTAATTTGTGTTTCATGAAATCTACTCCCGCAATTTTATTAATGTTTTTTGAGTTTTATTAAAAAATAATCCAAAGGTTATTTTAATTAAATAACATCTTTTTTAAATGAATATTCCCGTTTACATAACGTTTTGGCAATCACGATAACATTGACGTGTAAAAACATCAATCCAGTCTACAACTGTGGGCGTAATAAAATGCGGCAGTTTTTGATCTCGAATAGCATAACCTTCTTTCATTTCATTTTTTCATTCAAAAATAATGATTTTTCTTATTTAATATTTTTTTAAGAAGTAATCGTAAAAAGTCGGAGACTTTAATTACGTTTAGAAATTCTAAGACCAAAAAAAATTGCGCAAAGTTTAAAGTGACATTTGCGCAGCTTTTCAATTCAAACTTACTACTCTTTGCGGAGCGGGATTGTTAGTCAAAATTGATCTCGATACCTAATTTTAATTTCCATTCATTAAAAGATTTCTCATCCAATGGCCCAAAAATTCTGCCGCTAAATTTATCAATTATAAAATATCTTGACACTTTCTCATTTTTAGGCAACTGTAAAGCAATGATATAATTATCATCTGATTTAGCATTTTTGACAGTTTCTTTTAATATTATATCACTAAATACATTTTTCTCAACACTTTTGTAAATGATAGCCCCATCAGGCAAACCAATGTCTAAAGCATCATCTTCTGATAGGTAATAATAGCCATTTCCTAGATCCGCTTGATCTGTACATCCAGCTGTAATAAATATTACTAGTAAACACAAAAATTTTCTCATTTTATTTTATTGTAATAGTCGGATTAATGTAATGAATTTTATATGGTACAAATCTACCATTATATTGTTCCATAGTACGTGGTCTTCCCAAATCAGTCGCAATATTCCTAACAACATTTATAAAACCATCATCTGAACCTGTATAAATTTCTCCCTTACTTTCTCTCAAGGTCATATACTGTGCTGAAGCTTCATTTCCATCATCTGACCAAGAAGAGTTTTTAAAATCAACTCTAACTTTCCCTCCAGCTGCTTTAAGTAAAGCTTTAAAGGTTCGCAATTTCATTAACTTATTTAACGTTTCTTGATTTGCAGGAGGGTTAAAAAGGAAAAACAAATCTATTTTGAGGATTATTTTATCTTTTTGAGTATTATAGTATGTCCATAGTCTTTCAACTCTTCAAAACTATTAAAAGAGATCAATTTGCCATCAAAATTCTTCTTTTTTATTGGAGGATCATCAAATGAAATAGGATTATCTAACATTGTAAAATTATTTGACTCATCAGATAATTGAAAAACTTTATTCCCAAATTTTATAAATCCACTTTCGCCTCCTTCAATCAATCCAATAAATTTATATTTTGGAATGACTACAATAGGGTTAAGTTTCATTTTAAGTTTTTCATCAAAAAAAATCACTATCTCATATACGTTTTCTATTTTGTTCCCAATTTCTACATCCACATTTCTATAGTATAGTCTTGCTGGTATTTTCTCACCGGCTTCATTTACAATATTATATTTTTTTTCTATTTTAAGAGCTTTAGCATCTTTAAAATAAAAATAAGCAAAAGCAGTAATTAAAATAAGAACTATAAAAATTATCTTTTTCATTTTCTATGGATATTGACGGTAATAATTATTTGTATTTGTTTGAATGGCATTAACTGCAGGAAGCCCAACGTATCTTCTGTAAACATATCCATTATTATTTGGATAATTTTCATAATAACTCTTATTATATCCAAAATCAGAAGTCTTAATCTTATAATCTCCTGCGTAGATAGATTTTGTTGAGGAAATCATAATTGCGACGTGACCTGAAGCATCCCTAAATTTCGTCGCTATTGCTACAATGTCTCCAGCTTGAGGAGATGTAACAATCTGCCAGCCAGGAATATTATAATTGGGATCAGCCCAGGTCTGTTATTGAAAACTGGAGAAAAAAGTTGCGCAAAGTCAGAGACATTTGCGCAGCTTTTCATATGGAACTCTTTGGAGAGCTAGGGGGTTACTTTTAAAAAAACTGATAATACACTTGCGCTCAATTTATTTTTAATAAGCAATAATAAAAAACGACAGACTTTTAGCAAGTTTATCATTTTCCATAAAAAAATGCGCAAAGTCAGACAGTGCACACTTTTCAATTTTAGAACTCTTTGTCGAGCTTGGACACGAAAGTACTTATTTTGATTATTTCCCCTTATCCGTATTTATATGATCTGGCAATGAATCTAAAAATTCCTTATAATTTCTGTTAGCATATTTTAATTCAAAAGGTCCATCTTTAAAATTTAATTCCTTTAATGCAATTGCTTTATGAATCTTTCTAAAATTTTTAATATTAAATTCGGTCATATTTCCTGAATTAAGCGATTCAATAAATATTATTCCATCTTCATTATTGGTGAAGATGTAACGATCAGCTTTATAGTTTTTTTTGTCTTCATAATAATATTTCGAAATTGATACAGCTTTTCCATCAACAACTAATTCTTTAGTATCAATCTTTTTTAAAATCTGAGAATTAAAATAAATATTGCTATAGAAGTAACGTAACGTATCACTATGCTTATCAAAATTATAAATATAATAAGATTCATTTGCTTTTACAATCTTAATCATTTGTGAATTAAATATTTCATAATTCTTATTGTTTGTCGTAAAATTAAAAACTCTTATTTTGATATCCGTCATTGTTTTTAAATCTACATTATTACATGAAGAAAACAACGATAAGGATAAAATGATGTAATAAATAATATGTCTCATGAGTTATAGTTTATTTAGGGATCTTGTTATCCACCACATTTGAATCCAATAGTAAACATGTGTCAAAAGTAGTTAATGTATACAAAGAAAAATCATTTACTCAATATATAAATGATTTACGAATTGAGTTTGCAATAAATCAATTACAAGTAAATAACAAACTAAGAAAATATACGGTTCAGGCACTTGCCTTAGAGTTTGGTTTTAACAATGCAGAATCTTTTTCGACCGCATTTTACAAAAAAACAGGTATTAAACCAACCTATTTCATTAAAGAACTTGATTCATCTACATGAATTTAGAATATTAAACTTCAACACTTTACTCAATTTAAACAACTCGAAATTCCTGAATTTCGACAAGTACACTAATTTATTTGTCAGCTTAATAATATAAGAATTATACATTTGTAATAATAAATTTACATAATTAAAGAAACAACAAAATGAAAACGAAAAAAGAGAAAAAAGAAGTGCAGAAATTTGGTCTTGAAAAATTTGAAGTAGCTAAACTAAAAAACTTACGTTTAATTATTGGTGGTGGAGATGACCCTGTTGACACGAATGATCATAAAGGAAAGAAAGGTTCTTCTGAAGTTTGTAATAAACCATAAAACTAAAAATCTAATTTTACTAAAAAAACATTTCTATAGGCATGAAGTTAATTAATAGTTTCTTGATTTTTTTGTTCTTTTTTGTAAGCTGCAAATCTGCAAAAGAATATAAGAATTCTAACAGAATTTTAAGTTCTGAAAACAGTCCTAAAACAATGTCATTAAAAAATTGGTATCAAAAAGATTACCAAGAAGATACTATTCCAGGTATTTCACTAGATAAATGGTATCGTTTAAATAAAAAGAAACCAGAAAATAAAAATATTATAGTAGCTGTAATAGATACTCAAATTGATATAAATCATGAAGATTTAAAAGGACAGTTTTGGATAAACAACAAGGAAATTCCAAATAATGCAATTGATGATGATCAGAATGGCTATCTAGATGATATTAATGGATGGAGTTTTACAGGAACTAAAAGTGGCGGTTATGTAGTCTGGAATAGATATGAATACGTCCGCATTCTACAAGAATGGACTCCCCTATTTAAATATAAAACAGAATCTCAAATTGATTCTAAAGATTTATACAAATACAATGAATATCAAAGAGCTTTAAAGAAATTTGAAGAAAAAGACAAATTTTACAAGAATTGGTTAAAATCATTAGATCATAATGTTGCTATTTATCCTTTAGTGAAAGATACGTTAAAACATTTTTTCCCTAAAGAAGATTATACCTACAAGCAATTGGATAGTCTCTATAAAAAATATAAAATAAATGATAAAAGATATCGACAAAGAAGAGATGACGGCGATACAGATTTAGGAGCCCTAATTTCTTATATGATGGTTAGTTTAGAAGTTGATCAAAATTCATTACAAGACATATTGGACCAACAAACTCAACTTGATTCTATAGTAAACAAAAACCTGAACGTAAATTATAACGAACGCCTTTCTATTGGTGACAACCCAAATATTTTAGAAAAAGGTTATGGCAATAATAAGATTAGCAATACCATAGAAGGTGTCAGAACCATTCAAGATCATAATACTATGGTTTCGGGAATTCTTGCAGCTAACAGAAATAATAATATCGGAATAAAAGGCATTGCAGATATAAAAATTATGCCTCTAAATATTTCTCCTTCTGGAGATGAGCATGATAAAGATATTGCAATGGCAGTTCGTTATGCCGTTGATAATGGAGCCAAAATAATTAATATGTCTTTTGGAAAAGAATTTTCACTGCATAAAGATTGGGTATCTGATGCTTTTAAATATGCCGAAGAACATAATGTCCTTTTAGTTCACAGTGCAGGAAACGATAGTGAAGATTTAGACAATGTAATTCACTACCCTAATGACCAAAACTATGAAGGCATTAGAGGGATCTGTAATAATTTTATTAATGTTGGTTCAACTACTAAAAATTTAGGAGAAAAATTAGTCTCTGATTACTCTAATTACGGTAAGGAAAATGTAGACTTATTTGCTCCTGGAGAAGATATTTATACCACAGGAGCAGGAAACATATATAAAACAGATTCTGGAACTTCATTTTCAGCGCCTATGGTATCTGGAACTGCTGCAATAATTTGGTCTTATTATCCAAATCTTACAGCAGCTCAGGTCAAACAAATCATTATGGATTCAGGGACTGTTTATACAATAGACGTAATATTGCCAGGAACTGAAGACAAAAAAGTTCCGTTTTCTGAATTATCTAAATCAGGAAAAGTTCTAAATGTTTACAATGCAATGCAACTCGCAGAAAAGGTCAGCAAGAAAAAGAAATGAAATCACAGTTTAAAATTTCATCCTTTTCACAATTTGTACTGAGAACACCTTTGTTTCCTATTTCATTTTATTTGGATCTTCTCAATAATTACAATTATGAAAAGGCAATTGCTATTTACCAAAATGCATTAATCAAAGAAGCGTTAAATCTAGCATCGCCAGAACTAGTAAATGAACTTAACAAATGGAAGACTTTTAAAGCTGATTCTTTTAATGAAAAAAAATTAGCTTTAGAATTTACTTTACTCAAGTACATTGCAAGAATGTCTTCAAGATGCACACCTTTTGGGCTGTTTGCTGGATGTTCTGTTGGGGAAATTAATACTGAAACTAATGTAATACTAGATTTGCCTGAAAAATACAAACGGTTTACTCAATTTGATATGCAATTCTGGGTAGCGTTACTTCAAAATATTGCTAAACGAAAAACAGCAATTTTTCACTTAAAATATTATCCTAATTCTTCTATTTATGAATTTGGTGATTTTTACAGATACATTGAATACAAATACATAAAGACTAAACGCGAACACAGTATTACATCTTTGCGAAAATCTGATGCATTAAAAGAAATAATATTAAAAGCGAAATCAGGCTTAACTGTAGATGCAATGGTTTCTGTTTTAGCAGACGATGACTCTGAAAAGGAAGAAGCCTATGAGTTTATAATGCACCTTATAAACTTCCAATTTTTAGTAAGCGAAATAGAAGCCACTGTAACCAGTAATAATGAATTCGAAAGGGTTTTAACAATTTTAAAAAATGTTCCAGACCTAAAAAAAGAATATCAATTTTTAAAAAACATAAATAAACAAGTTTTAGATTTAGATACTTCTTTAATTCCATCCGAAAACCAATACAAAAAAATCAAACAAAATATATTGGAAGAAGGATTTGAATATGATGAAAAATATCTGTTTCAAACCGATTTAACCACAACCCCTCTATCAAATAGTTTAAATGCAAGTGTTACAAAAAAAGTAACTAAAGGACTTCGTTTTTTAAATGGCATACAGCCTAAAAAAGAATCTAATAATCTTAAGGCATTTATTAAAGCATTCTCTAAAAGATATGAATATTAAGAAATGCCGTTAATGACGATTTTAGATACAGAATCTGGATTAGGTTATCCAATAAATCATGATATGAATGATTCGCACGAAATACTGGAGACTTTCTCTTTTAAACAGAAAAGAGATAAAAACGAAAATCAAGTTTGGACCACCTATGATTTTATTTTAGAGAAAAAACTTCAAGAATGTCTTTCAAAAAATCAAATAAAAATAGAATTATCAGAAAGCGATTTTCCTGATTTTGATGCTAATTTTGATTATACTCCCGTCACATTTTCAGCACTGATTGAAATTCACAGTAATGAAAAATTAACCATTGAATCTTCAGGGAATATAAGCGCCGCGAAGTTTTTGGGGCGATTTTGTAATGGAAATTCTGAGATCCATAAGCTGACCCAAGAAATTATTCAAAAAGAACAAAACTATCACCATGATAAAATTTTAGCTGAAATTGTTCATATACCTCAGTCCAGAACGGGAAATATTTTACGGAGACCTGTTTTAAGAAATCATGAAATTGCCTATTTGGCAAATTCAGGTATTGAAAAGAAAAACACTATCGATTTAAATGATTTGTTTGTGTCCATTAGAAACAATAAAATTACATTACGTTCTAAGAAACATGATAAAGAAATTATTCCTTGTCTCTCAAACGCTCACAACTTTTACAATAATTCTTTGCCGGTATATCATTTTTTATGCGACTTACAGGCACAAAACATAAAGCCAATATTTAGTTTTAATTGGGGAATTTTAGAATCACATTATAATTACTTTCCTAGAGTTGAATACAACGAAATTATACTTTCAAAAGCAAAATGGATAATTACTAAAGAAGAAACAGCTTCCTTTTTAAAATTAAGTGGCAAAGATTTGTTTGAAGCATTCTCAAATTGGAGAATCAGCAAAGATATTCCATGTCTCGTTAATTGGGTTAATTCTGACAATACCTTGTTATTAGATTTTCAAACAGAAATTGGAATTCAATTGTTTTTAAAGTCAGTTAGAAATAGAGACAAAATTGTTTTAGAAGAATTTCTATTTGCTGGCGAATCTATTGTAAAAAACAGTGCAGGAGAAGGCTTTACCAATCAATTTATAGTATCCTTTTTCAAACAGCAAGAATAATGCAGAGAAATTTTTGTTTAGGAAGTGAATGGCTGTATTATAAAATTTATACAGGAGTTCAAACAACTGATTTGGTTTTACTAGAAAAACTATATCCTGCTATTTTACAATTAAAAAAGAAAAAAATCATCCAAAAATGGTTCTTTATTCGATACAAGGATACTGACACACATTTTAGAATCCGATTTCTGGTAGAAAACAGAAAGGATTTAGCAAAAATAATTCAAATGCTTTATCGTCCGATAAATGAATTACTCCAAGAAAATTTGGCATGGCAAATTCAAACCGATACTTATAAAAGAGAACTGGAAAGATACGGTCAAACCACTATTGAAGGTTCTGAATTTTTGTTTTGGAAGGATAGTGAATTGGCGATTCAATATCTTTCGCTAAAAAAAACATTTGCCAAAAAAGAAATGGAACTGTTGTTCAGTTTCTGTTCTATTGATTCTTTTTTAAATTCTTTTTCTTTGTCGATTTTAGATAAGTATAATTTAATGGATAGATTGCAGCAATCTTTTAAAGAAGAATTTGGGGCAGATAAAATATTAAAAAAAGAACTTGATAAAAAATACAGAGAGATCGTTGCCGAACTTGGATGCTTTTTAAGAGAAGAAACTAAAAAAGATTTTCTTGATTTTTTCGAAATCATTGAAGAAAAACAAATTCAAATCGCAGAAAAGGCATTAGAAATAAAAAATGCAATCCAAATTGATCTTTATAGCTTTTTAGCTAGCCATATCCACATGATGATTAACAGGCAATATACGTCTAAACAAAGAATGTATGAGCTAATTATCTATGATCATCTATACAGATATTATAAAACTTTAAAGTATGAAAAAACGAATTCTCTTAAGTTAACACTATAGCAAACATTCTAAAATTCACACGCTGTTCATCCTTTTTAAATCATCACAAAAGCGGTTCGAAAATTGTCCCGTTAGGGCTACTAAGTAAAACACCACTTCTACAAGTGGTGTTTTTTTTGTTTATACCAAGCCTATTTTATATTTAGCATCAATTACTCTTTAATTTATGTCCACTATAAACACAGGCCAAAATAATGAAAAAACACGCTGCATAAGGAAGATAAAGATCTTATATTGTTCCAAAAATTCCAGCGGTCTTCGAAGATATTTCTCATTTGCCTCACACTTGTGTTTGAGGCACTTGTAAGATCAAACAACTCCAGGGTATTATTCAGAGGAACATTTACAAACACGGTTACAGCAAACACACCAAGTGAATAAAATAATGTAGCTGTCAAGAGCAACAGAAACGACGTTTTTTTGTAGTGCAGAAAACTGGTAATTGGGAGCATAATCAACGTTCCGAAAAAACAAATGAAAAATGGTATATTCTGAATCTCTCGATTGATGTTCTGCATGGCATTTAGAAATTCCTTATCGTTTAGTTTTCCTAATCCCAAACTCACCGAAATCGAGTATGAAAAGAAAAGCCCAGCCATTAATGCTGTTGTCGTTGCCGTAATAATTAGTAGAATATTTGATGCTTTCATTTTAATTGGAAATACTAACGGTTCTTTTTAAATATTCATTGGTATTTAGTTGACGTATCATAAAATCGGCAACTTCCTTACGGGCAATTTTTAGATTGAGTTTTTTAAAACTTCCGTCAAAACCTATGCGATACGTATTGGTAATTTGGTCATCTGTAAAAGCACTAGGCCTAACAATTGTATAATCCAAATTACTGTCCAAAATATATTTTTCTTGCAATTTATGGTCTTGAAATGCTTTTTTTAGCAACATCCCGAACATAACATGTTTCCAGATAAAATTAAGATTTCCATAGCTTTCGCCCAAGCCGAGCGTCGTTTGGCAAATCAACCTATTTAATCCTTTTTTTCTCATGGCTTCAATAATTTTTTTTGTTCCTTCTGCACGTATTTTGCCTTTTCTACCATCGCCTAAGGCACAAAAAACTGCTTCTTGACCATGCAACGCGTTTTCAACATCATTCAAACTCAAAACATCACCTACATGAATATGAAGGTTAGGATGAGAAATAGTTTGCAGTTTTTGCGGATCACGAACAAAAGCTGTTACTTCATCACCATTTTTTAATGCTTGTTTTACGATTTCAATGCCAACTGTACCCGTGGCTCCAAAGATTATTACTTTCATTTTGTATCAATTTTTAAGATTAGTGATACAAAATTCCAATAGATAAATGTTCTAAAATAGAATAAAAGCGACAGTGATAATTATTTCTCAAATGATTTTGGAGTTTTACCAGTAAAAGCCTTAAAAACTTTTATAAAATGAGATTGATCTGAAAACCCATTTTCATATACAATGTCGGTATGTTTTTCATAATCTTTAACCGTCAATTGATCCAATGAGGCTTGAAATTGGATAATCTTAGCAAACTGTTTAGGAGTAAGTCCTGTTTCAGTCAGAAATCTTCGCTCAAAGGTGCGAATATTGAACTTTAATTTACTAGCAATCGAGCGGATACTTTCTTGACCTTTTGTTTGAAAAATGTATTCTATACCTTGCCGTATTTCAAAATCAAGGTTTTCCTTTTTCTTTTCAAAATACCGTAAAAGCAATTTTGATATAATTTCAATTTTATCAAAATTGCTTTTACTCAATTCCAATTGTTTTTTGAGCCACTTTATATCTTCTTCAGTATCATCAAAGTAATAGCAATTATCGTTAATACTCTGAGGTTGTATATCGAAAAATGTCTTCAAAACATAGGGATAGAGCTGAAAAACGATAATAAGAAACGCGCCCGAAATCTCAAGCTCAATTGGTAGAATTGTTTGGCCATATAGAAAAACTTCTGGCATCTTTTTATCGTGAGGCTTTACAACCAATCCGTGATCGGTTTGCTGAAACATCAAACCTGGACAGCCGTCTGCAAAAAAAGGTAATGTTGTATGTATATTTTTATCTCCATTTTCAAACACCCATATGTTTTTCACAAAAAGCGAAATAGAGTCTTCGGGAACAATATTTTGATAGTTCATATTATTATAATTACCTATTTATAAAATAATTGCTAATGAGATTTTATACATCAAATATCTGATTTTTTTCCAAAACGCAAATTTCTAGACATTTATGAAGCTTTTCAATTGTCAACAGCAGTAATATCAATAGTAACTTATATAGATTATTTAAAACGAGCTATTTTGTAATAGCCTAGAAAACACACTCAACAGAAATATTTTTTTTCTATCTTCCCAAAATAAAATCATATAAAATGAACCACCTGTTTTCAATAAAAAAATCATTTTTATTCAGCTTCATTCTGCTAACAAGCTATTTTCTAGTTTCTTTTCATATCAACAACAAAGAACAAAGCACTTCTTATAAAACCAAAAAAGTACTAATTTTTTCTAAAACTAATGGCTTCAGACATGAAAGCATTCCCGCTGGAATTGCAGCGATAAAAAAACTGGGGGAAGAAAATCATTTTATTGTAGATGCTACTGAAGACTCTCTGGCAATTAATTCAAAAAACTTAAAACAATATCAAGCCGTTATATTTTTAAGTGCCTCAGGTTATGTTTTAGGCGAAAGTCAAAAATTGGCTTTACAAAAATTCATAGAAAACGGAAATGGTTTTGTCGGCATTCATTCGGCCACAAACTGTGAGCCAGACTGGTCTTGGTACACAGAAATGATCGGCGGAATTTTTGAAGGACATCCTGAGCCACAAATTGCAAAACTTATAATCGTAAATCATGAACATCCGTCTACAAAGCATCTTCCGACAATTTGGGAACGAAAAGACGAATGGTACAATTTTAAATATTTGAATCCAGACGTAAATGTGCTTATAAAAATTGACGAATCTTCATATAAAGGCGGTAAACATGGCGATAATCATCCTTTGGCATGGTATCACGAATATGATGGCGGCAGGGTATTTTACACTGCTTTAGGACATAGCTCTGAAAGTTACAATGATCCTCTTTTTGTACAGCATTTACTTGGTGGAATAACTTATGCTATTGGTAGATAAAATCCTAACTATTAGCCTCAATGCTTTATAAAAATTCTATTGTTTTAAATAAAGAAAATATTGCAGATTTATACAATAACGGTAATACTTCTTTTTTGCTTAAATCTCATTTATTTTCTAATGATTTGCAAAATAAAGGGTTTCTCCAAAAAATTTTCCAGCAAAATAAAATATTAAAGCACACAGAATACTAATATAAATTATAGCAAATAGTTTTTTATGTTTCTTACCTAAAAGAAGATTTTCAATAAAAGATTCTTTTTTTTTCATTTTTAACCATACAAGCAAAACACAAATTCACTTATAGAAAATTTAATTATTCCCAGTCCAAAATACTAATTTGCTAATGCTCTACCAAAAATCTCTCCCTTATTAAAAACATAAAGCAAAAACAACAGAGTAACAAAAGTTGCAAACAAAATATTAAACAAATTGCTTTTTAAAAATCTCATATTCTATTTTTTTTCTGTTATAAATCCGTAGCATTTCTTGACTAGCTAAAGACTAAAAATAAATTACTTTTTATAAGTAGAACCGATAATATACCCCAATAAATATATAAACAAAGAAAACAATATTATAATCCTTACTACTTTTAACATTTTTGATGATTGCATATTATTAATATATTTTTATCTATTAATGTACAGCGTTATAGCTTTCTAACAATTAAAACCAAGATAAAAAAACTAATGTGAAAACACTTTTTGATTATAAAAAACAAACAATCATTCTACCTATCGACCAGTTATCCTAATATTCTACTAAGTTTAGAAGGGAAGTCAAAAAGACTATCCCCTCTATTATTCATATTTTTGATGTTTCTATTAATTTAGCTAGTTACCTCATTATATTGCAAAACACCAAATCTGGAATATTATCATTATGCAGGACAAGGATAATATTTATCTGTAATCGGGTCAAGACAAACAGTATTCTCCACATAACCTCCCATAGTCTGTTTTAACTCTTTTTCAGTCAATCTTTGTACATCACTTGGTGTAAATTTTTTAATTTCTGTGTTTTTTGCGGTTTTTTTGAACATAACTTAATAATTTAAATTGATTAATATTTTCCAATAATTTAAAGACATTTGGAATCTCTGTCAATTCCTGCGCAGGACTTTTATTTTATTTATTTTATTTATTTTATTTATTTTAAAATGAAACCAAATCACCTTGCTCAAATATTATCTCATTAGAAATGAATATAATATTGCTGAACTTAAATATTTTTTAAAAACTACAGAATTAAACCTACCATAGACTTCCTATGGGGTTTGCATTCATAAAACCACAACCCTATTCACAAATATTGCTTTTTATAACGATATTTCCTTACGGAAAACCACATTTATATAAAAATTTAACATTTATAATTATTTTACAACACACAAAAACCCGAAAAACCTCAATAAAAACAATAGATAATAAAAATATCTAACAATACTATTTTATTATTTTCTTATAAAATTATTTATAAATAGCAATTATTTTCAAAACAATATAATTGGTCAGTTTAGTGTTTAACAAAACCAGAATATCTTTTTTTGACGCTTCTGAATCGTAATCGAAATGAATCAACATTTCAGAAATAAAATCTGAATATCGGATTCCGGCCTCAATTTTAGACAGAGCAATTTCATCTAAATCATCCAATTCATATTTTTTAGACACTTCATTAAGTTCTTTTATTTCTATAAAAGATGCTTCTTCCTCCTCTTGACCTGTAACGACTTCAAAACCTTTTAGCAGCACGATATTAAAATCTTCTTTGTCTACTAACCTTTTAAAATAATTTGATAAAGCTTCGGTATATAGATCTCTTTTCAATAGATAATTGTCGGCAAGAAACTTTTTATTTTTCAGCTCATAATCAAAATTCGAAATCAATTCTGCTACCTTCTCTTTATTAAGAAATTCAATTTCATTTTGATTTCCTACCGCTTCATTAATTAAGGCAGACATTTTTGAGTAACATTCGGGATAGTTTCTCATAACATAAACTTCCATCGCTTTGCATACGGCTGGGTTTCTTTTATATTCTCCCAGTAAGTGTAAGTATTTCTTTTCGGGCACATCCTGAAACTCAGCGAAGCCATCATAATAACCATCATTATATATTTCATCAAACAAAAAATCAAGCTTTACTCCCATATTTTGAGCACATTGATAAAATAAAATCTGTTCAAAAAACAAATTAAAATTAAGACAGTTAATTTTTGATGATGCAGCTATATTTTTATCTAAAAAATCAATGCTCGTCTTGGAGTACTGCCTAAAAAAATCTATGTCATTTCCTCCCACAACCCCCATATTGCAAGCAAAATTGTTGGGTGCCTTATGGTACTTCTCCATTTCAACTGGTACATACAAGAGTTCTGATGAAATTTTATCCCACATTTTTTTATAATTATCGGCGGTAATTTCTAAATTTTGAGTAAGCACAGCGGCATTTTTAAATTTAGCATCCAAAGATTCCCATACAAAAACATCTCCATCAACGTGCAAAAAAGGTTCGTTCTGCATCTGGTAAACTTTAATTTTAGAAACAGCCCATAAATCTTTAGGATAATTATTTAAATCGTCTAAAACTACATGAACTTTGGTGTAAGGCAAATTCAATTTTTCAATTAAAATTTCATATCCAAAACGATCTGTATACAGTTCAACTTCTTCATGAAATTTAACTAATTGATGACTGCTTAAAATCCAGCTCAGCCAATTATATTTATAAGAAATCCAGCCATAATTGCAGGTTAAATCATTTAAATTTCCAGACCAAAAACTCTGTATTATTTTCATTTAAAAATGATGCTAAAAATTATTATGTGCAATTTAACGTAATTTCTTGTAAGTTTTTTACGGTATCCCGTACACCATAATAATGCTTGCTACAAAAAAAGCTTCAGATTTCTCCGAAGCTTTTTTGCTTGAATAAATTCAATAGTACTAATGGTATAGATTTCTATATATTTTACATGCATTTAATGGTACCGCCATCTACCCTAATGATAGCTCCACTAATATAATTAGCATAAGTACTACAGAGATATGCAACTGTTCCTGCGACTTCCTCAGGCTCTCCAAAACGTCCAGTATCGTTAGGAATTAATTGCTGAACAGCTTTAGATTTTATTTCTTCTAAATCTGTTCCCCAGTTAAACTTCGGTGCAGCATTTACAAGCCAATCTTCAACCATAGGGTTTATAATTGCTCCAGGCGATACAATATTTGAAGTTATTCCGGTTTCTTGCAATGATCTCGCAAGTGAGATGGAAAGATTATGTCTCGCTGCGAGGGTTGCATTGTAATGTGGTTGTTCTTTAATAGGCTGTATGCCTAGCCCTCCACCAATATGAATAACTCGCCCCCAACCTAATGTTTTCATTTGTGGCACTATACGCTGAATCATTCTTACATAAGAAACGACATTGTTGTTATAAATTTCAGACCAATCATCTGTTGTTGCCTCACCCCAAGATTTATGCGATGTTGCACCAGCGTTATTAATTAAAATATCAATCTGGCCATTTTTAAGCGCTGCAGAAGCAACCTCATCAGCTCCTTTATCGGTACTAAGATCTCCTAAAGCTATTTCTGCACTTCCACCATTATCGATAATTTCCTGACACACGAAATTGGCACGATCTTCATTTCTACCATGAACTATAACGGTCGCTCCTTCATTTGCCAACATTTTAACTATTGATTCGCCAAGTCCCGAACTCGAACCCGTTACAAGCGCTCTTTTTCCTTTTAATTTTAAATCCATTTTTATCTGTAAATTAGTTGTTCTTATTCTTATGTAAAGGTGACATCCCAAATTCTTTTTTATAGGCATAAGAGAAATGAGACATATTAGCAAAGCCTATTTCTAAGTAGATATCACTTGGGCGTTGCTTACAATTTTCTATTAAATATTTTGCTTCAGAAAGCCGTTTTTTAGTAAGCCATCTGCTTGGAGTAACCTTAAATAATTTCGCAAAATCTCTTTTGAAGCCTGACAAACTGCGCCCAGTGAGGAAAGCAAATTTTTCCAACGGAACATTGTATCTATAATGACCATTCATAAACCCTTCTAAATCCAGTTTTCCTGGCTCGTTAAATTCAAACAGCATTTGCTTAATTTCAGAATCAATATCTGCAAGTATTAAAACCAGTTCTTTAATTTTAATTCGTAAAGCTTCACTGTCAACCTCTTTTCTTTGGGCATATTCACTGAATAGAGCTATAGATTTTTTCAACATGCTATTTGCCTTAATAATTTTCACTCCTTCACCATGAAATCTTTCTGATTTAAAACCCATTTCTTTCGAAATTTCTTTAAGAGTATTTTGGTCAAAATGAATAGCTATTGACTTGAATCCGTCAGCCTCTGTATGCTTAATCGATTTTGTTAATTGATTTCTTCTAAAGAAGCGGTAATCACCAGCAGTAAAAGTATATTTCTTATGTCCTATCCATACATCGTGTCTGCCACTTATGATATAACTAAAGATGTGATCGGACACAAAAGCTTCGCCTTCAACATTATCTCCCAAATAGAAGTTCTGCATAACCTTTGACTCTGAAAGAGTTTGATCTTTTTTGGATTCCATTTTCTCCTCATTTTTATCTGATACAAATTTCCCAAATATTTCAATCCGTAACTTTGTTCAAAAGTCCAAATTCATTTATTGTCTCTAAAAAAATAACTTCCTATTATTTTTGTTGATTTGGCAATCACTCCATTATCTTGATTAAAGATATTTCTTATATTCGTTATCACTAAATACATTATGAGCAATAATTTAAAGATATCGATACTCTTTTTATTGTTTTTACATGAGTCCAAAAATCAAATTAATATGAAAAAAAAGAGAATTCGTTTCGCCTTATTATTTTTTATTTGTTTTGTTTCTTCTGCATCATTTGCTCAATTATCTTCTGCAAAAATCGATTCCTTAATGCTTAATGCTCTACAAAGATTTAAAGTTGCAGGTGCCTCAATTGCAGTAGTTAAAGATGGGAAAATAATCCATTCTAAAGGATATGGCATTAATTCTATTGAAGCCAAAAAAGCAGTAGACGAATACACCAATTTTCAAATTGCATCTAATACAAAAGCTTTTACGACAGCCGCGCTGTCAATTTTAGAAGACGAAGGCAAATTGAAATGGACGGATAAGGTTAAAGATTATTTGCCTGAATTTAAAATGTATAACGATTATGTTACAGAGAATTTTAATATTCAAGATTTAGTAACGCATCGCAGCGGACTTGGATTAGGTATTGGCGATTTAATGTTTTTTCCTGACGGATCCAACTTTACCATACAAGATGTAACAAAAAGTTTTCAGCATTTCAAACCTGTTTCTGCCTTTAGAACCAAATTTGATTATGATAATTTACTTTATATAATTGCTGGGGAAATAATAGCAAAAGTCAGCGGTCAGAGTTATGAGCAATTTGTACAGCAAAGAATTATAGTTCCTTTACAGATGAACCATACTTTTGTTGGAAGCCTGCTGAAAGACAAAACAAATCTTGCCGTTCCGCATTCTTCAACTTCGGGAACAATAAAAACCGTTGATGCTTATGATATAGGTATAGCAAGTGCCGCTGGAGGTATTTACTCCAACGTTGCCGATATGTCAAAATGGATGATTACACAATTAAATAAAGGCAAATATGGAGAAGATCTAAAATCATCTTTATTTTCTATAAAAAATCATGACGAAATGTGGCGTCTGCATACCATCATGAATACCGATTCTGATCCGAGATACAACTCTCATTTTAATGGTTACGGTTTAGGATGGTTCATATCAGATTCAAAAGGAAATCTTAAAGTAGAACACACAGGCGGTCTGCCAGGAATGCTGTCTAAAGTAACCCTATTTCCTGATCTAAACTTAGGAATTGTGATTCTAACGAATACTGAAAATGGCGGTGGCGGTCTTTTTACTGCTGTATCAAATACTATTGAAGACAGTTATTTAGGCCTTGATGATTATGGCTGGACAGATAAATTAGTCCAATGGATGAGCGAGGACAAAACTACAGGTGATGACGTGACTAAAAACGTATGGAAGAAGGTAGAATCTGTAAAAAATGTCAAAATAAAAAACGAAGACTTTGTTGGCATTTACGAAGATAAATGGTTTGGAAAAGCAGAAGTGTTTTTAAAAAATAAACAGTTATGGATTAAATGTCTTCGATCACCAAAGTTAAATGGACCAATGGCTTTCTATAACGCCAATACATTTGCAGTAAAATGGGAATACCAAGCCATGGAGTGTGATGCGCTAGTTCTGTTTTCACTTGACGAAACAGGTAAAGCCCAATCTATTAAAATGAAAGGCATTTCGCCAAATATTGATTTTAGTTTTGATTTTCAAGATTTAGACTTCAAAAGAGTAGAAAAATAAAAACTCCTTTTTATCATTCTTAAATGTAAATATAGCTTCAGAGAAATCTGGAGCTTTTTTTATAAATATACTTTATCGAAATAAAACCCGTTATTTCTTTACAATTATTTAATATTATGTTTTCTCAATAACTGATTTTATATTATTAAATGTTTTCTTAAATTCGCAATTCCGTAATGAAACCATTTGTTTTCATTCTAAAATTGTGATTTTCACATCAATACCACAAAAACAACTTTATAATCTTTTAAAAACAAATTATACTATAATTACAATTCAACACAATGCTTAAAAAACACAACCCCAAATTTTTAGTTTTTACTCTTTTAACTTTATTTTTTTCTGTCACTTCATTTTCTCAAAAAAGTGTTTATGCTGGAATCGAAATCGGCCGCAGAGCCATAAAAGTTTCTGTAATTGATGTAAACAACATCAGAAAAGCAGATTACAAAATACTTTCTTTCTGGACCGAAAGAATTCCATTTGCTGATCATATTACTGCTAATGGCGAACTTACTCAAGAAGATATCACTAAAACTACTGTAACGGTTACCAATCAATTACAGAAAATTAAAGCTGAAAACAAAATTCTGGAAGAAAACATTTTTATTGTAGCGGCTCCTGTTTTTGCATCTGCGCGTAACTTAGATGTTCTAAAAAACAAAATTGCCCTTTTAACGGGAAAACAATTAGAGGTATTAGATGTTAACGAAGAAGCAAAAACACTTGTAAAAGGTGCTATTCCTCCTGTTGATTTTGCTAATGCTTTCCTTCTTGATATTGGTGCTCAAACTACAAAAGGCGGTTATATAGACGAACTTAAAGACGGTAAATTAGAATTTGTTCCGTTAGAACTTAGTTTTGGAACCATGACACTTACTGATGCTGTAGAAAAAACAGTGGTAAACAAAAGTCAGGTAAACGATATGTCGACTTATCAAGAAAAGTCTTTTGATTACAATGTAATTCTACGTAAAAAGACAAAAGAGTTATTTGACGCAAATCCTCCTTTAGCAAAAAAAGGTAAATTGTATTTATCTGGCGGTGCTGTTTGGGCATTTTCTACTCTTTTTTATGATGAAACTGTTAATAAAGATCATTACGTTGCTTTAACGCTTCAAGATGTTATCGATTATGACGCTATTCTTAAAAACAACTTTAGTAAGTTTACCAACCTTGCAAAAACAAACAAAGAAGCCGCAAGAGTTTTAAGCACTTATGACCAAAAATATTTGATTTCTGCAAATAACATCCTTGTAACTTGTCTTGAAAGTATTCCAGACTACGCAACAAAGAAAATTTACTTTGTAAAAGAAGGGCAAGTAATCTGGTTGATCTCTTATATTGCTGACCGTTCGAAAAAAATAAATACTAACTTCTAGAAGTATTTTTAAAATTTTATAAGCCTCGGAGAAATCTGAGGCTTTTTTTTTCCTTCCATTTAGCGCAATATATTTCAAAATGGTTGCAACTTATAATTTGCAACCAGTTTTGCCATCCAAAAAGGCGGAGTTTTTCTTTTAAACTCTAATTTTAAAATCAAAGAAAATCTTACGTGAAATAAAACCACCCGATTATGAAAAATTTAACCGCTTTTTTTATTACTGCACTTTTAACATTAACGGCTTGCAAAAAAGAAAAATCAAACAGTGATTCTGAAGCATTAAAAGATTCGACTGCTGTAAAAACAGATTCTTTGGCACAGAAAAATAGCACTACTGTAACAGCAGCAAATTTTAACCGTGCAGAAACCGATCTTTATTTTTCAACATCTGTCAAAGAATCAGGTGGTGTTGGAAACATGCACCATTACAAAACACTTATGCCAATTGACAAACAAACTGTTATTCGTGCCAATCGTGATGTTTTATATTCTTCTGGCGTTTTTGATCTCGATGCAGGACCTGTAACCATAACGCTTCCTAATCCTGGAAAACGTTTTATGTCAATGCAGACAATCGACGAAGATCAATATTCTGAAACCTATTATGCTCCTGGAACTTTTACTTTTACCAAAGAAAAAGTCGGCACACGTTACTTGATGTTGGCTATACGAACATTTATTGATCCAAATAATCCTAAAGATCTTCCTGTTGTAACGGGTCTTCAAGACGCTATTAAAATTGACCAGAAAGAAAAAGGAACATTTGATATTCCAAATTGGGATCAGGCGAGTCAGAAGAAAGTTCGCGATTCTTTAATTGAAGTTTCCAAAAAATTGTCTGACACCAAAGGAATGTTTGGCCCAAGGGGAAAAGTCGACGAAACCCGTCATTTGCTTGGAAGCGCTACAGGTTGGGGCGGAAATCCTGAAAAAGATGCCTTATATCTTTCTGTAAATCCGAAAAAAAATGATGGGAAAACAGTTTATAAACTTAAAATAAAGAATGTTCCAGTCGATGGTTTTTGGTCTGTTAGTGTATACAATAAAACGGGTTATTTTGAGAAAAACGATCTGAATATGTATACTTTAAACAATATTACGGCAAAAAAAGATGCCGACGGATCAATCACCATACAGTTTGGGGGCTGTGACGGAAAAACACCAAATTGTATTCCCGTTACTGATGGCTGGAATTATTGGGTTAGACTTTATCGTCCGCATAAAGAAATACTTAATGGCACATGGAAATTTCCTGAGGCTGTTGAGGTTAAATAAAATATTATAAAGGTGAAAGCTCTAGAGAAATCTGGAGCTTTTTTTATTATTTCACCTCATCGCAAAGTTCTTTAGTCCGCATTTCATTTATAATATCCAAAAGCTCCATTTCATCGGTTGGAAATAATTGAAGCGCTTGTTCTAAAACCAATCCAACATCTATTAAAGGCTTTTTATAATTATCATTTTCTAATGCCAAAATGCAAAGCTTTAACATGTTTGTTATTACACAACCTAATTCGGAGTAATTTAAAACCTTGAGTTCTGCATAGTAACCTTTATTAGCCGATTTTAAAATATTTAAATATTGAGCCGATTGTTTTTTTAGATATTTTACTTTCTCTATTTCTGCCGTTTCCATTCTTTCAATTTTATGTCATTTTCGCTAATTCAAATGTCATAATATATTTTCACTAATCGGTTATCTTATATGATAACAATTGTTAATATTCCGCTAGGAATATCTCGTCGGTAGAAAAAATAATATTATTCGCATTGTGTCCTGTAGGGACACCTGATTTTAGGGAAATAAAAAATACGTTCAATTTATCAAACGTTCCTACGGAACGTGTAATCATCGTTCACATTTAAATTCTACCAACGAGACATTCCTACGGAATGAATTGCTCTAAAAATCTTGTTTGTATTTTTAAACATGACTTCATCAGATATAAAAACCAAAAATGCGTAAACCCAAAAGGACTTACGCATTTTTTCTGATGAAACATTATAACAAACGCCGTTTATCTTCTTCTTCCGCCACCTCCGCCGAAGCCTCCACCGCCTCCGAAACTGCCGCGAGAACCGCCTCCCATTTGTCCTGCACTTGGCCTTGATGAAGAACCTCCTCCTCTATTAAAATTAGATCCTGAAGAACTTCCTCTATTGAGGTTTGAAGTCCCCGCACTTGGCGATGCGCTCTGACGGGTTCTTCCTGCAGCGCTCGTATTTCCTGCGCGATTGGTGTTTCCTGCCGATGGTCGCGAGTTGCCTCGATTATTATTATATCTGTTATTGGCAGAATTGTCTCGCACCGTATTAGAACGCATTTTATTATTGTTGTAATTATTAAAACTGTTTCTGTTATTAATATATACATTGTTTCCGCCATGATAATGTCCGCCATGATAACCATGATGATGGTAATAATGGTTATGACGATAAATTCCTACTGCTAGCACTGTAAAAGCAGCGAAATAAGGCGGATAAAATCCGTAGTAATAAGGTGGATAATATGGTACATACGCTGGAGAATACACATATTGCACAATTGGAACGGTTTCTACTACAACCGCTGTTACAGCTGGCGAGCTTTGAACGGGATCGTCTCCAGCATATGCAGGATTTGCTGTTTTTGCTGGTGACGATTTGCTTACTGGTTCAATAACATAATCTTTTCCATACAGCAGTTCATCGCCCACAATCTGCATTTTTACTTTTCCGTTTTTGTCTTTATCGACCAAAATAACAGCAACGTCCTGATTTTCATTTTTGTTTACAGCAACTTGAAGAATAAAAGTAAACGAATTGCCATTTTTCTTTGTAATCACTTTTATGAAGTCTACTTTTTTATCCAGATTCAAATCTAAGTTATTGATTCCTGTTTTCTCTAGATTTAAGTTTTTCTCAAATTCTTCAATAGTTTTTGATTTCTGAAACAGGGTCATCACGGCATAAAGATCAAGATTATCACCAGGAAGCCCAAGTTCTGGACCATCATTATCAGATTGGCAAAAAATCAATTGAGCAGACATGATTAATGCGACTGTCAAATATTTTGTAAATATCTTTATCATAGTAAGAGTATAAAATATTAATAAGAAGAGTAGAAAATGTTCTTTCTATACTTTCTACTCTGTACGCAGAAATCGTCTAATTTTTTTTGGTTTTATCCAATTCTCCAATAAAGGGAATGACATCTTGAATCTCTGCTCGTATGGTCACTTGTAAATACTGCTCAAGCTGTACAAATTTTGCGGCATTGATTCCGCCAATTGCTTTTACCAATTTAGAATGTGTTTTGGCAAGGAGTTTTTCAGAGTCTTGATTGTATTTCAAATTCTTTGAAGTTAATTCTGTTGCTTTTGCATCGCTTAAGGTGGCATAATTCTTTCCGTAATCTTCTAAAATCAGAATTTTTTGCTGGCTTAAGGCTTTACGTTCTGTTTCGTATTTGTCATAAATAGGTTTAAATGCTGCGGCTTGCGTATCAGATAAGCTTAAATATTCGTTAACTACATCGGCTTTTGATTTTCCATAAAGATCTTGGATTAAATTAATTTCATCAACAGAAGTTTGTGCTGCTGCGCTCAATCCAAAAGCTAGCGACAGTATAAATAGTATTTTTTTCATGATAGTAATTTTTTAGGTTTAGTGTATAGGATGCTATTTTTTAAAAAGATTCTTTACTCGACCAATCCATCAGAAGCACTCATATCTCTTACGCACACATATTTGCCATCTCTTTTTTCAAAATAGCTCATATAATTTCCTGTATTAATTGGCGTTTTTGTAGAATCTGTTACTTTATAATATCCTACTTCTAGAACCATATTTCCGTCATGCGAAACGAAAACTTCTTTGGTTTCAAATGATATCGTATTGGTGTTATTAGTTAAATCAGATTTTAAAAATTCATATCTAGCATCTTTACCAATAATTGGTGGTCTGTTCTGATAAAAAGTTATGGCATCATCTGCATAGTAGCCAATCTCTTTAAGCTGTCCGGCATTGTATGTTGCAGCATATTCATTCTCTTTTGCCTGAATTTGTTTCTTGATTTCTTTTATGTCAACTACGTCATTTTCATCCTTTTTTGTATTGCAGGAAACCAACAAAGCAGAGAGCCCTGCGAGAACCACTCTTATAACTGTTTTATTTTTCATACACATTAAATTTTCAAGTTGATATTACATTATTCCTCTTTACTAATAGACCAAAAAGCAACAGTTGTCTTTAGCAATGATTTAATCAGCATCAATAATAATATTAGGATCATAAGTTTAGATTTGCTTAAAAAATAAGATTAATATTCTTCGAATATTTTTTGGAGTTCTGCTAAACTTCTCTGCTTCAACAATGCTACTGACAATAGGATTCTGGATTTCTGCGGATTTAAAGCGTATGAAGCAATAAGTCCGAGTTCATCATCATTACATTCTACATTACGACTTACAAGTCCGGTTGCAACGCGCGTGCTTCTAACTACGATGATTCCTTTTTTGCTGGCTCTCGCGCACGCATCTAGAGAAGCCTTATTCATGTTTCCGTTTCCAACTCCGGCAATTACAATTCCTTTGGCTCCATGTTCTATAGAGGCATCAATTAAATCAGGTTTCATATCTGCATCTGCGTAGATGATATCTACACGTGGAAAAGAAGTTGCACCTTTAACGTCAAACTCTGAGTTTTTCCCGAATTTTTGGCTAGGGTAATTAAAGAAATCATTTGTACCGTAAGAAGTAATACCAATAAGTCCACGAAGCGGAGACATAAAAGTCTGAACTGCCGTTGTGCTCACTTTTGTTAGAGATTGCGCAGAATGAATCCAATCGTTCATTACTAAAAGCACTCCACGTCCTTTGGCTTTAGGATCAGCAGCGACTGCAATTGCATTATACAGATTTAAAGGTCCATCTGCACTAATTGCTGTCGACGGACGCATAGATCCTACAAGCACTACAGGTTTATCTGTTTTTACGACCAGATTTAAAAAATAAGCTGTTTCTTCCATAGTATCCGTTCCATGAGTAATCACAAAACCATCAACATCTTTACTGGAAGACAATTCATTAATTTTGTTGGCTACTTTCAGCATAATTTCAAATGACATATCCTGAGATCCAACATTCGAAATCTGATCTCCTTTAATATCTGCTATTTTCATAGCATCTGGAATGGCATTCACCATTGCATCAATAGTAACCTGTCCAGAAGTATATCCTGACTGCACCCCAGTTTGAGCAGAGCCAGCAATCGTTCCGCCTGTTGCTAATATTAAAACTTTAGGTTTAGCCTGTCCAAACATGCTGATGTTTAATGATATCATCACCAACAAAAGCATTTTTTTGCAAAAGTTTATATTCAATTTCATGTTTTGATTCGTTTAAGGTTGAGGTTATTTTTGGCCTGTTAAGGTTGCAGGATCAAGAAGTTTTTTAATTTGATCTTCTGTCAGCAATTTCTTTTCGCGTATAAGTTCTAGAATACCTTTATTGGTTGCCAATGCTTCTTTGGCCAATTCGGTTGTTTTTTCGTAACCCAAAACAGGATTTAAAGCCGTTACAACCCCGACACTTCGATCCATATAATGCGCTAAAATGTCTTTGTTTACTGTAATGCCATCGATACAGTTTTTTCTAAACAATGGCATGGCTTTAAAAAATAATCCTTGAGATTCCATCATAGCGATGGCCTGAACAGGCTCAAAAGCGTTTAACTGCAATAAACCAGATTGTGCGGCAACCGTAACTGTCAGATCATTCCCCATAACTTTAAAACACAATTGGTTCATAAGCTCAGGCATAACCGGATTTACTTTTCCAGGCATAATGGAAGATCCTGGCTGAAGTGCCGGCAAATTGATTTCGAAAAGACCAGTACGCGGTCCAGAAGCCAAAATGATTAAATCGCTGCTTATTTTTGCCAACGCAACTGCCATACTTTTCAATGTAGAAGAATACATTACAAATCCTTGCTGGCTAGTTGTTGCCGCAATAAGATCTTTGCTCATTACAATTGGTTTTCCAGTAATTTTTGCAAGATGCGTGGCTACTTTTTCTGCATAACCTGGAGAAGCCGTAATTCCTGTTCCAATAGCAGTAGCCCCCATATTTTGTTCGCACAGATAAGCTTCTGACTTTTTTAAAGCGCTAATTTCTGCATCAAGCTGATTCCCAAAAGCGTGAAATTCTTGCCCAACTGTCATTGGCACAGCATCTTGTCCTTCAGTTCGTCCCATTTTTAAGACATCCTTAAATTCGTCGCCTTTTTTATGGAAAGCTTTTGCCAAAAGATCAGCTTCCTGTATCAATTTGTCGTTATGAAGCAGTAAAGCTACTTTTATAGCAGTTGGATACACATCATTTGTTGACTGTCCCATATTAAGATCATCATGAGGTTCAATGTATTGATACTCGCCTTTTTTATGTCCGCTTAGTTCCAATGCGATATTCGCCAGAACTTCGTTAACATTCATATTGGCAGAAGTACCAGCACCCCCTTGATACAAATCAACTAGAAATTGATCATGATATTTGCCGTCAATTACAGCTTGACACGCTTTTTCAATAGCAGCCAATCTATCTTTTTTAAGTCGCCCTACATCGGCATTGGCGCGCGCAGCGGCTAGTTTTACCATTGCAAAAGCTTTAACATAATCTGGATACGATTGCGTTGAGAGGCCGCTTATCTGAAAATTTTCTAACGCGCGGGCTGTCTGCACTCCATAGTAAGCGTTTGCAGGAATTTGTTTTTCTCCTAGAAGATCTTTTTCGGTTCGGGTCTGAGCATTGAGAGAGCCTAGAGACAATCCGAACAATAGCAGGTATTGTACAGTTTTACACATATTTTTCTTTTTTTTATTGATTAAAAAACAAAAGGCTTTTACTGATTTCTTTTATAAAATGATTGTGAAAAATTATATCTAAAAGAAAACTGTATTTTATTTATTGAAGTACTCCAGCCATCATTGAAATTTTCGCGGTTACCCCACTGAAATTCAACACCTACCATGCAATTTTTTACAGGAGTGTATAAAAGATTTCCTAGAACATATTGTCCCTTTTTAAAAGCAGCGTCTGTCTGTCCGTCTGAATTGTCAATATCAATCATAGAATATCCAACTGCCGTACTGAATTTATCGCTCCAGTTATGATCTAAAAAGGCTACAACACCAACCAACGGAAGCGCAACACCTTTTACAGGAGTCACCGGATTACCAAAATTGTTTTTAATACCGACATCAACAGGAGCATCATTCATGTAGTTCTGAATTCCTTCTCCATAAACGACCTGTCCTCTAAAAACATCATTTTTACTAAAATTAATGTTTGTACTTAGATTAAGTCCCCATCCTACTGCATCTCCAGACAAGTCATACTGGTCATTATTCTGGTCTTTCCATTCAATTTTTCGCACTATACCGGCCAATTCAATATAGCCCCATTTTGTTCCCATATGGTATTCCGCTGAAAGGTCTGGCAAAGGAAATCTTGCCTTTACCCCTTGAAGTTCCACACGGTTTGCATAATCTCCCTGATCGGCACTCGCTCCTGGTCTTTCTAATGCAATTGTCAAACGGGTATCGCCTTGAATAGGCATGTATCGTATTTGGATGTTTCTAAAGAAAACCATTCCGGTTGGCCCCCAATATTCAAGCGAATTTGGAAATACGCCAATATCCATAAAAGGGCTCCAAGTTTGCCCTGCTCCAAATTTTCCTAATTCAGCATAAGCATGACGAAGACGAAAAGTTGTCTGTCCAGCATCGACACCTGTACCAAACAGCTCAAATTCAAAATGTGTTTTTAACTCGCCTATTCCAGTATCAAAATAATTCTTAAATCCTAATCTAGTCTGGCGCACAGAAGCGTAGTAACTGCCATCTGGTCCATATTCATTTTTAAAGGCAGGAAGCTTAGTCGGCCTTACTACATCATACCAATCTGATTGTATCTGATTAAAATTGTAACCGATATCGGTCATAATAAAACCGTAGATTTCCATACTCTTATTTCCTTCATCTTGAGCCCAAACAAAAGTGGAAATAAGAAAACAAATTATAATGGTCCGATGCCTCACCGTTACCATTTGTAAAAAACTTTTCTTCATAATGATTATAGTTTGTTTGTTGTGGGATACTATTTTTCATCTGCCTTTTACAATTCCGGCATAAAATAAATTACCTTTTATTTAAAAAAATCTGGGGTACTGGGTCTGAGTTCAATAACTAAACAATTCATTTTTTACAGATGTGCTTTTTTTGAAAAAGGGCAAAAAAACATTTTCAGCATAAAGACTATCCGATTTTTTGTTAAAAAAGCAACAAAAATCATTTTTTATACTGATTATCAAACAAATATAAACAATGCTAGCGCGCAATTGGGGTTATTAACCGTTACATTTAACCGTTAAAATATCAGATTAATAATACTAACATGTTAAAAATTTTCATAAATTTATGTCTTTATAAATATCTGGTCTTTAACATTTTATACGCCAAGTGACTTTTTTTACATTAATAATTTTCAAATAATTTATTATGGATATAAAAAAAATCCCCTCGGATAAAATATACGATGAGCTAGAAAATGTTTTAAAGTTTTATTCTTTTAAAAACTCAACATTATTAAGTAATTTTCTTCGATATATCGTTACAGAAACTCTAGATCAAAGGCAAAAGTATATCAAAGAATATTCAATAGCTGTAAATGCATTAAGCAGACCTTCTCACTTTAATCCCCATGATGATGCGATGGTTCGCATACATGCCGGAAGATTAAGAAAATTACTTAGTGAATATTATTCTACTGACGGAAAAGACAATTCGGTTATTATTCATGTCCCTAAAGGCGGTTACGTTCCCGAATTTATTCATAACAGTAAGATTAGACGGATTGATTCGTTTAGCAACAATACTAAAACAAATCCTGTAATTTCAGTTTTTCCTTTTAAATCAATGGCTCTCAGACCTGATTTAGATGCCTTCTCGCAAATTCTTTCTGAAGAAATAAGCGCAGAACTTTCCCGTTTTCAGGATATATCGGTAATTGGCCACTTTTCATCAGAAGTTATTTCAAAAATTAATGAAAATATTCTGGAGGCTGCCAATTTAGTCGGAGCAGATTTTATCATTACTGGACATATTCAGATTATTGATAATAAACTGCAGATTAGGATAAATCTAATCAACTCCTCTTCTGGAAAGTTTGTATTGACAAAATTGTTTACACCTGCTACAATAGATGATGGCATTAGAATTCAGAATGAAATTGTAAAGGATATTGTTGCTTCTATGGGCGGTTATTATGGTATTATTTTTAAAGAAATAGTAAAAACTGCACCTTCTAAAATAGAAAACAACTCTAGTATCTTAAAAGCAATCTGCAGTTATAACGAATATCAGTTATCTTATTCTATCGAAAATTATGCTAATGCCCTTTCCAATTTAAATGAGGCCGTAGAATTAGATCCAAACCACGCCATTGCTTGGGCAATGCTCGGCGAAATGCATCTAGCTTCTCTTGCCTTGGGATTAGACAATTGCAAAAAAACAATAGAAAAAAGCAGTCATTGCGTCTCAAAAGCCTTAACAATCGATCCCAATTGCCAGCAGGCATGGCATGCGCTGACACTTTTAAACTGCTTTAAAAAAGATCAGGATAATTGTCTTGCCGCTGCAGAACAATGCATAAAAATAAATCCTAATTCATCTGGAATTGCTTCAGGAGTAGGCTGCATGCTTATTTTTGCCGCGTATTTTGAGAAAGGTTTCAATTTGTTAGAAAATGCAATCCGCATGAATCCTTCGCATCCTTGGTGGATCAATATTGGGTATTGCTGCTATTACATTCATAAAAAAGATTATCAGAAGTCTTTATATTGGGCCGATAAAATGGACTTTAGTGAAACCATCTGGGATTCTATACTTAAAGCCGTCTCTCTTTCGCTATTAAATGAAGATGCAAAAGCGAAAATCCAATTACATAACCTTCTGGAACTACAGCCTCAAACTGCAACAGAAATTAAAGAAATACTTTCTAGTTTTATACTTTCTGATGAAGTTGTTTTTAAAATGCTAAACAGCTTGAAAAGAATTGGATTAAAGGATGAGGTTTGATCCTTCTAGCGAAAACAAAAACGGCAAAAACTGGCTTTAAGCCACTTTCTTTGCTGTACGCTTTTTCTTTTCCAATAATTTAAGATGATTTTCAGCACATAAGATTTTTTCGGTTGTGCCGTTTTTTTGTATTTCAATGAGATAATGAAAATCTCTTTCTTTTGAAATCGATTTTATTATAAGCCCCTTTTTAAAATCCATTTTTCTTTCGATTATGGTTCCCTTGTAAGATATCCCACTCCATGCCGTGTAGGAAACATCTTGACCTTTTACAAATTTCATTGTTTTAGCGGTTTGTTTCTAATATTTGCTAATACTTCTAAATCTGAAAAACTAATGTTAAGGGGGGAAATCAGTTTTTCTATTTCGGCGAATGTAAAAAGTTTTGACAATCTACAAACCCGTATTTATACCTGTTTTTTGAATCTTAAATATACAAATTTTTCCAATGTAAAAATAACCTTGCAAAAAAAATTGATACAATTTAGAACAGCTTCTTTTATTCCTTTTTTAGGTTGAATTCCTAGCTTTGAAAGAATGAATTTTCGTTTCAAAAACAACTAAAACAAGGAGCAAAATGGTACAGGAAAGAGTAATGGAAAAGCTAGCAATTTTGGCAGATGCGGCAAAATATGATGTTTCTTGCTCATCGGGACAAAGCACACGCAAAAATAAAAACAAAGGATTGGGCGACACTGGAAGCGGAATCTGTCATGCCTTTACTGAAGACGGACGTTGTGTTTCTCTTCTCAAAATCCTACTTACCAATCACTGTATTTTTGACTGTGCCTATTGTGTCAGCCGAAAAAGCAATGATATCAAACGTGCCGCATTTACGGTACAAGAAGTGGTTGACTTGACGATTGGTTTTTACCGAAGAAATTACATTGAAGGATTGTTTCTGAGTTCGGGTATTTTTGACAATGCCGATTATACAATGGAACGTCTGGTTCGAATTGTAAAGAAATTACGGTTAGAAGAAAATTTTAATGGCTACATTCATCTCAAAGCGATTCCTGGCGCAAGCGAAGAATTACTAAAAGAGGCTGGATTGTATGCAGATCGTCTGAGTGTAAATGTAGAAATGCCAACAGAACAAAGCCTAAAATTGCTGGCTCCCGATAAAAATCATAAAGATGTCATAAAACCAATGCAATATCTTAAAAACGAAATCATTGGTTACCAAGAAGAGAAAAAATCGAATTACAAAACACCGCTTTTTGCACCTGCAGGACAAAGCACGCAAATGGTAATTGGCGCAACAAAAGAAAATGATATGGAAATTCTCGGAATGGCTAATTATTTTTACGAACAAATGAAAATGCGTCGGGTGTATTATTCTGGTTATGTGCCTATAAGTTATGACAACAGACTTCCCGCTATTGGAACTCCTGTTCCTATGATTCGTGAAAACCGATTGTATCAGGCCGATTGGCTAATTCGTTATTATGGATTTAATGTAAATGAAATTGTGGGATTTGACCAGCCTAATCTGGATTTGGATATTGACCCAAAATTAGGTTGGGCATTGCGAAATCTGCATCAGTTTCCAGTTGATATTAATATGGCAGATTTGGAATTAATTCAGCGTATTCCAGGAATCGGATTTTTGAGCGCGAAAAAAATTGTCGCTGCCAGAAAGTTCAAAAAATTACAACCCGAAGATTTAAAGAAATTAGGAATTGCCTACAACCGTTCTAAATACTTTTTGGCCTTTTCCTCACCTTTCTATCTGCAAAAAGATTTGACTCCTATTCAAATAAAAAGTCAAATTTTGAATATGCAGAATAGTAAATACAAAAATAATTTTTCGAACCAGCTTGCTTTATTTTAATTCTGATGACACAACTGCTTTATGATGGAAGTTATGAAGGCTGGCTTACAGCTGTTTTTGAAATCTACGAATACAAACTAAAAGATGTTGTTTTTGCCAAAGAACAGATTTCAAACACATTGCTTTTCTCAGATACTCATTTTGTAATAACTGATAATGTTAAAGCAAACCGAGTTTTAAATGGTTTGGAACAACGTCTCTCCCATCAAGGTTTCAATAACCTATATTTTGCTTTTTTATCTGAAATGGATCAGATTGAAGATATCTTATTCCGATTTGTGGAATATGTTTTTTCAAGTCCAATCAACATTGAAGGAGATTTAAGCCGAAACGAAGTATTGGACGTAAAAAAAGCGGCACATTTAACGGGAAAAGAAAGCCATAGAATGAAAGCTTTTGTTCGTTTTAAACTCACAAAAGACAATTTATATTATGCCATCATAGAACCAGATTGCGATGTTTTAACACTTATCGAACAGCATTTTAAAAACCGCTACGCAGACCAACGCTGGTTGATTTACGATTCAAGACGTAAGTACGGAATTTATTATGACCTTGAAAATGTATCGACTGTCGAAATGCAGTTTGAATCAAATCCTTCTTCCCGTTTTTTGGCAGAAATAAATGATGAAAACGAAGAATTCTTCGAGAATTTATGGCGCAATTATTTTAAGAGTGTCAATATTGAATCAAGAAAAAACACCAAACTTCACATCAAACACATGCCAAAACGATATTGGAAAAACCTGACAGAGAAAATTCCAAATCTTAAAAACAAAAGAACAATATAGTTTTATAAAAAAATCTAATTTAATCTGCTGAAATCAATCAGATCTGCGTGAAATATTTTTTGCGAATTGATTTTTTTCACGCAGATTAAAAAAGATAAAAAGCAGATGTGTGCAGATTAAACATAACTAGTGAGTGAAATTGGAATCTAAAAGTATTACTTGCTTTTCTTAAGCGCATCTAGCAATTCAACCATATCAACTACAGCATAAGTTGAGCAATAATCTGATACGGCATAAGGAAGAATTAAGCTATTGTTATGAATAATCGCTCCACAAGAATATACCACATTCGGCACATAACCTTCTCTCTCATCTTCTAAAGGAGATAGCAAAGGTTCTGTCAATCTTCCTATTTCTTTTGAAGGATCGTCGAGATCAAACAATGAAGCGCCAATGCAATAACGTCTCATCGCTCCAACTCCATGCGTAATTACAAGCCATCCTTCTTCTGTCCAAAGCGGTGACCCACAGTTTCCAATCTGAGTAAGCTCCCAAGTATAGCGTGGTTCTTGCAGTAAAACAGGAGTATTCCATTGTGTTACTCGATCAGAATACATAATATAATTGTTTACCCCGTCAATTCTGGCAAGCATGGCATATTTTCCCTTTATTTTTCGAGGAAACAATGCGAGATTTTTATTCTGAGCCCCTTCTCCGTGAAGCGGCATAACTCTAAAACTATAAAAATCTTCAGTAGAAATTAACTTAGGAAGAATTGTATGCCCGTTATAAGCTGTATATGTTGCCATAACTCGACTTGAACCGTTATCATCTGTAAAACGAACAAAACGCGCATCTTCTATTCCGCGGCTCTCCGAATCAGAAATCGGAAAAATGACACGCTCCGTAATGTCAGAATCATGTTTGAACTGTAAATCGTAAAAAGAATTGGCCAGCCACAATATTTCTTCGAGCGCTACTTTTCTTTCTTCACGAATTAAAGGATCTTTTAAAGACTCAATCAGTAAATTTTTAAGAACAGCAAATTCAAATTCATCTGGAAGATCCTGCATTATCTGAGCAATGTATTTATCTGCTGTATGCATTTCGTACAGCTTAGTAAGAAATCGCTCTTTATTAAATAAGGTTTTATGTTCTATTTCTGCCTTATCAATATGATTTCCTATTTTCATGATATGCAGATTGTTATCACGGTCTAAAATTGCTCTTCTAAAAACAATTGACGAGATGTGACCTTCACCAGTTGCTCGAAAAGAAATAATAACTCGTTTTTCTCCTACTTCTAATCCCGTCTGATCAAAATCTTCTACAATTGACGGATTAAAAATTGCCGCCGATTCTATAGCGTACTCCATAGTGCAATAAGACCCAATGAGCATTTTACGGTCTAGAGACATTGCCTCATAATCAATTTGCATTTCTTCTATTATAGGTCTTATTCTTTCGCAGTGTCTAAAAAATACTGCCGAAATATTTCTATGTCTTCTAGCAAATTCACGAAGTGTCTGCTCTAAAGTCTGCAAGACCTGTTTCTCATCCAGCATCATTATCCGAAGTACCATTTGCTGCGTTCTTTCCTGCCCATTCATAAAATATCGGGCAACAACTCTTTTGGAATCTGGTAATAACTTTACATTTTTTCGGACAACGGATACTCGCATAATTGGAAATTTTATAACAAAAACATTTAAGGAAATTATTTATTACACAACAAGTTAGTAATTTTTGTTAAAGAAAAAAACTTAATTTTTTATTAAAACTTTGAATCGGCCTAGAATTGAAGGTTTTATTTATCGTCATTTCATCAAAAGTTTTTTCATAATTTCGTCTTTAGACCAGCAACTTAAAATCATGAAGAATAAAGTTAAATTTTTGAGAGAAGAAAAAAATATGACTCAAAATGAACTTGCCGAAAAATCGGGACTTTCTTTACGGACTGTTCAGAGAATTGAGGCTGGAAATATTCTTAAAGGTTTTACCTTAAAAACTATTGCTGAGGCGTTAGAAACTCTTCCTGAAAATCTCATTATAAAAAAAGAAAATATACAAATAGAAAGGGCAAAACTTATTAATCTTTCGGTTTTATCAGGACTTATCATTCCGTTTGGCAGCGTCATTTTTCCTTTAATTTTAACGCACAAAACCCAAGATTCTATAAACAAAGAATTAGGAAAACAAATTGTGAGTCTTCAAATTGTTTTAAGCCTTTTACTTTCAATTTTAATGATCGCAAGTCCGTTTGTACAAAATTCGCTTACTTTAAAATTTCCGCTTTTCATTATTCCATTAATTGCAATTTTAAGCTTAAAACTCATTATCGTTATTCTAAACGGAATCAGTTTAAACCAAAAACAAGATCTTGCTATAAAACTGAAAAACAACTTCTTATAATTCAAGTCATAAAAATGACGTAAAACTGTCGTAGTGTTTTTGCACGAAAATCGGAATCGAAATCCGAATCTTGCAGAAAAAACAGACCATGAAATTATTTAAGAAAATTGCATTCGTATTTTTAATTATTATTGTTTTATTCTGCTTGGGAGGATATTTTTATTTTCAAAAGAAATTCACTCCGCCAGAGAACTATCTGAAGGTTTCGGGAATTGCTGAAAACATCCCCATAAAATGGATTTCTAGCAACGAAAACCCCCATTCTGCTTTACTTTTGCCTATAGAAATAAAAGGAATCAATCGAACATTCTATATGCAGTTTGACTCAGGTTCTCCTGTTACCGTTTTCTATAAAAAATCATTGGAATCAATTGCTGAAAAATTTCAAAATCAATTAAAAATCGATAATGAAAACTCCTCGATCTATAGTGCTTTTAAGATCGGAAAAATGAATGTAGCTTCAAATGATTTTGGAATTTTAGATTATGGCGAAAAAATCAATTTCGACAATCCAAATGCTGAAAATATAATTGGCACAATCGGAACCGATTTATTAGAAAAACGAATTACTGTTTTAGACTTTAAAAACAGTCAGTGTTCTTTTATAGAGAAAATTAAAGAAGATGATTTTGCTAATTTTGAATTCAAAAAACGCAAAATTCTTATTCCTTCGGTTATCGAAAATGAAAATCTAAAACTGCTCTACGATTCTGGAACGAGCGGTTATGAATTGATTACTACAAAAGAAATCTGGCAGCAATACCGTAATAAAAACAGTGCAATAAAAACAGAAAAAGGGAATTCATGGGGAAATACTTTGAGTGTTTATTCCGCTTCCGCGAAAAAGAAAATACAATTTGGAAAAGTCACATTGAATCTTTCTGAAGTTACTCATATAGAAGGCACTTCAGATTTGCAAAAATTCTTGATGAAACGTTCTGGAATGCAAGGAATGATTGGCAACAAACTTTTCCTGAATCACAAATTGATTCTAGATTGCAGAAACGAAAAATTCAAATTGGAATAAAAGTAAAATTCTACAATACTAAACGGTTTTAAGAATTGATTTTGATGATATTTTTGACGTTTTCGATAAAGATTTCCGTGTCTTTGATTTCTTGTTTAATCAAGTGATGATGATCAGATAAATTGTGCTGTTCCATCATATCTTTCTTTAAATATTTAATCATCGATTCCAGACTTCGCGTATCATTTTGATTCTGTCTTTTTAGTTCACGCTGTTTGCTTTCCAAATATTTTAAAGTCTCTTTTAACTTTTGAACGTCTAATTTTCCCAAACTTTTACTTTTAATATTCATAAAAAAATAATAGCGTAGGAATGCGATAAGATTCAATATGCTCCAAAAACCAATACCATTTGAATTTATCTCATTCCCAGCCATTATTATTGACAATTACGTTCAAATCGAGCTTTTGGATTTAGGAAAGGCTTCTTTTTTTATTATTTTTCCGAATAAAAAAATAAATCACTGAATTACAATTATTTAATTTTAAATCTAGAAGAAAATATTTTTATTTTTTATAAGATGAATGCAACTACAAAGCATTATAACCATTAAAAAAAACACAACTTTCAGAACTTCAAAACATTACCAAAAATCATCTAAAATTGTGAATATCTATTTGAAGATTTAACTATTATTTCTGCTGTAAAATTTATCTTTGGCATCCTTAAAATTTAAAAAGAGATGAGCGCAGTTTGGTACGAATGCAAAGTAAAATATAGAAAAACAGATGAAACTGGAGGACAAAAAGTTTTAACCGAACCTTATTTGGTTGATGCTTTGTCTTATACTGAGGCCGAAAAAAGAATGACTGAAGAAATGGCTGCTTATACTAGCGAAGAATTTAAAATCACAGCTATCAAAGTGGCAAATTATGCTGAAATTCATCCTTTTGAAAATGCAGATAGATGGTTTAAATCTAAAATCACGCTAATCGCTTATGATGAAGAAAGCGGTAAGGAAAGAAAAACTAGCATGTATATGCTGGTTCAGGCAAATGATGTTCGCGAAGCTTATGACAATACACTTCACATAATGAAAAATACAATGGGCGAATATTCTATTCCTGCTATTACAGAAACTCCAATTATGGATGTTTTCCCTTATTTCAGTGGTGAAGAAGGCGAAACAGAAATGTTAGAAAGATTTAATGCCTTGAAAGCTTCTAAACCAGAAAAACCAGAAGCAGAAATAATTGATCACATGGAATTTGAAACTGTCGAGGAATAAGCCCCTTAGATTGAAGATTTTTTCTAAAAAATTTGACAAAAAAAGCAAAATAGAATTCTATTTTGCTTTTTTTTATTTAAGACTATTTAATAAAGCATTTTCGCCAATGGAGTTACTGCCGAAGCAGATTTTGGCAATAAAGCTGTAAGTGCATCAAATTGTGTCGGACTTATAGTCTTTTTCATTTTAGATATAAAAGACTCTCTATTTGTAGTCATTTTAGACGTATAGCCTGCTTTGTCGGTAGCCATTGTAGGCAAGATATTTTTCTTTTTATTTAGAGTTTCATTTACCAATGAATTTACCGCTGGTTTTTGAGCATCAGTTAACTTCAATTTTGGAGATAATACTCCCATAACCTGATTTGCAATACTAGCAACATCAAAAGCTGGCGCCGCTGTTGTCGAAGCCTTACTGGCTGCTTTTGTTACGTCTCCTATACTTTGTGCATTTGCAAATGAAACTGTCCCTAAAAAGACAGCTAAAATCAATAATTTCTTTTTCATGGTATTTTCGTTTATAGTTATTTGCTTGATACTAAAGGTAATAAAAATGTTAATTCAATTGACATTTTTAAAAACATAAATACCTAAATACCTGCACTTTACAAGATTTCAACAAGAAACATTCCTAATATTCAAAAATCAAAATAAGTTCTATCTTAGCTACAGAATTACACCAAAAGACGAAACCAACCTAAGAAACCAAAATCTACATGAACCAAAAAACACTTATTTTAATTGGGTTTATCATTTTAAAATTTGCACTTCAATGTATTTTAGTAAGTCCTGAATACGATTTGCAGCGTGACGAATATCTGCATCTCGATCAAGCAAATCATTTGGCCTGGGGCTATTTATCTGTTCCGCCAGTTACTTCTTGGTTTTCGTATCTTATTCTGTTGCTTGGAAATTCGGTTTTCTGGGTAAAGTTCTTTCCTGCCCTATTTGGCGTCTTGACGCTTTTGATTGTCTGGAAAACAATAGAACTTTTAAAAGGTAATCTTTACGCCTTAATTCTTGGTGCTTTATGTGTATTGTTTTCGTGTTTGCTGCGTTTAAATACACTGTATCAGCCAAACTCTTTTGACGTTTTATGCTGGACTGCATTTTATTATGTTTTAATACAATACATTACTTCAGAAAACACAAAATGGCTCTATATAGGAGGCGTAGTTTTCGCCTTTGGCTTCTTGAACAAGTACAATATTGCGTTTTTATTCCTCGGATTAGTTCCAGCCATTTTACTTTCTAAACAGCGAAAAATACTGGCTAAAAAAGAGTTTTATTTCGCTTTGGTTTTAGGATTACTATTAATTCTGCCAAATCTTTACTGGCAATACAGCAATCATTTTCCAATTGTACATCATATGAAGGAACTGGCCGAAACGCAATTGGTCAATGTCGATAGAGCCGATTTTATAAAAGAACAGATTCTTTTTTTCATCGGCGGTTTATTGGTGATTCTAGCAGGACTTTATGCGGTTTTATTCTATCAGCCTTTCAAAAAATACCAGCTCTTTTTTGCTGCATTTGTTTTCACACTTTTGATTTTTATTTACTTCAAAGCAAAAGCCTATTACGCAATCGGATTATATCCAATTTACATTGCTTTTGGAGCTGTATTTTTATCTCAAATCTTAAACAATGGATGGAAGCGTTTTCTAAAACCTGTTTTTATCCTAATTCCGTTATTGTTTTTTATTCCGATGTATGATATTGCTTTTCCAAACAAAAGTCCTGAGTATATGGTAGCGCATTCAGAGAAATATAAAAAAATGGGAATGCTGCGTTGGGAAGACGGAAAAGACCATCATTTGCCTCAAGATTTTGCCGATATGCTGGGCTGGAAAGAATTGGCCAGAAAAACAGATTCGCTCTACGCATTATTGCCCAACCAAAAAGAAACAATTGTGCTCTGCGATAATTACGGACAAGCTGGAGCGATTAATTATTATACTAAAAAAGGAATAAAGGCTGTTTCTTTCAACGCTGATTATCTCAATTGGTTTGATCTTAGTATTCAATACAAACATTTGATTCGTGTTAAGGATTTTGAAGAAAACGATAAAGAAATGAAAGAAACAAGTCCGTACTTTGAATCTTCGGTTATTGGCGGTGAGGTCACAAACCAATACGCTAGAGGATACCGCGCTACAATTTTTGTTTTCAAAAATGCTAAAATTGATATCAATAAAAGATTAGAGCAGGAAATCAACGAAGAAAAAAGTAAGATCATAAATGATTAATTTCAAAAACATATCTTATTTAAAAACTGGAAATCTAAAACAGCAAGCGGCATTTCATATATTGACCAAACATCAAGTTTTGGAAAATCTTGCCGAATTTGATCCAATCTTGGTTGGCACGATTCCGATTAATATTGATATTGAAAACAGCGACTTGGATATTGTCTGCTATTGGAAAAACAAATCTGATTTTATTGAAAGGATCCAATATTTGTTCGAGAAAGAAAACCGTTTTTCGATTCGAGAAATCATAATTGACAATCAGGAATCAATAGTTGCAAACTTCTTTATTGAGGCTTTCGAAATAGAAATTTTTGGCCAAAATATTCCAACAGAACTTCAAAATGGCTACAGACATATGGTCATTGAAGACCAAATTCTAAGTTCTAAAGACGAAAACTTTAGATTAGAGATTATAAAACTGAAAGAAAGTGGCATAAAAACCGAACCTGCATTTGGCTTGCTATTAGGCTTAAACGGAAACGTTTACCAAGAATTATTGGATTATAAAGTCTAAGAAAAGCCATCTCTTTTTAAAATTATAAAAAATAAAGTACTAAAATTATTTGCATAACCGTATTTAGTGTGTATCTTTGCACCCGAAACATCGCGGGATAGAGCAGTAGGCAGCTCGTCGGGCTCATAACCCGAAGGTCACAGGTTCGAGTCCTGTTCCCGCTACTAATTGGGACAAAGAAGAAAATTTCTTCTTTGTCCCTTTTTTATTTAGCCCTATCAGCCTGTTAATACTGTAGATGAGATGCACAACTTCGTTTACTCTAGCGGTTCGAAACCCGTTTTCAGAAATCGTAAAATTCTCAGGAAAAATCGAACCTAATAAATCTCTCGATTCAATCCAGTTGCCGTTCTCATAATATTCGTTAAGCTTCATCAGGTTATCTACTCCCGCTTTTAAAAGCTCTTCAATATCTTTATTTTCATCATCGATGCCAGATAATTTTAATTCAAGCTTTCTTACCATCTCTCCATAATCTGACTTCATCTCTCTATAGTCCGAAGCTTCAATCTGTTTTGTTGCAAGAAGATCCCTTGCATTTGAGATTCTGGTTTCATAATCTTTGATCTGGCTTATGATTTTAGTCTTTTCTTCTAAGACATCCTTAATCTGTTCTTTATAACAATCGCCTATGACATTGGCATAGATATTTTTGATTTCAGGAATTGGCACATATTTTTTCAGATTCTGTATAAATATCTCATTGGCTGTTTCCGAGTTTATCCTGTATCTGCAACCTGCACTGCAATGATAGTACGGGTAATATTTATGTCGTCCTTTAGATATGCTCCCTGTCAGCATTTTTCCGCAATCGGGACAGAGGAAAAAACCTCTCAGCGGAAAAGGTTTTGCTGAAACAGCCTTCGGCAGATATTTGCGGGATCTTCCATCAAGCACGTCCTGAACTTTATAGAAAAGCATTTCAGAGATTAAAGCTTCATGCTGTCCTCTCACTAAAGTGCGTTCCTCATCCTTATATTTAGGAACTTCGATCTTACCGCAGTAAAGAGGATTGCGAATCGCTCTCCAGAAATGGTTTTTGCCTGCTTTAAGCCCTTTTTCTTTTGCCATGTGAAGCACCTGTTCAGTATTAAAAATTCCTTTGGAAAGTTCTTCAAAAGCCCATTTTAAAATAGAAGCTTCTGGCTGGTCGAATGCAATATATTTTGTACCGTCTTCTTTTACTCTGTTAATATAACCTATGGGTGCAATGCCCATATACCTTCCCTCTTTTCTAGCTCTTCTCATGCCGTGAAAGGTATTTAAGGCTCTTCGGTCATTCTCCACCTCGGGCGCAGCCAGATAAAAAGCCAGCATCATTTTATTCTCGGGTATTGATAGATCCAAAGGCTGTTCTATTGCCTGAGGTTCAACTCCCAATTTTCTGAGCATACTGATCATTTGGTATGCATCTCCCGCATTTCTGCTGAACCTGTCCCATTTGGTAAACAGGAGAAGATCGGTTTTATTCTTATGCTTCTTTAGATCCGCAAGCAGTTTCTTCCACTGCGGACGGTTGAATGTCTTTGCCGAATGGTCTTCATAAATAACGTGTCTTATTTCAACTGCGTTTATTTCGCAATACTTGCGAAGCATTTCTTCCTGATTCCTCTGTGAGTAGCCCCTGTCTGCCTGCTCATCGGTACTCACTCTCACGTATAGGTCTGCTATTTTTCTCATCTTTTCTCTTTAAATAGTTTGAAACTGCCATATTTGCCAGTTTTCTTAAAAATTCTAAAATCATTCCCGCCTGTTCCAGCGTCACTTCCACTCCTTCATCTTTCAGCATTTTTCTGGTCTTTTCTGCCGTCATTTTTCCTCTTTCTTCTCTTCCATCCTTCTCCATTTGAAATTCCTCTTCATTAAAAAAAGACCGAGTCTCGGTCTTTTTTGTTCCACAATCACTGTCCGCTCTAAAGTTAAAAAACTTTTTTCATTTTATCCTGATCAAAATATGGTGGGGATAATACAAATATAAAACCTAATCCACTGAGGATCATAAGTAAAATTTACCTATCATAACTCAATCCTTTCTTAGATTTTTATAAAGATAAGCCTCTTTTCTCTCAATGTCATGGACATAATATGTACATCAAAACGCAAATCATGAATTGGAATCTACATTGCCTTCATCTTTCATATCCTTACATAAATAACTTATTTCGTTTATAAGCTCAAATTCATCTATCGGTAACAGCTGAAGCGTTACTCCCAATATAAGCCCCACATCAATATTCTGGTTTAGAACCGTAGGCGGAACTTCTGCACTGTCGTTGTCCAGAGCGATTATGCAGAGCTTCATCAGGTTTCTTATAATTGAAAGAAGTTCGCAATAATCATATATTCTGATCTCTGCATTATACATGCCTCTTTTATCCTGTGCTGGTTTTAAAGTATTAAGAAGTCTATTGCTTAACATTCCGATTCTTTCCAGTTTTATAATTTCATCTGTATCCATAATCTTTATACTTAAATTAATTTGCCGAATCATTCTGTCCAATTTTTTTCACAAGCCCGCCTTCAACAACTGCAAGACGAAGTTCATCCATAAGTTTCTCCGCGATTACTTTCATTTGATTAATTTCTTCCGTAGCCAGTCTTGATGACCAGTTAAACACAGCTCTGTTTTTATCCAAGAAAGGAAAAAAGCCAGTCCAGAACTGTTCCGTCAAATAACTGTGCTTTATCATATCAGGATTAGCATAAATGCAAAGCTCCCATAGGGTCTGGCTTGGCAGATAATTCGGCATGTAATACGTTTTTGCAAAAATGTAGGTTCTGCAGAATGACATGAAAAATAACGAAAAGATAGAAGTCAGCCCGCAGTAATTGCCATCAGCATTACTGGCGATCATAGAAAACTGGCGGAAACTCTGTTCTGTCCATCTGTAAAAAAAATCGATGTCGCCATGATATGGTCTGTGAGGAGATTCCCAGTGAAAATCTGGGTGATGCCTGTTTGATGAATAGATAAGAAAATCTTCCTTAATTATCTTTTGAAAGAAGTTTTGGTATTCGTAGAGATTATTCTGTATCCAATAACGGCTGTGGCTGATCAGAACAAAAGAAGAACTGCCTTGTGTCCTGCTTTTTATGGTGTTAGTGATCGATTTTAATTTTTCATTCCCCAGACCCTCACCTATTATCAGAAGATAATAAGCAGTTTTTGAATGGTTGACAGTCTGATTATAAAGATAGATCTGTTCTGCATCAGCTGAGCCTAAAATAGTCTGAACAGCGATTTCAAGCACTTTATCTTTAGGTTCTGCATCACATAAAACTTCCTGCTTCAGGGCATGTTCTTTTTTTATCAGTTTTCTAAACTCATTAAATCTATTCCCAATAAGACTATACAAACTTTCTTCAGCATTTTCCACAGCCTGAAACATTTCATTTCTGTACATCGCTTCCTCATCGCTGGAAGCTTCTTTTGCCTGCTCAAAAAGATCAATAAGATAATACCCGCCCTTAGCAGTTTTGACAAAGCATTTTTGGATTACTGGAATGTATTGGATAAGATTATTTATCCTTTCATTCAGATCGGCAGAGTCTGATTTATTTCCCATATATAATTCTTCCAGCCATTGGAGATCATATTCAATTAGCCTGCTGTAGGAGGTAAAAACACTGTTGGAAGAGCCTTCTGAAATGAGATTTTTAATCTGCCATTTATGAAGCTGATGATCATGGTGGAAATTGTTTTCAAATTCATTAAATCTCTTTTTGAATTTCCGCCATTCCACCGTTTTAAAAGCAGAATCTGCAAATGGATTATTCTGATAAATGACAGCAGACTCACGGCAGTAGAATGCTTTGAATGGATCTCCAAGAGAATAGTGATGTCGGATTTTTGAAGAAAAAACAAATAACACATCAATGTGAAGGCGTTCTTTAACTTTTCTAACCCATTTGGCACGCTGATGTTTCTGCGCATCTATACTGTTCTCAATGTTGATTATAAGTTTTGAAAATACCGAGGATTGCTCTCTTGTAAAAAAAATCTGAACAATCTTATATTTACCCGCAAGTTCTCTTAATATGTTTTCCAGATACTCGTTTTCGAGTTGTGGAAAAGTAAGTTTATCTAAAGTTTTCATATTGTTTATTTTTTGAAATTGATATTGCGGTTATCTACTCGGCAGGGGATAAAATATCCTCTCGCTGTTTATCTTTTTTAATCTTTTCTATGCCTCTTTCCATGATAAGTTGTCCTGCATCGAGCATTTTGACTAAGTGCACATAAGGAGTGACAATGTCATAATCCGATTCTTCTGCGTGGGGAGATAATGAAAGGTGCACGATTTCACAGAGGAAGGATTCAAACTGATCCAGCGATTTCTCTTCGAAGGCATTTTGAAATGCTTTAAAAGGATTTTTATACTCTGCTTTACTTAAAGAAGCTAAATGGACTAGTGAAGTATAGTCTCCTGAACCCTTCGCAATCCATTTTCTGCTTTTTCTTTTCAGACAGTGGCAGACTTTTAAAAAAGAGCTTAAAGCGGTATAAATGACAAAGACATGGCAGGGATTATGCTGTCTGCAAATCTCCCTCTTGTAGCTGTGCATCACTAAATCGTTTAAAGTCTGCTTGTACTCGTCAAGATGTGAAAAATCAAAAAAAGCGTGAAGAGTCTCATACGGATTTCCTGCCTCGTAAGCTGACCAAAAATTAGTTCCAAAGGATAATTTATTCTTTTTCATAGCGGAAATATTTAGAATTCAAAAGCGAAGTTCCTGCCTTTCAAAAGGATAAACTATTCAGAAATCGGATATAATATCTGACAAAAGGGATATTTTACAGGATATTTTTCTATCTTTGGTTTTCAGACTTTTTAATCCAAATGGCTTTATCTTTGAGCCTTCAGAAAACTAACACTCATTATGGAACAGAAAATTCATCAGGGAAGAAACGTTAAACGTTTTAGGGAAATGCTTGGCATCAAACAGGAAGCACTTGCTTATGATCTGGGGGAAGACTGGAATCAGAAGAAGATTTCTATGCTGGAGCAGAAAGATGTAATTGAAGATAATCTACTTAAGCAAATCTCAGATTCATTAAGAATTCCTGTTGAAGCTTTTAAGAATTTTGATGAGGATAATGCAGTAAATGTAATAGCCAATACTTTTGGAGATAATGCTTGCGTTGGAAATCCTAATTCTACATTTAACTTCAATCCTATTGAAGAGGTAAAAAAACTTCACGAAGAAAAAATTGCTTTATTTGAACGTATGCTAAAAGAAAAAGATGAAATGATAGCAAGACTTGAACAATTAATCAAATAAATAATTTCAAAATCAATAAAGAAAAATAGCTTTTTCAGAAAATATATTAATTCAAACAAAAAGAGACCTTCTGGTCTCTTTTTTAATTATTTATATTAGTAATATTTTAACTTGCATATAATTTTTCATACTGAAAAATAAAAACTTCTGCCCATTGCGTGCTTCAATATATGTGTCGCTAAAAAACGTATTATTAGTTTTTATTGATATTTTTCTAATGCTGTTTTAAACAAATTTTCAGCTTCATCTTTGAATCTATCTTTATTGGTTAAAAAAGTTGTAAACTTCTCTGCAATATGTTTATAAATAATTTGATGTGCTTTGTTTCCTAACAAATTTTCTTCGTAGGCATCTAATTCGAAATCATTACTTGTCGCATGATCAAGTAAGTTTAGCAAATCATCTTTTTCAATTTGATCAATTTCAACCCAGTTTGTTGGCGCTGTAGCGTCTTTTATGTAATATCCTTTATTATCTTCAATTTTTAAGTATTTCATATGCCTTTTGTTTTCTTTCGTAATAAGCTTCTTCTCCTGCTTCCAAACAATTAAATAAAATATCAATGTTTTGTATTTCTTTTCCTTCATGATTTTTCAAAACTTTACTCATGGGATGTCCAAAATAAACTTCATATTTTATGTCTCCATCTACAATTTTCTTTTGCGTATAAAGTAGAAAATCTGGTTTTATCGACGCTCCAATTGTATTGTTATGGGTCACTACTATAACTGGAATTTCTTTTGATATTTCTTTTATTAATTCATTTACTTCATTTTTGAGAAATATGTTATCAAAAGAAGATTCTGGTTCGTCTATCATTAATATGTCATGCTTTAACGCATCACTAATTTCATGCAATAAATTGAATTCTGAACGCTCACCTCCAGAAACTGGGAAACCATGTTTATTAAGAGTTTTGTATTCTATATCAACGAAATATTTATAATAATCAGTCTCCTCAATAGCAATGCTCTTTAATGATATCAAATATTTATATGGTTTATTGTAATTCTCGAAAGCTTCACTAAAAGCGAGTCTGCTTTTACTTTTCTTTTGTAGCTGACTAGCACCAGTAAATTTTTTTGTTTTAGCAACAACCTTAAAACCTCTAATTTCCTTACTATCAATCACATTCTCCCTCTGGAGATTGCTTACCAATTGATTAAATTTACTAACTTTTAACTTGTCTAATTGAATTTTACTGAAATCAATATCTTCAATAGATGTGGAAGATGACCGTATTTTCAAATCATCTTTAATTCTTTCAGTTAAGTCGTTTACAAAACTCCTCTCAAGATTTTTAGTATATTTTATTTTGTAATTATGAATTAGTTCAAAAAACAAATCCTTTAGGCTTTTCTCAGACACATGTTTATTAATCAATGCTTTATATTCAACATTATCTAACAAAAGTTTAGTCGCTTTAATTAATGCTTTCAAATTTTCTAAATCGTCTAGTTCAAACTTAGTTTCGTTATATAGCTTACATTTTGAAAAACTATCCAATTTATCACTTTCGGATGCAAACTTTTTAAGTGAGCCAAGATATTTCTCCACTTCTTGATTATTTGATTTTATATCCACATCATTAACTTCGTAAATAACATCTTTAAATTCTTTCAGATAGTTTTCAGACACTAAACTATGACGAGTTGTGACTAATTCTTTGAATTTTTCTTCATCATTTTGGAGCAGTGAAAATTGTTCGATATATTTTACATTTTCAATCCCATTAATAATTTTTTCTAATGTGTAAGTTTTACCAGTTGAGCGTTCCCCAATTATAACATTTAATCCTGTTGATAAAATAATTCCGTCGTCAGTTGCTTGAAAAAATTCATTACCTTCTTCTTTTGAAAGATAAACTTTATTCTTGTCGAATAAACAGCCTTTTAATGCCATAAGTGAATCATCATTAGCATCAATGTACGTTTGGCGTGTTGGATAATTAATCATCCCTTCGACAAATCTACAATCACTAAATATAACTGGAACAAGTTTATCGCTTTCAGCAAGACACGCTTTGAATTTCCTTACACTTGTAACTTCCCCACAAAAGATATTATCGCCCAGTTTTCCTAATGTTTCAATTTTAATATTAGGCTTTTTATCGTAATGAGGGATAAGAAGATATCTTGAAAGCAGAGGAAAAATTTCTATTAGTTGTTCATAGCTAATGGAATCTGTTCTAGTTTTTATGAGCTCAGTTACTTTTTTACATTTTAGATCAAAATCTTCTAAATCTTCATTTTCAGAAATTAGTAATATGTGTCCCGCCTCTAAATCTATTTCAATTCCAGGAAATACTTTTATTGGTAACTCCGACGAAATTTGTTCGAATTGTCCTTTATCAAAAAGATTATGATTAGTTATTGCTATACAATCCAATTCTAGTTTTTCTGCATAATCTTTTAAAGAATTTAAACTAAAAAAGAATTCCTTGTCACTTAAAGATGGTATTGTATGAATATGTAAGTCTACTTTTTTCAAATTACTTTGTATTTGGTTGAAATTAAAGACAACTATTTTTTCGAACTGCTATATCTCTTAAAATATATAAGTTTTGATTATATAATTTATAATGCATGAAATTAAACTATTATATCAAATAGATAACACGTATAATTACCTTTTTTAAATATTTTAAAAAGAAAAAAAGCAAAGCAAAGTATTGGACACAGTCAGAGAAGTGCACATAACATTTTCTTCGTTCCTCAAAAAATGCCCTTCGGGACTTATAGCACTTCAACTGTCTGAATGTCCAATTAAAGACTGCTTTCTTTTTTCCCTTTTTCTTTTTTAAGCATTTATACATTGTAACAGCCTACAGCCATCATGACCATATTTTGATCATGATACATATAAATATTTTCCTTAAATTAGAAGCCTGCTTTTAAAAATCTCCAAAGATTGCCACGTTCCTGCAATCAGCAAGATGAACGGTTGTTTAACAACCGCCTATCTTGCCACCCATTGCCTCGGAACTCGGCGGTGGAGAAACTTAAAAGCAAAGAGTTTGATAATAATGAAAATGAAAGATGATGAAAAGAGAAAATTCAAACAGAACACGAATCGTGGGACTGCGATTCACTCCTTTGGAGTATGCCGAACTAGAAAAAAGATTTAGAGCAAGCACCTGCCGAAAATTAAGCGACCACATCAGAAGCCACTTATTCAACAAACCAATTGTCGCCACCTACAGAAACCAGTCTTTAGACGATCTGATGGAAGAGACAGCTGTACTTACTTCCGAATTACGGGCAATCGGCAATAATATCAATCAGATTGCCAGAAAAATAAACTCGCTCAAAACAGTTCCCGATTTTAAAGGGCATCTTTATCTGTTCGAAATCCAAAGAAAAAGGCTTTTTGATAAAATGGCGGAGGTCTCAGACCACACCCAGAAAATAGCAGAAAAATGGTTGCAGTGATAAAAACAAGCTCGTCCATAAGAAGTGTTCTGAATTACAACGAAAATAAAGTTGAGATCGGAAAAGCGGAATGCATAAGCGCTGTGAATTATCCTCTGGAGCTGGAAAAACTGAGTTTCACATCAAAATTAAACCGCTTTCTAAAACTGGCAGAACTCAATACCAATGCGAAGAGAAACACAGTGCATATCTCGCTCAACTTTGATCCCTCGGAGAATCATTCGAAAGAAAAACTGGCTGAAATTGCAGACACTTATATGGAAAAACTGGGATTTGGCAGACAGCCTTATCTGGTATATCAGCATTATGATGCAGGGCATCCACACTGCCATATAGTGACAAACAACATTCAGAGAGACGGAAAAAGAATCGATCTGCATTTACTGGGAGTCAGAAAATCCGAACCTGCTCGAAAAGAAATTGAAGAAATTTTCGGACTTGTAAAAGCCGAAGGAAGAAAACAGAAAGAACAATTTTCGTTAAATCCGATAGATGTCGGCAGAGTCCAATACGGAAAAGCAGAGTCCAGAAAGGCTATTAATTCAGTTTTAAGCAAGGTTTTATTTGACTATAAATATTCAAGCCTGCCTGAACTCAATGCCGTTCTGAACCTCTATAATGTTCATGCTGACAGAGGAAGCAAGGAATCGAGAGTTTTTAAAAACTACGGACTTCTTTACAAGATACTTGACCAGAATTCAAAACCGATAGGTGTGCCGATAAAAGCCAGCGAATTCTACAGCAGACCTACACTGAAATTTTTGGAAGGAAAGTTTCGGTCTAATGAAGCAGAGAAAGAGTCTTGTAAAAAATATGTCAAAAATGCCGTAAAACTCGCTTTCAATCGTGAAAACATTTTTTCTCCCGAAAAATTATCCAAGATATTAGAAAGAGAAAGCATTCATATGATACTAAGAAAAAGCAATGAAGGACAGCTTTACGGAATAACTTATGTTGACCATAAAACCAGATCTATTTTCAACGGAAGCAGTCTTGGAAAAGAATTTAGTGCAAAAGGGATTCAGGAAAGCTGTGCCATGAAAATTCTTGGATTTGAAAGAAAGCATAAAAACTCGATATCTACTAGTTCAGAGTACTTTCAAAATGTAGAATCAAAAGAGTATATAAAAGAAAATTTAGCTGATATACTTCTTCGTGGTGAAAAAATAAATGATTATGTATCAAAAAAATTTAGACAAAAAAAGAAAAGGAGAATTTACAGAGGAATTTAAAAACAATTTTCTGAGATAAAAAATACACTTACCCTCATATTCAATCTTTCTGTATACATTATTAATAATCCCTCAATAAGTATTGTTTTTTTTCTATTTTTACCTTTCAGTTTGTCTTATAAAGAACTGCACTTACAATTCAAAAAAAATATGACCTCACACCAACACCATATAAAATTCATTTGGGATATAGCAGATTTATTACGAGGACCTTACAGACCTCCACAATATGAACGTGTAATGTTACCTATGACAGTATTACGTCGTTTTGATTCTGTACTAGAAAATACAAAAGAAGATGTAGTAAACGAGTATAAGAATCTAAAAATTAAATATAACAATGATATTCCTGTTTCTATTTTAACCTCTAAACTGGCAAAAATTACAAAGCAAAAATTTTACAATACCTCACCTTTTACATTTGAAAAGTTAAAAGGTGCACCAGATAGTATTGCGCAAGATTTAGTAAGTTATATTAATGGATTTTCACCCAACGTTAGACAAATATTTGAATTCTTCGATTTTGAGAAAGAAATATTTGCAATGAACGATGCTAATATTCTGTATTTAATTGTATCTGAATTTGCCAAAGTAAATTTGCATCCTACTATAGTTTCTAACCGAGATATGGGATTGATTTTTGAAAACTTAATTCGACGATTTAATGAGTTGGCAAATGAAACAGCAGGTGACCACTTTACTCCTCGCGAAATCATTAAGTTGATGGTGAATATCTTATTCATTGATGATGATAACTTCCTACAAGGCAAATCCGTTATTCGTGAAATTATGGATCCTACTTGCGGTACAGGTGGTATGCTATCTGAAGCAAAAAATCATGTAAAAGAACTCAATGAAGATGCTATATTAGTAGCCTACGGACAAGACTACAACAAAAGAGCGTTTGCAACTGCCGCTGCCGATTTATTGATTAAGAACGATACAAATGCTAAATTTGAAGATACCATAAAGTATGGTGATACTTTGATAGACGATCAGTTTCCTGATAAAAACTTTGATTATCTTATTGCAAATCCGCCTTTTGGAGTGGATTGGAAAAAACAAAAACCACAAATAGACCGTGATAAAACAGGGCGATTTACGGCAGGACTACCTAGAGTAAATGATGGTGCGTTATTGTTCTTACAGCATATGATTAGCAAATTTGAGCCTTACGCTCCTCAAGATAAAAAATACGGTTCACGTTTAGCTATCGTATTTAGCGGTTCGCCTATGTTTTCTGGTGGAGCCGGTTCAGGTGAAAGTGATATTCGCAAATGGATCATTGAAAACGATTGGCTAGAAAGTATCATTGCCTTGCCAGAACAAATGTTTTATAATACAGGCATTACCACTTATATATGGGTATTGACCAATAGGAAGAAGCACGATCGAAAAGGTAAAATCCAATTGTTTGACGCACGAGATTTTTATATCTCAATGCGTAAAAGCCAAGGTAGTAAACGCCGTAAAATAGGAGAAGGAAATGTAGATGATGGTATTATACAGGTAATGGAGCCTGATCATATTGCAATGATTACCCAACAATACGGTTTGAATACGACTACCGAGCATTCTAAGATTTTTGACAATGAAGATTTTGGTTTTACTAGAGTTACCATTGAACGTCCTTTGCGTTTAAAATATCAAATGAGTTTAGAAGCCAAAACTGCATTCTTAGACGCTTGTCCTCATTTATTAGTCGATTTACAAGCCATAGATAAAAAACTTGGTCGTGAACCTTTACTCGATTGGAACAAAACGCTAAAAGAAATCGGAAAGATCAATCAGCTAAAATGGTCTGCTAAAGAACTAAGTTTATTCCGAAGTGTATTTACGACCAAAGATCCAGAAGCCGAAAAAGTACTAAAAGGCAAAGACGACTATGAAACCGATACTGATTTACGTGATTTTGAAAACATCCCTTTAAAAATAGATATAGAATACTATTTTAAAAATGAAGTACTGCCTTTTTTACCTGATGCTTGGCTGGATCGTACCAAAGATAAAGTAGGCTACGAGATCAATTTCAATCGTTATTTCTTTACAATGAATGAAAATCGTTCGTTACAAGAAATAAATGAAGAATTAAGTATAGTTGAGAATCAAATTTTGGATTTATTAAATAATTAAGTATGAGTAATTATTTAGATTGGCAAAATAAGATTTCATCAGACAGAAAGATTGTGCCACTTTTTTACATTGCTGATTTTTCGATTTCGCCAGTAGATAAAATAGTGAAGGAGGAAGAAGAAAAGGTTAATTTATGCAATTATACAGATGTATATAAAAACACCTATATTACCTCTGACCTAGAATTTATGGAAGGTTCAGCATCGGAGAATGAAATAAACCGTTTTCAAATATACGATGGAGATGTTTTAATTACCAAAGACTCTGAAAGTTGGGATGATATTGGAATTCCTGCAATAGTAGTTGGAAATTTTCAAAACACAACACTTTGTGGTTATCATTTAGCGCTAATGAGACCTAAGAAAAACTTAGTAAATCCAAAATTTTTATTCTACTGTTTCGAGTCAAAAAAACATAGAACTCAACTAGAAATTGAAGCCACTGGAGTTACTCGATTTGGTATCCCTAAAGATGCTATTGGTAAATATAAAATTCCACTTCCATCACTCGAACTGCAAAACAAAATTGTAGAATATTTAGACCGCGAAATAGTAAAAATAGATTCCTTAATTGAAAAGAAAACAAAATTAATTGCGCTACTAGAAGAAAAGAAAAAAACCGTCATTAATGAAGCAGTGACTAATGGCTTAGATACTACGGTGACTATGAAGAATTCTGGTATAGAATGGCTTGGAAAAATCCCAAAACATTGGGAAGTAGTCAAGTTGAAGTATTTTATTGATATTAATTATGGATTAAGTCAACCCCCAGAATATTTCGATACTGGGACCCCGCTTATAAGAGCTACAAATATTTTTAGGGGAAAAATCTCTAAAAAAGACATGGTTTTTATTGATGCAGATCAACTAAAATCGAATAAAAAAATTATTTTAAAAAAAGGTGATATTATAATTGTTAGGAGCGGAGCATATACAGCTGACAGTGCTATTATAGATGAAGAATTTGAAAATAGTATTGCTGGATTTGATATGGTAATTCGATCTAAAAATGATTTATTTAGTAATTTTCTGGCATATGTATTATTATCAGATTATATGTTAAATAGACAACTTATACCTATGAGAATCCGCGCTGCACAACCTCATTTAAATGCAGAAGAAGTTGGAAGTACTACATTAATAAAACCTTCATTAGAAGAACAAAAATTAATTGTACAAAAATTAGAAACTTTCTTTCAAAAAAATAAAGAGAGTATTAATCTTATCAATAATTCAATTAATTTATTAAAAGAAAAACGAACTACAATCATATCTGCTGCAATCAACGGAGAAATAGCATTATAATTTATGAAACTAAATACCCTAGAATTAACTAACGTTCGTGGTTTTACCTATGCAAAACTAGATTTTCAGCCTGGTTTTAATTTGATAGTAGGTATCAATGGAGTAGGTAAAACAACTGTATTGGAAAGTTTACGAATTGTGCTTTCTCATATCCTTACTGAAATAAAAGCTCCCGTAATCACAAAAGAGAGTTTTAAAAAAACAGACATTAATATTAATACTGATCAACTTCAGGTTAATACTAATTTTTACATTGATGGCATTAGTTATGATTTTGTATATTCAAAATCATCCAAGGATTATAGTGTAATTACAGTAGATCAGAAAAAAAGAACTAACGAGAGTGATAGTAATACTAGAGAAGAAGGAATTACTTTAGAAGATAAATCAGTATTTACTCCTACTATCTCTCGAAAAAATAAAAATAATCTTTTAGGTATTTTCTTTTCAACAAAAAGGTCAGTTATTACCAATCAAAAAACAAAGGCGAAAAGCTCACTTGCTTTTAGTGCTCCAGCTTATGTTGAATCATTATCAGAAAATAGAGCTTTTAATACCAAGACTCTTGCAGAATGGTATCATTTTCGAAAAATTTTAGCGACCGAAAATCCTAATGACGTAAGATATTCAAGGATTGTTGAATTAATTCAACAAACTATTTTAAGCTTTTTACCTGAATTTTCAGAATTGGATTTGATTGAAGATGAAATTACAAATGATTTAACGTTTTGTATAAAAAAAGGGAAAAAAAAGTTAAACTTTACTCAGTTGTCAGATGGGGAAAGAGGCATTTTAGCTTTAGTTTTTGATATTGCAAGACGATTGATTATTGCTAATAGTGATGCTGTAAATCCATTGCACGGTGAAGCTATCATTTTAATAGACGAACTAGATTTACATTTACACCCTAAATGGCAACGAACAATCGTTCAAAAACTAAAAGAAACATTTCCTAAATGTCAGTTCATAGCTACTACGCATTCACCGCAAATTATATCTTCAGTACTCCCTGAAAACATTCAGATAATTAAAGATTTTCAAATTGATCATGTTGTAAAAAGTTATGGATTAGATATAAATTATGTACTTAAATACATAATGGAAGATGATGATCGTTTAGATGAATCCAAACAAGCCATAGCAACAGTTCAAAAGCTTATTGACGAAATTGAGTTTGAAAAAGCTAGAGATTTAATACAAGTGTATAAAAAGAATAATCTTGATTTATCTGAATGGGTTATTTTAGGAGCAAGAATGTCTCATCTTGAAATGTTTGATGATGAAGAGGATAATTAAAGGAAATGAGCCAGCTAGTTTTATCAAATTTAAACAGGATAATGCAAAAGCGGGGATAACAATTCGCTATGATAATGGTTTAGGAAATGCAGAAAGAAAACCTATTAAAGAGGCATTATTAACTGAACAAGGTTTTATTTGTGCTTATACTTTAAAACGCATTGATGAGGATTCTTGCCATATAGAACATTTAAAACCCGAGGAGCTTTGTCGAAAACTTATGGAAGAAGGCATAGAAACAGTTTCTGACTTAGATTATTCAAATATGGTAGCTTGTTTTCCAAAAGATGCACCTAAAGGAACACCAAAGCAAAAATATTTTGGAGCAATCAAAAAAGATGCTAGTTGGGCAAATGATGGAAAAGATTACATTTTACCTTTACAGGCAAATTGTGAAGATCATTTCCAATACTTTATCTCTGGAGAAGTTAAAGGAGTAACAACAAAAGGAAAAAATACAGTTTCTTTGTTAGCTTTAGACCATTCTACTTTAATTAATGAAAGAAAAGACGCTATTGAAGCTTTTATAGGAAAAACAAATCCTATAAGAAAAGGAAAAACAATTCAAGCCATAGCAGAAATTGATAAGCGGTCAAATGGTAAATATGTGGAATTTTGTATTCCTCTAAAACACGCTTTAGTACAGCATTTAGCTTTTTTAGAAAAACTTGAAAATAAACTAAAGTACGCTAAAAAGAAATGAGAAATATCCAAACCAAAGAAATAGCATTTGAAAAAAGTATAGAAACCGAATTGCTATCTAAAGGATTCGAGACTATACCCAGTATTAGTTACGACAAAGACAAAGCTATTTTTCCTGAAACAACGCTCGCTTTTATACAAGATACCCAGCCTAAAACTTGGGAAAAATTGCAATCTATTTTAGGGGATAATACAGGCAATCAAATTTTATATGATTTGACGAAATGGATTGAACTACACGGTATTTTGTTCACCTTACGTCACGGCTTTAAATGTTATGGCAAACAACTGCAATTGGCTTATTTTAAACCTTCTCATTCTATGAATGAAGAGGTTTTAGAACGTTATCATAAAAACATATTTGGGATTACGCGGCAGCTATATTATAGTAATCGAAATCAAAATTCAATCGATGTTGTTTTAAGTGTAAACGGTATTCCTATGATAACCTTAGAACTTAAAAATCAACTATCACATCAAAACATAATACACGCCAAAAAACAATATTGCAACGATCGTGATCCACGAGAATTAATATTTGAATTTAAAAGAAGAACTTTAGTCCATTTTGCCGTAGATACTGATCTGGTCGAAATGACGACTCGTTTAGCTAAAGAAGCCACTTATTTTCTTCCATTTAATAAAGGAAACGCAGGTGGTGCAGGCAATCCTGTAGATATACAAGGATTGAGTTATAAAACTGCCTACCTCTGGAAAGAAGTTTTGCAAAAAGATAGTCTAATGGATATTTTAGGTAAGTTCATTCATTTGCAAGTAGAGGAAAGAATTACTGATGAAGGGAGAAAAATAAAAAAAGAAACCATGATTTTCCCTCGTTATCATCAGTTACAAGCTGTTCGCAGTATGATTGAAGCGGCATTAAAGGATGATGTTGGGACTAATTATCTAATAGAGCATTCCGCAGGAAGTGGTAAAAGTAATACCATAGCCTGGGTAGCGCATCGTTTATCTTCTTTGCATAAAGTAGATAATACCCGTTTGTTCGATTCGGTAGTAGTTATAACTGATCGTGTGGTCTTAGATAGACAATTACAAGATACTATTTATCAGTTTGAACATAAAAAAGGCGTCGTTTTAAAAATAGATAAAGACTCTAAACAATTAGCAGAGGCTTTAGAAAATGGTGTTCCTATTATTATTACCACCTTACAAAAATTTCCGTTTGTTACGGAACAATTACTAAAACTTGCTGAAGAACGAGGAGAAGAAACTACAGGATTACTAAAAACTAAAAATTATGCCATTTTAGTTGATGAAGCCCACAGCTCACAATCAGGAGAAACCGCTACTGATTTAAAAGAGGTACTTGGTGGTGAAACCTTAGCAAAAGAAGCGCAGGAGAAAGCGCAAGAGGAAGAAGCCTACGGTCTCGAGGCTCTTTACCGTAATATGGCAAAACGTGGACAACAAAAAAACATTAGTTTCTTTGCTTTTACAGCCACGCCCAAACATAAAACCATAAAATTATTTGCTACCAATGGCGAATCGCTTCATAAATACACGATGCGTCAAGCCATTGAAGAAGGTTTTATCTTAGATGTTTTAGAAAATTATACATCTTATGCTACTTTTTACAAATTGATTAAAGCTTCTGAAGAAGATCCTAAAGTAGAACGGAAGAAGGCAGCCAGAGCCTTAGGTCGCTTTATGCGTTTGCATCCGCATAACATTGCACAAAAAACAGAGGTAATGGTAGAACACTTTTACCAATCGACTAGGCATAAAATAGGAGGTAAAGCAAAAGCAATGGTTGTTACAGGTTCTCGTTTAGAAGCGGTTCGATATAAGCAAAGTTTTGACGAAGTAATTAAAGCCAAAGGCTATAACATAAAATCATTAGTGGCTTTTTCGGGAGAAGTTAAAGATGATAAATTACCTGATACCCTTTATACAGAAGTTGAAATGAATAAGGGAATCAAAGAAAAAGATTTACCGGAACATTTTGCCACTCCAGAATATAGTATTTTATTAGTAGCCGATAAATACCAAACAGGATTTGATCAACCGCTTTTGCATACTATGTATGTAGATAAACGTTTGTCGGGTATTCAAGCAGTACAAACTTTATCACGTTTAAATCGTACCCATCCGCTTAAGGAAGATACCTTTGTACTTGATTTTGTGAATGACCGCGAGGAGATTCAAGCAGCTTTTAAAACCTACTATGAAGGTGCTGTACTAGGTCAGGAAGCAGACCCTAATAATTTATATCGTATTCAACAAGATTTATTATTAGAAGATATATTTACTTTTGATGATATAAACCATTTCACTGAAATCTATTTTAAACCTAAGGAAAAACAGAGCAACAAGGATCACGAGGATATGAATCATATCTTAGACACTCCTGTTGAAAATTTCAGACATTTTTTACAAGAGCAAGAAGAAGAAGCAGAATTATGGAGAGGTAAAATAACATCCTATAAAAATTTGTATGCTTTTTTAAGTCAAATTATACCTTATCAGGATTCTGATTTAGAGAAACTATTTATTTTCTTAAGGCATTTATCAAACAAATTACCCAAACGAAATACAGGAGCAGTCTATAATTTTGATGATACAGTTCGTTTAGAATATTATCGCTTACAAAAAATTAGTGAAGGCTCTATAAGTTTAAAAACACCTAAACAATACCAACTTGATGGTCCAACAGATGTTGCTACAGGAATGGTACGAGAAGAATATACCCCTATATCTAGAATTGTAGATGTAGTAAATGAACGTTACGGGACTGATTTTACCCAATCCGATCAATATTTCTTTGATCAAATTATTGAATCAGCCATTGAAAATGATGACATTGTACAAGCGGCACAATCTAATCCTCAAGATAAATTTACCTTGATGTTTAAAAATGTTTTACAACAACTATTTGTAGAGCGTATAGATCAAAATGAAGATATTTTTGCAAGGTATATGGAAGAAAAAGATTTTAATAAAACGGTGACTGAGTTGTTAGCTAAGGAGGCTTTTAATAAGATAAATAAATTACAGAACGAATAATTCTACTCTCCCTTTTTTCGCAATAAACAGCTAAATATTTTTAAAATTAGCTGATCAAACGTAAAATCTAACAAGACACAAATGAACCTCGATTAAATTTGTAATTGAGATAAATTTAACTAGCATTAAAAAAAAATAATTACAAAAAATATGGTTGATTTTAAAATACTAAAAATTTCACACGGTACTTATTTTTTTTCTCTTGAAGATCATAAATTTATGCTTCAACATCGTTTAGCAAGTGTTCATCCAAATACTTCTGCAATGGGGGTCTCAGGAACAACTCAATATGAGAATTTTATTAATGCGAAAAAAGGAGATGTTTTTTTTATTTGTCGTTCCAATGAATCGGTTAATGTAATTGGAATGTTCAGAGATGAAAGACCTCTACATTCACTTATGAAAAACCATTATGAGGAATGGATAGACCGTGAATTTATTGTCTTATATGAACCACAAGATAAAAACAATTATGATAAAACCAAAGACAAATGGTGGTTGCCTGGCAATAATTCAACTTGTAATGAAGTAAAAAATAATGAATTTCATCTTTTTGAAGAAAAAATACTAATGCCAGCATTTGGCAAAAATATAGAAGAGTTAGAAGAAAAAAGAAGTCAGGAATTGAAGAAGCTTGAAATGTCTATTTCTGATATATCTAAAATCCAATCTGTATTTGATGAATTATCACAAAACGATTTAAAAATTTTTGAAATAATAAATAATTTAAGTCAAATAGAAAAACTCAAAATCTATTATGAATATAGTAGTAAAGGCGACATTGATAAACAACCTGTAGTTTCTCTAAGAAAAAAAAATATCCAGTATTTGGTTGAATCGAATTCTCCATTAACAAAAGAAAAGGTTGAAGAGTTAAAAAAAGAAGTTGCAAATCAGTTTGACAAAAATGTCTTCCAATCATGGAGTTCTTATTTCAGAATTTTATACCCTATCTATTACCATCAATATAAAACTGATGTTGTTCGATCAATAAAAAATCTTATCAATGATACAAGAAAAGATTTAGATATTGAAAGTTTTACAAAATCAAACTTTGTACATTTTGACGGAGCGCAAAACCAAGGATTTAATAGAGTGTGGTTTGCTATCTACAATTCTAGTCATAAAAATCAAAAATCAGCTAAACAACTATTTTTTAACATTTATAATGGTGGGTATGAGTTTGGATTACTTTCTCATAAAAATCCATCTATAAATAAACTAATTAGCTCACAGAATTTTGATTACCAAGAATTACTTGAGGTTTATAGAAAATTTATCCCTGAAATAAAAGAAGATGATAACACTAAATATACAGAAATGAACGATTTAAAAGAGTTATTAGAATATAAAAAACAAATTATACTACAAGGTCCTCCCGGTACTGGAAAAACCTATACAGCTAAAGATCTAGCAGAATTTATTGTAAACGACACAGTCAGTATAAATAAGAAAGAACAAGCAGAATATATTTCAAAATGTAATCAAATAGATATCATTCAGTTTCATCCTGCTTACACGTACGAAGATTTCATTAGAGGAATTATCACCGAACCATTTGGAGATAAAGTTATCTATACTTCGAAGGATAAATTGTTTTTGGAAATGGTAGAAAAAGCGTCAAGGAATAGTAATCCACATATATTAATTATTGATGAAATAAATAGAGCAAATTTATCTTCAGTTTTGGGAGAATTGATTTATGCTTTAGAATACAGAAATGAATCTTTCAAATCGATGTACGCCAACAAACAAGGCATTTATGAAATTACTATTCCTGAAAATTTATACATTATTGGAACTATGAATACAGCTGACCGAAGTGTAGGTCATCTAGATTATGCATTAAGAAGAAGATTTGCTTTTTATGATATATTACCTAAAAATTTTGAACAAGAAGAAGCCTTTCAATCAGAACTATTCCAATTAGTATCTCGTTTATTTGTAAAAGAAATAAAATCATCTACTGCTGAATTAGAAGCATCAGAACATTTAAGTTTAGAGTTTCAAGATAGACCGCAAGACATTTGGCTTGGGCATAGCTACTTTTTCAAGAAAGAAAATATGGATTTTAGTCTACAATTAAAATATGAAATTGTTCCCATATTACAAGAATATGTTAAAGATGGTATTTTAAATAATACTGAAGCAGTAGCGCAAATAATTAAAGATTTACTAAAATATCAAGATGTCAATTCTTAGAATAAGAGAAAATTTTGTTTCCAGCATTCACGGATTAAACTCGATCATAAATTATGAAGCGAATTGGAAACCTCATTTATTAAATTGCCTCACAAATAAAACAGAATTCAAAATAAAGTGTGATAAAATTGATGCCGAAATCAATTGTATTGAACTTAAAAAAAATGGTGATGACATTCACTTAAATACTTCTTATTTAATAGGATTAGATTACTTAGAAAACAATATACCATTCGTGGTTGAGCCAAAGTTTGAAGATGATAAAAAAGAATTTTCAATTAACTTTTATGACATATTATTCAAAAGTTTACCTTTTGTAAAAAGTACAGAAGACATTTCGGATCTATACTTTGTCGATTTTTCAAAACCAACAATAGAAATTAATCAGCAAGATGATTATTTAACCCCTATATTGATTATTCAGTTTATAATATATTTAGATAAAATCTGTCATTCAGGTCTACAAAAGGGATATTATTGGGTAGAAGAAAATTTAGATAATAAAATAAAAGGAAAAATTTTAGTAAAAAACACTGTTAAATTTAATCATTTAAAATCAAATTACACAAAAACATATTGTCGTTATCAAGAATTTGGAATTAATACACCTGAAAATCAATTTTTGAAATACACTCTTCATTTTTGCTTAAGTTATCTCAATCAATTTAAAAAGCTAGAACTAGTTAATAATTTAGAAAGCAAACTAGGCTTTATAAAAAGCTCATTGCAAAATGTAGATTTAAAACTATCATTAAGAAATGAAATTCTCATTAAAAAAAATCCACTTTTTCCACTCTATGAAAATGCATTAAAGCTTTCAAATCTTATATTAAAAAGAAACTCTTTTAATATTACCAATACAACCAAAAACATAGTAAACACTTATCCGTACTGGATTAATATGAGCAAATTATTTGAAATTCATGTTTTAAGATTGCTTCGTACAACTTTTAAAGAAGGAATCTATTTTCAAAAAGAATACGCTGGTCGAATTCCTGACATCATAATAAATCAAAAAGATCTTAAAGCTATAATCGATGTTAAATATAAAGCTTATGCAGAAAAATTAATAGAAATAGAAGATATCAGACAAATAGCTGCTTACGCAAGGATGAAACCTATTTTTAAAGAATTAGGTCTGCAAGCACACGAAATTTTAGATTCTATTATTATATATCCAAAAGTAAATAGTGAAAACTTAGAATTAAACCAAGAGGTTCTCGATAAAAAAATAGAAAGTAATTACTATAATATCTATGCTTTAGATGTATCCATTCCAACTATAAATAAATATTAAAATATTATTTTACGAACAAGAAACTGAATTTAAAAGTAAAGGCGTCAAGTCCTTTATAATTTATTCAAAGTAAAAACTTTTTTAAACTACCGAAAATTTTAAAGAAACTATAAATTCTAAATTGGACTTAAAATTTTTAAATCGTCAGTAAAATGGTTCGAGAATTGTCCCGTTAGGGCTACTAAGTAAAAATTAAAAGCCGAGAAATCTAGATTTCTCGGCTTTTTTTGTGGTTCGAAAAATCTCGTTTCATTTTTTTTAAATAAAAAAACCACCAAAGTTTTCAAGGAAAATTGGTTCGAGTCCTGTTTAGTCAAATAAAAGACTCAAATTCAAAAATAAATCTTCAAAACAGCAGTAAAAACAGCTAAACTTTTGCTAAAACAGATTGTACGTCTGTTGAGTCTTTTCAGATGGGTTCTGAGCGTCAGATTCTTTCTTTCAATATGATTTGTCCCGAAACGTTTTGCTGAATGCATTTTCTCATCAATCAAATACCTGTAGTTTTTAAGCCTGTCCGTAAATATCTTTTTTGCTTCTGCCAATTTCAGAGTTTCCAAAACACGGTTTAGAGTTTTATTAGTTCGTTTGCCTACATTAAAACTAACCACATTTTTAGAATTCTTTTCCAAAGCATAAACCAGCCAGATATAATTTTTCTTGTGTCTGATATAAGTACACAGTTCATCTACTTCATACGTTTTGCCTTTGCTGACTATTGGCCTGGTTATATTTCTTACAATGGAGACAATTCTTTTCAATAATGTTGTCGCTGATATTTTTAATACTCTTGCCGTGCTTCTTATTCCTATAGCTTCTTTGGTGAACAGCACTATCTCCTGATTGAGATCTCCTTTGTAAGCTTTGTACCTATAGTTAATCTGCTGTCGCTTTTGACAAATAGTACATTTATAACGCTGATTACCTTTAGATTAAAATCCATTCTTTATGCATTCACCATTGCAAAAATTACATTTTATTTTCATGACCTAATTTGAAACACGAAGGTAAGGCAAAAGCATTTTAAGGCTTATTAAAAGACAAAAAACGAGAGAGACGACCTGCTGGCCGTCTCTTTTTCTATTCAACAATTTAACTTTAACACTCTTTTTCAGTTAGTTACATGCGTATGTTATCAAAACACCTAATCTGTAACACTACCAATTGTTTTCAAAATTAAGCAACTTTCTTAAGGGATCGTAAAAGACTAAAAACTAATTTCCTAATTCCAATTGATTTTTAACCAATTTAAAATAATCAGACTGTTTTTTAACCAATTGCTCATGATTTCCTATCTCGGAAACTTGACCATTTTTAAGAACTACTATTTGGTCAGCATTTTTAACAGTACTTAAACGATGTGCTATAATTAAAACGGTTTTTCCTTTAAAGAATTTTTGCAAATTATTATGAATAATTTTTTCGTTTTCAGCATCTAGAGCAGATGTTGCCTCATCAAAAAAAATGTAATGCGGATCTTTATAAATAGCTCTCGCAATAAGGATTCTTTGCTTTTGGCCTCCAGACAATCCATTTCCAGAAGCTCCAATTTTAGTTTTATACCCTAACGGTAAACTTTCTATAAAATCTTCAATATTTGCTACTTTAACCGAATTTTCTAATTTTTCTACATCTATTTTCTCATCACCACAAACTATATTTCTTTCTATTGTATCAGAAAATATAAAACCATCCTGCATTACAACACCACAATTTTCGCGCAAATTTTTAGGCGAAAGAATTTTTATATTCTCTGAATTGAACAGTACATCTCCTGCTGTTGCCTCATAAAATTTTAGTAGTAATTTCATAAGTGTGGTTTTCCCGCTCCCACTTGCCCCCACTATGGCAGTTACTTTTCCTTCTGGAATTATAAAATCGATATTTTTTAATACATAAGCTGATTTAGGCCCTTCATATTGGAATGAGACATTTTTCAGAAATATTGCCGAATTCTCGTTTTTAACTAAGGATAATTGTTTTTGATTTTTCTTTTCTTCCGTTTCATGGTTTTGAACTTCATTCAAACGTTCTAAACTTAATTTTGCATCTTGCAGCGAACGAAAAAAATTAACTAATTGACTAACAGGAGAGTTTAACTGACCTACTATATAAGAAACACTTAGTAATTCTCCCAATGTCATTTTACCTTTTACTACCAATGTGGCAGCTAAAAAAGTTACAACGATATTTTTTATTTGATTTAAAAAATCAAAACCAGATATTTGAATTTGGTCTAGTTTCAAAACTTTAATATTTGTCTCGAACAATTTTTTTTGAATGATTTCCCATTGATTGCGTTTAAAGTTTTCAAACTGATTGATTTTCATTTCTGTTACTCCATTGATTATCTCGAATATTGATTCCTGATTTTCACTACGTTGCTGAAATTTTAAGTAATCTAATACTCTGCGTTTTTTTAACCAATAAAATGACCAAGAAACAGATATTATAGTTAGAAGAAAATAAACAGTTAATATGAAAAAATCATAATACCATAACACTCCAAAAAAAACAGAAAAAGTAATAATTGAAAAAAAAGTCAATAGGCTCTGCGAAGTCAAAAAGTATTCTATTCTTTCATTATCTTGTATTCTTTGATTAAAATCTCCCATCAATTTTGTTTCAAAAAAATTAATTGGCAACTCTAATATTTTTTTTAAAAAACTTGAGATTATAGTAATACTTATTTTGGTTCCTATAATTAACATTAACCAATTTCGTATTATATCAATTACAATTGAACCCAAAAACACTAACAATTGTGAGAGCAAGATAATGCTTATAAAATTTAAATCTTTTTTGTTTACTCCTTTATCTATTAAGTTTTGAGTCAGAAATGGAAAAATTAATGTCAAGACACTTCCTAATAAAAGAAGGAAAAACATGTAAAAAATTTGTTTCTTATAAGGTTTTAAATAACTTAAAATATATTTTAAATTTAAACCTTGACTTTTTGGTGGTGTCATATTAAAAAATAATTCTGAAGGCTTTAAAAATAACAGTATCCCATCCTTTTCATCAGTAATCCATGATTTTTTAAAAATTTCTTCCCGTAATTTAATACATCCATGCGCTGGATCGGCAATATAAAAAGTTCTGTTTTTTGAAAATCTGCTTTTTGATATCTTATACAAAACGACAAAATGATTTTGATTCCAATGAAGAATTATGGGCAATGCTTCTTGTTCCGCAAGCAACTCTTCTATAGATATTTTTGCAGCAAAACTCTTCAAGCCAATAGTATTTGCAGCTTCAACAATTCCTAATAAAGAAACTCCTTCACGCGTAATAAAGGAGTTTTTTCTAAGATACTCTAATTCATATTTTTTTCCATAAAAACTTGTTATCATTGATAAGCAAGCTGGACCACAATCCATCTGGTCATTTTGTTTAACAAATTTCATTAACTTATCGCATACATAAATTTATCCTTAATAATTTCAATTTTTTTACTTTCATCAAAATTGTGAATACAATATTCTATGCCCTCATGTTCTATTGCTTGTTGTGAGCATCCTCCATTACAAATAGGTAGTATTTTACAACTTAAACAAGGTGGATTCTTAAATTTTGAATTCATCCTTCTTTCGTACTTTTCATTCCATTCAATTTTGCCATCTTGATTTAAAACTCCTTCTTTTGATGCAGATTCGAAGTCACGCGCCGTACATTTGTAAACCTCACCATTGTAGTTAATAGTTGCGTGGTTATTTTTGTCAGCATAACACGAATTACGAACTGTATCCAGATTTACCCCTTTATAAATAGAATTGAATCCTTTTTCTCTAAACAGATTAACAATCTTCTGTACATCATCGTTAATATCTTTTTGTTCTTGCCAAACCTCGTGAAACGAAAAATTTAAATACTTTTTATCTTCATCATCTAAAATGATAAAGTCATCAATGATTAAATGTAATTTCTCTATTGTTTCCTCAGAAATATTCAATCGCACACTCACTTTAAATTTATTCTTTAAACATAGATGTATATTATTTACTATTTCGTCATAAGAGCCTTTTTCTTTAGAAACGTATCTTACCTGATTATGTCTTTCTCTATGTCCATCTAATGTAATTTGAAAGAAGTTTACCCCATTTATCCTGCAACTATCTAACATTTCTTGATTAATAAGTAATCCATTAGTGGTAAAGCCTGATGAAAAATTGACATTCCTCTCTTTCATTTTAGGATAAATATCTTCCAATATTGGCTTAACTGTTTTGTCAAAATATAATAACGGCTCACCTCCAAACCAGCTTAAATGAAATGTTTCCAGTTTTTTTCTTTCAACAAGAATATTTTCAATTAATTTCACAACAGATATTAATGTTGTATTGGTCATTTTAGATGCTTTGATATGAGTTTCATAGCAATACCAGCACTTAAAATTACAATTCATTGTCGGATTAATGGTAAGTTGGTAAAAAGTCTCATTGCCGAAATCTACTTTTCTTGACAATTCTTTTACTTTTTCAATTTCGTCTTCGTCGATATTTACCAAAAAACCTTTTTCAATCAGATGTGAATAAAATTCAGGATGGATTTCATTTAACTCTCCAAGATTATTTTCTCTCACTGCAGCCTGCAAAATTTCATATAATTCAGGATCCAAAATTGTAAAATCGTTGGCAAATGCATTATACCCGATTTTTCTATCTTCATAGTTAAAAAACGAATTAAATTGACTAAATTTCATCATAATCTTTGAAAAGTTGGTGGTTATAATTCAATAACCACCGTTTTTAAATTATTAATTATATAATTTTATGTACATTGTATTTTGTTAGTACAATCTCCATTATTACCAGTACAAATTCCATTTAAACAAGTGTCATTAGAATTTTCAGCATCTTTTTGTCCTCCTTTAATTTTACTTAACTGATCATCAGTTAATGACGAGAACCCTCCTGCAAATTTATCGTTATTGGCAATCAGCCATGATTTTTTAAAATTTTCCATTCTTCTTTGTTTTTAGTTATTAACAACTCCCACTATTATTACATATACCGCCATTTCCACTTTTAGTACAATCGTTTTCGTTTGTACAAACTGCGTTCGTGTCGGCAGCATCTCTTTGACCTCCTTTGATTTTCAATATTTGATTGTCACTTAAGGATTCAAAACCTCCTCTAAATTTATTCTCAAAAATCTGCAATTTTAATTTTTTAGAATTTTCCATTTTTCTTTTTTTATTACTAACAGCTACCATTTACGCAAGATCCAACATTAGTTTCTCCTGGACACGAACCATTTAGACAATTTGTATTTTGACAATCGGCATCTTTTTGACCACCATTAATTTTCTTCATCTGTTCTAACGATAGTGAAGAAAAACCACCTTTTAAAGCAAACTCATTGTTTCCTTTAGAATAGATTAATTTCGTTTTTTTCATTTTTTAATCAGTTTAAATTTATATTTAATAATTATTTACATGACATCACATACTTTATTACGATACATTGTTTTATAACAATCATTATTCGTAAATCCAATTACATTTTATTTCATTTTTATTAATAATTTTAATTTGATCTGTTAGCTAAGAATTAACACCAAACTGCATTTGAGCAGTTTTCACAATTTGTATTGTGATCTACCTGACATACGTTTGATTCTTTATCTTTTATTCCTCCCTTAATCTTAGTTAATTGTGATGTACTCAAAAAGTAGAAACCTCCTATTAGTTTTCCATCGTTTTCAGTCAATTTAATTTTTAATTTTTTTTTCATAATTTTCTTATTTAGTTATTTGTAAAAATTAGTTTACCCTTTGTATTTCTTCTTGATTTCCCAGTTTTCGTTGTTTTACACCAATTTTGTTGCTCCCAAATTTATATAGCAACGAAAGCCTTATACTCTGAGTATCATAATATTGTCGAAAACTTTGGTCGATATTATTTGAAGTATAACTCATGGTTACCCTGTCAGATTTCAAAATATTAGTAAATAATAATGTTAACTGTAATTTCTTATCTAAGTAAAAGTACTTAAACGAGATATCAAGACTGGAAGCAGGTGCTTTTTTTACTTGCATTGACATTGATTGAAAATCATACCAATAAGCTCCTTCTATAAAAAATGTTTTTGCTTTGTTTGCAGTAAACGTATGGCGAGTTTCAAAACCTCCCCCTGCTCCTGAACCTGTAGCCTCTATTTCAGGTATATGACTTTTATATTCTACATAATAAAAATAAATGCTAGAAACTGTAGACCATCGTTTATTAAAATCAAAATTTATAGATTCATCAAGATTCACTCTATTATAGTCGGCATAATTTTCCCATGTGGCTGTTTGAGTATTATCTAATTGCGGAATGTTAATTTGACTAATATTATTTTTACCTATAGTATAACTAGCGGAGCTAGTAAAGATGCTTTTGTAACTATGTTTGATTTCTGCATTGTATACGAAAGATGGCTGTAAAAAAGGATTACCAAATACGTAACTATTTATGGAACTATATCTTCTCGCTGGATTTACATAATCATATCCCGGTCTATTAATTCTTCTGTTCAATGAAAATGAAAATGAATTATTTTCATTTACTGTAAATGTTGTAAACAATGTTGGAAAAAACTTTGAATAGTTTTTTCGATTAGTTATATTTTCACTAAAAACGGCTCCCTTAGTTTGTGTGTTTTCGAAACGCAAACCAACTTTAAATTCCCATTTTTTTATTTTTTTGTTTGCTGAAAAATAAATAGCCTGAGTATTTTCTTGGTAGTCGAATTGAGTTTCCTGATTCAAAACATCTTCATTTGCTATATTATCATAAAAAAGAAGATTCACTGCACTATTGGTATTAATAAAACTTAACTTACCGCCATATTCATAATTTGCAAAATGACTTGGAATAATAAAGTCGATTTTACCAGCATAATTTTTTATTTCTAGATTACCTTTATTAATGACATAATTATCAAGAATGACATTATTTTCTTGATCAAGAATTATCGAATTGAATGGATTTATTTTGTTATTCTTATATGTCAGATAATCTAAGTCAAAAGTCATTAATTTTCCTTTTTCATTTAACTTAGTAACTCCATTTACATTTAAAGAAGATCTCGAATAGTCTATTTTAGAATTACCATTTGAAGTATAAATATTTTCCAGATCACCTGTTTCTTTATTAGTCACAATAGAGTTACTGTAATCATAAATTGTTGGCTTATTTGTCGTGCCAATGTATTGTACTCCAAGAGTAGTTTTATCGGTTACTTTATAATTAAAGATAATTGTAGGCGTAATAAATGCTGTATTATTCACATTGTGTAAATAAACATTCCAGAAAGATGAAGGATAATTATAGGTAATATCGTTCTCATAAATTGTTTTTGATTTATTAAAACCTATATCTGCTAAAAAACTAATTTTCTTTTTTTGAAATGAAAAATTTGCTCCCATAATATCTGAAAAATATGTTGCTTGTTTCATTGTATTTCTCAGTGTTACATTCCAGCTGTCATTTTTAGGCCTTTTTAATTTTATATTAATCAAACCACTATTTCCTTCTGCATCATATTTAGCTGGAGGAGTTGTAATGATTTCTATAGATTTTATATTATCTGATGAAATTGATTTTAAATAATTCACTAGATCATCTCCAGAAAGTTGAATTAATCTATCGTCTACCATCAACCCTATACCACTTTTTCCTATCATAGATACAGTTTCATTTTGTACGCGTATTCCAGGAGCAACTTTCAGTGCATCCAAAGCATCACCTCCTGATGCAGCAACACTATTTTCTACATTAAAAACAAGTCTATCTACTTTTCGTTCAATAAGCTTTTTTTTGGCAGTTACTACAACCTGCTGTAATTGTTTTTCCTCTTCTATTAACTGAATGTCTCCCATGTCAATATCCTTATCAACTGTCAAATTTCTAGTATAAGTTGATTTTCCAATTTGCCTTATTTGTAAAATATAACTGCCCGATTTAACTTCAATTTGAAAATATCCTTTTTCATTGGAAAACGAGCTTTTTTCTGCAATACTATCTTTTGTCAGAACAATTGCTTCAGCAAGTTCTATTGGTCTGGAATTTGATTCAGTAATTTTACCTGTAATTTTTATTTGAGAGAATAATGCTATTGGCAATAATATTAGTATTAAAAAAATTAGTCTTTTAATTTTATTCTGTTTTTTCAATTTTTGATTCATTTATTTATTCTGTATTGTTTTAAAAATCTAAATTAAGATTGCCCATTTTTAAACATTTTGTTAATTCAAAGACTTCATAAATCTTTACAGTAAATAAATTAGAAACAACCTTAATTATTAGCTGAATTGAATAGAATGCTTAACAAAATACTACTAGTGATTTTTATAAAATGGTCTTTAGACTAAAATCCAAATTAATTATCTCATTATTTTATAGTCTTACTTTTTTGTCTTTAGTAATGTATTATTAAAAAAAGCATTTCAGGTAACCGGAGTCAAAACTAGAGAAACATCTAACTGATAACAAATGTTGCTTCTCGAAATTCTTGAATCTCGACATTTAATTCAGGAATTTAGTTTAAAAAAAATCTTAAAACACTAAAAACAAACACATTAAATTCGACCAAAAAAACATCCCTTTTAATGATGAAGTTTTAAAAGACATACCTTATGTTTGTAGGAAATTATTTTTATTTCATGAAATACAGTAAATTCATAAAAGTCCTATTTTTTACACTTACCCCTATTTTCTTTCTAGCTCAAAATAAAAACGAGGATCTTACCAAATTATCATATGATGCTTTACATGATTTATATTTTGCCAATAGTGAAAATCAAAAACGACAATTCGAAATTGTGAAAACTTATTTGAATAAAGCTAATATTGAAAATATAGATATTAGAAAAGCAAAAGCATATTATCATTTTGCTATTCTGTATTATAAGAAAGATTCAGATAAGGCAATTAAATATTTAGACAGTGTTATTAAATATTCACAAAATACAAAAGATCATTTTTTTCCCGCAGTTGCTTATTGTGAAAAAGCAGATCTTCTAAAAAGGAAGTATAAGTTTAAAGAAGCTATGTTAAATTATAATTTAGCTGAAAAGATAGCGATTAAAAACAATATTGATTATTATTATATTGTACGGGAATATATAGCAATAACTAAATCGGAAGATTTAGGTGATTATAATGAAGCACTCGATATTTTCAAAGAATGCTATGGATACTATAAACATAAAGATACCAGAAGCCCTAAATATGCTGGAGAATATCAAAGTATCATTTTTGGATTAGCAGATTGCTATAAATCTTTAAAAAATATTGATTCCACAACTTATTATAATAATTTAGGATACCAAGAATCAAAAGCAACTAATAATGAAGAATACAAATACCTCTTTGTCTTAAATGAAGGAGCAAACCAAGCATTAAAAAAAAACTACAAAATAGCATTAGACAGTATCGAAATAGCCTTACCAAAGATGATTTTTTACAACAATACTGGCAATGTGCTGGCAGCTTACTACTACCGTGGAAAGATATACGAAGGACTTGGGAAAAAGACACTTGCCGCACAAAACTTTATTAAGGTAGATTCTATAAATAACAAGACTGGAGTATACAGTGGAGAATTTATTGATGGCTATTCATTTCTTATTTCATACTACAAAAAACTCGGCAATAAAGAAAACCAATTAAAGTACATTATTACTTATATGAGTATAGATAGTACTTTACAAAAAAACTATAGAGCATTAAATAAGATTGTCAATAAAGAATACGACATGCCTCATTTAATTTCGGAAAAAGAGGAATTAATTGATTCTCTTCATAATAAACAAACAAAATTTTATTGGGGGTTATGGATTTTTTTTCTAATTATTATTCTTAGTTCAGGATTTGGTTTATATCAATATGAACTCAAAAAAAGGTATCGTCTTAGATTTGAAAAAATAGTCAGTAATACGATAGAACTGCAGGAAAGCAAAATTAAAAATAGCCATATTGAAAAATTGAGTGCCAATTCAAAAAATGATGACAACATTGGAATTACAGAAGAAGTTGTAAATCAAATTTTAGAAAAACTCACTCATTTTGAGAATGAGAAAAAATATCTTGAAACTAATATTACAATACAAATTCTATCTAACTCATTTGAAACAAATAGCAAGTATATATCTAAAATAGTAAATACATACAAAGGGAAAACATTCATTCAATATATAAATGATTTGAGAATTGAATATGCTATTTCAGAACTTAAACAAAATAGTAAAATAAGAAAATATACAATTCATGCTCTTGCATTGGAGTTTGGTTTTAACAATGCCGAGTCATTTTCTAGTGCCTTCTACAAAAAAACAGGCATAAAACCATCTTATTTTATCAAGGAATTAGATATGCAATCAGAAAAATAACCTATTGATTTACAATACAAATAAAAATCAAACAGACTCGAAATTCATGAATTCCGACTATATAATCTATTTTTTATTGCTTTTGTGATTAAATGCAAATATATATTTGCATCTCAAATAATTTAAAAAAATAAAATAATGAAACGTAAAAGCGAAAAAAAGGAAAGCCCTAAATTTGGATTAGAAAGATTTGAAGTAGCAAGATTAAAAAATCTGACAGTATTAAAAGGAGGAGGCGATGATCCCGTTGACACAAATAATACTACTAAAAAGCCATCTAATATCGACTGCGGTAAGTAACTGATAATTCTAGATTTAAAAATATATTAATTACAATATAAACATGAAACCCCATTTCCTTATTATTTTTCTTTGTTGCTTTGTTGCCTGTAAATCCATACAAAAATCAGGTAATACTTCTTCTTTTAAAAGTGAATTAACGTCACAGGAACAGAGAAACTGGTATCAGAAAGATAAGGTTTTAGAGGGAATACCCGGCATATCATTGGATAAATGGTATGCCTCGAATAAAAAGAAACCCAAAAGCAAAAACATTATAGTAGCCGTAATTGATACCCAAATTGATATAAATCATGAGGATCTGCAAGGGCAATTTTGGACAAACAGCAAAGAAATTCCAAACAACGGAATTGATGATGACAAAAACGGCTACATAGATGATATAAATGGGTGGAGTTTTACAGGGACTAAGAGCGGAGGTTACGTGGTTTGGAATAGATACGAATATGTCCGCATTATACAAGAATGGGGACCAAAGTTTAAAGATAAGACCAAATCCCAAATCGATCCTAAAGATCTTCCTAAATTTAACGAATATCAAAGAGCTCTAAAAAAATTTGAGGAAAAAATGCCATATTATAAAAGATGGTTTAAATCCTTAAATTACAAAGTCGCACTTTATCCAACCGCAAAGGACACTTTAAAACATTTTTTTCCTAAGGAAGATTACACTTATGAACAATTGGACAGCCTATACAAAAAGTATAAGATTAATGACAAAGAATTTTGGCAAAGACGAGATGATGGCGATAAAGATCTTGGAGCATTAATTGGCTGCATGATGGCTAATCTCGTTATGGATCAAAAAAAATTAAAAGATATTCAAGACATGCAGACCCAGCTGGACTCAATTGTAAACAAAAACCTGAACATAAACTACAACGAACGTCTATCGATTGGTGACAATCCTAATATTTTAGAAAAAGGTTATGGCAATAATAAAATTAGTAACACCATAAAAGGCGTAAGAACAATTCAAGATCACAATACCATGGTCTCGGGAATTATTGCAGCTAACAGGAATAATAACATCGGAATAAAAGGCATCACAGATGTAAAAATTATGCCTTTAAATATTTCTCCTTCTGGAGACGAACATGATAAAGATATTGCAATGGCAGTTCGTTATGCCGTTGATAATGGAGCTAAAATAATTAATATGTCTTTTGGAAAAGAATTTTCCATGCATAAAGATTGGGTATCAGATGCTTTTAAATATGCCGAGGAGCATAATGTTCTTTTAGTACACAGTGCAGGAAACGACAGTGAAGACTTAGATAAAGCATTTCACTATCCTAATGATCAAAACTATGAGGGCATTAGAGGAATCTGCAATAATTTTATTAGTGTTGGCTCAACTACTAAGAATTTAGGAGAAAAATTAGTTTCTGATTACTCTAATTATGGCAAAGAAAATGTAGACTTATTTGCTCCTGGAGAAGATATTTATACCACAGGAGCAGGAAACATATATAAAACAGATTCTGGAACTTCATTTTCAGCGCCTATGGTATCTGGAACTGCTGCAATAATTTGGTCTTATTATCCAAATCTTACAGCAGCTCAGGTCAAACAAATTATTATGGATTCTGGAACTGCATATGATTTCGAAGTTATATTACCGGGTACTGAAGACAAAAAAGTTCCATTCTCTGAATTGTCTAAGTCAGGAAAAGTTCTAAATGTCTATAATGCAATGCAACTCGCAGAAAAGGCCAGCAAGAAAAAGAAATGAAATCACAGTTTAAAATTTCATTCTTTTCACAATTTGTACTGAGAACACCTTTGTTTCCTATTTCATTTTATTTGGATCTTCTCAATAATTACAATTGTGAAAAGGCAATTGCTATTTACCAAAATGCATTAATCAAAGAAGCGTTAAATCTAGCATCGCCAGAACTAGTAAATGAACTTAACAAATGGAAGACTTTTAAAGCTGATTCTTTTAATGAAAAAAAATTAGCTTTAGAATTTACTTTACTCAAGTACATTGCAAGAATGTCTTCAAGATGCACACCTTTTGGGCTGTTTGCTGGATGTTCTGTTGGAGAAATTAATACTGAAACTAATGTAATACTAGATTTGCCTGAAAAATACAAACGGTTTACTCAATTTGATATGCAATTCTGGGTAGCATTACTTCAAAATATTGCCAAACGAAAAGCAGCAATTTTTCACTTAAAATATTACCCTAATTCTTCTATTTATGAATTTGGTCATTTTTACAGATATATTGAATACAAATACTTAAAAACTAAACGCGAACACAGTATTACATCTTTACGGAAGTCTGATGCTTTAAAAGAAATAATGCTGCAAACAAAATTAGGATTAACTATAGATCAAATGGTTTCTATTTTAGCAGAAAATGATTCTGAAAAGAAAGAAGCCTATGAGTTTATTAAACACCTTATAGACTTCCAGTTTTTAGTAAGTGAAATAGACGCCACTGTAACCAGTAATAATGAATTTGAAAGGGTTCTATCTATTCTAAAAAATATTCCAGATCTAAAAAAAGAATATCACTTTTTAGAGAACATAAATAAACAAATTTTAGATTTGGATATTTCTTTAATTCCATCCGAAAACCAATACAAAAAAATCAAACAAAATATATTGGAAGAAGGATTTGAATATGATGAAAAATATCTGTTTCAAACCGATTTAACCACAACCGCTCTATCAAATAGTTTAAATGCAAGTGTTACAAAAAAAGTAACTAAAGGACTTCATTTTTTAAATGGCATACAGCCTAAAAAAGAATCTAATAATCTTAAGGCATTTATTAAAGCATTCTCTAAAAGATATGAATATCAAGAAATGCCGTTAATGACGATTTTAGATACAGAATCTGGATTAGGTTATCCGATAAATCATGATATGAATGATTCGCACGAAATATTGGAGACTTTCTCTTTTAAACAGAAAAGAGATAAAAACGAAAATCAAGTTTGGACCACCTATGATTTTATTTTAGAGAAAAAACTTCAAGAATGTCTTTCAAAAAATCAAATGAAAATAGAATTATCAGAAAGCGACTTTCCTGATTTTGATGCTAATTTTGATTATACTCCCGTCACATTTTCAGCACTGATTGAAATTTACAGTAATGAAAAATTAACCATTGAATCTTCAGGGAATATAAGCGCCGCGAAATTTTTGGGGCGATTTTGTAATGGAAATTCTGAGATCCATAAGCTGACCCAAGAAATTATTCAAAAAGAACAAAACTATCACCATGATAAAATTTTAGCTGAAATTGTTCATATACCTCAGTCCAGAACGGGAAATATTTTGCGAAGACCTGTTTTAAGAAATCATGAAATTGCCTATTTAGCAAATTCAGGTGTTGAAAAGAAAAACACTATCAATTTAAATGATTTATTTGTGTCTATTAGAAACGATAAAATTATACTACGTTCTAAAAAACATGATAAAGAAGTTATTCCTTGTCTCTCAAACGCTCACAACTTTTATAATAATTCTTTACCTGTATATCATTTTTTATGCGATTTACAGTCACTAAATACAAAGCCAATATATAGCTTTAATTGGGGAATTTTAGAATCACATTATAATTACTTTCCGAGAGTTGAATACAACGAAATTATACTGTCAAAAGCAAAATGGACTATTACAAAAGAAGAAATAGCTTCCTTTTTAAAATTAAGTGGCAAAGATTTGTTTGAAGCATTCTCAAATTGGAGAATCAGTAAAGATATTCCTTATCTCGTTAATTGGGTCAATTCTGATAATACCTTGTTATTAGATTTTCAAACAGAACTTGGAATTCAATTGTTTTTAAAGTCAGTTAGAAATAGAGACAAAATTGTTTTAGAAGAATTTCTATTTACTGACAAATCTATTGTAAAAAACAGCAATGGAGAAGATTTTAGCAACCAGTTTATATTATCATTTTTTAAAGAACAACTATAAATGCAGAGAAATTTTTGCTTAGGAAGTGAATGGTTGTATTATAAAATTTATACAGGAGTTCAAACAACTGATTTAATTTTGCTTGAAAAATTATATCCTGTTATTTTGCAATTAAAAAAGAAAAAAATCATCCAAAAATGGTTCTTCGTTCGATACAAGGATGCTGACACACATTTTAGAATCCGATTTCTAATAGAAAACAAAAAGGATTTAGCAAAAGTAATTCAAATGCTTTATCGCCCAATAAATAATTTACTTCAAGAAAATTTGGCATGGCAAATTCAAACTGATACTTATAAAAGAGAACTGGAAAGATACGGTGAAACCACTATTGAAGATTCTGAATTTTTGTTTTGGAAGGATAGCGAATTGGTAATTCAATATCTTTCGCTAAAAAAAACATTTGCCAAAAAAGAAATGGAACTGTTGTTCAGTTTCTGTTCTATTGATTCTTTTTTAAATTCTTTTTCTTTGTCGATTTTAGATAAGTATAATTTAATGGATAGATTGCAGCAATCTTTTAAAGAAGAATTTGGGGCAGATAAAATATTAAAAAAAGAACTAGATAAAAAATACAGAGAACTAGATGATGAACTTGGATGCTTTTTAAGAGAAGAAACTAAAAAAGATTTTGTTGATTTTTTCGAAATCATTGAAGAAAAACAAATTCAAATCGCAGAAAAGGCATTAGAAATAAAAAATGCAATCCAAATTGATCTTTATAGCTTTTTAGCTAGCCATATCCACATGATGATTAACAGGCAATATACGTCTAAACAAAGAATGTATGAGCTAATTATCTATAATCATCTATACAGATATTATAAAACATTAAAGTATGAAAAAACGAATTCTCTTAAGTTAACACTGTAGCAAACATTCTAAAATTCACAAGCTGTTCATCCTTTTTAAATCATTACAAAAACGGTTCGAAAATTGTCCCGTTAGGGCTACTAAGAAAAAAAGCTTCAGATTTCTCTGAAGCTTTTTTTGTTTTCTAAACTTTTATATTAATTATTTACAGTAGTTCTTTCAATACCTTTTTACCATTTTCATTATCTGGATTTAATTCAACAGATTTTTGATACATTTTAATTGCCTCCTCTTTTTTACCACTTTGAAGCAATGCCTCTCCATAGCTATCATATACATTTGAGCTATTTGGAAAAATTAATGCTGCTGAGGCGAATGTCAGTAAAGAGTTGTCTGTTTTTTGAGATCTAAGAAATTGATATCCTAATCTATTAAAGTCTCTTTCTGACGCTTCGTAACTGTCTGGCTTTTTTAAATATTCTTCAATTAACTGATTTGCTTTTTCTTTATTCCCGCTTTCAAGCAAACTGCCATAGACTCTCGAAAGACTCTGCAGAGGCATTTTATAAGGCTTATTTTCAATTATTTTTAAAGCTTCATTAGCCGTAACGAAAACCGGACTTGCTGTATTGGACAACATAATGACAGTATTGTTTCTAGTGATATTGTACATTAAAATTGATGTAAGTCCAGTATTGAGCCCATCGTGAAAAACTATTTTTTCATTATTATCATTAGTATAAGTCTGCCAACCCAAACCATAGGCTATTTCTTTTTCATACGCACGATAAGAAGCAAATGTTCCGTTATTAAGTTTTGCTGGAGTCAGCGCTTCTTCTAATTCTTTCTTGCCTAAAAGCTTATAGCTAAATAATGCTTTTTGATATTTCTGCAAATCTTGAGCTGTACTTACAATACCTCCAGGACCGTAAAAATTACTTTTCTCATCTATTAAAAAAGTTTCATTTAAGGTTTGAACATTTACTACGTTTGTCGAATAAAGGTTTGGATAAGTATACAACTCTACCTGATTTGGCGTTTTAAGCCTTCTATTCTTAGGCAGAAATGAATCTTTCATTTTTGCGGGTTCGAAAATATTTTTTTCCAAATAATCTCTAAAAGCAATTCCAGCTATTTTTTCTACTATCAAAGCTGCAAGACAGTAATTAACATTATTGTATTCCCATTTGTCTCCTGGAGCAAATGAAAGCTGCACTTTATTTTCAATTAATGCCGATATAATATCCTCATTCGAAAAGATTTTTTCTGGCTTTTCTTTTATTGCTTTATCAAATAAACGATAATAAGGAACCACTCCCGAAGTATGGCTGAGCAAATGTCTAATGCTAACATTTGGATAAGGAAAATTCAGAAGATACTTTTGGACTGGATCATCAATATTCAATTTCCCTTTTTGTTTAAGCTGCAGTATGGCAACTGCCGTAAACGTTTTTGATACCGATGCAATTGTAAATTGAGATTTTTCATTGATTTTTTCTTTCTTCTCGATATTAGAATATCCATAAAAAGCAGAAAAAACATTTTCTCCTGATTTAGAAATTAATACACTGCCATTAAAAAGGTCTTTTTTAGCAAGTGTTGAAAAGAAATCTTTTATCTCTTGCGCTGAGATATTACTTGTAAAAAGTAAAACTGTAAAACAAAGAATGATTTGTTTTTTCATTTGATTGATTGATTGATTGATTGATGATTTTCTTAAACGAAAATAATAAAATATTATTACTACAATATATTTTCAAAAGTATATTATAACTATATATTTTTCTTAACCTGAAAATACAGTTGCATTACTAAAACAAAAAAGCTTCAGAGAGATCTGAAGCTTTTCTGTTTGGATTTTCGCTGTAACTATATATTAGCTATATTTTAAGTACATTAGATTACTCTTTTATTTCCAATTCTGTTTCGGTATGCATTACACATGCCCATTGGTTATCTTCTTTAACCCAAGTAGAAGTGCAGACACATTTCACAGGTGCTTTTTGACTTTGATCTGCTATCTCAAAATCGAGACGATATCCTAGTACGGCGGTATTTTCGGCAATTAGCTTTTCTTTTACATCATAGATGTTCAGCACTTTTATTTTATTGGTTTGTCCAGAGTCGAACATATTTTTGAACTCAGTCTCGCTGATGCTCTGAATACCATTTTTTCCAGCAACTATGCAAGGAAAAAATGTCAAATTTCTTACCGTTTCATAATCATTATTTTCAACTCCTTGCCAGTATTTTTTTTCCAATTCTATAATTTGTCCTTCCATATTATCTCGTTGTTAATTAGACATTTCACAAATTTCACATTAATATTAAAACAAAATCGTTCTTTTAACATAGATTTAATTCTAGCTTCTTAATTATAAATCAGGCTTTGAACCTTTTGAAATTATAGATCTCATCACTCCAGGAAACCATCTATGCAACCAGACAGCCAGTTTGCCATGACCTGTAAAAATGTAATTTCTCTTTCGTTTCAAAATAGCACTTATCATCACCTTCGCCGCTTTATCTGTCGGCCACATTAAATTTGATGGTCGTGGATCTTGTTGTTCAGGATGCCAAATTCCGTCATTATCAATTCGTGCAATTTCTGAAACCACAAATCCAGGATGCAAAGTAGTGCAACTCACGCCTGTTCCTATTAATTCAACCTGCAAAGTCTGACCAATAGAATTTACAGCCGCTTTTGAAGCGCCGTACGCGCCCACATTAGGATTAGGAAGATAAGCAGCAACACTTCCAACCAAACCAATTCGTCCTTTGTTTTTCTTTAAATATGGCGATGCATATTTTACCGTTAGGGCTAATCCCGTAACATTGCCTTGCAATTGCCTATTCCAATCTTTGGCTGTTAAGTTTTCGATGCTTCCAAAAACGCCAAAACCAGCATTGGCAACAACTATATCCAATCGCCCCCACTCTTTAATGATTTGTTGGACTGCATTTTCAATAGAGGTTTCTTCCATTATATCACATGGAATTACTAATGCTTGTCCACCTGAATCTCTAATTGCGTCGGCAACTTTATCCAACATCTCTTTACGCCTTGCAGAAAGAACTACTTTATATCCTAATCTTGCCCATTCAAAAGTCATTGATTTTCCAATGCCAGATGAAGCACCTGTTATCCATATTACGTCTTCTTTTGCTTTTGTCATTTTTGCAACATTCATTTCAAACATCTAATTTACTCATTACAAACTAGATAAACAAAATAAAGACTTTTTATAATTGCATATTTACGAGCAGTAAGTTTACCTTATTTATTTCTCTAAATTCGATATCTTTACAATGAAAAATCCTAAATCAATGCTCACTATCTATCAAAGTCCAAAAATAATTATTCGCGAATTTTTACCTCAAGAGAAGCAGACATTCTTAGACCTTTTTAAAGACGATCAGGTTACACAATATCTTCCTGAAACTTCGCCTGAACGATATGTCGAAATGTTTAACGAATTGCTGGAAAATTATGAAAAGAAAAATCTCAGCAGATGGGCAATATTTAGTGCTATAGACAATGATTTTATAGGAATGTGTGTTGCACGTGTTTTTGCGCACAACACAAACCAGATAGAAATCGGATATGTATTAAGCCGAAACTACTGGGGAAAAGGTATTGCTACAGAAGTATGTAAGGCTCTCACGCAGTATAGTTTTGCAAATACAGATACCAAGGAAGTTGTAGCCATAACAGATCTTGATAATACAGGATCGCAAAATGTATTGCAAAAAGTTGGATTTGAACGATTAAGCAATTTGATAAGAAATCAAGAAGAGCTGGCTTATTTTAAGATAGAAAAGGTGTAATTTTGATAGCACAATTTATGCAGTCTCCCTAAAAATTTGAGAGATAATGTTAATTACCTGTCAAAATTCCATAAATCCAGTCTAGTGATGTTTTTAATTGTTCCTCCAAACATTCCCATATGTCCTCTCGAATTCATATCAAAAGTTCCCACAATTATTACATATTTTTTATTGTATTCGTTCAAGTTTTTCTTTTGAGAAATTTGTTTTGAAAAATTGACCCAAAAACCATTATCAGATATGCCTTTTGAAAAATCTTCTTTATGCAAATAAATTGCGTCTCCTTCAAATTCCAAATTCAAATACCCTATAACTTGAATTTGTTTTCCATCATATTTTTCTGGAGTTGAAATTAGCCTTATTAACGATATGTCATATTTGTGAAAAGATATAGCTTGATCTTTCTCGCTTTTTGATTTGTTAGGAGTTTTTTTATTCTGCGAAAAAGCATTTAATGAGAATGTCAATAAAATTAAAACGATATATTTTCATGCTTCAAACTTATTTTATCAAGCAGACATTATTGCTGACTTTTAAATAATAAATATTTTTACCTCACATATTGACCCCATATAAAAAGGTCTAGCAATACTACACAAAAAAAGCAAACAGTCACTACGGTTTTTCTATAAACTCAGAATTATTTTTCAAAAAATCCTACTTTCCAAAAGCAATATGATTCTTTTCTATTAGGATTACCCCTTAAATACTATAAAAATATTCTTTCAAAAATAAAATCATTCAATATTTCTAAAATTATTTTCTTCTTAAAAAAACAAACATTTTCTCCGCATAAACATAAAACAACAAATTATTAATCAAATAAATACAAATACATTAACTCGATTAAAACTGAAAAAATCATCCTGTAAAACAATTTTCAATCAAAAAAAATCAAAAAGTTTTTTCCAAAATGCTTTGTACATCTCAAAAATAGTTGCATTTTTGCACCCGCAATAGCAAACTAGGTCCGTTCGTCTATCGGTTAGGACGCCAGGTTTTCATCCTGGTAAGGGGGGTTCGATTCCCCCACGGACTACTTACTAAGACAAAAGCTTCAGAGAAATCTGGAGCTTTTTTTGTTTATATTTACTCCATTAAATGTTTTAAAAAAGACAATCAAAAAAATCAACCCAAATCTTAAAATGAAACACAAATTAATAGCCCTTTTATTTGTATTCGCCTTTGCAAATATGTCTGGACAAGCGCCCGCCAGCAAAACCAATTATTCTAACAGCAATTTACCTGCAGAAGAAGCTGTTACCAACAAATCTTTAAAACCTCTAAAAAAGATTTCTCTAGACGACACTTCTATGTTAATTTATGATTACGACGGATCGCTTTTTTCATGGGATTTAGAAGTCGAAAGTATTGTTTGGACCGTAAAAGCTTCGGATGCTCAAACCGAAATGTGCGCCAACAAAATAACAATCCATGACGGAGTAGTATATATTCCGTTTATTAATGGTGAAATTTATGCTGTAGATAACGGAACAGGAACTATTTTCTGGAAATCCAGAATAGGCAATATTAAAGACCAGATTGTTCTAAAAGACCAAACTCCTGTAATAAGCAACGGAAAATTGTTTATTACTGCTCAAAATCAAAATCAGAGCAGTAATTTATATGCTTTGGATTTAAAAGATGGAAGTTTGTCTTGGAACTACAAATTAGACACGCCAAATAACAACATTGAGCCACTTGTTTTTGATAATAAGGTTTTTATTCAAAGTGCAACAAATGTATATTCGTTTGAAGTCAATACAGGAAAGCTATTGAATCAGAAAAGCTTTGATGAAACCATGAACGGAAAACCTGTTACAGATGGTGAAAGTATTTTTATTGCTGGCGACAAGAACTGGCTTTACGCTCTTAAGCCAAACAGTTTGGATGTTTTATGGCAGTTTAAAATAGAAGAAAACCAAAACAATGTTAAGGAACGCATAGTGTGCCACGACAAAAAACTATATTTTGCAGCACAAGGACCGGAGGTTTCATCTATTTATGCTGTTGATTCTAAAACAGGAACTCAGCTTTGGAAAACTGACTTTAAAGGTGATAATGTAGAATATATTGTCAAAGAGGTTGACAATCTTTGGGGATATACGCGCAACAAGAAACTTTTTGAATTAGACTTATCAAACGGCGAAATCGCTTTTGAAGAAAAACTAACTACGCTACCTATTTCAAATATTGAATTTCCTGCCGACGATAACTTGCTTTACTATTATTGCGATGCAGGCTTAATTCAGTTTGATTTAAAAGAAAAAGATGAAAACGTATATTATATGCGTACTTCCCTTACAGACAACCCCTATAGTGCTTTTATCAAGATAATTCGATAATAGCTTCTCGCTTCTCAAATAAAAAAAAGACCATTTTTTCAAATGGTCTTTTTTATGCTGTTTTTAGAAAAATTTATGCTCTAAACAAAGCATATTTATTGTAGTTAAACAAAACTTTATCATAAGGAACATAAAGCGAAACTATTTTCTCTGTTGATTCATTGAATTTGATTCCGTTGTGTTTTCTAAACAAGTAGATCTCTTTTAAACAATTAGAAAGACTTTGGTGAATTTCGCTTGTAAAAGTTGGCAGTTTCTTATCTCCAACCAAAAGATCAATCTGATAGTTTGAACTACTTTTTGATAAGTTGTTCCCAATAATTCTAAGTGTAAAAGTTGTTGGTTTTCCGTATTGTTCTCCCTGATATTGCAGTGTCATGATTTCTTCTTATTAAATGATTAGTAATACCGCCTGTTAAATGGCTTTTGGTTCTCTAGATACTTTTATTAAAATTATAAAAATTTAGGCAAACATAAAAAATTCCGTTCTAAATTATAGGTTATTTTTCAAGAAACCTTTAAGTCTAAAAAAACGAAAACCGTAAGAAATTACGGTTTTAAATAATTAACTAAATGTAAAATTCATTCATAAGCATCGATTAATTTTGGGTAAACTATTGTAATTTATTTTCTTGGTTTATTTCTAATAAAAATGGATTTCCGTTTTCATCCATCATCGTCATATTTAAAGCATCTAATAATGCTATTTTTTTCGAAACTTCGCCTGTAAATTTATTGTACGAAAGATTCAATTCTTGCAACTTGCTAAGCTTTTCGATTTCTAGAGGAATTGCGCCTGTAAAATCATTATCAAACAAACTAAAATTCTGAAGTGAGTTCAGATTAATAATATCATTTGACAAATTTCCTGAGAATTTATTATTGTTTAACAGCAACACCTTCAGTCCAGAAATCTTATAAATTGAAACAGGCAGTTTTCCGTTAATTTCGTTATTAAAAACAGCTAAAGTTTCTAACTGATTCAACTTTCCAATTTCCGCTGGAAGCTCTCCTGAAATGTTATTCATAAAAAGCTGTAAATCTTTCAATTTTACCAATTGGCAAATAGAAGACGGAATTGCACCCGACAATTTATTATCAGCTACATTTAGCAATTCTAATTCCTTCAAATTAAAGATTGATGAAGACAAACTTCCTTCAATTTTATTCTTTTCAAGATTTAGCGATTCTAAATTTATAAGATCGTAAAGAGCTTCTGGCAATTCTCCCTGAAGATTATTATCTGCCAGATTCAGCGCCACAACTTTTCCATTTTCAGCTTTAACACCGTACCAAGTAGAAACAGACAGACTTAAGTCCCATTTGTTTTTCCATTGCAAACCATTTGTTGCATAGTACAATTTTATAAGCGCCTCTTTTTCTTTATCCGAAACGGTATCTGCCAAAACATTTAGCGAAAAAGCAAATAATAAAGAAAGGGTTACTAAAATTTTCATAACAGATTTGGGGATTTGTTATTAGCGTAAAAATATGCAATTCGCAGTTAAAACACACTAAATATCGACAAAGTGTTGAAAAAAATTTTACATGTAAGATTTATATTGCTTTTAATTATTTTCTAAAATCTGCACTTTTTTTGATTACATTTGATCAACTAATTCTAAAAACCTCATATCATGCAAATTAACTTCGCCGCTTTATTTATTGCAGCAATTGTTACACTCGTAACTGGTTTTATCTGGTACAGCCCAAAAGTATTTGGAACAATCTGGATGAAGGAAAACAATCTTACTCAAGAAGAGTTAAGAAAAGGAAATATGCTTAAAATCTTCGGACTTACGTATATTTTCTCTTTAATGATCACCATGACTTTAATGTCGCTTACCATTCATCAATCTGGCGCAATCGGAATGGTTGGCGGACCTCCTTTAATGGATAGTGCAAAACCTTCATTTGCAGCCTTTATGGCAGATTACGGAATGGCATACAGGACTTTTAAACATGGTGCACTTCATGGTTTTATGTCTGGATTATTTTTCGCTTTTCCATTAATAGGAATTAATGGTTTATTTGAAAGAAAATCTTGGAAATATATTTTTATTCATAGCGGATACTGGATCCTTACTCTGACTCTTATGGGCGGAATCATTTGTGGATTTGCTTAATAATCTTCTTAAAAACCCGTTTGAAAAACTTATCTCAAACGGGTTTTTCTTAATATTAACTTAAAGCAGATAAGTTATTACAAATATTATCTAATTTTGAAGAAATTAGCTCACTCTTTTGAATACAACATATTCTTTCCAGATTTACAAAAGCGCATCTTTACTGCCTGTAGAATGGAACTCGCTTGCTGAAAACAACATCTTTTTGACACGAGAATATCTCGAAGTGCTGGAAAATTCTTCTCCAGTCAATATGACTTGTCATTTTATCGGCCTTTTTGAAGAGAAAAAATTAATTGGAATTGTATTAACTCAGTTCTTATTTGCAGAAAAACTCGAATCTTTTGGAGAGCGTGACAAATGCTTAAAAACTTCGGTACGTAATTTTGCTTTAAAGAATTTTGCCTCACACGTTTTATTTGTTGGAAATAATATGCTCACGGGACAAAATGCTTTTATTTTTGACAAAAGTGTCAAAGAGTCAAAAGCTATAAAAACGCTTCACAAAGCTATTAATCAGCTAAAAAAAGATTTAAAAGAAAGTGGAAAAAAGGTTCACATTACCAGTATTAAAGATTTTACAGCAAAAGAAATAGAATCGCTTCAGGCTGAATTCAAAAACAATTACACGTTTTCGACTCAGCCTAATATGATTTTCGACATCAAAGAAAACTGGAAAACAGAACAGGATTATATTGATGCCTTGTCAAAGAAATATCGTGATCAATACAAACGCGCACGCAAAAAATCGGAAGGAATTGTAAAACAGCAAATGTCGCTTTCAGATATTAAACAATATGAAGATGTTATTTATGATCTTTATTTTCATGTTGCTAAAAATGCACCTTTCAACACTTTTTTTCTAGCTCGTGACCATTTTAGCTTTTTTAAAGAAATAATGGGCGATAACTTTCTTCTCTATGGCTATTTTTTAGAAGGAAAATTAATAGGCTTCAATACTTTGATCAAAAATGGCGAAGTAATGGATACTTATTTTTTGGGTTATGACGAAAGCATTCAGCGCGAAAAAATGCTGTATTTAAATATGCTTTACGACATGATTGCCTATTCTATCAAAAAAGGTTTCCGTGAAATCGTCTTTGCCAGAACTGCTCTTGAAATTAAAAGTTCTGTTGGAGCAAAACCTGTTAAAATGTACGGTTTAATCACACACAGCAATTCTTTGATTAATCACAACATTTCAAGATTTTTCAATTATTTGGAACCCAAAACAGAATGGCAGGAACGCAATCCGTTTAAATAAATCTACGGAACTGCAATTTTCATCTGCTTGTGCAAAATATCAATTTCTAACGAAGTCTGCGCTCCGCAATATTCTCCATCAATTTGAAAATTAACAGGATAATCCGTTTTTATAGTTGCTTTATTGGTTGAAATAATTACAATGTCATCAGAGTCAATCGGCATATTTCCGGTAATTATTTTTCCAATTAAAAGCAGATCAAGACTTTTTAAAATCACCAGTTCAAACTTTCCATCATTCATCGCGCCATTCGGATTAATGATAACTCCTGTTCCGTATTTCTGCGAATTGGCAATTACAATCATTCGCGCTACATGCTCAACGGTTTTATTATTTGCTGAAATTGTTGCCACAAATGGCTCTTCAGATTCTTTAAGCGTAGTAAAAGCTTGGAGCGCGTAACCCCAAAATCCGCGAACATCACTTTGCTCATAATTTTTAACCAGATTGGCATTCAAGCCAAGATCACTCAGATGAATACTTTTTTTTCCGTTGATGCAAATCATATCCATTTCGATATAATGGTGCAAAAAGGCTATTTTAAGGTTTTCCTCTATTCCTGCAGGAAGATTCAAGTCCACCGAAAGTCCGTTTGCAGAACCTGCTGGTAAAATTCCGATTATCACATCATGCTCTTCCACAGCTTCGGCGACCATTTTTATCGTTCCGTCGCCTCCAGCAACAATAATTCGTTCTGGAACAGATTCATTATATAAAGATTGTATTGTTCTTAAATCATTTTTTCCAGTTGTTTCATACACTTCCAAATCAAAATAATTAGTTGCCGCAAACTCTTCAACAGCATCAATCAAATCAGATTTATCCAAATCTCCAGAAATCGGATTTACAACAAACAGAATATTCTTTTTCAAAATTTTAGCTTTAAAATCAATTAAATTAAGTAAATTACAGTTACATAAATATACGTAATTAATGAAACCAATTCTACAATTATATCGCGGTTATGCAAATGAACAAGAGCTAATTGTAATGGGACACGTTTTAAAAAGAGAAAACAAATACAATTTTGAGAAAAGGAAATTAAAAAATGCCACTTCTATTCTCCGATTGTTCCGAATAAAAACCATTAAAAATTTTGATGTTTATCTTCATTACAATAACGAAGTAATTCATACCAAAACATTAGATGATGGTTATTTTAATTTCTGCATTCCGTTAGAAAAAGAAACTCATTTTGGATGGATGTCTTACGAAGTCAGCTTAAAATACAAAAACGAAATTATATCTTGCAAAGGCAGTTTTATACGACCTCATAAAGGAAAACTCGGAATCATATCGGATATTGACGATACATTCTTGATTTCGCACACCAATAATTTCTTTCGAAAACTTTACATTCTATTGTTCAAAAATGTAAATGACCGAAAAGTTTTCAAAGATGTCGTACCGCATTATCAAGCTTTAAGTTCTGCGGGAAGAGATAATGTAGAAGAAGTAAATGCCTTTTTTTACATTTCTAGCAGTGAATGGAATTTATACCGATTTATTGCCAAATTCACACGAATTAACAAATTGCCCAAAGCGGTTTTTCTTCTAAAAGACATCAAAAGAGGAATCACCGATTTCTTCATGAGCGGAAGAGGAAATCACGATCATAAATTTGAAAAAATCAAACATGTTGTAGAATTTTATCCAACCTTAAAATATGTTTTAATGGGCGATGATTCTCAGCACGATCCTATTTTATACGAACGCATTTGCAAAATATTTCCAGTTACTGTGATTGCCGTTTACATAAGACAGACGGGAAAATCTCAAAAAAATGAGGTAAAAAAAATCTTGAAGAATTTAGAAAACCTGAATGTGTCAGTTTGCTATTTTAAAGAAAGTAGTAAAGCCATTGAACATTCTAGATCGATTGGGATTATTAAGTAGTTTTTTAAACTTAAATAATTTGGGCGAGACAACATTAGAAAAAGTGGGCCAACATACTTTGTCTTTATTTGCCCACTTTCTCTAATGCTGTCGGGCTGTACGCTCCGCCGCGACGGATTGCTCCCATCCCTCTCGCGACCAATCTTTGTCGAGCTACTTACGGAGATCCCTCGTTCCTCGGGATGACATACTTTGTGGAAAATGAGTAACTTTCATCAGCCTAGATTGATCCGAAAAACTGAATTAGCTCGTGAAAATCAAAAAACCTTTATCAAAATTTGAAACTTTGACAAAGGTTTACATATATTTTCAAGTACTGTGACTGTGACCGAGACTGCGACTTAAAAACTAAGCATTAAAACTATCAATCTCTTCTGAAACCACTTCCCAATCAATTAGCAATTGCTCTAAATCTTGTTTCTTTTTATTGTAAGCCGTAAAAAATGAAGCATCTTCGATATGTTTGTCGTAATTAGTTTCCAACATTTTATCGTCGTGCTGGATTTGTTTTTCTAACTGCTGAATCTGACTTTCAATCTTACTTAATTTGTTCTGAAGCGCTTTTCCTTTCTTCTGATCTTCGTAAGACAATTTACTCGCTTCTTTTTCTTTTGGAGCTGCTGTTGGTTTTACAACATCTTTTTTCTCCACTTCGCGCATATTTTCCATATTACGCTGCTCTAAGAAAAAGTTGATATCTCCAAGATATTCTTTAATTTTTTGATCTTTAAATTCGTAAACGATGTTCGACATTCCTTGAAGAAAATCCCTGTCGTGAGACACCAATAATAAAGTTCCTCCGAATTTTTGAAGCGCTGCTTTTAAAACGTTTTTAGATTTAATATCCAAGTGGTTCGTAGGCTCATCCATCAGCAAAACGTTAATTGGCTGCAACAACAATTTACAAAGAGCTAAACGGTTACGTTCTCCTCCAGAAAGCACTTTTACTTTTTTCTCAACATCATCTCCACGGAAAAGAAAAGAACCTAACATGTCTCGAACTTTCATTCGGTTTGTGTCGGTTGCCGCATCTTCCATTGTTTGAAGCAAAGTGATTTCTCCGTCTAAATATTCAGCCTGATTTTGAGCAAAATATCCTAATTGCACATTGTGTCCTAATTTGATATTTCCTTCATATTCAAATTCATTTACCAATGCTTTTATAAAAGTAGATTTCCCTTGTCCGTTTTGTCCAACAAAGGCAATTTTACTTCCTCTTTCTACCAATAAACTAATATCTTTTAGAATCGTTTTGTCTCCATAAGCTTTTGTTACATGTTCAGCCTCAATAACTACTTTTCCTGGCTCTTTAGAAACTGGAAAAGAGATATTCATAACAGAATTATCGTCTTCGTCAACTTCGATTCTTTCTACTTTATCTAATTTTTTAATCAGCGATTGCGCCATTGAGGCTTTTGAAGCTTTTGCACGGAATTTCTCGATTAATTTTTCAGTTTCTTCAATCTTTTTCTGCTGATTTTTTTGCGTCGCCAATTGCTTTTCGCGAATCTCATGACGAAGCTCTAAATACTGAGAATATGGTTTATTGAAATCGTATGCTTTTCCTAACGAAATCTCGATTGTTCTATTCGTCACATTATCCAAAAACATTTTATCGTGCGATACAATTACCACAACTCCAGGATAATTTCGAAGGAAATTCTCCAACCAAATAATACTCTCAATATCTAAGTGGTTGGTTGGCTCATCCAGAAGCAATACATCATTAGACTGCAATAAAAGTTTTGCCAATTCGATACGCATTCTCCATCCTCCAGAAAAAGTCTCGGTTTGGTTATTAAAAACTTCTCTTTTAAAACCTAGACCTAAAAGAATTTTTTCTGTATCTCCGACATAATTATATCCACCAAGAAGATCAAAACGGTGCGTATAGTCAGATAGATCTTCTATAATCTTAGCATACTCTTCGCTTTCATAATCGGTTCTAGTCACCAACTGATGATTGATTTCTTCCAGTTTTTTCTCAACAACTTTAATTTCTGTAAAAGCTTCATACGCTTCTTCCAAAACGGTTCTTCCTTGTTCAAAATCAATATCCTGACGCAAGAAACCCATTTTAATATCTTTCTCCTGAGAAATTACTCCTGAGTCAGGTTTAAAATCGCCTGCTAGCATTTTTAGCATTGTAGATTTACCTGCTCCGTTTTTACCAACAAGACCTACGCGGTCGCCGGCACCCAAACGAAAAGTAACTTCTTCAAATAAATAGGTTCCTCCAAAAGAAACGGAAAGATTGTGTATATTAAGCATAATGTATTGCTGTAAATGTAAAGGCTAGAAAACCTTTTTATTCATTAAATAAATAGATTGCAAACAAGCGAATTATCCTGTTACAATTTTGAAAGTGCAAAAGTATAACTTTTAATTGAAGTTTTTATACTGAAAAACAATAGCTTTTAGAAAATTCAAAAACTAAAAGTCTTGTTTAATTCTAGACTTTTCTTCTTTAAATAGTTCGAAAATCATTGAATTGAAAATATACTTTTAAATGAATTTTAGAAAAAAAAAGAAACATCTAATAGTAAACATTATACTCAAATCAAACCAAAATAAGATGTAAGTTTTTATCCTAATTAAATAGCTTAAAGCCTGAAAATACCTTATATTTGCTTTAAATAATTACTCCAAATTCACACTTGTATCCAAATACAATCGAGGTGAATTAAAGACTATAAAAATTTACTTAAAATGTTCAAAAGAGGCTCCAAACTAAACAGCATAATAACAGGAAGTTGTCCAAAATGCCAAAAAGAAAGCATGTATGAAGACAAAAATCCGCTTCATTTAAGTAAAGTTCTCAAAATGAATGACCATTGCAGCCACTGCGGATTCAAATACCAGATTGAACCTTCATTCTTTTATGGCGCGATGTATGTTAGTTATGCTTTAAACGTAGCCGTAGGTGTTGCTGCTTTTATAGTTTCTTTTGTATTTTTTAATACCACAATAGAGCAGTCATTTTTGGCAATCATTATAACGCTAGTGATATTATTTCCGTTCGTTTTGCGTCTCTCAAGAAACTTATACATCAATATGTTTGTTTCTTACGATCCTAAGGCTGGCCAAAAATAAGACCTTTCAAATATCTTTTATGAAATCGCTTAATGTCTGCTTCTCTATCTAGCGGAACATTATTTTCTATATGATCGTATAACGCTTTTGCCATTGCAGGACCAAGCATTACACCACGTGTTCCTAATCCGTTAAGAATGTGCAGAGACTTATGTTCTTCATGAGTTCCAAGCAAAGGTCTTCGGTCCGCAACTGTTGGGCGGACTCCAGCAAAGTGCTTTACTATTTCAAAATCGCAGTTAATGATTTCTCTTATACGCTCCAAAAGCTCTTGTTTACCTTCTTCTGTAGGCTCAGCAGTTTTATCATGCCAATTGTAAGTGGCTCCTACTTTGAACAGATTGTCGCCTAGAGGCAAGATAAAAACGCTTGTATTTACAATTATATCAAGATTTAAATCTGGCGCTTTTATAATAAACAATTCTCCTTTTGTCCCATCTAATGGGAGATAGTTAAAGAAAGGATTTTTATGCATTCCAAATCCTTCAGCAAAAATGATATGACGAGCCTGAATATCTTTGTATTGAATTCCTGAATCTAAAAACTCAATGCAACTGAAATCAAAAGATTCTTCTCTCAACAAATCATTCTGAAGCAAATATTGTTTATAGGTGTCTAGCAATAGAGCCGTATCGACATAACCTGTATGCAAAACTTCTCCGTAGTCAAATGGAGAGTCAATGCTGTTATACTTTTTTGAAATTAACTTAGTAGACAAAAAAGGAGCTAGATTGATTTTATCCGAAGCTGCAAACCAATTGTTCTGTTCTTCAATTGAAAAGAACTTTCTTAAAACTGGCATTTTAAAGTTGAATTTCTCTTTGAGCTTCTCTTCTACTTTATCATAAAACTCGTTCATTAATACAAGCTGCTCTTTTGCATTCCAGACTTCACTAAAGCGCTTCAAGATTACAGGATTATACAAACCGCCAGCAACTCTAGAGGAATTCTGAGATTTGTCATCTAAAAGTAAAATTGATTTGTTGTTCTTAAGGGCGACTTCGGCAAAAGAAATTCCAGCCAATCCAGATCCGACAATTAAATAATCAAGCATTGTGAAGTATATAGATAAAATAAAAAAACTCTTACTACAAAGGTAGCAAGAGTTTTTCTTATTATGAGTTTATGGACTTAGTAATTCCACATATCTTCTTCAAAATTACGAATCTTCTCTTTTACTCTTTCCGATTCTAACAATTGGCTTTGCGCATTGTCTTTAATGTAATCTTTGATTTCACGATCGCCATACACATTTTCTTCTTTGTATATCACAGAATTAAAACGTCTAGAATTTAAGATCTGATCAAATGAAATTGGTGCGGCCGAATTTTTATCATTAAAGGCTTTTGCTTCATGCAATACCTCTCTCGCATTAGGAAAGAAAACCCAAAATAACTCTATATAATCTTTTTCATCGCTATTCATGGTATATACGTCAGGAGTAACTGGGCAAATTCCAAGAAGACGGTACTTTAAATCACCTTGCCTTTTATCAAAATACCAAAATCCCTTAATTTTATACTGACTCACATCGGCAGATGTAAGATCTTGTTTTAGAATATATTCGGCAGGAACCGTTCTTGTTGGCCCAACTGTTTGGTCAACATAATTTACTTTTTTATTCTTTCCTGTACCTGTAACCACTTTTTTCTTTACCACACGCGTTCTATAGTCGTCAGGATATTGGTTGATAAGCTCACGGCCCGCATCTGTTGTATCAACACGAGATAACGCACCTTGAATATCTTTTAAAGTCTTTTTTGTATTAAAATAACTATCTGTATAAACTTCTGTAATCCTTCCATCTCTAATGCCTTTCGTTAAAACATCATAAAGAGAACGCCTATCGGGACCTATGTTAGCAGTATCTACCGGAAAATATAATGGAAAATTGATCTTTTCATTCAAATCAATAATTTCCCAAACTGTTTTTCCCATCAAAATATCCCTATCATTTACATAACCATATTCTAAAGGTTTATCATTATCAAATATTCTTTGGGCTGGCGTCTTAACTCCGATCTGATCGGCAGTTTTGGCATTAAGTAAATTAGACTGAGCATAAGAAGATAAGCTTCCGAGAACAGCAACAATAGCAACTAATAAATTTCTTACTTTCATCATGATAAATTTTACAGAACATTAAACGAAATTTTATTACAAATATTGTTATTTTTCTTACATAATCAAAAAGAAATCAAATATTAATCTACATCACAGCCTTGTTAACTTTTTGACATAAAAAAAACTCTTACTACAAAGGTAGTAAGAGTTTTTCAATTATTGTACTATGTATCAACTTAGTAGTTCCACATATCTTGCTCGAAGTTGCGAATTTTCTCTTTCACTCTTTCAGATTCTAACAACTGATTTTGAGCGTTGTCTTTCATATAATCGCTAATTGCTCTGTCTCCGTAAAGGTTTTCCTCTTTGTAAACAACAGCGTTAAAACGTCTTGAATTTAAAATCTGATCAAAAGAGATTGGAAGAGCTGAGTTGTTGTCATTGAAAGCTTTTGCTTCATGCAGTGCTTCTCTGGCATTTGGGAAAAATACCCAAAACAATTCAATATAATCCTTTTCGTCGCTATTCATTGTGTAAACGTCTGGTGTTACTGGACAAATTCCTAGTAAACGATATTTCAATTCACTTTGACGTTTATCAAAATACCAGTATCCTTTAATCTTATATTGGCTAACATCAGCAGCAGTAAGATCTTGTTTCAAGATATATTCAGCCGGAACTGTTCTTGTTGGACCAACTGTTTCTTCTACGTAAGAAACCGATTTGTTTTTACCTTTACCTGAAACTACTTTTTTCTTCACAACTCGTGATTTATAGTCATCAGGATATTGGTTAATCAATTCTCTACCAGCATCTGTTGTATCAATACGAGATAAAGAACCTTCGATGTCTTTCATAGATTTTTTAGTGTTGAAATAACTGTCAGTATAAACCTCAGTAATTTTTCCACCTTTAATAGCTTTAGTTAAAACGTCATAAAGAGAACGTCTGTTAGGACCAATATTAGCTGTATCTACTGGAAAATATAATGGAAAGTTGATTTTTTCATTCAAATCAATGATTTCCCATGTTGTTTTCCCCATCAAGATATCTCTATCATCTACATAACCATAAGCCAAAGGCTTATCATTGTCAGATATCAATTGAGCAGGAGTTTTAAGTCCAATCTGAGCAGGAGTCTTTGCATTTAGCAAATTAGATTGCGCATTAGAAGCAAAACCTCCAGCGATAGAAACAATAGCTATTAAAAAATTTCTTACTTTCATCGTGGTATCGTTATAAGATATTGAATGTAGTTTACACTACTTTATTATTGTATTTCGTAAATTACAGGAGCAGTTCTTGGTAATAAATAACTACCAGCTCCAACAAGTTTAGTTTTAATTTCAGAAATAGTAACTTGGTCTCCTTTACCTGCTCTTGAAAGTACTTGTTTACATTGTGCATTCATTTTGTTTCCTGTAACAACAACTGTAGGCTGTCCAGCAATTTTCATATTGAATCCAACAACATCTAAACCAACTTCAAAATCAAAATCAAGAAGTTTAGCTCCAATAGTAGCAATCTCTAAGTTAGATTTAGGACCTTTAACAACTCCCATCTCACCTCTAATTGTTCCTGTTGGACCAGGAATACCTTTAATTCTGAATGTTTTCTTATCAGTTACTTTGTCACCGTTTGGCAAAGTACCAGTTACAGAAATTGTAGTTTCAGTACCTTGACCTGGGCTCATGTTATATTTTCCTGGTTTTCCAGCAGAAGATAAACCTGGAGCACTTGCAACAATTTTGTTAGCATCAACACCAGCGAAAGATACAGAGATTGGGTTAACAACACCTCTATATACTACGTTCATTTTGTCTGCAGAAATTGTAGCTGCGTTTGGTCTTGGAACAACAACATATTTACCAGAGAATTTTAATGGAATATTTTTTCCATCCTCTAAGAAAGTAAATTGTCCATTGATGTCTTGTTCTCCAACTCCACCTGCAGTTAAAGAGATAACAGCTTGTCCGTTAACAATTTGTCCAGGACCTTGGAAAGAAGTTGGTTTAGTGTTTTCGTCATAACGACCTAAAACAACTTTACCTGTAACTTTTTCTCCTTGGAAATAAGCATTTTTATCTAAAACAACGATTGCTTGGTAGTTGCTGTAAGAAGCAGCAGCAACTGCAGCTTTACCTAAAGCACTGTTGTAAACGTCAGTTTCTACTTTTTTAACGTCATTCTGCCAAGCTGAAAGTTTTGCAGCTGTAGCAATTGCAGGGAATCCTTTAAAGTGGTACGCTAGGTATTTCTCTTTAATTCCTTCTTTGTTTTTAACATCAGAAACATCAAATTTCTTTTCAACCTCAGCTATAATTGCTGCGTATTTTTTGTCTGTTCCTAAAGCAGCTTTAATATCAGCTTTATATTTTTCGATTTTAGAAATAATTTCGTTACCTTTTTTAGTGTAACCGTCTCCTGTAAACCAGTCGTCGATATTATCTCCTCTATCCATAGACTCATAAGGCATTTTTCCTGTTTCCTTATCAACTTCGAAACCTTTAACTGCCTGAGCTTTTAGAGTAGCTATATAATCATAAAAATCTTTTGTAATTGTTTCAACTTTGTGAGCTGTAACTGCAGCAATAGCAAATTCTCCTTTTGCCTCAGCAGCTTTTTGATCTAAAGAGCTTAATAAACTAGCATTTGACTCTGTAGAACTAGTGTTTGCACCTTCGAATTTTTCATTCATCAAACCAAAAGCAGAAATAACTTCTTTTGATACGTTCATTGCTAACATTGCGATGAAAACCAGGTACATCAGGTTAATCATCTTCTGTCTAGGGGTTAATTTTCCTCCTGCCATTTTTCTTTAATTAGTTCTTATTAATAAATTTAATATTTAGTTAAAAACTAATTATCCTTTGTTACTCATTGCAGAAAGCATACCACCATAAACGCTGTTTAAAGAAGCGATGTTTGCAGTCATAGAAGCCATTTGCTCTTTTAATTTAGAAGCATTTTCAGCGATTTCTTTGTTAGCTTCAGCGTTTCTAGAAGCACTTTCTAATTGTACTTTATATAAACTGTTTAATGATTCCATTTGAGCAGCAGCAACAGATAATTCTTCTGAATATTTCTTTTGTCCCGCGATTGAATCTACAGTTGGAGCAATTCCTTTAGCAGCAGATTCGAAGTTTTTGATGCTGTTTCCTAAACTTGACATTAATTCACCGTCAATTTTAGCTTCTTTTAATAATGTGTCTAATTTTTGAGATAATAATCCTTGAGCGTCAGTTGGAGTTTCTGCTTTAGCTTTTTTCTCTCTAGCTTGTCCGTTAGCTAATTCTGGGTAAACTAGTGTCCAATCTAGTTCTTCTTCAACTGGTTCGAAAGCAGAAAGCGCGAAAATTAACGCCTCAGTAACCAATCCTACTGAAAGCATAACTGTACCTGTTAAAGGTCCAATCTCGAAGTGAGTAATTTTGAATAACGCTCCAACGATTACCACTGCCGCTCCCATACCATAAGCGAAATTCATTGCTTTTTTACTTAATAATGCCATAATACTTTTTTTTTAGGTTTAAAATAGATTTGTTGGATATTGAATTAATTATAAATTACTTTTTTCTGTTTCCTGTAACTTGAGTACCCATGTAATCTTGTACAGTTCTGAATCCGATGTAACTTCTAGCTGAGTCAGCATATTCGTGGTCACGTGTACTTACCTGTAGGAAATAAGCAACGTCTTTCCAAGAACCTCCACGAACTACTTTTCTTTGGTTTTTACCATCGATAACGTTTGGATTCATTGTTGATACATATTCGTAAGCGTTTGGATTGTAAGCTGAATCTGTCCACTCAGAAACGTTTCCTGCCATGTTGTATAATCCGTAACCGTTTACATCGTATGATTTAGCTTCAACTGTATAAAGCGCTTCGTCAGCAGCATAATCTCCTCTGCTTGGTTTGAAGTTTGCTAAAAAACAACCTCTATCACTCTTAGTGTAAGGACCTCCCCATGGGTAAGTTGCAGACTCCAGACCTCCTCTAGCAGCATACTCCCATTCTGCTTCAGTAGGTAATCTGAAAGCATTTACTAAGTCACGTCCTTTTTTCTTAGATTTAATGTAGCTGTTTTTGTTTAAAGTTCTCCAAGCACAGAATGCTTTAGCTTGTTTCCAAGTAACACCCACTACTGGATAATCTCCATAAGCCTTGTGCCAGAAGTAATCATTGTGCATTGGCTCATTATATGAATAAGCGAAATCTTTAATCCAAACTGCAGTATCAGGATAAACATTAACCTGCTCAGTTTTTACGAAATCACTTCTTTTTCCAACTTTTGCTTTTGCAGCAGCTTGAATATCCATCCAAGAATAACGGAATTTCAATTTATTCACATCAATTGTTCTTAAACCATTGTATGATTCTTCAATTGGCAAATACATAGAATCCATTACTTCAGCGTAATACTCATCTGGATATGCTTTTGTATCTTTAATTAACTTAACTTTTCTGTTTAATTTTCTTCCAGCATATGGATCATCTTTTGTACCAACACTATAGTAGTTGTCGTACATGTATTTGTCATAAGCTGTCATTTTTTCTGGATCAGAATCATTAAAAGCGTAGTCAGCAATGCTTCCGCCTTTTTTACCTTTTCCATCAGTAGCTTTTTGCCCTGTTTCGTCAGCTAAAATTGCTAAACGAACTCTCATTGTAGAGTCTTTTACCCACTCCACAAATTGACGATACTCACTATTTGTAATCTCAGTTTCATCCATGTAAAACGAACGAACGGTTACAGTTTTAGTTGGAGCATCTTCTACGTTAGCTAAATCAGCATCTGATTTACCCATAATAAAAGATCCACCCGGAACTAATGTCATTCCATAAGGCTTCTCGGGATGCCATTTCCCTCCTGTAACACCAACTAATTCACCTTTGTCACCAGACTTACCACAGCCGATTACTAGTGTTAACATTGCTGCAAATGCAATAAACTTCTTCATATAAATTTGGGATTATCTATTCATTATTAAAAGTCCGTAAACGTATTTATTATTTATCTAAAAAACAATACTACTTGCGAATTTATTTTACCGTTCAAAAATAATGTTAAATAAAATAAAAAAAAAATATTTTATCGATAAACTGTTTCAAAAAATCGATGTAAAACGTTAATTTTTATATATTATATATATTTTCCTACTAATTAATTTTAACCTTTTTTAAGGGGTTTTAAAAATTTAAGATTTCACTTAAATTTTTGATCTATAAAGCGTTTTTTCTTTGCGCTTTCCACCATCTTTCTGGCAATTCTTGATTGCAAGCCGACAAATATTCATCGTAAGAACACGGTAATAACGTATTTCTTTTTAATTTATTGTTGCCGTTTGATTCGTATGGAATTTCAATCCACCAACGGTCCGTTTTATCACTTTTATAGAATATCAATTCTTCATCATCCAACGGAACTATATACTTTAAATAATTAGCCCTACTTCCAAATGGATATTCTTTTGAACGATAGTGATAACCTTCAATAAAATACCATACAATCTGAGCAATAATAACTGATTCAGCTAGTGTGCTATTATGATTAAACACTCCAAAAGAAGAAACTTTATCACTAATTCCAGCATATCTAGACAAAGCACAAATTTCTTTTCCGTTGAATCCGTTCGGCTCAAAAGTCACCATATTCCCTGAGGCAGAAGACTTTACAGAATTCAAATCTATACTAACCAAGTCTGCATCTCTGAAAACCGGTTCAGCCAATGTAATTTTATTTGAAATCTCGCCCAAACGATAAGCATCAAAAAATAGCTTTTCTATCAAATCGATTTCTTCTTGCGAATTATAATAGGTTTGATATCCTATATTACAATAGTTGAAAAGATTATTTGGTTCATCAATAATAATTTTCGTTAAATAAGAATTAGCAGAAACCGACTCATTCTCTTTACCAAAATCAAATTTATTATCAACAGCAACCAAGTTTACCATTTGTTCTAAATCGTCGTAAGCACGATACAAAGCATAGGTCAAATCCTGAGAACCTCCCAGGACTATAGGAATGACTTTATTCTTGATTAATGCCGCTGTAACTTTCTTTAACGCAAAATAAGTATCCTCTACAGAATCTCCTGCAAGTATATCTCCCAAGTCTGCAATTGAAGCATCCCAATTGCCTGGAAACATACTATAAAGTTTTTTACGCACAGCAGAAAGATTAACTTCGTTAATCATATTGATGTTTGTACGGTCTTCCAAAACACCAATTATAGCAATGCTAATCTGTGCAATATCAGGAAACTGATCTTGAGTATGAAAAACAACTTTACTTCCAAGCTCTTGTGAAGACAGTGCTCCGACGAATTTTACAATTCCATCATTAACTGGTTCTAGAAAATCAAATTCCATTTATATACTATTTCTTTTTAGCAGCTGTTTTTTTAGCTGTCGCTTTTTTAGCCGTTGTTGTTTTAGCTGCCGTTTTCTTTGCAGGCGCTTTTTTAGCTGGGGTTTTAGCCGCAATCATTTCTTGAACTTGTGCCAATGTTAATTTTGAAGCATCAACATCTTTACTTAATTCAATTTTGACTTTTCCTTTCAGAATCACAGAACGTCCCCAACGGGCTTTTTCTACTACAATCCCTTCTTCTTCCCAGTTATGAATAACCTTATCGATGTTTTTCTGAAGTTTTTCCTCAATCAGTTCTTCAACATCAGCTTGAGAAAGATTATCAAAATTGTATTTTTTGTTTACGTTTACAAAAAGTCCGTTCCATTTAATGAAAGGCCCAAAACGTCCTACTCCTTTTTGAACAGCTTCTCCTTTGTAAACTGCAATTGGCGCATCAGCAAGTGCTTTTTCGTCAATTAATTCTTTAGCTCTTTCTTTAGAAACATTAAGCGGATCTTCGCCTTTAGGCAACGAAATAAAAACGCTTCCGTGACGTACATAAGGCCCGTAACGGCCATTGTTCACTTCCACTTCTTCTCCTTTATATTCTCCTAAACTTTTTGGAAGCAAGAATAAATTCAAAGCTTCTTCCAAGGTAATGTTTCCTATATTTTGGTCTGCCATTAAGCTGGCAAACTTTTTATCTTCATCGTCAGCTTCTCCAATTTGAGCCATTGGTCCAAATTTTCCTAAACGAACTGAAACTTGTCTTCCGTCAGCATCTTTTCCTAAGATTCTTTCACCGCTTTCACGTTCTGCATTTGCCTCAACCTCTTTTACATTTGGATGAAACTGATTGTAGAAATCCTGCATCATTTTTGCCCAATCAATATTTCCTTCGGCAATTTCGTCGAAATCCTGCTCTACTTTTGCAGTGAAATTATAATCTAAAATGTTTCCGAAATTCTTTACCAAGAAATCAGTCACAATTGTTCCGATATCTGTTGGAACTAATTTTCCTTTATCAGAACCTGTATTTTCTTTCAGAACTTTCTCCCCTACTTTACTATTTTGCAAAGTAAGCTGTGTATAATTACGTTCTACACCTTCAAGAGTTCCTTTTTCAACATAATTTCTATTGATAATTGTAGAAATAGTTGGTGCGTAAGTCGAAGGACGACCAATTCCAAGTTCCTCTAATTTTTTAACCAAAGATGCCTCAGTATAACGTGCAGGCGGTCTTGAATATCGTTCTGTGGCTGTAATATAGTTATTAGCCAGTTTTTCGTTTACTTTTAAAGCTGGAAGCATTCCTTCTTGCTCCTCTTCATCATCATCGTGACCTTCTAAGTACACTTTTAAGAAACCTTCAAAAAGCAATACTTCTCCTGAAGCTGTAAAAACTTCATCATGATTATCTGCCTCAATTTTTACGTTTGTTCTTTCCAACTGTGCATCGCTCATTTGCGAAGCCAAAGTTCTTTTCCAGATCAAATCGTATAAACGAGCTTGGTCACGATCGATATTTACTGTATGACGAGACATATCTGTTGGACGAATTGCTTCGTGCGCTTCTTGAGCTCCTTTGTTTTTATTAGCAAAAACTCTCGGTTTAGAAAATTCTTTTCCGTAAGATTTAATGATTTCTGCCTGTGCAGCATCCATTGCTTCTTTAGAAAGATTCACAGAATCGGTTCTCATATAAGTAATAAGTCCCGCTTCGTAAAGACGCTGTGCCAACTGCATTGTGATTCCAACTGGCAAATACAATTTTCTCGCAGCTTCCTGTTGAAGTGTCGAAGTTGTAAAAGGTGCTGTTGGAGATTTTTTGGTAGGTTTAGTTTCTAAATCGGCTACCTTATATTTAGAACCGATATTTTGATTTAAGAAATCTTCGGCTTCTTTTTTAGTGTTGAAGTTTTTTGGAAGTTTTGCTTTGAAAGCTTTTCCAGCTTCGTTTACAAATTCCGCAACAATAGAATACGTTGCAACTGCATTAAAGCTTTGTATTTCGCGTTCTCTTTCAACAATCAAACGTACAGAAACAGATTGTACACGACCAGCAGAAAGTCCGCCTTTGATTTTTCTCCATAAAACAGGAGACAATTCATAACCCACCAAACGATCCAGAACACGACGTGCTTGTTGCGCATTTACTAAGTTATAATCAATTTCTCTAGGATTATCGATTGCTTTAAGAATCGCAGATTTTGTAATCTCGTGAAAAACAATTCGTTTAGTTTTTTTTGTATCCAGTTTTAATTCTTCCGCCAAGTGCCATGAAATAGCCTCTCCCTCGCGGTCCTCATCGGATGCTAACCAAACCGTTTCGGCATTCTTAGAAAGTGATTTTAGTTTCGTTACCAAGGCTTTTTTATCCGGAGAAACTTCATATTTTGGTTTAAAACCATTCTCTACATCTACTCCTATTTCCTTTGATGGTAAGTCCGCTATGTGACCATAACTTGACTCCACCTGAAAATCACTCCCAAGAAATTTCTCGATCGTTTTCGCCTTTGCAGGTGACTCCACTATTACTAAATTCTTTGCCATTGCTCTATTTTTCTGCAACAAAAGTATTTATTTTTTTTAAATATTAACCTTACGAATGCATTTTTGAGGTATTTTGATATTATGAAACTTAAAATTGCAGATTTATCTGTAATAATCTCGATAATATATATAGGTATAACTTTTAGTGATTTCTGACCGAGAAATGTGCTTTTATTTTAGATTCTAGATTAAATAATAATTTTTTTTATAAGTTTAGAATGCCTTAAAAGAATAATTCCATTTTTAGTTTAAACATTTCAACCATCTAGCAATGAATAAATATGACCTTTTATTACACAAGTCAGAACAACTTGATTTTAGCGATTATTCTTTATTCAATGAAGAAGAATCTATTCAAATATTACCAAACTTTAATACAATAAATATTTTTGTTGGATCAAACAATAGCGGAAAAAGTAGATTTATAAGAGCGCTAATGAAGCAAAAAACTAATTCTGGAATATTCAATTTGAATATTTTAGAAGAAAAAATCACGAGTTATAATACAATCCTCTTGGATTTAGATATTGATTGGCTTAGAAAGCCAAATCTTTCATCCAATTCTATCCTCCCTTTTGTTACAGAAAACACTATGGTCGAAATATTACCATTAAATATGTCGAAGGAAGAATATTTCAAAACAACGTTTATAGGAAAGCTTGAAAATCACAAAAAACTATTGAATGGTATTCAGACAACACCAACCCATATTATAAGACATTACTACATTAATCGAAAATACAATACTCCTATTGGATTTCGTTCTAGTTTCAATCAGTTAATAGCTGACATTATTTTACTAAACGAAGAAATTACAAATTTTTACAAATTTAAACTCATAGGCACCAAACTAAATTATTTAATCCCAACACTAAGAACTGCTCACTCTCTTTTTGAAGAAAAGGAATTTGGCAATAACGATTATTGCAAGATTAAAAAAAATATTTTTTTAGATACAATTACCAAAAATTACAATTTAAGTTCTTTTAAAAGCATAGAACCAACTATTAAAGAAGAACAAGAATCTTCTGAAAAAAAAATATACACTTTTACAGGATTAGATCTTTACAATCAAATTGTTAATGCCCGAAATGGCTTAAAAGAAGAGCGAAAAAGATTTGATGAATTTGAAAAATTCATAGGAAAAGAATTTTTTAATAGTGAACCTATAGATATTGTAGCACAATTCAATATTAATGAAAAACATGAAAATAATGACAAAAATGAAATTATAAATATTCATATAAAAGACAAAAGCAACTATCTACACGATCTAGGAGATGGTATACAATCTCTGATAGTATTAATGTATACGATATTTATCGCTCCTGAAAACACAATGATTTTTATTGATGAGCCTGAATTGAATTTACACCCAGGAATGCAACGATTATTTCTCGAACAAATAACAAACAATCAAGTCTTAACGAAGAAAAAACTAACCTATGTAATTGCTACTCATTCTAATCATTTATTAGATTTAACAATAGAAAAAGACAATATTTCTGTTTATTCATTTTCCAAAAAAGAAAATGGTAAATTCCAAATCAAAAATGTTAATGCAGGAAACAATGAAATAATAAGAGAATTAGGCGTTAACAATTCTTCAGTATTTCTTGCCAATTCAAGTATTTGGGTTGAAGGTATATCAGATAGAAATTATATTAAAGCTTTTCTTATTGCTTATTGCAATTCTGAAAAAAGGTCCATGCCACGTGAAGATATTGACTTTGCCTTCCTTGAATATGCTGGATCAAATTTAGTTCACTATGAATTTAGCTATGAAGACAACGACAACATCAAAGCTTTTGCTTTAAATAATAAGATTTTCATTCTTGCTGATAATGATTCTGGCAAAGAAGAAAAACATGAAAAACATAAAGAACTTTGTGAATTAAATCCTGAAAATTTAAAATACAAATCAACGAGTCCGTATAGAGAAATTGAAAACTTAATAAGTGTCGAAATATGGTCAAAAGCAATGATCGAATTATGCAATAAGAATAAAATTAAAAAAGAAGAAGAAAAAATCTCAGTCCAAGAATCGATAAGTAAAAAAATCTCGAAAATTAACATTGAAGACTATAATGACAAATATATTGGAGAGTACCTTAAAGCATTAAAAATACCTGAATTAAACGATGTTTTTGAAACTTCCGGAAGAACTCCTAAATCACTTAAAAGTGAATACAAAGCTTATTTAAGTAAAATAATATTAGATAAAACAATCAACAAAGAAATTACTTGGGAAGATTTTTCAAAAAATGAAACCGTAAAAAGCATAACTGAGGAAATCTATGAATTTATATTAAAGAAATAATTTTCCATTATATAATTCCTAGCCCAGATTGCAATGGAAAGCCCGGAGTAAAAAAAGCAAAAGTTTCTTGTTTTAAAAAAGCGACCAACGGAAGCTTTTTTATAACATTAGAAACTTTGCTTTTTTTATGAGGACTTGGAGTGGAAAGCTGGAAATAGCTCCTGATAATTCTAAATTGTGAATTGTTAATTATGAATTTCTCTTTATATTTTTTCCTCACTAAAGTCTGCAAATGAATGCTCTATTAATAATTCTCAAAACATTGTTAATTCTTTATCTGACATCTTGTCATATTCATTTCAATTACCCTATCTTTGCACTTTGAATTTTTACAATGGAAAAGATTATTGAAGAAAGCAAACAGGGCGAAAGTCTTGTTTTGGAAAATAAACCTGAGAATACTAAAAAACTTTTTATAGAGAGTTACGGCTGTGCGATGAATTTTTCGGACAGTGAAGTCGTAGCTTCCATTTTGTCTGACGGAGGATATAACACAACTTCGGTTCTTGAAGAAGCCGATTTGGTTTTGGTGAATACATGTTCTATTCGTGACAAAGCTGAACAGACTATTCGTAAACGTTTGGAAAAATATAATGCTGTAAAACGTACCAATCCGAAAATGAAAGTGGGCGTTTTGGGCTGTATGGCCGAGCGTTTGAAAAGTCAGTTTTTGGAAGAAGAAAAAATAGTTGATCTTGTTGTTGGTCCAGATGCTTATAAAGATCTTCCAAATTTATTGGCAGAAGTTGAAGAAGGACGTGACGCCATTAATGTAATTTTATCAAAAGAAGAAACGTACGGAGATATTTCGCCTGTTCGTTTAATGAGCAACGGAATTACTGCTTTGGTTTCGATTACTCGCGGTTGCGATAATATGTGCACGTTTTGCGTTGTGCCTTTTACACGCGGTCGTGAACGTAGCCGTGAACCACAGAGTATTATGAACGAAATTCAGGATTTGTGGAATAATGGCTATAAAGAAGTTACACTTTTGGGTCAAAACGTTGACAGTTATCTTTGGTACGGCGGCGGTTTGAAAAAAGATTTTGTAAACGCTTCTGAAATGCAAAAAGCAACTGCAGTAGATTTCGATCAATTATTAGAAATGGTTGCCGCTGGCTTCCCTAAAATGCGTATTCGATTTTCTACTTCAAATCCGCAGGATATGCACGAAAGTATTTTGCATGTTATTGCAAAATACCCAAACATCTGCAAACATATTCACTTGCCAGTGCAGTCCGGAAGCAATAGAATTTTAAAAGAAATGAATCGTTTACATACTCGTGAAGAATATATGGCACTGATTGATAAAATCAGAGCGATTGTTCCCGATGCTTCGATTTCGCAGGATATGATTGCCGGTTTCCCAACTGAAACTGAAGAAGATCATCAAGATACTTTGAGTTTAATGGAATATGTAAAATATAATTTCGGTTATATGTATTCATATTCCGAACGTCCTGGAACTCTTGCCGGAAGAAAAATGAAAGATGATGTTGAAGAGGAAACAAAAGCCAGAAGATTACAAGAAATTGTCGATTTACAGCAAAAACATGCTTGGTTTAGAAGCGAGGAATTTGTTGGAAAAACAGTTGAAGTTTTAGTAGAAAAAGTTTCTAAAAAATCTAAAGATGAATTTTCTGGAAGAAATTCTCAAAGCATTACGGTAGTTTTCCCAAAAGAAAATTACAAAATTGGAGATTTCGTAAATGTAAAAATCACAAGCTGTACTAGTGGAACTTTAAAAGGCGAAGCTGTTGGTTTGAGTAGCATGAATTAATTTTTTTTAGCCACGAATTCCATAAATTTACACGAATTTTCTTTCAATATTTTCTATAGATTTGCTTAAAAAGTAAAATCGTGGAATTATATAGAAAAGAAGAATATTATAAAATTGTTGGAATTTGCATGGAAGTTCATAGAATATTAGGTGGTGGCCTTTTGGAAATTGTTTACAAGGATGCATTAGAATATGAATTTAGAAAGCACAATATTCCTTATGAACGTGAAAAAGAATATGACATTCAATATAAAGAAATTGTTTTAGCGCATAAATTTTATGCCGATTTTGTAGTATATGACGAAATCATATTAGAAGTGAAAGCATCAAAAGAAATAGTTGATGAATATATCGCTCAAACAATAAATTATTTAAAATTAGCTGATAGTGATTTAGGAATTATCGTTAATTTTAATAAAAAGACATTACAACACAAAAGAGTTATTCATTGACCACTTTTTCAAAAATTTGTGAAATTCGAGAAATTCGTGGCAAAAGAAAAAATATACATGGAAACAGTTCAAGCAATAAAACAACGATTTGAGATTATTGGTAACGATCCAAAGTTAAATCGTGCTATCGAAAAAGCCATTCAGGTTGCTCCAACTGATATTTCGGTTATGGTAACTGGGGAAAGTGGTGTTGGTAAAGAAAATATTCCAAGAATTATACATTCGCTTTCACATAGAAAGCATGGTAAATATATTGCCGTAAACTGCGGTGCAATTCCGGAAGGAACTATTGATAGTGAACTTTTCGGACACGAAAAAGGCGCTTTTACAGGTGCAACAAGCACACGTGAAGGTTATTTTGAAGTGGCAGACGGCGGAACAATTTTCCTTGACGAAGTTGGTGAATTACCTCTAACAACTCAGGTAAGATTACTTCGTGTTCTGGAAAATGGAGAATTTATTAAAGTAGGTTCTTCTCAAGTTCAGAAAACCAACGTGAGAATTGTTGCCGCAACCAACGTGAATTTATTCAATGCAATAGAAAAAGGTAAATTCCGTGAAGATTTATATTATCGTCTAAGCACGGTCGAAATTACTTTACCACCTTTACGTGAAAGAAACGATGACATTCATTTGTTGTTTAGAAAGTTTGTAGCCGATTTTGCTCATAAATACAAAATGCCACCTTTAAGACTGGATGATGATGCTATACAGCTTTTGCAAAAATTTAGATGGAGCGGAAATATCCGTCAGCTTCGAAATGTTGCTGAACAGATTTCTGTTTTAGAAACCAATCGCGATATCAGTCTTGCTACTTTACAATCTTACCTGCCAGCCGAAGGAAGCAATTTGCCTTCTGTTATTAGCGACAGCAAAAAAGAAAGTGATTTCAGTACCGAGAGAGACATATTGTACAAAGTGCTTTTTGATATGAGAAGCGACTTGAATGACTTGAAGAAACTGACTTTAGAATTGATGAAAAATGGCACTTCTAAAGTGCAGGATATTAATCCGAATTTAATTCAGAAAATATACGGAAATCAGCAAAACGACAGCGAAATTGATTTTGAAGAAGAACCAAGAACCGCTGTTATGACAACACCTGCAGTTCGTGATGATAACTATCAAATGCAGGATGATAATTATTTATTTGCTGAAACTATCGAGGAAGAAGAAGTTTTACGTTTGGAACAAAAAGAAATCGAAATGATCAAAAAATCACTAGAAAAAAACAAAGGAAAACGTAAAGCCGCAGCAGATGAATTGGGTATTTCTGAAAGAACTTTATACCGTAAAATCAAGCAATTCGATCTATAAAATAATTAAGTTATAATTTCTAAATTCCAAATCCCAATCATTATATTTGATCGCAATTGGAATTTAAAACTTTAAACATTGGATTTTTTCCAATAGACATTTATGAAAAAAATATATTCTCTTTTCGCATTATTAAGCCTTTTCATGTTGAGCGGCTGTTCAGTTTATAACTTCACAGGAACTGGAAAAATCGACGCCAAAACATTTCAAGTTAACTTTTTTCAAAATAATGCCGATTTAATTGAACCTGGAATCGATAGAACTTTCACGTTAGCTTTACAGGATTTGATTATGAATCAGACCAACTTAAACTTAGTTAGCAATGGCGGTGATTTGGTTTATGAAGGAGAAATTACAGACTACAGAATCACTCCGATGACTGCAACAGCAGATCAGCAGGCGGCTCAAAACCGTTTATCGATTCGTGTTAATGTGCGTTTTATGAATAAAAAGAAAGAAACAGATGATTTTGAGAAATCATTTGAATTCTATTACGATTTCCCAGGAAGAGACTTGCCAACAGGATCTGTTTTAAATGAAGCAATCAGAGTTATTTTTGAAAGAATCACACAGGATATCTTTAATCAGTCATTGGCAAAATGGTAATTTTGCTGTTTGTTGAATCGTTTAACCGCACAACCGTTTAAGCGATAAAAACAAATAAACGATTAAACAAATTAACCGAGTAAACCCAAAAAAATAAAGAATGAACGTTAGCGATTATACCTACTTAATGAATAAACCCGATGCTATTACTGAAAAGCAAGCGGATGCATTAGGCAGTGTTTTGAATGAATTTCCATATTTTCAAAGTGCTCGTGCATTGCGATTAAAAGGGCTTTACAATCAAAACAGTTTTAAGTATAATTATGCTTTAAAGGTAACTGCTGCACATACGGCAGATCGTTCTGTGTTGTTTGATTTTATTACTTCAGAAGCTTTTACTTCTATTCAGAATGATTTCTACGAACAAAAATTGAGAGATCTTCTTGAAATCGCTGTTTTTGACAGCGAGATAATTTCACCAGAACAGATTCAGAAAGCTATCGAGATAAAAACAGATTCTGAAGAACAGCCTGTTCAAGATACAATTAAAGAAAGTCCAATTTCTTCAATTGAAATTCCTTCGGTTACAAAAATCGAAGAACCAATAAAAACGCAGGAACCTATAATTACTGAAGAACCTAAAAAAGTTCCTGAAATTGACCCTTCTATTTTCTTAGCCATAAAGGAAGCACATTCGGTTACTTTTGAAAAACCAGTAACAGTCGAAGAGCCAAAAAAACTTCCAGAAATAGATCCGTCTATTTTTCTCGCTATCAAAGAAGCACATTCAGTTACTTTTGAAAAACCAGTAATTGAAATAGAAAACAAAATTGATTCTACAGATTCAATTTCAAATATTAAAAAAGAGGAAGAAGAAACTAAAGCTTTAATAGAAGAAATAGAAGAAGAAACAATAATAAAGGAAGAACCTAAAATTGACCGTGTTGAAAATTCTATTTTAAGTTCTATAAAAGTTTCTGAAACACCTTCTGTTCCAAACCCAATAACTTTTGAAGAACCTAAAAATGAGCGTATTGAAAACTCTATTTTAAGTTCAATTAAAGAAGCAGAAGCTGTAAATGCTGAACAATCTGTAAAAGTTGAAGAAATAAAAGCAGAACCTATCGCAGAAGAACCTGTTTTAAATTCGGTTGAAGATGAGGAAGATGATAGTGTTATCGAAGAAATGATCATTCCGGAATTTAAAATGAATTCTGTTGAACGATCTATTCTTTCTTCTATTAAAGAAGCTGAAACAAAAGCACCTGAAGAACCAAAAGAAGAAATTCTCGAAGTTCTGCAATCTGAGGATAAAGACGAAGAGGAAATCAAAGAAGAAAATGACGAGCCGATTGAAGAAATAATCGAAGAAGAAGAGCCTAATGAGCCTGCAAAAACAGCTGCAGAACATTTAGAAATTGGGAAGCCTTTGGATTTTTCTCTTAATGAAAAACACTCATTCCAAGAATGGTTGCAATTATCTAGAACCGAACCAATTGATCGTTCAAATGATATGTCTCCAGAGGAAAAAGCGGAGAAAGAAGCGGCAGAAAAAGCAAGACTAGAAGAAGAAAGACAGAAAAAAGCTGAAATTATCGATAAGTTTATTGAAAATAATCCGAAAATTTCTCCAATTAAACCTGGAAACAGCACTCCAATAGTTCCAATTGAAAGCCCTCCAGAAGACAATTCATACCTAATGACGGAGACTTTGGCTAGAGTTTATCTGGAACAAAAGAAATATACAAAGGCAATTCAGGCATATGAAATATTAATTTTGAAATATCCAGAAAAAATTACTTTCTTTGCAGACCGCATATCGGATATAAAGATTTTACAACAAAATAACAATAACAATAATTAAGTAATGAGCACATTTTCAATTTTTTTAGTTTTAATCACAATAGTTTGTTTTCTATTGATCGTAGTTATCATGGTACAAAACCCTAAAGGAGGCGGATTGTCTTCTACTATCAGCGGAACTCAAATGTTAGGTGGAGTACAAAAAACAACTGACTTTTTAGATAAAAGTACTTGGACTTTAGCTACTGTTTTAATTGTGCTAATTCTACTTTCAAGCTTAAGTTTCACTGGATCTTTAAGCGATACAGAATCTAAAATCATTGACAAAACAGAAGCTCCTGTAAACACACCTGCAGCTCCTGCACAAGGAACTACTCCTGCTCCTGCAGCTCCAGCTACTAAATAATTTTAGCTCAATATAAAAATCTAATGCCAGCCTGTCAAAGCTGGCATTTTTTTTAAGAAAAAATGTCAGTTTTTCTAGCATGGCACAATTTCTGAAAGTTTATAGAACAGAAAAAAAACGTATAACTTATTAATAAATATAAAATCATGGCTTTAAACATTAAACCGCTTTCAGACCGCGTACTTATTGAGCCTGTTGCAGCTGAAACCAAAACTGCCTCAGGTATTTTTATTCCAGATACTGCCAAAGAGAAACCTCAAAAAGGAACTGTTGTAGCAGTAGGAAACGGAACTAAAGATCATACTATGACTGTAAAAGTTGGAGACACTGTTCTTTACGGTAAATATGCAGGAACAGAGTTAAAACTAGAAGGCACTGATTACCTAATCATGCGTGAGGATGATATTTTAGCGATTATCTAAAGATTGCTGTAAGCTGTAAGCCGTAAGCTATAGGCCTTCCTGAAAAGCTTAAAGCCTACTGCCTAAAGCTTAAAGCTAACAAAAAATGAGAGATTTTAAAAAATACGACATTTGGCAGCTAAGTCATTCTTTAACTTTAGAAATCTATAAATTGACTTCTTTTTTCCCTAAAGAGGAACTTTACGGATTAACAAGTCAAATAAGAAGAGCATCTTCTTCAATCCCTACTAATATTAGCGAAGGATGCGGAAGAAATAGCGACAAAGAATTTAATCAATTTCTCAACATCGCTTTAGGTTCTGCAAATGAAACAGAATACTTATTGATTTTAGCTCGAGATTTGCAATATTTGAATAGTGAAATTGCAGAAAATCAAATAGAAAAAATCAACAGTATAAAAAGTAAAATTTACAAACTAAAGCAAGTATTAGTTCAGCAATAAGCTGTAAGCCATAGGCAATAAGCACTATGCTGTAACTAAAACCCGCAGTAGAAAGCCTATAGCTTAAAGCCTACTGCATAAAGCATAAAAAAATTACTAATCAAGCAGTAGAAAGCCTAAAGCTTAAAGCCTACTGCCTAAAGCAAATATTAAAATGGCAAAAGATATAAAATTTGATATTGAAGCACGTGACGGTTTAAAACGTGGTGTTGATGCATTAGCAAATGCTGTAAAAGTAACTCTTGGACCAAAAGGTCGTAACGTAATTATCGGAAAATCATTTGGTGGACCTACAGTTACTAAAGATGGGGTTTCTGTTGCAAAAGAAATCGAATTAAAAGACGCATTAGAAAATATGGGTGCGCAAATGGTAAAAGAAGTTGCTTCTAAAACCAATGATTTAGCTGGAGACGGAACTACAACTGCTACAGTTTTAGCTCAAGCGATCGTAAAAGAAGGTCTTAAAAACGTTGCTGCAGGTGCAAACCCAATGGACTTGAAACGCGGTATCGACAAAGCTGTTGAAACTATAGTGGCTGACTTAGCAAAACAAGCTAAAGTGGTTGGAAGCGATTCTGATAAAATTCAGCAAATTGCTTCTATTTCTGCAAACAATGACGAAGTTATTGGTGAATTAATCGCTACAGCTTTCGCTAAAGTTGGAAAAGAAGGTGTAATCACTGTTGAAGAAGCTAAAGGAACTGATACTTTCGTTGACGTTGTTGAAGGAATGCAATTTGACAGAGGATACCTTTCTCCTTACTTCGTAACAAATCCAGAGAAAATGGAAGTTGAATTAGACTCTCCATATATCTTATTATACGACAAAAAAGTATCTTCTTTAAAAGAATTACTTCCAGTTTTAGAGCCAGTTGCACAATCAGGAAAACCATTATTGATTATCGCTGAAGATGTTGACGGAGAAGCTCTTTCTACTTTAGTAGTAAACAAATTAAGAGGTGCTCTTAAAATTGCTGCTGTAAAAGCTCCAGGTTTTGGAGACAGAAGAAAAGCAATGTTAGAAGATATCGCAATCTTAACTGGTGGAACTGTAATTTCTGAAGAAAGAGGTTATACTCTTGAAAACACAACTATCGAGATGTTAGGAAACGCAAAAAGAGTTTCTATCGATAAAGACAATACAACTATCGTAAGCGGTGCTGGTGAAGCGGATATCATCAAAAACCGTGTAAACCAAATTAAAGGTCAGATGGAAACTACTACATCTGATTACGATAAAGAAAAATTGCAAGAGCGTCTAGCTAAATTAGCTGGAGGTGTTGCTGTTCTTTATGTTGGTGCTGCTTCTGAAGTTGAAATGAAAGAGAAAAAAGACAGAGTTGATGATGCTTTACATGCAACTCGTGCCGCAGTAGAAGAAGGAATCGTTGCTGGTGGTGGTGTTGCTTTATTAAGAGCAAAACTTGCTTTAGCTGACTTAAAAGCTGACAACGCTGACGAGGCAACAGGAATTCAAATCGTTTCTCGCGCTGTTGAAGCTCCGTTAAGAACTATCGTTGAAAACGCTGGTCTTGAAGGTTCTGTTGTTGTGGCGAAAGTTTCTGAAGGAAAAGGTGATTTCGGATACAATGCAAAAACTGACGAATATGTAGATATGCTTACTGCTGGAATTATCGATCCTAAAAAAGTAACTCGTGTGGCTCTTGAAAACGCTGCATCAGTTTCTGGAATGATCTTAACTACAGAATGTGCATTAATTGATATTAAAGAAGAAAATGCCGGAGGCGGAATGCCAATGGGAGGCGGAATGCCAGGAATGATGTAATTCATTCTCTTCTTAAAAATTAAAAGCGCCGGATTTTTATCTGGCGCTTTTTTTGTTTGCCACTAATTGCACGAATTTCCACTAATGCTTTGTGTAAAAGAAGTTGCCACAGATTACACAGATTAAAAGGATTTCTTTATTGGATACACTAAAAAATTTTCACGCAGATTTTACAGATTCAAGCAAATTAATTTAATTTTTATAATCTATGATCTGCATAAAATAAAAATCCTTTTAATCTGTGCAATCTGTGGCTAATTAAAATATGCGCAAAAGATTGAAAAAAATTAATTCGTGGAAATTAGTGTAATTCGTGGCAAACCTTTTATTTAACATTCTCTTTTTCTTTAAAAAATCTGTTATCAATACCTTTGCGGTTCTATTTAAAATTGTACAATGAGAAAATTCACAACTCACTTTTTATCTTTTACATTTTTGCTTCTCACTACTTTTTTACAAGCCCAAAATAGCAAAGACAATTACGTTGTTTTAATTTCTATGGATGGATTTCGTTGGGATTATGGAAAAATGTATAATCTTCCAAATCTGAAGCAAATTGAAAAAGAAGGCGTTCATGCAAAATCAATGAAACCGTCTTATCCTAGTAAGACTTTCCCAAATCATTATTCTATCGTCACAGGACTTTATCCAGATCATCACGGAATTATCAATAATGTTTTCTACGATTCTTCTCTAAATCAGTCTTTTTCATTATCAAGTAATGCCAAAAATGATTCGCGTTTCTATGGTGGAAATCCGATTTGGAATTTAGCAGAGCAGCAAGGCGTAAAAACTGCTTCTTTCTTTTGGCCAGGTTCTGATATTGATAGCAGAAATCCGAGTTATTTCAAAAATTACGATGGCAAAGTTCCGTATGGTGCCAGAATCGATACCGTTATGAAATGGCTGCAACTTCCAGAAAAACAGCGTCCGCATTTGGTGACTTTATATTTCGACGAACCAGATCATACAGGGCATAATTTTGGTCCGCTTTCGCCAAAAACTGAAAAAACAGTGATCAAAATGGACTCCATTATGGGAGAAATATCTGGACGATTAGATCAATTGCCTATTGGAAAACAAATCAATTTAATTATCGTTTCAGATCACGGAATGGCTACTATCAGCAATGATAAAAAAGTAGCTGTTTTAGATTATCTAAAACCAGAATGGCTAGGTTATAAAGACGTAATTAATCCGATTATGAGTTTACAGGCAAAACCTGGTTATCAGGATTCAATTGCCAATGCCTTGAAAAAAGTACCTCATATTAAATTCTGGAAATCATCTGAAGTTCCCGAAAGATTGCATTACGGAACAAATCCTCGTGTGCATGATTTTGTTATTGAAGCTGAGAAAGGCTGGAGTTTAGTAAGCAAAGAAAGCACTCATATAAATGGCGGAACGCATGGCTACGACAATAACGAAAAAGATATGCACGCTATTTTTTATGCAAAAGGCCCAGCTTTTAAAGTCAATAAAAAAATAAAAACATTTCAGAATGTTTCGGTTTATCCTTTGATTGCTCATATTCTAGGCTTACAAATTGGAGAAATTGATGGAAAATTGAGTGATGTTGAGAGTGCGCTGCGCTAAAATTAGATAATGTGTCAATTTGATAATTAGATAATTTTTGAATTGGAATAGCTCAATATAGTAAGTTGCCTCCAGCTTTAGCTGGAGGTTCACATATTTAAACACCTTGAAAGGCTTTAGCCAAACTAGCAAGTTTGGCTAAAGCCTTTTTCTTATGCACTTTTTATTCCTCCAGCTAAAGCTGGAGGCAAGTCAATAAAACATAAACTTATTTATTACATAATCGAATGTCACCCTGAGCGGAGTCGAAGGGCACTCCAATTAGTATGTAGGCTTCGACTTCGCTTAGCCTGACAAAACTGAATCAATTATAGACAACCAAACCCGACAGGTTTTAAAAACCTGTCGGGTTTATCATTGCATTTGGAATTTGGACCCGAGCGATAGCGAACAGGCGAAGCAATTTCAGCTATTGGAATTTCCTATTTAAAGCGCTGTAGAAACAGAAACTGATTTCCAGCTTTCCAATTCTGCTTGAACGCTTGCTATTTTTTGATTCGCCATATTATAAGCGTCTTCGCCTAAAAATAAATGTAATGGCGGGTTCTGATCGTTACTCACTTTTATTAAAGCTTCCGCTAATTTCACAGGATCACCTGGTTGATTTTGATTGATATCTTCTTTGTGAGCAATTTCAGATTGTCTCACTTCTTTGTACTCTGCAATTGGATTTTGAGGCAATAATAATGAACTATCTTTTAAGAAATCTGTTCTAAAATAACCTGGATAAACAATTGTTGCGTGAACTCCAAATGGTTTTATTTCTGCCGCCAAAGATTCTGTCAAGCCTGCAACTGCAAATTTTGTAGAACAGTAAATTCCCCAGCCCGGAAATTCTCCATAATAACCGCCAACAGAAGAAATATTAAAGATATGCCCTTTTTCATTTACACGGAAAATTGGCATTGCATTTCTGATTACATTTAATAATCCGAAAACATTTACTTCGTAGTTTTTTCTAGATTCTGCGTCGCTTAATTCTTCTAATGCGCCTAATAAACCATAACCAGCATTATTGACCAAAACGTCAATTGTTTTAAAATGGCTTACGGTTTTGTCAATTGCATTTTTAACGCTTTTTTCGTCAACCAAATCCATTTCTAAAGGAAGAAAGCTTTCCGACAAACTGCCCAATTCTTTAATTAAAGAAGCTTCACTTCTTGATGTTGCCGCTACTTTATAACCTTCTGCTAGTAATTTTTTAACCAATTCTAATCCAAGTCCTTTTGAGGCACCTGTGATAAACCAAACTTTTTTATTGTCCATGATTTTAATTTTTTACGTTATAATTACAGGACAAAGGTATAAGCGAAGTGCTTCTCAAATATTGAAGCAATCAAACAAGAAGTTGCAAAAATCAAACAATTTCTGCTAAACGATAATTTTTTGGAGAAACCTGAACATTCTTTTTGAAAAAATTGATAAAATGAGACAATTCTTCAAACCCTAAACACCATGCAATTTCATTAATATTCCAATTGGTTTGTTTTAGCAAAATCATCGCTTCTTGAACAATTCTTTCTGAAATAATCTGTGAAGTTGTTTTTCCAGTTGTTTCCTTTAATGCCTTATTCAAATGATTCACATGCACATTTAATTGATTTGCAAATTCAGAAAGCGAGCGGAAATTAATCTGCTGAGAAATCGATTCAATTGGAAATTGTCGTTCTAACAATTCCAAAAACAAAGAAGAAACACGAATCGTAGCATTCGATTTACTGTATAATGAAGCAGTTACAGTCTGCGTTTTTAAAGCTAGGTGAATAATCTCAAAAACAAGATTTCGAAGCACATCATATTTAAAAGCATAATCAGAATTGATTTCGTCCAGCATTCTTAAATACACTGCTTTTAAAGATTCTGCCAGCTCAACAGAAACTGGAACAACAGGATTACCGCCCGGCTGGAACAACGGATATTCTTTTAAATTTCCAAACTGACTAAAAAATGCGTCTGTAAAAATGCAGAAAAACCCAGTCTGATTTTCATCTATATGCTCCCAACTATACGGAATCTGCGGATTGGCAAAGAATAAAGCTTGATCTTCAATCGAAACAACTTTATCAGCATAATGCACTTTATTTCTTCCAATGATTAAACTGATTTTATAAAAGTCTTTTCGCGTATAAGGCAACGGATTACAAGTACTTCCAATGTAATCATCCAGTTTAAAAACATTAAAATGTCCGATCTCTTTTTTTAGATTTTCGGGCATCCCTTTTATTTTTACTGTATAAAAGTCCTCTAAAGTTTCTGTTAGTTTCATTTTACAAAGTTACAAAAATCAAACATTCGATAATTAGAAAATTTGTCAATTTGATAATGAGATAATTTTGGATGTTGTTTTAATTATCACCCTGAGCGGAGTCAAAGAACGCTCCAATTGGCATGTGGGCTTCGACTCCGCTCAGCCTGACAAACCAATAAACATAACAAACCCGACAGGTTTTAAAAACCTATCGGGTTTGCTTTTTGATATACATTACGTAGACGCACTGCAGTGCGTATCTACAAATACACGCTGCCAATATCATTATCTAATTATCAAATTGTCACATTTTCTAATTAACTAACCACTTTATAAGTAGGATCTTCAATAACATTAACCTTAATGACTGCATCAGCATTTTTCAGCAATTGTCTACAGTCGGCGCTTAAATGCTGTAGTTCTACTGTTTTATTAAGCAGATTGTATTTTTTAGTAATATTATTCAAAGCTTCAATTGCTGACATATCTGAAACACGGCTTTCTTTAAAATCAATTATAATATGATCTGGATCGTTCTGGATATCGAATTTTTCTAAAAAAGCAGTTGTAGAACCAAAGAATAACGGTCCAAAAATTTCATAATGTTTTATTCCATTTTCGTCAATATAATGTCTGGCGCGAATTCTTTTAGCACTTTCCCATGCAAAAACCAAAGCCGAAATAATCACACCAATTAAAACCGCCAAAGCCAAATTATGCAATATAATGGTAATTAAAGCTACTAGAATTCCAACAAAAATATCATGTTTCGGCATTTTATTGATAATCTTGAAACTTGCCCATTCAAAAGTGGTAATGGCAACCATCATCATAACACCAACTAAAGCTGCCATTGGCAATTTTCCAATTACGGGAGCTCCAAAAAGAATGATCATTAAAATAGTCAAAGCGCCAATAATTCCCGCAAGTCTGGCTCTTGATCCTGCTCCAAGATTTACTAAAGTCTGCGCAATCATTGGACAGCCTCCCATTCCGTAGAAAAAACCATTTAAGATATTTGAACTTCCTTGTGCAATACATTCTCTATTGCTGTTTCCTCTTGTTCCTGTAATTTCGTCGACTAAATTTAGCGTAAGCAAACCTTCTGTTAAACCAACAGCCGCAACAATTACCGAATAAGGAAATATCACTTTTAAAGTTTCGAAAGAAAATGGAATATTCGGAATATGAAATGGAGGAAATCCGCCTTGAACCGAAGCGATATCTTCTACTGTTTTGGTTTCGATATTAAAAATAATTACGATTGCAAAAACAACCATAATGGCCACCAGAGATGCTGGAACCGCTTTTGTAATTTTCGGAAAAACTAAAACTATCGCAATTGTCAAAGCAACCAAACCTAGCATAATATACAAAGGAGTTCCCTGAAGCCATGAAACCTGACCATTGACAACCGTTTTAAACTGTTCCAACTGCGACATAAAAATCACTACCGCCAAACCGTTTACAAAACCAAACATTACGGGCTGCGGAACTAACCGAATAAATTTTCCTAGTTTAAAAAGTCCGATGCAGATCTGGACGACACCGCCAAGAGCGACGGCGGCAAAAACATATTCTATTCCGTGCGACTTCATCAAGGCAATCAAAACAATTACCGTTGCTCCTGCTCCGCCCGAAATCATTCCTGGTCTTCCGCCAAAAATAGCTGTAACCAATCCGGCAATAAAAGCGGCGTATAAGCCAACTAATGGCGGAAATCCAGCCAAAATAGCAAAAGACAACGATTCTGGAATCATAGTCATTGCTACAGTTAAACCCGCTAAAATTTCGTTTTTATAATTGACTTTCTGGCTAAAATCGAAGAGTTGGAATGCTTTTTTCATTGCGTAAAATTAGAAAAATAATACGCAAAAGAGTAAACCTTTTATACGATAAAAAGTGATTGAAAAACATTTGAAGAAAAACAGTTAAATCAGAATAACTGTTCTAGAAGAAAAAGAAAAATAGAAAGTATAAAACTTAGCATTTCAGATTTAGTATTAAAATTAGAATATCACACAAAATACTTACAAAAAACATAAATACGTTAACGTATATACACCTGTTTTAGAAATAGAACATGTTAAATTATTCTAACCGCACGCAAGTATAACCTAAACGATTTACATAATCTACAACATTATCATACTGCAAATCAACACCTTCAACTCTTAAAATTTTATCGCAGTCTTCCAAGTCAAAATTGATTTTATAATCTGGAAACTGATTTTGTATCACTGTTATGATATAATCCCGATCAGATTCTTCCTGAACATTTGTTTTAAAAATCTCCACAATCCTATCGGTATCTTTTAATTCTTTAAACTGGTACATTTTATTTTTTATTAAAAAGATTTATAGAAACTCAGATCAAAAATAATGGAGAAGCCCTTATTTTAACAGCAATTTTATACCAATGGCGTATGATTTATACGAATGGCGTTGGTATAAATTATTCCTGATAAATGCTTACAAACTATACGATTATATTATTTTTGCCGCTATGACAATTGCAAAAATCTACCAGAATTTTTTTCTGCGAAACTTAATCGTAAATACTCTTGTTTATTTGGTCATTCTGGCCTGTATTTACGACGAAATAAAACTCAACGGACATAGCTGGTCTTATATTCTCAGCAAAATTGCCATGGGGTATTTCCCTTGCATTGTTTGGATTACGGTTTTTAACATCTGCATCATCAACCCTTTTTTATTTCACAAAAGATTTAAAATCTTTTTTACGCTTCTTGCGGTCTATTGGACTGGTTTTTACTTTTTTATGAATTGGTTTTTTCCGCTTGTCGGATTAGGAAATTTAAAAGCGCTTCAGATTGTATCATTGATCATAAACGGCTGTTTTTTCTATTTTCTGCACATTGTGATTACCAAAAAAATGAGTCAGGCCGATAAAGATATTATGAATTTCAAATCGGAACTTTCGTTTTTAAAACAGCAGCTGAATCCGCATTTTTTATTGAATGCCATGAATAATCTTTACGGAGAAGCATTAGCAGAACCAGAAAAAGTTCCAGATCGAATACTGAATCTTTCAGATTTGCTGCGCTATCAGATAGAAGCTTCCAAAAAAGATTTTGTCTTAATGCAGGAAGAAATTGCGTTTATTAAAAAATATATCGAATACTACACTTTTAGAAACGAAAGACTGGCTGTAACGCAAAAAATAGAAGGTGTTCATGACCAAATCGAGATTCCGCCTTTGTTCTTTTTGCCTTTGGTAGAAAATGCGGTGAAGTTTTCGGCCGAAACTGCTGAGCCTTTTATTGATTTAGATTTAAAAGTAAATTGCCGAAATTTGTCTTTTACCATAAAAAACAATTATCTCGATTCGGGATCGCGCCTTTCTAGCACGGGAATCGGAATTGAAAACCTAAAAAGACGTCTGGAAGTATACCGTTTAAAACACGATTTAAGCTGTAAAAAAGACAAAAACATGTTTATCGTAAAATTGAATATATGGCACTTACCTACCGCTGTCTAATAGTTGATGACGAATCGCCGGCGCACAAAGCCTTGATTTCGCACATCTCCAAATTTGACGAACTGGAACATTCCGGAAGCGCTTTTAATGGTATGGAAGCCATAAAACTGCTCAATGAAAACCAATACGATATTATTTTTCTTGACATTAATATGCCTGTAATTTCGGGTGTAGAATTAATGGAACTCCAGCCCAAACGTCCAATCACGATTGTAACAACAGCTTATTCTGATTTTGCGCTTTCGGCTTACCAAAACGATGCAATCGATTATTTGATGAAACCTATTTCATTTGATAAATTCTCAAAAGCAATCGAAAAAGCCAAAACGTATCATTCTGGAAATAATCTTAAAAAAGAAAACACCGACGACGAAAAAGTCCTTTCTTATCGCTCGAACGGACAAGTAATTGAAACGCCTCTTTCGGATATTTTATATATCGAAAGTCTGGGCAATTACATGAAATTGTACAATTGCAAACTAAAATCTCCAATTGTCATTTACGGTTCGCTCGCGAGCATAAGTGCCGAAATTGACTGTGCACATTTCGTACAAGTTCACAGATCTTATATTGTAAATACAACTAAAATTTCTGCTGTTACGACCAAAAACCTTACGATGTCTAATGGCGATACTATTCCTGTGGGAAGAAAGTATCAGATTTTATTGAACAATCTTCCAATTAGATAATTTGTCAATTTAGATAATCAGATAATTTTTGAAAAGCTCAACCTATTTTGGTTGGGCTTTTTTGTTTTTAATTAGATTGCAAAATGCGTAGAAGTACTTGGTGTTGAGTTTTTATTTATTGGTATAATTGCTTGAAACTATTTTTATTTTTTAAATTTATAAAATTCCAAGCGAAATATAATTAAAAAATCTTATATATTTGGCGTAATTTTCTTAATAAATTTATTTGCTTTTTATATGGATTATAGGTTAGAATTATTGGATGATTCTCAGTTTGAGAATTTAGTAAACAAAATTTGTCAAGATATATTAGGGTTAGGTGTTATTTCTTTTTCTAGTGGAAAGGATGGCGGGAGAGATGGGAAATTTAATGGCACAGCAAATAAATATCCTTCTCTCAAAGATTGTTGGAAAGGAAAATTCATAATTCAAGCAAAGCATACTTCAAACTCGATTGCCTCTTGCTCTGACTCAGATTTTAAAAAAACTATTGACATTGAAATTGAAAAAATAAAAAAATTAATCTTAGCAGGCGACATAGATTGTTATATTTTATTTACTAACAGAAAATATCCAGCAATTGAGGGAGAGCGTTTAGTAAAAAAAATTCAAAATGAAACTGGGCTTAAAAATGTAGCAATAATTGGTAAAGAAACACTTAATGACCTATATATAAATTCTAATAAAAATCTCATTAAAGACTTTCGATTAGACTTGAATCATATACCTTTCGATTTTTCAGAACAAGAAATTAAAGATATTATAGTCGAATTCAATAAGGAATTACCGAAAATAACACATAATATAATTACAGAAGTAAATAGGATAAAGTTTGATTTTGACAGAATAAAAATAGAAGAAAAAAATAAAAAAAATGACTTAAGTAATGAATACTATGAAAATGAAATTTTGAACCATTCTTTACAAGATTTTGAGAAAATAGAGTCTTTTCTTAGTGACCCTAGAAATGATGATTTAAAAAATCAATATTTTGATATTGCATCTGAGTTAAGAAATTTAATTCAAATAAAAAGAACTAACTTTGCCTCATTTGAAGAAATATTTGTTTATATATTTAAACAAATATCAGACGGAAATCAGATAAAAGGTAAAAGACATATATTCACTTTATTGCATTATATGTATTACGAATGCCTAATAGGGATTAAATGATTAAACCAGACAGACACACCAATCCAAAATATTCTATTTTGAATATAAGTACAATTATACTATTGGAACTAAACTCTTTTTATGCTATTCAATATGATAATTTACTAAATAAAATTACTGCAATACTTGGTGACGAGGCAAAAACAAACTTCCCTTATGCACTAAATTTCTTATATTTATTAGGAAAACTCAATTACGAACAAGAAACTGACTCTTTTAAAGCAAATGAAGTTAAGTAAACTCTATAGCAATGACAATCGATTCAAAAATATTACATTTAATCTAAATGGCTTAAATGTAGTATATGCAGATGTATTAACTGATCTAAAAGAAAAAAAAAATTCACATGATTTAGGCAAAACTAAACTAGCAGAATTGATTGATTATCTATTAATAAAGCAAATTGATAAAAATCATTTCTTACTAAAAATAAAAGACGAAAAAGGAACTTCAATTTTTATCAATTATATTTTTTATTTAGAAATACAATTAAATGATGGGCGTTTTTTAACAATTAAAAGATCGATTGCAAGTCATTCAAAAGCTTCTTTTAGTATCAGTAACCAAAAAAATGATGGTTATACACCTCCATCTATTTGGCAGTTTGAAGATCTTGGTAATGATGCTGCCAAAAAACAATTAGCAGAATTTTTGAAATTTGATTTTTTTAAAAATAAACCATACGATTATAGAAAAGCAATAAATTATTGTATCCGTATGCAACCAGACTATGAAGATGTTTATCGATTATCAAAGTTTAAAGGAGGAAAAGATATAGATTGGAAACCTTTTATGTTTGACCTATTAGGATTTGATGGTGAAGTATTAAGAAAAAAATATCAAAATGACACTGAGCAAGAAAAAATTGAAACCGAAATCAAGCAACTGAAAAAAGATTTTTCTGTTAATGAAGCAGATCGAGATGAAATTATTGCTCAAATAAGTCTTCAAAATAACAAAACAGAAGAAGCTAGACAAAGAATTGATCAATTAAATTTTTATGAAGAAGATCAGAGCTTAATGCAACTTGGAATTGATGAGATTGAAAATAAAATTTCAAAACTTAATACTTTTTCATATAATTTAAGTTTCGATATTAACAAACTTAAGGGCTCAATCAAAAACAACTTTGCTTTTGACTTAAATAAAGTTGAAAAAGTTTTTAAAGAATCTAAAATCTATTTTGCAGATGATCTGAAAAAGGATTATCAAGATCTTATTAATTTTAACAAAGAGCTAACAAAAGATAGAAATCGATTACTCAATAAAACATTAAAAAATAAAAGCGAAGAACTTCAAAAAATCAATACCGAACTTCAAGAACTTAATAGCAAAAAAGAAGACCTACTTAGCTTCTTAACAGATACAGATACATTTCGTAAATTAAAAGAATACCAGAAGGAGTTAGCAAAATTAGAATCTGATTTAATTCAATTAAAAGAACGCTTAAAAATTATCGATTTGATAATAAATAAAGATGAAGCTAAAGAATCACTAAAAAATGACATTGAAAGCACTATAAAGCAGATTCGAAATTTTAGTAATAATACCGAAAAAAATGAAAAATATAAGAGAATTCGTGACTTATTCTCTAAATATTTTCTTTATGTAATGAACGAAGACACGTATATTTCATGGTCTATAAATAGTAATAACAATGTTGATTTTAAACCTCCAATAGTAAAGACTAAAGATCTTTTATCCAAAGACACTGCGAAAGATGAAGGACGAACTTATAGAAAAATATTGTGTGTGGTGTTTGATCTTGCAATTTTAGTTGCATATAATATTGAATCTTATTTCCGATTCGTTTATCATGATGACGTTTTATCACAGCAGGACAATGGTATTAAGATTCGATTATTAAATTTAATTAGCGACATTACTAAAAGCAATGATATTCAATACATACTATCAGTAATTAAATCAGATCTTCCCATAAATGCAAATGATGAATTAGTTTATTTTGATAAAAGCAACATCGTTTTAGAACTTAATGATCGCAATGAAACGGGGACTTTATTTGGCTTTGAATTTTAATAAAAATTTATTTTTCAAAAAAAGAGACTTTTTACACAAAAGTCTCTTTTTGGTTTTATACAATATTTTATAAAATCCTATTTCTCTTTAAGCAACTTTTCCAAATAAGAAATCTTCTCTTTTTCAGATTCCAATAAACGCTCATAAAGTTTCTTATTTTCATCATAAGCTTCAATCAGCTTTTCGATTGGATTAAATGTTGGGTGAAATTGAAATAAAGCAGAATTATCATGATTCGTAACTGTGTTGCCAATAATATTAAAAACGGCTTCATCACTAAAATTCTTGATAGTTTCTACAGAAACTCCTAAAGCTTCAGCAATTCTATTTAGCTTTTCGTCATCAATGTTTTCAGTTCCTTCAAGAGTAGAGATATATTGCTGGCTCATGCCAAGAGCAATAGCAAGTGCTTCCTGCTTCATGTCTCTAAGCTCTCTAATTCGGCTAATATTTCTCCCAATATGTTTTGGTTTTGTTGCTGTGCTCATAATTCAAAGATATTTAAAATTCTTTAAAGTTTTTTATTTCAATACAATACCTTTCTATCCAACAAAAGTATCATTTTTCGCACAACAAAAAAAGCTTCACCGTTTCGTTTTTGCACTAAATCTAAATACAATACAAAAAACTCACATCTTAAGTATTTACAGGGATTTCAAATTTCTGAAAGCATTATTTTTATTTGTTTTAAATCTATAGCAATTGCTGTAATTTATGATTTTGTTAATTCTTTTCTTAAAAAAAATGTCAAACTAAGAAACTTTTCTTACTTAATTCTTTAAATTCGCCGCACAACCAAACCACTAAGCTGTTTATAAACCAATGACCATTTTTAATTTCTTTAAAAGATCTACTGTAAAATGCCCGAGATGTCTTGGAAAAAGATTTGTTGATTGGGATGATATCCGCCGTTTAAACCGACAATTGAAATGGGTTCCTGCGCCATGCGCCTATTGCGATGCAACGGGAAGAGTCCCCAAAGAATTGCTTTCTAAAGTTTCTGTAGATTGCATGTATCTCACAATCGATTTGCCAGAATCTGTAATAGAAAAAATAAAAGAAGGCGATCTAGAAACAATCGAAAAAGGAAAACAACGCGAACTTTTTGTAGATCACCTTATACAATACGCAGAGCATCATTACGTTACTCAAAATCTCGATGCAGAAAGTATTGCTAACCTATACTTAAATACCGAAGCAGAAAAAGCTCCTTATGCCGTAACCAGAGAAGAATTAATAAAATATATTCAAGGCGTAATCGAACTCAAAAAAACGGTATTACAATAATCTTTGCACCCCAATTACTCAAAATCTTTGACCGTTTACAAAAACAGGTAAAAACACCTATAGCCACGCTATTATTTTGTTCTAATATTGCTGTGAATAATTTTTAGTTTAGGCAAGTTTTTCTAATAGAAAGCTTTTTAATTTTTTGTCACTTTTTTTTTGGAACAGAAAGTGGGATTTCAAATCGCTGGTACCGATTGGAAATTTCACTTTTTTTTTGCCATCTTGACGAAAGAAAGATAACCCTCATAAATTCCGCAACGATCCTATCAAAAACCCTAAAAATACACTTCTACAAAGTTATAAAACCTCAATTCTGTCCTATTGTAATACAAACAAGACTTTTAGAGGGAATTAAAAATAGAGCCTCTTTTTACTTTTGCAGCCGCTCATTTATCTTCGAGAAAATCTGATAAATGGATAAAAACAAGTAAAAAGTAAAAAAAGAGAATGAGAAAAATTATACTTATGCTGACATTAATTCAAAGCGGATTCGTGATGGCACAGACAGAAACTGAAAAAGTGGTAACCCCAAACGGGAAAAAAGTAAAAGTTTACACAAATCCAGTCACTACTGTTGACAATGGTTTAACCAGAACTGACGGAAATGTACAATTGGGCGGAGATTTAACAAAGCCTACTTTAATAAAAACAACTTCTGAAAATCCCTTAGCCATTGGAGGTTTACAAAACGGAACTTTAACAGATCAATTGTTAACTACAGATGCTAACGGCGTTTTAAGGAAAATATCTAATGGTAATTGGTGGAATACTAATGGAAACACAGGAACAATTGCAGGAACAAATTTTATTGGAACAACTGACGATCAGGACTTAGTTTTTAAGCGACAAGGCTATGTAATTGGAAGATTAACATCATCAAACATCTCTTTTGGATCTAGTAGCCTAACATATAATACTACTGGTGATCAAAACTCAGCCTTTGGAAGAACTGCCTTATTAAATAATACAACTGGGAGCAATAATACTGCCTTAGGCGCAGGAGCACTTGCGCGTAATACCGTAGGGGAAAAAAATACTGCTGTAGGAGTTAGTGCATTACCATTAAGTAACTCTGCCAATAGAAATGTTGCTGTAGGAGAAGCTGTTTTTGGCTCACTTTTAACAGGAAATAATAATATTGCTTTAGGCTTTGGTAGTGGAAGATATTTTGGAGATAACGCAGCAACTAATCTTCTAGATAATAGTACCGAAAGCATGTTTATTGGAGCAGAATCACGAGCTTTACTCAATGGATCAAAAAATGAAATTGTTATTGGGTATAATGCAAGAGGAAAAGGCTCAAATACAGTAACGATTGGTAATAGCCAGATAACTGAAATCGGCGGTTATGCACCTTGGTCAAATTATTCTGATTCTCGTTTAAAAAAGAATATCGTTAGCAGTACATACGGTTTAGATTTTATAAATAAATTACGTCCTGTGCTTTATAACATGAAAACAGGAACCACAGAATTACAATCTGGTTTTATTGCTCAGGAAGTAGAAAGTGCGGCAAATAGTATTGGTTATAAATTCAGCGGAATTGTAAAACCACAAAGTGATACTGATTTTTATAGTTTGCGTTATTCAGATTTTGTCGTGCCATTAGTAAAATCAGTGCAAGAGCTGAAAAAACAGTTGGAAGAGAAAGAAGAGAGAATTTTAGATCTTGAAAATCGTTTGCTAAAATTAGAGCAAAAACTTAAATAGTAATTGAAAGGAAGCATTTAGCTTCCTTTTTTATTTTCAACTATTTTATTTTTAAAAAATCCAACCTTTGCTACTTTGCTACTCTGCACCTTTGCTCCTCGAAAAAAAGCAGTATTTTTGCATTTCTGTAAACGCCACGAAATTAAAAGCCCAGAAATCGATATGACACGAGAACATTATATTCCGTTTAATAAAGAATTTTTACTCGAACAGCAAATTACCGCTTTTGCTAATGACCCTAAAAAAGTAGATGGTTTTAAGAAACTTTTCGAAATAATCGAACACTATTATCATTACGAATCTTTTAACTTAAACCGAAATCTAAAGCAAAACTATGCACTTTATGATCCTGATTTAAGTGAGAAAGAACGAGAACAGTTTATCAATAAAAGCGATTTTCCAGTTTTTAAAGAAACACTACTGAAAGTCCTTGAACGTGGTAATTACTACAGAATTAATCAAAAAGCTTTAAACGATGCTTTCAACGAATCTGATTTAATTGGACTGAATCTTTCTATCGACTTTAATGCTTTTAAAGATTTTGAACTTTATGCACGCGGGCATCATAAAGCAAAAGAAAAGGTCAAAAAATATTTTTTTTGGACCAAAGAAGTTGAAATTGAATATTATGACCGTGTCTTAATTTACCTCAATTATAGCGAAGCAGATTACCTAAAAGAAAAGAAAGTCAAATTAGGTAAAATGCCAATCGATCCAGGTTCAATTGCCTTAAAAATATTCAAACGTGTACCTAAAAACGATCTCGAAACCATTTTCCCAAATGCTATTCCTAAAATGTCTCTTAAGGATAAATTGCTGCTTTGGGTACCGGGTGTTTTTGGCGGACTTTCGTTATTAAGTGCCAAGGTGATTCCGGCCCTGATCAATATGTATGAAGCTTATCAAACAGGTGAAACAATCGATTTGCTTAACAGCAAAACTTCTTTAAATCAGGGTTTAATTGCACTTGGAATTTTAGGAGCATATTGCTTTCGTCAATACAATAACTTCATAAATAAGAAAATCAGATATTCTAAAACACTTTCAGACAGTTTGTATTTTAAGAATCTTGGAAACAATAGTGGCGCCTTCTACTCTCTTCTAAATTCTTCTGAAGAAGAAGCTTTAAAAGAGACCATTTTGGCTTATACTTTTTTACACGAAAGTGAAGATTCATTAACAGCCGAAGAACTGGACAATCAAATTGAATCTTGGTTTAAAACCAAACTAAATACCGATTTGGATTTTGATGTGAATGATGCTTTATTGAAATTAAAAAGCATTGGTCTGGGAATAGAAACTAACGGAAAATGGAATGTGATTCCACTTAATGAAGCGCTTATTGCAATTGACGACTTGTGGGATAATGTTTTTAAATATAATCAGAAAGCCAAATCTTAAGAAAAATGAATACTTACAAATGTTCTTGTTGCGGAGAAGTTTTTGACCAAATGCCTTTGTGTTTTGGAAATGAATTTCCTGCTTATTATTTTACCATTACGCCAGAAGAAAGAGAACAAAGAATTGAATACGGAGGAAGCTGGTGTTATGTCGATGAAGAGCACTTTTTTCACAGAGGAAGATTGACAATTCCGATAATTGATTACCACGAAGATTTGGTTTTTAATGTCTGGACCACGATAAGCGAAGATAATTTCTGTCTTCGAATGGATTTGTGGGAAGATCCCAATAGAATTAGCCAAGAACCATATTTTGGCTGGATGCAGACTAATATCCCAACTTATGGCGAAACTTTATCTCTAAAAACAATTGCTATTGAGCAAAGCTTAGGGTTAATTCCAGAAATAAAAATGATTGAAGAAAATCATCCTCTAACTTTAGATCAAGAAAACGGAATTACATTAGAAAAAGTCATTTCGATTGTAGATGAAATAATGAAAATACAGCACGGCAAAAGCTAAAAGAAATTTTCTGTAAGTCATCAAGATTAGAAAAAAGAACAACACCTTCCATTTGATTGCACACAATTTATTTCTTTTGTTTGATTTGTTCTAAAGTATCTCACGGAGCTTGATCACAAATTCTATTCAACCAAAACCACTTTCTTTAAAGATCTTCAGTTTGCATCAATTGCAGTATTTTCACTTGGAAATTCATATCTCATTATAAACGATTTCCACTTATTTGATTCCAATTTTCCAATACACACTTACTTTTGAGTTCATAGAAACAATAGCAGAATTTCTATACTGCCCTACACATTTAACTATTCTTTTGCGTTGACAGATAATTATGTCATTACTATTTGCCTATGTAATTGTGGAAATTAAGCCATTAACCTATTGAATTTATTCTGTTAAAATCTATTTTGTATCTCTGGAAAACCTTTAAAACCAAGACAACTCTTCTTTTTATTAAAAAACGAAACAAGCATTTGTCTTATTTTATTACAACTAAAACTTTTTAAGGCTAAAATCTGATTATAACGCAACTAATTTAGCTTGATTTTATGAGAAAATTCAATCAACTCATAAACAACTCAGATTAAAGTATAACAAATCTTTTAAAACAACTTAAAATGAAAAAAATTACCTTGGTGCTCTTATTGATCCAGAGTGCATTTATGATGGCACAAACAAAAACTGTAGTGACTCAATATGGTGAAAAAGTTACTATAAGCCCCTATTCAAACAATGGTTTAACGGCCACAGGAGGCTACATACAGCTTGGCGGTACTTTAATACAAAATACTACCATACAAGCCACTCCGTCTGCTACTCTAGCTTTACTAGGATTGCAAGCAGGAGCATCTACAGACAAGATTTTAGTAGCTGATCCAACAACTGGCGTTTTAAAATTAGTAGATAGATCTACTTTTGGTGACAATCTTGGCAATCATACTGCTACACAAGATTTAGCAATGGAAGGTAACAATATTAATAACGCAGCAAATATTACAGCTACAGCAAAAACAACTACAGCAACTGCTCAAATTACAACTGGTGCTGGAGCTGGTAAAATTGCTGTGTCTGATGCAACAGGTAATGTAACTTGGACAGATCCTGCAACTATCAGTGTAGCAGGTGACAATCTAGGTAATCATACTGCTACACAAGATTTAGAAATGAGCGGCAAGAATATTAATAATGCAGAAAATATTACAGCTACAGCAAAAACAACTACAGCAACTGCTCAAATTACAACTGGTGCTGGAGCTGGTAGAATCGCTGTTTCTGATGCAGCAGGTAATGTAACTTGGACAGATCCTTCATCTATTAGCGTAGCAGGAGACAACCTTGGTAATCATACTGCTACACAAGATTTAGCAATGGAAGGTAACAATATTAATAACGCAGCAAATATTACAGCTACAGCAAAAACAACTACAGCAACTGCTCAAATTACAACTGGTGCTGGAGCTGGTAAAATTGCTGTGTCTGATGCAACAGGTAATGTAACTTGGACAGATCCTGCAACTATCAGTGTAGCAGGTGACAATCTAGGTAATCATACTGCTACACAAGATTTAGCAATGAGTGGCAAGAATATTGATAATGCAGCGAATATTACTGCTACAGCAAAAACAACTACAGCAACTGCTCAAATTACAACTGGAGCTGGAGCTGGTAAAATTGCCGTTTCTGATGCAACAGGTAATGTAACTTGGACAGATCCTGCAACTATTCAAACTATTACATCAGAAATAGTAATTGATGAATTTAATGTGACAACAGATGGAACGGATACTTTTACATTAAGCAAAACACCAACTTCGACTGCCAAATTATTATTCCATATAAATGGTGTTTGCATTTCTACAGCGGCGATTTCTTTAAATGGTAATACTGTGACGTATACTCCTGCTAATAATGCTTCATATGCATTAATGACAGATGATCTAATAAGAATCACCTATTTAAAATAATAGCTTCTCTAAAATCTATCAATACTCCGATCTATTGATTAGTCCTTAATAATCGATACGGATTATTAGACAGATATATTTAATTAAACACCTGCAAGAGCTTTTTTTGCAGGTGTTTTTCTTTAAAATTCTTATCTATTCTTTGTTTTGTCAATTCATTTGAGCAGGAGTTAGCTTATAATTATAATAAGTATCTTACCAAAATTTAAATAACATGGATTTATCTCTTTTTCCATAATTATGCCTTTGTATACCGCTATTTCAGGACAAGACATACAATTTCATAAAAAAAGCCATTTCGATTGCAGATAAAATAATGAAAACAAAGCGCGGTAAAAGCTAAAAGAAAATTTATTAGATTTACGCTACTAACTATAAAACCGCCCAAATGAGAACATTAGATCAATGGTTTGCAGAATATGCCGTAAGTCATAAAAACCCAAAAAACAAGACAATACATTATGTTTGTGTGCCTGCTATTTTCTTTTCAATAGTTGGATTATTTATGAGTATTCCGAGCTCGACAATCTCAAATACATTAAAACTAAACGCTCCAATTATCGAAAATTGGGCTTTTGTTGTACTCCTTTTTGTTCTGCTATTTTATATCAGATTATCTCTTGCAATGGCGGTTAAAATTGCTGTTTTTTCTATTCTTTGTTTAGTTGTAAATTATTACATCGGTCAGTTTGTTCCGTTGTGGGCATTCTCTATTGGCGTTTTTGTATTGGCTTGGATTGGACAATTTTATGGACATAATATTGAAGGTAAAAAACCTTCCTTCTTAAAAGATCTACAGTTTTTATTAATTGGACCAGCTTGGGTTGTAGAAAATTTGTTTTCGAGAAAATAGAATTAAAATGAAAGCGGAAAAAACAAGCAGAACGGCACAATACATGGCGTTCTTTCGAGCATTGGAAACACAATGTAAAAAAAGGTTGTTTTCAGATCCTTATGCCATTCATTTCATAGATTCAAAATTGAGATTGGCCGTTCGTTTATACAAATATCCAATTATCAGAAAATATATTAATAATACTATACAGAAAAAAATTCCTGGAGCTTTGTCTTCTGGAATTGCCAGAACAAAATATATTGATGATTTACTTGAAAATGCTATTTCAAATGGCGTAAAACAAGTTATAATTTTAGGTGCTGGTTTCGACACGAGAGCGGTACGCCTTGATTTTCTAAAAGATATTCCTGTAATAGAAATTGATCATCCTAATACTTCGAAGTTTAAAGCCGAAGTTTATAAAAATAGAATAGGGCAAATTCCTCAGAACATCCGTTTTCTTCAAATTGATTTTAACAAACAAAATTTAGATCAATTAGCATTAGAAAACAATCTGGATTTTTCTAAACCAACTACAATTATTTGGGAAGGTGTAACAAATTATCTTACCGAAGATGCTGTAAAAAATACCTTTTCATATATCGCTAAATTTGCTGCTAACAGTCATATTATTTTTACGTATGTACATAAAAATATAATCTTAAATCCAGAATCTTTTTTAGGTGGCAAAAAACTTCTGGAAGATTTAGAAAACCTTGAAGAACATTGGACATTTGGTTTTCTTCCCGAAGAACTACCAAATTATTTAAATCAGTTTGATATTGCACTTTTAGAAGATTTAGGAGCTAATGAATATCGTGAAAAGTTTCTGCCAAGCCGTTCTGAAAATGGATATGAATTTTATAGATCTGCAATTGGTATAAAAAAATAAACAGCTATTAAAAAGTATACAGACAGTATATAATCAGCAAAATAACTCCATAGATTTTTGCTAATATTTTCTTAATAAAAAAACAACAGACGATATAATTTCTACATTTATGCTTCGTTAATCAATTAAGAAAATATCAATCAAAAAACCAAAAACAAATGAAAAAAACCATTATTTTACTGCTGTTTTCAGTTATTAATATTGCTTTTGCTCAATCTGGAAAGATCTATTTAAAAAATGCAAAATTCAACATGGGTAAACCTAATACTTATGTTTATGAACCTCCTCAAGGTCTTGCAATAGAAGATAATGCTAAAGCAAATTTTCTCTATATTACCCCTAATGATTTTTCTTCTGACGTAAGTCCGCTGAAAAAAAGTGGAAAACGTTATGAATTTACAGCAAAAGTTCCTGATTCTGTTAGAGTGATCCTAGTAACAATAAACGATTCACAAAAAATTGCAGATAGCAATAATGAAAAAGGTTATTCTGTTCTTTTAAAGACACAAAATGATATTGAATTAGGAAAAAGTCTGATAGACGAAATTTATGTCAGAAGTAATGGAGGCTACTTTTTTAGATTAAAATCAGATCCAAAAAGAGAAGATTTAATTACTGAATATGATGTCATATTTGCAAAATATCCGAAATTAAGAGATGATATCGTTTCTTTAGAATATTTATACACTAAAAAGTCTCTCAACAGAGAACAAGGAACAAAAGATCTTCTAGATTTTGCTGATAAATGTGTAAAACGAAATAGTGAAGAATATTTGACTACAGCTTATTATATCTATAGTTCAAATAATGACACTCAAGATAAAGCAACAAAATTGAGAAAGGAAATTTCAGAAAAGTATCCTGCAAATAGAATTGATAAAATGGATTTTATTCGAAATTTCTATGATCAGCCTGATAAAACCGAAGCTTCTATTTTAAAAAGTCTTAATACTTTTAAGACAAAATATCCTAACGATAATTCTAAGAGGTCTCTAAACTATTTTTATTCAAATTTATTAACGATATATCTAAATAAAGGAGATTTAAAAAAAGCGATAGAAATAGAACCCTATATAAACACACCGGCAGACTCCTATAATAATTTTGCTTGGGGCCAATCTGGTGGTGATTTAACAATGCCTGTAAAAGATATTGATTTTGCTACAAAAGTTTCTAAACGATCTTTAGACATTCTCGAAGCAAAACGAAAAGAATGCTTTACTCCTGATTATAATGATAAATTTAACATGTTTGCTGATACTTATGCACTTCTGCTTTATAAACAAGGCAAATATGAGGAAGCTTTTAAATACCAAAGCGGAGTCAAAGCGCTTAACGGGTTGGACGCTGGAGGAAAAGAACGCTATTTAGCAATGCTGGGCAAAGTAAAAAGTAAAGACGAAGTAAAAGCTTATATTGAAGATGAAATTGGTAAAGGCAACACATCACCGGCATTTCTTGCTAAACTAAAAGAAATTTACATTGAGAAGAAACTACCTATGGCTGAATATGATGCTATTCAGCAAAAAACAGAATTATTAGCACAGGAAAACAAAAACAAAGATCTTCTTGAAAAATTTGGAACTAAAAATGCCACTGATTTTACCTTGAAAAATCTAGAAGGAAAAGACACAAAACTTTCAGATTATAAAGGAAAAGTAGTTGTTCTTGATTTCTGGGCAACTTGGTGCGGGCCATGCAAAGCTTCTTTTCCAAAAATGCAACATTTAGTGACTAAATACAAAGATAAAGATGTTGCTTTCTTGTTTGTAAATACTTGGGAAAATGGTAAAGAGGACGACGTACTTAAAAAAGTTACTTCGTATATAACTGAGAAAAAATTCGACTTCAACGTCGTTTTCGATTCAAAAACAGAGGTTGTTACCAATTACAAAATACAAGCGATACCAACACGTATTGTAATTGATAAAACCGGTAATATTCTTGCTTATGACAACTCTAATACTGATCTTGGAGCAATTATCGATGAACAGTTAAAATAAAATCGAGCTTTAGCTAATTAAAAACTAACTAAAAGGACAAAGATATCTTTTGTCCTTTTTTTATGATTAAAATATACTTAAAATATTTTTATATTAGCATAATAAACCTAATCTATAAAATGAGAAAAATCTTCGTATTGATTGTTTCTGGAATTTTACTTTCAGCTTGCAAACAAACAGACAACAAAAACATTTCTGGCAAACAAGAAATAAAGAAAGACAGTGCCAAAGTTGAAAACTCATCGCAAACAGTAAAATCGGATTTGGGATTATTCGAACAATTTTCTAAAAATAAAAATGAAGTTATCCTTAAATTAAAATCGATTCCCAATAAAGAAGCTGCTAATGCATTGTATGAGAAATATTATGAAGAAAATAATATTTTGCTGGGACAGATCGAAGAAAAAGAATCAGGTGTATTAGATAAATTCTACAATGAAGAGGAAAAAGCTAAAAGAGAAGTGAAACTTTTAGGCGAAAAACTTTCAAGACATCAGTTAGAGTATTTTGAAATTGGAGAAGGGTATGTTGAAATTGAGACGCTACCTGATTTCTATTATAAAATCTTCAAAGATTATGTAACAAGCGATTACAAAGATTATTTGTATCTGAAAAGTGAAGAAAACAAAACGCTTTATTCTGCAGACGCTGGACTTGTAATCTCTTTTAAAGATCTAGGCGAGAGAGTAATTTCTTGGGAAAATTTCATGACCAAATATCCTAATTCAAAATTGATTGCATCTGTAAAAGAAGAATACAAAAATTACCAAATGGATTATTTAGTTGGTCAAAACAATACGCCAACAGCCTAAAGAGCAACAGATGAAAAATATATTTACCCAGAAAACATTCAAGAATTTAACCGATTCATGAAAAAATATCCAAAAAGTCCAACAGTTCCTCTAATTAACTTGTTTATGGAGAACTTTAAAAGCGAAAACGTTTTTGATTTACTAAGAGCTGAACAGGATAAACTATAACTAAGATATTTAACAACCAACAATCTAAATATGGAAAATAAAAACCAACCTATAACATTTGTTTTTTGGATAGTAGCCATCATTTTAGGCGTAACCTTATACAAGCAATTTGATTTTAAAAATTTAAAGTTTGAGAATCCGGCAATGGCTGTTATTTATGGCATTGCCTTTTTATTTTCAGTTTATTATATCATTAAAATTTTAAAAAAAAATAAAATATAATTAATAATAAACCTCGAAAAGTTTATGAAAGAGAATTGGTTATATATCAAATCGCCAGATTGTTACGACCCCCCCTCTGTCATTCAATTTAACAATAATGACATTAATTATTTTATTATTGAAAAAAGCAACGAAGATTCTCTATTAAAAATAAAAGATGAAAATAGAAGTAAAAATTTAGCCGAAACAAAACATCAGTTAATAAACCCAAATAGGATTCGTTTTTTTGAAAAAGGAAAAATATATTACTCCTTAAGTAATGAAGAATCAATTACAGAAAATTGTATTTTCGAAAATGATTATCAAAAACTACATCCGACCGAAACAGAATTAACAGAAAATGAAATTCAAAATTTGAAATTCGAGATTAATTGGAACGGAGAAAAGACAATTGTACGTTTTAATGAAGATTTAGATCCTCTATACATACAAGAAATAAATAAGCGACTGAATAGAGAGGGACGGAAAATTCTAATAGAAAAGTTAAATGATACATTGTTTGTTTCGTTTTATGAAAATGCCGCTTTAGACAATCTACTCCCAATAAAATATGTAGACAACCAGAAGATCATTCTATATGGTTTTCCTCAAGAACCTTATGAAATAGATTGCCAAATAAGTCTGTAAAAAATTAATCAAAAAAACACAGAATGGAATTGAATTTTAAAGATTTCCCTAAACTGATTACCGAAAGATTAGTATTAAGAAATATTGAAAACACTGATGTTGCTTTAATTCATAAATTACATTCTGATGCAATTGTAAATGCGTTTGTTGGAAGAGACAATTCGTCAAGCATAAAAAATGCCGAAGAATACATAATTAAAATGCAAAATTTAATTGCGAAAAATGAATGCATTTATTGGGTTATAACGGAAAAAGGAAATAACGATCTAATTGGTTCAGTTTGTTTATGGAATTTTGATGTTGAAAATGAAATTGTAGAAATAGGATATGAAATGTTGAGTGAATTTCAAGGTAAAGGAATAATGACTGAAGCAATCAAAAAAGTAATAGAATATGCGTTTGAAAAAATAAAAGCAAAAATAATAACTGCTTTTCCGTCTTCTGACAATATCAATTCTGTATCAATATTAAAAAAAATGAACTTTGAATTGGAGAATAAAAAATATAATAATACCCATGAGAATATAAAAAATCTGGTAACTTATACTTTAAGAAATAGTCAAATTAATAACTAGACGAAAACATTAAAAATTTTTGCCCCATAAAAAAGCCTGAGAACTTAAATTCTCAGGCTTTTTTAAATTTTATAGTGACCTCGACGGTACAGAATTCGAACCTTTTATTGAAAGACTTGGAGATTTTAAATTATGTCTAATTCCATTTTGATCGTTTACGAAATAAAAATCCTATTTTTGAAAATAAAATCTATTGTTATTTGTCAGATATAACTACTTTATATAAGATATATCAGATGTACATACAAATTAATTTCAACTTTATAACGAACAGTATAAACAGAACCTAGGCTCTAAAATGAAAAATGACAATACAAAGAAATATGAATGTTGGTTTTTAATCAACCAGCATATTTTTGAAAAAGAATTTGAGGCAATTCAACAAAAAGCTATAAATGTCTTTCTTGATTTTATTTCCGATAAAAACTATGGTTTAGGTATTAATCTTTTTCGTTTTGATATTTATGTTGAACCAAATATAAATTTTGGACGACAAACTGATAGTCTTTATTCGGCTTGCGCTCACTTGTCTGCCCATATTGACAAACAACTTTTTGACAAAGTAAGCGATGATGAAAAATTGAAGTTAGTTCTTAATGCGTCTTTAATTCTAGTGAAATATTTAGAACAGAAAGTTCCTTTGCCAAAAGATTTTAATGTAAACAATTTGTATACGGACTATAAACAATATTTAAAAAAACAATCTTTGTTATTAGACCAGACTGAAACTGATCGTGCTATCATCAAATTTTTTGACACTACCCGCTTTCATTTCTTAAGGACAGAAACAGCAGAAGTAGATAAAAGCAAAATCCATTTTGACCTTAATGAAGTTCAGGATTTTATAAATAATGAGATTGCTGGCAGAACATTCGGTAAATCTGTTACTACCATAGACTTTGGATTTGAACTTTATGACTTCAATGGTGGCTTTGCAACATTTTTGAAACAAACAGAGAACTATAAAAGATACGGAACCAAATACAAAAACTATCTTGTAGTAAAACACTTTGATTATTCGGAAATAAAAAAACTTGATGAACAGCAACAATATCGATTATTGAAAGCAAAAATACTCGAAGGTATAAACGATTATGACGACTTAAAAAGAAAGCCAAAGGATTTTAATAAGGAGGGATTTTACAATATAATGCAAAACATATTGAATACCTATGAAAAACAAAAAAGTTAACGTTAATACCGAATCTAACAACATGATTATCAATATTGATAGAAATTAGTTTTGGATTTGAATGATTTGAAAAATTTCAAGAATTGGCTTAATTTAGTTCAAAACCTCTGTAGTGCTTGGAGTGCACAGTAAATAACCTAAACACTCAACAATGGGAATACTCATAATATTATTAAGTATAATTACAGGATTAATAATTTTGCATTTTGGCTTAGCATTTATTTTAATTCAAATCCGCAGACCAAAATTTAATAAAAAAGGTTATACGAAACTCGAAAAAAAACTTTTGGATATTTTTACATCTATGTTTGATCCTGATTTAGCTGAAAAAATCAAGAAGCAAATTGAATACTTCGAAAATAAGCGTAAATGGAGGCAGTACTGGGAGAAGAGTATGTCAATAGAACTATATGGAGATAAAAAAATGTCGCCTGACTTAAAATACTCAAGACAAGATGATAGTAAAATTGCAACTATTAGATTTAAAGTAAGCGAAGAAAAATACAGTATTGAATTTGATAGTTATGAGGGTAGGATTTGGGGATGGAAAATAAGACCCAATCCCAAGCGAATTCAAAAAACAGACGATATTGAAGTAATTAGTAAAAAGATTAACAATGATCCAAATGAGAAAGTTGTAATTAGTATCGAAAAAACAGAATTCAAGACGATTCCAAATTTTGATGGCGTGATTGGAGAGATTGCAAAAGTGAAACCAATTAAAACTGCGTATAATCCGTTAATTCCACAGCAAATTGAGATATTTAAACGGAAAATTGACTCATTCCTTCCACATGGTTACATACAAATCATTGAGCAAACCGAGGGCTTAGAATTTCAGGAATTTCGAATTTCAGGAATCTCTGAAATACAGAGAACAGGATTGGATGATGGAGATTATTTTCATTTAGCGGAATTTGAAGATGGTATAATTGCCATAAAAGAAAATGATAAAAACGGCGAACTTTATTTTTGCCATTTTTCGGGGCTGATTGATAAAGTGGGGACAGATTTCGACAAAATATTAAAAGAAAGAACTACATAACTACACACCAAAACAACTATTATAACGTTAATCATGATTTTGAACTTGAAATAAGCTGGAGACGAATTTAAAAATTATATTATCCGTATAATTAATGTAAAAAATAAATCCATGATGGGCTTCGAACCAAAATTCCCTTTAAATATAGGCATTTTCAAAACTAGAGAAAAGATCATCTAAATTTTCGAACCATAAAAAAGCCTGCAAAATATACACTTTGCAGGCTTTCATTTTTTTATAGTGACCCCGGAGGGGTTCGAACCCCCAACCCTCAGAGCCGAAATCTGATATTCTATCCAGTTGAACTACGAGGTCAGTTTTATTTATGATTTTAGATTATAGATTGGTGATTGAAATCTAAAATCTACAGTCTAAAATCTAATAAAATTATATTTACGAAAGTAATTTCTTTACAATTGTAGAAATGGTTTTTCCTTCAGCAGTTCCACCTAATTGAGCAGATGCTAATCCCATTACTTTACCCATTGAAGCAATTCCAGAAGCGCCTGTTTCAGCAATGATTTTTGCTACTACAGCTTCTACTTCTTCTTCACTTAATTGAGCTGGTAAAAACTTCTCGATTACAGCAACTTGAGCCAATTCTGGTTCAGCTAAATCTGGACGGTTTTGCTCTGTAAAGATTCTTGCGCTTTCTTTACGAGTTTTAACCAATCTTTGAAGTAATTTAATCTCATCATCTTCAGATAAATCTTCTTTAGATCCTGAAGCTGTTGAAGCCAATAATAATTCAGATTTAACAGCTCTTAAAGCTTCTAAAGCTACTGTATCTTTTGCTTTCATGGCGTTTTTGATTTCGTCCATGATTAGTGTTTGTAAACTCATGTTTATATTTTATTAGAATAAGCTAACGCTTATTAATTGATGTATTAATTTGACCCTTTGACTTCGCTCAGGGTGAAAATAAGATTCACTTTAAAAACCTATTTAGAAAGTCAAATTTTGAAATTCTGTGCGAAGATAAAAAAAATAACCCGAAAATTAAATCCAATTTTCGGGTTACCCTATATTATGATTCTAAAAATTAATCTACGTTATCGTGCAAAAATGAATTGTTTGAACGTAATTGTAAATCATTATTACTGTCTGTTCCAACAGAGATTCTAGAATTTGTATTATTAGACTGAGAATTAGACAAATCTATCCCTAATCTTTTGTAAGCAGGCTCTTTTTCCAACTCATCAATTCTAGAAACATTGTTATGGAATTTATAGTTAAATTCTTTTAGCTTCTTTCTTCTTTCTTCTGCTCTTAAACGCAATGTTTCTTCAATAGTCAATTCTAAAGGAGAAACTTCAGAAGTTGTTGAAATATCAGGTTGACTTGCAAAATCAGGTCTTGCTTTCAACGTGATGTTTAATTCCTCTGGAATTGTAGGCTCAACTACTTTTTCAACTGGTTTAGAAGCCAATAAATCGTTTTCAACTTCCATATATTCTTCTAGAGAATATTTAATGATTCCGTTATCTGAAACTTCAGTTACAGGAACAAATTGTACTGGATCGTTTACTTTAATATCACGAGTTTCATTTGTCAATTCAAACAGAACTCTATTATCTTCAACAACTGGCTCTCTTTTTGCAGGCTCTTGCTTAAACAAAGGAAGATCAAACGAGAATGTTGTTTGTTCTTCTCTTTCAAAAACTCTTTGCTGCTGCACTGGCTGTTGTTGTACTTGCTGAACAGCTGGTGCTTCAGGAGATGAAATTGTAAAATCGATATCTGTAATTGGCGAAACGATTTCGAAAGTAACATCTAGATTCTTAATAAACTCAGACATCACCACTAACTCTTCCTGATTGATTGCTGGAGCAACAGCTTGTGCAGTTGGAGTAAAAGTTTCGTCATCATCCATCAAATCAAAAACAACTTTATCTTCTACTTTTGCTGTCGGTGTATCAACAGTTAAGTCGAAAGAAGCAAGTGGTTTATTCGTTAAATTATGAACGCTTCTCTGCTCATCTTCTAACGTATGAATGATTTTCTTTGGTTCTGTATTTACAATTTCATTTTGTTGTTCTACATCAAATCCTGTAGCGATAATAGTTACAGCAATGGCTTCACCAAGAGTTTCGTCTTCACCAACTCCCATGATAATATTTGCATTGTAACCCGCTTCAGCTTGAATGTGATCGTTGATTTCTCCAATTTCGTCAAGAGTAATCTCATTAGTTCCAGAAACGATAAGCAACAATACGTTTTTGGCACCCGTAATTTTATTGTCATTTAACAACGGAGAATCTAATGCTGAAACAATAGCATCTTTCGCTCTGTTGTCGCCTTCAGCCACAGAAGATCCCATGATCGCAGTACCGCTGTTTGCTAAAACAGTTTTTGCGTCACGTAAATCGATATTTTGAGTGTAGTGGTGCGTAATTACTTCGGCAATACCTCTAGAGGCTGTTGCCAAAACTTCATCCGCTTTAGAAAATCCTGCTTTAAAACCAAGATTTCCGTATACTTCTCTTAATTTGTTGTTGTTGATTACAATTAAAGAATCGACTTGCTTACGCAATTTCTCAATTCCAATAATTGCTTGCTCCTGACGCACTTTCCCTTCAAATTGAAACGGAATGGTCACGATACCAACTGTCAATATTTCTCTTTCTTTTGCTAATTGAGCAATTACCGGAGCTGCACCAGTTCCAGTTCCTCCACCCATACCAGCAGTGATAAATACCATCTTAGTATTTTTATCCAACATTTTCTCAATATCCGAAATACTTTCGATAGCCGACTGCTGTCCAACGTCTGGGTTTGCTCCTGCTCCTAATCCTTCAGTCAAATTAACTCCTAACTGAATCTTATTTGGTACTGAACTATTTTGAAGCGCTTGCGAATCGGTATTACAAACGATAAAATCTACGCCTTTAATACCTTGTTTGAACATGTGGTTAATTGCGTTACTTCCGCCCCCACCTACACCTATTACTTTGATTACATTTGATTGATTTTTTGGTAAATCAAATGAAATACTTCCAAATTCTGAGTTGCTCATCATCTTTTTGGTTTTTTGAAATTCTTATTAAGTACATTTTTTACTTCTTGACTTGGGGCAAGAAATAATCCTTCTCTTTTTATTATTCTGCGTTGTCTAAAAATTCTTTGATTTTGTCGACATATCGATCAAAAAATGATCTTCTTATTTTGGTTTCAGTAGATTCATTTTTAGGCACCTTTTGACTTACGGTTTCTCTAGGTTCTTCAATGGTTTCTACTTTCTCAACGTAGTTTTCTTCAACTTCGTATCGCTGTACTGGCGGAGCCGTTCTGTAAACAATTTTTGGTTGTTCTTGAACCATTTCCATTCTAACAGCACTTTGCGAACTGTTTTCGATACTGTTCATTACTAATCCTACTGCAGTTGCAAATAGCGGGCTAGAGATTTCTTCACTAGAGTTTCCTGCCAAATGCTCATTCGGATAACCAATTCTAGTATCCATTCCTGTAATGTATTCTACCAGCTGTTTAATGTGCTTTAATTGTGCACCACCACCTGTTAAAACAATTCCTGCAATTAGCTTTTTACGGGGATCTTCGTGTCCATAAGCTTTAATTTCTGCAAAAACCTGTTCTACTATTTCCACAACTCTTGCATGGATAATTTTAGATAAGTTTTTAAGCGAAATCTCTTTTGGCTCTCTTCCTCTTAAACCTGGGATAGAAACGATCTCGTTGTCTTTATTTTCTCCCGGCCAAGCAGATCCGAATTTTATTTTTAAAAGCTCGGCTTGTTTTTCAATAATTGAACATCCTTCTTTGATATCATCTGTAATTACATTTCCTCCAAAAGGAATTACTGCAGTATGACGAATGATGCCATCTTTGAAAATAGCTAAATCTGTTGTTCCGCCCCCGATATCGATAAGCGCAACACCAGCTTCTTTTTCTTCCTGACTTAAAACAGCATCAGCCGAAGCTAATGGCTCTAATGTCAATCCAGACAATTCAATTCCTGAACTCTGGATACATCTTCCAACGTTTCTGATTGAAGATGCCTGACCAACTACAACGTGAAAACTTGATTCTAATCTTCCGCCGTACATTCCGATTGGCTCTTTAATTTCAGATTGCCCATCGATTTTAAATTCTTGCGGTAAAACGTGAATTATTTCTTCTCCCGGTAACATCGCCAGTTTGTTTACCTGATCGATTAGGAGCTGAATATCTTTTTCGCCAATTACTTCTTCAGGATTATTTCTGCTGATGTAATCTGTATGCTGAATACTTCTGATGTGCTGTCCGGCAATACCCACAACCACATCTTTGATTTTGTATCCTGAATTATTTTCTGCTTCAACTATAGCCTGCTGTATAGACTGAATAGTCTGCGTAATGTTGTTTACTACTCCTCTGGCAACACCCAAACTTTTGGATTTGCCAATGCCCAAAATCTCCAACTTACCATATTCATTTTTTTTGCCAATCATGGCAACGATTTTGGTTGTTCCAATATCTAGACCTACTGCAATGTTATCTTTTTCCATTTTCTATTATTTAGTGCAAACTACTTGTTCCGTAAACCTAAGGTCAATTTTTTTGTATTTGTATAACGAACTATCTAAAACTGCTTTTTGAAAGAAGGCTTTATAGTTTCTAAATTTTTTATCAACATTCATCGTTCTTCCAAAATCTATGAAGTAATCATAGTTACGATTAAACATTTTTAAGCTTCCATTCGGCATAATCTCTATAGCAATGATGTTTTTTTTCAAAAACGCATCGTCATAAATTGTGCGAAATAAAGCTGCTAAATCTTCGTTATTTTTTTCATTTATTGCCCCTGAAACAAGAGGAACTCGCGCAGTGAAATTGTCCGATAAGGGCATTTTATTACCCTCATAGTCAATATAAAAAGAAGCGCCGCCATCATAAACTCTTGCTATGGGCGTCTTCTGTTTTACTACTGCTTTTAGAACTCCATCGATACTTACAAAAACATTTGACTTCTCAATCATGTCTTGCGTATCGAGGGTTTTCTCTATCTTATTCAAATCTACTTCATCTTTTCTAATACTGGAAGCGTCTCTTTTATTTTCTATCAACAATTTATTAACCGTTTCTGGCTTCACAAAAAGCGTATTTTCTCCTACAAAAACGACCATCGATTTTTTCAATTTTCGATCACCATTTCGATGTTGTGCGAAAGAATATAAAAACAAAACCAGTCCGAAAATAAGTACTAATCTGATATTTGTCCAATTAAATATTTTCATTTAAAATCTTTTTAATTGAAGGAACCATTTCTCCCAGATCACCAGCTCCGATTGTTACAATAATAGGTGCATCACTGGCTTTGATTTCACCTAATAAATCTTCTTTTGCAACAATTTTCTTGTTCGTATTGGTCATTTTACCCAAAAGCCATTCAGAAGTCACTCCTTCCATCGGAAGCTCTCTTGCAGGATAAATATCCATCAAAAATACTTCGTCAAACTGCGATAAGCTTTCTGCAAATCCGTCAACAAAATCTCTCGTTCTGCTGAATAAATGCGGCTGGAAAATTGCCAAAACTTTACGCCCTGGATACAATTCTCTAACTGCATGATGAACAGCATTTATTTCTGTTGGATGATGCGCATAATCATCAATATATACTAAATTTTCGCTCTTAATCTGATACGAAAAACGTCTTCTGATTCCGTTGAATGAAGCAATGGCTTTTGCAATGGAATCGGTCGGGGTGCCGAAAGTTTTAGCCATCGCAATAGCCATCAATCCATTCATTAAATTGTGTTTTCCAGGCAGTCCGAAACATAAATCTTTCATGATTTCTGACGGCGTTTGCACGTCAAAAACATAAGCCCCATCTTCAATACGAACGTTGTAAGCCTTATATACAGCATCTTCATTTATAGCACATTGAACGCCGTCTAAAGGCAATTCTTTGGTTATAAAAAGATTATTTTTATCTTCTACTTTGGCAGCAAATTCTCTAAAAGAAGCTTGAATTGCATCGCTAGTTCCATAGATATCCAAATGATCCGCATCCATAGAAGTCACACAAGCAATATCTGGGCGCAAATGCAAAAATGATCTGTCAAATTCGTCTGCTTCAACAACTGTTACCGTTTTTCCGCTTCCGATTAAGTTAGAATTGTAATTCTCTACAATTCCTCCGATAAAAGCAGTTACATCTGCACCGCTTTGAAACAAAATATGCCCCAAAATACTAGATGTAGTAGTTTTTCCGTGCGTTCCAGCAACTGCAAAACAGAAAGTATCTCTACTTATAATTCCAAGAACTTCAGCACGCTTTTTAACTTCATAATGCCTTTCAATAAAATAATTCCACTCTGAATGTGTTTTTGGAACTGCTGGCGTATAAATTACCAATGTATTCTCCACATAATAATCACTTGGAATTAAATTAATATTGTCTTCAAAATGAATATCTATACCACTTTCAATCAATTCATTAGTCAGCATAGAAGGCGTTTTATCGTAGCCTGAAACATTCTTTCCAATAAACTTGAAATAACGAGCCAGGGCACTCATTCCGATACCTCCAATACCAATAAAATAAACGTTTTGTATTTGATTTAAATTCATTTTTATTTGCTTTAAGCATTAAGCTATAGGCTTTAAGCCTTCGCCTATATTTTACTTTTTAATTAACTTCACAATTTCTGCAACAATATCCTGTGTCGCTCTTGGTTTGGCCAGTTTTTTAATATTATCACTTAGTTGTTTCTGTTTTCCAGAATCTTTCAGCAGCGCTTCAAAAACAATGCTAAACTGGCTGTCAAGCTCAGATTCTTTCAACAAAATCGCACCTTTTTCATCTACAATTGCCTGCGCATTTTTAGTTTGGTGATCCTCAGCTACATTAGGCGACGGAATAAAAATCACTGGTTTTCCGACAATGCATAATTCTGACACCGACGAAGCGCCTGCACGTGAAATTATGACATCTGATGCTGCATAAACAAAATCCATTCTTTCAATAAAATCGACCACTTTTACATTTGGCTGATTGTATTTTTTATATTCTTCAAAATATAACTTCCCGCATTGCCAGATTACTTGCACGTCTTGAGAAAGAAAATTTTGCAGTTCTTTTTCGATTAACTGATTAATTCTTCTTGCGCCTAAACTTCCTCCTAAAACCAGCAATGTTTTCTTATTCGGATCTAAACCATAGAAAGCAATTGCTTCGTCACGTTTGCTCTCAATATCAATTAAATCCTGACGAACTGGATTTCCAGTTAAAACAATTTTCTCTTTTGGGAAAAAACGCTCCAAATTTTGATACGCTACACAAATTGCATTGGCTTTTTTGCTCAACAATTTATTTGTTATCCCCGGATAAGAATTCTGCTCTTGAACCACTGTTGGAATTCCTGCCGAACCTGCCGCTTGCAATAATGGTCCGCTGGCAAAACCACCCGTTCCAATTACTACATTTGGCTTGAACTTTTTAACAATTCTTTTTGATTCCAATAAACTGCTTGCCAATTTTAACGGAAACATTAAATTTTGTAAAGTCAATTTTCTTTGTAATCCAGCAATCCAAAGACCTTTTATTTCATAACCCGCCTGAGGCACTTTCTGCATTTCCATTTTATCTTTGGCCCCTACAAAAAGAAATTCTGCATCAGGAAATTGTAATTTTAATTCATTTGCAATCGCAATTGCAGGATAGATATGCCCTCCTGTTCCTCCTCCGCTAAGTATGAATTTATACTTTGTCATCTTTCTAAAAATTACAACTTTTTAAAAACTTTTTATATTCTAATCTTATTTGTTTAAAACCGCATTCATCGGATTTCTTGAATTATCTTCAATGGAATACAAAGCTTCTTCTTCGTAAATCTCTTCTTTTTCATCAACTGGCAAATCATCTTCTGCCAATTCTTTATCTATTAATCTCTGAAGCGCTTCTTTTCTTCTTGCTTTTTCTTCTTGTTCTTCAGCAATTTCTTCTTCTTTTTTGGTTACGCTAATGATAATTCCAAGAGAGAAACAAGTCATCCAGATCGAACTACCTCCAGAACTTATCAGCGGAAGCGTTTGCCCTGTTACCGGCAATAATTCTACTGCAACCGCCATATTAATCATAGCCTGAAATATCATCGGAAATCCGAGACCGACGACGACTAATTTTCCAAACAATGTATTAGCTTTATGCGAAGCGATCACAAATCGGAACAGCAATAATAAGTACAGAACCAATATTGCAACACCTCCAACTAAACCATATTCTTCTACTACAATTGCATATATAAAATCTGAAGATGATTGTGGCAAGAAATTTTTCTGAACACTTTTTCCTGGCCCTAATCCGCCTAATCTTCCCGATGCAATTGCAATTTTTGCCTTTTCAATCTGATAATCATCTTCATCTGGTTTGTCTGTTGTAAAGTTCATAATACGACTTTCCCAAGTTGAAACCCTGCTGAAGAATCTTGAATCTGGAAATGCTTTAGCCACCAAAAGGAAAAAAGCCAACATTGCAATTCCCGATCCGATGATAAAAGCGATATATTTTAATGGATATTTACCAATGAACGTAAGCATCATTACCATTGAAAATATCAACGCTGTGGTCGAAAAGTTGGCTGGTAATATTAATGCCAAGGTGATAAATACCGGAATCCAAAGCTGAATAAACGAGGTTTGAAACGGTTCGTTTTCTTCTTTGGTTTTCGACAAATAACGTGCAACGTAAATAAACAATACGCTTGCCGCTAAAGTAGAAGTCTGAAACGTAATTCCAATGAACGGCACCTGAATCCAACGGCTTGCATTTGCTCCCGCAATTACTGTCCCTTTCAACAAAGTGTACAGTAATAATAACCAAACCACTGGAAGCGCAATTTTTGAAATTGCTCTAAAATAATGGTACGGCACTTTATGAACCCAGTAAATGATCAAAAAACCGATACAAACGTGAGCTAGGTGTTTTACCAAATATCCCAATGTATTTCCTGTTCCGTGACCTATATACGCCAGATTGCTACTTGCACTAAAAACAGGCATAAACGAAAACAACGCCAATAGGGCCACGAATGACCATATTACTCTATCTCCCTTTAGTTTATTTACCAGTTCCTTCATTGTAGATTTCTGATTTTAGATTTTAGATTATTTTCCAAAACCTTCGGTTTTATTTATTGATTCTTTTATTTACTGTTTTTAAACTGCTGACAAAAATGGCTGTTAATTCATTTGCTTCCTTTAGGATTGTCTCCAATTCTTCTTTTACAATCCACATTTTTTCTTTAATAATCTCCAACCAAAACAAAGTTTCATCTGCTTCTTCTAAGACTATATTCATTTTAGCAATAAATTCTCTATCGCTTCTGGCTCGACAAACTGCTCTATAATTTGCTCCAACAGATGTTCCACTTCTTACTATTTGATTAGTTATTGATCTAATCACATTTGTATTTGGCATTTTTTCAGCCAGTTCAATTATCATCAAAGAGAACTTTTTGGTCCTCATTTTCATTTCATCTGTCGTCATAATCAAAAAGAACTTATTTTAATTCAAAGATTGGGAACAATCTAAAATCTGAACTCTAAAATCTAAAATTATAAATTGTATACCGCTTGTTTAAATTGTTTTCCACGATCTTCGTAATTTTCGAATAAATCGAAACTCGCGCAGGCTGGAGACAATAAAACAACATCGCCTTTTTCTGTTAATCTTTGAGCAGTTTTTACTGCATCATTCATATTGTTTACTTCAACCATAATATCAACAACGTTTCCAAAAGCATCGATAATTTTGCGGTTATCGATTCCAAGACAAATAATAGCTTTTACTTTTTCACGCACTAATGACATTAATTCGTTGTAGTCATTTCCTTTATCAACACCTCCAACAATCCATACTGTTGGCGCATTCATACTATCCAAAGCAAAGAAAGTAGCATTTACGTTTGTTGCTTTTGAATCGTTGATATATTGAACGTTTTGTATTTTTAATACTTTTTCTAAACGGTGCTCAACACCTTGGAAATTAGATAGACTTTCACGAATTGTTGCATTTCTAATTTGCATCAATTTAGCTACAGAGCTTGCTGCCATGGCGTTTTTCATATTATGTTTTCCTTCTAACGCAATGTGTTCTGTATCCATTGTAAACTCTTCTTGGTTGATCTTTATTTCCATTTTGTTGTTATTTATAGAAGCCCCTTCATCAAATTTTTTCGTCAATGAAAAAGGAATTAGTTTTGCTTTTGTTTTGTTCTTCTTTAACCATTCGGTACTTGCTTCATCATCTGCATCGTATATGAGATAATCATTTTCAGTCTGGTTCATCGTTATTCGGAACTTCGAATTGATATAATTTTCATATTTATATTCATATCGATCTAAATGGTCCGGACTAATATTAGTTATTATCGCAATATCGGGTCTGTAATTTATTATTCCGTCTAACTGAAAACTGCTTAATTCAAGAACGTATGCATCGAATTTATTTTCTGCAACTTGCCACGCGAAGCTTTTTCCAATATTACCTCCCAACCCGACATTCAATCCTGCATATTTCAGCAAGTGATGCGTTAGCATTGTGGTGGTCGTTTTACCATTACTTCCCGTAATCCCGATGGTCATTGCTTCTGTATAGGGTATCGCAAATTCGATTTCCGAAATCACCTTTACTCCCGCTGCAACCAGCTTTTTTACTATCGGAGATTTATCTGGAATTCCTGGGCTTTTCATCACCACATCTGCATTTAGAATCAAATCTTCTGTATGCTGCTCTTCTTCCCAGGCTATTTTATTAATGATAAGAACTTCTTTATAACTCTCTTTTATTTTTCCAAAATCGGATACAAAAACATCATATCCTTGTTTCTTACCGAGGATCGCGGTTCCTACTCCGCTTTCTCCTCCTCCAAGTACTACTAGCCTCATCTATCGTAATTTTAAAGTAATGATTGATAAAATGGCTAACATTACGGCAACAATCCAAAAACGGGTTACGATTTTACTTTCGTGATATCCCTTTTTCTGATAATGATGATGAAGCGGAGACATCAGGAAAATTCTTCGTCCTTCACCGAAACGCTTCTTCGTATATTTAAAATAAGTTACCTGAATAATTACTGAAGCACTTTCTGCTAAGAAAATCCCGCAGAATAAAACAATCAATATTTCTTTACGAACTGCAATTGCCAAGACTGCGATGATCCCCCCAATAGTCAAACTTCCTGTATCTCCCATAAAAACTGATGCGGGATAAGAGTTGTACCAAAGAAACCCAATCAATGCTCCAACAAAAGCTGATATAAAGACGGTCATTTCTCCCGAATTGGGGATGTACATAATGTTCAGATAATTTGAGAATATGATATTACCTGAAACGAATGTGAATATCCCTAGCGCGAGGACAGAAATTGCGGATGTTCCTGCGGCGAGTCCATCGATTCCATCTGTCAAATTTGCTCCGTTTGAAACTGCTGTGATAATGAAAATTACCACTGGAATAAATACCAACCAAGCCCATTTCTCATATCCTTCACCCATGAAAGACAATACTTCAGCATAGTCAAATTCGTTATTTTTTACGAAAGGAATTGTAGTTGCTGTAGACTTTTCTTCAACTCCAGCAGGCACAATAACTGTCGAATTTGCTGCAGTTTTAAATACATCTGTACGACCTGTATCTGTTCTTACTGTAACGGCAGGATTAAAATAAAGAACTGCCCCAACGATTATCCCTAGACCAACTTGACCAATTACTTTAAAAATACCTTTTAATCCTTGCTTATCTTTTTTGAATATTTTGATATAATCATCAACAAAACCAATTGTTCCCATCCATAATGTTGTTACAATTAGCAAAACAATATAGATGTTGTGTAATCTTGCAAATAATAAAACTGGAACCAAAGTGGCAAAAATGATAATCAGTCCACCCATTGTTGGTGTACCAGCTTTCTCATTCTGACCAGCAAGACCAAGTTCGCGTACTGTTTCTCCAACTTGCTGACGGCGCAAAAAGTTAATTACTCTTTTACCATAAATAGTCGACAAAAGCAACGAAAGCATAAATGCCAAAGCTGACCTAAATGTGATGTACTGGAAAACTCCCGTTCCAGGAATGTCCAATGTTTTATCAAAATATTCAAATAAATAGTACAGCATATTTTTTATTTTTTAAATTCCAATTTTGAAATTCCAAATTCCAATCATTTTGGTGGTATTTGAACTTAATTTTTTCTTATTTATTTAGTTGTTCTAAAATTTCTTTTACCGTTTCCATATCATCAAAATGATGACGAACACCGCTTATTTCCTGATACGTTTCATGTCCTTTTCCTGCAATTAGAATGATATCTTTAGGCTGAGCCAATTGACAAGCTGTTTTAATCGCCTGTTTTCTATCTGTAATTCGCAGCATTTTTTTATAGTTGTGGGGCTCAACTCCCTGTTCCATTTCGTCCAAAATAACTTCGGGATCTTCATTTCTTGGATTATCTGAAGTTAAAACTGCTTTATCACTCAAGTCTGAAGCGATTTTTGCCATAATCGGACGTTTTGTCTTATCGCGATTTCCTCCACAACCCACAACAGTAATTAACTGCTCGTTTTTGGTACGGATATCATTTATAGTTTTTAAAACATTTTCCAATGCGTCTGGCGTATGTGCGTAATCTACAACAGCAGTAATTCCTCCATCTGAAACGATGTATTGAAAACGACCCGAAACACTTTCTAAATCAGACAACAAACGCAACGCTTCTAGACTATCAATACCAAGCTCTACAGCTGTTCCGTAAATAGCTAAAACATTGTATGCGTTGAAAGTACCGATCAGCTTTACCCAAACTTCATTGTCGTTAATTTTTAATAATAATCCAGACAATTGGCTTTCTAAAATCTGTGCTCTATAATCTGCATATGATTTTAAAGCATACGTCAGTTTTTTAGCCACTGTATTCTGAAGCATTACAGAACCGTTTTTATCATCAATATTTGACAATACAAAAGCCGATTTTGGAAGTGAGTCAAAAAATGACTTCTTAACGTCTCTATATTCAGCAAACGTTGGGTGATAATCTAAATGATCGTGAGACAGATTCGTAAAAATGCCACCTACAAAATGCAAAGCTTCTGTACGTTTTTGGTGAATTCCGTGCGAACTTACCTCCATAAAACAGTGCGTAACTCCAGCCTCAACCATTTCATTTAAATAATGATTAATAGTCAAAGAATCTGGCGTTGTATGCGTCGCAGGATATTCCGTTTTATCTACTACGATTTTTACAGTTGACAACAAGCCTACTTTAAAACCAGCTTTTTCAAACAATTGAAACAATAACGATGCAATTGTCGTTTTACCGTTTGTTCCAGTTACCCCAACTAATTTCAGTTTTGCAGATGGATCTCCAAAATAATTAGCTGCCATAAAAGCCAAAGCCGTATTCGTATCTTTTACCTGAATATACGTTACATCATTAGCAGTATTTGCTGGAAGCGTATCACAAATAATTGCTTTTGCTCCTAGCTGAATAGCTTTCTCGATATAATCATGTCCATCTGAAAGCGAACCTCTTATTGCTACAAAAACATCATTTGTTTCTACTTTACGTGAATCAAATTCAATTTTAGAAATAGCAATATCTGTTGAACCTTTTACTGATTCAATAGCTACTTTATATAATATGTCTTTTAATACTTTCACGATAATTCTAATACAATTGTTGTGTTTTTGCTTATACTAGTTCCAGCTTGAATCGATTGATTTTTTACTTTTCCCATTCCATTTACTTTCACTTTTAAACCTAAATTCTCAAGTAAAGCAATCGCGTCCATTCCAGGCATTCCTTTTAAATTAGGAATCTGATTCAATTTTTTATTAGCCTCAGCCGTATATTTATCATAACTAGCATCCTGTTTTGGAATTCTAGTATCTAATTTTTTAATCTTATTTGTTGAAGGCGCATCTGTAAAAATCTTTTGTGCGATTCTTTTAAAAACTGGTCCTGCAACGTCTGCTCCGTAATAATTATTCTTAGCTGTATTCGGTTTATGAACTACCACAATACAAGAATATTTCGGGTGATCAGCCGGAAAATATCCAACAAAGGAAGAAGCATAATACAAGGCTGATTTTCCTTCTTTCCCTCCATAATTCATTTGAGCTGTTCCTGTCTTTCCTGCCATCGAAAAATCCTTCGAATACAATTTAGAACCTGTCCCTTTCTTTACCACATTAAGCAATACCGCCTTCACTTTCTTTAATGTTTCTGGCGAACAAACTTTCGGATTTATAACTTCAACATCAAATTTCTTAATGGTTTTGTTCCATTCCTTAATTTCAGATACAAACTGCGGTTTTACCATCACACCATCATTTGCAATTGAATTATACAATGCCAAAGTTTGCATTGGTGTAACCGAAACGTTATAACCAAATGCCATCCACGGAAGCGTAGTTCCTGACCAATGTTTGTCTCCTGGCTGAGGAATATATGGCCTTCCTTCTCCTTTAAAATGCAATCCCAATGTCTTGTTTAATCCATAACTGTTTATATGGTTAACAAACTTTGAAGGGTTATTTTTGTAATTATCATAAACCGCTTGAACCATTACAGTGTTTGACGAAAGTTCAAATCCACGTGCTAATGAAACTTTTCCATAACCTCCATTATGCGAGTCACGAACCGATCTTCCATAATATTTGACTACACCGTTATGGCTGTCATAAACCGTACTTGTATCTGCCACTTTATCTTCTAAAATCGCCATTAAGTCAACTAGCTTGAAAGTTGATCCAGGTTCATGAGATTCGGCAATAGCATAATTTGTCGTTTCATAATACGATCCGTCTTCTGCTCTTCCTAAATTTGAAATTGCTTTTACATGACCTGTTTGTGTCTCCATTACTACCACACAACCATGATCTGCTTCGTAATCTTCTAATTGTTTTAACAAAGCATGATGTGCAATATCCTGAATGAAAACATCTATAGTTGAAATCACATCGTAACCATCAATTGGATCTACTTCATTAACATCACGAATTGGTTTCCACTGCCCTTTTGCAATCTTCTGCTTTAGAATTTTGCCGTCTTTTCCGTTCAGATAACTTTTGAAAGCCCACTCAATTCCTTTTCCTACCTCTACTCCAGTCGCAGGATCAATTCGATCATAACCAATCGTTCTTTCAGCAATTTTCCCTATCGGATGCTTTCTAACTGTTTCTTGCTCAACAATAATCCCCCCTTTAAAAGCTCCTAGATTGAATAATGGAAAACTTTTTATTTTTACATATTCGGTATAGCTCAGCTTACGAGCGATCAAATAATAACGGTTTTTATTTTCCCGCGCTTTTCGTAGTTCTTTCTGAAAATAGCTACTTGGCTTATCTAAAACTGTTGCCAAAGAATCTGACAATGGTTTTACATATTTCTCAAACGTTTCTGTTTTTGGCGCTTTTGCATCAAAACGAATCTCGTAATTCGGAATTGAGGTTGCCAGCAAACTTCCATCAGCAGAATAGATATTTCCTTTATTGGCCGGAATTACAAAATTTCTCACCGTACGCTGTTTTGCCAGTTTTCTGTAATAATCCCCTTCAACCCATTGAATATTGGTTAATTTAACAACAATAGCAATTGCCATCAAAAAGATGAAAACTGCTACGAGGTAAATTCTGTAGGATATATGTTTATCGTCTACTGCCATATTCTTTTAAAGAAACTTTTTTCTTCTTCTTTTTTAACTTCTATTTTCACTGGAGGAACTGTCGACGGAAAAATCTGTTTTTCTAACATTTTATCCGAAATGGTTGACTCCATTTTTAATTTCATCAATTCTGAACGTCGATCCACAAATTCCGATCTCAGTTCTTTTACTTCATTATTTAACTTCGCGATTTCAAAAACCTTTTGTTCGTATCGCTGTGTATTGGCAATCATCAAAATGGCCAGCAGAATTATAAAGACGATAAATCGCCAATTTTTTACTGCATCTTCATGAATCAGGAATCTTGCTTTTAATATGCTAAATACACCACTTTTCATTATTTCCTACCTTAATATATATTATAGCTTTTCTGCGACTCTTAATTTGGCACTTCTTGCTCTATTATTAATCTTGATTTCTTCATCATCTGGGACAATCAGTTTTCCGATAGTTTTGAATGGAACTGAAAAGTTTCCGTAAAAATCTCTTTCTGGCTCTCCTTCAAACATTCCGTTTTTAATAAATCTTTTTACCAAACGGTCTTCTAAAGAATGATATGAGATAACCGAAAATCTTCCTCCTGGTTTTAAAATCTCTAATGACTGTTCTATAAACTCTTTCAAAACATCCATTTCCTGATTTACCTCGATTCTGATTGCCTGATAAATCTGAGCCAATACTTTGTTTCGAACTTTCTCTGGCAAAAACCTTTTCAAAACTTCTTTTAATTCCTCAGTTGTTTTGATTGGGTAATCTTTTCTTGCCTCAACAATTGTTCTTGCCAAAACCGGTGCGTTTTTCAACTCCCCATAATCAAAAAAAACACGACGTAAATCCTGTTCTTCATATTCGTTAACCACTCGATAAGCATTTAAATCATTTCTTTGACTCATCCGCATATCCAACTCGGCATCAAATCTTGTTGAGAAACCTCTCTCAGGAACATCAAATTGATGTGATGAAACTCCCAAATCTGCCAAGATTCCGTCAACCGCTTTTACTCCGTGAAAACGTAAAAATCTTTTTATGAACCTAAAATTCTCATTTATCAGAGTAAACCTTTCATCTGGCAATGCATTAGCAAGCGCATCTTCGTCTTGATCAAATGCAAACAGCCTTCCGTTTGGCCCTAATCTTCTTAAAATCTCTTTTGAATGACCACCGCCCCCAAACGTAACATCTACATACACACCATCAGGTTTAATATTTAAACCATCTACTGTTGGATGAAGCAAAACCGGATTATGATATTCCATCTTCGTCGTCATTAATATTTCCCATTACTTCTTCGGCTAAATCTGCAAAATCCATATCTTCGCCGCTTATTGATTTTTCGTATAGATCTTTATCCCAGATCTCAACTATATTAACCGCCGATGAAAAAACCACATCTTTAGAAATGCTTGCAAAAGTCACTAAGTCTTTTGGCACAAGTAATCTCCCCAATGCATCAACCTCAACCACTTTAACACCAGCAGTAAACCTTCTAATGAAATCGTTGTTCTTTTTTACAAAGCGATTAAGCTTGTTGATTTTTTTCATCATCGCATCCCATTCTACCATAGGATACAATTCTAAACACGGCTGAAAAACAGAACGCTTCAAAACGAATCCGTCTTGAAGAGAAGCCGTCAACTGCTTTTTTAAAGGCGCAGGCATCATTAGCCTTCCTTTAGCATCGACTTTACACTCATATGTTCCAACAATTGTGTTCAAAAAAACTAGTTAACATGTTATACAGCAAAAATATAAAAAATATTACCACATTTTACCACTTTATACCACTTTGTTAATAAGTTTAACCACTTTGCCACCACTTTCTATAATTCGCACTCAATCAATACCTTAACTATTAATTAACAGATTCTTAAATACGCTAATCATTCAAAAAAATAATGCGCTAATTTTCTTAAAAAATTGATTATAATGCATGTTTCTTAACATTTGGATATTTAAGCAAATAAACTTCTAAATACTGATTTTTAACGATTTACAAGTTCTACTCAAATTATCTAGTTAAAAAATGACATCAAAAATTCATTTTTGTGTAATTAACCCTATATTTGTCGAAATTGAAATTGGCATTAGATTAGATGGACAAACACTATAGAAAAGAAGGCAAATACAGCTATTTTGAAGCTGGAGAAGGAACTCCGATCGTTATTCTGCATGGTTTAATGGGAGGTCTAAGTAACTTTGATGGTGTAGCACAATATTTCCCAACAAAAGGATATAAAGTTGTTATCCCAGATTTGCCAATATACACTCAAAGCATTTTAAAAACAAACGTAAAAAGTTTTGCGAAATACGTAAAAGACTTTATCACTTACAAAGGATTTGACAAGGTTATTCTTCTAGGAAATTCTCTTGGAGGACACATTGCTTTGTACCATACAAAACTTTATCCCGAGAAAGTTGCCGGACTTGTAATTACCGGAAGTTCTGGACTTTACGAAAGCGCAATGGGAGACAGTTATCCAAGAAGAGGCGATTATGAATACATCAAAACAAAAGCTGAAGCTGTATTTTATGACCCAAAAATTGCAACTCCTGATTTGATTGATGAAGTTTACGCGACGGCTAATGACCGAATCAAATTGATCAAAACTTTAACCATTGCAAAAAGTGCGATTCGCCATAATATGGCTAAAGATTTGCCAAAAATGGACGTTGAAACTTGCATTATTTGGGGTCGAAATGACTCTGTAACTCCTCCGAATGTTGCGGAAGAATTTGACAAATTACTACCGAATTCAACTTTATACTGGATTGATAAATGCGGTCACGCAGCAATGATGGAACATCCTCAGGAATTTAATGAAATTCTTGAAAAATGGCTTACTGAAAAGAATTTATAGCCATTAAAACTTATTTTTTTTAGGAGGTTTTAAAACGAAAGATTATGAAAATTAACACCGCCGAATTTATTGTCAGCAATTCTGACGCATCAAAATGTCCGAAGGATTTTTTGCCGGAATATGCTTTTATAGGAAGATCAAACGTAGGTAAGTCATCTTTGATAAACATGCTTACCAACAATAAAAACTTAGCCAAAACATCTGGAAAACCAGGAAAAACACAATTAATTAACCACTTCAAAATCAATAATAATTGGTTTTTGGTCGATTTGCCTGGGTACGGTTACGCTAAAGTTTCAAAGAAAACAAAATCAACTTTTCAGAAGTTTATTACTGACTATTTCGAAAACAGAGAGCAATTGGTTTGCGCTTTTGTTTTGATTGATATTCGCCACGAAGCACAAAATATTGACATTGAATTTATGTCTTACATGGGCGAAAGCGAAATTCCGTTTTGCATTATTTTTACTAAAGCAGATAAAATTGGTAAAACTAAAATAGATTCGCATATCGCAGCTTATAAAAAACAGATGTTTGCCAACAACTGGGCCGAAATGCCGCAGTATTTTGTAACCTCATCTACAGAATCAATCGGAAAAGAAGAGCTTTTGTCTTATATCGATCAAGTGAATCAGGAAGTTTTTAAAAACAACTCAGAATTTTAAAGTTTAAATTCCAAAGTTTTAAAAATATAAAATAAAAGAAATCCCAAATTCCAAGTCTTAAAATTGGAATTTGGGATTTTTTTATTGGAATTTATCACTGTAGTTTTTTCTTCGTTTTTCTTCTAAAATTTAAAGACCTCCATTCTTTATAAATCAGAAACTGATATAGAATATAAAAAAGAGAATTGAAGAACCAGAAATCGAGTACAAATGGTTCTGTAAAAATTACCGATTCGCTGTTTCCAGACAGAAAAATACCCGCACTGCTTGTTACATAAATAATTAGTCCATTACAGAAATAGAAATAATTATGTTTATGCTTTTTTAAATTTGAGACAATAAAATAGACTGCATAAAATAACAATGGAATAGAGGTTATAGCTATTTCAACTAAATTAAATTCCCAATACAACGAAGGCCTTTTAAAATATTGATAGCCTAAAATAATCAACACCGAAACAAACACAATTACCATTATCTGTTTTAGCGCCTTACTTGAAAAGCTTTTATAAAAAAATAAATTGAGCGTAACAAATTGGAAAATAAAATAGTAATGCGAAAGGAAAAAATTAGAATTTGGATAAAGAAATCCGATAATATGGCAAAGCAGTTCTACACCAAACAAGAGAACCAAATAAGCTGTTATAATACGATATAAGACATCTCTTTTTTTGCAGGTCATGTAAAACCGTATCGCATTGGCAAGTAAAAAAAATAATCCGACAAGACTTACCAGAAAAGGAAACAGCATATAATTTGTTTTACCTAGACAATGTACAAAATAAAAAATCCCAAACCCAATATTTAAGATTGGAATTTGGGATTTGTTTTTATTTAAAATCTGACTATTTCGTTAATTCTAGTTTTTCTGCAAAGTAATCGCAGAAATCTTTCATGGTATCAGACATTTTTTCGTCGTCTGTTGCACGTTTAAAAGTGTCTGACATTGCCACTAAAGTCTGGTGGAAGAAAATCTTCATTTCGTCTACCGGCATATCTTTTGTCCACAAATCGATACGCATGGTTTCTTTTGCTTTACTATCCCAAATAGACAGCATAATTGCTTTTGCCTCTTCGGCCTGGACTCCACCGTCTTGTGCACTCCATGTTAGTTTTTCTGGAACGCGGTTTTCGTCCAATTCTATATTGAATTTAATCTCTGAGTTTATATTTGCCATTATTTCTTAGGTTTATATTTTGATTGTTCGAAAATTACCTTTGGCTCTATCTTAAATAATTCAGCCAAAGAAACATCACTATTATTTTTCATGTAAGAACGTACCATCTGCCAGCCAATCCAAGCTCCCACTCGCCCTGGAGAATCGTTATCTATTTCTAAAAAGAATTTAGAAAAAGGTGCTGGAGCTATAAATCGAGCTCTCAACTTTGGGTCTTCGCTATATAGCATTTCATTTTCTATAAAATAACGCCACATATAAGCTTCGTTTTCTTCGCACCATTTTATCTGCTCTGGAGTATACCCCATTTTTTCAGCATCAGTATATTCAGGAATCAATAAATCTTTAGCGTAAAGCTGTTTTCCTTCAAAAATCATTTGCGCTACAAAACTCTTATCTATAGAATTTGGAATATTTCGATACGAAAAACTAGAAACCACATCTGGCATAATTTGTCTTTCTTCAAAATTCTCTTTTAAATAATTTGGAAACTCATAAAACTTATGATCTTTTCCTAAATATAATTCCAAAGCTACAACCACAAGACTGTCTGCATAAATTGTCTTTGCATTATAATCCATTTCTCCAATAACAGTAATTACTTTTGGAATTTTAGTTTTAGGAAAATAATATTTTACGTGCTGAAAAAGCTCATTAAATTCTTTGCGAACAGGTTCAAAATTGCTGTATTTTTTCTGAACTTCTTCATAAACTTCTCTCCAGATCGGGTCGTTCATTTTCTGAATCCAGACATTATCATCATTGCCAGGAAAGAAAAACGGATATTGTTTTTTTATTTTTGGAAGATCTTGAGGTTTGGTCTCAAAAAACACCTTGTCAAATCGTTCCACCTTAATATCAACAGGACTTTCTTCTACTTCTTTTTCAACCTTACTCTTTTGGTTACAAGACAAAAAAAACAGGCACAGAACCACTGCAAAGCGATAAATTTTCATTTTATTTTAATTAGATTTGTGTTATCAGAATTTTAAGCAGTTGCATACTCAAAATAATTCTGCAAATATACATCCCTGCATCTTAAAACTTAAACTATTATGGCTAAAAAAAGCACAATTCAGACAGAAAAGGTAAATACGCACATTGTAGAGTGGTTAAAAAATTACGCTACTAATGCAAAAGTAAACGGTTTTGTAATTGGAATCTCTGGAGGTGTAGATTCTGCAGTAACTTCAACTTTATGCGCACAGACAGGACTGAACGTTTTATGTGTAGAAATGCCGATTCACCAGGCAGAAAGTCAAGTTTCAAGAGGAAGAGAACACATTGACCAGCTAAAAAAACGCTTTCCTAATGTTTCTGACGTTAAGACTGATTTGACCGAAACTTTTGAATCATTCAAAAATGCCGTTCCTTCAACAGAAGATACTGCAAAAGTAAATTTAGCTTTAGCAAACACACGCGCACGTATTAGAATGACTTCTTTATATTATTTAGCAGGAATTCATGGTTTATTGGTTGCCGGAACCGGAAACAAAGTAGAAGATTTTGGTGTAGGTTTTTACACAAAATATGGAGATGGCGGCGTAGATTTAAGTCCGATTGCTGATTTAATGAAATCTGATGTATACGCTTTAGGAGAATTTTTGCAAATCCCGCAATCAATTTTAACAGCTGCTCCTACTGACGGATTATTTGGAGACAATCGTACAGATGAAGATCAATTGGGAGCAAGTTATGACGAACTAGAATGGGCAATGTTAGCCGCGGAGTCAGGAAATACGGCATCTGACTTTGAAGGGAGAGAAAAATCTGTCTTTGAAATTTATAAACGATTAAACACCAGCAACAAGCATAAAATGGATCCGATTCCAGTTTGTTTAATACCAAAAACGTTAAAATAATACATTTTAACATTCTCTGCGAGTTATTACAGAATTTATTTATTAATTTTACCGTTCCAAAAACATGAACAATTCTAAAAAAGGTAAAAATTATGATTAAAGTATGTCTAGCAGACAATCATCCTGTGACGCACTTTGGCGTTAAGTCTTATTTCAAAGACCACGATCAAATTTCAATTGTTGCCAACGTAGGCAATTTTTCAATGGTTAGAGATATTCTTCAAACGAAGGAAATCGATATTCTGATCTTAGATTTAGAATTAGAAGGTCTTTCAAGTATCTTCGAAATTAAATCAATCCTGAAAAATTTCCCAAAAACAAAAATTGTTATTTTCAGTGATCTTGCTGAGCAAATGTACGCTCCAAACGCAATTAAAGCAGGAGTTTCTGGGTATGTGCACAAAACAGAAAAACTTGAAACATTAGGTCATTCTATTATTAAAGTACACGAAGGAAAAATTATCATCAACGAAACAGTACGCAAAAACATGGCTCTTATCGCTAAACAAAGTAAAAGCGAGCGTCTGTACAGAAAACTTTCTAACCGCGAGATCGAAGTTTTACGTTACTTAAGTGATGGTAAGAAAAACAATGAAATCTCTAAAATCTTAAATCTGAACGAAAAAACGATCAGTACTTACAAACTAAGATTATTAACAAAATTAAATGTTACTAATTTAGTTGACTTAGTAAACAAAGCTAAGACTTTAGAAATTATTTAATTACAAAATCGATTAGCTTCAAATTTCAGCTAATCAAAACTTTATAAAAACTCTATCTTTTTTGAATCAATCAAATTAGATAGAGTTTTTCTCTTTTAGTGATAAGGCACCACTACTCGACCTAATTTTTTAGAAAAATTATTTAGGAGTTTAGAATAATCGATCACCATACTTAGAATTTCTGAATTGTCTTCTTGCGGATTAGTCAAAAGAGAATTCTTTAATTCTGCAATAATTCCAGATACCAAATACCATCTCATAGAAAATATCGTATCAGAAACATTCTGCTCTATAGTTTCGCTTTTGTGTTTTGGAAAAATATTCTGTCCTTCCCAGTTATGAATGGTCAGTCTTTCATCTTCCATTAAAATATTGGTTACTTCCTGAGCAAATTCGGGCTCTAAATGCATTAAATATTTATCTAAACTAAATGTCTCATTCTGATTATAAAAATCAATAATGTTTGTGTAAATATTCTGAAATAAAACATTCGACAACTGTACCTCATCTTCTTGAAGGCTTAAATATATTTTTTCGAATACTTTATATTCTCTTTTTTCTGAAACTTCTTTTACATTTCCTTCTTCATCCGCTTTTAAGTACACATCTTCAAAACTCTCGACAACACTTCCGTACAAAAGTAAAATCTCAATGACTTTCCTTTCAAAGCCAAATAAAATATCTACTTTTTGAGTCTGCTCTTGCGGATAATATCCCGGATCTCCTGGATAATCGTAACCTTCCGGCGGCCCGGTTCTAGGATCTTCTGGGTCTCCTCCTGAAAATGTACCTGCTTGCGGAGGCTGGTTCCTAACTACCTCAAAAGGCCTCTGCTCCTGTTTCTGCTTTTTATTTGCATCAGCGATATCTTTCTGAATAAGCTGTGCCAAAGTACTTGTCAAAACCTGCTCTGAAATATCCATAATTCGAGCACATTCCTGAATGTATACCTCACGCTGAATACGGTCTGGTATTTTAGAAATACTGGTTACCATATCACGAATCAGATCGGCTTTTTTTATAGGATCGTTTTTGGCTTCATTCATTAAGATCGAAGCCTTGAACTGTATAAAATCTTTACTGTTGTTTTCTAAATAAGCGACTAATTCATCGTGCGAATTTTTACGGGCAAAACTGTCAGGATCTTCTCCATCAGGAAAAGAACAAACTCTTACATTCATTCCTTCTTCCAGAATCAAATCGATTCCACGAATAGACGCACGCAAACCCGCAGCATCTCCATCAAAAAGAACCGTGATATTTCTCGTCAGACGATTAATCAAACGAATCTGATCTGGTGTTAATGCCGTTCCCGACGAAGCCACAACGTTTTCGATTCCCGCCTGATTAAACTGAATCACATCAGTATAACCTTCAACCAAATAACAATTGTTTTGTTTGGCTATTGATTGTTTTGCATGATAAATGCCATAAAGCACTTTACTTTTATGGTAAATATCACTTTCTGGCGAGTTTAGGTATTTTGCTGCTTTTTTATCGTTGGTTAAAATACGTCCTCCAAAACCCAGAACACGCCCCGACATACTTTGAATCGGGAACATTACACGCCCTTTAAATCGGTCAAAAGGACGATCTTCTCTTGGAATGGTTAAACCTGTACTTTCTAAAAATTCTAATTTATAGCCTTTTCCTAACGCTTCTTTGGTAAAAGCATCCCAAGTTTCTGGAGAATATCCCAGATTAAACTTTTTAATAGTCTCGTTGGTAAATCCTCTTTCTTTAAAATACGACAAACCAATTGCTTTTCCTTCCTCAGAATTCAACAAAACATCCTGAAAATACTTTGCAGCAAATTCAGAAACCAAATACATACTTTCGCGAATATCTGTATTGGCTTTTTCTGCTTCTGTCTGTTCAGTTTCTTCAATTTCGATATTGTACTTTTTAGCTAAGTATCGAATAGCTTCTGGATAGGTAAAATGAGAATGCTCCATCAGGAAGGCAACAGAATTTCCTCCTTTTCCAGAACTAAAATCTTTCCAGATACCTTTTGCTGGAGAAACCATGAACGAAGGCGAACGCTCATCTGAGAACGGGCTCAAACCTTTAAAATTACTTCCTGCGCGTTTTAAATTGACAAAATCGCCGATAACCTCCTCTACTCGAGCAGTTTCAAAAACAGCGTCAATGGTGCTTTGTGAAATCAAAGTGTATTAAATTTTTAAAAGTTGAGAGCTAGCAAAAATACGCAATTCTTGCTGGAATTTTTATCATTTCAAACCAAAAAAAGCACCTCTCTCGAGATGCCCTTTTACTAACTAAACTTAATTTTATATTTAATTGAAATCGAAGCGTAATCCCAAAGAAATATTATTTTGATCGACAGCATTTTTTTCAAATAAAGGTTGCAAATCATATTTCAAATACAAACTTGTCGCTTTGTAACCCACATAGGTGCTTAGTCCATAATTAAAATCATTTACATTAAAATTACCCTTTGTTTTTTGCTTTACATCATTTCCAACCGCATCGTCAAAACATAAAATTTGTTTTGATTTCACTCTAAATCCTGCATAACCCCCTATACCAAATCTGGCACTTTTATGAGATTTAAAATAGCTAACTCCATCTCGAACTTCTTTCTTAGTAAAATCAAACTCTAAATGCAATGGCACCATTACATATACATTTCTAAATCGGGATTCTTCTAAATGTACAGGGCTCGTAACTAAATCGGTTTGCGCACCATTTTTTTCAAAATAACGATCATCTGTAGCTCGCAGATTATTGTACATCAGAGACATTCCGTATTTAAAATGAAGCAAATTATCATCTTTTAAAATCCTAGTGTTCCCAGTTATCCCCCATTCATAAAAGTGAGACGGCAAATATTTAAAATCTGAATGGGCAACTTGGCCATCTGTCACTAAATTATTTACTCCAAAAGCAAAAACGAATTGGGTAGTGGTTCTTTTTGATTGGCGTTTATCAACATCTTTTTGCCCGTGATACACTTTCATAGAAGTAAGATTAATGATTGTTTTATCCTCTTTATCACAATCATTGCAATCTCCAATTACAAACTTTGTCCCTTTGCTTTTATTTGAATTTTCGGTCTCAATTTTTCCATCAACTCTATCTTGAACCAATTGACTTAATTTATTTTCTTCGATAGCAACATTTGTTTCGATATTAGCAGCATGAACTTTAGCTTTACTTAATTTAAGTTCTTCTGCTTTTTCTTTCGAAATCTTTCCTTTTGAAACCTCATTATCTAATGAATCTACTTCGACTTTTAAAGCATTTTTTTCATCCTCTGTTATTTTTTTAATTTGATCAGCAATCGCTTTTGCTCTTACTTCAAATGGAATTTCTTTATGATCTTGTCCTTTAGTTAACCCAGTTTCTGGAACACTATCATCAACCACTTCAAGTTTTACATCTTTAAACCAAATTTGCCCTGGCCCATCTAATAAAACCCCATAAGCAATTGATGTTGCACCCTTTGGCACAAATAAAACAACTTCATATTTTGTCCAATTAGTCGAGCCTTTTATAGGTCTGTTCTGCATATTATCAAAAGCAAGTGTACGAGCAGCATAATAATCGATACGCATCCACAGTCCAGCCCATGAACTTACGTTTTCTGTCTTTACATAAGCAGTCATTTTAAGCTTTTTATCCTGATACAAATTTGGTTTTGCTCCTTTTCCCAGACTGCCAAAACCTTTTATTTTACTTTGAACTGATTTTATGGTAAAGATATTTTGATCTCCTGATTCAGGGTCTTTCTCAAAATTCATTTCATATTTTACAGGGTCATGTTGCCAATAAGACCAGTCTAAAACTTTTTTATAACTGCCATTCTCTTGTGCTGATAATTTAGTCGCCATGACAACTATCATCATTGTAATTAATATAATTTTTTGCATGATTTTCGTTTTTTGATTGATGATTGATGATTGTTTATTTATTCTTCGTAATTCCTATTTGCTATAGCACTTTTTACAGCCTTCAAACTTTTATTAAATTTATCTAGTGCAGACTCTCTATAAGATTGATTTAATTCTGTTTCAGCATTTAATAGCAAATCATTAGGATTTACTGAAACCGCTTTTCTGTTTTTTTTAATTACCTCATCAGCAGATTTTGTTTCGACTTTACCACTGACTTCTGCTAATAGTTGTTCTGCAGTAATGTATTTGCTTTTATTTTCAGGTTGGTAATTTTTATTTTCAAAAGAATTAATTATTGCGCTATCTCTTTTTAAATCATTCCTGGCTGAAAGCTCCACTTTACTCTCAAGTTGTTTTGGATTCTTGTTTTGATTATGAGTGCCAACAACAGCTATCGCATTTTTCATTATTGGTTTCTGATTATGCTTATTGACACTTATAACATCCTCTTTGTGTATTCCTAAATCCAAAGTGTCTTTATTTATTTTTTGTTCTAAGACTATCGGCGTATTCTTTCTTATTTCTACAGTTTCAGAACGATTAAAATAAATTGTGCCAACCAATAAAAATCCGATGAAACTGGCCGCGATATACAACCATTTTCTTTTTGATTTTTTTGAATCAAGTTTAATCGGTTCTTTCTCTTCTGCCACACTCAACATCGCATCCAATCGATCCCAAGCTTTGCTGCTTGGCTCAATTTCGCGTTGGTTTAGTTTTTCACGGAAATCCTTTTCAAAATTATTCGGTTCCATTATCTTGTCTTTTTAAAATAGTAATTTGTGTTTGCAGCATTTTTCTAGCGTGCGATAATTGCGATTTCGATGTTCCTTCATTAATGCCTAGCATCTTGGCAATTTCATTGTGTTTATAACCTTCGATTGCATATAAATTGAAAACCATTTTATAACCGTCTGGCAAAGCATCAATTAAATACTGAATTTGTTCTACTGTAAACTGGCTGTCGATTTCATTAAAACTTTCTTCTACAAAAAATTCATCTTCGGCAAATTTTACTTTTTTCTGAACTCTTAAATAAGAAATAGATTCGTTAACCATAATTCGGCGGATCCAGCCTTCAAAACTTCCTTTGTGTTCAAAGTTTTCCAAATTTGTAAACACTTTCATGAAAGCTGTTATCATTACATCTTCTGCCAATTGAATGTCCTTTATATATTGACGGCAAACACTTAACATTTTCGAAGAATATTTACCATAAATCTGCTGCTGTGCCTGACGATTGTTCTCAACAGCCAGCTTTATGATTTTGGTTTCTTCTTGATGTAACTGAATAATTTTCATTTATAAGCTTTTCGGTTTTGTTTTTAGAAACAGACTTCTATTAGCATAGACGATTGTCGATTTGAAATGGTTGCATGAGCTTAAAAAAAAATAAAATTTTAAATCCCAAATTCCAAAACAATAGAAACATTGTAAGTTTTTATTTATAATTTTGTAAAATAAATCATTAGATTATGAACGAGAATATACAACTTTATCCGAATATCGAGAATGTCTTCGTTGACAAATCATTAGGTATTTTTTTCAAACCTCTTCTAACAATAAAAACATTGATTAATGATGAAGATTATAGTATTCATATAATTTCAACAGATGGTCTTTTTTGTAAAAATCAATACAAATATTCTGAAAATAATTTTTTTGGCTTTAAATACATTAATGGCAAATATGAATTTCTAGGTGAATTGGATGTTTTTGATGATTATGAAAAAATTCACAAACTCCACAATGCTTTAGAAAAAGACTTTACTCAAAATAGAGATACTTATTTAAAAGAAAAAAGAACTGTAGATGATTATTTAGAAAACATACTTCTACAATTAGAAAAAAATAATGTCTATGATTTTTCAAATGCGGAATACTATGCAGAAGCATTTTACAGCTACAATTTTACTAAATATTTCTATGAAAAATTTGGAGTCCATAAGCATATATCAGTCATAACTGAAAATTACGGCAAAAATACCGATCCTTTTTTATTAGATAAAAAAGAAGCTCTTTCCATCCTTGAAGAATTTTTAATTAATATGAATTATAATTTAAAAAGCGATTACCAAATTAATCAAAATATGCTTATGGCTGCTACAGAAATTTCTCGATTTATGACAATTGCAAGAGATGGAATAGTATTTTCTTTATTAGACACAACAAATAAAATTGTTTATATACTTGAATATTAAACGAAATAAAAAACTATTTTTTTCTCTCAATAACATAGTTGAACATCAAAGTCAGCGCCTCTTTATACTCAGAATCTTCGAAGTTTTGAAGTAGAGCAAGTGCTTCACTTCTTCTTATAATTAACATTAAAAAATAAATTAAATCTGAGTAAATATTATTTACAGCTTCATTTACAATTTTATCTCTCATATAATCAAATATGAATAAAAAAAATCTGTATAATAATTTTAGTTTTACTTTCTTCCTGTAAACAGAATAAAACAGACAAAAGGGTAAAAACTCAAAAGGATAAAACAGCCATTTTAAAATTAAACGATACTTCAAATCATAAATTTTATCCAAATAGAAATTGGCAAAAAAACATTCCTAAAGACAGTATTACTGAAATTTATTGGAAGGAAATTATTAGAAAAGAGTCTTTAAACAAAGAATTTAAAGACTCTTTTACGAATTCATTTCCTTTAAAAAATAAAACTATAACTTTTTTATGGACAGAAACAAAACAAGGGATTTTAATAAATGAAAATTATTGTAAAACAATTTCTGAACCAGAACGAGCTGCATTGGCTTTTATTGCCAAGAATGCTTTAAGTAATGGATCATTCAATAAAACAATGAAAGATTGCAATATTGAAATCGCTTTAAATTTAGATTATCAATGTTCAAATAAATATAATTACTATTTGCAATTATGGTTTAGAAATGATCTTTCATCTTTAGAAATAATAAAAAATTGTTCTAAAATGTCTGATATGGCATCTGTTCAATCACATTTTAATAAAATTACTTTGAAAATACAAGGAAATAAAATTTTTATTGATTCTAAACTCACCGGTTTCAATCGTGATATTTGGGACTGTACTTGGACTGAAAATTTTATTTTTTCAGTAAATGGAGACAATATTAAACTCATGAAGAAAACACAATCTGAGGAACAATATGTTTATTACTTTCCTAACGGAAGCGATGTAATTCCTCCTTCCGGCTATAAAAATAATGGACATGGTGAATATCGTTTGCCTAGAAAATCTAAAAAGAAATAAAACCTATTTCTTTCTCTCAATAACGTAATTCACCATCAAAGTCAGAGCATCTTTATACTCAGAATCTTCGAAGTTTTGAAGTAATGCAAGCGCTTCTTGCTGAAATTCGACCATTTTGTTTTCGGCGTAAGCCAAACCATTATTTTTTTTTACAAAGGCAATAACTTCTTTTACGCGTTTTTTGTCTTTGTTGTGGTTTTTGATGGAGTTTATCAACCACTTTTTTTCTTGCGGAGTACAAGTATTTAAAACGTGAATTAAAGGCAAGGTCATTTTTTGCTCCTTAATATCTATTCCTGTTGGTTTTCCAATGGCTTCTTCGCTATAATCAAATAAATCGTCTTTGATTTGAAAAGCCATTCCGATTAATTCACCGAATTTACGCATATTTTCAACCTGAATATCGTCTTCGATTACGGCTTTCGCGCCAAGCGCACAACAAGCTGCAATAAGCGTTGCCGTTTTCTTTCTGATAATTTCATAGTAAACGTCTTCGGTAATGTCAAGTCTTCTTGCTTTTTCTATTTGGAGCAATTCTCCTTCACTCATTTCGCGAACGGCTACAGAAATAATTCTCAATAAATCAAAATCGCCATTATCAATAGAAAGCAATAAACCTTTCGACAATAAATAATCTCCAACCAAAACGGCAATTTTATTTTTCCAAAGCGCATTGATTGAGAAAAATCCGCGACGGCGATTACTGTCGTCAACCACGTCATCGTGTACTAAAGTTGCTGTGTGAATAAGCTCAATTACCGAAGCACCGCGATACGTTCTTTCGTTTACAGTGCCTCCAGAAACCATTTTTGCAGTAAGAAAAACAAACATTGGACGCATTTGTTTTCCCTTGCGGTTTACGATATAATAGGTGATTCGGTTTAATAACGCAACCTTCGAAGTCATCGATTCATGGAACTTTTTCTCGAAAAGTTCCATCTCGTTAAAAATAGGCTGCTTTATTTGAGACGTAATATTCATTTAGACTCCAAATATACTATTTTAAATAAAAAAACGTTGTGTATTTTAGGTTAGCTTTTAAATATTTTATTCTCTAACCTGAAAAAAAACACCAAAAATAGCTCTAACTAATACTGATTTGAATTCATTAACGTAAAAGAAAACCCAAAACTATTTATTTATGAAAACAAAATTTTTATTAATTGGAACATGTATAATTACATTGTCTTTTTTCATTAGTTGTAATTCTGATGAAAAAACAAGTGACGGATCATCAGCTAAGATTACAAACGACGAAATTATAGCTAATTCTAAAATCGACGCTTCTGTAGAAGACGTTACTAATATTGCTGAAGACCAGTTTAGTTCTCAGCTCAACGTAAATTCAAAACCTAGTGGACCGATAAAAAATTATCTTCCAAGCTGTGCCACAATTACCACAGTTTTAACCAATAATACTTGGACAAAAACAGTAGATTTTGGTGTTGAAGGCTGTACACTTAATAACGGAAATACAGTAAAAGGAAAAATGGTTGTTTCTTTTTCAAATGATTTTACTTCTTCCACACAAACCATCAGCTATACTTTTGAGGGATTTTATCATAATGGCAAAAAAATTCAAGGAAGCAAAAGTATTGTGAGAACTATTAAAGAAACCAATTTATTGGTAACGCCACACCCAGTTTCAACAGCTGCTATAGATTTAACGATTACTTTTGACGATGGGAAAGTTTATGCAAGAAAAGGAACTTTGGTAAAAGAAATGACTTCTGGTTACGACACTTGGTTTGATTGGGATGATAATGTGTTTGTCGTTACAGGAAGTTGCTCTACAACTTTCCCTAATGGAGATACTTTTTCGGCAGAAATCACAACCCCTTTAGAGTTTAATGCTTCGTGCAGAAAATCTATTGCAGTAAAAGGAATCGTTTCTATCACTAAAAATGGTGCTTCGGCAACTATTGATTATGGAAACGGAGAATGTGATACTCTTGCAAAAGTCACCAAAGACGGAGTTACAGAAGAAATAGATTTGAAAAAATAAGCATCCTTTTTGTCCAAAATAAAAAGCATTAAAAACGAGAAATACTTCTGTTTTTTAATGCTTTTTTTTTATCGTGTAAAACCAATCAAATTTCCCGATGGGACATATGCACGATTGTCAATATTTTTTTCCTACCGATCAGATACTCCTAGCGGAGTATATTTGGTGAATATTTTTATGCTTCTTTATTGGCTAATTGTCCGCAGGCTGCGTCAATATCTTTGCCTCGGCTTCTTCTCACTTTCACCACTACTCCAATATTTTCCAGAGCTTTTATATAAGCCATAATCGATTCTTCTGAAGCTTGCTGAAATTCGCCATCATCAATCGGATTATATTCAATTAAATTGACTTTGCAAGGCACATATTTACAGAATTTAACCAAAGCATCAACTGAAGCTTTATCGTCGTTAATTCCTTTCCAAACTACATATTCGTATGAAACTTTGCTTTTTGTTTTTCTATACCAATATTCTAATGCTTCTCGTAAATCTTTTAACGGAAAGTTTTTACTGAAAGGCATAATGCGGGCACGCGTTTCGTCTATAGCTGAATGCAGAGAAACTGCCAGTTTAAACTTCACATCGTCATCTGCCATTTTTTTAATCATTTTCGGAATTCCTGAAGTAGAAACCATAATTCGTTTCGGAGACATTCCTAAACCTTCCTCTGATGTAATCATATCGATAGCTTTAATGACATTATTATAATTCATTAAAGGCTCTCCCATTCCCATGAAAACAATATTCGAAAGTGGATGATTGTAATATAGACGACTTTCTTTATCTATAGCCAGAACCTGATCGTAAATTTCGCCTGGTTCTAGATTTCGCATTCTTTTTAATCTTGCTGTTGCACAGAAATTACAATCTAAACTGCAACCAACTTGACTAGAAACACAAGCAGTAGTTCTTGTTTCTGTCGGAATTAAAACCGATTCAACCACCAGTCCGTCATGAAGTCGAACGGCATTTTTTACTGTTCCGTCACTACTCTTCTGCATTGTATCAACCTTAATATGATTGATAACAAAATTATTCTCAAGCATAGATCTTGTAGCTTTGGCTACATTTGTCATATCCTCAAAACTGTGAGCGCCTTTGCTCCATAACCACTCATAAACCTGATTTCCACGGAAAGCTTTATCTCCATTTTCAACAAAAAAATCGCGAAGCTGTTCTTTTGATAAGGCTCTTATGTCTTTTTTCTCCATTTGCATGCTGCAAAGTTAATCACTTTTGCCATTTTTTGTTTGGTTTTTGCATTCATTCTTAATTAAACCTCAAAAAAAGCTAATCAAAAAATTATATTGGCATTTTCCCACACAGAACACAACACATTAACAAACAAGTATTTAGCAGTTAATTTTATTTTAAAAGATTAAAATCATAGCAATAATAGGGCTTTACACACCTTACTATAACAATTTAATAAAACTTTCATCATGATTTTTATCATTCCTTTTCTTTCGTACGCGCGATAATTTTGGTCCAAGAAATAAGAAAAAGTTTTTCATTCTCTAACCACTAAATGAATTTTAAAACTTCCTTATTTAAATGATTAACCTATACTTTATCAACATGAAAACAATTCAATCCTTTTTACTAACAGTAATTTTTACCACAATTTCATTACATACAAATGCACAAAGAAATTATACCGTAGCTGCAAACTCAACTTTTGAAGTAGCGGGAACCTCTACCGTACACGACTGGGTAATGAAATCTACAGAAGGAACAGGAACAGCCAATTTAATCATTAAAGACTCTAAACTGACAGGCATTAATAGTTTAAATGTTTCCTTATTGGCTGAAAGCTTAAAAAGCTACAAAGCAAGCATGGACAAAGTGGCTTATGAAGCAATGGATACTGAAACACACAAATACATTGAATATGTTTTAAAATCTGCTGAAAAGCTTGATGAAACAACTTGGAACTTAACGGGTGTTTACACTATTGCAGGCGTAAGCAAAGAATTTAAAACTCAGGTAAAAGTAACTACAAACAAAGGAAGCATCATTTTGCAAGGTTCTAATCAAATTACTTTTGGCGATTTTGAGATGACACCTCCAAAAGCTGCTTTGGGAGTTGTAAAAGCAGGAAAAGATCTAACTGTAATCTTCAATATTATCTTAAGCTAAATCTTAATGTTAAAAAACATTCTTTTTTAACATTTTATCTCTTCGAATTAAATGTTAAAAAATAGCAATTCAATAAAATGAACCATCTCTTTTTGCGTAACTGATCGATTCTATAGAAAATGAAAACGTTGTAGTTATTAAATACCTATTTAATAAAATTTTAACAATGACTTTTATCATGTATTAAGCTGATTTATAGAAGGATCTTTGATACAAGTTAAAACAACATTCTTAGTACTAAATAGAAACTGGCCGACAATTAACTTATTTTTTATAATATAAACATGACAAAAATGAAAACAAATACATTAAAACTTTTCGCCGTTGTAACAGCATTTTTAGGAATCAGCTCTTTTGCAACAGCACAAAAATCATATGCTTTAGATAGCAAATCAACTTTTTCTGTTGCGGGTACTTCTACACTTCACGACTGGGAAATGAAATCGACTTCTGGAACTGGAACAGCTACTTTAAACATTACTAACGGAAAGCTAACAGACATTGAAGCTCTGACTGTAACTCTTTTAGCAGAAAGCGTAAAAAGCGAGAAAAAAAGCATGGATAAAGTGGCTTATGAGACTTTAAAAACAGACAAAAACAAAAACATTAAATATGTTCTTAAATCTGCTGAAAAAGTAAACGAAACAACTTGGGAACTTACAGGAACTTACACCATTGCTGGAGTTAGCAAAGTTTACAAAACCTCTGTAAAAACAACGGTTACAAAAGATGGTTTAAACCTTCAGGGAACTAACAAAATCACTTTTACAGATTTCGGAATGAAATCTCCAACAGCAATGCTTGGAACAATTAAAACAGGTCAAGACCTAACACTAAAATTCAATTTAAACTTTAATTTATAAACGCCATGAAGAAAATTTATATTCTATTCGTCACATTAATCAGCACATTTGCTGTTCAGGCACAAGTAAGCTTTGGAAACATGCAAAATCAAATCTCTAGAGGAAAAGACGGTATCAACGTTTTTGACGTACAAAAAGACACTAGAGAATTTAAAGGTCTTAGTATTGACCTTGGAGGTGCTTTCAACATGGATTTTCAAGCTACAAATTCATTCAACGACCAACCTAATAACATTACAACTACAACTACTACAGCTACTGGAACAACCACTAGATCAATTACAGGGTATCGTTTAATGAATACTGAAAACAATTTTACTCTTCCTGCTGCTGATATGTATATTGGTGCTCAATTATTTGATGGAGTAAGAGTTAATTTAGATGTTTATTTGGCTTCAAGACACCACAATGATTCTTATGTAAAAGGTGGTTACTTGCAAATTGACAAGTTAGACTTCATTAAAAAAGACTTCCTAGCTGATTTCATGAAATATGCTACTATTAAAATTGGACAAATGGAGAACAATTTTGGTGATGCTCACTTTAGAGGTTCTGATAATGGTAATACAATCAGAAATGCATTTGTTGGAAACAACATCATGTATTCTTTCACTACAGAAATGGGTATGGAAGTTTACTACAACAGAAGTGGATTGGTTAGCATGTTAGGTGTTACAAATGGTAACTTAAATCAAAGTAATGAAGAAGTTTTTTATCCTGCTGGTCCAAACGCTAATACAACGCACAGCCCTTCAATCTTAGCTAAACTTGGTTATGATAAACAGCTTAATCAAGATTTAAGAGTAAGAATAACTGGTTCTTATTACCATAATGCAAATCTTGGTAATGCAAACATATATGCTGCTAATAGATCAGGATTTGGTTATTGGGGTATTTTGAATAATAACGCTTATAAAAATACTATTACGAAGACCGATGCTAATGGTACTGTTATTTCTACAACTACTACTGATGTTCCTACTAGTTTCAGTAAAACATCTACTCCAGAGGCTACGTTCAACCCTAATTTCAAAAATTGGGCTACTACATACATGATTAACCCTTTTGTAAAATATAAAGGACTTGAATTCTTCGGAACAATCGAATTAGCATCAGGAGGAGACAAAGCTGGTACTGATGACAAACGTACTGCTAATCAATATGCTTCAGAGCTTATTTACAGATTTGGAAACACTGAACAATTCTATATTGGAGGAAAATACAATACCGTATCTGGAAAATTATCTAATGCCGATGCTAAAAAGGTTACTGTAGATAAATTTGAAGCAAGTGCTGGTTGGTTTATGACTAAAAACATTTTAGCTAAACTAAACTACGTTAATCAAAAATATAAAGATTATTCACAATTTACTGGAGATCCTACTACTGGAAATCTAAACAACTTTTATGGTGGTAAATTTGAGGGTTTAGTATTCGAAGCAACAATTGCATTCTAATATAAAAAAAATGAAAACAAGATTTTCAATCTTAATTATGGGTTTAGTGGTTTTCTTTTTCTTAGGAAGTGCTAAACCCACTTTTTTTGCAGAAGATACAGCTGTGGCAATCAATAAAATAAAAATAGAAATCACAGGTCTATCAACTGTGGGCAAATACAATTGCTCAAACATCTTTACTATAAAGGACACTGTTTACGTAAACTCAATTAAAAAAAATACTTTTAATACCGACATCAAAATGTCAAACTTTGATTGTGGCAATAAAATAATGACGAAAGATTTGCAAGGAACAGTAAAAGTGAAAAAATTCCCCAACAGCACAGTTTGCATAAGTGACATTAAGCCAATTGGGAAAAATTATAAATGCAGGTTAAACTTTTTTATAACCGATAAAACACTCAAATACAAAGATTTTATACTTTATAATACAGACGATAAAATCCAAGGAACACTTAGTTTGAAATTCTCTGATATCGATTTGGAACCGCCAGTAAAAATGGCTGGATTAATTAAAGTAAAAGACGATATTGTAATTAATTTCAGTTTATATAAAAACTAAAATTTTTCTTCTAAAAAAAATAATGCGCAGCAGCATAATTTCAAAATTTTGGCACAAGAATTGTCTAGCTCTTAAAAGAAAAATAATCTTACAAAGAGCTCAATCATTTTAAAATTTGTAATTTTATTTTTCAGCCATGTAACCTTTAAGTTTTATCAACCTAAAAAAAAATTGAAATTATGAAAAAACAAATTTTGAGTTTAGCTGTAATTGCTTTATTAGCATTCGCTGTTCAATCATGCGAGAAAAAAGAAAACAAACCTGCAGAAGATGAATTAACACTTGGCAACAAAGTAGATTCTCTTACCTCTGATATCGAAGAAGTAAAAGATAGCGCTGTAAGCAAAGCTGAAAATGCAGCAACTAAAGCAAAAGATGCAACAGAAACTGCAGCTCAAGACGTAAAAGACGCAACTAAAAAAGCAGCTGAAGATGTAAAAGATGCCACTAAAAAAGGTGCTGAAAAAGTTGAAAATGCTGCTAAAGCTGCTAAAGACGGAACTGTAAAAACAGCCAAAGAAGTAAATGAAGCTTTGAAAAAATAAATTTCATCAAAATCTAAACAGAAACCATTCGCAATACGAATGGTTTTTTTATGCAAAATTGCAAGCGAATTATTTTTGTATTTTTGCATTCAAATTACTAGATTTTACAACATGCATTTTATATCTCAAGAATTAGAAGATTATATCGAACAGCATTCTGAAAACGAACCAGAATTGCTAGCGAAACTTAATAAAGAAACCTACCAGAAAATACTTTTGCCAAGAATGCTAAGCGGTCATTTTCAAGGCCGTGTTTTAAGCATGCTTTCAAAATTAATTCGTCCAGTCAATATTCTTGAAATTGGAACTTACACAGGTTACGCTGCTTTATGTTTATGCGAAGGAATGCAGGAAAACGGGCAATTGCATACCATTGATATCAAAGAAGAATTAGTCGATTTTCAGCGAAAGTATTTTGACGCATCGCCTTGGGGAAAACAAATTTTTCAGCATTTAGGGGAAGCCGTAAACATTATTCCAGATTTAGACTTGAAATTTGATTTGGTTTTTATTGATGCCGACAAAGAAAACTACTTGAATTACTGGGAAATGATTGTTCCAAAAATGAATAAAGGCGGTATCATTTTATCGGATAATGTTTTATGGAGCGGAAAAATTCTAGAACCGGTTCATCCAAACGATGTCAGCACAAAAGTACTTTTAGAATACAATCAGCTTTTAAAAGACGATCCAAGAGTAGAGACTGTTTTATTGCCAATTCGTGATGGATTGACGGTTAGTCGTGTTCTATAATTTTTTAGATTTCTAAGGTTCTATTCAGATTTTAAACATTTTATAATGATTCACTTAAAACAAATTGATAGCGAAGGATTTTCAATAATTAATAATGTTTTTACAGAAAATGAAATTGAAAATCTAATTTCATTAATTGACAATAAAACTAAAAATGATTCTGATAATTCGACTTTTAGAAAATCTGACGATTTATTTGCAATTAGACAATTTCATAAAGAAGTCCCAGAAACTCTTCCTTTTATTTTTAATGAAAAACTACAATACATTATAGAATCTACTTTCGGTAAAGGCTTTTTTATAACTAAATCAATTTATTTTGATAAACCAGAAAAATCAAATTGGTTTGTAGCCTATCATCAAGATTTAACGATTTCAGTTGATCAAAAAATTGAAATAGAAAATTTTGAAAACTGGACGATAAAACAAAATCAATTTGCCGTTCAGCCACCTACAGAAGTATTAGAAAACAATTTCACAATTAGAATTCATATTGACAAAACTACTAAAGACAATGGCGCTTTAAAAGTGATCAATAATTCACATTCAAAAGGAATTTTGCGAATTGAAAATCTTGATTTTGAAAAAGAAAAAGAAACAATTTGTGAAGTCGAAAAAGGTGGCATTATGATCATGAAACCGCTATTATTTCACGCATCAAATAAAACCACAAACAACGAACGCAGAAGAGTAATTCATATTGAATTTAGCAAACAACAGCTTCCAAATGGCTTGGAATGGAGTGAAAAAACCATCATTAACTAAGGTTCTGAGATGCTGAGTCGCTAAGTTTCTAAGTTTTACATTACTTAATTGCCTCCAGATTTAGCTGGAGGTATATAATTTAACTCCCCAAGGCTTTAGCCAAATATTATGAAGTATTTGGCTAAAGCCTTTTTATTTGCCCATAAAAAAAACCTCCAGCTAAAGCTGGAGGCAATTTATAATATATATCTTTAAAAACCTTAGTATCTCAGAATCTTAAAAACTTAGCACCTTTAAAAAAACTTAGAATCTCAGAACCTTATTATCTTAGCATCTTAAAAAACTATCCTGGAAAATACTGCGGTTTCAGCTTTCTATAAACTAAATAAAGCAAAAATCCGAAAAGAGCTCCGAAGAAATAGCCAGTAAGAATATCACCTGGAAAATGCAATCCTAAATAAATTCGGCTGTAAGCAAAAATTAATGGCCATAGAAATATAAATCCGAAATATTTGAAATAGCGCTTTAGAATCAAAAATAAGAAAGTCGCAACCGCCATAGTATTTGCTGCATGTCCAGAGAAAAAGCTATATGATTTTCTAACCTGTACAACTCTAATAATTGAATTTATTTCAGGATCATTGCATGGTCGCAAACGCTGAAAAGTGTGTTTGAATAAGTTACAGGTTTGGTCTGTAAAAGCAATCAAAACTGCGATAAAAAGCAACAAATACAGGGTTTGCTTACCTCCTATTTTTTTATAAATAAGATAGAATAGCAATAAGAAAAATGGCGTCCAATATAATTGATTGGTAATAATAAGCCATAATTTATCGTATGTTTCAGAACCTAATCCGTTAAGAAAGATTAAAAGATCTTTATCTAATTCCTGTATTTTTTCAAGCATTACATTTGGCGTTTAATAGGTCCAGAGAGTGTGTCAATATCTTCTTTTACTTTTTCGATTTCATTTGCAGTATCTCCTAAAAGATTTCCTGTATCTCCAAGTAAATTCGATTTTGCATTGTTAATTTCTGCATTGATATTTCCAGTAATATCGTTCAGAGATTTTGCATCAAGACCATTTGCCTCTGCTCCTTTCTGAATTTCGCTTTTAATATCATTAGTTGCATTTTTTAATTGAGCCATAGCTTTTCCCATTGTACGTGCAATTTCCGGCACTTTATCTGAACCAAAAAGCATTAGTACTATAAACAGTATAAAAACTAATTCTCCTCCTCCTATACCAAACATAACTTTTAATTTTGTAGTCACAAAGATATTAAATTTTGCAGCTTAGAGTTTTAAAATTAACTTAAAAAGTCCTTGAAAATGCATTTAATTAAAATAAAAAAGCTCACCAAGCATTTATACACCTGATGAGCTTTTTATAAGCTTTTAATTTATTTAGTCAAATTTTGACTTTGTTTCTACTTTTGGCCAAGAGTTATTGGTTACATCAATATCAGCCGTTAGCAATTGCGGGTCAATTTGAATACTCTTAATTGCTTTTGTTGTAGCATAAACTTTTTTAGCGGTATCATTACTTTTTCTCCAGATTTGTGCTGGATATTTGTAATTATCTTTAGAACCATCTTCGTAAGTAATCTCAACCAAAATAGGCATGATCATTCCGCCTGGCTTGTTAAATTCTACTTCGTAGAAGTACTTAGGAGATTTAATGCTAGCTTTTTCTTCTGCTGTAAAAGTCTGATCTACATAATCTGCTAAAGGTTTGAAATCTTGCACTTTTAAAGCTTTTTTCTTAGAATCACTTACTTCTGCATTATCTCCTGCAACCAAGTAAACAAAAGGTCCTTTTTCATATCCAAAACGTCCTTTTCTAACTTTTACGTCTTTGATATCTGTAGTTGGAGTATCTGAAACGTAATATTGTTTTACGTCTTTAATTCCGATATCAACAAAATCAGTTGAATAGAACCAACCTCTCCAGAACCAATCTAAATCTACCGCCGAAGCATCTTCCATTGTTCTAAAGAAATCTTCTGGGGTTGGGTGTTTAAATTTCCATCTGTTTGCATACGTTCTGAATGCATGATCGAATAACTCTCTTCCCATAACTACTTCTCTTAAAATATTAAGACCTGTAGCTGGTTTTCCGTAAGCATTATTTCCGAATTGGTGAATTGTTTCAGAGTTTGACATAATTGGCTCTAAAAACTTCTGATCACCGCTCATGTAAGGAACAATATTTTTTGCTGGCCCTCTTCTTGACGGGAAATTTGAATCTAATTCTTGTTCAGCTAAATATTCTAAAAATGAGTTTAAACCTTCATCCATCCAAGTCCATTGACGTTCGTCAGAGTTTACAATCATTGGGAAGAAAGTATGTCCAACTTCGTGGATAATAACACCAATCATTCCGTTTTTAACTTCTTTGCTCGTTACCCCATTTTCATCAGGACGACCAAAATTCCAACAAATCATTGGATATTCCATACCTTGATCTTCTGCAGAAACAGAAACTGCTTTTGGATAAGGATAATCAAAAGTATGAGACGAATAACTTTTTAGAGTATGAGCAACTACCATTGTAGAAGTTTCTCCCCAAAGCGGGTTTGCTTCTTTTGGATAAACAGATTCTGCCATCACAGTTCTGTTTCCAATTTTCACAGCCATTGCATCGTAAATGAATTTTCTTGAAGAAGCAATCCCGAAATCACGAACATTTTTAGCGCTGAATTTCCAAGTTTTTTTCTTTTCAGAAAAACCTTTTTCAGCCGCTTCTGCTTCTGCCTGCGTTACAATAACTACAGGTTTATCAAATGATTTTTGCGCTTGTTCGTATCTTTTTACTTGTTCTGCAGTAAATACTTCGCTTCTGTTCATTAATTCTCCTGTTGCATCAATCACGTGATCTGCAGGAACTGTAATGTTTACATCAAAGTTTCCGAAAGGAAGAGCAAACTCTCCGCTTCCCCAGAACTGCATATTCTGCCATCCTTCAACATCATTGTAAACCGCCATTCTTGGATAGAACTGAGCGATTACATATAATTTATTGCCATCTTTCTCGAATAATTCATATCCTGAACGACCGCCTTCTTTTCTATAGTTATTGATATTGTACCACCATTTAATAGAGAATGAAATTTTTTCTCCAGGTTTTAAAGGCGAAGTCAAATTAATACGCATCATGGTTTCGTTGATCGTATATGACATTGGATTCCCTTTAGCATCTTTTACCTGTTCGATATTAAAACCACGCTCTAAATCTTTCTTTAAATATTTAGAAGAAAAACCTTCAAGCGGTAAAACCTGATTGATTTTTTCGCCCTCTGCTAATGAAGTCTGTCCATTTGCTCTTGCTTGATTTTGGTCCAGCTGAATCCATAGATACTCTAAGCTGTCTGGCGAATTATTACTATAAGTAATCGTTTCAGATCCGCTTAATTTTGAATTTTTATCATCCAATTCAACATCGATTTTGTAATCTGCCTGTTGTTGGTAATAAGCTGGTCCTGGAGCTCCAGAAGCTGTACGAAACATGTTTGGTGTTGCCAGCAAATCGTACATTTGGCTAAACTTGTTCGTGTCGTACTTTCCCTGTTGTTTAGTAGGTGTGGTTGTTGCTTTATCCTGCGCCACTAACATTGCAGGAAAAAGTAAGAATAATGAAAGTTTTTTCATAAATTTTTAATGGTAATTTCTTTAGGCTGTGAAAATAGTAATTAAAACATTAATTTTACCAATACATTAATATTTTAACAATTCTTTCCTTGAAGATTCTGTAAAAAGAACACTTCTTTTTGTATCAAATGCTGAAATATGTGTAATGTTTTGCTGTTCTGAGTTCCAATCCACTAAAATAGTGTTTGAAATCTCAAGGGTTTTGAATTTATCTATGTCCTTAATTCTAGAATAACAGACCAAAACATCGTCAGCTTCGACCTCTTTAGATAAAAAAGTTATGACTTTTTGCTGTCCATTTACTTTAATTGAAAAATGTTCAGATAGATATTTTTTTAATAATTCAACATCTGCCGGAGTTTCTTTGCTAGTACCAACAAATGTCTTTTTGTGATACTTTTTCTCCATAGCATTATTCAAATCATCAATAAAAATTCGGGAAGTAATCTGGAGCATCTTCTTTTCAGCAGCATAATTTACTTGAAAAACCCCTACATAAAATTTATGAAAAGCAAATGCCGAAGTCAATACAAACAAAACTCCAAGCAATGGATAAATTATTCTTTTTTTCATTTTTGAGCAGCCTCAGCCTTCTTAAATTCTTTGTTCTTATTGATCATAAAGTCCATCAATTGAAACTTCTGATCTGGATCAACTAATTCTTTAGAATGCGGATCGTTTGAGCAATACATCAAAAACAATTCTACTTCATCATCTTTAAGATTGAGTGTTTTAGAATAAAAATCTTTTGTAAAGTTATCTTTAGCATATTCTACAAAAGCAATATCTGTGATTTCTTCCTCTTTTACTTCGTCTTTTTTGCTCAAAAGTTTTTTGACGTCTTTAAAAATTCGAACAAAATCGGTACCATATTTTATGGTTTGATCAGAAAGCATTGCATTATTTTTTGCGGTAGACTGTTTATCGTCTTCAAACTGCATATCTACATATTTCTGAGAACCGCCTTGTAATGATTTTACTTTTAATTCCTTATGAACCACAACTTCTTTAAGCTGATTATTAACCAAATCCAGCTTTATTTTCAAAAGAACCTCAGCACAATCTTTTTCAGTTAAAACCACTTTTTTTGATTGAAATGTCAAGCCAGAAAACAACAAAGTATCTTTAGGTTGTGCCATGATATCAAACAAACCGCCAGAACCAATAAATGTTCTGACATTCGCATTAATATTCATTACATAACCACTTTCAATGGCCAAAAAATCGTTTATAACCTGACCGTGTAATGGTTTCCTGAAACCGTTTTGCCCTAATACAAATTGACAAAATAAGCAGACAACGAGTACTCCTAGTTTATTTTTCATTTTCGAGAATTATTAGATATTTTCTTGCTAGATCTGTAATTAAAAACATACTCATTGTTTTGTTTTTAGTATTCAAAGATACAGCAAAATCGGCATCATCCACACAAAATAATTGAAATCCTTTAATATCATCGAAAGGAATTTTCAATCTATCTGTATAATAATTCTCCTCAAAAAGATATTCCAATTTTCTAAAAAGCGCTTCTTTTTTCTCTACATTCACTTCTTTTTTCAGCATTGCAGTCCGTCCCGAAATTTTATTTAATAGCTTATCAATAGATGTTGAAGTCGCAGTATAAACTTTTCGTTCTGCTGGCGTGTATTTTTTTTGTCCGTACGGAATAATCCCAAGATTTTCGGCTGTTATATTAGCATTTTCATTAACAACCACCTCTTTCAGCTCCACTTCTTTCGCAGTCATTTTTACAACTAAAGAGCTATTTATTAAATGTTCGGGAGCAATTCTAATCCTTACAGGATCGAGATTTACGGCTGAAAAAACCAAAACATCTCCTTCCCGAACAGCAATCGAAAAATTACCATCAGAGTCAGACACGGCAGTTGCTTGAGTAGCATTATTTATAATATTTACTCCTTCAACAGGACTAGATTGCTCTTGCACTTTTCCTGTTAAAAGTTTAACATCATTTTTTTGCCCAAAACCAATCTGAACAAAAAAAAGAAAAACAACAATAGCTATAATCTTATTTACTCTCACCAGCAATCATTTCTTTATATTTAACAGCCAATTCTCCTAAAAGAAATTCTGTAGAAGTTTTATTTTTAGAATTCAAAATAGCCGTAAACTTATCATTTTCTATAGCATAATATTCAAACCCTTTCACATAATCTGCTGGGATTTTTAATCGGTCAGTAAAATGATCTAGGCTAAACATATTTTCCAGAAGTCTCATAAAAAACTCTTTCTTCTCAACAGCAACTTCTTTTTTAAGCATAGCCGTTCTTCCAGAGAAGAAATTTAGCAACGGATCTGCAGAAATAGAACCTCCAGCCATCATTCCCGCATCTGCTGTAGCATTTAGCGCAGTCGCTGTCTGCAACTTACGTTCTGCTGCAGTGTATTTCTTTTGTCCTAAAGGTACTATTCCTAAACTTTCAGCATTAATATTATCATATCGCTTCACAACAACTTCTTGCAGTTGATACATCACCATAGTAAGATTCACAGAAAAATTAAGATTTGAAAAATCTCCTTGCTTCAATGAGACTCTTTTTTCTTTAAAACTTATTGAAGAAAAAACCAGCACGTCATCAGGCTTTGCTAAAATCGAAAAAAATCCCGACGCATTTGTCGTTACCGTTTCTTCTGTTTGCGCATTAATCACATAAACACCTTCCAAATCTAAGGTATTAGAAGTTACTTTCCCATTAAAAACAGAACGTTCCAGAGTTTGTGACCAGCAAGCTTGCCCCGCCATAACAATTAAAAAACAAGTAATTTTCTGAAACAAAATGAAATAAATTAAAAATATTCTTAAAACGGTAAAAATATCCCAAGTCATTCCAAATTTAATATTAATGACTTGGTAAAAATATGTTAATTAAAATATTAAAAATTCAAACAAAAACAGAGTTTTTAATACCTTTAACAAACAAAATTTGAGTTTGAAAATCATGAAAAGCATTATCATTGCAAGCACCTCTACTTTACACGGAGGCAACTACTTAGAATATCTTTTACCTACTTTAAAAACACATTTTAAAAATTGCAAAACAATTTTATTTATTCCTTATGCTCGTCCAGGAGGAATTTCGCATGACGAGTATACGCAAAAAGCAGCAGAAGCTTTTAACAGCATCAATGTCAATGTTAAAGGAATTCATGAATTTGAAAATTCGCAGGATGCTGTTAAAAATGCAGAAGGAATCTTTACTGGCGGAGGAAACACTTTTTTATTGGTTACCCAGCTTTACAAAAACAATATTATGCAGTTGCTTTCTGAAACCGTAAAAAACGGCACGCCTTATCTTGGCTCAAGCGCTGGAAGCAACATTTGCGGTTTATCAATGCAAACCACAAACGACATGCCTATTATTTACCCTCCAAGCTTTCAGACTTTAGGATTAATTCCATTCAACTTAAATCCGCATTATCTGGATGCCGATTTGCAATCTAAGCACATGGGAGAAACTCGCGAAACAAGAATCAAAGAATTCCATGCTTTCAATTCAATTCCTGTTTTAGGTTTAAGAGAAGGGAGTTGGCTGGAAGTTAAAGGCGAAAAAATTACTTTGAAAGGAGCTTTGTCTGCGAGATTGTTTCAGCAAAACCAAGAAGCTCAAGAGTTAGAACCAGAAAGCGATTTGAGCGATTTGAAATAATTTTTTAAACCATATAAATGATATAAGTTCATGTTAAAAGCTCAATAAAAAACTTTTATTTTTCTTATATCACTTATATGGTTCAAAAAACAAAAAAACAAAAAAGCCTCAAACAATGTTTGAGGCTTTTGAAGAGCGAAAGACGAGGCTCGAACTCGCGACAACCAGCTTGGAAGGCTGGAGCTCTACCAACTGAGCTACTTTCGCATTAACTGGGTGCAAAACTAAAAAATTTAATTTTTAAAACAAAATAAAAATCAAAAAATTTATTCTCACATAAAGTAAAACGTGTTTACTTTTTAGAGCGAAAGACGAGGCTCGAACTCGCGACAACCAGCTTGGAAGGCTGGAGCTCTACCAACTGAGCTACTTTCGCATTTGTTGTGCAAATATAGAAAGAAAGTTCAGTTCAAAACAAGCTTTTGGGCAAAAAAAATCAATAAAATTCAACATTTTTTTATAACTTATTTAAAATTAAAAAGTTATAAAAGCATTATTTTTTCAAAAAATCATGATTACAATCAGAGAAATTCCATCAAAAGAAACTTATACCGTTCGTCAACCTGTTTTAAGAAAAGGAAAACCTATAGAAAGCTGTGTCTTTGAAGGAGACGACCTAGAATCTACGCATCATTTCGGTTTATTTGAAAACGAAAATTTAACAGGAATTATTTCATTATTCGAAAAAATCAATCCTATATTTGCCGCTCAAAATCAAGCTCAGATTCGAGGGATGGCTGTTTTAGAAATCCACCAGAAAAAAGGAATCGGAGAAGCTTTGGTAAGACATTGCGAAGTGTATTGCAATGAAAACCAAATAGATTTAATTTGGTTCAACGCCAGAACTGCCGCTGTCGGATTTTATCAAAAAATGAATTATCAAACACTTGGTGAAGCATTTGAGATTAAAGATGTTGGCGAACATTATTTGATGTTTAAAAAATTATAAAATGAGAATATTTTACTCTTTAGTAGTAATATGCCTTTTTTTGGGCTGTAAAAAAGAAGACCCAAAACCTACACCTATTATCAAAAAAAAGGCGCCAGCAATTATACTTACTGACGAGAGAACGGTTGAAATAGACACAGGATTAATAGGAATCTATAAAAGTGAAACCTTAAAACAGTTTTATGCCGCATCTGAGAATCAAACCGTATGGGGAAATCTTAAAAAGAGAACTTTTGTTTTAGCACAATTAGAAAAATCAGAAGAATTAGGTTTAGAACCAGAAGATTATAAAATATCTCAACTGAAAAAGTTTGAAAGTAAAGTAACCTCACTTAGTGATAAAGATTTAGCTACGTATGATATTTTGTTGACTTATAATTTTGAAAAATATCTAAATCATATCTATAAAGGAAAGCTAGATCCTAAAAAACTGTATACCAATTGGGATTTGGACGAAAAAGAATTTGATGTGAATTCTGTTCTAATTAAAGGATTCAACAAAAATAAATTAGATAGCATTGTAGAAAATATTCAGCCTAAAACAGAAACATACAAAGAACTCCTAAAAGCGTTGGAAATCATCAATACTTTCCCAGATGACAACGTAAAAACTATTGAAGCAACTGATAAAATTGTTTTAAACGATACTAATCCCGCTTTAACAAACATTAAAAAAAGGCTTTTGTACTGGAATGACATGTCTGGAAAAGATAGCCTTAGCAATATTTACAACCACAAAACTTTTGAAGCCATAAAAAGATTCCAAGAAAGGCACGGTTTAGCTGCAGATGGAGTTATCGGAGCTGGAACTATTCGTGCTCTAAATTATTCTAAAGAAGATCGAAAAAAACAGATTATTGCCAATTTGGAGCGTTGGAGATGGTATCCGTCAGAATTGGCCGAAAACTATTTCATTATTAATATTCCCGATTACAGCTTAAATGTTGTCGAAAATAAGGACACCACTTTAGTTAGAAATATTGTAGTAGGAACCAGCAAAAGAAAAACTCCTATTATTACTTCTTTTTTAAAAACGGTTGTTTTTAATCCAACTTGGACTGTTCCTCCGACAATTTTAAAAGAAGATGTGGTTCCGGCTATGAAAAGAAACCGAAATTATTTGGCTAATAAGAATATCACTATCTATGATACTGCCGGCAAGGTAGTTTCTCCGATGGCATGGAATGAAAACAAACCTAACAACTATCGCTATGTGCAAAGTCCTGGTTATGACAATTCGTTAGGATTAATGAAAATCTTATTCCCAAATCATCACAGCGTGTATCTTCACGATACAAATCACCGTAATATTTTTGGGCGCAATAATCGCTCTATGAGTTCTGGATGTGTACGTGTTGAAAATCCATTAGAACTTGCCCAACATATATTAGATGTTGACGGAAACTGGCCTCAAGACAGAATTGACACTATTATTGCGAGTAAAACAACAATGAGTTTCAAGATTACCAAAAAGTACGCTTTATACCAATGGTATTGGACAGCATGGAGCAAAAAAAATCAGCTCATTTTTAGAGCTGATATTTATGATTTAGATTCGGATTTATATAAGCAATTAAGAAATTAGCCTCTCTTCCATCGCAAAACTTCTTGACGGATGGTAGATATACAAACACGATTTGTCTTTTATTAATTCTATGATCTCATTTGTCAATTCAACTGGAACTGCTGGACAACCTTGGCTTCTCCCTAATCTTTTATGATTTCTGATAAAAGATTCCGATACATAATCTGCACCGTGCATTACAACGCCTCTTTCGCGAGCATTGTCATTTACGCCATTTTCTAAACCATCTAAACGCAAAGAAGCACCATGTTTTCCTTGATAAATTTCGCCAGTAGCATAAAAACCTAAACTGCTTTTAAATGATGAATTAAGATTTGAAAATGCTGAAGCAAATTCTTCTCCCGTATTTCTACCGTGAGCTACAAGCGAATTAAACAAAATTGTATTGCTAGTTAAATCAATCACCCACAAACGTTTAGTGTTTGATGACAAACTGAAATCAATTAATGTTAGGATATTTTTCTTGATTACTCCTCTTTCTTTCAACAAATAAAATCCTTTTAAAGCTTCCGAAAAAGTTTTAAGCTCAGGCATTTTAAAATTGTTCGAATTTAATGAGTTATAAACGCTCTCGATTTTAGAATCAACTGTAACTTTTTCGACTTTAGCAATCGTCTTTACAGTGGCATTTTTTTTTAGATCGGCTGTGTTTTTTGAATCTTTTCCAAAAGACAATAGCAAAAACACAAATAACGGATAAATTTTGTAAATCATTGAATTTCTTTAGGTTAAACAAAAATTTGGGTATCGCAAAAATATAAAAAAATCATACCGTGCAAAATACAAGCCTGATTTTCAAGTGTTTTTTGTTTAAATTTTAACACTAAACGACCTTTCTGTAAGATTTTATCTTACGCTAAAAATCACAACGTTTTAACCCGTTTCTTAAAAAAAGTAAAACAAAATGAAAATCGTAAATTCAAAACATACAACATTACTAGTTTTGAATGAGTTATTAATAAAGATTTCGAGCATAATGTGTCATGACTATTAAGTAATGTAGACTAAAACACATCTTTTCTATTAATGTAAAATACTTTATTGACTACAATGCTGTCAAAAATAAGATCAGAAAAAGAGCTTAGCGTGAATTAATTTTAAAAAATAAAGGCTTCTTCAATTAAATCAATATTTTTTTTTATAGTTCATTTTATTAAATATAAATGTAACATTCCTCAGTTTTCAAACTTTAGAAATGCCTTATATTTGTAGAAAACAAAAAAGTAATGAACAAAAAAGTTATCCTTATGATTTTAGACGGTTGGGGAAAATCTCCTGACCCTAAAGTATCTGCAATAGACAATGCAAATGTTCCTTTTATAAACAGTCTTTATAAAAACTACCCAAGCGCACAGCTTAGAACTGACGGATTAAATGTTGGTCTTCCAGAAGGGCAAATGGGAAATAGTGAGGTTGGACACATGAATCTAGGTGCAGGAAGAATTGTATACCAAGATTTAGCCAAAATAAATTTAGCTGTAGAACACAAAACTTTAGCAAAAGAACAGGTTCTTATTGACGCTTTTACTTATGCTAAAGACAACAATAAAAAAGTACACTTTTTAGGATTAGTTTCAGATGGTGGTGTTCACTCACATACTTCACACCTTCGCGGATTAATCGATGCTTCACAAGAATACGGTTTAGATCAGGTTTATGTTCACGCTTTTACAGACGGACGTGATGTTGACCCGAAATCTGGAGCAAAATACATTCATGATTTAGAAGATTATATTAAAGATACTCCTGTAAAAATCGCTTCTATCATTGGTCGTTACTATGCAATGGACCGTGATAAAAGATGGGAACGTGTAAAATTAGCTTACGATCTTGTAGTAAACGGTGTTGGAACTCCATCAACAAATCCCGTTTCTAGTGTTTTGGAAAGCTATGAAAAAGACGTTACAGACGAGTTTATCGAGCCTGTTGTTATGGTTGATGCAAATGCAAAACCGCTTGCAACTATCGTAGAAGGTGATGTTGTAATCTTCTTTAACTTTAGAACAGACAGAGGTCGTGAACTTACTGAAGCACTTTCGCAACAGGATTTCCACGAACAAAATATGCATAAACTAAACTTATATTATGTAACATTGACAAACTACGACGAAACTTACCAAAACGTAAAAGTAGTTTACAATAAAGATAATATTACCGAAACTCTTGGTGAGGTTTTAGAAAAAGCAGGTAAAAAACAAATCAGAATTGCGGAGACTGAGAAATATCCACACGTTACTTTCTTCTTTTCTGGCGGTAGAGAAACTCCTTTTGAAGGCGAAGAAAGAATCTTAAGAAATTCTCCAAAAGTAGCAACTTACGATTTAAAGCCAGAAATGAGCGCTTACGAACTGGCTGATGCTCTTGTTCCAGAATTGAACAAAGGTGAAGTTGATTTCGTTTGTTTAAACTTCGCAAATGGTGACATGGTTGGCCATACTGGAATTATGGAAGCTGCAATTAAAGCTTGTGAAGCAGTTGACGCTTGTGCGAAAAAAGTTATCGATGCTGCTCTTGCTAACGATTACACTACAATCGTAATTGCAGATCACGGAAACTGCGAAACAATGATTAATCCTGATGGATCTCCAAATACGGCTCACACAACAAACCCAGTGCCGATTATTTTAGTTGACAAACAACTTAAAAGCATTCAAGATGGTGTTTTAGGTGATATTGCTCCAACAATTTTAGAATTAATGGGAGTTCAGCAACCAAATGCTATGACTTGTCATTCATTATTGTAGAAAATATTTTTCTTTATATAAAAAAGAGGCGAATTCTAAGAATTCGCCTCTTTTATTTTACATATAATTCCACGCCAATACTCCAGCGGATTATAATATTAGCCAAACAACATTTCTCCGAAAAAAAGCTCCAGCGGAGCGAAATAATTTTACTAGAAAATATTAACCGACTAATTTCCAAGAGAAAATTCTTACTTTTGTATTGATTTAATTATTTTTAAAATGAAAAAGGAAATTTTAGATAGAATAAAACAATTAGGCGGAAATATAGACAATGTAAAAGGTAATTCGCTATTGGAAGATTTACCATCCATAACTTTTGATACTGTTTTGTATCAGCGACCAACGGATACACCTTGGGCAACCGCTCAAGAAGAAGAACCTATTTACGGAATTGGTGATTTTATAAACGAAAACGAAGCTCTTTTTAAAGAAAACAAAAAAGCTTTTTACGATAAAATCATTCAAAAATATTTTAGATTAACAGAAGAAGGATTTGGACAAATGTTTTGGCAAGCTTACCCTTTTACTCCATTCAAAGAAGGCACAGAAGATTATAAAGAATGGAATGATGAATTTATAGATGAAGAAACTGATTTAAGTGAAATCATAAAAGTTACCAATAACCCAACACCCGATTTTATTTTACTGGTTACAAGCTATGGTTTTCCCGATAATTTTTATATCACTTTATCCGATCCAGATCCTGAAAACCCAACTTTATTTGGTACAGATCATGAAGTTTTTTTTAGAGAAGTTACTAATGAAGGTAATTTAGAAGATTTCCTAAAAACTTTTATGACGAAAGAAGAGCTTTTAGAGATTGTAAAAAAGAGAATTGAAAGTTAAAACTAGAATTTATTTACTTTTTTGATATTTAACGAAAAATTGCAATAGAAATTCCTCAGACAAATCACAATCTTTGCGGAATTTCTAGTGCAATTTCTCGTTCCTCGAAATGACAAAATTGTGATTATTACATTATAAAATAATGATACAATTGTTCCACACCATAAATAATAAGTCCAATAACGCCACCAACTAATGTTCCGTTGATCCTGATATATTGAAGATCTTTTCCTATTTCTAATTCTAGTTTTTCTGAAACTTCTTTTCCGTCCCAGCTTTTTACGGTTGACGAAATCAAATCCCCAATTACTTTTTTGTTATTTAAAAGAACCGATAATAAATCATTTTTTATAAAACTGTTGATTTTATCAATCATAACGGGATCTTCTTTAATTCCGTTTCCGAAAGTTTGAATTAAATTTGAAATACTATTTTTTATTGAAGAATCATCACCTTTATTTAAATCGTTTGTAATGGATAATTTTATTTCATCCCAAATTCCGTTGATGTAATCCTGAACCTCTTTTTTTCCAACAAAACCCAAAATCATATCATTGATTTTAATTCTCATTTCTTCGGAGTTTTTTATTTTGTCTAGAAAATTATAAACGTATTCGTCAATTTTAAGTCTTACCGTGCTTTCTGGATTTTTTGCTTCGTTTAAAAAATCTTGCAATCCATTAAAAACACCTTCCGTTATACTTTTATCAGCCAATCCGAAACTTAAAAAGGGAGTTGAAGCTTTTACTTTTTTTCGAATTAAATCTTTATTGCTCGTCAATTCAGCACTCATCACTTCCAAAAGATTAGTCAATAATTGATCTTTTACATTACCTTTTTGTAAAGGTTCTAAAGCCAATGCGACCCAATCTCCAAAATTTATTCCTTCAATTTTTTCTTTAAATTGAACCTGAATAAATTTTCTAACATCTTCATCTTTTATAGTTCTTAAAATACCTGGAACAATATTGAGAGCAACAACACTTGCAATTTTATTAGCATTTTCTTCATGCGAAAGCCATTCTGAAGCCTTGGTTGCAAAATTAAATTCATCCAGTTTAATTTCTAATTTTTCTCGGTCCAGAAATTCCTCAGAAACAAAATTTCCAAGGTTCTCTCCTATTTCATTTTTCTTGGTCGGAATAATGGCTGTATGCCAAATCGGAATTCCCATCGGATGGCGAAAAAGTGCCACAACCGCAAACCAATCGGCAATTCCACCAACCATTGCCGCTTCGCTAAAAGCCTGTAGCATCGGAATTTTAAAATAAATAGCAATTAAAAACAACAATACTGCAATACCCAAAAGTCCTAAAGCATTTCTCTTCATTTTCTTAAGAGCCTTTACTTTAGCAATATCTCGATCTATAATAGTTTCCATAATTATAAGCATTTGTACTACTAATTTATGTCTTTTTTCCGAAACGCTTTAACTCTATTGATTGTTTTGATAGTCACTAATTCACGAATTTTCTTTAAAAATTAATTAATCCATTTGTGTAATAACTTTTTTTTAATTTTTGGTTTGAGAGAATTCGAGAATTCGTGGCTAAAAAATTTAGATAAAATATTGTACTTTTGCGAACTGAAAAATGGAAAAAATATGATTATCCAAAAAACTAGAGAGGAAATCGAATTAATGCGCGAAAGTGCTTTAATCGTATCAAAAACATTAGGAATGATTGCTTCTGAAATTAAAGAAGGAGTTACTACATTATATCTTGACAAATTAGCCGAAGAATTTATTCGTGATCACGGTGCAGTTCCAAGTTTCCTTGGATTGTACGATTTCCCGAATTCGCTTTGCATGAGTCCAAATGCTCAAGTTGTTCATGGTATTCCAAATAATGTTCCTCTTAAAAATGGTGACGTTATTTCGGTTGACTGTGGAGCTTTCAAAAATGGTTTCCACGGAGATCACGCATACAGTTTCGAAATTGGAGAAGTTGCTCCTGAAGTTAAAAAACTTCTACAAGTAACTAAAGAATCTCTTTATGTTGGAATTAGAGAATTTAAAGCAGGAAATCGTGTGGAAGATGTTGGAAATGCGATTCAAAAATATACTGAAGCTCATGGTTATGGCGTAGTTCGTGAATTGGTTGGACACGGTGTTGGACAAAAAATGCACGAAGAACCAGAAATGCCAAACTATGGAAAACGTGGACGTGGAAAGCTTTTTGTTGAAGGAATGGTTGTAGCAATCGAACCAATGATCAACATGGGAACTAGAAACATCAAACAACTAAAAGACGGCTGGACAATTTTGACTGCCGACGGAAAACCTAGTGCGCATTTTGAGCACGATGTGGCTTTAATTGATGGAAAACCAGAATTATTATCGACTTTTCAATACATCTACAAAGCTCTAGGAATCGAAAGCAACGAAGAAGACGAATTCAGAAAAGTGCCTTTGGTTCTATAATAAAAAATAACCCGAATCTATTCCTGTGAAAAAATTATTTAAACTTGTACTTAATACAATTCCGCGCCCTTTATTAATTCGCTTGAGTTATGTTGCGCGTCCAATTTTGGCTTTCTCTTTAAGAGGAGATAAATTTACAGATCCTATTGATGGAAGAAGCTTTAAATCGTTTTTGCCTTACGGATACGGGAAACAACGTAATAACGTGCTTTCGCCAAGTACACTTTCTTTAGAAAGACACCGTTTACTTTGGTTGTATTTGAATGATCAAACTGATTTTTTTACAACGCCAAAAAAAGTATTGCATTTTGCTCCAGAACAAGCTTTTTATAAAAGATTCCGAAATCAGAAAAACCTCGATTATACTACAACCGATTTACTTTCGCCTTTGGCTGATGTAAAAGCAGATATCTGTAATTTACCTTTCAAAGACAATGAATATGACGTTATTTTATGTAATCACGTTTTAGAACATATTCCAGATGACACAAAAGCAATGCAGGAATTATACAGAGTTTTAAAACCAGGCGGAATGGCGATTTTACAGATTCCTCAGGATTTATCTCGCGAAGTTACCTTTGCAGATGATTCTATTACAGATCAAAAAGAACGTGCTAAAATCTTCGGACAATACGATCACGTGCGCGTTTATGGACGCGATTATTTCGATAAATTAAGAAGCATTGGTTTTATTGTTATCGAAGAAGATTATACGAATAAAATTGCACCAGAATTGGTTGAAAAATATTGTTTAGCAAAAGGCGAAATTATTCCGCTTTGCTTTAAACAAGAAAACTAATTCTTTCCACCATAAATAAGTTCATTTAAAGAGTTTTCAAATTATTGTTATTTTGAAAACTCTTTATTTTTTGCCCAATTCCCAAATTACAAGCCTAATCAAATCCCTAAATCTTGGAACCTACAAAACCATTTCAATTCTGTTTTGACATCAGTTTGGAAAAAAATCTGAATGTCTATATTCCAACTGCCTACATCGTTGAGAATACTACTGAAATTAAGTATTTAAACAAAAAAGCCAGTCCCGACGTGCTGGAAAGTTTTGGAATCGTTTTTGAAAATTTAGATTCTAATACCAAAAGAATTTTGACAGCCTGCGATTCTTTAAAACCTGAATTCATTTTCAAAAAGTTCAGCGCAAAAATCAAATCGGCTAAAACAATTGCTGATCTTCAAAAAGATTCTAAAATTGATTTTGCCATTCGTCAGCATTTAAAATTCAATTTGAGTTCATTTTACGATTTGATTGTAAAAGAGCAATTTCCTTTGTCACTAAATCTCGGACCAGAAAAAGATTTTTATCGTTCGAGAGTCAATATTGATCCGCTTGATTTTGAACCTCAGATTCAATTTGACAAACATCCCGAAGGAATCACTTACACTCTTTCTTTAAAAGAAAATGAAACCACTTTTGCTCCAATGGATATCAAAGCTGAAATTCTTTTGGATGAACCTGGCTGGCTCATTATCAATAAAAAATTAGGACAGTTAAAAGAGCTAAATTCTAAGAAACTGATGCCTTTTTTAAAGAAAAAATCAATTGAAATCCCTTCAAAATTAGTTGATGATTACTTTAAAAGTTTTATTCCGCAAATAGCGAAAAAAATTGATATTGAAGCAACTGGTTTTGAAATTGAACTTCGAGATAAAATCATTTCCTGCACGATTCAGCCTATTCATGATTTCTTTAAAAACTCTTATTATCTCAATCTTTATTTTGATTATAACGGATATTCATTTGATGCAAGCAAAACTAAAAAAACACATTCTTTTGTCGATTTCAGTGTTGCTAATGAACCTAAAATAATTCAGTTTAAAAGAAATTCTGAAGAAAGTTTTTTTATCGAAAAATTAAATGAAATTGGTTTAACCAAAATCAAAAACGAACTATTTGGATTACATTCAGAAGCAGAGAATAAAGATCCTTATGTCAATATTCAACTAATTATTGATAATAAAGAAAAGCTGAAAAGTTTAGGTTTTACTGTCGAAAATCTGAAATTAGAAAGCAGAGAGATTGTTACAGAAAGTTATACCATTTCTGCATCAAAAGAAACGACTGGAGATTGGTTTGATATTAAAATAATTATTACCGTTGGAAATTATAAAATCAATTTCAGCGAAATTATTCCAAATATAAAAAGCAAAGAAAGACTTTTTGCGTTGCCTGATGGAAACTATTTCTTGATTCCGTTAGAATGGTTTAGCAAATACGGCTCTTTGGCAAAATTAGCCAAAACAGAAAATGGTGTTTTACTTTTACGAAAAAGCAATTTTACTGCTTTAGACGGAATTTCAGAAATCGACAATGATTTAGATCAAATTCATCAAGCTGAATTTACAGCTTCAGATTTAATAAAAGCAACTTTAAGACCCTATCAAATTGATGGTGTAAAATGGCTTTTAGGGCATTTTAATTCCAATATGGGTGCTTGTTTGGCCGATGATATGGGACTTGGAAAGACGTTACAAACTTTGTCTGTTTTGGTTTCGGTGCAAGAACAATTAGGCTTTACAACCAAAACTACTAATTTTGATTTATTTGCCAACGAAACTACTGTCGAAAGAGAACCGCTTAAAGCCCTTATTGTTCTTCCTTCTTCATTAGTTTTTAACTGGTTTAATGAAGCTGGAAAATTTACGCCTCACTTTTCGAAAATGCAATATGTTGGAAATGACAGAAAATCATTAGCAAGCAGAATCAATTCAACCGATTTGATTTTTACAAGTTACAGCATCATTCATCGCGATATTTCAATTTTAGAAAAATACGATTTCCGTTATTTGATTTTGGACGAAAGTCAATATATCAAAAACAAAAATTCTAAGATTTTTAAAGCCATAAATAAAATTAGTACGGGACATAAAATTGCCTTGAGTGGAACTCCGATCGAGAATTCGCTTGACGATTTATGGTCGCAAATGCAGTTTATCAATCCAGAGATTTTGGGCAGTTATGCTTTTTTTATGGAAAATTTCAAAAATCCGATTGAGAAAAAACAGAATGAAGAGGTTTTGGCAGAATTAAAAAATCTTATTCAGCCTTATATTTTGCGACGAACTAAAGAACAGGTTTTAAAAGATTTGCCAGAATTAACAGAGCAGATTTATTACTGCGATATGGATCCTGAACAGGAAAAATTATACGAAAAAGAAAAATCTAAAGCTCGTAATTTCCTTCTTAAAACTGACGGATCTCCTGACAAAATCAGCATTATCAATACTTTGATGAAACTGCGTCAGTTAAGTAATCACCCAAAAATGGTCGATGCTGACTCAGAAATTGATTCTGGAAAATATATTGCGGTTACGAACTATTTAGAAAGTTTAGTAAAAGGAAAACAGAAAGCGATTATTTTCAGTTCGTTTGTTACCAATTTAAGTTTTTATACCGATTGGTGTAAAGAAAATAAAATTGAATTCTGCGAAATTACAGGTGAAACACCTGCAGACAAAAGAGAACAGCAAGTAAAATTATTTCAGGAAAAAGAAAATCCGTTGTTATTCTTTATTTCATTAAAAGCCGGTGGAGTTGGCTTGAATATTACAAAAGCTTCTTACGTATTATTCTTGGATCCGTGGTGGAATCCTTTCGCAGAAAAACAAGGAGTTGGTCGAGCACATAGAATTGGGCAATTGAATAAAGTAAATGTGATTCGTTTTATTTCTAAAAACACTGTTGAGGAAAAAATCATAAAATTACAGGAAAACAAAAAACTATTATCTGATTCCCTTTTAGAAGAAAGTTATATTAATGATGAAATTGAAGGTAACTTAGAATATATTTTGGGTTCTTAATAGTTAAATCCAATAGATTGGCATCTTTTTCGTTATATAAAATTGTTATATTTACAATCTTACAACGAAATAAGATGCCAAAATTTTTCTATTCAAGCTTCATTTTTCTTTTTATTTTAACTTTAGCGAAAGCTCAAGAAAAAGAAATCGATCCTCCTTATAATATTAAAACTGTCTCTTTTATTCAGAATGGCAGTAATGTTTCGCCCATTTTCGAATTAGGTTCAGCATTTACATTTCAATTTGATGATTTGTTTGGCAATGAAGCCAATTATTATTTTGAAGTTATTCATTGCGATTACAACTGGTATCCAACAGATATTCCAAAAACTGACTATATTCTCGGTATGGATAATCAGAGAATTACAGATTTTTCGAATTCTTTTAATACACTTCAGGTTTATACGCATTACAGACTTTCTTTCCCTAATCAGTTTACGCAGCTATTGAAACTTTCGGGAAATTATATGCTTCGAATTCTAAACGATGATAAAGAAGTCGTTTTCTCAAGAAAATTTATTTTGTACGAAAACCATTGTACCGTTGGAGCTCAAGTAAAAAGAACCCGTAACCTCAGCAATATTGACTATAAACAGAATCTTGATATTGCAATTTTGTCAAATGATATTGTTTTTCAGACACCATTGCAGAATGTAAAAGTTCTTTTATTGCAAAATGGAAACTTTCATACTGAGATAAAGAATATTGTTCCTCAATATACCATTGGTAATCAGCTTATTTATAAATATGACAAAGAAACCCAATTTTGGGGCGGAAATGAGTTTTTATATTTTGAAAATAAAGACATTCGTGCAGCAAATAATAATGTGGCTAAAGTAGGTTCTAACGGCGATATTTATAACGCTCATTTATACACTAATGCAGCAAGAGGAAATCAGATTTACACCAATTATGAAGATGTAAATGGAAATTTTGTTGTGAAAAATATCAATGGTTCTAACAATGATATTGAAGCCGATTATGCTTGGGTATATTTTACACTTTCGGCACCTGCTTTTAGATTGAACAAAGACATTTATATTACCGGAATGTTCAATAATTATAGTCTTACGCCAGAATATAAAATGGATTACAACACTGACAAAGGCGTTTTCGAAAAAGCCATTATGATCAAACAAGGTTTTACCAATTTTCAATATACTGTAGCTGATAAAAAAGGAGTCATTGATAATGAAAATGCTATTGATGGAAACTTTTATCAGACTGAAAATGAGTACACGATTTTAGTCTATTATAAAGAAGCTACAGATCGTTATCAGCGTGTAATTGGAAAAGGAAATGCAAACTCTATCAATATAGTCAACTAAAACAAATGTTAAGGTTCTAGTTTAACTAATTTTTTTTCGTAACTTTGCCACTATAACACTCACATATATACGGCGTTAGTATGGTTTCTCAAATTACACGAGGCATAAAAATATCTGTTTTGACTAGTTTTGAAGGTACATACTTCAAAAACTACAAGATTCATTTTGCTTTTAGCTACGTAGTTACCATCGAAAATCATAGTAAAGATTCTGTACAGTTAACTTCACGTCACTGGGAAATTTTTGATTCTTTAAACGACTTAGAAGTTGTAGACGGCGAAGGCGTAATTGGCAAAAAACCGGTTTTAAAACCTGGAGAAAATCATACTTACAGTTCTGGCTGTTTATTATCCTCTCCTTATGGCGCTATGAAAGGTCATTTTAATATGATCAATTTTACTACAACAAAAACATTCAAAGTTATCGTTCCTACTTTTAGAATGTGTGCTCCTTTTGCTTTAAATTAAGATATAATTTGCAACGATTGCTTTTATCGTTATCTTAATCATAAAATTGTCAATTTATTAATTTATCCTTTGTACTTTTGTGCAGCGTTAGATTATTCGTAACAAAACAAATCGTCTAACTTTAAATTGTCTAATTCACAAATTTTAAATAACATGCTTAAAGGATTTTTCCATGTACCAAAAGCGGTAAACGAGCCTGTAAAAAGCTACGCACCAAACTCTCCAGAAAAAGCAGCTGTTCAGGCGGCTTACACAACAATGTGGAATTCTCAAATTGACGTTCCTTTGCATATAGGAAGCGAAGAAATCAGAACTGGAAACACAAGAAACATTACAGCTCCACACGACCACAAACACGTTGTTGGAAAATATCATTTAGCTGAAAAACAACATATTGAAAAAGCAATTGCTAATGCTCTTGAATCAAGAAAAGCATGGGCAAATATGGCATGGGAACAACGTGCTGCTATTTTCTTAAAAGCTGCTGAACTTATCGCAGGACCATACAGAGCTCGTATCAACGCTGCGACAATGATTGGTCAATCTAAAAATATTCACCAAGCAGAAATCGATGCTTCTTGTGAATTGATCGACTTTTTACGTTACAATGTTGAATATATGACTCAAATCTACAACGATCAGCCAAAATCAGATTCTTCTGTTTGGAATCGTGTAGAATACAGACCTTTAGAAGGTTTTGTTTATGCTATTACTCCTTTCAACTTTACTGCAATCGCTGCAAATCTTCCTGCTAGTGCTGCTATGATGGGTAACGTTGTGGTTTGGAAACCAAGTGATAGCCAAGTATTTTCTACAAAAATCATTTTAGATGTTTTCAAAGAAGCTGGAGTTCCTGATGGAGTTATAAACGTAGTTTTCGGAGATGCTTTAATGATTACTGATACTGTTTTGGCAAGCCGTGATTTTGCAGGTATTCACTTTACAGGATCAACTCACGTATTTAAAGATATTTGGGCAAAAATTGGTGCAAACATCCACAACTACAAAACCTACCCAAGAATTGTTGGTGAAACTGGAGGTAAAGATTTTATCATTGCTCACCCAAGCGCAAACGTAAAACAAGTTGTTACAGGAATTACTCGTGGAGCTTTTGAATTCCAAGGGCAAAAATGTTCTGCAGCATCTAGAGCTTATATTCCGCAAAGTTTATGGCCAGCTGTAAAAGAGCAATTAATTGCTGATGTAAAATCTATGAAAATGGGTTCTCCAGAAGATTTTGGAAACTTTATTACAGCAGTTATTCACGAAGGTTCTTTCGATAAACTAGCTAGTTATATTGATCAAGCTAAAAAAGATGCTGACGCAGAAATCATCGTTGGAGGAAATTATGACAAATCGGTTGGATACTTTATTGAGCCAACAGTTATTGTTACTACAAATCCAAAATATACTACAATGGAAACTGAGTTATTTGGACCAGTTATCACTATTTATGTTTATGAAGATACTAAATGGGAAGAAACTCTTGAATTAGTTGATACTACATCTGAGTACGCTTTAACGGGAGCTGTATTTAGCCAAGATCGTTATGCTATTGAATTGGCTACTACTAAATTACAAAACTCTGCTGGTAACTTCTATATCAATGATAAACCAACTGGAGCTGTTGTAGGAATGCAACCATTTGGTGGAGCAAGAGCTTCTGGAACTAACGATAAAGCAGGTTCTGCATTAAACTTATTGCGTTGGGCTTCTCCAAGAACTATCAAAGAAACTTTTGTAACTCCAGAAGATTACAGATACCCTTTCTTAGGATAATCTGATTTAGATTTTAGAGTTCAGATTATAGATTATAAAAAGGCTTAGACTTCATTCTGAAGTTTAAGCCTTTATTTTTATTAAAGAAAAATTACTTCTCCAGAATGCAGATCATAATAAGCACCTATTATTTTGATTTCGCCTTTATCTTCCATTTCTTTCAAAATTGGGCTTCTCGATTTTATATCTGTAATTGTCTGTAAAACATTATTTTTTGCAACATATTCTACAAAATCATCGTTCTTGACAGTTTTATCACCAGCAAAATCTTGAGATTTAGCAATAGCTGGTTTTATTTTTGCAAGCATTGCTGTAATATTTCCGAGTTTTACATCATCTATTGCAGATTTAATGGCTCCGCATGATTCATGTCCTAAAACCAGAATAAGTTTTGCTCCAGAAACTTTACAACCAAATTCCATACTGCCTAGTAAATCCTCATTTACAAAGTTCCCTGCAACTCTTCCAACAAAAAGATCTCCAATTCCTTTATCAAAAACATCTTCAACTGCAATTCTACTGTCAAGACACGAAAGAATAACAGCTTTTGGATATTGCCCTTCTGCGGCATCACGCACTAAGGCTGAATGATCTCTTAAAGTAAGATCATTATTCATATAACGCTTGTTTCCATCTTTCAAACTTTTTATGACCAAATCTGGAGTCAAAGCTTTCTGCTCTTCGGCAGTTAAAACTTTCTCTTTCAAAGGAACTAATTTCGAAATCTTGTCCAAAGATTCGTTCTCAGATTTATTTTTATCTGATTTTTTTTCGCAGGAAACTGCTAATACCAATAAAGGGAGCAACATAAAAATTACTTTTTTCATTTAAGATAATTTTAAAATTATGAAAAACACCTAAAACATAAAACACTACAAATAAGAACTTTAAATAATTTTACAGAAGTAAAAACTTACACTAAAGTATAAAAATATCTACACATAAAAAGATCATTTTTGCATAATATTTTTTGTAATACTTTTCTTATTTATTTAAAAATCAACACTTTAAAAACTCAAATTGTCTTATTTTAATACTTTAAAAACTTATTGTTCCTTTCAAAAAAAACTCATCCGCATAAATTTGCTCATCATTAATCAACATTAAAAGATTTAATAAATTAACAACATAAGTATGAGAAATTTAAACAATGTTCCTAAAGTTATTATGGAATCTAAAAGCATTGGACATGCTATTGATTATAAATGGACAAAAAAGAAAATAAATAAACTTCTAGATCCCGTTGAAGAAAATGAAGAGCTTGAAAACACTTTAATGCACATCAACCATAAAGGCTCAATTGGTTTGACTGCTGCATTATTAGAGTGGGTTTACTGGCGTTTTACAGGTTACAGTCAAGCTACAAATGATACACAAAAACGAATTGAAGCTCTTTGGTGTTCTGTCACTAATCTTGAACAAACAAATCCATTATTATTTGATACCGATTTTGAAGTTCCTGCAAATGGTTCTGTCAATGGTGCATTATGGATTGCATTAATGAACGTGACAATGATTGATGCAAAATACAGAAGAGGTTCTTACTTCTTACAAAATGATCTTGTTGGATTAATATTGTTGGCGCGCCACATTACTCCAAAAAAGAAAAAATTTGACAATTGGTTGGGTCAGACAATTACAAACTTAATTCACACACATCCAAATCCATATCAAAATGATGAATTAGATGAAAGTGATGAAATGATTTATGATTCTTCAAACGAACCTGTAATTTCGAGAGAATACTTCTTTGACACAGCATTTGAATATTCTGCTGAAGCATCAGAAAATGCTATTCATAGTTTCATCGACAATTTAGATCATAAAGCAAATACATTCCTGAATTTTTCAAAGAAAGCTTCATAATTTTAAACGTTAGTTTTAATTCAAAAAAATAACCCGATTTAGAAACTCTAATCGGGTTATTTGCTTTTATATAAAATATTACGGTTTAAACTTTAAAGGAAGATGAACTACTTTTTTGGTTTCAAAAAACTCATTTTCAAAATAATCTGCCAAATCATATAAGGTAGCATTTGGAAAATCTTTTAATTCATCAGCTAAATCTCCACCTTTTAAATAAAGAATTCCATTTTTTAAAGTGTGTTTGTGCTGTTTCTTAATTTTATCTTTAATCCAAGAAACAAAATCAGGCATATTGGTTACAGCGCGGCTTACTATAAAATCGAAATCTCCTTTTACCAATTCAGCACGTTTTTGTTCTGCTTTTACGTTTTTCAATTCTAATGCATCTGCAACGCCTTGTACTACTTTTATTTTTTTAGCAATAACATCAATCAAATAAAAACGAGTTTCAGGAAAAAGAATTGCTAACGGAATTCCAGGAAAGCCTCCTCCTGTTCCAACATCTAGAACAGTCGCTCCAGGTTCGAATTTCATTATTTTAGCAATTCCTAACGAATGCAAAATGTGTTTCGTATACAAAGAATCAATGTCTTTTCTAGAAATCACATTGATTTTTTCATTCCAATCGTGGTATAAAAAGTCTAATTTTTGAAATTGTTCGATTTGAAGATCGCTCAAATTGGGAAAATATTTCAATATCTCATCCATTGCTGTAAATTTTTAACAAAAGTACTACTTTACGATTGAAATATTTAACTCAATTTTGCAAATTGAGAATTTATAATAATTACCTTTGAAAACTATTTAAATCAATTATGAATAACGACGCACCTATTTTTGCAAGGCAAGACAATCTGAAGTTTTTCAGAACGCTTAACTCTCGGGTAAACAATTATTTCAAAGAAAATAATATTAAAAAGACCGGGAATTGGCAGTTACATTTAAAAGCTGTTATTCTATTTGCTGTTTTTTTAACTCCCTACTTTTTAATCCTTACGCTTGACATGCCTTTTTGGGTAATGTTGCTTTTATCAATCGTAATTGGAATTGGAATGGCTGGCGTGGGAATGAATGTAATGCACGACGGAAACCACGGATCATATTCTACTAAGAACTGGATTAATAAATTCATGGGTGGAACTATTTACGTTTTGGCAGGAAATGTATACAACTGGCAAGTACAGCATAATGTTTTGCATCACACTTATACTAATATTCCTGGTCACGACGAAGATCTAGACGCAGGTCGTATTATTCGTTTTACGGAACATGCAGAATGGCATAGTTTTCACCGTTTCCAACATTATTACTCTGTTTTCTTATACGGTTTATTAACTTTCAATTGGGCTTTAACAACCGATTTTAAGCAGATGAGAAACTATTTAAAGAGAAAACTATCTTATGGCGAGCCCAAAAATCCAAAGATTTTGTGGACAACACTTATCATTACTAAAATGATTTATGTTTCAATCTGGATTGTTTTACCAATCGTAATTGGAATTACTTGGTGGAAAGTGCTTGTTGGCTTTTTTGCTATGCATTACACAGCTGGATTAATCCTAAGTATTGTGTTCCAATTGGCACATGTTGTGGATCACACTACAAATCCAACTCCAAATGAATTAGGAGAAATGGATAACACTTGGGCGGTTCACCAATTGTACACAACAACTAATTTTGCTCCAAAAAATGCAATTGTAAATTGGTACACAGGCGGTTTAAATCATCAGATCGAACATCATATTTTCCCAAATATCAGTCATATTCACTACGGTAAAATTGCTCAAATTGTAAAAGAAACAGCAAAAGAATGCAATTTGCCTTATTACGAATACAAAACAATGCGAAGTGCCGTCATTGCTCACTTTAAGCATTTACGTGAATTGGGAATGAAACCAGAATTATCTGTTTAAAAAGCTAAAAAAATCTATTAATAATAACCTTCCTTAATAAAACATTCAAAGTTAAGGACATTCAAAATTTTCATAATGAATCATATTCTTTCGGACAGAATCAACAACCTTGCGACTTCGCAAACTTTAGCAATGGCCGCTTTGGCAAGAGAATTAAAAGCACAAGGAAAAGACATTATCAGCTTAAGTTTAGGCGAACCTGACTTCAACACACCAGACTTCATTAAAGAAGCAGTAATAAAAGCAGTAAACGAAAATTATAGCACTTACTCTCCAGTAGAAGGTTACCTAGAATTGAGAGAAGCAATTTGCAGAAAATTCAAGAGAGACAATAATTTGGACTACAAACCAACTCAAATTGTAGTTTCTACAGGAGCAAAACAATCATTATACAACATTGCGCAAGTAATGCTAAACGAAGGCGATGAGGTTATTTTACCTGCACCTTACTGGGTTTCTTATTTCGAAATCGTAAAGCTTTCTGGTGGAGTTCCAGTTGAAGTTCCAACATCTGTTGAAACCGATTTCAAAATGACACCAGAACAATTAGAAGCCGCTATCACTCCAAAAACAAAAATGATGTGGTTCTCTTCTCCATGTAACCCATCTGGTTCTGTTTACAGTAGAGAAGAATTGACAGCTTTGGCTAAGGTTTTGGAAAAACATCCAAATATATACGTAGTAGCAGACGAAATCTATGAGCATATTAATTTCTCAGGAACTTTCTGCAGTATCGGATCAATCCCAGGAATGTTAGACAGAACCATCACTGTAAACGGAGTTGCAAAAGCATTTGCAATGACAGGATACAGAATTGGTTATATCGGAGCTCCTGAATTTATCGCAAAAGCGTGTACAAAAATCCAAGGACAAGTAACATCTGGTGCAAATTCAGTAGCACAAAGAGCTACAATTACTGCTGTTGATGCTGATCCAAGCGTATTGAATGAAATGGTTAAGGCTTTCCACGGACGTAGAGATTTAGTGGTTGGATTATTACAAGAAATTCCAGGAGTAAAAATCAACGTTCCAGAAGGTGCTTTCTATGTATTTCCAGACGTTTCTTCTTTCTTCGGAAAAACTTTAAAAGGACACGAAATTAAAGATGCAAACGACGTTTCTATGTATCTTTTAGCCGAGGCAAACGTAGCTACAGTAACTGGAGATGCTTTTGGAAATCCAAACTGTATTCGTTTCTCTTACGCAACAAGCAACGATATTTTAAAAGAAGCATTACGCAGAATCAAAGAAGCTTTGACTGCATAACAATATTCTAAAGTTTATTAAAACGGCTTAAGGTTCAGAAGTTTCATCACTTTTATACTTTAAGCTGTTTTTTTTTGGCGTGTCCTACGGCCGGGCTATCCACTATATCTTTTATGGCGAACCCCGCCATAAAAGGATATCGCTCCTATCCCTCACGCAAACGGCATACGAGAAACATCATTCTACAAAAGAAAATTTTTGAGCATTTAAAATTGGCAAAATTCGAGAAATCCGTGGCGAATAAAAAAAGAGTTTCAAAATTCCCATTCCACAATATTATAAAACTCAAAATGTAATCCTATAAAAATAAGCATGTTATAATTATAAACTTTGTAACATATTAATTTTTAAAATTATAGGTCATGACACATGCAGAAGAAACCACAACAGAAACCATTAAAACTTTAGAAGGATTAATTTCAATTCTGGAAGATGGAAAATTAGGATATACAAATGCAGCGGAACATGTAGAAAATCCAGCAATGAAAACCGATTTTCTTGAATACGCCCGCGAAAGAGCCTTATTTATTGTAGAGCTACAAAACCAAATCAACAAACTAGGAAAATCGACAGATACTTCTGGCGGAGGTCCGCTTGGAGCTTTACACCGTACTTGGATTGATATAAAATCTGCCTTTACAGGTGGAGACACAGAAGCCATTATAAATGCCTGCATCACTGGTGAAGAAGCCGCTATCGAAAAATACAAAATGGCACTCGAAGAAAATCATTTGGAACATGATCAAGTCTACATCGTTTCAAAACAATTAAACAGTATTCAAAATACTTTATCACAAATTAAAATGAGAGCAAATTAATCGATCGATTCATGCTTTTTTTTTGAGAACTGCTCGGTCTTCGGATTGGGCGGTTTTTTTATTTTTTAAACTGAAAATAAATCTTACATTCGTCGCAACCAATTAAAAACTAAAAAACCATATGACATTAACTTTACGCTGGTATATCATTTTACTATTTGCAATTTTACTTTCTTCAATAACACAAGCACAAACAACTGGCAATTTCATAAAAGCCTCAATAGGTTATGGATCTAGCAGTTCTTATTACATTGAAGATTATGGAAGTCAAGATGAAGTTGATGTTATGGGAGGTGGACTTTATCTTCAAGGCGAATACATTATAGGACTAAAATCGTGGTTTAGCATAAGACCTTACGCCGGCGCCATTTTTGAATCTGTTGATAAAGATCAAAATGTACAAAATCAACCTCAATATAAAGTCACAACTAATGCTTTTTTAATGGGAGGAAAAGTTCGTATTTGCGCACCAATTCCATGGGTTGCCCCATTTATTGAAGGTGGAATCGGAACGTCGATAGGTAAATTTGAAACCTTTACACCAAACGTCAATTTTAATAAAAGCACTATTTTAATGCATATTCCTTTCAGTGTAGGATTAGCAGTGGGAAGACATAATAGTTTTGAAATTGGTATTTCTGGATACTTTCATCCAGCGGCAAAACAATCGACTGGAGTATTTGCAATCGGATATAATTTTCCATTAGATTAATCATATTCTCAATTCTCAAATTAAAAATTTCATTTATCTTCATTCCATATTAAGTTAACAATTTCAAAAAAATCGCTTCATCACTAGCAAACTCAAATAATTTATTAGACCTTTGCACACTTTTTTTCGGGAATACCACAAAAGTCTAAAGTTTTAGAAATGAAGAAGAAAATCGAAATATTAGCTCCTGCTAGAGATTTAATTGGAGGAATCGCTGCCATAAACAGTGGTGCAGATGCTGTATATATTGGCGCACCGCAATTTGGTGCACGTTCAAATGCAAACAACTCTATTGCAGATGTTGCTGAACTGGTAAAATATGCCCATCTATTTAACGCACAGGTTTTTGTGGTTATCAATACTATTTTATATGATAACGAATTAGAAACTTGTCGTGCCATGATCTGGGAATTGTACGATATTGGTGTCGATGCCCTAATTATTCAGGACATGGCGATTATGGAAATGGACCTGCCTCCTATCGTACTTCACGCCAGTACACAAGCCAATAATCGTGACAAAGAAAAAATAAAATTCCTTAAAGATGCTGGCATCAAACGTGTGGTTTTAGCGCGTGAATTGAACCTGCATCAAATTAAAGAAATATACGATTACGCTGATGTTGAATTAGAATTTTTCGTAACGGGAGCACTTTGCGTATCATTCAGCGGAAACTGTTATATGAGTGTGGCAAACGGAGAACGCAGTGCGAACCGTGGTTCTTGCGCGCAAAACTGCCGTTTACCTTATAACTTAATTGACGGAAACGGAGATACTTTAATCAGAAACAGCCACTTGCTTTCGATTAAAGATTTAGACGTTTCAGATCAGATTCCAAATTTGATCGAAGCTGGAATCGTTTCTTTCAAAATCGAAGGAAGATTGAAAGACGTCGCTTACGTTAAAAACAATGTTTCTTATTTACGTCAAAAATTAGACAGCTTTTTAGAGGGAAGCGATAAATACACGAAAGCTTCTTCTGGAAGATGTACATATACTTTCGACTCTACTTTGAGTAGAACTTTCAATCGCGGTTATACCGATTATTTTGTAAACGAAAGACATGCTAGTATTGGTTCTTGGGAAAGTCCAAAATCAAAAGGTCAATATATTGGTAAATTAATCCGAACTATTGGCGGTGCTTACGAAATCGAAAACGGCGAATTATTAAACAACGGCGACGGACTTTGCTTCATCAACGAAAATAACGAAGCTGACGGAATCTATGTAAACAAAGCCGAAAACGGAAAAGTTTATCCAAACGTTTTAAAAGAAATAAAAGACGGAACTTTCATTTATAGAAATAACGACGCTGCTTTCATCAAAATTGTTGAAAGAGAAGACAGTGCGATCCGTAAAATCGGAACAACTTTATTGCTTACCGAAAACGAAAACGGTTTTGAATTAATCGCAACTGATGAAGACGGAAACGTAAGCACAGTAAAATTAGAGCATCCGAAAGAACAAACTAAAACTGGCGAATCGATCGAAGAAAACATCAAAGTTCAATTGGCAAAAACAGGTTTTACGCCGTACAGCGCTGATGAAATCAATGTAATGTTCTCTGAAAACTGGTTCCTTCCTATTTCAAAAATCAACGAAATGAGAAGAAATGTTTTCGAACAATTATCAGAAATTCGTTTAGCAAATTACGTTCGCGAAGAGCACCAATTAGTAAAAACGTCACATCCTTATCCAGAAACGAAACTGGATTTTATGTACAACGTTTCAAACAAAACCGCTCGTAAATTCTACGAACGCCACGGTGTTACAGAAATTGAAAAAGCATTCGAATTACAATGGGATCCAGGAAAATCTCGTGTAATGACAACTAAATATTGCATCAAATACGAATTAAAAAAATGTCCAATTCACCAAAAAGACATCGTAGGCGTTAAAGTAAAAGAACCATTGGTTTTAAAACAAGGAGAATTGGAATACAAACTAAAATTCAACTGTAAACCATGCGAAATGGAAATTTGGGAAAAAGATGCTGAATTTGAGATTGAAGATCATTTTCATTAATTTTTACCGCAAAGTTTTTTAACCGCAAAGACGCAAAGGAATACGCAAAGTTCGCAAAGATTATTTTAAAATCTTTGCGAACTTTTTCTTTTTTTAAGCTTCTATTCCCCAAAATCTTGTCATTTCGACGAAGGAGAAATCTTCGCCAGTAGCTCTACAAAGATTGGCTTATTGGAACGGAATTACTCGTAGAGATTTCTCCTTCGTCGAAATGACAAACTGTGTGGTTATTTTGTCTTAAAAATAAAATCAATTGCAAAATTAAATCTGCTGAATCTGCAAAATCTGCGTGAGAAATTCTTTGAGTTCTTTTTTATCTTAAAAACAAAAATTTAGCGCTCTTTGCGTAAATCTTTGCGAACTTTGCGGTTAAAAAAAGCTTTTTCCCTACTTTTACTACTTAAACACTACAACACTCCAAAATGAAAATACTACTCCTAGGTTCAGGCGAATTAGGCAAAGAATTTGTCATTGCCGCACAACGAATCGGACAAACTGTAATTGCAGTTGACAGTTACGAAAATGCTCCGGCAATGCAAGTTGCACACAGTTTCGAAGTCATCAATATGTTAGACGGCGAAGCGCTTGACCAAATCGTAGCCAAACATAAACCTGATTTTATTGTTCCAGAAATAGAAGCCATTCGCACCGAACGTTTTTACGATTACGAAAAACAAGGCATTACCGTTGTCCCTTCAGCGAAAGCGGCAAATTTTACTATGAACCGTAAAGCAATCCGCGATTTAGCGTCAAAAGAATTGGGATTAAGAACAGCAAAATACCAATACGCCACTTCAGCTGAAGAGCTTCAAAAAGCCGTTCAGGAAGTTGGAATCCCATGCGTCGTAAAACCTTTAATGTCTTCGTCTGGAAAAGGACAATCGACTATTAAAACAGAAAGCGATATTGAAAAAGCATGGCAATACGCCGTTGCAGGTTCGCGTGGTGATGTTATTGAAGTGATTGTTGAAGCTTTCGTAGATTTTCATTCAGAAATTACGCTTTTGACGATTACACAAAATAACAATCCAACTTTGTTCTGTGCTCCAATTGGCCACAGACAAGAAAGAGGCGATTATCAGGAAAGCTGGCAGCCGGCTTTAGTTTCAGAAAAAGATTTATACGAAGCTCAGGATATGGCCGAAAAAATTACAGAAGCACTTGGCGGTGCCGGACTTTTTGGTGTTGAATTTTTCCTGACTAAAGAAGGCGTTTATTTCTCTGAACTTTCTCCGCGTCCGCACGATACAGGAATGGTAACTTTGGCTGGAACACAGAATTTCAACGAATTTGAATTGCATTTAAGAGCCATTTTAAGTCTTCCAATTTTCGAAATTACTTTAGAAAAAGCCGGAGCAAGTGCCGTAATTTTAGCATCTGAAGATTCTGCAAATCCAACTTTTAGCGGAATCGAAAAAGTAGCGGCTTTACCAAAAACGGATTTTAGGATTTTTGGAAAACCAACTTCAAGACCTTATCGAAGAATGGGAGTTGTTTTAAGTTATGATACTCTTTCAACTCCAATTAACGAAGTAACAGAACGCGCCAAAGAAACGGCAAAATTAATAACTGTAAATTCTTAACTATGAAAAATATAATATTAGCAACTTTCCTTTTTATTGGAATCGCTGTGCAAGCACAAAGCAAAAAGAAATTTGATAAACCAACAGTTGTAGAAGCTTCATGTGGAGAATGCCAATTCGGAATGAAAGGCAAAAGCTGTGATTTAGCCGTTCGTATTGACGGAAAATCGTATTTCGTTGACGGAACTACGATTCACGATCACGGAGATGCACACGCTGAAAAAGGTTTTTGCAATGCAATCAGCAAAGCTTTAGTTACGGGAGAAATCAAAGGAAACAGATTTAAAGCAACTTCATTTACTTTAATAGACGATAAAAAATAATGGCATTAATTCTCGAAAACATTGCCAAACACGTTTCTCTGACACCAGAAGAACAGGCGCTTTTTTTATCTAAACTGGAAACAAACACTTACAAAGCTAAAACGCTTTTATTAAACGCTGGTGAAGTCTGCAAACATTCCTATTTTGTAAACTCCGGAATTTTAAGAAGTTTCAACATCAACGATAATATTGTTGAACATGTTCTTTCATTCGCATGCGAAGGCTGGTGGATGAGCGATATGTACAGTTATTTTTCGCAAAAGCCGGGACAGCTTTTTATTGAAGTTTTAGAAGAAGCTGAAGTCGTTTCGTTATCCAAAGAAAATCAAGAACAATTGTATCTTGAAATTCCGAAGCTGGAACGTTTTTTCAGGATTTTAATTGAGAATTCATTAGTTGCAAATCAACAAAGATTAATGGACAATTTGAGTTTACCTGCCGAAGAACGTTTTGAGAAATTCACTAAAAAATATGGAACATTAGTTCACAAAGTTCCTCAAAAGCAAATCGCTTCTTTCATTGGTGTAACACCTGAATTTTTCAGCAAAATGAAAGCTAGGCTTTTGAAAAAATAAGTTTTTTTTGCCACAGATTTCACAGATTAAAAGGATTAAAAAATGTTGTTACGAATTACACGAATTTTCACGAATTTTTATTCAATTTAATTTGTGGAAATTCGTGTAATTCTTGGCTAAAAAAAATCACTTTAATCTGTGAAATCTGTGGTAAAAAAAATACGGCTCGCAAATCGAACCGTATTTTCTTTTGAATTAAAATTGCTCAACCTCAGTAGAATGTTCCATTGCTGTTATTGCTGATTTTCCTAACATAACGGTATTTTGAACCGCATCGAAATAAGAAGTTCCTACGAAAGCTTGGTGCTTTACCGCTCTGAATCCGTTTTGCTGTAAAGCGAATTCACGTTCCTGCAATTCAGAATAACCTGCCATTCCGCGTTCTTTGTACGCTTTAGACAATTCGAACATACTTGTGTTCAAAGCATGGAATCCCGCCAAAGTGATGAATTGGAAAGCATATCCCATTTCGGCCAAATCTTCTCTAAACGTTTCCATTTCAGCAACTGATAATTTTGCCGCCCAATTGAAAGATGGAGAACAATTGTATGCCAGCATCTTATCCGGAAATTCTTTTTTCATTGCTTTTGCAAACTTTCTAGCGTAATCCAAATCAGGATTACTGGTTTCCATCCAGATTAAATCAGCATAAGGCGCATAACTCAAACCTCTTGCGATTCCCTGCTCGATTCCATTTTTTACATAAAAGAAACCTTCAGCTGTTTTTTCTCCTGTCAAGAATTTTCTATCTCTAGGATCAGCATCACTTGTTAATAAATTTGCAGCATCTGCATCTGTTCTAGCAACAATTAAAGTTGGAACTCCCATAACATCCGAAGCTAATCTAGCTGCAATTAGTTTATTAATTGCTTCTTGTGTCGGTACCAAAACTTTTCCGCCTAAGTGTCCGCATTTTTTAGCAGAACTCAGCTGATCTTCAAAATGCACTCCAGAAGCTCCAGCTTCAATCATAGATTTCATCAATTCGAAAGCATTTAGGTTTCCACCAAAACCTGCTTCTGCATCGGCTACAATCGGAACCAAATAATCTTTTTTATCTTCAATATTATTAACAGTCTGAATCTGATCGGCACGCAGTAAAGCGTTATTGATCTTTTTAACCACCATTGGCACACTGTTTACAGGATAAAGTGATTGGTCAGGATACATTTCTCCAGCTAAGTTTGCATCAGCAGCAACCTGCCATCCGCTTAAATAAATCGCTTCTAAACCCGCATCGACTTCCTGAATCGCCTGATTTCCAGTCAACGCCCCCAAACCCGCAACATAATCCTGACTTTTTAACTTTCTCCATAATTTTTCTGCACCTATTTTAGCAATAGAATGCTCAATTTTATAAGACCCCTGAAGCGCCACAACTTCACTCGCAGTGTAAGGACGTTCAACGCCTTTCCATCTCGGGTTCGTAATCCAATCATTAATCAATTCCTGAATTCTGTCTTCTGTTGTTTTCATAAATAGTTTAAGTTAAAGTGGTTTGTTTTTTAGTGTTCAGTCGCAGTTTTAAGTATTCAGTTTTTAACTGTGACTTTTTTTCTTTGAATTTAATTTTAAACACATAGAAACATAGTCATCCTTTGTGGTTAAAGGCGCTTCACTTACATAAATACACATAGCTATCTATGTGTGAAAAACTAGTTTTTTTCTTCTTTCTCTTTTCAGAAGATTAAGATCTATGTTTCTATGTGTTTAAAAATTTCATAGATATTTATAGCAAGGAATCGTTAAGAAATCCACAAAATGCAGATTTACAACCAATCTTTCCAGCAATTTTTCAGCTAATGGAAATTGCTGTTTTTCATGATTTTCTTCTCCTAATTCTTCCTTGATTTTTCTAAATTCATCTAAAGCTAATTCATGATAATATGCCAAATCTAATTTTCGCCCATTATCCAAAATCACTTTATTTTGAAGCCATTGCCACAATTGCGATCTTGAGATTTCGGCGGTTGCCGCATCTTCCATTAAATTATGCAAAGCTGCTGCGCCTTGTCCATTTAGCCATGAAGCCAGATATAACACTGCTACATTTATATTTTTTCTAACTCCGTTTTCTGTAATCAGTCCAATTGGCGGTTCAATCAAATCGGCTTCTGTAATTCTTCGATGTTCTCTTTTTACATGAATCTGATTTGGAGTTCGCATTCCTTTATCAAAAACTTCTTTAGCTATTGAAACTAAATCTGGGTGCGCAACCCAAGTTCCGTCGTGACCATTTCGAACTTCACGTTCTTTGTCGGTTTTTACTTTTGCGAAAGCGATAGCATTTGCTTCTTCATTATTTCGAATCGGAATTTGAGCAGCCATTCCGCCAATCGCATGAATACCACGTTTATGACATCTCTGAATTACCAGATTTGAATAGGCATTCATAAAAGGCGAAGTCATATTTACCTGATCACGATCTGGAACAATGAATTTTGGATTTTTTCTAAACTTTTTAATGTAAGAGAAAATATAATCCCAGCGCCCGCAGTTCAAGCCCACAATATGTTCTTTTAATTCATAAATAATTTCATCCAACTGAAAACTCGCTGTAATCGTTTCAATTAAAACCGTCACTTTTATAGTTCCGCGTTTTAGATTTAGATAATCTTCTGTAAAATCAATTACAGTATTCCACCATCTAGCTTCCAGATAATGTTCCAATTTCGGAATGTAGAAATACGGTCCTGAATTGTTTTCTAAAAGTTTTTTGTGATTGTGAAAAACATATAAACCAAAATCTACCAAAGAACCCGAAACTTCATTTCCTTCAATCAAAACATGTTTTTCAGGCAAATGCAAACCTCTTGGACGAACAATCAGCGTTGCGATTTTTTCATTTAAGTGATACGATTTCTGCTTTATCAAATCAGTAAACGTGATGGTTTTGTTAACAGCATCTATCAGGTTCATTTGTCCATCCATCAGGTTTTGCCAAGTTGGCGAAGTGCTGTCTTCAAAATCGGCCATAAAAGTTTTTGCACCAGAATTCAAAGCATTGATAATCATTTTACGATCAACTGGGCCAGTAATTTCAACTCTTCGATCCAATAAATCTTTCGGAATTTCTCCAGCTATCCAATTACTTTCTCTGATGCTTTTGGTTTCTGGAATAAAAACCGGCATGATTCCCTGATCAAAAGTGACTTGCTTCTGTTCTCTTTGTAAAAGCAGTAATTTTCTTTGCGATTCGAATTTTTTATGCAATTCGATAATAAACGCAGTTGCTTCTTCTGTCCAGATTTTTGGATAAGCAAGCTTTTTGTCGGCTAGGAATTCTATAGCCATTTCAGTGATCTCTAATTGGTTTTTCATAGCTGCAGATTTTAATTTTTTATTTAACAAAACAGATTTTCTGTTTTCATTTCATTTCGTTAAAAACATATAAATCATAACTAATTCATAATTAATAAGTTTCAACGATACAATGTTATAAAAAAGTTTTTTACAAAACAAGCGAACGTTCGCTAAATTTAAAAAATATTTTTTTGGCGATTATTTTTAGATTACTTACATTTGAATTATGGATATCGAAAAAGACTATATAAAGCTGATTTTTGGGCTAAAAATGAAACAAGTTCGTACGCAAAAAAACTTGTCTCTTTTTGGTTTGGCCAAACTGACTAATCTTTCAAAATCGTATTTAAACGAGATTGAAAAGGGAAAAAAATATCCGAAAACAGATAAAATTTTGCTCTTGTGCGAACATTTGGACGTGACTTACGACCAAATGGTGTCTTTAAAACTCGATAATAATCTCGCTCCGATTGGCGAAATCTTGAAATCAGGAATTTTAAAAGAGATTCCGCTAGAGCTTTTCGGAATCCAAGAAGCGGATTTAATTGATATTATTGCGAATGCTCCAGCAAAAGTCAATGCGTTTATTAGTACAATAATCGAAATTGCACAGCATTATAATTTGAGCCGTGAAAGTTTCTTTTTGGCTGCTTTACGATCCTATCAGGAAGCGCACAGCAATTATTTTGAAGATTTAGAAGAAAAAGTAATTGCGTTTTCGAAGTCATTTCAGATTAATCTGGATTCTAAAATTAGCGTTGAAGAACTAGAAGCGATTTTAAAAGAAGAATACGAATACAATATTAAAGAAATTGCTTTTACAGACCAAGAAGCTTTGGACGATTTACGCTCGATTTATGTTCCGAAAAGTAAAACTTTATTGCTTTCAACCGAACTCGACGCTCCGCAAAAAGCTTTCATTTTAGCTAAAGAAATTGCTTATAACTACTTAAACATTTCAGACCGACTGCTTACTTTCAGCTGGATTAAGTTTGAAAATTTCGATCAGGTTCTGCATAATTTCTATGCTTCTTATTTTGCCGGCGCTTTGTTGTTACCTAGAAAACTGGTTGTAGATAAAATCAATTCTTTTTTGGAAAACGAAAATCCAAAACCTGAAGAATTTGTTCAATTAATCGAAAGTTTTGAAGTTTCGCCTGAATCCTTTTATCAGCGATTGACTAATTTATTACCGAAGGATTTTCAATTAAAAAACCTTTTCTTCTTAAGATTATCGCATAAAATCGGTTCTGATTTTTATCAAATAAACAAAGAATTGCACATTACGCATCAGCAGGAACCGCACGCCAATGAAACCAACGAACATTATTGCAGAAGATGGGTTTCGGTCAAAACAATTGATGAAGCGATTAAACAAAATAAAGCTCATTTTTTTGATGCTCAAATATCCAGCTACGCCAATAGCGGAAACGAATATTTGGTTTTTTCATCGGCTACGAAAGATCCTTTTTTGCATGATACTATTCGAAGTATTTCGGTTGGAATTTTAATCAATCCGACTATGAAAAAGAAATTTAAGCTCATTGATGGAAAACCTTTGGTAAAACGAATTGTTGGTGTAACTTGCGAAACTTGTGCTGTAAAAGACTGTTTAGAAAGAGCTGCTCCGCCAATTGTTTTAGAAAGAAAGAAACGCCATGAGAACACGGATGCAGTTGTACAGCAGTTTATGAATCAATATAGTTAGAATGCCATGAAATATTTTGCCTTACTAATAACCTTATTTTTTATCAACTTCAATCAAAAAACGGATAAGCTTACTGGCCGCTATAATTATTTGATTGAAGACGATAATGCCTACGTCCAAAAAGACAAAATTACTTTTAAGGATAGCATTTTTGTTTTTGATAACAAGTTCATGCCGAAAGGGAAAGTTTCATATGGCAATGTAATATTATTAGATAATTTTATTAATACTGATTTGATTATCAGCATTACGAAAGATCAGATTGAAAAAGATACAATTCCTTTTTTTATGCATGACAAAAAAAGTTCTTCTGCGAATTGTCTTGATGAAGTGGTTGGGAAAGGGAAATTGGTTAGGATTAAATAATTAGGCTCTATCTTTTATCACGTCCTATTTGTCATTCCGAGGAACGAGGAATCTCCGCGAGAAGCTCGACAAAGATTGGCGATATACTATATGGAGTTATTTGCGGAGATTCCTCGTTCCTCGGAATGACAAAACTGCGAGATTGCTTTGACGTGAAAACTTTGTAATTTCTAATCTTTGTAGAGTTTCGTGTGTGATCCTTCGTTCCTCAGGATGACAAACTGAAATCTTTAAGTTTTTGTCTCAATAAATTCTTCTGAAAATAAAAACTTCTAATCTAGCCCCGATAGAAGTGGAAATCTTTTTGTGGTGGGGTTCACCACAAAAGATTGAAACGGATAGCGGGACTGAACGTCTTTTGAAAACCAAAATCTCTGCTTCAAAAAAAACTTAGAACCTCAGCATCTTAGAACCTTAGAATCTTTTCTTAACCTAGATTAAGCGCTTTTCGTATACATCGGCTGTATCTTTGTACCATAAAAATAACGAAAGGACAAAATCATGGAAAATATAGTATTGCACAAAGCAGAATCAAGAGGAAATGCAAATCACGGATGGTTGAACGCTTATCACAGCTTTAGCTTTGCGAGCTGGTACAATCCCGACAGAATTCAGTTTGGAGCGCTTCGTGTTTTGAATGATGATACGATTGCTGCAGGAATGGGATTTGGAACTCACCCTCACGATAATATGGAAATTATCACGATTCCGTTAGAAGGAGATTTAGCTCACAAAGACAGCATGGGAAATACTGAAGTAATTAAAAACGGAGACATTCAGGTGATGAGCGCTGGAACTGGAATTCAGCATAGCGAGTTTAATCCGAATGCTGATCAGCAGACTAAATTGTTGCAGATTTGGTTGTTTCCAAACAAAAGAAATGTTACACCACGTTATCAGCAAATTACTTTAGATGTTGCTGACAGACATAATAAATTGTCTCAGGTTTTATCTCCAAATGCAGATGATGAAGGTGTTTGGATTCACCAAGATGCTTGGTTTAACATGGGAAATTTCGATGCTGGAATAACTGCTGAATATAAAATCAAAAAAGAAGGAAACGGAGTTTATGCTTTCGTTTTAAAAGGAAATGTTACCATCAACGGTCAGGAATTAAATTCTCGTGATGCAGTGGGAATTTCAGGAACTGGTACTTTAAACATTAAAGCCAATACAGGCGCTGAATTTTTATTAATGGACATTCCGATGAATTATTAATTCAAACAAAAAACAATTAACACCTGTACTTTGAAACGATAATAAACCTGAAAATCAGATTATTATCGTTTCTTTTTTTTGTTCCATTTCAAAAGAAAGACTAACTTTATAAGTAAAAAAATTGGTTTGACTTTAAAATTAAATTCATACTTAAAATTTTAAACCATGAATCCAAACAACCTCACTAAAGAATACACAAACGGCGAAGTAACGATTGTATGGCAATCTGGAAAATGCATTCACTCGGCTAATTGTGTCAAAAACAATCCAGATGTTTTTCGTCCAAAAGAAAAACCTTGGATTACTCCAGAGAAATCTACAACTGAGAAAATCATTTCTACTGTTAATAAATGCCCGTCGGGAGCGTTGACCTTTTATATGAATAAAAAATAATCGTAAGAGACCTAACAGGTTTTAAAAACCTTTTAGGTCTTTCGCATTTCTTAATCTAGGTTAAGTGCTTAAGGACAACTGTCATCGTAACTTTGTCCTATCAAAATGAAATTAATTATTTAAAAAATAAAATTATGGCAACTACAAAATGGTCAATTGACCCAACTCACTCAGAAATTGGTTTTAAAGTTAAACACATGATGTTTACTAATGTTTCAGGAAAATTTGGAACTTACGAGGCTTCTGCAATCACAGAAGGAGAAAGTTTTGATAATGCAGATTTCAGTTTTTCTGCTGATATCGCTTCGATCGACACTGCAAATGCAGATCGTGACGGACATTTAAGAAGCGGTGATTTCTTTGACGCTGAGAATCATCCAAAATTAACTTTCAAATCTTCTGCTTTCAAAAAAATTAATGATGGTGAATTTGAATTGACTGGAGATTTAAGCATTAAAGGTGTTTCAAAAACAGTAAAATTCCCAGTTGAATTTAGCGGAATCATGACTGATCCTTGGGGAAATACAAAAGTAGGTTTAAGCATAGAAGGAAAAATTAATCGTAAAGATTGGGGTTTAAACTGGAACTCAGCTCTTGAAACAGGGGGTGTTTTAGTAGGTGAAGAAGTTCGTTTGAACATTGAATTACAATTTGTAAAACAAGCCTAATCTATTTGGTTTTAGATTTAATTGGTTGGTTAAAAGCCTTGCGTTTACTCGCAGGGCTTTTTTTTTCAGCCACCAATTACACAAATTTATTTCACGCAGATTTTTAAATGATTTTAGCAGATCTTAAAGATTTATTTTAATCTGCATAAATCTGCAAGATCTGCGTGAAACCAAATTAACAGCCACAGATTAAAATGATTTTCACAGATTTTAAAATCCACAACAATACTTTTAATCTGAAGCAAAAAATAATTTGTGAAAATTTGTGCAATTTGTGGTTAAAAAATCAACGTACTGTGTTTCTAAATTCTGTTGGCGACATTCCGGTTTGTTTTTTGAAGAATCGGGAGAAGTATGAGTAATCTTCGTAGCCGACTTTGAATGCGACTTCATTTACGGCTAATTGTTTGTCGATCAGCATTCTTTTTATTTCTAGAATTACACGATCTGTAATTACTTCTGTGGCTGTTTTTTGAAGAATTTCATTGCAGATTCTGTTTAAATGTTTTAGTGTAATATTTAGCTTTTCTGCATAAAACGAAGGCAGTTTCTGAGTTCTGAAATGTTCTTCTAAAAGCGATTCAAACTTGTTGATTTTGATATTATATGAATGGGTTTGATGCGAATAGGTTTCTCCATATTTTCTCGCTACTTCGATATGAATGCAATCCAATAAATTCAACAATTTATCTAATTGGTATTTGTTGTCTTGACTATTTTCGTGAATTAGCAAATCAAAATATGGAAGGATTTTAGGAATTTCCTTTTCTTCAAAAACCATTTCAGGTCGGTTTTGAATGGAATGGTAAAAGTTGTAATCGTTGATTTTTTTCTGTCCGAAATACAAATTGTACAATTCCTGCGAAAAGATAATTACAAAGCCTTCTATATCTTCAGATAAATTCCAATGATGCATTTGTCCAGGCTGTAGCACAAAAAGACTTCCTCTTTTAATTTCGAACTGGTCAAAATCGACTTCATGAAACCCCGAACCTTTTGTAAAAAAGACCATCAAATACGAATCGTGCCTATGTGGCTCTTCGACAAAACTGTGATTTTTTAAATGCTCTTTAAAAGTATTAACATAAAAGTCGCGGTGAATATCGTTACAGCTAAAATTCTGAACACTATAAATAGGATATCGCTTCATAAAAATGTCTTTATTGTGCTACAATAAGCGAAGATACTAAAAAGACTTTTATAACGCTCTGAATTACCTTTGTATAAACAAAAATTAACAATATCATGTCAAGCGCATTAACTCATATTTTAAAAAACGAATGTCCTGTTTGTCATAAAGGAAAAGTTTTTATAGACAAGAATATCTTTCTTAATTTCAGTTTCCCAAAAATGAATGAATACTGCAGTCACTGCCATTACAAATTCCAAAAAGAACCTGGCTATTTTTTTGGTGCCATGTACGTAAACTACGGATTAACAGTAGCTCAGGGTATCGCAACATACTGTATTGCACAGTTTTTCTTCGAAAAGAATTTTGATTTAAGAATTCTTCCAATTATTGCTGTTTCTATCACTCTACTTACTCCTTTTAACCTGAGATTTTCCAGATTAGCATGGATTTATATGTTTAAGGATTATACGAAATAAAAAAATAGTACTTTTGCCTTCCAATTGAAACTAATTTTCAATTTTAAAAAAAGTAAAAATTAAATTAGACAAATGAAAGCATACGTATTTCCGGGTCAGGGTGCACAGTTCACAGGAATGGGTAAAGACCTCTATGAAAATTCGGCTTTAGCCAAAGAATTATTCGAAAAAGCCAATGAAATTTTAGGCTTCAGAATTACAGATATCATGTTTGAAGGCACTGCCGAAGAACTAAAAGAAACTAAAGTTACACAGCCAGCAGTATTTTTACACTCTGTTATTTTAGCTAAAACTTTAGAAGATTTCAAACCGGAAATGGTTGCGGGACATTCATTAGGAGAATTTTCGGCTTTGGTTGCCAACGGGACTTTATCTTTTGAAGATGGTCTTAAATTAGTTTCTCAACGTGCTTTAGCAATGCAAAAAGCTTGCGAAATCACTCCCTCTACAATGGCAGCTGTTTTAGGTTTAGCTGATAATGTTGTTGAAGAAGTTTGTGCCTCTATCGACGGCGTTGTGGTTGCTGCCAACTATAACTGCCCTGGTCAATTAGTAATTTCTGGTGAAACTACTGCTGTTGAAAAAGCTTGTGAAGCTATGAAAGCTGCAGGAGCAAAACGTGCTTTAATTTTACCTGTTGGAGGTGCTTTCCACTCTCCAATGATGGAACCTGCAAGAGAAGAATTGGCTGCTGCAATCGAAGCAACTACTTTCTCTACTCCAATTTGCCCAGTATATCAAAACGTTACTGCAAATGCAGTTTCTGATGCTAATGAAATTAAAAAAAACTTAATCATTCAATTGACCGCTCCTGTAAAATGGACTCAGTCTGTACAGCAAATGATTGCTGACGGCGCGACTTTATTTACTGAAGTTGGTCCTGGAAAAGTTTTAACTGGTTTGATTAATAAAATTGACAAAGAAGCTGCTGTTGCTAATGCTTAATTTTAAGTGTTCAGTATTCAGTTTTTAGTGATCAGTTGAAAACTATACATACAAAAAGCTCTGAAAAAATTTTGTTTTTCAGAGCTTTTTGTCATTTCGACGAAGGAGAAATCTTCGCAAGAAACTCTACATAGAAAGCCTAAAAACTTTGCAAAGCTACTTGCGAAGATTTCTCCTTCGTCGAAATGACATACTAAAAGAATACTACAAAACCTTCTTTTCTTTCTTCTTGTAATTCACAATAAAAACTCCAAGAATAATAAGAGTTGTAGCAATAATAAAATCAACTGTAATTACTTCATCTAAAAGCAACCAGCCCAAGAAAACTGCAATTACTGTATTGATGTAGGACAAAATAGAAACCTGAACTGGAGTAACGTGTTTCAGAGCATAATTATAACTAAAGAAAGCAATTACAGACCCAAAAATCGACAAATACAATGCCGCTAAAATACTTTTCGCACTCCATAAATTCACATCAATAGTAGGCGAAAAAATAAATGCTAAAACAATCTGAATGCATGAAGCCATTGTAAATTGGTAAAATAAATTAAGAACTATATTTTTAGATTTATTCCCATGCAGTTTGGTATAAATTGTTCCCGCAGCCCAGGCAGAAATTGCAAATGCCATAAACATCATTCCGATTCTGTAATCGGCATCTAAAAAAGATCCCAGTCCGTCTTTAAATATAAAAACGACTCCCGAAAATCCTATTATAACTCCAATAAATCCTTTAAAACTTGGCTTTTGTAGTTTAAACAAAATACTGCCCAGAAAAATAAGTATAGGAGACATCGCACTGATTACCGAAGCTAGTCCGCTTGGCACAGTCTGTTCTGCAACGGTTGTAAAACCATTCGCTACTACAATCATCAAAATAGAAGGAACAAGCTGATGTTTTAAATTTTCCCAGCCAATCCATTTTAATTCTTTTTTGAATAATAAAATCATCATCATAATTAGTCCCGCCAATCCCTGACGAATGGAAGTTACAAACCAAGGCGGAATCGTTTCAACCGCAACTCTAATTCCTAAAAAGGTAGTTCCCCAAATAATTCCAACAGCCGCTAAGGCAAATATTAATTTATAATCTAAACTTTGTTTCATAATAATTAATAGCTAAAAAAAATCCCAAACTATATTGCTATAATTTGGGATCTTAAAATTTGTAATTTTATTAAAAAATTACTTATTCCTCACTTTTTGTTCCCATTTCCAAGCACTTGCCATCGCTTCATCTAGACTTAGTTCAGCCTTCCATCCTAAAACATTATTTGCCTTGTCTGTATTTGCATAAGCTTCAGTAATATCACCTTCGCGACGAGGCATCATCTTATAAGGCAATTGTTTACCGCTGACTTTTTCGAAACTATTAATGACTTCAAGAACAGAACTTCCTTTTCCTGTTCCTAAGTTGAAAGTCTCCACTTTTGCCAAATTCTTTTTATTCAACAAACGCTGTAAAGCGATTACGTGCGCTTTCGCTAAATCTACTACGTGAATATAATCACGAATTGCAGTTCCATCTGGCGTTGGGTAATCATTTCCGAAAACCGATAATTCCTGACGCAATCCTACTCCAGTTTGTGTAATAAATGGAACTAAATTCTGAGGAACCCCCAATGGCAATTCACCAATCTCTACAGATTCGTGCGCTCCAACTGGATTAAAGTAGCGTAATAAAATAGCGCTGATATTGGTAACTTTAGCTGTATCTGTAATAATTTCTTCTCCGATCTGTTTTGTATTTCCGTAAGGAGACATTGCAGTTTGAACCGGAGCGTCTTCTGTAATTGGCATTTTTTCGGCTTGACCGTAAACCGTACAAGAAGAACTGAAAATAAAACTTGCTTCAGGTTTTTGCTGTAATTCCTGTAAAAGATAAACTAAACTGCTAATGTTGTTTTCGTAATACAATAATGGCTGTTCAACACTTTCACCAACAGCTTTTGAAGCTGCAAAATGAATAACTCCAGTAACATCATTATGCTTTTTAAAGAAATCCCGAACGTCACTTTTTTCTCTTAAATCAATTTTTTCGAATAAAGGCGTTTTTCCTGTAATGGTTGTAATTCCTTTTAAAACATCTTCTGAAGAATTCGAAAGATTATCAATAATCACAACTTCGAAGCCTTCATTTTGCAGTTCGACTACGGTGTGAGAACCAATAAATCCCAATCCTCCTGTTACTAATACTTTCATTTTGCGGTTGTTTTTTCTAGTGGTTATTTAGTTTAAAGCTTTTATTTATTCAAAAATTCTAAAACAGAATCGGTAATAAATTTAATTTGTTCGTCGTCAAGTTCTGTATGCATTGGCAAAGCAATTACCTCTTGCACTAATTGGTTTGTAACTGGAAATTGCTCCTCTTTGTAACGCGGATCTAAATATGCTTTTTGAGAATGCAATGGAATTGGATAATAAATCGCACATGGAATTCCTTTATCCAATAAATGCTGCATTAAAGCATTTCTATCGGCATCTAAAATTCTTAATACATATTGATGAAAAACGTGGTCATTTTCGTTTGCATCAAAATCAGGAGTAACAATTTTTGCATTACCAGCGAAAGCCGCATTATATTTAGTTGCCGCCAGACGACGAGCTTTATTATATTCATCCAAAAGAGGCAGTTTTGCATTTAAAACTCCAGCTTGAATACTATCTAAACGTGAATTTACACCTACAACATCGTGGTGGTAACGTTCATACATTCCGTGATTTACAATTCCGCGGATAATGTGAGCCAATTTATCATCATTTGTAAAAATTGCTCCTCCATCTCCATAACAGCCTAAATTTTTAGAAGGAAAGAAAGAAGTTGCCGCAACGTGGCCAATTGTACCTACTTTTGATTTTGTTCCAGATTTAGAAACATAATCAGCTCCAATTGCTTGTGCATTATCTTCAATTACATATAGATTATGCTCTTTAGCAATTTCCATAATCGCATCCATATTTGCAGCACGTCCAAATAAATGAACCGGAACAATTGCTTTTGTTTTTGGTGTAATTGCTTTTTTTACTGCATCAATATCGATATTCATATTATGCAAATCAACATCTACCAAAACTGGAGTTAACTGCAATAAAGCAATCACCTCAACAGTCGCAGCGAAAGTAAAATCGGCAGTAATAACTTCATCGCCTGGTTTTAAATCCAATCCCATCATGGCAATCTGCAACGCATCTGTACCATTCGCACACGGAATAACGTGTTTTACTCCTAAATAGTCTTCAAGATTTTTTTGAAACTGATGAACCAAAGGCCCATTGATATAAGTATTTGTATCTAAAACTTCTTGAATTGAAGCATCTACAGTAGATTTTATTTTCTCGTATTGACTTTTCAAGTCAACCATTTGTATTTTTTTCATTTTCTGAATGTATTTAAAAAATTAAAGACGCTGTTTTTGGACAGAAATCTCTAAAAGGAGGAACAAAAATAGTTATTAATCGCTTCAAACCAATGAAAATAGTCGAAAGAAATGTAATTTAGCTGCAAAAAAAATTACATGCTTTTTTTATACAATCTAGTCATATATCTTGCAGGTTTTTTCTTAAAAATCATAGCGTTATTTAGTCCGAAAATTAAGCTTTTTGTTGAAGGCCGAAAAAATGTATTTTCAATTTTAGAAGAAAAAATCAACGCTGACGATAAAACAATTTGGTTTCATTCGGCCTCACTGGGCGAATACGAACAAGGACTTCCTGTTATAGAAAAAATTAAAGAAAAATATCCTCAACATAAGATAATTGTAACTTTTTTTTCTCCTTCTGGATATGAAGTCCGCAAAAATAACACTGTCGCAGATGTTACCGTTTATTTACCGCTTGATTCCAAAAGTAATGCTAAAAGATTTTTAAAATTAATTCATCCCGAACTTGCATTTTTCATTAAATATGAATTTTGGCTTAACTATTTAAAGGAATTAGAAAAAAGCAAAACGCCAACATACTTGATTTCCGGAATTTTCAGAGACAATCAGATGTTTTTTAAATGGTACGGAGGATTTTATAGAAAAGTACTGAATGCCTTTACTTATTTCTTTGTTCAAAACGAAAAATCAAAACAAAAAATAGAAAGCCTACACTTTAAAAATGTAATTGTTTCTGGCGATACCCGTTTTGATCGTGTAAATGCCATTTTAGAGAGAGACAACCGACTGGATTATGTGGAGAGTTTTAAAAACAACCAGCCAACGATTGTTATTGGAAGTTCATGGCCAAAAGATGAAATTTTAATTGCAGAATATATTAATCAAGCACCTGATCATATAAAATTTATAATTGCACCTCATAATATTAAGCCAGATCAAATTTCAGATCTCCAATCAAAAATTACAAAACCGACAATTTTATTTTCAGAAAAAGAAAACAAAGATTTATCTATTTACAATGTTTTTATAATAGACACAATTGGAATCCTGACTAAAATTTACAGTTACGGAACGATTGCTTATGTGGGCGGCGGATTTGGAAATCCAGGAATACACAACATTCTAGAACCTGCCACTTTTGGAATTCCGATTGTAATTGGACCTAATTATTCAAATTTCGCAGAAGCAGTTGATTTAGTTAAAATTGGCGGATGTACGTCTATATCAACAAATATAGATCTAAAAGAAATCCTTGATCGATTATTGAATGACAAAAACTTTCTAGAAGAAAAAAGCGAAATCTGCAGATCATTTATCCAAAACAACAAAGGAGCTACTGAAACAATCATGAAACTTATCTCATAGCTTTTTGAGCAGATTTAAAGCGTTAAATTCCGAAAAACAACAAAAAGGATTGCACTTTTCCTTCTAAAAGATTCTAGGAAATAGTCTTAAAAAACAAAACAAACCGTAAGACAGATAAATAAAACAGCCTGTTTTTATAAAGAATCTTCAACAAAAAATTATTTAGGCAATAAATTAGATAATTTAAGAAAAATTTATAATTTTGGCATATTATTTGATAAATAAGACAAACGTGAGCAAGGAAAATATTTTAAAAAAAAAGTGAAAAAATATTTTACATATTAAAAAATTTATATCTTTGCCACGAATTAATAATTAACCTTTTATAATAAAGTAAGATGAAAAAAGTATTTTTAAGTTTAGCTGTTGTTGCTGTATTAACTGTTGTATCTTGTAAAAAAGCTGACGCTGCTGCTGAAGCTCCTGCTGTAGATTCTACTGCTGTTGCTGTTGATTCAGCTGCTGCTGTTGTTGATTCTGCTGCTGCAACTGTTGATTCTGCTGCTGCTAAAGTTGATTCTGCTGCTGCTAAAGTAGAAGAAGTAAAAAAATAATTAGAACCTAAGTTCTAACGATTTTAAAACCATCTTTTAGATGGTTTTTTTTTGCGATTAATTTTTTCATTAATCCAAAACAATAAAAAAAAGCGTCTGTATTTACAAACGCTTTTTTTTATTACCCATATCTTTTTTTTCTACTCCGCAGCTTCCTCCATTTCCTCTTCAAGCTCTTCATCACCAAAAATTGACTCGCTCGAAGAAAAATCCAAAATCTCCGATCTGGAAGAATATGTTACAATTTCTTTTATTCCTTTTTGCAAAAGCAATTCTGTACTGTATTTTCGACTTGTAGCAAAGTGAACATCACCCAACATCAATTTAAAAAAATACTTCCCGCCAGAACCTTTAAATTTTAAAAATTTAGCAAGATCAATATTTGCTTTAAACCTCTCAATATCCTCTTCACATTCAAACCTCAATTCATAACTCAAACTCGTAAAAATCACTTTCCCTTTTCGAGAAGTAAACGTAAACTTATACTCATCATTAAATCGCTTGCTAATTACAAAAGCACCCATTTATTAATTTTAGATTGTTGATTTTAGATTTTAGATTTCTGAGATTCTGAGATTCTGAGATTCTGAGATTCTGAGATTCT
>NZ_JUIV01000004.1 GCF_004151235.1 Flavobacterium anhuiense
TTCAGCATTTGGCGCCTTTTTCAAAAGTTTTTTCATGCTTCCGAAATCTTCCATTTTCCCAAACGCCTCTCCTGAAACCGCTTTCTTAGCCCCGATAGGAGCGGAAATCCTTTTTGGGCCGGGGTTCGGCCCAAAAAGATTGAAGCGCATAGCGGGAAAAAGCTCCCGATAAACATTAAAGATGGAATGATAAAGTTCCAATTACCAAACTTTGAATGCTTCGGCTCCGCTCAGCATGGCAAAATATACCTATATAATATTACAGGATGGTCTTCTGCATATATGCATAGAAAAAATAAACCCGACAGGTTTTGGAAAACTGTCGGGTCATTGTATTTAGTTCTATTATCTAATCGAAGCGGATGGCTTTTACTGGAGATATTTTCGTTATTATATATGAAGGAATTAATAACACCAAAAAGCAGACAGTAATAGTTAGCAAGTTTAATAAGAGTATATAAATCCAATTCAGATAGACTGGAGCCTGATTCACATAATAATTTTCAGGATTGAGCTGGATTACTCCAAATTGCTGCTGGATCAATAGAATTGAAATGCCTATTAGATTTCCCCAGAACAATCCGCGCAGAATTAAGTAAAAGGCGTTATACAAAAATATTTTACGGACTGACCAGTTATTTGCCCCCATCGATTTCAAAATTCCTATCATTTGGGTTCTTTCTAAAATAAGAACCAAGAGTGCCACTACCATATTGATTGTAGCAACTAAAATCATAACCCCTAGAATGATGACGATATTAAAATCAAATAATTGAAGCCAGTCAAAAATATAACTATATTTTTCTACAATGGTTTTTGTATCGAGATTAGACGAAGTTGATTCGTAAATTTTATTCCCTACAGCTTTTATTTCATTAAAATCTTTGACAAAAATCTCAAATGCCCCAATTTGATCTTCATTCCATTTATTGATTCTCTGAATATGTCGAATGTCACCAATTATATAAGTAGCATCAAAATCTTGGAAACCTGAATTAAATATAGCTGCAATTTTAAATCGGCGACTATTTGGCAGTTTGCCTTGTTCTTCTTTTATAAAAAAGGTATTGAACTCGTCTCCTATTTTCAAATTTAAGCGATCTGCCAGAAATCTTGAGACAATAACATCTTCATTCAATGCTTTAGTAAAATCTGGCAATTTACCTTCTACAATATATTCTTTTATATTGTTCCAATCGTAATCTGCTCCAACTCCTTTGAAAATGATTCCTTCGAATGCATTTTCTGTTCTTATAATTCCAGCTTTACTTGCGACTGCCTGAATATGGCTAACTTCTGGAACCGTTTTAAAATTGGGATAGAAATCTTGTTTCTTCGAAATTGGTACTGTTGTAACTTCTGAATTATTATTATCATAATTAGAAATTATAATCTGACCATTGAATGCCGAAACTTTGTCACGAATCTTTTTCTGTAAACCTATTCCTGTCGCCACGGAGACTATCATCATAATAATTCCAATTGCAATTGCAGAAATAGCAATTTTTATGATAGGCGCCGAAATACTGCTTTTATAATCTTTTGCAGTGATAAGTCTTTTGGCTATAAAATATTCTAAATTCAAATTATCAGTTTCTTTGGGTTGTTTAATCATTCCTTTCTCAAAAGTACATCTTAAAAAGGAAAATTGAGATGTTCTTGCAAACAATTGCCTGTTTTGATTTATAAAGGCAATTTCTTTTTCATTTCTTCTACTATATTATATGCCGCTGGACAAATTTCGACGTTTTTCAAAGTTAAGTTTGAAATCTGATAAAATTTGTTTCGATCTGTGTGTGGAAATTCTCGGCAGGCTTTTGGACGAACATCATAAATCATGCAATAGTTTTCATTATCCAAAAAAGTACAGGGAACACTTTTCAAAACATAATCTTTATCTTCATCAATTCGCAAATATTGATCAATAAATTGCTGTGGCTTTTGTCTAAAATGTTTTGAAATCCTCTCGATATCTGCCAAAGTAAATAATGGCCCCGTTGTTTTACAGCAGTTAGCACATTTTAAGCAATCCGTTTTCTTAAATTCAGCATCGTGCAAATCCTGCATAATGTAATCTAAATTTTTTGGCGGTTTCTTTTTAAGCTTATCGAAATACTTTTTATTCTCGTTATGCTTATCTTTGGCTAACTTACTTAAGTTATTTAAAATCTGTTTCAAGTTTAATATTTAAAGTTGATTTGCAAAATTAAACAACTTTGAACTTGAAACCTTAAACTTTGAACTAAAACAATGAAAGATCTTTTTGGGAAAGCAATATTTGATTTTTACACCAAAAACTCGCCTGAAGATATTATCACCGAAACTTCGATTTCTGAAGAAGACGAAATGAGTGTTGAATATCTTTTCCGCACTTATAATGAAATGCCTAAAATTGAGCAAAAGGCTTTGCAATTAGCTAAAGGAAAAATATTAGATGTAGGATGTGGCGCGGGAAGTCACGCTTTATCATTGCAAAATGAACGCAGTCTAGATGTAACCGCCATCGATATTTCAGAAAAAGCAGTTGAAACCTGCCGTCTTAGAGGAATAAAAAATGCTAAAGTTGAAAATATTTTAGATTTTGAAGGAGAAAAATTTGACACAATTTTACTTCTAATGAACGGAACAGGGATTTTTGGCCAGCTAAAAAACTGCAACAAATATTTATCTAAATTAAAATCCCTTTTAAATCCTGGTGGACAAATTTTAATTGACAGTTCTGACATCATTTATATGTTTGATGAAGATGAAGACGGCGGAAAATGGATTCCGTCTGATAATGATTATTACGGTGAGCTTGTTTTTAACATTAGCTATAAAGGACAAAAAGAAGAACCTTTTGACTGGTTGTATTTGGATTATAATACGCTTCAAAATGCGGCAATTGCCAACGGTCTTAACTGCGAGCTTATTCTCGAAGGAGAACATTACGATTACTTAGCTAAACTTTCCATTTAAAATAAACCATAAAACCATGAATGAACTAGATTTAGACAAATTAAAATATCCTATAGGGAAATTTACAGCGCCAGAACAATATTCTACAGAATATCTTTCTGAAAAAATCAAAGAAATTGAAACTCTCCCTGAAAAACTAGCAAAAGAAACGATTCATTTAACCGACGAACAACTGGATACTCCTTATAGACCTGGCGGATGGACAGTAAGACAAGTTATTCATCATTGTGCCGAAAGCCATATGAATTGCTATGTTCGCCTAAAATGGGCTTTAACAGAAAACAATCCTGTAATTAAGCCTTATGACGAAGTGCTTTGGTCTGAATTAAGCGACAATCTGACAATGCCAATCCAACCAACTCTAGATCTATTAAAAGGACTTCATTTCAGATTAGGCTATATCATGCGAAGTTTATCAACATCTGATTTAGAAAAAACCTTTGTACATCCTGCTGATAATTCAGAAATCAAACTTAAAAGAATGATCGGAATGTATGCTTGGCACGGAAACCATCATTTGGCGCACATTACCACTTTGAAAAAATATAAAAATTGGAAATAATAAAATCTGTTTACTTTTTACACAGTTTGTATACTTCCGTAAAACAAAAAAATCTCTTCACATGAAGAGATTTTTTTGTTTTACGGAATATTAAGATATTTATGCGTTTGCAACGAAACTCTCCATTTTGGATTATTCATAACATAATCAACAATAAGCGGAGTCATTTCTTCTTTTTTGCTCCATTCTGGCTGAAGGAATAAAATTGCATTATCATTTACTAATTCTGCTTGCTCTTCGGCAAAAATAAAATCGTGTTTATTGTAAATGATCACCTTTAACTCGTGAGCATTGTCATACACTGTTTGCGTTGGAAGCTTATTTTTTTTTGGTGAAAGACAAATCCAGTCCCAAGTTCCGGATAACGGAAAAGCGCCGGAAGTTTCAATATGCACTTTTAAATTTTTCTCTTTTAAACGTTCTGTCAAAAGCGTCATATCCCAAGACAAAGGTTCTCCGCCAGTTACAACAACTGTATCAGCGTATTTTGCAGCATTTTCAACAATTAAATCTACTTTCGTTGGAGGATGAATCTCGGCATTCCAGCTTTCTTTCACATCGCACCAATGACATCCCACATCACATCCACCAATTCTAATAAAGTAAGCCGCTCTTCCTGTATGTGAACCCTCTCCTTGAATGGTATAAAATTCTTCCATCAAAGGAAGCATAGCTCCTTTATTTACTTCTAATTGTATTTCTTTTGGTAACATTATACTATTTTAAGAGTGCAAAGATAGTCAATAATATACGGAACAAAAAACCGATAGTTTTTTGAACTATCGGTTTCTTTTTATTCTCTTTAAAATCTTCTAATTATTTTAAAGCTTTTATAGATTGTGTAGCATAAGAATTTGCAGGATCTAAAACCAAAGTTTTATTGAAATATTCAATAGCTTTAGCTTTATCTGTATTAGCATAAGCTGCACCAATGCCGTTGTAAGCTTCAATAAATTTCTTAGTTACAGCTGGCTTAGCCACTTCTTCTGCACCTTTAGCTGAAATTTTAGTAACATACTCTTCGTAGTTTTTAATGATCAAATCATCTTTGTCCAATAAAGAGTTGATTCTAGCTTTATATAAATATGCTTCATCATAGCTAGGAGCTGTAGTTAAAATTTTATCAAAAACTGCATCTGCTTTTCCTAAAGCAACAGCATCACGGCTTTCTTTTGGTTTACTAGCATTACCATAGTATAAAGAAATTCCATAATAAACACTGTCATCTAAGTAATTTTTAGACTCAGGGTTGTTTGCTCCAAGTTCAAAAATAGAAGCAGCTTGCGCATATTGCTTTTTACCGAATAATTCTTTTCCAAAATCTGCGAATTCTTCAACTACTAGAGGCTCTAATTCAATCGCTTTTTTGATATCTGCCAAACCAGAGTCAAAAGCCGCTTGATTTACCGTACCATCAGCTCCAGTTCCCTTTTTAATTTTAGCTAAACCTAAGTAATAGTAATCTCTTCCGATAACTTTGTTTCCTGGAGCTTTAATAAAATCTTCAATAGATTTAATAGCCACATCAACGTTTCCGTTTTCGTAAGCGGCATATCCTAAATATCTGTAGATTCTTGGATTTACTTTATCTTGTGCAATCATTTTGTTTGCAACAGTTTCTAACTGCTTGTAATCTTTTACCAAGATCAAGAAATCTGCGTGACGCATTTTAGAATCTAGAGAGTAATCTGTTAAACTTAAGTACTTCTCATAATTTGTAATTGCATTTTGCAAGTTAACTTTAGCAGTAGAAGGCTTGTTTCTTGCCCATTTGTAATATGTTTCAGCAAGCTCTCTGTAAACTGGCCCGTAGTTAGCATCTAATGCGATAACTTCATTGAATGACTTAATTGCTTCGTCATAAGATTTAGCCCCTTTTAATAAAACTCCTAATTGCATTTTCGCTCTCAACAAAGTATTGTCAGCAGTAAAAGCATCACGGTAAGCTTTATAAGCATCATTTTGGTTGTTTGCTCCGTAGTAAGCATCACCAATTGCTAATAATGCTTGTGCATTTTGAGGATCAACTAATAAAGCTCTTTTTAAAACTTCAGTAGCATTTTTATAATCTGGATTTTCAGAATTCATGTAAGCTCTAGCGATATAAATAAATTCATTTACATCTTTTTTCTTCATGTCTTTAGTTGCTAAAGCAAAATTAGCTTGAGCGGCTGCACTATTCTTAGCATCAAGATCTAATTGTCCTAATCCAATATAGTTTAAGTTTTTCTTATCTGAAGCCTGTAATCCATTATTGTAATAGATTTTTGCAGAATCGACAACAGATTGGTTTAAATAAACATTTCCTAAAACAAAATTTGCTTCCCCATCTGAAGGTTTACTCTTGATGATTGATTTAAGGATTGTTTTTGCTTTATCAAATTGCTCAGCATCAATTGCCTTCTTTGCTTGGTTGATATCTTGCGCTTTTGCCGCGGTAGCCGAAGCAACTAATGCAAGACTAAAAATTTTAAATTTATTCATCTTTATTGTAATTAATTTATTCTTTATCTTTTATAATTTCACTTCTAATCTTTAGTTTTCGTCCTGGAGTTTTATATGGCAGCAGTCCTGATTTTAAAACTATACGCTGTCCGATATCCCCTGCAATGAATGAAGCAAAGCCCATTCCAAGTCCTGAATAACCTTGACAATTGATAATAAACAAATCACGTGCCAAAGGATATTTTCCAATTTCTAAGTCATTTTGAGTAGGACTATAATATTCATTACTATTTAAGCCTTTAACATAAAGGACATTAATCTTATTAATCGTTTCAGTCATATCAGGTGTTGGCTGATAAAACCAATTTACACCAATAACACCAATCATTCCATCGTTTTCTGAAACAAATTTGATTACTTCATTATTTGTTTTAAATGAGAAAACTCCTGTTTTAGGTATTTCATTCACCTTCGCTAATTCCTTCATGTAACGAACAGTGCTTGAATTAGGATTATCGAAAACTAGGCCTTTAATTTTACCATCTGTTTTACCTTGCATGAAATCAATCACACTTTTCAACGCGATTAATGTATCATTATTGCTTTTGCTCGAAATAAAGGCAATAGCGTCATGAGCAAAAGGAGTTACCCTTGGCTTAATCTTGCTTTTGTCAAAACGAGCTACTTCTTCTGCAGTAAGATCCCGAGTCGTAATTGCAACTTTAGCTTTTTGATTTAATAAATCATTAATTACTTCAGCTTCCGATTTTGGCTTAACCGTAATTTTTGCATTATAGTAAGTACCTTCAAAAACAGCAACCTGATCGTCTACAATTTGCTTAACTGTTTCGTCAACCGCAATATCAAGTGATCCTTTCAAAATGGTCTCTTTTTCAGTTTCACTTTTGCTTTTTTGGTTGCACATGGCAAACAAAAAGACAAAAACAACCAAACCCAAAGCCTTACTATATTTCAACATAATTATTCTTCTTTTGAATTAATTAATCTTAAAAATCTTATTCCCGAATACACAATTAGCAATCCACCAAAGGCATATCTGTATTTCCATTCCATGTTTAGCGGAAGTTTTTCCCAAAACATAATCATTAAACCGAGCACAAGATAAATTAAAAAAAACAGTATTCCTAAAACAAGAAGAAATCGCTCTTTGAGCGATTTCTTCTGAATATTATTAAGCATATCTTTTAACATTATTCTGCAGATTGAATAGTAATAGGAAGAGAGTATAATACCCTAACTTTTTTACCATTTTGCTCGCCGGGAGTCCATTTTGGACATTTTTTAAGAACACGAATTGCTTCTGCTCCTGTACCATAACCGATATCTCTTAAAACTTTAATATCTGTTAATGACCCGTCTTTTTCAACTACAAACGTAACGTAAACTTTACCTTTTAAACCTTCTTCTTCTGGAGTTTTATAGTTGTTTCCTACGAATTTGTAGAATTTATCTATACCTCCTGGGAAATCTGGTTTTACTTCGATACCAGCTGTGTTATATACAGTGTTATCTTCTTGTACCACCTCTGCTACTGGTCCTTTTCCAACTGGCTCATCAACAGTTAAAACTGCATCTGGATCTCCTTTGATAGTCTCAGCACCAACTTTTTTGTCTTTTAAATCAACAATTTTTGGTGGGTCTTCAGTTACTTCTTCCGCTTTTGCAACCACAGGTTTAACGAATTTAACCTGATCCACTTTTGGTGGTGGTGGCGGTGGCGGTGGCATATTAGGCTTAACTTCCTCTTTTTTAGGAGGTAATTTTACCGCGGCCATCTTAACCTCTTTAACCTCTTCTTCTTCTGTAGAGTCTGGCAACAAACTCGCAATAAGAGGAGCAGCAACAGCAGCACTAAAGATAAGAGAACCAATAACAAGTGCTTTCACAGTTGTTTTTCCGTTTGATTTTCTCAGCTCGTATGCTCCATATATCTTATTACGTCCTTCGAATACGATATCAAGCCACTGATTTTTTATAATATCTAATTTCATACTTCTTGATTTTTAAGTCGATAAAACTAAGATCGCTCTTATTTTTTATCTATCACTTTTGCTTCTTCTGGTGTAAACTCAGGAACAATCGCATACGTATCAACTCCAGTGATAGCCATTTCGTCCAAGATATCAACCAAATTACGATAATTTGATTTTTTAGTTGGTTTAATGATCACAATGATTCCGTTTTTAGGTTTCCCTAAAGCTGCAGAATAAGCCAAAACATTTTTCTTTTGTTTTAGTAATTCTCTACGAATACCATCTTTACCATATGCAATGTCTTTTGGTCCCACTTTTGGTGTTGCCAATAACCCCATATAGTAAACCATTTTATTATCGCCACCTAACATTACTGTCATAGTACGATTCTCGTCTACCTTAGTATCCTTAGCATCTTTTTCGTTATCATCTTTATTAGGCAATGATAAATCCATCGATTGAGGTTTTGACAACGAAGTAGTTAACATAAAGAATGTAATCAATAAGAATGCCAAATCCACCATCGCTGTTAAATCGACTTTCGAATTCTGCTTTTTACTTCTTACTTTACCACCTTTACCACCACCGCCGTCGCCGGTATTTAATTCAGCCATCTTAGTGTATATTTTTTAATTAAAAGTCTCTTCCTCTTTTACCTGTAACTAAGTTAAAGGAATTGATTTTCTGATCTTGCAAAATATCCATAATCTTTTTGATTTTTGGATATTCTTCTTTAGCATCTCCTTTAATCGCAATCTGCAATTCTTTGTCATCTAAATCAATTGTAGCTCTTCTAGAAATTAGAAGCCATTCTTTTAATTGATTATCTAATGAATCCAAAGGAATTCCAGGTTGGTTTGCTTTGGTTCTTTCCGCCGCTTTCATACCAATGATTTGCTTTAAACCTGTAATTGGCACACCAAAATCATCCATAAGAGCAAATTTGGTTTTATCTTCTTCTGAAAATTCAATACCATATTTTGCACCCATACCCTCAAGAGTTCTTTTACGAACTTCTCTTCCTTTGATGTCAAAAAATACTTTCCCTTTTCCTACTGTAATAATAGCCAAATCAGTATCTGGCAGTTTACTTATCGCAACAGAAGCAGGCATATCTACAGGTAATGCCTCAGGCACCTTAGCAGTAGCGGTTAAGATAAAGAACGTAAGCAAAAGGAACGCTACGTCACACATCGCAGTCATATCTGTCGATGTAGACTTCTTTTTCATTTTAATTTTAGCCATTATCTTTTATTTTATTTTTTTGATAAAAAATATCAAAAATTAATTATTGTCTTAAACTTCCTCTGAATTTTCTGTAAGTATTAACGATAGTAGTACCAGCCTCATCGATAGAGTAAGTTAAATCGTCAATTTTAGCAGTAAAGAAGTTGTAAGAAATAATTGCTAAGATAGAAGTAGAGATACCTGTAGCAGTATTGATAAGTGCCTCAGAGATACCTGTTGCAAGAGCAGCTTGGTCAGGAGTACCAGCAGAAGCTAACGCACCAAACGCTTTAATCATACCAGATACAGTTCCTAATAATCCTCCTAATGTACCTAAAGATACTAAAGTAGAGATAATAGTCATGTTTTTCTCTAACATTGGCATTTCTAATGAAGTTGCCTCTTCAATTTCTTTGTGGATTACTTCTGAAGCTTCTTCGCTGTTGAATCCTTCTTTCTTAACATCTTGGTATTTTACTAAAGCTGATTTAATTGCGTTTGCAACTGAACCTTGTTGTTTGTCGCAAGAAGCGATAGCAGCTTCGATGTTTCCTTCTTTAATACTTCCTTGAACACTTTTCATGAATTTGTCAAGGTTAGCTTTTCCTGCAGCTTTACCGATAACAATAAATCTTTCAATAGAAAAAACAACAACCATTAAAAGCATACCTAACAATGCTGGTACAATGAAACCTCCTTTGTACACCATCCCTAAAGTATTGATTGGGTGACCTGTCTCAGAGTTTCCTCCTTCAAAGTTAGCTGGATTCCCCATGATTACTTTCCAAATAAACACCCCTACTATGATACACGCAACAATAATGATTCCCGTAATCAATCCTCCCCCATTTGAAGTGCTTTCTTTTTTAACTTTAACGTTTGCCATTTTTTTTAATTTTAATAGTTTTAAATAATTTTTATTTTTTAGTTATATTTAACTTGTAGAGGAGCAAATTTATACGTTTAGTTTAAATAAAAAAACTTTTTTTAATTTAATTGACCGAAATTTAACTTGAAATTAAAAAATATCTCATTAATTTGCTGACATCATTTTTTAGATAAAACAAAAAAAAGGACGATAATTAGAAAAATTACAACGTTTTAGTAAATATTCAAAGATTCCTTTGATATCTTCTTAAAAAGCTGAGAATTTTTTTTTTATTAAATTTTCAATCAAAAAAAGCTTTTTCTTACTAAAAAAAACCACATAAAAAGCGCCCAAAAACAAAGCAATATTCATAACAATCTAAATTACAAATAAAAACATGAATAAAAAAGAGAATTTTATTGCAGACATAAAAACTGGGTACTCATCTAAGGGCGACAGCATCATACTTGGAGGTGCAATTCTTGATGGTGAGCCAATTGCAGAAGCACATGTCAAAATTCCGTTAAAAACTTTAAATCGTCACGGGTTAATTGCTGGTGCAACCGGAACAGGAAAAACCAAAACAATTCAAGTTTTTTCTGAACAGCTTTCTAATGCGGGAATTCCTGTATTGATGATGGATATTAAAGGCGACTTCAGTGGTATTGCCAAAGAAGGTAAAGAAGAAGGTTTTATTACAGAACGTCATGCTAAAATTAATATACCTTATAATGTAGCAGCATTTCCTGTTGAATTGATGTCTTTATCTAAACAAAATGGAGTTCGCCTTCGTGCTACAGTTTCTGAGTTTGGACCTGTTTTATTTTCGCGAATTTTAGATTTGAATGATACGCAGGCAGGAGTCGTAGCAGTTATCTTTAAATATTGTGATGATAACCAAATGCCTTTATTGGATTTGAAAGACATTAAAAAAGTAATCAATTATATTACTGAGGAAGGCAAAGACGAAATAGCTGCTAGTTATGGAAAAATTTCAACGGCTACAACAGGAACAATTCTTAGAAAAATTATTGAACTAGAACAGCAAGGCGGCGATTTGTTTTTTGGCGAATTATCATTTGAAACTGATGATTTAATGCGCATTGATGAAAACGGAAAGGGTTATGTAAATATCATCCGCTTGACGGATATTCAGGATAAACCAAAATTATTCTCGACTTTTATGTTAAGTCTTTTGGCCGAAATTTATCAGAAGATGCCAGAAAAGGGAGATGCGGAACAGCCTGAACTGGTAATCTTTATTGACGAAGCACATTTAATTTTTAATGAAGCCAGCAAAGCACTTCTGGAACAAATCGAAACAATAGTAAAACTGATTCGTTCTAAAGGTGTCGGAATTTATTTTGTTACGCAAAATCCAATGGACGTTCCGAGTGGTGTTTTGGCTCAATTAGGACTAAAGATTCAGCATGCGCTAAGAGCTTTTACTGCAAATGATCGTCAGGCAATTAAAAAAACAGCAGATAACTACCCTACTTCACCTTATTATAAAACAGATGAATTACTAACGAGTTTAGGAATCGGTGAAGCTTTAGTAACAGCATTAAACGAGAAAGGTATTCCAACTCCGCTTGTTGCTACTATGATGCGTGCACCAATGAGCCGAATGGATGTTTTATCTCAATCCGAAATTGACGAAATAAACGGCAAATCGAAATTAGTTAAGAAATACGCTGAGGAAATTGATCGCGAGAGTGCTTTTGAAATTTTAAACAAAAAACTAGCAGATGCTGCAGAAGCTGCAACTCAGCAAGAAGAACAAGCTCCAGCTAAAACATCAAAATCAGGACCTAGCACTACAGAAGTTGTCACAAAATCTGTTCTGAAAGTGGTAACAAGCGCTACTTTTATAAGAGGTGTTTTTGGTGTATTGACCAAAATCTTTAAGAAATAAAACTTAAACCATATAAGTTATATAAGTTCATTTAATTTTATATGTCTAATTATATTAAACCACTAAATACCAAACCCGGCAGGTTTTAAAAACCTGTCGGGTTTACTACACACAAAGCATTATATTAACTTATATGGTTTAAAATATTTATGCTTTCTGTAGGAGCTCCAAAATCTTATTTTCAACTTCTGCTCCATCCCAGATGTTTTCGATATTTTCCATTCTAAGAACCTCTTCCATAATTCCGTTTTGATAATCTCCGATTGCCAAAGCTTCGGCATAAGGACGGTCGCTAAAAGTAACACGGCTGTAAAGCGGAATCCATTTGTCTGGATGTTTGTCTGAAAAGACTTTTTCTATTTTCTTTTGCAGCAAGAATTTTTCATCAGCTGTTTTGGTACTCATTTCTAAGAAATTTCTATACGAAAGCTCAGCAATGGCATCTGCATTTGGCTTTCTTGAGATCTGATATTCCGAAAATATTTTCTTCCAATCGTCTTGGTACTTTTCAATCATTTCGCTCAAAACAGTGATATCTTCAAAACCAGCATTCATACCTTGCCCATAAAACGGAACTATGGCATGACAAGCATCTCCAATTAAAGCAATCTTATTTTCGTAAGTCCAAGGGAAACATTTCATGGTAACCAAAGTACTTGTCGGATTTTTAAAGAAATCATTTGCCAATTCTGGAATTACTTCTATCGAATCTGGGAAATTTTTCTCGAAGAAATCTTCAACCATTTTGCGGTCGGTTAATGATTCAAAAGAATTTTCTCCTTCAAAAGGCATAAATAAAGTGCATGTAAAACTTCCATCAAGATTAGGAAGTGCAATTAACATGTACTCGCCTCTCGGCCAAATATGAAATGAATTTTTATCTAACTTATGTGTTCCATCTGGATTGGCTGGAATATTTAATTCCTTATAGCCCATATTCAAAAATTCTTGAGAATAATTAAACATGCTCTGACGCTGCATTCTGTGACGGATTCTAGAGAAAGCGCCATCGGCACCAAAAACCATATCGAACTTTCTTTCTTCCCACTCGCCTCTTTCGCTCTCACCAATATGAAGTGTCGCATCGCTCAAAGTAACGTCCCAAACTTTTTGTTCAAAATGAAATTCGGCTCCAGCTTCTTCAGCAAGATCGATCATTTTTCTGTTTAGTTTTCCTCTTGAGATAGAATATATAGATTCGCCTTCCTGTCCGTAATTCTGAAAATTTAATTTATCTACCAAATGAATGGCGCGTTTATCCATCGGAATTGCTATTTCTCTAACTGAATCGCCAACGCCTACTGCATCCAGAGCTTTCCAGCCACGGTTTGACATTGCTAAATTAATAGAACGTCCAGAAAAATTTATATTTCTAATATCGGGACTACGGTCATAGACATGAACGGTGTGACCCGCTCTTTTAAGATAAATTGCCAGAAGTGACCCTACAAGTCCTGAACCAACAACTGCAATTTTTAATGATGTTTGCATCGAGGGAAAATCTAATATTGGGTCGTAAAAATAACTAATAATTATACATGAGCCTTAAAATAAACGAACAAATGTTGTAAATAATGATTCCCGAAGATTTATCCCGTTTCTCAATAATTTAAAAATATAACAAAATGTTATTTTATTAAATTTATTTGCAGAAATTAAACAATTAGTTTTGTATTAAAATATTTCCATAAGTTAAACTCAAAATTCATGAACAGCGAAATTCTACAGTCAGACATTATATTAGAGAATGAAAAAGTGCTTTTAGTTCCGTTTGAAAGCAAAAGAAATATAGAACTCAATGAAATTATTTTTGATGATGAAATCTGGAAGTATATGGGAATGTATATCCGAAACAATCAAGATTTTGAAAACTATATAAAAAGTACATTACAACAAAAAGCTGATGGAATTTGTTATCCATTTCTTATTATAGATAAAGCTACAAATAGAGTTGCCGGAAGTACTCGTTATGGCTATTTGAATCACGCAAGCCAAAAATGTGAAATTGGCTGGACTTGGTACGGCAAAGATTTTCAGGGAACTGGTTTAAATAAAGCATGCAAATATGAACTATTGAATTTTGGTTTTGAAAATATTAAATTTCGAAGAATACAATTCAGTGCAGATCTTGAAAATTTAAGATCTCAAAAAGCAATTGAAAAACTGGGCGCTCTAAAAGAAGGTCTTTTTAGAAACAATTATGTCGATTCTGAAGGAAAAAGTAAAGATGATGTTTATTACAGTATTATTTTGGAGGAATGGCAGAATGTTAAACGAGATAATTTCAGGGAGTTTGTTTAAACAATAACCCAGAAAAACTGTATTTTAGTCTGCGATTTTAAATTATGAAATCACAGACTAAAATGCAGTTATACTCTGAACATTATGTAAATCCTAAAACGGAGCGATTCGTCAACAAAATCTGGTGTTTAGACAACAGCATCGGCGAAAGTCTGATCGAAAACAAACTTGTTCTGCCAAACGGATGTTTCAATCTAGCTTTTGTAAATGGAAATTCCATCGAAGTTCATACGAGTAAAGCCATATATGAGATGAACGAAGGTGTTTACTTTTGTTCTCAAATGACTAATAAAGTTTTGGTTAATATACAGCCAAAAACTAAAGTTATCATTACTCAACTGCATACTTGGACACTTTCAATGTTTCCGAAATATGATTTAAGTGATTTTACCGATTCTATTATCAAAATTAATCCTGAGGAATTGCCTTTTAAAATTCAGATTGATTCTGATATTGAAATGATTTTAAATACAATAAATAGCTATTTTGAAGCTTTATCTGATTCAAATTCAGAAAAAAATACCATTGAAAAAATCTGCGAAATTATTAAAAACAAAGAAGAAGTCACTGTTTCAGAAATTAGCGACACTTTAAAATCTTCTCAACGCTCACTTCAAATTAAGTTTAAAACAGCAACTGGATTAACGATTAAAAAATATATTCAGATTTTGAAATTCAGAAAATCGGTCGATCAAATGGTGAATTCTGATTTAGAAAGACTAAAACTGACTGATGTTGCACTTTACAGTAAATATTTTGACCAGTCGCATTTTATCAAAAAATTTAAAGATGTGACTAAAACTACGCCAAAAACGTTCGATCCCGATTCGTATTTTCTTTCTCATAAAAGATAAGTTTTCGCATTTGTACAATTTTGTGAGTTTTGATTGATTTACTTTTGCAGAATCATCAATCAATAATCAATCACAATGAAAATCAATCAATTCTTTTTTCAGTTAAAATCTCTTTTAATTGGAATTTTATTCTTCCAAATCCAACTTGGATTTTCTCAGGAGGAAAAAAGTTCAGCTTTATATAAAACCATTATGTCAAAAGACAGTCTTCTTTTCAACATTGGTTTTAATACCTGCGATGTAAAACAATTTGAAAATCTTTATACGGAAGATTTTGAATTTTACCACGATAAAGACAGTGTTTCTGATAAGGCACGATTTCTAAAAACGTTTCAAAATGGCATCTGTTCTCCAACAAGAAAATATAATTATCGAAGAGAATTAATAGACGGAAGTACCGAAATTTATCCTTTATATAAAAATGGTGTTTTATATGGTGCCATTCAAATGGGAACGCATCGTTTTTACGAAAGTTCTGTTGGAAATAAAGAACAAGCTGGAAGTTTTGCCAAATTTACCCATTTATGGCTTTTAAAAAATAAAGAATGGAAATTGGCCAGATCGCTGAGTTATAATCATCAAATGACAAGTTCTACTGCTGGCATATCAAATCTTTTTGACAATGATCAGGAAACCGAAAAATGGCTTAACGAAAATAATGTTCCAGCTTTGGGAATTGGAATTATTGCAGACGGAAAACTAAAACAGGTAAAAGTTTTTGGCGAACTCAAAAAAGGCATTTCTGCACCATATAATACAATTTGGAACGTGGCTTCGCTAACAAAACCTGTAACTGCTATAACCGTTTTAAAATTAGTAAGTGCCGGAAAATGGGATTTGGACGAACCGCTTTATAAATATTGGACTGATCCTGACATTGCAAAAGATCCTTATTTAAAATTACTGACCACGAGAATTGTTTTGAGTCATCAAACGGGTTTTCCAAATTGGAGATCTTTTAATGAATCTAAAAAATTAGATTTCAAATTTAAGCCTGGGACTCAATATCAGTATTCTGGAGAAGGATTTGAATATTTGCGAAAAGCTCTCGAGAAAAAATTCCACAAAACATTAGATCAATTGGCTTCAGAATTAGTTTTTGAACCTTTAAAAATGACCGATTCTCAATTGATCTGGAATGATAAAATAGATCTTTCGAGATATGCCATCAATTATGACAAAAACGGCAATGCTTACGAACCAACTAAAAATAAATCGGCAAATGCAGCCGATGATTTATTGACCACGATTGGAGATTATGGCAGATTTTTATCGAGCGTTATAAATAGCGAAGGATTAAGCAAAAAAGTTTTTGAAGATATGATTTCGCATCAAGTTCAGACCAAAAAGAACAAATATTTTGGTTTAGGTTTTGAAATCTACGATTTAGGAAATGAAAACTATGCTCTATCTCATGGCGGCGCAGATCAAGGCGTTCAGACTATCTTTATTTTGCTTCCCAAAACGAAACAGGGTTTGGTAATTTTTACCAATGTCGATGACGGCTATAAAGTTTACGAAAATATTGTGGTGCATTATCTCGGAGAAAACGGTAGAAAAATAGTCGATATCGAAACAAAATAATTTTCCACTTCAATCAGATATTAACTTTAATCTGAAAACATGCTAAAATTATTTATCCTTTTATTATTGTACATAAGTAAAATTTTGACTGCTTAATAGCATTAAAAATATTTGTTAGTTATGAGCATAGACCTAGTTTTAAAGCAACAGGTCTGTGCTCTACTTTTTTATATTCTGAAAAAAATAAAAAAAACAACTTTTTGTTGAAACCAAATTGCAAATCAATCGTCTAAAGTTTTAAGACATCTATTTATTCCGTAAAAAAATCATATTTTTGATTAATACACTGAATATCTTTTTGTTGCAAAGTTTCAATCATCAATCAAAAAGCGAATCATTTTCACCAATCTTAAACCATAATCAATTCATTATGAAAAAATCAATCAAACTTATTGCACTTTTTGTTGCCTTTCAGTTTTCCTCCTTTAGCACTTTTGCCCAAGATAAAGCACAGCAAATTGAACAGCTTCTTAACAAATATAACGAATACGGACAATTTAACGGTTCTGCTTTGGTAGCAGAAAATGGAAAAGTAATTTTCAAAAAAGGTTTCGGTTCTGCCAACATGGAATGGAATATTCCGAATCAGCCTGATACTAAATTCAGATTGGGTTCCATCAGCAAACAATTTACCGCTCTTTTGATTGTAAAACTGGCAGAAGAAGGAAAAATCAAACTAGATGTTCCAATTACAACTTATCTTTCAGATTATCCAAAAGAAAATGGAAGCAAAATCACGATTCATCATTTATTGACTCATACCTCTGGAATTCCAAATTATACTAACGCGCCAAATTTCCTTAGAGATAAAGCAAAAAACCCTTATACTCCAGAAGCGTTTGTAAAGACATTTTCTAGTCTTCCGCTAGATTTCGCTCCAGGGGAAAAGTTTAATTACAGTAATTCGGGTTATTTCTTATTAGGATACATTATCGAAAAAATTACAGGCAAAACATACGAGCAGAATTTACAGGAAACGATTTTTACGCCTTTAAAAATGGTTAATACAGGTTATGATCATAGTGAAGTTATTATAAAAAACAGAGCCGCTGGTTATGAAAAAGAAGGAAAGAAAATTGTCAATGCCTCTTATATTGACATGAGTATTCCGTACGCCGCTGGATCTTTGTATTCTACTGTAGAAGATTTATATTTATGGGATCAAGCGCTTTATACCAATAAATTGCTTTCTGAAAAATCAATTGAATCTTTATTCAAACCTTACATTAAAGCATGGAATGGTTTCTACGGATATGGATGGTCAACTTATGAAGTGCCAAACGGAAACGATAAATTGACTGTTGTTGAGCACGGAGGTGGTATCAACGGATTTAATACCATTATTTCTCGAATTCCTAAAGACAAAAATCTTGTTGTTTTATTGAATAACACTGGTGGAACTGTTTTAGGAGAAATGAATACAGCAATTCGTGCCATTTTATACAATCAGCCATTTAATCAGCCAAAAAAATCGTTGGCTCTTGATTTATTAGATATTTATAATGAAAAAGGTGCAACGGCTGGAACAGAAGCCTACAAAAAGCTAAAAAGCGATCCAACTTATGCCATTAAAGAAGGTGACATGAATAGAGTTGGATATCAATTATTGCAAACTGGAAAAAAGAAAGAAGCTATCGAAGTTTTCAAAATCAATGTTGATGCGTTCCCAAAATCAGGAAATGTTTATGACAGTTTAGGCGAAGCATATTTGGCTGACGGAGACAAAAAATTAGCAATGGTCAACTATAAAAAATCTGTTGAATTGGATCCTACAAATGAAGGCGGGAAAAAAGTTTTGGAAGAGCTTTCTAAAAAATAAAAGCAGGCAATTATATATTAAAGTGGCTCCGAAAAAGTAGATATAAAATCTATTTTTTCGGAGCTTTTTTGTTACAACTTGGGACATCCAAATCCGGTGAATTATTTTTTTAAAATACTATTTTAGCTCAACCAAAATAACTTAATTACCTATGAAAAATCTAAAAAATCACAGTTACTTAGCTGTATTGTTATGCCTTTTTATTTCTTCTAAATCTTTATCTCAAAACAGTCAGCCACTGATGCCAAGTCAGCAGAACAAAATTATAATAGACAGAATTGTTGAGGCAACTCGCTATAAAAATCATGTGATTGATTTCTGCCTTTCAAAAATAAATGAGGCTTCGGCAAAAGAAGGTTGGAACGAACAAAAAGCTATTGAAATTACGCAGAGCATTAATTACAAAAATTTCAGAGATGCGATCTACAATAGTTTTGTTGTTTTTGACGAAGTTGAATTGGAAACTTTATTAAAAGCTTACGAAAAAGACACTGCTTATCAAACACAAAATGTTATGACCAACAACAAAGTGCTTATTAATAATCTGAACATTTTTGCTGATGATATTGTGAAAGGGAAATATGTTTCTAAATAAGATGCTAAGGTTCTGAGATACTAAGATACTAAGATTCTAAGTTTTTTTAATCTTTGTCAAAATTTGAAATCAAATAGATAAGGGACTTTAGCTTTAAATAAAAAACACAATCCTTGTCATTTCGACGAAGGAGAAATCTCCACAAGTAACTCCGTAACGAAAGTCCAATCTTTGTCGAGCTTCTCACGGAGATTTCTCCTTCGTCGAAATGACAAAAATACGCAAACCAACTTTAAATTTATCGTTTATCAAAGCCCTTTACTACTTGCTTTTAAACTTTGACAAAGATTGTAACTTGAAACTTCAAACCTGAAACTTGAAACCAAAAATTATTTTTTCGGTTTCAAAACTAGTTTGGTGGATGTTTTTACGATTTCGTCTTTATTCAGTTTCATTTTTCTGAACTTTCCTGCGTTGTACATTTCAGCTTGATCGCTATAATGTTTGCTGAAAGGATTTCCAGATTGACCTGTTGGCAAAATACTCCAACTGTTTTCTACATCTGCAAAATCGACAATTCTTCTGGTTGAAGGTCCGCCTTTGGTGTAATATTTTCCTTCGTCATTAAATCCGAAGAATAAATTATTGATTACTTCATTTGAACCTGGAGAATTGAACGGACCGACATTAAACAGTCCGCGAAGCGCTTTGACTTTTCCTAATGGATGTTCGTGTTCTACGGTATGTACTTTCCCCCAATTCCATTCTGCAATATTTTCTCCTAACTGATTTTGCAAAGCAATAACAGCATCGTGAAATGATTTTGAAACAACATCTGTTCTCGTTTCTTTCACATTTTTTGTTTTGATATTATCCCACCAAATCGAATTTTCATGTTTAATTTGGTTCGCGATGACTTGTTTCCCTAGAGAAATTCCCAAAAATAAATTAAAATTGTCTTCGCCCATTTCATCTTCAAATGTATTTTTCAGATACAAGTAAATCCATTTGTTGTAAATCGTTGGCGCAACATCTTCTGTATTTGTTGTTCCTTTCCAAGATTTTAAAACTCCCAAAACTTCTTTTTCATTATACGAAAGCGGTTTATTGTCTAAACTTGCAATTAAGTTTTTTACTACCTCAACAGCGACATCAGAAGTATTGTCATAAATCATTTTACTGATAGCTTCCTTATCCCAATCAGATTTTGCATCTAAAATTCCTGAGATTCTTTTCGCACGATCTTCTGGCAGATAATATCCCGGATATAAATAGCCATTATCTATAGCTTCAGGCTGATTATTGGCAGAATACACATATCCCCAAGCTGGATTCTCAGCTGATGGATTTTCTTCAAAATCTAAAAACTTAGTAATATCATCTTTTCCGCTTGAACCGTCTAAAATTAAATGTGTATTAACGTCTTCATTATGTCTGTACAATTTCCCGCTCGCCCACCAAGCCACATTTCCTTTAGCATCACCATACATTACATTCAATCCAGGCGCAGCAATTAAACTCACAGACTTTTTAAAATCCGTAGTGTTTTTAGCATGAGAAAGACCGTAAGCCGCGTCTAAAATCTGAATCGGCTCTCTTGTATATGTCCAAGACATTGCAATCGGATTTTTCTTTTCCAAACGATCGATAAAATCATTCATAACTGGACCATGACGCGTAATTTTAACTTCCAAAACTACATCTGAAGAATCTTTTACTTTTATCGTTTTTTTTCTGATTTCATATTTACCGAAACCTATCGGAGTCTGATATTGAGAAGCATCATCAGCTTTATTTTTTTCTTGATAAAAATCGATATCATCATTTTCGAACATCGTTAAACCGTAAGCGTAATCTCTGTTATGAGCCAAAAGCGGAAATGGAGTTCCTGCTAAATAACAGCCGTATAATTCATGTTTTGGTGTTACAATATGCGCTTCATACCAAGTTGCAGGCTGCGAAAATCCGATATGCGGATCATTTGCAAAAATAACTTTTCCAGTTTTCGATTTATGAGGCCCAACAACCCAACTGTTGCTTCCAACAAATGGCGGAATCGGAGATTGATCCAACATTTCAGTTATAGATTTTGAAATCTCAGTGTATTCTTCAGTTTTCTCTTTTGAGATTTTAATTCTGGTATTATTAAATTCTCCTTCAATACCCAAATCTTTCAAATAAGCAGCACCGTATTTATTTTTAATATCTGTCAATAATGGGTCTGTTTTTTGAGCCATCGCAAAACTAAAAGACATATAACCAAAAATATTATAAACGTCTTTTATAGTAAACTTTTGCTTTTTTACGCCAACCAAAGTAAATTCTATGGGCGTAACTCCTTCCTCCAAATACTGATTAATTCCGTCCAGATAAGCCTGAGTCAGTTTATAGCTTTCGCTGTTTTTGTCCAATTTCGCAATGGCTTTCGCCGAAGCTTCTTCAATTCCAATTCCGGCAAAAAATTTGTCGTTTTTAAGTGCAACTCCTCCAAAAATTTCAGACAAACGACCGGGAGCAATACGGCGTAACAATTCCATCTGCCACAATCGTTCCTGTGCATGCACATAACCAAGTGCTGTCATGGCATCTTTTTCAGAATCTGCATAAATATGAGGCACTCCAAAATCGTCAAAATAGACCGTTGTTTCTTTTTCAAGATTTTTTAATTCTAATGAGCCTTCATATTTAGGCTTTAAATGAAAAATATAAGCGCACAAACCAATCGCAAGAATTACTATAAGAACCAATAAGGCCAACAGGATTTTTTTAATTATTCTCATATTCTGAAAGAGGATGAAATTTGTAATAATGTAATTTTTCTAAAAAATTTTATAAGAGACAATCGTCTTTAAAACTCTAAATTTATGTATTTAAAATTAATACTATAAATGTCAATCTATAAAAAAATAGCGATTGTAGTAATTTCTCTTTTTGTAATAGTAATTCTCGCCAATGTCGGATTGAATTACTGGATCAAAAAACAACTTCCAATCATTATTCACGAAAAAAATAAAACCGCATATAATATCAATTATGAAAAAATTGAAGTTTCTCTTTTTTCTAGAAATATTAATGCCCAGACTTTGCTTGTAAGTCCGAAAAACGAGCCTAAAGACAGTAAAAATGGGCTTTTTTCAAAAATCGAATCCGTCACCATAAAACACTTCAACATTTGGGATTTGGCTTTTCGTGACATCATTCAAGCTGAGAGTATCATTATTAATAAACCACGAATCATTTTATACAAAAAAGGCGAAAAATTAATCAATAACAGTAAAAGCATTGAGAAAGAAATTATTGATCCGTTCCGAAAAATTATAGCCGTTTCTAATATTTACCTGAACGACGGATCTGTTGATGTTGTTTCTTTAGATACAGAAAAACCAATTTTCAGCGTAAAAAAAATCCTTCTAAAACTAGAAGGCATTTTAATTACAGATGCTACTTTAAAAGAAAAAATTCCGATTCGATATGAAAAGTACGCTCTAGTTTGCGACAGTTTGTTTTACAGGCCAAATGGTTTCTATTACATCAATATTGGAAAAATAAGTACCGAAAAGAATTTTTTAAAGATTAATAATTTCTCAAATCTTCCTCAATTTGAGCGATACGAATTTGTAAAACGTCTTGATAAAGAAAAAGACATTTACAATTTAAAATTTGACTCGGCTCAAGTTGCAAAAATGGATTGGGGATTTAAAAACAATCAATTTTATTTTAAAGCCAATTCGCTTGTGATCAATCATTTTGACGCCAATATTTACCGCGGAAAAATGTTGAAAGATGATCCAAGCAAAAAATATCTTTACAATCATTTACTGCGAAATCTGAAATTTCCGCTTCAGATTGACACATTGCAAGTTTTAAAATCAAAATTGGTTTACGAAGAAGAACTTGATTTTGCTGATGGTCCGGGAGTACTTACATTTGATCGTTTTAATTTGCAAGCAACTAATCTGAAAAGTGGTTTTGGGTTAAAAAAAACGGATGATGTAAAAATCAAAGTCAAATGTATTTTTATGAAAAATTCTCCTCTTGATGTCGATTGGAGTTTTAATGTTTTAGATAAAAGCGACGGATTTCATATTCAAGGTGTAATTTCAAATTTCGATGTTGGCGCCATGACAAGATTCACCAAACCGTACATCAACACTACGTTTACTGGAACTTTCAATAAATACCGTTTTAATTTCTACGGAAACGATAATGGATCAAAAGGAAATGCTTCTTTAGATTATGATGATCTTAAAGTCAAATTGTATAAAAAGAATAAACCAGAAAAAGAGGCAAAACTTAAAACGGCAGTCGCCAATTTATTAGTCAAAAATGATTCGAAAGATGGAGCCAAAACCGCAGAAGTCGAAGTAGAGCGGCTTCAAGATAGATCGTTCTACAATCTTTTGTGGAGAAGCATTGCAGAATCTTTGAAGAAGATTTTGATTTAATTTTTTTTCTGCCACGGCTCAAGCGATAGCGAACAGGCGAAGCAATTCACGAATTATTTTTTAAAATCTTTCTGGCAACATAGCCTGCGGTTTCAACCGCAGGAACACAACGGATTTCCACAATACGTTCCTCGCAATGCGTTTCCCGCGGTTGAAACCGCGGGCTATATTTTTATGATTAGTAATCCATATCTTTTTCATTCTGAAAAACCAGAAGGCATAACATTAAAAAAAAAAATCAATTCGTGTTAATTCGTGTAATTCGTGGCAACCAATCTGCAAACCTGACATTTATCAGGTTTTAGGCCAAAATATTTTTTTTCATTTGTTTCTATTTTAATCCGAATACAAATGACAAAAAATAATCTGCATACTTTTCATATTCCAGTAATGGGACTTGCTTATACCATTGACAGTCCTATTCGAGTAGCCCAATACGGAATTTCATCTGTTATTGCTCTCGCTGATGATGATCTGATTGAAAAGATGCGTAATTTTTATAGCACTAAATTCAATATTCCATACGAAGAAATTACTCAAAAATTTCATGACTATCGTGCTGAAAGAATTACCTCTTACTTAAATTTAGTCGATAAGATTGTAAAAGAGAAATTCGAAAATTTCAAAATAGAATTGGCGGAAAGCAAAACGGCTTTAGAAAATTTCATGTCAATGCTGCCGAATACTTCTGATATTAAAAAGGGATTTCAGAATTTACTGGATGACGGAATCGCTTTTAAAGAGAACATTCAGAATTATATCGAATCTCATCTTTTTCCTGGAGAAATTGACGTCAATATTATGACCAAATTGGACAAAGATAATTTCATCAAAAACGAACAGCTTCCAATTGAGTTTAATGATGCACATGCGGCTTTAAGGGGTTTTGCAAATAGCAATTTACAATCTTCTGTGGTACTTTCTGCAGGAATGAATCCGAGATTATTTGGCTACTTCGAAAACTTCAAAGATTTTTTTCCGAATGAAAACAACGAGCTTAGAAAGAAAATTATCTTAAAAGTAAGCGATTTTAGATCGGCAATGATTCAAGGAAATTTCTTGGCTAAAAAAGGTCTTTGGGTTTCAGAATATCGAATCGAATCAGGATTAAACTGCGGCGGACACGCTTTTGCAACCGATGGACTTCTTCTGGGTACTATTTTAGAAGAATTCAAGCAGAAAAAAGATCAATTGATACAATCTGCCCACGAATTAATGATTAAAGCTTTACAGGCAAAAAATCAGCATTTTCCAGAAAATCCTTTAGAATTGAAAATTACCGTTCAAGGTGGTGTTGGAACAGCGGCAGAACATGAGTTTTTATTAGACGAATATAATGTTGATTCTGTTGGTTGGGGTTCGCCATTTTTATTAGTTCCTGAAGCGACATCTGTAGATAAAGAAACTCGCAATTTATTGATGAATGCCAAAGAAGATGATTTTTATTTAAGCAATATTTCTCCATTGGGAGTTCCATTCAATACTTTAAAAGGAACTACAAACGAATTCTTAAAGCAAAAACGAATTCACGAGAATAAAGCGGGAAGTTCATGCCCGAAGAAATTTTTAGCTTTAAGCAAAGAATACGATCCGCACGGAATTTGCACAGCTTCAAAAAAATATCAAGATATAAAACTGGAAGAATTAGAGGCAAAAAAGGATTCTTTATCTACTGATGAATTTGAAAAAAGCAAAATTAAAATTACTGAGAAATCGTGTCTGTGCGTTGGTTTGGCAAATGCTTCTTATCTAGAAAACAACATTAAAATAAAAGGTCAGGCACAAGGCGTAGTAATTTGCCCCGGACCAAACTTGGCGTATTTTGATCAGGAAGTGTCTTTAAAAGAAATGATCCAGCATATCTATCAAGGAAAATCAGTTATTAGAACTGAGCGCCCAAACTTGTTTATAAAAGAGCTTAAAATGTATATCAGTTATTTTAGAAATGAAATTCAATCTGTTTCTGAAGAACTTACCTCAGCTCAGCTTAAAAAGTGGAATTCTTTTAAATCTAACCTGTTAGATGGAATTGAGTATTATAAAAATTTATTTGAATCGACGTCAGTCTTTAAGGGTCATCTTGGTCAACTCGATTCTTGTAAATCAGAATTAGTTGGTATAAAAATTCCCGTTTCAGAGTTGGTTTAAAATTGAAAACCCCAAATTATAAAATAATTTTGGGGTTTGTTTTTTTTAATGAAATGGAAAAAAATCAATTTTTACATATCAGAATTAATAACTTGCAGGTTACAACACAATATTTTTTAAACTCGTTTTACTTTTTAAAATTCAATTTATGAAAAAGATTTATGCTAAAGAACATATTTTAAAATGTTTTGTTTTGATTTTATTTTCAACTTACCCTTCCTTCTCTAACAATTTGAAACTTTCTGATTTTTGCAAAATCGAAATTGGCATAAAACGTACTGATGCAGAAAAAATCATTGGTGCATCATACCAAAAAGTAAGATCTAGTTTTGTTTATAAATTAGACTATAAATGCAAAATGAAACTGATTTACAAAAATGATAAACTAATTCAAATGTATTTTATTGATGCTTGTGCAAAAGAATACAAATTAGATTCATCTAATAAAAACTTTAGACCTTTTAGATATCAAACTTCAGAATCAGTTATTGAAAAAATTACTATAAACGATTTTTGCAAAATTAAATTAGGCATGAAACGTAATAAAGTATTGAATTTAATTGGCAATCAAACTGGTAATCAGGGATCTGGAATTGTTTGGGATGAATATCAATTTCCAGACAAATCTTATTTTAAATTATGGTACAATAATGAAGACAAACTCGAGTTGCTTAAATATGTTGACTCTTGCGGAAGAGAATATCTATTAGAATCTAAATGAAAAAGCACTTAATTAAAATGGCAGTCAAGTAAAACGACTGCCATTTTTTATTTAATATATAAATTTACTATTCTTTCTTTTTGTTTTTACTGTCAATAACAGCTCCTGTTCCTGTTCCTAAGGCAGCTCCAGCCAAACCACCAATAATGGCACCTTCTCCTTTTTTCTTACTAACAATAGCTCCCGTTGCAGCTCCAACTCCAGCACCAATTACAGCGCCTTTAGCAGTTGCACTCCAACCTTTCTTTTTAGCTGGTGCAGCTGTTGCATCTTGCTGATGCACTACAACAACTTTCTCTTTTTGAGCTTCGATTTTTTCCTCGTTTAATTTTGCCATTTCAGTCTTCATCGAATCGATAACACGCTGTTTGTTAATCTCGACTTTCATTGAATCAATGCTGGCTTGTTTGGCTTTATTTATATCTTCTTTGTTTTGTTGTTGACAAGAAGTTAAAAATATCACGGTCAATAAAATATATAAGCCTTTCATGATCTTGTAATTTTAAAATTATACATTACAAATTACGAAATATCTGTTATAACCTTTGTTACAGAATTTTTTTGAAAGGTTATAAGATTTGAAGATTAATGTCTGTTCGCTCTAAGTTTTATTCGCCAAGCTGAAAGAAATTAATCTCGCACAGGCGCGAAGACGCAAAGTTTTTTTTGACAACGTTTCCATGTAGTTTACTATTTCTTTTAGATAAAACCTTATTTTCCTAAGATTCCTTTTTTAAGAATTTGTCCAAAGTCATACATATCTTCATAAGAACAATACAGTGGAACTGGTGCTAGACGAATTACGTTTGGTTCACGCCAATCTGTGATCACTCCGTTTTTCATTAAATAGTCAAACAAAGCTCTTCCTTCTCCATGAAGGAAAACAGATAATTGCGAAGCTCTTTCTTCAGGATTTGAAGGTGTAATAATTTCGAAAGTACTTTCTACTTCTTTATCTATTTCATGAAGAATAAATTCTAAGTAAGAAGTAATATGATCGCGTTTTGCAATTAATGCATCCATTCCAACCTCAGCAAACATTTCTACAGAAGCCAAATACGGCGCTAATGAAAGAACCGGAAGATTACTAATCTGCCATCCGTCTGCACCGTGAACGGGATCAAATGTAGGTTCCATTTTAAAACGACGTTCTTTGTTGTGTCCCCACCATCCAGCAAACCTTGGCAAATCTGAATTGTGATGCTTTTCGTGGACGAAACATCCAGAAGCATTTCCTGGACCTGAGTTCATATATTTATAACTGCACCAAGCAGCAAAATCTACATTCCAATCATGAAGTTCTAATTTGATATTTCCCGCAGCGTGTGCCAAATCCCAACCTACTTTTGCTCCAGCTTTTTGTCCGGCAGCAGTTATGGTTTTAATATCAAAAACTTGTCCTGTATAATAATTTACTCCACCAATTAAAACCAAAGCAAGCTCATCTCCTACTTCTTCAATTTTTGCCAAAACATCTTCTAGACGAATATTATGTTCTCCTTCTCTGCGTTTAATTTCTACAATCGCATCTTCAGGTTTGTATCCGTGAAAATTTACTTGGCTTTGAAACATATATTGATCTGATGGAAAAGCTTTTTCTTCGCAGATAATTTTGTAACGTTTTCCTTTTGGTTGATAAAACGAAACCATTAACAAATGAAGATTCACAGTCAAAGTATTCATTACCGTAACTTCAGACGGAAGCGCACCTACAATTTTGCTTAACGGTTCAGAAAATCTTTCCTGATAATCCCACCAAGGTTTTTCAGCATAAAAATGACCTTCAACGGCAAGTTCAGCCCAATCATTCATTACTTCATCGATATAAGCTTTGGTACGTTTTGGCTGTAATCCTAAAGAATTTCCTGTAAAATAAATTACTCGTTTGTCATTCACTTTTGGAAAAATGAATTGATCTTGATAATGGTTTAATGCGTCTTTCGAATCTAGCCCTCGTGCAAATTCGCGTGTATTTTGAAAAGTCATTGTGTTTTTTGTTTTGGATGCTAAAATAACACCTTTTGAAATATTTCGATTAAATTTAACAAGTTTACTTTTTACTCACAGTTTTCAGTCTCAGTCTCAGTATTCAGACTGTGACTGAAAACTTTGACTGAGACTGAAAATAAAAAGACCCGACAAGTTTAAAAAACTCGTCGGGTCTTTTTATATAATAAATTCCGATTAAAGAATTAACATCGCATCTCCGTAAGAATAGAATTTGTATCCTTCTTTGATCGCTTCTTCGTATGCTTTTTTCATTAAATCGTGACCACAGAAAGCAGAAATCATCATTAATAATGTTGATTTTGGCGTGTGGAAGTTTGTAATCATACAGTTTGCAATACTGAAATCGTGAGGAGGGAAAATAAATTTATTTGTCCATCCTTCGTAAGGATTCAAAGTATTTGCAGAAGAAACAGAACTTTCAATTGCACGCATAGAAGTTGTTCCTACAGCACAAATACGTTTTTTCTTTGCTTTTCCTTCGTTTACAATATCACAAGCTTTTTGTGTAATGATTAATTCCTCAGAATCCATTTTGTGTTTAGATAAATCTTCAACCTCAACTGGATTAAAAGTTCCTAAACCTACGTGCAAAGTTACCTCAGCAAAGTTCACTCCTTTGATTTCTAATTTTTTCAAAAGGTGTTTAGAGAAGTGTAAACCAGCAGTTGGTGCCGCTACAGCTCCTTCTTCTTTTGCGTAGATTGTCTGATATCTTTCAGCGTCTTCTGGAGTAACGTCTCTGTTGATGTATTTAGGAATTGGAGTTTCTCCAAGTTCAGTCAATTTGTTTCTGAATTCTTCATAAGAACCATCGTATAAGAAACGTAAAGTTCTTCCACGAGATGTTGTATTGTCAATTACCTCAGCAACTAACGAATCGTCGTCTCCAAAATAAAGTTTGTTACCAATACGGATTTTTCTGGCAGGATCTACTAAAACGTCCCATAAACGTTGCTCTGAATTTAATTCTCTTAATAAGAAAACCTCAATTCTAGCTCCAGTTTTTTCTTTGTTCCCATACAAACGAGCAGGGAAAACTTTTGTATTGTTAAGAATTAAAACGTCTCCGTCATCAAAATAGTTGATCACGTCTTTAAACATTTTATGTTCGATAGTGTTTTTTTTACGGTCAATTACCATTAAGCGAGATTCGTCTCTGTTTTCTGCTGGAAATTCAGCCAAAAGTTCTTTCGGTAAGTTGAAATTGAAGTGTGATAATTTCATATTTGAATTGTTGATTTTAGAGTGTAGCTTTTAGATTTGTTTATCTAAAATTTTAAATCGGATGCAAATATACGATTGTGAGATAGGCGTTGTCAAGTGTTTTGGCTTTTATTTTCAAAAGCCCTTGATTTTGTGAGGTTTCACGAACCATTAAAAATGTATTTTTTTCTATAAAAAACATTTTCAACATATTATTGTCATTTCGACGAAGGAGAAATCTTCGCCAGAAACTCGACAAAGATTAGATTTTGATTGCGGAGCTACTTGCGAAGATTTCTCCTTCGTCGAAATGACAAACTTTGCGATTATATTCAAACTAGGACATAAAAAAACCTCTGGTTAAAACCAGAGGCTATGTCTTATTATGCTTTAATTTAAATGAACTTATATTTTCTTATATGGTTCAAAAAAAATTACAATTCTGAAATTTGAAAGTTTAAAGTTTTTAAATCATTCCAGAAATCTGGATATGATTTTGAAACTACTCCAGCATCTTCTATAATAATTGGAACTTTTATTGCTAATGGCGCAAATGCCATTGCCATACGATGATCGTTATATGTTCCGATTTTTACATCGTGATTTATATTATCAGATTTTATTAAAGTCAAGCTGTCATTAGTTACAGAAATATTCGCTCCTAATTTAGTAAGTTCTATTTTAAGTGCTTCTAATCGGTCGGTTTCTTTAATTTTTAAAGTATGAAGACCTGTCAAATGACATCCAATTCCTAAACCTAAACAAGTAACTACAATAGTCTGAGCAATATCTGGTGTGTTGTTCAATTCGAAATTTACATCTTGATAATTGAAACCTGCTACTTTTTCCAAAGTCATTTTATTGTTTTGGAAAGTCGTTTTCACTCCCATTTTTTCATACAGCGAAACTAATTCCGAATCTCCCTGAAGGCTGTTTTCTTTATAACTGCTCAAAGTTATTTTAGCAGATTCAGATAAAGCAACCAAACTAAAGAAATAAGAAGCCGAACTCCAATCTGATTCTACCACCATTTCTTTTGACTCTACAAATTGTTTTGGATAAACTTTAATTACGTTTCCTTGAAAACTTGTTTGTATGTCTAAATCTTTTAGCAAAGCCAAAGTCATTTTGATATATGGAATCGAAGTAATTTCTCCTTCTAAAGTCAGCTCTAAACCATTTTCTAATTTTGAAGCTACAAGCAAGAGTGCCGAAATATATTGGCTGCTCACATTTGCTGCCAAAGTAACTTTTGAAGCCGTAACTTTTTTTCCTTTAATTCTGATTGGCGGATAGCCTTCTTCTTTTTCATAAGAGATTTCAACTCCCAATTGTCTTAAAGTATCAACCAAGATTTTGATTGGGCGTTCTTGCATTCTGCTCGAACCTGTCATAACTACTTCTCTGCCTTCGTTTACAGCAAAATAAGCAGTCAAGAAACGCATTGCAGTTCCGGCGTGGTGAATATCTACGATTTCATCATTTCCTATTAATGCTTTCTGCATTACTTCACTGTCGTCTGAGTTTGAAGTATTGGCTAAAGTAATGTTTGGGAATAATGCTTTTAGAAGCAATAAACGGTTTGTTTCACTTTTAGAACCGGTGATATTTAGTTGCGAATCATCAATGGTGAATGGTGAATTCGTGCTTAATTTTAAATTCATTTTTTTAATTGTAAGTTGTGAATTATGAATTATGAATGATTAGAAACATAATTCAGCCCCGCAATTTACCACTCCCCATTCATAATTCAAAATTGAAAACTCATAATTCAAAACTTATGAGCGATATTTCACAATTATTTCAATTTATCATTGTTTTTGTGACGATCTTTATCTCTAACCGATTTTAAATCCATTTTTTTGTCAAAAGCAGCTTGCAAATCTATTCCTGTTTGATTCGCCAGACAAAGGACAACGAAAACAACATCTGCCAATTCTTCACCTAAATCTTTGTTTTTATCACTTTCTTTCTCAGATTGTTCTCCGTAACGACGGGCAATAATTCTGGCAACTTCACCAACCTCTTCTGTTAGTTGTGCCATATTTGTCAATTCGTTAAAATAGCGAACTCCGTGTTCCTTTATCCAAGTATCAACATCTAGCTGTGCATTTTTCAAATCCATCTTCTATATCTTTTTAAGAATTATTTTTTCATTTTGGCTTACGATCATCTTCTGAAAAAACTCTTTTATCATTCCGTAATCCTCAGCTGCAAAAATACTATTGTTGATTTCTTTTTCGCTCACAATTTGAATTTTGTTTTCTGTAACTGAAAAATAAATTCCCTTTTTAAATAAAATAGCAGCTTATTCGCTGCTATTTTTAAGTTGACTTTCTCATTTAATTTTGAAGAAATCTCGGCATAATTTAAATACGTTTTAAAACGATTTTTTCTGTTTCTTTAGCAATCATGGTCTTGTAATATTCTTTCAGCATATCATACTTTTCAGCGGAAACAATGGCTTCATTGATCTGATGTAGAATAGACAATTGTAAAGTATCTCCATTGGATGCAATATTAAATTTAAAAGCACCAAGATTATCTTCCATTGTTACAGCTGCAGGAGCCGGCAATGTTTCCACTGCAAAACCTTCTGGAATTTTAATCGTGATATTATACTTATCAGCAAACGGATAACTAAAATCAACCGGATATTCTCTCACTTCCTGTTTAAAAGGATTTTTATCGTTGGCAAAAAATAACATTGGGTTTAGATAAATTTTTCCGCCAATCAGCTCGCATAAATTATTTCCTGTAAAAGAATAGGTTTCTATAATGGGAAGCAATACATCATGTTCATTGGTTTTAGAGTAGTCGCTTATCTCTATTTTGTTATGCTTGTTTTCAAGTTTCTCTAGATATTCCTCTTCTTTAAGATTGCTAATATTGTTTCTTGCTATCATAGCATTATAATCTGCATATTGTCTTCTAGTTTTCCCTGTGACTTTTCCATCAGAATCAATGCTGTAAGACATAAAAACATTATCACTTGATGCTTTTTCAGGCATTAGATCAATCATTTCAGAAGTTCCGTCTTTTCGTATTAATCTTCCTTTCCAGTTTAAAACTCTAAGTGGTAAAATATTTGGAGTTGAAAATTTTTCGGAAGCATCTAATAGAATATATCCACTTGGAGTTTCTACAGCCGCAATTACATAATTAAACGCTGTTCTGTTCGGAAAAAGCGCAATTCCATTAGAACGTGTGCTCACCAAAACCGGATTTGCCGTTAAACCAGAATAACGAAGCATTGCTGTAAGCATTAAATTAATGTCGGCAATATTTCCTGTTTTTTCTTTGTAGGCTTTCTTTACGCCATTGTCACAGCTATAACCTGTATAATTGTTCCATTTCACGTTTGATTTCACATGATTAAAAATGGCCCAAATTTTCTCTTCTGGTGTTTTTGTTTCTGCAAGCAGTTTTTTCAGGTCATCTTCAAAATATCCTGTTTTATTTAATTCTGGACCAAAATCTTCATAATCATAAATTGTTTTAACAACTGAATTCCAATCTGTAGAAAGTTGCTTTATAGGTTTGTTTGGAAATCTCGTCATTGACAATTCATGTGAAACCGATGACATATAGTTTTCTATATTATTTACATACGATTCATCTTTCATCGCTGCAAAATTTTCTGCAGTATAAGTCGTTTGAGTTTCTACATATTCAATTTTATCCTGATAAAACTCTGTTTGAGTTGCTCCGCCTCCAAAACCTCCTGTGTTATATCTTTCTTTTGAATTAATAAGGAACGATTTGTTAGCTTTTTCTGAAATCACCTTGGGAAAAACATACCCTTTTTGTGCTGGAGTAAAAACAAAATATTCAGGAACATATGTTTTAAATTCTGAATAATTTACAGGAATACTAGTTTGAAAATCCCAATCTCGAATAAGTACATCTGGACTTCTAACGCGGTATTTGAATTCTATAACGGAACCTTCTTTAACATTCGGCATCGTGATTTTCTTCTGGCTTCTAAATTTACTTACTGTCTCATCAAATACTCCATCACTTTTCAGTTTTGTAGCTTCAATTTTACCCCCTACCAAATTATACGTTACAGCATCACTTACCGATACTTTCTCTTTAAAATCAGTACCGTAGTAATACCAAATTGCCTCATTGGCCCAATTATATCCTTCTTTTTTATAGATTTTAATACGGGTTTCAACATCCAAATAAGTTACAAATCCTGTGTTTTGATCGTAGTCTATTCTTGCCTTTCCTCTTTTGTATAAAATGGCAGCGGCAGCAGATGAATCTTTTGGATGTACTTTCTGTTCAAGTTCTGCAACAGACACTTTTCCTAGTTTAAATTCCTGAGAAATCGATTTTGAGCCGATCAACAAAATCACAGTGAGGCTAAATAATTTAATAATTTTCATTGGTAATTTTTGGTTTATTCTAGTTTACAATTGTTAGTTTTTGGTTAGGACTATTTTGGCATTGTCGTTTCTTGAAACTTGTTCCATAAATAAACGGTATTCATCATATTCTTTGTTAGAATATTTTCCTTTGTTCAGAAACATAGATCTCTTATAGGTTAGTTTGTTATTGTCTTTTTTAACGATTTCGGTTTTGTACTCGCCAAATTTCCCTTTCAACTCATAATTAGATGGCAGAAATTCGATGCTATAACCATCAGGAAGATTGATCTCAATTTCATCTGTATCTAAATAGCCACGCTGAATTTGAAATGGATTTTTGCGGTTTCGGACTCGTTTTATATTTCCTGTATATTGATTAAAAGCATCAACCACGAAAATCATTTTATTACCCGTCAACGTTCCATAATTTGTTGCGCTTAACTGAACATCTTCAGTAAAACGAATATTCTCTTTATCGTTTGTAAAAGTAATTTTGCCCAATTTTAAGTTGTTGATATTATCCCAATACTCTTTGTAATGTTCTTCTTTTTCGTTTGGTTGCATGGTTTCTACTCGAGATTTAGATGCATATTGACTTCCTTGTGATGCAATTTTTAATGTTCCTGAGAAATTTCCAGCTCCATCAATTGTGTAAGTTCCTTTTCCTTCTTGAATATTTCCTCGATCGTCGTAGATTTTAGTGCGAACAATTTCTCCTCCTTCTGGTTTTACAACCAAAACATCGCGATCATCTGTAAAAACACCTTGATATCCAAATGGATCATCTTGACTTGTACATTCTAACCAGATATAATTATTCTGGTTTGGAACTGCTAAAATCATATGGTTTCCTTGCATCGAAACAAAATCAGCTTGAATATCTGACTTGTAGCGATCTCCATATAAAATAGTATTGTAAGACGGGACGTCTACAACCTCCAAAAGTGCTTTTGTATAATTTGATAATGCTTTACAGTCTCCATAACCTAAACGATCTACATCGCTGGCGAGCATTGGTCTCCATCCGCCAATTCCAACGGCAATATTTACATATCTGGATTTCTTTTGAACATAATCATAAATAATCTTTGCTTTCTTAACGGGATCTTTTTCATTCCCAACCAAAGCTTTGATTTTTGCTTTTGTCTCTTCTGGCAAAATGGTAGTTCCTGTTAGGATTTTTTCTCCATACCATTTACCAAATGCTTCCCATGTTGTAGCTTTTCCATCAACTCCTTCTAGGTGAAAATTCTCTAATCCCATCATGACTTTAGGAAAAAGGTCTGCTGGATTAGGACTAAGATCTTCTTGTTTTTGAGCAATAAGATTGGTAGCTGAATAACTTAGTTTGGTATCTGTTTCTTCTGTCTTTTTAATATTGAAACCATTAAATCGGAACTCTTTCTTTTTAAAGCCCAATTCTTTTGGAAAAGTAACATTCAAAACACATTTTTCTACACTTAAGTAATAACCGCCTAAAAAATACCATTGTGGTATAAATGCGGTATTCGAAGTTTCAACTTCGCATGTATAAACAATAGTAAAAGGATATGAAATTGGAGTATAATCTAAATAAAGCACACGGTTATCTGAAAAAAGAGTACTGCCACTTACAGCGCTTTGATCTCTAAAATCTTTTCGCTTGATTTTTTTAATTTCGTTTCCAAATGCGTCATAAACAATCGCTTCAATATTTTTGATTGAAGTTGTTTTATCATAATGACTATAGGCGTCAATATCATTTAGTCCTTTATCATTTAAAACAGAAACTATTCTTTGCGTTTTGATATTCATGCTTCTTTGCGAAGCGATAACGATATCCATCTGGTCTAATCGAAGGACTGCATTGGCATTTTGCTTAAGACTATCGGGTATTGATAGTATAGAATAATCGCTCTTTTGAGCAGAAGAATTAACAAGAAATAAGAAAAAAAAGAATGCGCAAAAGAGTTTTTTCATTAGTAGGTATTTTCGTCAAATATATATTTTTTTGCGAAATCCTTAACAAATGTTTAATAATATTTTACTCCTTGTTTTTACTATCCATGACAATAGTTACAGGCCCATCATTTAGTAGATTTACTTTCATATCTGCACCAAAAATTCCGGTTTGCACTTTTTTACCAAATTCTTTTTCTATCGATTTTACAAAGTTTTCGTAAGTCGGAATTGCAAAATCTGGTTTTGAAGCTTTTATGTAAGAAGGACGATTTCCTTTTTTTGTTGATGCATGAAGTGTAAACTGACTCACAACAATAATATCACCATCAATATCCTGAACAGAACAATTCATAACATCATTTTCATCACCAAAGATTCTCATTTTTATGATTTTTCCAGCAAGCCAATCAATGTCTTCCTGCGTATCAGCATCTTCTATTCCGACTAAAACCAGTAAACCTTTTTTAATATCTGCAACAATATTAGAATCGACAGTTACAGATGCTTCGGAAACTCTTTGAAGAACGATTTTCATTTAATGATTAATTGTAAATTATTATTTATTGATTTTTTATTTAGAAGTTATAATTATTGAACTCTTTAAGTTAATCATAATTAACCATTCACAATTCACAATTCATAATTACTTACGTGTTTCATCACTCGCGGCGCGATCTTCACCATACGTATCTGTACGATAATGTTCTTCATCACCTTCTAAGATTTTAAGATAACTATTGTAACGTGACCAAGCAATTTCGTCTTTTTCCAAAGCAGCTTTTATAGCGCAATGCGGTTCTTCTTTGTGTAAACAATTGTTAAACTTACATTGATCTTTTAATTTGAAGAATTCTGGAAAATAGCCACTAATTTCTGATGGTTCCATATCTACGATTCCGAAACCTTTAATTCCAGGTGTATCTATAATTCGGGCATCAAAAGACAAATCATACATTTCAGCAAAAGTAGTTGTGTGCTGACCTTGCTTGCTTTGTTCTGAAATTACGGAAGTTTTTAAATGAAGACTTGGTTCCATTGCATTTACCAAAGTTGATTTCCCAACTCCAGAATGTCCAGAAAACATGCTTACTTTTCCAATCATCATTTCTTTCAGCTTGTCAACGCCTTTGTTTTCTGTTGATGAAATTCGAAGACATTTATATCCAATTTCAGAATAAATATGTTGCAGATAAAGCTGATCATCTAAAGTTTGATCATTTAAAGTATCGATTTTATTGAAAACAAGAATAGCCTCAATTCCGTATGCTTCAGCCGTAACCAAAAAACGATCAATAAAACTTGTCGTCGTCGGCGGATTATCAATTGTAATCAATAAGAAAACCTGATCGATATTAGAAGCAATAATATGAATCTGTTTAGAAAGATTAACCGATTTACGAACGATATAGTTTTTTCGTTCATGAATATTATGAATCGTTCCCGTAACGGCATCTGAAGTTTCGTCTAATTCATAATCGACTATATCGCCTACAGCAATAGGATTTGTACTTTTTATACCTTTTATTCTGAATTTCCCTTTCATACGGCATTCCACAAAATCTCCTTTTTCAGATTTTACGGTATACCAGCTTCCTGTAGATTTATATACGGTTCCTGTCATTCTTTTATTTTAGATTTCTGATTTTAGATTTTAGATTAAAACCTAAATCTTTTGCAAAGATAAATGAATAATTTAAACCATATAAGTAATATATTTGAATATAACTGGGCGAATATTTTCCTAAACAAAAATCCCCACTACTTCTTTCAAAGCTATGGGGATTTAAAAAAACAATCTATTTTTAATATTGTGTTATAAGAAAAACTTAAATTATCTTATATCACTTATATGGTTTAAGACAAAATTATGCGTTGAAAATTTTTTCTTGATGACCAATACTTTCTTGGTGAATTGCTTTGAATAATTTCAAAACAAACTCTTCAGTAAGACCTTTTTTCTCACCTTCTAAAATCATTTTTCCCAAGATTTCGTTCCAACGGTTGTTTTGAAGAATCGCAACGTTTGCATCTTTTTTCACTTGACCAATTTCGTCAGCCACTTTCATACGTTTTCCTAAAAGCTCTAATAAGTTAGCATCCAAAACGTCGATGTTAGCTCTTAGTTTAGTCATTTTTTGGCTGTACTCGTCTGTGGTATCATCCGTTTTTCTGATAGTCAAATCTTTAATGATTTGTTTCAAAGCGTCTGGAGTTACTTGCTGTGCAGCATCAGACCAAGCGTTGTCTGGATCGATGTGCGTTTCGATGATCATACCATCGTAATTCAAGTCTAAGGCTTCTTGAGTCACTTCGAAAATCATATTACGGTTTCCTGTAATGTGAGATGGATCGATGATTAATGGTAAATCAGGGAATTTATTTTGCAATTCGATAGCAATCTGCCACTCTGGAATGTTTCTGTATTTTGTTTTTTCGTAAGTAGAGAAACCTCTGTGGATAACCCCTAATTTCTCGATACCTGCCATATGTAAACGCTCAACACCACCTAACCATAAAGCTAAATCTGGGTTTACAGGGTTTTTCACCAAAACAATTTTATCTGTTCCTTTTAAAGTATCAGCAATTTCTTGAACCGCGAAAGGATTTGCCGTTGTACGTGCACCAACCCATAATACGTCGATATCGTGTTCTAAAGCTAGTTTACAGTGCGCTGCAGTTGCAACTTCAGTTCCCATTAATAAACCAGTTTCAGCTTTAGCTTTTTGCAACCATTTTAATCCAATTTCACCAACACCCTCAAATCCTCCTGGACGAGTTCTTGGTTTCCAGATTCCAGCTCTGAAAACGCTTACTTTTGAATCTTTTAATTCGTGAGCGATTTTCAAAACCTGATCTTCAGTTTCTGCACTACAAGGTCCAGCTATCACAAGTGGGTGATTTAAATTGAAATCTTCTAACCACTTTCTCATTTCTTTCTTATTTTCCATCGTTTTTATAGTTTACTTTTTTATAGTTATTCCGTTTAATATTTCTCTAATTTTATTTACGCCTTCCATTTCTTCAAAAATGGCGTTGTAATTATCGTCTGCCAGCAAATCTCTAAACTGAGTTAAATTTGCGATATAACCTTCTAAGGTTTCCAGAACGTATTCTTTGTTTTGTTTAAAAATTGGTGTCCACATTGCAGGTGAACTTTTTGCCAAACGAACAGTGCTTTCAAATCCACTTCCCGCCATATCAAAAATATCCTGTTCGTCTTTTTCTTTGTTCATTACTGTTTTTCCAAGCATAAACGAACTAATGTGCGATAAATGCGAAACGTAAGCAATGTGTTTATCGTGCGAAACGGGATCCATATATCGAATTCTCATTCCGATTGAAGTAAAAAGATTTAATGCTTTTTCTTGCAATTTAAAAGCCGTCTTTTCTACCTCACATATAATATTTGTTTTCCCTTGAAACAAACCTCTTATTGCTGCCGATGGCCCCGAAAACTCTGTTCCTGCAATTGGGTGCGTAGCAATAAAATTTCTTCTTTTCGGGTGATTGGCTACTGCTTCACAAATTGGCTTTTTCGTCGATCCTACTTCAAAAACAATTGTTTTATCTCCTACCTCGTCCAAAACTTTAGGCAAAACCGTCAGCGCTACATCTACAGGAACCGAAACAATTACAAAATCGGCTTTTTGCAAATCTTCAAAACTTCCCGCTTCATCAATAACTCCAAGATCAATTGCTTCCTGCAAATGTTTTTCGTTATTATCGATTCCTAAAATAGTAGCATCAGGATAACGCCCTTTGATGTCCAACACCATCGAACCGCCTATTAATCCTATTCCTATTACGTATACTTTCATATTTTTTTAAAAATTTCAAGTCTTAAAATTGCTTCGCCTGTTCGCTAACGCTCGGGTCCAAATTCCAATTAAATGGCTTCGACTTCGCTCAGCCTGACAATCTGGATAAAAGTCTTGATTCTTGCTTCTAAAATCTTAATACTCTAAAATCGATCAATCGCTTCTTGTACTTTTTCTTCTTTTACACACAATGAGAATCTGATATATCCTTCGCCGTTGCTTCCGAAAATGGTTCCCGGCGTAATGAAGATATGTTTCTCATATAATATTTCGTCAATGAACTTCTCTGCTGAATCTATTCCTTCCGGAAGTTTAGCCCAGACAAAAAGCCCAACTCCTTCTTTATATACTTTACAGTTTAACTTTTCAGCTAATTTCTCCGTTAATTCTCTTCGGCGTCTGTAAATTTTGTTTTGGTCTTCGAACCAAGATTTATCACATTTTAACGCTGCAATTGCACCTTTTTGAATCCCATAATACATTCCGCTGTCCATGTTGCTTTTAACTTTTAGAACCGCATCGATAATTTCCGGATTCCCTAAAACCATTCCGACTCTCCAGCCAGCCATGTTGAATGTTTTACTTAGCGAATTCAATTCTAAAGCCACATCTTTCGCTCCTTCAACTTGCAATAAACTCATCGGATTATCATTCAAAACAAAACTATACGGATTGTCGTTGATTAATAATATATTGTGTTTTTTAGCAAAAGCAACCAATTTTTCAAATAACGCTAAACTTCCTCTCGCTCCTGTTGGCATGTGCGGATAACCCAACCACATAATTTTTACTTTCGAAAGATCTAATTTTTCTAAAGCTTCGAAATCCGGTTCCCATCCATTTTCTTCTTTTAAATCATAATAAACCGGAACTGCCTGAACTAAATTGGTTACCGAAGTATAAGTTGGATAACCTGGATTCGGAATCAAAACGTGATCGCCTTCATTTAAAAATGCTAACGAAATGTGCATAATTCCTTCTTTTGAGCCCATCAATGGTAAAATCTCATTATTAGGATTCACTTCAACACCAAACTGATCTTTATAAAAATCTGCCATCGCCTGCCTCATTTCTGGTAATCCCTGATAGCTTTGATAACCATGCCCGTTTTCGTCTTGAATTGCTGCAGCTACTGCTTCAATTACTGCTTTTGACGGACTCAAATCAGGGCTTCCAATTCCCATATTGATGATCGATTTTCCTTCAGACATCAACTGACGAACTTCTCTTAGTTTTGATGAGAAGTAGTATTCTTCAACTGTGTCTAATCGTTTTGCTGTTGTAATCATTGTTTTATTGCTTTATATTTTGCTTTAGGCTTTAGGCCGTAAGCTTTATGCTTTTCTTTTTTGACTTGTCATCCTGAGCGAAGTCGAAGGGCTTTCCAATTGGAACCTGGGCTTCGACTCCGCTCAGCCTGACAATCTAAAATCTTAATTCGTTAATCTTCAATCTAAAATCAACTTTTAAGACTCACTTAAAGGTTTTGTATTTTTGTATTCTCCCAATACTTTAAAATACTCTGCCATAATGTTTAATAACGTTTTGGCTTTTGCAAAATCTTCGTATTTCTCGAATGTTACGTCTACGAAGAATGAATATTTCCAAGGTGTTTCAATTTTTGGAAGCGACTGGATTTTTGTCAAATTCAGTTTGCAGTCGCTCATTACATTTAAAACTGCCGCTAAGCTTCCTCTTTTGTGATCCAATTCAAATTTTACAGAGGCTCTGTTGATTTCGCTTTCCGGCAAAAATGAATTTTGCTTTTTGATGATTACGAAACGTGTCATGTTATTTTTAATCGTTTGAATCGATGATGCAATAATATCGAGATCGTACATTTCAGAAGCGGTTACACTTGCTATTGCCGCAATTCCAGTCAACTGTTTTTCTTGAATTCTTCTAGCTGTTTCGGCTGTATCTTTATCCTCAACCAATTTGATATTTGGATATTGTTTCAAGAAATCCATACACTGCAAAAGTGCCATTGGATGCGAATGAACTTCTTTTATATCTTCAATTTTCTGGCCTTTTAAAGCCATTAAATTCTGCTGAATGTTTAAATAATGCTCTCCAATTATGTGCAGATTGTTCTTGTCAATCAAAGCATAATTCGGAATAATTGGCCCTGCAATCGAGTTTTCAATCGCCATTACAGCCTGATCAGATTTTCCGGCAATAAGGCTGTCGATCAATTCTTCAAAAGACAAACATTCATCAATATCCACATTTTCAGCGAAATACTCTTTCACAACCTGATGATGAAATGATCCTTTAATACCTTGTATTGCAATTTTCGTTGTCATATAGTCAAAAAAAAATCCTGATTTTCATCAGGATTGTATATTAGTTTTATTTGTCTTAAAATTTTTCTCAAATAACCATAGCACAATCCTGACTTCTACTAAAGAAGAAATAAAAATTGTTGCTAAAATAAAAACGGTTACTTGCCATTTTGTTTGTGTTATTTTGTAAATTCTCTGCGAATGTATAAATTATTTTTAGTGCACCAAAAAAAAGATCGCATTTTATGAAACAAAAAAGGATTTCTTAACAAATTTAGCCCGTTTTGTATGATAATATAAAAAAATCGGCTTAAAATGAGAATATTAAAAAGAGATTCTGAGGTTCTGAGATGCTAAGCTTCTAAGTTTTTTCGCCACGAATTCACGAATTAGCGCAAATCTTTATGCATATTTAATTCAAATTTCACAGATTTTAAAAATAAAAACCCGTGAATTCGTAGCTATCTTTCACTCAAAACAATCCAGAAACAGGTTTATTCATAATTCCGATTTTAGCATAATCGAAATTCATTTTCTCTTTCAATAAAGATGCATACACACTTCTAAAATCTATTTCATATTTTAAATCGCCGTTATCTAAGTCTGCGAGATTTGGATTTTTACCTAAAATTGTGCCTTTGTTATTTCCTCCAATGACAAACATTGGCGCCGCAGTTCCGTGATCGGTTCCGTTGCCGTTGTCTTTTACTCTTCGTCCAAATTCTGAGAAAACTACTATTGTGACATTCTGCAATAATTGTGACTGTTTTAAATCGGAATAAAAACTATATAATGAATCGTTTAAATCCGTTAATTTTTTTTCGTGAATCGCGAGTTGATTATCGTGTGTATCAAATCCGTTTAATGAAGTATAATATACTTTTGAATTTAGGTTTCCTTTTATCAATCTCGCAATCCATTCTAAGTTTTTAGATAATTCTGTTTTTGGATAACTGATTTCGGTTTTGGATTTTGCCAAAGCTTTCTGGATTTCATCAGAGCCTTCAGTAACCGAATTGGCAATTTTTCGAACAAAATCCAAATGCGGATTCTGAGATAAAGTCACATTTTCTTCTTTTGATTTGACTTTAAATCGGTTTGGATCTTTTACGGTTATAAAATTAGGTTCAACTCCTTTTAAAGCCAAATTGTCAATCGAATCTAAATTTATTCCCGCTGTTGCATGATGTCCGTTGCATTGCAAATCCAGAAATCTTCCGAGCCAGCCTTCGTTTATATATTTATTAGAATCTGTTGCAGTCTGCCAAATTTCTTGGCTTCTAAAATGCGAACGAATAGGTTCTGGATAACCCACATTCTGAATTACCGTTAAATCTCCGTTTTGCTGCATTTGGGCAAAATCTTTTAGTGAAGGATGAAATGCCATTCCTTTGTTCTTTCCGACAACCAAATCTTTATTTAATGCAATCTTCGTTCTCAAATCATAATACAATGGATCATCATATGGAATAAAGGTATTTAAACCATCATTTCCGCCATTCAGCTGTACAAAAACGACACATTGTTCTCCCACAACCAAATTGTTCTGAGAACCAAAAGCGTGTAAAAAATCAGGAAGCACAAGTAATCCGCCTGTGAAAGTTCCTGTCAATGTTAGAAAATTTCTTCTGTTCATGATTCCTGCTTTTTAGATTAATTGATATTCTGGAAGTTTTGTGATGTAATTAAACACTCGAACAACAGCAAAATCAGCATGCGGATCTTTGGGATCAAAATCGTATTTCAAAAGATTTTCCATGTCTTTTTGAGCCGAATCGCTAACGGTAAATAATAATCGGTCTGACAATTCCGAAATAATAGTTTTATTATTTCCATCCGAATCAAAAGCGACTTTTACGGCAACTTTTTCATATTCCGATTTTTCTTTTTCAACTCCGTTCATCATCGTTTTCAAAATCTTTCGATTCAGACTTTTTCCGCTGCATAATAAATCGGCTGTATTGTTTCTTTGAAGATAAATTTGCGACGTCAGCCAGGAATTTCCACCGTCCCAACCTTTTACATTAACCTGATTGTACAAATCCATTCCTTGCTGTTTTATGAATGCCATAATTGCGGCATCGTTCACATTCTCCATCTGCAATTCGTCACAAAGCTGTAAAATATAAACCAGCGGATTTTTGATTTTACTTCCAGAATTTTCTTTTTTAAATTCTTCCGTAAAGATTTTAGTCAATAAAGGTTCGATCTCAAACTTTTGCTTTCGGAAATAATCGCCATAATAAACTACTAAATCTTCGGGCGGATTATCATAAATAAACCATTTCAGGATTTTTCGGGTAATGAGATACGGAATGTTTTTCTGTTCGAAAATAATATCAACCAGATCATCTGACTTCCAATTTCCAGTTTTCCCGAAATAGGTTTTATTGCTGTTATCTTCAATATTTTTTCTGTAAACCGCTCCATCGTCGCCAATACTTAAACCTGCTAAAGCTTTTGCACCGTTTTTTATATAATCTTCGGTATAATTTCCAATTCCGATTGTGAATAGTTCAAGTAATTCTCGGCTTAAGTTTTCGTTTACTTTTCCTTTTTTATTATCGCCATTATCGAGATAACGAACCATTGCATTCGACTTTAGAATCTGTTTGGTTAATTCTTTAAAATTGCCAAAAGCATTTTCGCGCAAAATCATATTGTGCTGGTAAATCCAGTAATTGATTTTTACTTTTTGGGAGGTCGAAACAAAATGATTGTGCCAGAAACAAACCATATTTTCACGAAGCGGGAATTCATCGTTTCTCATTTTAGAAATCCACCATTTTTTGAATTCGGCAGTTGCTTGATTTTCTTTTTTCTGAATTTCCTTTTTGGTTTCGGGGTCTGAAGTTTTGATGATTTCTCGAACTTGTTTCAACTCTAAAGTAGTTTTAGGCTGATCTTGAAGAAAGCCTGGAATTTCTTTGTCAAACTTCGAATTATAAGATTGCTTTAGAAATTTTTCTAAGCCGAGTTTTTCAATTTTTGAAGCTTGTTTTCCTGAAAAACCTAATCGTAAGGACCAAAGACTGCTTTTTTTCATCGTTCAGAAATTATTACAATAAGACTTGATTCTCTTTAAAAGGTTTAAAAGAGAAAATTCTGAGTTACTTAGTTACTAAGATGCTAAGTTTTAAAAGTCTTTGGTATTAATTAGAACGTGGAATTTTTCGGGATATTGCTTTCACAATATTGAACAGCCGTAATCAAATATAGCCTGTGGTTTCAAATACGGGAAACGGATTGGGGAAATGCATTGTGTTCCCGTGGTTGAAAACACAGGTTATATTATTAGATTTTTTCATGAATTATTTCAATTTTTCACCCTTTTCCAATAATATTTGGACCTGTCAACATTGTCAAATATATAAGCAATTTTTTTATCATTGAATTTGAAAAATTTCATTGGATACCTATTATTATCATAAAGCAATAAAGTATCACCATATATCTTCCATTTACCATATTCATCAGTAGAGCTTCTTAAAACATTCTTTCGGGCCATTCTTCTTGAATTATACTTCTGAAATAAACATTTATAGGTATTATCATCTCGTAAATACAAAATACTAATATCATATGAATAACCAATCGCTGGGTAAGAATCATAGGCAATTCTATAAACAATATCTCTCTTCTGAGCAAAGGCAGAATTAATCAAAAATAAAATTAAGATTAAAGTCTTATACATAAAACTGACACAATTAGATTACCAACAAATAAACAAAAAAAGCAGCTACCAAAACGATAACTGCTTTCTATTTCCAAAGAATAAATCTTTCTTCTTTATTCTATTTTCTTTCTTCTAAAAAAACTAACTTCCACACATCTCACAATCTTCAGGATCTGCCGCTTGTGCTTTCAAAAGCATCGCTTTGTAATCCTCAACACTGATTGATTCAGTTTCCTGAACTAATGATGGAGCTGTTTCTTCTTTTTTATCGTTGTTTAATGTGAATTTAATCGCATCTACAGCCGCTTTTGTTCTCAAGTAGTACATTCCTGTTTTTAAACCAGATTGCCAAGCGTAGAAGTGCATTGACGTCAATTTAGAATAGTTTGCATCCTGCATGAACAAGTTCAACGATTGAGACTGGTCAATGAAATATCCTCTTTGACGAGACATATCGATAATATCTTTCATCGACATTTCCCAAACTGTTTTATAAAGATCTTTTAAGTCTTGCGGAATGATATTGATGTTTTGAACAGATCCATTATGACGCATAATTTCTTGTTTCAAATCTTCGTTCCATAAACCTAATTTTACTAAATCTTCTAGTAAATGTTTGTTTACTACGATGAACTCTCCAGACAATACACGACGTGTGTAAATATTTGAAGTATATGGTTCGAAAGCTTCATTGTTTCCTAAGATTTGAGAAGTTGATGCAGTTGGCATTGGCGCAACCAATAATGAGTTACGAACTCCATGCTCTACCACTTCTTTTCTTAATGAAGCCCAATCCCAACGACCAGATAATTCTTCATCTTTCAATCCCCACATGTTGTATTGGAATTCTCCTTGAGACATTGGTGATCCTTCGAAAGTTGAATATGGTCCTTCTTCTTTTGCCATTTCCATAGAAGCGGTTACAGCAGCGAAGTATAAAGTTTCGAAAATTTCTTGGTTTAATTTTTTAGCCTCATCACTTGTAAACGGCATACGCAACATAATGAAAGCATCTGCCAAACCTTGAACTCCTAATCCAACCGGACGGTGGCGCATATTTGAGTTTTCAGCCTCTTGTACTGGATAGTAGTTTCTGTCGATTACTTTGTTCAAGTTGCGAGTTACACGTTTTGTAACATTGTAAAGAGATTCGTGGTTGAATTCTCCGTTTTCAACGAACATCGGCAATGAGATTGAAGCTAAGTTACAAACTGCAATTTCATCTTTAGATGTAAACTCCATAATCTCTGTACACAAGTTAGAAGAACGGATTGTTCCTAAATTCTTGTGGTTCGATTTACGGTTTGCTGCATCTTTGTACAACATATATGGTGTTCCAGTCTCGATTTGAGATTCTAGGATTTTCTCCCATAATTCACGAGCACGGATTGTTTTTCTTCCTTTTCCTTGCGCTTCATATCCTGTATACAAAGCTTCAAATTCGTCTCCGTAAACATCATATAAACCTGGACATTCATTTGGACACATTAAAGTCCATGGCCCATCTTCTTGAACACGTTTCATGAACAAATCTGAAGTCCACATTGCAAAGAATAAATCTCTTGCACGCATTTCTTCTTTTCCGTGGTTTTTCTTTAAATCCAAGAAATCGAAAATATCAGCATGCCAAGTTTCGATATAAATAGCAAAACTTCCTTTACGTTTTCCACCTCCTTGATCTACATAACGTGCTGTGTCGTTGAAAACTCTCAACATCGGAACAATTCCGTTTGAAGTTCCGTTTGTACCGCGAATGTAAGACCCAGTCGCACGAACGTTATGAATAGAAAGTCCGATTCCTCCCGCTGACTGCGAAATTTTAGCTGTTTGTTTTAATGTATCATAAATACCGTCGATACTGTCTTCCTGCATTGCCAAAAGGAAACAAGATGACATTTGAGGTTTTGGAGTTCCCGCATTGAACAGCGTTGGCGTTGCGTGCGTAAAGAACTTTTTAGACATTAAATCATAAGTTTCAATAACTGATTTCAAATCGTCTAAGTGAATACCAACAGAAACACGCATTAACATGTGCTGCGGACGCTCAACGATTTTTCCGTTTATTTTAAGAAGATAAGAACGCTCTAAAGTTTTGAAACCAAAATAGTCGTAATTAAAATCTCTTGTATAAATGATATGAGAATCTAAAAAAGCAGCGTTTTCTTGGATCACTTTGTAAACATCATCAGCAATTAATGGTGCATCTTGACCATTTCTTGGGTTTACGTAGTGATACATATCTTTCATCGTTTCTGAGAAAGATTTTTTGGTATTTGAATGCAGGTTAGAAATTGCTACACGAGCTGCTAATTGAGCATAATCAGGATGCGCAATTGTCATAGAAGCCGCCGTTTCTGCTGCAAGATTATCCAATTCAGAAGTCGAAACTCCATCATACAATCCTTCGATAACTCTCATGGCTACCTTAACTGGATCTACAAGCTCGTTTAAGCCGTAACACAATTTTTTGATTCTTTCTGTAATCTTATCAAACATTACGGGCTCTCTGTGGCCATCTCTTTTTACTACATACATAAGCTTACCTTTTATGGTTATTGAAAAAATTAAAGTAACTAGAAAACGAATTCCAGCACTTAAACATTGCGTGTTTTTAAATTAATTTTAGAGAATTACCAAATTCTCAATAGTTACCAGTTTCAAATTCGAAAATCGAATTTAAATGCGTCAAAAATTGCTATTGAACCTGCGACTTGGGGAAAGAGGCTCAACCTTTAAAAATAATCTGTAATCTTTTTTTAGTGTCTCTAGAAGATAGACGCTAAAATATTTTTTGTTGTCTAAAAATCTGCATCGAATGAAATTTTTTGAGCATCGCTGTCATTGTTCATCACACCTGACTTTTGATACTCTGCAACACGTTTTTCAAAGAAATTAGTTTTTCCTTGAAGAGAAATCATGTCCATGAAATCGAATGGATTCGCAGATCCGTAAACACGCTCACAACCTAACTCTACTAAAAGTCTATCGGCAACAAACTCTAAGTACTGTGTCATTAAAGTCGCGTTCATACCAATTAAGCTTACTGGAAGAGATTCAGTAATAAATTGTCTTTCGATATCTAAGGCATCGACAATAATTTCTTTGATTCTTTCTTTTGGCACTTTGTTTACCAAATGGTGATTATGCAAGTGAACAGCAAAATCACAGTGTACGCCTTCGTCACGAGAAATCAATTCATTTGAGAAAGTTAAACCTGGCATTAAACCACGTTTTTTTAACCAATAAATTGAACAGAAAGCTCCTGAGAAAAAGATTCCTTCAACTGCAGCAAAAGCAATAAGTCTTTCAGCAAACGAATCTGACTCGATCCATTTTAAAGCCCATTCTCCTTTTTTAGCAATAGCCGGGAAAACTTCTAAAGCATTAAACAATTCTGTTTTCTCAGCTTCATCTTTAACGTAAGTGTCAATTAATAAAGAATAAGTTTCGCTGTGAATGTTTTCCATCATAATTTGGAAGCCATAGAAAAACTTCGCTTCAGCATATTGAACTTCGTTTACAAAGTTCTCAGCCAAATTTTCATTTACGATTCCATCAGAAGCTGCAAAGAATGCTAAAATATGTTTAATGAAATATCTTTCGTCGTCATTCAGTTTGTTATTCCAATCTGTCAAATCTTGGTGCAAATCGATTTCTTCAGCAGTCCAGAAACTAGCTTCCATTTTTTTATACCATTCCCAAATATCATGATGTTTGATAGGAAAAATAACGAAACGATTTTTATTTTCTTGTAAGATTGGTTCTACTTGAGACATGACAATTTTTGTTTAATTTTTATACCGAATTTTTTGCTAATTCAATAGACTACAAAGATTGTCAATTAACGCCAAAAATGAAAGTCAAACTTATTCACAATTTGCTGTAGTTTTTAACAACGTTAATTTTTTGAAACATTTTTCATACAATAATTAATTTACTGTAAATGAAACATTTAAAACCAATAATCATACCTGAAAGCCCCGTAAAATATAGACTTTTAAATATAAAAAGCAAGAAATTTTAAATAGTTTTAAAAAGTTTTTTTTGAGTTAAAACTTTGTTTTTTTGAGTCAAAAAATGAAGAGAGAAAAAGGTATAAATTACACTTTAATTTTTAAGAATTTTTAAGCTCTTCAGCTACCTTTTCTAGTTCCAAATACCAGTCTTCTCCAAAACGGCGAATCAATGCCTCTTTTACAAATTTGTAAACTGGAATTTCAAGTTCTTTTCCTAACGAACAAGCATCATCGCAGATATCCCATTTATCATAGTTTACCGCTGCAAATTCTGTGAAGTCTTTTACTCGAATTGGGTATAAATGACAAGAAACAGGTTTTTTCCAATCCACTACTCCTTGATTGTAAGCTTGCTCGATTCCGCAAAGTGCCGTTTTTCCGTCAAAAATCACATAAGCGCAATCTTTATTATCAATCAGCGGCGTTTCTAGATCACCATCTGTTCCTTTTACCCAAGTTCCTTGCGCTTCGATTGCTTCAATTCCTTCTTTTCGTAAAAAAGGTTTTACTTTTGGGTAAATGTCTTCTAAGATTTTAGTTTCAGCCTCATTCAAAGGCGCCCCCGCATCTCCATCAACACAACAAGCTCCTTTACAAGCAGACAAGTTGCACACAAATTCTTTTTCCAGAATGTCCTCTGAAATAATAGTTTTACCTAACTGAAACATGATATTAAATACTGTAATTTATAAAGTGCAAAGATAGTCAAAGAAAGGAGATAAAATAGGATGAAAATTTAACCGCAAAGTTCGTAAGGATTTGCGCAAAGGTTCGCAAAGTTTATACGCACACATTTCCAATACCTATTTTAATTTGCGAACCTTGCGAATTTAATTTTGCGTGCTTTGCGGTTAAACCTATTATAAGTTTTACTAAATGCAAAAGAAAACAATAATTGTTACAAATATCACTTTTTTAATCAATAAAACATGTTTTTATAACAAAAGTGCATTGTATCGAAAAAACACCTAACTTTATTAACTACTTTTGCAGCAGTTTTTTAAACCCTAAAAATCAAAGCGATATGTTAGAAATCGATTTTAAAGAAATCATTACCGTTAGTATGGTGCTTTTTGCCGTAATTGATATTGTTGGCTCGATTCCGATTATTGTGAATTTAAGAGCTAAAGTCGGACACATCGAATCTGAGAAAGCTTCTATCGTTGCAGGCGCAATTATGATTGTTTTTCTTTTTGTTGGAGAAGGTTTATTGAATCTTATTGGAATAGACGTTCATTCATTTGCTGTTGCTGGTTCTTTCGTATTATTTTTTCTGGCTTTAGAAATGATTTTAGGAATTAGAATCTATCGTGATGAAGAACCAGGGTCTGCTTCTATTGTACCGCTGGCGTTTCCTCTAATTGCTGGTGCAGGAACAATGACCACTTTATTATCACTTCGATCACAGTTTCATACCATCAATATTATCATTGCCATTTTATTAAATATTATTCTAGTTTACATCGTTTTAAAGTCTTCTAAAAAAATCGAAAATCTACTGGGAGAAAACGGACTTGGAGTGGTTCGCAAGACATTTGGAGTAATACTTTTAGCAATTGCTGTTAAATTATTCGCTGCTAATGTTAAAGGTTTGTTTGTCTAAATTTTATTTTTATAAATTTACCCCGTAAAATTTCTAAAATACAACTTTGAGGCAATTTCCCCATAAAGTTCTACTTTATTATTTTAGACAAAAACAAAGACAACCTTATGAAAATTTTCACTTCAATCTTAGTGCTTTTGGCATTAGCTTTAATCGTTTTTAATATTACGCTATTAGACTTTAAAAACCCTTTTCAAGGAGATAGTATGGTAGCTTTTATTGGAATCGCCGCTTCATTTTGCGCTGTTTTGATTCTTTTGATTTTTAGAATTTCAAAAAGAATTGAAGAAAAAATGAATGACAACAGATAATATGTTTGATGTTTTAATTATTGGCGGAGGAGTATCTGGAATGTCTTGTGCTCTAGTCTTAGGATCCGCAAAAAACAAAACTTTTGTTACTGACAAAAAAATCGGAATTTTTACTCATCAGAAAAATTCTTCTTTACAAGAGGCAATATTTTATAACGCTTACGGAATTACACCAGGAAAATTAGGTTCTGAACTTTTAACTGAAAGCACACAGGATTTAGCAACGACTTACCCGCACATTACTCAGATTCCAAATGAAAAAGTAATGAAAATTGAGGGCAGTTACCCAGAGTTTACCGTAGTAACCAACAAGAATTCATACCAAACAAAAAATATCGTGGTCGGAATTGGATCTGCCAATACTTTCGACATTGAAGGTTTAAAGCAATTTGTTGAACCTCACAAAAAAGCACTTCCAGAAAAACAGCGTATTCAGCTTAAAAACGAAGATCACAAAGTAGCAGACGGCATTTATGTTATCGGAACTTTAGCGGGCTGGAGAAGTCAATTGGCAATTGCTGCCGGAAGTGGCGCTGCTGTAGCAACAGATATTTTAACTTTATGGAATAACGGCGTGCAGACTCACGCTCACGATAGTATTCGATAATACGCTATAAAAATTATTAAACCATATAAGTTATATAAGTTCACGTATGCTTTGCGCATAGTTTAAATGAACTTATATAACTTATATGGTTTATTTTTTTAAGTTTTTCGCCTTTTTATTTAACCGAAACGATTTCTGTTACTTTAATACGGTTTTCATCTTCAGATTTCCATTTTTCTCCTTTAACAGATACTACATCTCCAATTTTTAATTGTTTGTAATTCTGAGGCCCGCCAACGTTTACAATACTGATTGTAGCAAAGTATACTTCTTTTGCGTCTGTTGTAATTTTGGCTGTGTAACCATCTTTTCCCGCTTCTATACCGTCTACTTTTCCTGAAACTATAGCATTCGTGTCGTTTTTCATAGTTGTACAAGAGATTACAAAAGTCATTAAGAGCACTAGAAAACTGATTCTTTTTAGATTTTTCATATATTTTAGTTTAACCGCGAAGTTCGCGAGGATTTACGCAAGGTGCGCAATGTTTTATTTTAAGTTAATATTATTTTATTGCATCAAACTTTACGCCAACTGAACACAGCTACCTGCAATAACTTTTAGATTCTTACCCGATTTTTTCCAAACTCTTATATATTTGAAAACTCCGCTGATCGAATTATTATCGTAAGTTGCCTTTAAAGCAACTGTAACAGCAACAACAGCCGAATCATCAATTATATTCACAATTTGATCTGATGCTTCCAAAGAATTAATTTTTAGCTTTCCTGAACGATATGATTCCAAATCAAACTCTTTCGTTATGGTTTGTCCGTCGGGCATATTAAACAATAAATCATCATGAAGGATTGTTTCCAAAGCCATAACATCCGATTTTTTAATTGCAGTCAAGAGTTCGATTTCTGCATCAACAACGGTTTCTATTTTCATGATATAAAGATTGAGGTTATTTCTTTGGAGCTAGAATTGTTTTTATCATGGCATCATCTTTCAAGATTACATCATAATAATACAATTCTCCAAACAGCTGTCGTGCGAATTCAGCTGTAATATGACGGTTTACGAGCGCTTTCGTTTTATCCAATTTCAAATCCAATCCCGTCATTAAAATATAGTTTTTAAATCTTTTAAAATAAAAATCTGAGTTCTTCATTTTTGCCAAAAACTCATTAAAATTATCTCCAGCAAAAGCATTTCTGTTTTTATCTAATTCTTCAAAGACAAAATGCCCTACAATTCCAGTCTGTAGCAAATATGCAACATTTTCATTTCCATGCTCTGCTTCCATTGGAACAAAAACATCTGGAACAATTCCGCCGCCGCCATAAACGATTTTTCCTTTAGGAGTTTTAAATTTTAAAGAATCTGCTACTTTTATGCTGTCTTTTGCATACAATTCTCCAGTAGCAATTCTTGCTTCAGATTCTTTAAAATATTCTTCGTTTCCTTTTTTATACGGTTTTTGAATTGATCTTCCTGTTGGCGTATAATAACGTGCTACAGTCAATCTCACAGCAGATCCGTCATTAAAGTCCATTTCTCTTTGAACAAGACCTTTTCCAAAAGAACGTCTTCCAACAATAGTTCCGCGATCATTATCTTGAATGGCTCCTGCTAAGATTTCACTAGCCGAGGCACTATTTTCATTAATTAAAACATAAACTTTCCCTCTTTCAAAACTTCCTGCTTTTGTTGCATACGTTTTCTCAGTAGAACCGTTTTTGCTTTTCGTGAAAACGATTAACTGTTTGTCTTTTAAAAACTCATCGGCAATAGCAATCGCTTCTTCCATATAACCGCCTCCATTATCGCGAAGGTCAATTACAAGCGACTGGATTCCTTTTTGCTTTAATCTCGTCAAACCAGTTTTAAATTCATTGAAAGTAGTTTCGGCAAAACGGTTTATTTTGATATACCCCACATTATTTCCAATCAGCAAAGAAGCATCAACACTTTTAATTGGAATAATATCTCGTTTTACTTTAAACTTTAGTTTCTTTTGTTCTGATTTCCTAAAAACAGTCAATTCAATTTCTGAACCTTGACGACCTTTTAATTTAGAAAACAAACTATCTGAAGGCAATTTCCTGCCATACAATTTGGTTTTTCCTGCAAATAAAATGCGGTCTCCAGATTTTATTCCTGCTTTTGCTGAAGGACCGTTTTCTACTGGTTTTATAATCGCAACTGAATCTTTATACATATAAAAATTAATTCCAATTCCCACGAAATCTCCTTTCATACTTTCGGCAACCTCAGCCTGTTCGCTTGGCGGAATATAAACTGAATGCGGATCTAATTTAGAAAGAATATTATCGACCGTAAGGTTTACAATCGAATCGGTATTGACGCTATCAACATATTCGGTATTGATAAAATCAATGAGTTTGTTAAGTTTGGTTTTGGAGTAATTTTTAGCCAAAAGCTGGTCACTTGCAGGAGCATTCATCAAGCTTCCGGCAATTGTTCCAAGAGCAAAAGTTGCTCCTATGACTATTGGCAAATATTTTGAGTTAAATTTCATTACTCTTCCAAAATAGGAATGTGTTCTACTTCTACGCCAGCTTTTATCAAAAACTGGATTCCCGAATCGTCACGGTATCCATTATGATATACCACTCTTTTTATACCTGACTGATGTATTAATTTGCTGCATTCTTTGCAAGGCGAAAGCGTGATATACAATGTTGCTCCTTCGCAAGATTGTGTTGATCTTGCCACTTTCAAGATTGCATTTGCTTCGGCGTGCAAAACATCCCAACGGGTTAACCCGTCTTCGTCTTCGCAGCAATTCTCAAATCCAGATGGCGTACCATTGTAACCATCAGAGATAATCATTCTGTCTTTTACGATAATAGCGCCAACTTGTTTACGTTTACAGTAAGAAAGCAGGCTCCACTCTTTTGCAATTCGCAGATATGCTTTATCGTATTTATTCAGTTTTTTTACTTCCATTTAATTTATCTGTTCCAAATTGGGCTTTCAATAATCATCGGAATTACAACTCCAATAATAAAAGCCGACATTACAAGTGCCCAGTCGCGTTTTGAAAAACGGAAAACTGTCTGCACTATATATGAAATTACCAGAACAACAAAAACTACTACCAGCTGAGCAGCTTCTATTCCTAAGGCAAACTCTCCCAAAGGTAACAATTTTGAGGTTGCAGAGCCTCCTAAAATTGTCTTGAAATAATTAGAAAAACCTAGTCCATGAATAATTCCAAAGAATAAAGTTATGAAAAATACTAGATTTACGCCATCATTTTTTGAGGTCTTTCCAGCCGTAAACAAATGATAAAGAGCTGTTATTAAAATTGTAATCGGAATCAGGAATTCTACAATGTTAACTTTTATGGCAATTATGCCGTAAACAGAAAGAATTAAAGCCAAAGTATGGCCAATTGTAAAAAGCGAAACCAATAAAAAAATTCTTTTCCAGTCTTTAAAAAGATACGGAACAGTTAAGGCGATTAAAAAAAGAACGTGATCGTAAGCATTGATGTCTAAAACGTGTTTTAATCCTATTTGAAAATAAATCCAAAATTGTGACATAGGTGTAATGTAATTAAATAATTAGGGGTTGTAAACTTACGATTAATTTTCAAACTTAAAGATTGAAGACGTTAAATCCTGTAGCAAAAAAGTTAAATTTTATGAGAATTTTAAAATCGATAATTTAAAATAAAATTTATCTTTGTTTAACAAAAACACTTTTAATTATGTCATTTTCAGAATTATTTGATAGCGAATTCAAGCAAAGAAACAAAGGACACTTTTCTGCTATTGTTCGTGTAGCTTTAGCTGATGGGGTGGTTTATCCAGAAGAAAAAGCCTTTTTAGATAAACTTGCTTCTCGCTTAGAAATTACAGAATCGGAATATGAAGAAATTCTTAGCGATCCTTTAAAATATCCGATCAATCCACCTTATTCATATGTTCAACGCTTAGAGCGTTTATATGACCTAACCCGTATGGTGCATGTTGACCATCAGCTTGAAGACAAACAAGAAGTACTTCTAAAAAAGATAAGTGTTGCCCTTGGATTTACACCAAGCAACGTAGACTATATTATTGCAAAAGCATTGTCATTGGTTGACAAAAAAGTAGATGCAGATACTTTTATCTACGAAATGCAACATATGCATAAATAATAGTTTTCAGTTTTCGGTCTCAGTTTACAGTTTATACTGATATTGGAAATTTGAAACTTCTAAAAATAAAAACCCGACAGATTTTTAAAAACCTGTCGGGTTTTTATTTTTAATTGATTCTGAATTTTATTGAGGTTATTCCATCACGATTTTTCCGCTTAGCGCACCTTTAAAATTTACTTTTTTATTGTTTATATCATAAACTTCTGGAGAAACAAATTCAAAATTAAAATTAGAATCACCATTATCTGTTATTTTCAGAGAATATCCACTAATATAATATCTTTTATCTGGAGCATAAAACTCAGCCATTGCCAATAATTCATCAGCCGTTCCAATTCCAAATGAGTATTCGCCAGTCAAACTTTTCTGAGTTGCAGGAAACGAAATATCAATATATAAGAATTCTTCCATTCCTTCATTGTTTATTACAAACCGAACTCTTTTCTGAGATTCAAAACTTGCCGGCTGATAGGAGTAAACTGCTTTATTGGGTTTAAAGGTTATTCCATCAATAACAATTGAAGAATTCACTCCTGATTTATTGTCTTCATCAGATGAACATCCAACTGCAAAACCTAACACTAGAAAAAGAATTAAAGTAATATTTTTCATATAATAATTTTAATCAAATATATGTAAAAGACTCAAATGCAACTTATTTTTATCTTATTTTTTTAATTGATTAAAAAACAAAACCCGACAGGTTTTAAAAACCTGTCGGGTTTGCTATTTATAGTCCAGACTAAAAACTGAGACTGAGACTAAAAACTTAATTCGCCTCAGCCATAAATTCCTCGGCTTTTTCTACCATCTTATAGCTTCCGCAAAAGAAAGACACTCTTTGGTGCAATTCAGTTGGCTGGATTTCCATAATTCGTCCGAAACCGTCTGTTGCTTTTCCTCCTGCTTGTTCTGCTAAAAAAGCCATCGGGTTACATTCGTACAATAAACGTAATTTCCCTTTTGGTGCTTTTGAACTTGTCGGATAAATATAAATTCCACCTTTAATCATATTTCGATGAAAATCGGCTACCAAACTTCCAATGTATCTCGAAGTGTAAGGTCTGTCTCCTTCTTCTCGCTGGCAGTATTTAATGTAATTTTTTACTCCCTGCGGAAAATGAACATAGTTTCCTTCGTTTACCGAATAAATATTTCCGTTTTCTGGAAATTTCATGTTTGGATGTGAAAGATAAAATGTACCTATCGCTGGATTTAACGTAAAACCATTTACGCCATGTCCTGTCGTATACACAAGCATTGTTGAAGTTCCATAAATTACATAGCCTGCTGCAACTTGATTGATTCCCGGTTGTAAAAAATCCTCGCTAGTTACCGGAGTTCCTATTGGAGTAACTCTTCTAAAAACAGAAAAGATAGTTCCCACAGAAACATTTACATCAATGTTTGAAGATCCGTCTAGCGGATCCATTAAGATCACGTACTTATTATTATGACTGTTGTCGCTCCCCTGAACAGTAATAAAATCGTCGTTTTCTTCAGAAGCAATACCACAGACAATCTCACGGTTTATTAACGTCTGGATAAATACTTCGTTTGCATAGACATCTAATTTTTGCTGGTCTTCACCTTGAATATTCTGTTCGCCTGCCGCGCCCACAATATCTACTAAACCCGCTTGGTTTACTTTATGATTGACCACTTTTGCCGCCAATCGAATAGAGTTGATAATTCGCGAGAGTTCTCCCGACGAATACTGAAATGCTTTTTGGTTCTCAATAATAAACTCTCCCAGTGTTTTATTGCGTTCTTCCATTTCTAAATCGTTATAGTTTTATTTTTAAGTCACAAATATCGCTTATTTTGTGAGAATGATTTAAAAATTATTTTGTTTGTTTGCTACTATTGTATATTTGCTAACAATCTGCAAAAAGCATCCAATAAAATGATGCTTTTTTAGATAATAAATAGTTAAAAATAAGAATATATGAATATTAGAAAAGGAAATCCTGAAGATATGAAATCGGTGTTAGGGCTTATTCAGGAGCTTGCAATATTCGAAAAAGAACCCGATGCGGTTGTCATTACAGAGGAAGATTTAGTACGCGACGGTTTTGGCGAAAAACCATTATTTCACGTTTTTGTTGCAGAGATCGAAAACGAAGAAAAACAAAAAGAAATTGTTGGAATTGCGTTGTATTATTACCGCTATTCGACCTGGAAAGGAAAGACAATTCATCTTGAAGATTTGATTGTAAAAGAAAAGATGCGAGGCACCGGTTTAGGTTCTGCTCTTTATGCTGAAATCATGAAACAAGGAAAAAGAGACGGCGTGCGAAGAGTGGAATGGAATGTTTTGGCTTGGAATACACCAGCTGTAAATTTTTACAAAAATTCTGGTGCAAGAATTCTTGAGGATTGGCAAGTAGTCCAAATGGATGAAGCTGGAGTTAACTCGTTCTTAGAAAAATTATAAAAAAATATTATTCGCCACGAGTTAATTAGTAAAAATTTGTGCAATTCGTGGCAGAAAAAAACAAAATACTAGGTTTCAGTTTGAATCTGAAATCTAAAATCTAAAAATCTAAAATTAAAAATGAGAGTATTTAAATTTGGTGGTGCATCGGTAAAAGATGCAGATGGAATTAAAAACGTATACGACGTTTTACAAAAAGTGGGTTATGAAGACGTGATTTTGGTAGTTTCTGCGATGGGAAAAACTACAAATGCTCTCGAAGTTGTAATCAAGAATTACTTTGAAAAATCGACAGAATTAAATGCTTCTGTTCAGGAAATTAAAAAATACCACAATCAGATCTTATTGGATTTGTTTGAAGATGAAAGTCATGCAGTTTTTGCAGCTGTAAATGCTCAGTTTGACGAATTAGAATATTTTCTAGCTCATAATAAATCTCCAAATTACAACTTTGTTTACGATCAGGTGGTAAGTTTTGGTGAATTGATTTCGACTAATATTTTAAGCCACTATATGAATTTCAGAGGAATTCAGACGCAATGGCTTGATGTTCGTAATTTCATTAAAACGAATGCAAACTACAGAGATGCAGAAGTTGACTGGGAAACTACGCAGCAAAACATCAGCAAAAATGTACCTAGAAAACAATTAAATATCACACAAGGTTTCTTAGGTGCAGATGAAAATAATTTTACAACAACTTTGGGCCGCGAAGGTTCTGATTATACTGCCGGAATTTTTGCTTACTGCTTAAACGCTGAAAGCGTAACGATCTGGAAAGACGTTCCTGGAGTTATGAATGCCGATCCGCGTTATTTTGAAAATGCAAGTTTGTTAAACCAAATTTCATATCGTGAAGCTATCGAATTGGCATTTTACGGAGCAACGGTTATTCACCCAAAAACATTACAGCCATTACAGAAAAAAGAAATTCCTTTGTACGTAAAATCGTTCATCAACCCATTATTAAAAGGAACTTGTGTTTCAAAAGGAGTTGATTTGGAGCCGCAATATCCATGTTTTATTGTAAAAAGAGAACAGCTTTTAATTTCGCTTTCATCAATTGATTTCTCTTTCATTATGGAAGAAAACATCAGTGAGATTTTTGGATTATTCCACGAATTTAAAATCAAAGTAAACTTGATTCAGAACTCTGCAATTAGTTTCTCTGTTTGTGTGGAAGATAAATTTGGAAATTTCCCAGAATTGAATGCTATTCTTTCTAAAAAATTCAAAGTAGAATACAGCGAAAATGTAACCTTATATACAATCCGTCACTTTACAGAAGAGGCGGCGCAGACTGTTGAAGCTAACAAAGAAGTTTTATTGAAACAAGTTAGCCGCGAGACTATGCAGATTGTCACTAAAGAATTAATCTAATATTGCTTTATAAAAGGTAATTATTTAATTCAAAAATTATTGAAAAGGCTTCACTTAATTGTGGAGCCTTATTTTATTACGAAAGAATTTTCTCTATTTTATCTGTTTTTTTTATTAAATTTACTTTTCTTTCTAAAGAACTTAAAATGAGCAAAAAGAGCTTTTTATTAGTTTTCATTATCCTTGGTTTATTATACATCAGTATATCTTTAAGTCCGTTGCTTACAAAGGATATCAAAGACATTTCTTATTCCGATTTTAGGTTGGTAATTGGCCCGTTTTTATCTACAGTGGCTATTCTTATTACCTATACGCAATTGAAAAAAGGAAAAGCCAACAGGCAATAGCAATTTTCTACACAAAAAAATGGAAGTACCGAACACTCCATTTCGCAATAAATAAAAGCCTCGTAATTTCCCATTATAAATACTACTTTTGACTTTTTAGAGTTAGAGTATTTATGTTGAAAAAATTACTGTTTTTGACGGTTTTCTTCTGGTTTTCTGCGCTTCAGGCTCAGGAAACTGAATCACTGTACAAAACCAAAAAAGTAATCGTTTCAAAAGATACAATTCGTCTAGAAAAAGTAGCCATCAACTCTGGATTCTTCCAGATTCTGAACACTAAAAACGAACCTATCGATTCAACTTCTTATAAAGTTGATTTTCAAAAAGGATATTTGCTCTTAAATGAAAATTTCCAATCTATTTCAGATACTTTAATTGTCAATTATCTTAACTATCCTGATTTCTTAACCAAAGAATATAGCCTTTACAAATCGGATCAGATTGTAAGCGGGGATGTTGGAACAGACAAATTATACCGAATAGACAATAACTCAAATGCAAAAAAAGTAACGCCTTTTGATGGTCTCGAAACTTCTGGAAGCATTACTCGTGGTGTTACCGTTGGTAATAATCAAAGTACGGTTTTAAACTCCAATCTAGATTTACAGATTACAGGAAAACTTTCAGACAAAGTGAGTTTAAGAGCATCGCTTCAGGACAATAATATTCCGTTGCAAGATGGCGGTTATTCGCAGAAACTCGATCAGTTTGACAATATTTTCATAGAACTTTTTAGTGATGATTGGAACATTCGCGCCGGCGATGTCTTTTTAGAAAACAGAAAAACCCAATTTTTAGGCTTTAATAAAAAAGTTCAAGGACTTTCGGCCAACTTTGATTTTGATACTGAAAAAAGTAAAACCAATGTTTTTGCTTCCGTCGCTTTTGTAAAAGGTCAATATGCCAAAAGCACTTTTACAGGTCAAGAAGGCAATCAAGGTCCGTATAAACTAAAAGGCCAAAATGGCGAATTGTATGTTCTCGTGATTTCGGGTTCTGAACGTGTGTATGTAAACGGCGTTTTGCTAAAACGTGGTGAAAACAACGATTATGTGATTGATTACAATGCGGGAGAAATTGTCTTTACGTCGCTTTTTACGATTACTTCAGAAATGCGTATTAATGTAGAATACCAATATTCTGAACGAAATTATAATAGATTGGTTACTTATGCAGGCGCAACACACGAAAACAAAAATTGGAGTTTTGGCGGTTATTTGTATTCTGAAAATGATATGAAAAATCAGCCTTTGCAGCAAAATCTTTCTCCAGAACAAGTTCAGATTTTAAGCCAAGCTGGAGATGATATTAATTTGATGAAAGCGCCTTCTGCATATGAAGATACTTATGCCGAAAATAAAATTCTGTACAAAAAAATACTTGTCAATTCGGTTGAAGCTTATGAATATTCGAATAATCCTGCCGATGTTTTGTACAATGTAAGATTTAGCCAAGTTGGCGCAAATGCTGGAAATTATATCATTCAAAACAATAATTCTGTTGAACGAATTTATCAATATGTTGAACCGGTTAATGGAATTCTGCAAGGAAATTATGAACCAATTGTACAGCTTGTCGCGCCAATGAAACTTCAAGTGGCTACTTTTTTAGGAAAATATAATCCTGATGAGAAAACTTTAGCTGATTTTGAATTGGCCGTCAGCAATAATGATCAAAATTTATTTTCAAATATTGATGATGCTAATAATGAAGGAATCGCTTTTAAAGCTAATCTTAAAAAACGTCTTTTTTCGAGAAGTTGGAATTTAGATGCTTTTGCGAACTATCAATACGTACAGCAAAGTTTTAAATCTGTTGAACGTTTGTACAATATTGAGTTTAATCGTGATTGGAATTTAACCGGAACTCTTTATGGCAATCAAAGTCTTTTGGTTACGGGTTTAAATTTTGATTTGTTTTCGAAGAAAGAAACTTCAAATATTGGTTTACTAACTTATCAATTTGAAAAATTAGATTACAGTGAAAGCTATTCTGGAGCGAGGCATACAACAAACGCTTTATTCAAATTGAAAAATTGGACAATCGAAAACAACGGAAGTTTCCTAAATTCTGACGCCACAGCTTCGACTTCTAAATTCATTAGAAACCAAACCCGAACCAAATATCATTTTGGAAAAAATTGGGTTGGAGGAACTATGCAATTGGAAGATAATCAGGAAAAAGATAAAGTTACCAATCAGTTTTCGGCTTTAAGCCAAAGATTTTCAGAATATGGCATATTTACTGGACGGGGCGACAGCACTAAGGTTTTTGTTGAAGTTGGTTTTCTGCAAAGAAGAAACGATAGTTTGCAAAACGGATTATTACAGCATGTCAATAATTCGCAGACGTATTATTTAAAATCAAAACTGATTCAGAACAAAACAACCGATTTGGCAGTTTATGCGAGTTATCGAAATTTGGATTTTACCGATAAATCGAGACAAAATGAACCTTCATTAAACTCGAGAATTCTGTACAACGATCGCTTTTTTAATCAGCTCATGCAAATTGGAACTGCTTACGAAACCAGTTCTGGAACTATTGCACAGCAAGAATTTACATATGTAGAAGTGCCAACAGGTCAAGGCGTTTATACTTGGAATGATTATAATGGCAACGGAATTCAGGAATTGGAAGAGTTTGAAGTTGCAGTTTACCAAGATCAGGCGCGTTATGTGAGAGTATTTTTGCCGAATCAGATTTATATAAAAACTAATCAAAATAAGTTTTCGCAATCTTTAACTTTAAATCCGTTGCAATGGCAGAATGAAAAAGGATTTAAAAAACTGTTGTCTTATTTTTACAATCAAACCTCTTTTATAATGGATCGAAAGGTGAAAAGCGATGGAGAAAAATTAGAATTGAATCCGTTTGATTCTTCAGAAGACAGTATTTTAGGATTGAATTCGAGTTTTAGAAATAGTTTATTTTACAATCGAGGTAAGCAGAAACATTCGGTTACGTATTCTTATTTGATTAATAAAGGTAAAAGTCTGCTTTCTGTTGGTTCGCAGCATGTACAGAATTATTCACATCAAATTCAGTACACCCATTTATACCAAAACAGCTGGCTATTTAATTTCTTTACCAAAACCATAAAAACCGATTTGGTTTCTAAAGATTTTGTTGAAAAAAACTATGATATTCAAGGCTGGCAACTCGCTCCGAAAGTCAGTTATTTATTCTCAAAAAATACCAAATTGGATTTCTTTTACGAGCTTCAAAACAAAAAAAATCAGATGGGAAATTTTGAAACTTTGGACCAAAATAGAATCGGAACTTCTTTTTCTTATGCAGGCGAAAAGAAAGTGACGGTGAATGGAGAATTCTCTTTTTATGAAAATAAATTTAACGGAAATGAATTTTCATCAGTCGGTTTTCAGATGCTCGAAGGACTTCAAGCAGGGTTAAATTTGGTTTGGAAACTGCTTCTGCAAAAGAACATTACGTCTTTTTTGGATGTTAATTTAAATTATCAAGGGAGGAAAAGTGAAACAGGGAATACGATTCATACAGGAAACGTTCAGCTTCGTGCATATTTTTAATGTGTTACGAAAAAGATGACAATAAATTGTTTAATTTTAATTGAAATTTAAACTTTTAGCCTTATGAAAAAATTAGTATTGCTCTGTTTAATGGTTGTTTTTTCTTCTAATTTTTACGCACAGGAAACAACTGCAAAAACTACGAAAAGTAAAACAGAAACTTCGGCAAAAAAAGCGAAAGCAAGTGCAGACAAAGCTTCGGCTGATGCAAAAAAAGAAGCCACAAAATCTAAAAAAGCAGCAGATGACGCAAAAACTGCTTCAACAAAAGCCAAAAAAGAGTCTGCTGACGCTGCAAAAAAGACTGCCGACAAAGAAGCTGCAAAAGCTAAAGCTGATGCAAAAAAAGCTACTGTAGAATCTGATAAAGCAAAAAGCACCGCTGACAAAGCAAAAAGCACTGCTGACAAAACCAAAACCGATGCCAAGAAAACAACTGCAAAAGCTGACGCTACTAAAAAAGACGCCACAGCTGCCAAAAAATCGGCTACTAAAACTTTAAAGGAAACTAACGAAAAAGCTCCCGCTGTACCAGACAAAGTAACAGGCGAATACAATGGTAAAAAAGTATATACAGGACCAAGAGGCGGTAAATACTATATTAACAAAAATGGTAATAAAACGTATATTCAGGATTAAGTTTCTAAGATGCTGAGACTCTAAGTTGCTAAGATTCTAAGATTAACAAATTAAGCCGAACCTATAGTTCGGCTTTCTTGTTTTCTAAACAGGAAATCTTTGAACTTAGAAGCCTAGCAACTCAGAAACTTAACACCTTAAATTAATAATTTCGTAATACCTTCGAAATAACATAAAAAACATATTTTTCTATCTTCGTTTTTAAAACTGTTAAAAATGAGCATAGATTATTCTGCGAATAAAACTATTTTAGTGGCTCCATTAAATTGGGGACTTGGACATGCCACTCGATGCATTCCTATTATTAAAGCGCTTCAGGAGAATAATTATATTCCGATTATCGCTTCCGATGGTGTTGCGCTGGCTCTATTACGAAAAGAATTTCCTTATATACAGACTTTAGAACTCCCTTCTTATCATATTGAATATGCTAAAAATGGCAAAAACTTTAAATGGAAGCTTATTAAAAATCTTCCGAAGATGATTACTGCTATTTTGGACGAGAAAAAAATGATCAATCATTGGATAAAAAAACATAGCATTGATGGTATTATCTCAGACAACAGATTGGGAGTTATCAGTAAAAAAGTGCCTTCTGTTTTTATTACGCATCAATTGAATGTAATGACAGGAAACACGACTTGGTTTACCAGCAAATGCCATCAGCATTTTATTAAAAAATATAATGAATGCTGGGTTCCTGATACTAACGAAAAAATAAATCTGACGGGAGATTTAGGACACTTGAAAAATAGTGATCTGAATCTAAAATATATTGGCCCGTTGAGCCGCATGAAAAAAAAGGATACTCCAAAAATATATGATTTGATGATTATATTGTCTGGACCAGAACCTCAGCGTACTTTCTTAGATGAAAAACTGCAGAAGGAAGCGGCAAAACATCCGGGAAAAGTAGTTTTTGTACAAGGAAAAGTAGAAAAATCTCAAGAAAAATGGCAAGCTGGAAATGTTACTTATTATAATTTCATGAATTCCAAACAGCTTGAACAGACTTTTAACGAAAGTGAATTTGTATTGTGCCGTTCGGGCTATACAACCGTAATGGATTTGGCAAAGCTGGGCAAAAAAGCCTTTTTTATTCCAACTCCAGGTCAATATGAGCAGGAATATCTGGCGATTAAACTTCAAGAAGAAAATCTTGTGCCGTATGCCATGCAAGAGGACTTTACCATTGAAAATTTATCAAAAGTAAAATCGTTTAAAGGATTATCCCAATTTGAAAATAATATTGATTGGGATTCATTATTTAAGATTTTTGAGGACAAAACTGCGTGATTGCACGCGGATGAAGCGGATTTACTTTCGCAAAGACGCAGATTATACGGATTTTATCTATTACTTCTTCCTATAAAAAAAACCTCCAGCTAAAGCTGGAGGCAATTGAATTTTCCCTTAAATAAAAAATCAGTTTTTATCCGCGTCTTCGCGAAAGCGAATCTGTTTTATCTGCGTACTGATTTTAGAAGTTAAACTGCACTTGCAATCTTAAAACATTTCCTTGCTGTCTGTTTACAGGCAAAACGCTATCTTCAAAAGTTCGATCAGCTACTACGTATTCTGCTGTAAGTTCAAATGCTTTAATTGGCTGCCATTCAACACCAAATTCATAATCTCTAACGACGTAACTTCTAGCATCTTTTTCGTATTTTTTTCCTCCATCATAATATTGAAATTTGGCAAAAGGATAAATACGCTGTTTTTTAAGATCCCATTTGTAGTTTAGCAAAACATAACCTCCGTTCAAATCGGTTTGGTCAATTGAATTGGTAAGGGTATTGTATCGAGGCCCTGTTCCTATGTTGTATTCCGTCTGGATTCCGAAAGGTCTTGGGTATAAAACGAAAGTCGCTCCAACTCTCTGATCTTTTACATACTGAGGATCGTTAACATTAACTCCTGGTGAAACTTCCCCTGTAAAAGCCCATTTACCTGTGTAAGCCTGAATTCCAGGTTCTATAATTTGGCTTCCAATAACAAAAGGATAAGTTACTCTTGCCACCACATTTAAGTCTCTGTTACCGTCCAATTTGTTTGCGATTTGACCATTGTAAACACCAAGCGCAAAAACTCCAAAATCTCCAGAACCTTTGTATCCATCTTTAACAAGCATTTCAAAACGCTGTCTGATTTCAGCTGGAGCCCAATAAAAGAATATTCCTAAATCACGTTCGTTCAAGATTGAGCTGTTTATTGCATCTGCACGGTCTAGAGTTAAACGTTGTGAACTTGACTGCATGTTTTCAAATCCGTACGGGATTTTACTTTGTCCAACACGTACTCGATATTCTTTTTTCTTATCAAAAGAAAGATCAAAATACAAGTCACGAATCTGAACGAAGTTATTAATTCCACTTGACGGTGAACTTGCAAAATCAGGCTGAAAGTAGAAAAATACATTTGGATGAACTTGTCCAGAAAATACTAAACGAGCACGGCGAATAAAAAGTCCGTTGTTTGCTTTTGCATCTGGAGCTGTAGAAGTTGTTCCCCAAGATCTATCACATTGTTCACAAGAAACTTTATCGTTTGTAGAAAATAGACCATTGTATCTTATCTGAGCATAACCTCTTAAAGAGATTCTATCGTACCAATGCTCTTCAACACCTCCGCCAGATTTAGTCTCTGGAAGTTTTGCTTTGTTTATAGAATCTAAAATACGCATTACTTCGTTTTTTACATCCTGTTTATTCAATTCTTGTTTGTTTGTTTCTTGTGCATTGGCCACACAAGCTAGCAGTAATAAAACTGCCAATAGTTTTCTTTTTATCATTAGTTCTGTAATTCCCTTAATTTCAGGATGCAAAGATGGAGCACCTATGTTAAGAAATCATTAACCAGATGTTACTATAATAAAAATTTAATGTTACGGCCAGAATCCGTATGTTTATTTATCGTTAAACGCCCCTATTTCAGAGCTTTTAGCGAATTTGAGCTTACATTTATTTAACGTCAACTTTTGACGATTTATTTGCTTTTTCGAGCGTAAAAGAGAACTCAGAACCAATTCCGAACTCACTTTCCACATAAACTTTCTCTTTATGCGCTTCAATAATATGCTTTACAATTGCCAATCCTAAACCGGAACCTCCTTCAGATCGAGTTCCGCTTTTATCCACTCGATAAAAACGTTCAAAAAGTCTCGGAATATTTTGTTTTTCAACTCCTTCACCATTATCACTGATACGAATTAAGACTTTTTTCTTGGTTAAGTTTACAACACCAACTTCAGTCAAACCACCTTCTTTTCCGTATTTAATAGAGTTCACAATCAAATTTTCCAGCACTTGCTGAATTCTGTCCTGATCTCCTCTAATCATAACTGATTTCACATTTTTACTTTCAAAAGCCAGTTTGATTTTCTTTTTGTCTGCCTTCATTTCGAGCAGTTCAAAAACATTCTCAATCAATTCAACAATATCAAAATCAGTCATATTCAAATCCAAATCTCCCGATTCTAGTTTGGTAATCATGTCTAGATCTTCTACTATATAAATAAGGCGCTCTACTCCTTTTTCGGCACGTTTTAAATATTTTTTTCTAATATTTTTGTCATCCATTGCGCCATCAAGCAAAGTCGAAACATAACCTTGAACGGTAAAGAGAGGCGTTTTCAATTCGTGCGAAACGTTTCCTAAGAACTCTCTTCTATATTGCTCACGAATTTCAAGCATTTCGATTTCGAGTTTTTTATCAGTCGCGAACTTTTTCACTTCGCGCGAAAGCGTTTCCATATCGGTATTAATCGGCTGATTGATTAATGTTGTTGATTCTAATAAAGAAACCTCATCATAGATTTTCTTTACTCTTCTGTAAATAAATCGTTCTACACGATACTGTAAAACCAGAAAAGAGAAAACATAGACTGCAATTATGAAAATGATTCCAAACGCAACTTGATGTTTTAATTGATTTTTATAAAATAATGACATTAACATCAGTACAAATCCTGTTGTAAAGAGACTGATATATAATGCCGATTTTATGGCAAACTTGTATGTTTTTTTAAAATTAATTTTCATTGAAAAAATTGAACCATTAAGAAATTAAGAAAATTAAGTTTTGCTTTTAAGTCATTTTCTTTTGAATAAATCAAAAAACAAAAAAGGAATAACTCAAAAACCATATAAGAAAATGAAGATTGTACAGCTTCAATTCTTATATGGTTTAAATGTATTGAATATTTTTAAAAAAATTTGAAAGGGTTTAAATCTTTACCAAATTCTAAAATCACTTAGTATCTTAGAACCTTAGCATCTTAAAAATCTAAACTTCAAATTTGTAACCAACACCTTTTATGGTTTTAAAAAGATCTTCTCCTATTTTTTCTCGCAGTTTTCTGATGTGAACATCAATTGTTCTTCCTCCAACTACAACTTCATTTCCCCAAACTTTATCCAAGATTTCGTCTCTTTTAAAAACTTTCCCTGGTTTTGAAGCTAATAGATAGAACAATTCGAATTCTTTTCTTGGCAAAGCAATTTCTACATTGCCTTTTATGATTTTGTATTCCTCACGATTAATTTCGATTCCGCCTACATTTAAAGTATCTGTAACAACTTCCTGTTCTTTTAACCTTCTTAACAGCGCCTTTACCTTAGAGACCAATAATTTTGGTTTTATTGGTTTAGTAATATAGTCATCAGCACCGGCATCAAAACCAGCTACTTGAGAATAATCTTCGCTTCTTGCTGTAAGGAATGTTATGATAACATTATTTAACTCTGGAATTTTTCTAATATGCTCGCAAGCCTCCATTCCGTCCATTTCTGCCATCATCACGTCCATAATGATTAGTTCTGGCAGCTCTTTCTGCGCTTTTGCTATAGCATCTTTTCCATTAGAAGCTGTAACAATCTGATAGCCTTCCTGAGCAAGGTTATAGCCAACGATTTCTAAGATATCTGGTTCATCGTCAACTAATAAAATCTTAGTTTGTGTTTTTTTCATAAATAGCAAAAATTGAGATTTTTATATCGAAACTTCTTCATTAAACATTCGATATTTCTTATTTCACAGGGTAAATATACTAACAAAAGAACCTTTAAAAAATGGTGTTAACCGTAATTTAATCTCGTAACAATTTGATAATCTTAACAACACAAAAACATAACAAGTCGGTAACATGGACTTCACAGAGCGGTTCTTTCTTTGCACAAAAATAATAAGACACAAACACAACACTGAAAAAAATGAAATTCAATTTAAGATTTCTCTTTATTGCATTATTTATCTGTACGATTTCGATCGCGCAAAACAAAGGTACGATTTCTGGAGTTCTGACTGACAAGGATATGAACAACGCAGCTCTGCCATTTGCTAATGTTTTAGTTAAAGGTACAAATATTAGCGTAAATACCGACGTAGACGGAAAATATTCGTTAAGCGTAAATCCTGGAAATTATACTTTAATCTTTAGTTTTTTAGGATATGAATCTGTTGAAGCTCCAGTAGCTGTAAAAGCAAATGAAACTGTAACAGTTAATCAAGGCCTTTCGTCTGGAAGTTATACTCTTAAAGATGTAGTGGTTCAGGCAACCGCAGTAAGCAAACAAAAGGAAACTGCTTTACTTTTGGAGCAAAAAAATGCTGTCGACATCAAACAATCTATTGGTGCTCAAGAACTTTCTAGAAAAGGTGTGGGCGACGTAGCTGCAGCTGTAGTAAAAACTTCAGGAGTTTCCAAACAGGAAGGAAGCAACAACGTTTACGTAAGAGGATTGGGTGACCGCTATAATTCTACTTCAATGAACGGACTTCCTATTCCGTCAAACGATCCTGAAAGAAAAAACATTGCTCTTGATCTATTTTCAACTGACATTGTTGAATACATCTCAATCGACAAATCGTATACATCAAAAATGTACGGAGATTTTGCAGGAGGAAATGTAGATATCGTTTCTAAAGATTACCGTGGAAAAGGTTTGTTTGAAATCTCATTAGGGTCGAAAGTTAACACTAATGCATTACAGCAATCTGATAACTTTTTATTACAACAAGGACCAACCAAATCAGGTTTTGTTTCTTATGGTGTTCCCTCAAATGCTTTAACTGGATATAATTTTGAAAACAGTTTAAACCCGGTTAAAGAAGCACCATATGCAGGAAGTTTCAATTTAAAAGCTGGTAAAACATTTAATATTGGCGAAGAAGGAAAACTTAGTGTTTTTGGAACAGCAGGTTTCAGTAATGGTTATGAGTTTAGAGAAGGGTTGAGCCAAAGTGTAAATGCTCAAGGGGTTAGTTTAAGATCTTTTCAAGAACAAAAATACACTTACACTACAAATTCTACAGGAATGTTTAATGCCAATTACCGCTTAAACAAAAATCATAAAATTGGTTACAACTTTTTATTTGTTAACTCTTCTGAGCAAACTAGAGACAACTATTTTGGTAGCGACAGGGACTTTGACAATGATGATGCCGATCTTTTAGTTCAAAGAGGAACTTTCACCCAAAATACTGTTTTCATCAATCAGCTTTTAGGTAATCATAAAATAACTGATAAAATTGATTTTGACTGGGGGGTTTCATACAATACTGTAAAAGGTGATATGCCAGATAGAACTCAAAACAAAATGTTCTTAGATCGTGCAAGTGGCGTTTATACAATTGCTCAGACAACTATTACAGATAACCAAAGATATTACCAAAACTTAAAAGAAGACGAAGCAGCTGCCAACCTTGCTTTTACGTACAAATTAAGCGATAAGGATGGTGAGTCTAAAGGAAAAGTTGTAGCAGGTTACAACGGAAAATTCAAAAAACGCGATTTCGAAGCTATCCAATTTAACTTTAACGTTACAGGACAAGGACAAAACACACCAGTTATGCCAAATAACTTAGATGCTTTCTTTAACCAGGAAAATTATGACAACGGACTATTCGGAATTAGCGCTTTTGCAGGAATGACTCCTCAAACTTACAACGGTGACCAAGATATCCACGCAGGATTTGCTAGTATCGAATATAAACTAACGGATAAATTAAGCTCTGTTTTAGGTTTTAGATATGAGAAAATTTCTCAAATGGTTACATGGAGAACACAGCTTGATGCAAGTGGAGGAAAAAACACATTTGACAGAAATGAATTCTTACCAAGTCTTGTTTTAAAATATGAATTAAACGAAAAACAAAACCTTCGTTTAGCTGCAAGTAAGACATATACTCTACCACAATTCAAAGAACGTGCTTTGTTTATCTACGAAGATGTAATGGAAACTAAAATTGGTAACCCTTACTTATATCCTTCTCAAAACTATAACTTAGATATTAAATGGGAAATGTTCCCAAAAAGCGATGAATTATTCTCTGTAACTGCTTTCGGAAAATACATCTTAGACCCTATTAACGAAGTTGTAATTGCTTCTGCTTCAAATGATATTTCTTGGGTAAACATTGGAGATAAAGGTTATGCTTATGGAGTGGAATTAGAAGCTAGAAAAAACCTTTTTGAAATAGACAGCGAATTCACAAACAAACTTTCTTTTGGTTTTAATGCTTCATTAATGAAAACAAATCAGGATATCGATTCCGAAAAAGTTAGAGAAGAAACAAACAGTACATTAAACATTAGCCTTACCGATACAAGTTCTGGTTTTACAGGAGCTTCAGATTTAATTTTGAATGCTGATTTATCTTACACTAAAAACTGGCAAAATGACGCTGGAATTACAGCAACCCTAGCATACAATCACTACTCTGATAAACTATATGCTATTGGAGCTTTAGGAAAAGGAAATTTAGTAGACAAATCAATGGGATCATTAGATCTTATTTTAAAAACTAAAATAAACAAAAACCTTGGAATTGATTTTGGAGCAAGAAATTTACTGAATCCAGAATTTAGAAGAGTACAGGAAAATGCTGGCGGAGACGTTTTAGTGTTCAATTATAAAAAAGGAATGACATTTGGATTAGGAATGAACTATCAATTCTAATCAAAGGCAGATTTAGAGGTCACAATTCCTTAACGTTCCTTTAAAAAACATATAACAAATAGATTACAGCGATTTAACATTCATTCTGTCATAAGTTTTAATCTTTGCATAAACACAAACTACTAATTAAAAAAGTAATGAAAAGAACAATTTCAACAATTTTAGGCTTAGCAACTTTATCACTTGTAACACTTACAACATCTTGCTCAAGCGACAACAATGATTCAAACACTGGAGGTAATTCTTCTTTCGTCTTAACAAGAGACAATCTTCAAGGAGAAATTAATGATGGAGAAGTTATCTTAGAATCAGGAACCTATAAACTTACAGGTAAATTAGTTGTTAAAGCAAACGCTAAACTTACAATTAAGCCTGGGGTAGTTATTGAGGCTACTACATTAGATCCAAATAAAGTAGAATCTATCAGATATATTGCTATCTCTCAAGGTGGTAAAATCGATGTTCAAGGTACGGCTTCAAGCCCAGTTATCATGACATCAACTGCAACTAAACCAGGATCTTGGGGAGGATTAGTTATTTGCGGAAGAGCACCTATCAATTCTGGAGCAACTGCATCTGCTGAAGTTTCTGACTTACCATACGGCGGTACTGATGCTAATGATAACTCAGGTTCAATTAAATATTTAAGAATTGAATACCCAGGTTACGCTTATAACACAAGTAAAGAATTCAACGGTATCTCATTCTTCGGAGTTGGTAAAGGAACTGTTGTTGATTACGTTCAAATTTTCGAAAGCTCTGATGACGGATTCGAATGGTTTGGTGGAACTGTTAACGCTACTCACTTAGTTGTTTCTAATAAAGATGCTACAAACGTTGGTGATGATTTATTCGACTGGACTGAAGGATGGAATGGAACTGCTGAAAACTGGTACGGAATCAGAACAAACGCTGGTAACAGAGGTGTCGAGGCTGATAACAATGCTAACAACAACTTAGCTACTCCAATTTCTTTCCCAACAATCAAAAATCTTACTCTAGTAGGTTTCGGATCAACTGACACAAGTTCAGAATCTCAAGCTTTCAAATTAAGAGTTGGTACTAAAGGTAAATTTGATAACGTTGTATTAAAAGGTTGGAAAACCGGATTTGACGTTGAGCACAACGAAACTATCGGTTATGTTGGAACTGACTTGCTTGCAACTAACGTAAAATTCGAAGATGTTACTACAAAATCTAAAGGTACAAACACTGTAAAAGAAACTGTAGATGTATCTAAGGTTTTCACAGAATCTGCAACTGCAACTGGAGCAGGAAACGGATCAGGAGTTCCAACTTGGACTGCTGGATGGACAAAAGGTCTATAATTAAGAAAAACCCGAAATATTCAAAAACACCTTAATTTTTATTAGGTGTTTTTTTTATTCAATGATTACCAATTAGTCTTGACAACCATCGTAACTTCTAATTGTTTTTAAAACATAATGTTAAAAACATCCTAAATATTTAGGATGTTTTTTTTTGGCGTCATTTTTGTAATTTTTTTTGTATATTTACGGTAATCAAATACATGCGATGGCAAAAAACTACTTTTATATTACTTTCTTATTGGCATTTTTCTTTACTCTTAGCGTCGCGGCGCAAGATAGTAAGCAATTACCAAAACCTCAAGAATCTACTTCTATTGAGGGTCTCAGCTTGTATCCTAACCCAGTGACAAACGGAAAAGTGTACATATCATCTAAAAACGATTTAGAGAAAGAAATTATTGTGTTCGATCTTTTGGGCAAAAAAGTATTGCAAGCACATTTAGTATCAAAAGAATTAAGTGTTTCAGAACTGCCTCCTGGTGTTTACATCATCAAAATAAGCGAACAGAACGCTTCGGCAACACGAAAACTCATTATAAGATAAAAAAGCTCCTTTGGAGCTTTTTTTAGTTTTCAGTCGCAGTTTTCAGTTTATGAACCCTGTCAAATACTGCGACCGAAAACTGAGACTGAACACTTTTTTAATTTTCCAGTTGCAGTCACAGTTTTTAGTTTATGCACTTTGTTGCGCACCGCGACTGAAAACTGCGACTGAATACCGCGACTGAACACTAAATATAATATCTTTGCAAAAAAAAGTTTTGATCACAGCCAACGATATCTTTACCATTTCAAGTCAGAAACAATTTGAAAAAATAGCACTAAAAGTGTTTCGTTTTCAGCACGAGAACAACAAAGTCTATCGCGATTTCTGTGATTTTTTAAAAGTAAATCCGCAGCAGGTAAAATCACTGCAGCAAATTCCTTTTTTACCCATTCAGTTTTTCAAAAGTCACAATGTGGTTTCTAATACAGATCCTGCACAAGTAACTTTTACCAGCAGTGGTACAACCGGAATGATTACCAGCAGACATTTAGTGACTGATGTTTCTTTATATGAAGAAAGCTACCGCAAAGGATTTTCTCAATTTTACGGCAATATAGAGGACTACGTTGTTTTAGCTCTTTTACCGTCTTATTTAGAACGAGAAGGCTCTTCGTTAATTTATATGGTAGAAGATCTGATAAAACTCTCTAATCAGCCTGAAAGCGGGTTTTATTTGCACAACCATGACGACTTAATCAAAAAACTTCTTGAATTGGACGAAGCAGGGCAAAATGTAATCTTAATTGGGGTTACGTATGCTTTGTTAGATTTAATCGAAAAACATCAATTCAATCTTCAAAATACCATTATTATGGAAACTGGAGGAATGAAGGGGAAACGCAAAGAAATGATTCGTGAAGAATTGCACGACATTTTATGCAAAGGTTTTGGCGTTTCATCTATTCATTCAGAATATGGAATGACCGAACTTTTAGCGCAAGCCTATTCTCTTGGCGAAGGTGTTTTTGAATGTCCTTCTTGGATGCATATTTTAGTTCGCGATCCAGAAGACGCTCTTACTTACGTGAATGATGGAAAAACTGGCGGAATAAACGTAATTGATTTAGCCAATATCAATTCATGTTCTTTTATAGCTACGCAGGATTTAGGCAAAAAATATTCGAACAACTCTTTCGAGGTATTGGGACGTTTTGATAATTCTGATATTCGTGGGTGTAATTTGATGGTACTTTAATTGGAAACATTACTTCCTTTATTCTATTTGTAAGGATTTACGTAAATTTATTAATACATAGTTAACATAAAAAAAATACTACAATTATATTTAAACGATACTTTTAATCAAAATTTTAAATATAATTATGATGAAAAAAATTACCTTCTTACTTATGCTTAGTTTTTTAAACTTAAAAGCATGGTCACAAAACCCAAATTACCGATATCACGAACTTCAAGATTTAGGCACGACGATAGAATGGGCCATTTCAATTGAATGTACACATCATTTTCAACCTCTTAGAATTCTCGATGTCAATCTAAAACAAAACTTCAAACTGGAAGTTGGTAAAATTTACAAAGTAGACTTGGGATTATCAGCAAATTATGGAACGAGATATTACAAAGTAACTTATGCTGGAGATACAGGAGTTGATAAAGGAGATGAACTTGACACTCCTCCAAATTTCGGTTCACCAATTACTGATTTATGCAATTCTTTATCTTGGAAATACATTAGACCAATATTATTAGGATCGACCATAACAGAAGCACAGGGTAACTACTGTGCAAATTTAACAGCGAACACAACTAGAGAAAAAGTAAATATTAAAATTACTCAATCTTTAGCTGTGGGTAGTGTTTATTTCATGGATTTTGGAAAAGGCCCGAATTATTATTTGATAGACGGATCTAGTCCAGAAAATGGTGATGCTGATTATGAATTTGATCCTACAGTTGGTAACGCCGTTTTTTCTCTTGCTACATTAAACTGTCCAAAACCAGATTTACAAGCTAACGCTGTAGACTGCGGTTCTGCAACAATGACTACAGGAACTACTTTCACAGCCGTTTATTCACTGAAAAACATTGGCGGTAGATCATTTTCACCATCTCATTGCTTAATTTACTTTTCTAAAGGCAATTCAACTCTTAGCGCGGATGATATTTTAATTAAAGATATTACCATAGATCCGCTGAATCCTAGTGAAATTAAATATGGAACTCCATCCATAACTATTCCTGCAAATATTAGCGGTGGTATTTACTATGCAATTATGCAATTAGTTAGTAGTGAAGAGACCAATACTAGCAATAACATAGTTTCGTCTACATCATCATTCATTATTAACCAAACCACAACACCTGCAGGAAAACCAGATTTAGTTATTGATCCAACTAATACGATTATTTTTAGCAACTGTTTTGATTGTAGTGCAGCACTAAGTGATTTAGGGAGCAAAAGACATACAATAAACAATCAATCTGGAATTATCAATTTACAATCAATAACCATTAAAAATACAGGAAGTACTGCATCAACTCCTTCAACCCTTCAGTTTTATTTGTCTACAGACGGTGTCCTTGATTCGGCTGATATAAAATCTACAGCTAGTGCTATCTCAATAGGCGCAATAAACCCTGGAGCTTCAATTTCTGTATCTAAATCCATTTTCTCTTCTGATTTTGGAGGCTTAACAGTTACCGGAAATCGAAACATCCTTATTTCAGTAGATGATTCTAAGACAAACGCTGAATCAAATGAAAATAACAATGTAACGCCTATACCTGTAACCTTTGTTAATCCTTTTGCAAGAACAGCACAAACAAGTTCAGACACTCAGGAAGTTCCTCAACCATACTCTATTAATGTATATAATTTTGATGGACAGAAAGTATTGACAAAAGAAGTTAATTCTAAAGAAGAAGAGGACAAATCTCTTGATACTTTAAAAACTGGAATTTACATCATCAAATCAAAAGGCGAGACGAGAAAAGTTCTAAAAAAATAATCTTAACTATTACAAAAAGAAAGGCATCCTTTTTTAGGATGCCTTTTTATTTCAAATTAAAAATATTTTGTTTCCGAAACTATACAACACGAATCACAAAATAGTTTTTCTTTCCGCTTTGTAATAAAACGAATTGATTATTAATTAAATCATTTGCAGTTAAAACAAAATCTTCTTTTATTTTTTCTCTGTTTACAGAAATCGAGTTTGCTGTTAAAGCTCTTCTCGCCTCTCCATTCGATTTAAAGAAACCTGTTTTTTCGTTTAAAACAGTAATAATATCCAATCCGTTTTCTAAATCAGCTTTTGCGATTTCAGCTTGTGGAACTCCATCAAAAACTTCTAAAAAGGTTGCTTCATCCAATTTCTTTAAATCCTCAGCAGTAGAATTTCCAAACAAAATATTCGAAGCCTGAATTGCTTTCTCTAATTCTTCTCTATTGTGAACAAAAACAGTAATTTCTTCTGCTAATTTCTTTTGTAAAACTCTTAAATGCGGAGCTGTTTTATGCTCTTCAATTAAAGCATCAATAGTATCTTTATCTAAGAAAGTAAAGATTTTAATGTATTTCTCAGCATCTGCATCTGTTGTGTTTACCCAAAATTGGTAGAATTTGTATACAGAAGTTTTATCAGCATCTAGCCAAACGTTTCCTCCTTCAGATTTTCCAAATTTAGATCCGTCTGCTTTTGTAATCAAAGGAGTTGTTAAGGCGTAAGCTTTCGCATTTTCTCCTCCCATTCTACGCACCAATTCAGTTCCTGTGGTAATATTACCCCATTGGTCAGAACCACCCATTTGCAGAATACAATTGTTGTTTTTATATAAATGATAGAAATCGTAACCTTGAATTAACTGATATGTAAATTCTGTAAAAGACATTCCCTCACCTTCTCCGCTAAATCTCTTTTTTACAGAATCTTTAGCCATCATATAGTTTACGGTAATTCTTTTTCCAACTTCACGTGCAAAATCGATAAAAGAGAATTCTTTCATCCAATCGTAGTTATTCACCATTACAGGTGCATTTGCTTCGGTTGAATTAAAATCTAAGAAACGAGACAAAACGCTTTTGATTCCGGCCACGTTTTTAGCCAAAGCCTCTTCGTCAAGCAAGTTTCTTTCATCAGATTTACCAGAAGGATCTCCAATCATTCCTGTTGCTCCACCTACTAAAGCGATTGGTCTGTGACCAAAATTCTTTAAGTGAACCAATAAAATGATCTGTACCATACTTCCGATGTGCAGTGAATCTGCCGTTGGATCAAAACCGATATAGGCAGTGGTTGCTTCTTTTAGCAATTGTTCTTCCGTTCCAGGCATACTATCATGGTATAACCCGCGCCATTTTAATTCTTCAACTAGATTCTTCATTTTTTTTAAATAATTTGCGCAAATATAGTCAATGGTATTGGCAATATCAAAAAGCAATCACAATATCAATACATAAAAACTTTGAAACTCTGCAACTTTGAAACTTTGCAACTTTATAAAAAAACCTTTGCAACTTTGTCCCTCTGCAACTTTGCACCTTTCCAACAAAAACTTATCTTTACAACATGATATTAGTAACTGGAGGAACTGGTTTAGTAGGCGCGCATTTATTGCTTCATTTAATTGAAAATGGAGAAAATGTTCGGGCAATTTACAGAACCGAAAAAAATATTCAGAAAACAAAATCGGTTTTTGATTTATATAAAAAAACAGGTTTGTTTGAAAAAATCAATTGGCTTGAAGCTGATATTCTAGACATACCTTCACTTGAAACTGCTTTTATCGGCATCACACAAGTATATCATTCTGCTGCATTTATTTCGTTTGATCCAAAAGACGAAGAAACCCTTAGAAAAACCAATATCGAAGGAACCGCAAACATGGTTAATTTTTCTATTGCTAAAGAAGTAGAAAAATTTTGCTATATAAGTTCGATTGCAGCTTTAGGAGATATTGCTGCTCACGAAACATATATTACCGAAGAAACAGACTGGAATCCTGAAAAACCACACAGCGATTATGCCATTTCTAAATATGGTGCCGAAATGGAAGTTTGGCGAGGACAACAGGAAGGTTTGAATGTTATTGTTGTAAATCCGGGAGTAATTTTAGGTCCGCCAAAAATGATGGATATTTTTGATGAAGGAAGCAGTGAAATATATCGAAAAGTATCAAAAGGACTTTCGTTTTACACATTAGGAAGTACTGGTTTCATTTCTGTTGATGATGTGGTAAAAACCAGTTATGAATTGATGAAAAGCGATATAAAAAACGAACGTTTCACGCTTATCTCTGAAAATATTGTTTTTAAGGACCTTTTAAACACGATTTCTGATGTTTTTAAAGTAAGGAGACCGCATATCCATGCCAAACCTCTTTTAATGAATCTATTGTGGATCGCTGACGGAATATTTTCAACTTTATTCTTTAGAAAAAGAAGCATTACAAAAGCAACCGCAAAAGCTTCATACTCAAAAAATCTCTATGGTAACGAAAAAATAAAAACCGCTCTAGGAACGGTTTTTACTGATATTCATCTTTATATTAAAAGAGAAACTTAAATCTCTCTTCTATGTTTTCGTTGCGCCAATCTAATTGAATCAATATTAATTTTTGGAATTGTTTTTCGAACTGAATCTTTCGAAGCCTCTTTCAATTCTTTTGGTTTATTTTTATTCGCTTTAGCCGCTTTTTTTTCATCAATTTTAGCTAATGAATCCGCAGCCCTTTGATTCACTTCAATTCTTTTATTAACCTGATCGAACATGTCTTTGTAATTCTCATAATCGGAAGCATAATACATATTGTTCTGTGCAAATTGAAGACTGTCTACTTTATATTTTTTATAAATAAACTTTTTAGGATCGCTATCTACTGAATCCATAAACAATGGTTTCTGATATCTCATGGCTTCTAAAAGAGATAGATCATACATAATATCAATCATTTTCTCTTTGTCTATAAGCTTTGCTGGCTGTTTTACCACATCCTTTTTACAGCTTATAGAAAGAAACAGAACCAATATTATTACTATAAAATTCTTCATAGTTGCTTTTTATCTGTCAAACAATAATCTTTTACCCGCTCTGGTATCTTTTACTTTGAAATTATTGTAAACCAATTCGCCGTTTACAAAAGTATGCGTAATTCTAGATTTGAAAGTATAACCTTCAAACGGAGACCATCCGCATTTGTATAAAATATTTTCTGGTTTCACGCTCCAAGGCAGACTTGGATTAACGATTACTAAATCGGCGTGATAACCTTCTTTAATAAATCCTCTTTTTTCAATTTTGAAAAGTTTAGCCGGATTGTGGCACATTTTCTCCACGATTTTCTCCACACTAATTTTTCCTTGATGATGCGCTTCAAACATCGCCACAACTGCATGCTGTACCAACGGACCTCCAGAAGGCGCATTCAAATAAGATTGCTGTTTTTCTTCTTTAGTATGCGGAGCGTGATCTGTAGCAATTACATCAATTCTTCCGTCATTCAAAGCTTTCCAAAGTTCTGCACGATCATCGGCAGTTTTAACCGCAGGATTCCATTTTATGAAATTCCCTTTTGTTTTATAATCTTCATCTGTAAACCAAAGATGGTGTACACAAACCTCAGCGGTGATTTTTTTCTCTTCTAACGGAATTTTATTCGTAAACAATTCCATTTCCTTCGCTGTTGAAAGATGGAAAATATGCAATCTTGCGCCTGTTCTTTTTGCTAAAGCCACCGCTTTTGAAGAAGAAATATAACAAGCTTCAGCACTTCTAATTAAATTGTGCGCCGTTACTGGAACATCGTCGCCGTATTGTTCTTTAAAAGCAGCCAGATTGTTTTTAATTGTAGTTTCATCTTCACAGTGAACTGCAATTAGCATTGGAGTGCTAGAGAATATCTTTTCTAAAACCGCTTCATTATCAACCAACATATTTCCTGTAGACGAACCTAAGAAAATCTTGATTCCGGCAACATTTTTCGGATTGGTTTTTAAAACTTCTTCCAAATTATCGTTTGTTGCTCCCATCATAAACGAATAATTCGCAAATGACTTTTGAGATGCAATTTGATATTTATCCTCTAAAATTTCTTGAGTAACCGCATTCGGAACTGTATTTGGCTGTTCGATAAAAGAAGTAATTCCGCCCGCAACAGCTGCACGAGATTCTGATTCGATATCTCCTTTGTGCGTTAAACCTGGTTCTCTAAAATGCACTTGATCGTCTATCGCACCCGGCATTAAATAATTTCCTTCAGCATCGATTACGATACAATCTGAAGTTTTTAATGAAATGCTGTCTGCAATTTCAACAATCAGATCGTTTTCAATTAAAACATCACCTTCAAAAATTGTCCCTTCGTTTACAATTTTGGCATTTTTTATTAAAATCCTGTTCATTTCGGTTGGTTTATAATGAATTGACTAATTTTCTTAATCTAAGTGAAATCACTCCAAGAATAGCTTCCTTAATAATAGCATTGCTCATTTTAGAAACTCCTTTTGTTCTATCTGTAAAAATAATTGGGACTTCGGTAATTTGAAATTTCGCGCAGTACGTTCTGTACTTCATTTCAATTTGAAACGCGTATCCAACAAATTTTATTTTGTTTAAATTAATTTTCTCTAGAACTTCTCTTTTGTAACATACAAAACCAGCAGTTGCATCATGAATTTTCATTCCAGTAATGAATTTCACATAAACAGATGCAAAGTAAGACATCAAAACTCGGCTTAGTGGCCAGTTGACCACATTTACACCTTTTACATAACGAGAACCGATTGCAAGATCTGCTCCACCAAAATGACAAGCATCGTATAATTTTTCTAAATCATTTGGATTATGAGAAAAATCTGCATCCATTTCAAAAATAAATTGATAATCGCGTTCCAAAGCCCATTTAAAACCGTGAACATATGCGGTTCCCAATCCAGATTTTTTTGTTCTTTGTTCTAAAAAAAGTTTTCCCGGATATTCTTCCTGCAATGCAATTACTTTTTTTGCAGTGTGATCCGGAGAATTATCATCGATAATCAGCAGATGAAAAGATTTATGTTGCGAAAGTACAGCTCTAACTATACTTTCTATGTTTTCAATTTCGTTATATGTGGGAATTATGACAATGCTATCATTCATTTTTTCTCGGTAATTTCACCGCAAAAGTAAACTTTTTATAGCATTTGATTCATAATAAATATATAATAAAAGTATTGCATCAAAAAATTACTAATTTTGTATCGCTATGATTGAACAATTACATCCTCGGATTATTGAAAACAAAGACTGGGCAACACTTTTATTTGTGGTGACCTTTGCCGTTGTTGCCATGACAAAATCTGCTTACGAAACTAGATTTAGTGAATTTAGTAAACTTATTTTTTCTGATAAATACGCCAAAATTTATCGTGACAACAGCCACATGAAAAACAGCTTTACGGTTGGTTTATTTTTTGTACAGGTTGTATCGTTTGCTTTTTTTATTCTCCTTACAATGAATATTTTTGGATATGCTTCAAAAACAGATTGGCTATTATTTATCCGCATTGCTACTTTTCTGCTTTATTTCATTTTAGGAAAGTATTTAATTGAAAAAATTGTAGCCACTTCATTCAATATTGACGATTTTGTAGAACTATTTAACTTACAAAAAGTAACATACAGGACTTATATCGGCGTTTTAATCCTTCCAATCAATGCTGTTTTGTTCTATTACAACAATATTCCGCAGATTATTCCGCTAGCAATCATAGGCATTTCGCTGTGTATTAGCATATACTCATACTTTATTTCAATTAAAACGTATCAAAACGTAATAATCGGTAAGTTATTTTATTTTATTTTGTATCTTTGCGCTCTTGAAATAGCCCCTTATTATTTTCTCTATTATTGGATAACAAAAGGGAGTGCTTAGTAAATATTTATAATATGAAAGTGAAAACAATTTTGGTGTCACAGCCTGAACCTAAAGTGGAGAATTCTCCTTACTTTGAGCTCCAACAAAAACACAAAATAAAAATTGATTTCAGACCATTTATTCATGTAGAAGGGGTTAGCGCAAAAGAGATTCGATTACAAAAAATCGATCTTAATCATTACACTGCGATCATTTTAACAAGTAGAAATGCTGTAGATCATTTTTTTAGAGTGGCTGATGAAATGCGTTACAAAGTTCCTGAAGGATTGAAATATTTTTGTCAATCTGAGGCTGTTGCGTTCTACCTTCAAAAGTATGTTGTGTACAGAAAACGTAAAATTTACGTTGGAGCAAAAGATTTTGCAGATTTATCTCCGCTAATTAAGAAGTACAAAGACGAGAAGTTTTTGCTTCCTGCATCTGATCAATTAAATGCAGATGCTCCTGTTACATTAAACAGTCTAAAAGTAGATTGGGCACAAGCAATTTTCTACAGAACTGTAATGAGTGATTTATCTGACTTAGCTGATGTTTATTATGACGTTTTAGCTTTTTTCAGCCCGACAGGAATTAAATCATTGTTTAAAAATTTCCCAGATTTTAAACAAAACAACACCAGAATCGCCGTATTCGGAAGCACAACGCAGAAAGAGGCTCTAGATCATGGCTTAAGAATTGATATTCTTGCTCCAACTCCTGAAACGCCTTCTATGACAATGGCTCTAGAGAAATATGTAGCAGAAGCTAACAAAGGAAAATAATCCTTTTTAAAAATATTCAATTTTTAAAATTCCAAATTCCAAGTCAAGCACTTGAAATTTGGAATTTTTCTTTTTAGAGTTTATTAGATACGTCATCTCCCGTGGTTGAAACCATGGGTTATGTTTGAAATTTGGAATTTGGGTTTTGGTTTTTGGAATTTCAAAAATTTGGAATTTCCTTTTCTAATGCATTTTGACTACATTTGATTTCTATTGATAACCCAAATCTCAAAAATAGTTTCAAATTATAAGTTATGAAAATCAACTCCCTTTTAATTGAAATTGACGGAATCGACAAAGAAATCCTTCGTTACTTAATGGACGATGCTCGAAAGCCAATTCTGCAAATCGCCAATAAAATAGGAATTTCAGGAGCCGCAATCCACCAGAGATTAAAAAAGCTAGAGCAATCTGGCGTTATTTCTGGATCGAAATTTACAGTAAACCCAAAAGTTCTAGGTTATAATACCATGGCCTTTGTTGGCGTTTATCTAGACAAAGCTTCGAGAAACTCTGAAGCTGTAAAAGAACTTCGTAAAATACCAGAAGTTTTAGAATGTCATTATACCACAGGAAACTGGTCTGTTTTGATTAAAATTATCTGTCGCGACAACGAACATTTAATGCAGCTTTTAAATAATAAAATCCAAGCCATTGAAGGAGTTTCAAGAACTGAAACATTCATTTCATTAGACCAGCAGATTGATAGGCAAATACAACTTTAGAATTAGATAATGTGCCAATTTGAAAATTAGATAATTTTATGCCTGCTGTCACCCTGAGCGGAGTCGAAGGGCTTAATTACCTATAAAGGCTTCGACTCCGCTCAGCCAGACAAACTTGATAAAAAAACAAACCCGACAGGTTTTAAAAACCTGTCGGGTTTAATTTCGTATCAGATGTGCATAAAAAAATTCCAAACCCAACAAATTTGGAATTTGGAATTTTTAAATATTGAAAATTTAAACTATTTAGTTTCTTCTGCTTCCAGAATAAATTGATATATAGTACAGCAACGTTGCAATAGAACCAATTGCCGCTACTACATACGTTCTTGCTGCCCATTTTAAAGCATCCTTTGCTCCTGCTTGTTCTTCTTGCGTCAGCATATGCTTATTTTCTAACCAAGCCAACGCGCGGTTACTTGCATCATATTCTACAGGAAGTGTAATAATTGAGAACAAAGTTGTTGCAGCAAAAATGATAATTCCGATTAATAATAATCCAGGAAAAACTTTAATCATTAAAATTCCTGCAATCAAAATCCATTGTACAAAATTGGAAGCAACGCTTACAATAGGCACAAGCTTAGAACGCATAGTCAGCCATTCGTAACCAATTGCATGCTGAACTGCGTGACCACATTCGTGCGCTGCAACTGCTGCCGCGGCCGCGTTACGGTGGTTATAAACCGCTTCACTTAAATTTACTGTTTTATCTGATGGATTATAATGATCTGTTAACTGACCTGGTGTTGAAATTACGCGAACATCTGTAATTCCGTTATCGGCAAGCATTTTTTCAGCGATTTCGCGACCGCTCATTCCGTTTCTCAATTGCAATTTCGAATACAACTCAAATTTGCTCTTCAGCTGCGAGCTTACCAGCCAGCTGAACAACATTATAGCTCCAGCAATAATTAAATATCCTGATCCCATTTTTTTCTGTTTTTAGATTGATTTTTAAATTTACAAAACAAACCGCAAATTGTGAACCATTTTAACAAAATGCCATTTTGACATCATTTCAGCACTTTTGACTTAATTCAACATGTTGTTTTTAAGCAGAAAAGCAATTAACTCTGCCACATTTTTCATTTTGTACTTCTGAAGAATATTGCGTCGGTGGGTTTGAACGGTTAGAAAACTCAAAAACAAATCATCGGCTATTTCCTGAGTCGATTTTCCTTGCGAAAGCAATAAAGCAATATCACGTTCTCTTCTACTCAAACCTGGAATTCTTTCTAAATCTTCAGACAATGGCTGACTAATTATGGTTTTTACTTCTTCACTAAAGACGATTTCGCCATCAATAGCTTTATAAATGCATTCTTTAAACTCATCAAAAGAAGCATTTTTTAGAATATATCCGTTCCCTCCATTTTGAATAAATTGCATGACCAAACTTCTTTCAGACTGGCTGCTCATGCCTATAATTACAATTTTAGGATGCTTCTGTTTGATAGTTTTACACAGATCAACTCCGTTTATTACAGGCAAGAAAATATCCATTAAAATCAAATCGACTTTATTGTCTTCTATATAGTCTAGAAGTGCAATTCCTGATTCAAATTTTTCCACTATTTCAATATTATCTAATTCCGACAGCAAACCTGCAATTCCAGAAATCACAATCGGATGATCGTCTACTATTACTGTTTTATACTTCATAATCATGATTTGGGTTATATTTTATTTCAATATAAGTTGAAGTTCCTTTATCCAGAACAGAATCAATTTCTATTTTTCCATTCAAAAAAGCCACACGGTTTTTAATATTACGCAAGCCCATTCCGTCCCTTTTTTCTGCATATTCCACATTAAAACCAATTCCGTTATCTTCTACAGTAATAAAAAACACATCTTTATTTTGCGAACAAGAAACCAAAATCTGCGATGCTTTGGCATATTTCAAAGAATTATTCAGAAGTTCTTGAATAATTCTGAAAATCATAATTTTAAAATGCTGCGGCAAGGTTGTTTTTTTATTCAGATATTGAAATTCGATCGTTGTTTCTGCTGTAGAATGCGAAGCACATAAATCTCGAAGCGCATGTTCGAGTCCAAGTTTCATTAAACTTTCTGGCATTAAATTCTGAGAAATATTGCGAAGTTCTTTAATCGAATCATTCAATAAACCATTAATGTTTGGAGCATTTTCTTTATTCTCGCGATCCGCAAGATTCAAATGCATTTTAAGACCTGAAAGCATACTTCCGAGTCCGTCGTGAAGATCTCTTGCAATTCTTTTTCTTTCTATTTCTTCTCCTTCAATCAAAGCATTTGAAACAGATAATTTCTGCTGATTCTCCAGCGCTTCGAGTTCTTGTTTATGATTGACTTCTTTTTGAAAACTTATCTTTTTCTGATAATTATTCCAACTCCATAAAAACAAAACCGTCAGAAACAATACAAACGAAAGCACCGCAAAAAGCATCATATTCAAACGATTATTATTAACCTGCAAAACCGCTTTTTCATTTTCTGACTGCAGCAAACCAATTTTCTTTTCACTTTCCGCTTTTTTATATTTTGCCTCAAGTTCTACAATTTCGCTTTTCAATTTGGCATCATTAAGACTGTCGTTTATTACATTGTATTTATTCGAATAATAATACGCTTTCGGATATTCTTTTGTTGCATTATAAACTTTTGAGAGCTCTTTGTAATAGTTCTTTTTATCGACAATGATAGTTGTATTTTCTATGAGATATTCCAGATTGCTTTTGGCTTTTTCATAATTTTTCAGTTTAAAAAGCACTTCATATTCTGCAAATTTCAGTCTGTGTACTGCAATAGCATTCTGGTGGCTTTCTGCCGATTTGATTCCTTTTTCAAAACTCACTAATGCCTCTTTGTGCTTATTTTGTTTAGCGTAATAAAGTCCTTCCGAATAAAAATAAGAATCATTTAAGTTTGATGTTGGGTATTTTTCTAATGTAGCATAAGCTTTATCCAAAATTTCTTTGGCATCATAGAAATGTTTCAGCTCTACCAGATTTTCGGCATTTATAATATAGGTTTCCATCTTAGACTCTGCTAAAGTTGCCGATTTCTTAGTGGCACTTTCGATGTACTTCTGAGCTTGATCTAGATATTCCGCTGCTTTTTCTCGTTCGTCATTATTCATAAAAATAATGGCAACTGCTTTATTTAATGCACTGATCAATTCGTAATCGCCACTTTTTTTAGCAATCGGAATCGCTTCATTTACCAGCAATTTCATATAAGCGTTTTCATTATTCTTTCGCTGTTGCATTATACCATAATTCTGAAGTATCACAGCGCGAAGTTTATAGGCTTCTTTATTTCGATATTTTTTGAGTTTAGTATTGGCTTCAAGCAAAGCTTTTTCAAAACCTTCCAAATCACCTTTTTCTATAAAACTGTAGGCATTATAAAAAATAGAAGCATCTTTTAGAAAAGGAAATTTGACTTTGAGCTTATTCGCCTGTTCCAAATATTCTTTAGATTTTTTTGCATCCTGAGCCATTAAAAAAAGTTTTGATAATCTAAAACTATTCAAACTTTTGACACTATCGGATTTTGTGTTTTTTGTGATTTTAACAATACTGTCAATATAAACAGTATCATCATCTAATGAAAGAATTACTTGTGAATTGGAAATTGCAGTAAAAAACAAAAAAAATAATAAGGCGTAGAGTTTCTTCATAAATGTGGCATTTACCCAAAGTTATTAAAGCTTAACGACTTTCAAAAAGAAATTGCTTGCATTTACCTGATATCAGGTAATAAAAAATACACTTTATCAGGTATTGCCGTCCCGTAAGTAAGGGTCTAATTTTGTTATAAATCAGATTATTAATTAAAAGACATATTATGAAATCAATTTTGAAAACCTTAGCAATCGTAATGACTCTTGCTTTTACAGCAGTTTCTTGCAGCAGTGATAACGACGATAACAACTCAGCTCCAGCATCAAGAGATGTAAAATATGAAATTACTGGAAATTATACTGGACAACTTGATGTAACCTATATGGAAAAAAGCGGCGCTCCGCTTATTGAAGATGTGCCTTCATTACCATGGACTAAAGAATTTACTGCCGATGCAGATTCTGATGGCGCGTTGGTACACACAAGTGGTTACGGAGGAGTTGCTGGACAAACTGTGACAGCTAAAGTTTATGTGGGAGGAAAAGTAGTTTCTGAGTTAACAGGAAAAGCAGATAGTGAAGGAATCATTGTTGTACATCCTAAAACATATATTTTTCCCAGATAAATCTTACTTTAAAATTTTAGATTTTTGTTTTTGGTAAAAGAAAGCTTCGCAATTGCGAAGCTTCTTTTTTTTATGATTCCAACTGATTGTTGACTTCCTCAAATTTTTCAATCAGACTATTAATTTTTTCTTGCTGTTTTTTGGTTTGTTTTGGATGGATATACAACCAATTAAACAACATCCATAACAATGTTATTCCATAAGTTAAAATCGCCATCCAAGCTGTCATCCTGCTTGCATATTCATACATATACAAACAAATTCCAACCGTTAACAAAACAAAATACAAAGTCATTAGTTTTGTCTGCATGAAGTTTTGTTTCTTTTTAATTAAAATTAAGTTTTGCAAATACTCTTGATTGGTTTGATTTGCTTCTATATTTTTATAATTGCCTAATAGTTTGTTGTAGACCATTAAATAAATCACCATTGCCAAAATCACCAAAACAATTCCGATTTTAGTCGAAATAAATTGTGGCTGATAATAAAACCAAACAAAAGCAATGAAGGCGCTGGTTCCTAAAAGCAGAATGTTCGTAAGCCACAAACAACGCAATCCAGTTTTTTTAAACTTATTTATTCGTGCCAGCAAATCGGTCATATCTGGCTGACTTACGGATTGTTTTTTCCATAAATCTTTAAAATCTATATTATTATCGTTGTCCATTTTCTTTAAATTTTTGAGTCAGTTTTTCTTTAATTCTGTGAATTTTCACTCTAACATTTGCTTCAGAAAGACCGACGATTTTAGCAATTTCATTTTGTTTGATATCTTCTAATTCTAACGAAATTATAATACGATCTGTTTCTGGAAGCTCAGCGATACATTTATACAAGAATTGAATCTGAGGTTCTAATGAGGTTAGTTTTTCTTCTGAAAGATGAACAGGAAGTTCAGATTTCGGAAAACGTTTTTGCTTTTCTATCTGTCTCAGACAATTGTTGGAAGCAATTCTAAAAATCCAGGTTCCAATAGAAGATTCATTTCTGAACGTTTCCAATTTCTGCCAGACAATTATAAAAGTTTCCTGAGCCAAATCCTGAGCGGCGTCATAATCGTTTACGAAACCCATGCAAAGCCTGAAAATTCGATCCCAATAGGTTTTATATATTTGTTCGAATTCCATCTTATGCTTTTATAAAATTGTTTAACTGCTCCATGTACCAAGCGGTATCGTCGTACATAATAAAATGAAGCCCTTTGTTAGCGTACTTAAAATTAGCTGTTTTCAAATTTGCATATTGTGTTTCAATTGCGGGTTTTAAATTTATAAAATAAGATTCTAATAAAACTAAAGACGGACATTTTACCTGTGCGATTTTCGCTCTTAAATCGGTATTGTAAAAGTCACAATACATTTGCCCAAAAGTATTTCGGTCCGATTTTACGCTCCAGCCAATAACCATCTCCATTTTAGATTGATCTTGCAGAAGTCTCGGCATCATTTGTTTCTGCATATCGTAAAATTGAGTTTCGTTCATACCCGTCATTTGAGCTACCATTGGCGAACAATCATTATTTTCTTTTAATTTAAAAGAAGGATCGCTCAAAGCCGCCAGACACGGAATCACATCGACAACAACAATTTTTCCTATCAATTCTGGATAATCGGCTGCAATGGCAAGTGCCAATCCTCCGCCCATACTATGACCAATTAAGATTGGCTTTTCGATTTTATTGTCTTTTATATAAGCAGCGATTTCGTTTTTCCAGTTTTCAAATGATGGATTCGGCTGTGGTTGTATTCCAGCGAAACCCGACATTGTAAGTGTATAACAAGTGAAGTCTTTTTCGAATGCGATTTTAGTGTCTTTCCAAACTTCGCCAGAAGAAGCAAATCCCGGAATGAAGATTATAGATTGTTTTCCTTTACCAGTTTTAATTACTTCAAAAGGATATTGTTTTGTTTGCGCAAAAACATTTAGACATAATGCTGAGAATAAGAATGCGATAATTAAGATGATATACTTTTTCATTTTTAATAGTTTTAAGTTGTTAAAATTCTAATAGCAATAAATTGTTAATTAAATCGGATCCATGCTTTTGATACGGCAACTATTAAAATGTTACAAAAGTTTTTAAATTTTTAATAAATCCCGACAGCTATCGGGACCAAACTCCAATGTTGGTGCGGGTTTTTAACCGCAAAGTGCGCGATTTTTTTTGCCACAAAGGCGCTAGGTCGCAAAGTTTTTCTCTTAGTTTGTCTTCTAAAGGAGGAACGGTATGCATTGTCAATCTGAGCGAAGTCGAAGACCACGCTAGAAGCTCCGCAATCAAAATCGTCAATCTTTGTAGAGTTACTTGTGTGGTCTTCGACTTCGCTCAGACTGACAAACTATAAGCTTTTCGAAATAAAATTTGTGGAAATTCGTGTAATTTGTGGCAAAAAACAAAGCACAAAAAAAATCCCAAACCCCAATCGTAAAATTGGAATTTGGAATTTTTATATTGAAAATTAATTTGGTTATCCTACCAAATTGATGATTTTTCCAGGAACGATAATCACTTTATTCGGCGTTCTTCCGTCCAAGTGTTTTTGAGTTCTTTCGTCTTTCATAACGATTTCTTCGATTTGTTCTTTGGTTAAATCCAAAGGCAATTCGATTGTGAAACGCATTTTTCCGTTGAACGAAACTGGATATTCTTTATTAGTTTCAACTAAATGTTTTTCCTCAAAAATTGGGAACGCAACTTCAGAAATTGAAGTCGTATGTCCTAACTGTGACCATAATTCTTCAGCAATATGAGGCGCATAAGGCGAAACTAAAATCGCTAATGGCTCTAAAATCGCTCTTGAATGACAGTTTTGAGAAGACAATTCATTCACACAAATCATAAATTGAGAAACCGAAGTATTGAAAGAGAAATTCTCGATATCTTCTGCTACTTTTTTGATTGTTTTGTGTAACGATTTCAAGTTGTCTTTTATTGGTTCGTCGTTGTTTACGATTAAACCATTATCATCAAAATACAATCTCCATAATTTTTTCAAGAAACCAAAAACTCCCGAAATACCAGCAGTATTCCAAGGTTTTGCCTGCTCTAACGGACCTAAGAACATTTCGTATAAACGTAATGTATCAGCACCATATTCTGCACAGATATCATCTGGAGTTACTACGTTGTAGTATGATTTAGACATTTTTTCTACTTCACGACCTACAATGTATTTTCCGTTTTCGTCAAAAATAAATTCCGCAGTATTGAAATCTTCTCTCCAAGCTTTGAACTTTTCGATATTTAATTCGTCAGAAGAATTAACAAAATGAACATCAACACGAATTGGCTGTACATTTTGACCTTCAATTTTATTTTTAGACACAAAAGTATTTGTTCCTTCTAATCTGTAAACATAAGCCGTTGTACCTAAAATCATTCCCTGATTGATCAGTTTTTTGAATGGTTCTTCGGTTGGAGCAAAACCCTTGTCTTTTAAGAATTTATTCCAGAAACGAGAATACAACAAGTGTCCTGTTGCATGTTCGCTTCCTCCAATGTATAAATCTACATTTTCCCAGTAAGCTAAAGCTTCTTTAGACGCAAATTCATTTTCATTGTGTGCGTCCATATAACGCATCCAATACCATGAACTTCCCGCCCAACCTGGCATTGTGTTCAATTCTAAAGGAAAAATTGAAACATTATCAACTAAATCAGTTGCAACAACTTTATTTTGTTTTGTATCCCAAGCCCAAACTGCTGCATTTCCTAATGGAGGCAAACCGTCTTCAGTTGGCAAATACTTTTCTACTTCTGGAAGAATAATTGGCAAATGCTGCGTCTCGATCATTTTTGGCAATCCATTCACATAATAAACTGGGAATGGTTCTCCCCAATAACGCTGACGAGAGAAAACAGCATCACGCAGACGGTAATTTGTTTTACCTTTTCCTTGACCGATTTCTTCTAATTTAGCAATTGCTTTTTTAGTACCTTCTTTATAATTTAATCCGTTTAAGAAGTCAGAATTTGCGATTTCAACGTTGTCTTTTGATCCGTAAGCCGCTTCAGAAATATCAACATTTGCGAAAATATTTTTGATTTCCTGCATTCCGTTTTGACCTTTAAAGAAATTCGCAAAAGCGTAATCTCTTTCGTCTCCGCAAGGAACCGCCATTACAGCACCAGTTCCGTAACCAGCCAAAACATAATCACCAATCCAAACCGGAATTGGCTCTTTTGTAAAAGGATGTTCAGCATAAGCTCCTGTAAATGCACCAGAAATGGTTTTTACATCAGCCATACGCTCACGTTCTGAACGTTTTGCTGTTTTTTCGATGTACGCTTCAACTTCTGCTTTTTGTTCTGGAGTTGTAATTTTAGCAACCAAATCATGTTCTGGAGCCAAAGTCATAAAAGTTACTCCAAAAATTGTATCAGGACGAGTGGTGAAAACTTCAATTACTTCGTCATGATCTTTCACATTAAAAGTTACCAAGGCACCAACCGATTTCCCAATCCAGTTTCTTTGAGATTCTTTGATAGACTCACTCCAATCGATATCGTTTAGACCTTCAAGCAAGCGTTCGGCATAAGCAGAAATTCGCATACTCCATTGTGTCATTTTTTTTCTTATAACAGGAAAGCCTCCACGTTCTGAAACTCCATTTACAATTTCGTCATTTGCCAAAACAGTTCCTAAGCCTGGACACCAGTTTACTTCGGTTTCTGCCAAATACGTCAATCTATATTGCAAAAGGATTTTTTCTTGCTCATCTTTAGAAAATGCATTCCATTCGCTTGACGAAAAAACTGCAATATTATCATCAGAAACGGCATTTACATTTGCATTTCCTTCTTTTTCAAAAAATGAAATTAAAGTTGAAATATCTTCTGCTTTGTCTGTATTTTTATTGTACCAAGAATTGAACAGCTGGATAAAAATCCATTGTGTATGTTTGTAATAATCTGGATTTGACGTACGCACTTCACGAGCCCAGTCAAATGAGAATCCGATTTTATCTAATTGTTTTCTGTAACCCGCAATTTGTTTTCCTTCCTTATCTACTCCACCGTCAATATTTACACGTGTTGTATCTTCTGGACGTTGTCCTGTCTGAATCGCATACTGTTCTGCAGGTAATCCGAAACTATCGTAACCCATTGGATGCAAAACATTGAAACCTTGATGTCTTTTGAAACGAGAATACACATCTGAAGCAATATAACCCAGTGGATGCCCTACGTGTAATCCTGCTCCAGACGGATAAGGAAACATGTCGAGAACATAATGTTTCGGTTTTTCGGAGTTATTTTTTGCTGCAAAAGTTTGATTTTCTGCCCAATATTTTTGCCATTTGGCTTCAATTTCGTTTGGATTGTACTTCATTTCTAAGTGACTAAGATTCTAAGTTACTAAGGCTCTAAGCTTTTCACTAAATTAATTTAGCCGCAAATTTACATTTATTGTTGTTTGTAGCAAAGCTATTTCATTGGCAAACAAATAAAATAATGAATTACTTGTTTAGGGTTAAGTAAAAACACGAATTATTACGATTAAAAATATGTACTTAGATTCTTTTTTTGCCACATATTAAAGAATTTAAGCAGACTTAAAAATCAATTTTTAATCTTTTTAATCTTTTTAATCTTTTTAATCTGTGGCAAACTTTTTACTTTGCGGACCTTAAGCAAAACTTTGCGTTCTTTGCTTTAATTATTCATGTAACACTTTGCATCAAATAAAACTTCTTTTCTATATTTAAATCGTACTTTTAAGTATAAAAGTTTGTTATTAACTTTAAATAAAGAAATTCTTTATTATTTTTACCACATAATTTAAGTATCTATGAGTTCTAACTTTGATAAATTTCAAAAGCGCAGGTTAATTTCCTCTTATTTTTCGGTAGTATTAAGTGTATTCTTGGTTTTATTCCTTTTGGGAGTGCTAGGATTATTCATCATTAATTCTAAACAATTGGCTGACGATTTTAAAGAAAAAATCGCTATGACAGTTTTCTTCAAAAATGAAGCAAATGACAGCATTATCAAAGCATTTAATACAGAACTTAAAAGAGCGCCTTTTGCTAAATCTTTTGTTTATGTAACGAAAGAAAAAGCGGCAAAAGAACACACTGATATTATCGGAGAAGATTTCTTAACGTTTTTGGGAGAAAATCCGTTATTGAATTCATACGACATTCACTTAAAAGCAGATTATGTAGAAAGAGACAGTATCGTAAAAATCGAAAACCGTTTCCGCAAAAATGCTATGATTTCAGATATTGTTTATGACAAACAATTGGTAAATCTAGTAAATGACAACATCAGAAAAGTAAGTATGTGGATTCTGATTATTAGCGGTTTCTTGACAGTAATTGCAGTTTTATTAATCAATAGTTCATTGCGTTTATCTATACATTCAAATCGTTTTATTATCAAAACCATGCAAATGGTTGGAGCTACAAAAGCGTTTATCCGTAAACCTTTTGTAATGCGAAGCGTAAAACTTGGAATGCTTGGTGCTAGTTTAGCTATTATTGCTTTAATTGCACTTTTACTATATGTAGATACTAATTTCCCTGGTTTAGGAATTCTAGAGGACAAAATTTTAACTGGTTTGGTTTTAGTTGCTGTTTTCGGATTAGGAGTTCTAATTACTTGGGTAAGCACGCATTTTGCAACGCAACGTTTCTTGAATTTAAGAACTGACGATCTTTACTAATTGTAGATTGTAGATTTTAGATTGCAGATTTTAGATTGCAGATTTTAGATTTTAAAAAAAATGCCTTCGACTTTGCTCAGGCTGACAAACAGATAAAAATGAAAAACAACAATAATAAAGAAGAACAACAAGTTCAAAAACAGGAATTCCTTTTTGACGGCATCAATTATAAAATTTTATTGATTGGTATTGCTGTAATTGCTCTAGGATTTATTTTAATGTCTGGTGGAGGAAGTAAAGATCCAAATGTTTTTAATGAAGACATTTTCAGCTTTAGACGTATTCGTTTAGCACCAACGACTGTTTTAATCGGTTTTGGAATCACGATATATTCTATCTTCAAAAAATCTAAATAATATAGGTTTATAGATTTTTAATCAGAATGCCTTTCGACTTCGCTCAGGGTGACAAATCTAAAATCTAAAATCTAAAATCTAAAATTCTAAATGAACACATTACAAGCTATTGTTCTTGCCATTATTGAAGGAATTACAGAATTTTTGCCTGTTTCTTCTACAGGACATATGATTATTGCTTCTTCTTTTTTCGGAATCGCTCATGACGATTTCACTAAACTTTTTACCATTGTAATTCAGCTTGGCGCAATACTTTCGGTTGTAATTTTATACTTCAAACGTTTCTTTCAAACTTTTGATTTCTACTTTAAACTTTTAGTCGCTTTTATTCCTGCAGTTGTTTTAGGATTATTATTAAGCGATTTTATTGACGATTTACTAGAAAATCCTGTTACAGTTGCTATTTCACTTCTAATTGGAGGTCTAATTTTATTAAAAGTAGACGAATGGTTTAACAAACCAAACGATCCAGAAGTTTCAACTGAAATCACGTATGCCAAAGCTTTAAAAATTGGTTTATTTCAATGTCTTGCCATGATTCCTGGAGTTTCTCGAAGCGGTGCAAGTATTGTTGGAGGTATGGCTCAAAAACTGACTAGAACTTCTGCAGCAGAATTTTCATTTTTCTTAGCGGTTCCAACTATGTTAGGAGCAACTGCAAAAAAATGCTATGATTATTACAAAGCAGGTTTTGAATTGTCTCACGACCAAGTAAACATGTTGGTAATTGGTAATATTGTTGCTTTTGCGGTAGCATTATTAGCAATTAAAACTTTCATCGGATTTTTGACTAAAAACGGATTTAAAGTTTTTGGTTATTACCGAATCATTGCTGGAATCATTTTATTGTTGATTCACTTTTTCATTCATCCGCTTACGATTATATAATGACACCTGAAGAATATTTAGAAGGACAAGTTTTATTGATTGACAAACCTTTAAAATGGAGTTCATTTCAAGCTGTCAATAAATTAAAATACCTTTTAATTAATAAAGTTGGACTTCCTAAAAAGTTCAAAATTGGCCATGCTGGAACTTTAGATCCTTTAGCGACTGGGCTTTTATTAATCTGCACTGGAAAATTTACTAAAAGAATAGCCGAACTTCAAGGTCAGGCAAAAGAATATACAGGAACATTTTACATTGGAGCCACTACTCCATCTTATGATCTGGAAACTGAAATCGATCAGACTTTTCCAACAGAACATATTGATGAAGCTTTGATTCATGAAACTGTAAAACAGTTTTTAGGCGAAATAGATCAGAAACCGCCCATTTTTTCTGCTATTAAAAAAGACGGAGTCCGTTTGTACGAACATGCGCGTGCAGGAGAATCTATAGAAATTGAAAGCAGAAAAACTACTATTCACGAATTTGAAATTACAAGAATTGCATTGCCAGAAGTAGATTTTAGAGTAGTTTGCTCTAAAGGAACATATATTCGTTCTCTTGCTTACGATTTTGGAAAAGCCATGAATTCAGGTTCGCACTTAACCGTTTTACGCCGAACTAAAATTGGCGATTACGACGTAAAAAATGCGATTGATATTACTTTATTTGAAGAAAGCTTTAAATAACTAAAACAAAAAAGCACATTACATATTTTTGAAAGTAATGTGCCAAGCTCCTAAAACAAGTAATGTTGTTCCATACTCATCTCAAATTAATAGTGAGGCACATTCTTCCCTCCAAATAAAAATGTAGAAAAGAAATCATAAAATCTTTCGAATAACTTTTTCATAATAGTGTACTTTTTAATTGTTAAACATTAAATCAACACCAATAAAAAGAGTAAATCTGAAAGCTATAATAGATGTGGGATTAGTTTTACTAAGTTACAAAATTCTATCGAAGTCAAAAAGACTTTAAGACAATTTTATTAACAAATCATCTGTTTATCAACACATTAATCCGATTAAAGGCGATTATACTTGATATTTTCCATAATTTCGACCAATTCTTCCTGAACCGAAATTCCTTTATCTGCCAGATACCATAACTGCAAATCGGTTTTTATTTTTTCGTCGATAGCGCCAACTTCTCTTTTATGTTTTTCCATTAATTCGGTTGCTCCTTTTGGTCTTGGTCCCCAATCAGCGCGTACAATTCCTGCTTCTTTACAAATCACAATTATTTTTGGAATTGCTCTTCCTCCGTTGGTCAAATAATGGCTCATCAAATCGTCATTTTCATCGCGAAATGCAATTTTCAAATCGATCTTTTTATGAGAAGCCAAAGCCATTTTATTTAAAATTGGAAGTATCTGCGCCGCGTCTCCGCACCAACCTTCAGAAAGTACCAGCCAGATATAATGATTATCTAAGTTTTGAAGTTTCTCTGCGACAGAATCTGAAATGGTTATCGTTTTTTCCAGCCTATTCATTCTGGCTTCATTCAATTTAGAATAATTGGTAAGACTTTCTGATTGTTCGCTTCCAGTTGATTTTCCTTCAGACAATAAATCGGTTACTATTTTTCTATATTCAACATAAGGATGACTATTGAATAATGATTTGGCTACGATGCTTTTCATATTTATTTCATTTTTAGGATACAATAAAAATACGAATTTTAGGAAGACGGAGGAAATGACATTTATCACATTATTGATAATTTTACCAAGAAGCTGACTTATCTAAATACTTTTTAGCTTCTGCCTTTATCCAACCTTTTTCAGAATTTATAATGATTTTCATTTTTTCTTCAAAACCTTTAATCTTCAATTTTCTTAAAGAAATAATTAAATGGCCATAAACATCTCTATCATTTAAAAGCATTTTAATATCATCTTTAGTTAAATTACATTTCAATTCGCCAATCAATAATGCAAAAGTTTGTCTTCCTTTGCCATATTTATCATTTTTCAGAATATCAATAATTGTATTTTGAATTAATATTGATTTTTTAAAGCTCTTTTTCTTCTTTAAAAGAAGCCTCAAATCTTCTCCTAATCTCCAAATCTTATGTTCAAAAGAATACCAAATTGGATTTGAATACATTGAATTCCCAGATTTCTCATGCTTAAACCAATATTCACACAATTCATTTATTAAATTACTTAAATCTTCATCTTTAAAATTATTAATAAATCCTTCGTCTTCAATTTTACTATATTCATTTAAGAATTTCATTTGATATTTTTTTTAGTGATCTAAATTTTTATAAATATTGTATTTTCCTACAAAATTAAAAATTTTAATTAATTCAAGCTTCTTAAAATAATTTTGCAAACATTATTTTTAAAAATCAGAATATGTCTATATTTGCACAAATTAACGCGACACACACATGAAATATAAAAGAATTCTTCTAAAACTTAGCGGCGAAGCGCTAATGGGTGATTTACAATATGGTATAGACCCAAAAAGATTAGCCGAATATGCAGATGAAATTAAGCAAATTCACGACAAAGGAGTAGAAATTGCAATTGTTATTGGAGGAGGAAATATATTTAGAGGCGTTGCAGGAGCAAGCTCAGGAATGGACAGAGTTCAAGGCGATTACATGGGAATGCTTGCAACTGTAATTAACGGAATGGCATTACAAGGCGCTCTTGAAGATAAAGGAATGAAAACACGTCTGCAGACGGCTTTGAAAATGGAATCTATTGCAGAACCATATATCAAAAGAAGAGCTGACCGCCACCTTGAAAAAGGAAGAATCGTAATTTTTGGTGCTGGAACCGGAAATCCATATTTCACAACTGATACTGCTGCCGTTTTAAGAGGTATAGAAATCAATGCTGATGTTATCCTTAAAGGTACTCGTGTTGACGGTGTTTACGATTCTGACCCAGAAAAAAATGCTTCTGCAGTAAAATTTGATTTTATTTCGTTTGACGATGTAATCAAAAAAGGATTAAATGTAATGGATACTACTGCATTTACCTTAAGCCAAGAAAACAAATTGCCTATCGTAGTTTTTGATATGAACAAAATTGGAAACTTATTGAAAATCTGCGACGGAGAAAACATAGGAACTGTAGTAAACATATAGACTGCTTAGATTAATAGAATTTTAGATTTTCTAAATTCTTCTCAACCTTAAGGCAATCAAAAAAACAAAATAACATTAGTTCGTAAATTAGAAGAAATTAAATCTAATCTTCTAAGAATCTAAAAATCTAAACAAAATGACTGAAGAAATAGATTTTATTTTAGAAAGTACTGAGGAATCAATGAATGGTACTATTGCACACTTAGAGAAAGAATTTCTTAATATTCGTGCAGGAAAAGCTTCTCCAGCTATGCTTGGAGGTGTTTTTGTAGATTATTACGGATCTGCAACACCGCTTTCTCAAGTATCTAAAATTAGCGTTCCAGATGCTAGAACAATTACATTACAGCCATTTGAAAAAAATATGCTTTCTGTTATTGAAAAAGCAATCTTAGTCGCTAACATTGGTTTTAACCCAATGAATAACGGAGACGTTATCATCATCAGTGTACCGCCTTTGACAGAAGAGCGTCGTCGTGATTTAGCAAAACAAGCAAAAGCTGAAGCTGAAGATGCTAAAATTGGTATCCGCAATTCTCGTAAAGATGCTAATACTGATATCAAAAAATTGGAAAAAGAAGGAACTTCAGAAGATATCTGTAAATCTGCAGAAGAAGAAGTTCAGAACTTAACAAATGCTTACATTAAAAAAATTGATGAGTTATTGGCTGCAAAAGAAGCTGAAATCATGAAAGTATAAGTAAGTTTTGATTATAAAATAAAAAATCCGTCTGGTTTATTGCACTAGACGGATTTTTTTATTGCTATTTTTGCATACGAAAATTAATTTCTTTTCGTTTTTGAAACTATATCATTCTGTATGAAGCTATTTTGTTTTTTGACTTTGTTTTTTACGCTTACTCTTCAGGCGCAAATTCAAATAAACGGAATCGTAACCGATTCAAACAACAAACCTCTTCCGTTTGCCACCATTACCACCTCAGAAAACAATAACACAATTACAGATGTTGACGGAAAATTTATTTTTAAAATCAGTTCTTCTGCGACATCACTTACAGTTTCTTATATAGGTTTTCAGTCGAAAACTATTGCTTTAATCAACAGCAAAACCTTTTATTCGATTTCACTTTTACAGCAGACCGATGATTTAAAAGAAGTAGTTGTTTCTAATGAAAACCCCGCCTTAACGATTATTAAAAAAGTTATTGCTAATAAATCGACAAACGATCCGCAGAAAAAGCTCAATAATTTTGAATATAAAACCTATAACAAACTTATCGTAACCGCCAATCCGGATTCAATTGACGGCCGTATTGACACAACAGCCGCTTATAAAGATTTAAACAAAAGAATCATAAACATTGATTCTTCTGATTATAAGTTTAAAGAAATTGTAAGCAAACAGCATTTATTTCAAACTGAAAAAGTTTCTCAATATCAGTTTGGAAATAACAAACTAAAAGAAACGGTTCTAGGCACAAAAATCGCTGGCTTTAAACAGCCGATTTATGAAGTTCTGGCCTTCAACCTCCAATCTATTTCGATTTACGATCCTAAATACGAATTATTTGAAACCAAGTACGAAAATCCGATTTCTAAAAATGCTCCTTCAAGTTATAATTATAAATTATTAGACACCGTTAGCATAAGAGGCCGTGACACATACATGATTTATTTTAAAAACAAATCAAAACACAGAGCTTCTGGACTGGAAGGGGTTTTGTATATTGATAAAGAAAATTACGCTATCGCGAAAGCAGTAATGCGAATTAAAGGCGTTTTGGACATTAGCGGCATTCATGAATTTGAATATATTCCGAAAGAAAAAATCTGGTTTCAGAGCAACACTACTTTTAAAATCGTAAAAGGAAAAAATGATGACGATATTCGTATTCTTGGCGGTACGATTCAATTTGACGGAGATGTTGAAGAGAATTTAGAACGAAGAAAAAAAGTAGCCTCAGATTTCACCTATCTGCTTTCTGAAAGCAATAGTTTTGATATTCGAGTAAATACAGACACTCCAATAAAAAACCCGTCGCTTTATATCGAAATTAAAGACGATGCGGCCAAAAAACCTGAAAGTTTCTGGGAAGCATACCGCAAAGAAAATCTCGATTTAAAAAGCCAAAAAACCTATTTATTGCTCGACAGCCTTTCTGTTCGAAATAGAATTGAAAAACGTTTAGGAATTGGCCGAAAAATCATTAATGGTTTTTATCCGATTGGCCCTGTCGATTTGGATCTGAAAAAAATCATCAGTTATAATAATTATGAAGGTTTTCGTCTTGGTGTAGGCGGCATTACAAATGATCGTTTATCTAAATTTTTCCGTGTTGAAGGCTACGGCGCTTACGGAACAAAAGATGGTGTTTTTAAATATAGTGTCGGCGGTGGCGTTTTATTAGACAAACACACCAACACTTGGTTCAACGGTTATTATACTGACGATGTACGAGAAATTGCAAGTACTGTTTTTTCTGTTGACAAACGTGTTTTTAAAATTTATGATCCGCGCCCAATAAATATTAGTACCTTTTACGAGTATATAGGATGGCGTACCAATATTCAAACCAAATTTATTCCGAAAACCGAGGCTGTTTTAGAACTTTCGAGAAATTATATTGAACCAAAATTTGATTATCTCTATAACCTAAACGGAAAACTGTATTCTAATTATACCATGACCACGGCAATGCTTTCTATTGTTTGGGCGCCATTTAGCAATTATATGCAAACTCCAACTGGAAGAACTGAAAGCGATAAAAAATTTCCGAGGTTTACTTTCCAATACACACAATCTTTGCCAAATGTTTTTGACAATGATTTTACTTTTAGCAAAATAGATTTTAAGGCCGAATACGAAAAACAGTACCTAAACCGTCAGAAAACAAGTTTACTTTTACAGGGAGGTTTGGCAATGGGAGATGTGCCTATTACGCATTTGTACAATACAGCACCAAACAACTTAACAAAAGAAACTGTTGTGCAGCGTATCACTTTTGCGGGAAGAAATGCTTTTGAAACCATGTTTTTTAACGAGTTCTTCTCGAGCCAATATTTAATGTTTCAAATTAAACATGGTTTTGACCGAATCAAAATTATGAAACAAGTTCGCCCGTCACTGGTTTTAGTTACTAGAATGGCTTGGGGAAACATGGAAAAACCAGAACAGCATGTTGGTCCAGCATACAAAACGCTTGACAAAGGTTATTTTGAATCGGGATTAGAATTGAACCGAATCTTTAAAGGTTTTGGTTTGGGCGGATTCTATAGATATGGTCCAAATCAGTTAATGAGATTTGAGGATAATATTGCAGTTAAGATTTCTTATGTTCTTGACCTGGGACTTTAATTTTAAAATTCATTTTTTTTCGCCACGAATTCACAAATTTACCCACTAAAACTTTACAAAAATTTTACCGATGAATTTCACGAATTTCCGCTAGCAATCTGCGTAAATTTGTGCGATTTATCGACAAGTACAGCGTAAAGAAATTCATTAAAATTCGTGAATTCGTGGCTAAAAAAAAAATCCCAAACCCCAATAAGTAAAATTGGAATTTGGGATTTTAATTTTTTGGAATTTCAAAAAGTTTATGGTTTAAGAATCAAAACTGATGGAGAATTATTTAGCCAAATACTTTGAGATTCTATTAGTTTTTTCCAGCTTTCTAGACTGATAATCATCAAATCTTGGCTTTCTAAAAACTCTTTCTTCAAGGTTCTGTCATTCATAACCATGATATGATTTGGGGCAATCTGCTCAATAGAACGAATGGTTTCTTGAATTTCTCTTGTATTTCTCACTTCTCCACCAGCATCTAAAACGGTAATCTGAGAACCGTTGTTATTGATTAGTTTTTTAGCATAATCAATTAAAAAAGCATCTTCTTTATTAAAAACAGGTATCAAAACTTGATTAACCTCTTCTAGATTTTTTTCGATGAAAATTCCAACTGGCATTTTTGCTTTAGCAATAATATGTCGTGTTCTTTCATCAAATGGAGAATTCTCAAACAATCCTTCTTTTCCTGTAAACTTATCAATCAAACGGTCTGGATTTACAATTCTGGTTGTAAACCCAAGAATTTTTCCAAGCAGCGTTCCGTCAAAAATAGATTGCCCTAAACCAATCAAAAGTAAATCATACTCTCCTTGATTTGCGGTATCAATAATATCCGAATCAATATCATTAGAAACTTTAAACAAACTCACCACATTCTGATTCAGACGCTGTGACTCTTCAATTACAGGAACCAACATTTTGCGTTCATGTTCTTTAATGTCAAAAGAATGCACTTCTGTACTTAAAGACAAATGCATTGCGGTTACAATAGAATTATCACCTTGCTTTTTAACTAAACTATTGGCAATTTGAAGCAATTTTTTTCCCTTTTCTGGAGTTGCAAACGAAAGCAGAATTTTATACTTGCTTTTAGTTCCAATTTCTTCTGGAACTGCCGTAGTTTTATCTTTAAAAATAAATCCGATAAAATCTAATGCCGGACCTGTCATAAAAGTGGTCACCAAAGCCATAATGACCATCATAGTAAAAATCTCTGTTGACAATACCCCTAGATCATAACCAATATTCAAGACCACCAATTCCATCAAACCTCTAGTATTCATCAAAGCACCAATCGACAAACTGTCTTTCCAGTTTTGCCCCATGAATTTTGCTGCCAACGCGCTTCCGAAGAATTTTCCAACTACGGCAACTAAAATAATCAGACCGGTAATTTTCCATAATTCAGGATCATTCAATAATCCGATTTGGGTACGTAAACCTGTAAATACGAAAAACAATGGCAATAGCACAATAATCGAAACGTCTTCAACTTTTTCAATAAATATGTTTCTGAATTTGTTGTTTTCTGGCATAATTGCTCCCGCTAAAAAAGCCCCAAACAAAGCGTGAATTCCGATTAATTCTGACGCATAAGCAGAAATTAAAAGCGTAATAAAGAAAATCGCAACAACAGGTTTGTTCAAACTTTCGCGTGTTGCATTCAAATCTCCTACTCTTTTTAAGAATGGACGAACAATTTTAAGCATTATAATGACATACAAAATCGCCATTCCAATTACATACAATGAGCTTGAAAGTGAACCTGCTTTTACAATGGCAATAACAACTGCCAAGATACACCAAGCCGTAATATCGTCTGCAGCGGCACAAGTAATGGCAATAGTCCCGAGTTTAGTTTTCTGCATGCCACGTTCTTGAACTATTCTAGCTAAAACAGGAAAAGCTGTGATACTCATGGCAATACCCATAAACAATCCGAAAGAAGAAAATTCAACTCCCATTGGAGCATAGATTTCGTAAATAAAATATGCCAATGATAATCCTAAAGCAAACGGAATTACAATACTAGCGTGACTAATGACAACTGCATCATGCGCCTTATTTTTCAGCACTTTTAAATCCAATTCCATTCCGATAACAAACATAAAAAGGATTAAACCAATTTGGCTTAAAAACTGTAGATTGCCTAAAGATTCTTTTGGAAATAAAGCCGCTGAAAACTCCGGAAAATACATTCCGACCAAAGATGGCCCCAACACAATTCCCGCAATCATTTCGCCAATTACAGACGGTTGTCCTATTTTTCTAAAAAACCATCCAAATAAACGTGCAACTAAAATAATGGTAACAATCTGCGCCAATAAAATGGCCAAAGGATGCTGCAGGTTATCGACCATAGAATGAAGAAAGTCTTTCCAATGGTTGCTTTCAACACTTTTCTTTACAATATTTCGCCCCACTTCTAATGCGGCGCCTTTTGAAATTACCCAATATATCAGCGCTGTAAAACCACCAATAATTGTTATGTAGAATAGAGAGTTCTTAATGTTATTCATAACTCGTTCTTTAGATTTATTGCAGCAAATATCAGAACTGAGTTTTAAGTGAAAAAGCAAATTTCCTGCTAATTTTCAATGTATGTAACAAGTCGGAAAAACTTTGTAATAAGTTATAATTTTACCTTTTTCAAAAAATCAGAACGATACGTTTCACTTAAAATTAAAGCTGTATTTTTATTAGTTTCTTCCAAATGATGAAGCACAATTTCATTATGATTAAAAAACTTTATTGCCTTCACCGCTACAATTTCTTTTTTATTGATTCGGCAGAAATCAGCATCGGGCAATTCGTTTAATAGCGTGTCGAATTTTACATTTTTTAAATTCAAAAAACTGCCATCAGTAAGCAGAACCGTTTTATCGCGACTATCACTCGCAGCCGTTTTTATGTATTGAATTGTATTAAAATACAATAACGTTTTTCCTTTATCAGTGTTGAGCTGTATAAACTTTTTATCAGAATTTGATTTCTCAAAACGCTCAAAAGCCTTTGTGATGGCTTTTTGCAAACGTTCTAATTTTACAGGTTTTGTAATATAATCTACAGCATCTATATTAAACGCTTCAGCCGCATACTCTTTATAGGCCGTACAAAAAATCACCAATTTGTCCTGCAGTTTTTCTGCCAGATGCAACCCGTCAATTCCAGGCATTTCAATATCCGAAATCAGCAGATCAAAATCTAAATCAGGAATATCAGACAAAAGTTTTTCAGGATTATTAAATGTTTTCACGATTTCCAATTCTGGAATCTGTTCGCAAAGCATTTTAAGATACGTTAATCCCGGAATTTCATCGTCCAGAAGCAAGCATTTCAGTTTTGTATTCAAGTAAATCAATTTTTAGATGAGCAATATAGACATCGTTTTCTATAAACTTATCGAGTTTAAAATTATTTTTATAAATAATACGAAGACGGTGCTCAAGTGTTGCGTGTCCAAAACCGCTTCGTTCCTTTTTCAATACTTTTTTATCGGAGATTTTATTGGAAACCGTCATAAAAAAAGCATTATTTTTAAACTCAAAAACTACCGAAATAAAAGCATCTGCACTTTGAAGATCGGCATGTTTAAAAGCATTTTCAATTAAATCAATCGAAATTAAAGGCGCCAGCAAAGGCTGATCATACAATTTATCTTCCTGATTAATATTGGTTTTGACTTTAAGTTCAAAAAGCGGACTAATTTTAATTTTATTGATTTCGATTAAATTCATCGCAAAATCAATTTCTTCTTTGGCCGTTACAAACTTCTTTTTGCTTTCGTACAAAATATAATCCAAAACATTGGCCAGTTTATCCAAAGCAAAATAAGTCTGATACGCATGCGACTGAATCGAATTTAGAATATTCTTAAACAAATGCGGATTCAGTTTTGATTCCAAATTCTCCAATTGCAAATCGTTGACTTTTGACTCTAAGGCATAAAAACTTTTTTCTGCATCTTCTTTCGCCTTTTTGGTTTGCATTAATTGATAAACCATGAAACAAATGATAACAATTAAAAGCAACAGAATTGCCAAAAAGATAAAAGTTGTTGTATTGTTTTCTTGCATTTGCGTCGTTTTATATTTAAGTCAAATTCACGAATAAAATTACTGAATCTGATTCAATCTGTTGAATCTGTGTGAGGCTTTTTCGTTTAGAAAACTATCTAATCTAAGTTTTCTTAAAATTGAAATTGTTTGCAAATATGGGAAAACCTTACGGTTTAAAGATAAAACAAGACAAATTATGACAAAAACAGCACTATCAAATTTGTGTTAACGTTAAGTAAAATAGATTCGAATATTTATGATTTCGAGCACTTTTCACTACATTTGCATCCATTTTTAAAGATTTTATGAAAAACACTGTCCAAGTTGGATTTTGGGAAAAACTGGCCCGAATCATACTTAAAAACCGAATTACGATTCTGGTTATACTTTCTGCTTTAACTCTTTTCTTTGGTTATCAGTGGAAGAATCTTTCTATGACTTATACCGAAGCCAACTTGCTTCCGAAAGATCATATTGCAAATAAAGATTATCAAAAATTCTTAGACAAATTTGGTGAGGAAGGAAACCTGATTGTTATTGGTTTCAAAGATCCTAAGTTCTTTACGCCAAAAAATTATGCTGCTTGGACCGAATTAATGAATGGTTTGAAAAAAGCCAAAGAAGTTGACTTGGTAATTTCTTTGAATGATTTAAAGAAACTTGAAAAAGATACGGTAAATCAAAAATTTGTCCTAGCGCCATTTATTGACGAAAGCAAAGCGCTTGACGCGAATTATTTAAAAAGCGTACAATATGATTTGTTTCATAATCTGCCTTTTTACGAAGGTTTGCTTTTTAATAAAGAAAGCGGTAGCGTTCGTTCTGCAATCTACATGAACAAAGCGCTGGTAAATACGGCTGAAAGAAAGACTTTTATCTTAAATGATTTAGTTCCGAAAATCGATAAATTCGAAAAAACAACTGGAATTGACCTTAAAGTTTCGGGAATGCCATACATCCGTACGATCAATGCGGATAACATGAAAGGCGAAATCGGACTTTTCATTGGAGCGTCTTTATTGACGGTTTCTTTGATTTTCTTTTTCTTCTTCCGTTCGTTCAGAGCTACTTTTATTTCGATTTGTATTTTAATTGTCGGCGTAACTTGGTCGTTTGGAACACTTGGATTATTTGGTTATAAAATCACGATTTTAACAGCTATTATTCCGCCGCTAATTATCGTAATCGGAATTACTAACTGTATTTTCCTAATTAATAAATATCAGCAGGAAATTAAACTGCACAACAATCAGGCAAAAGCTTTACAGCGTGTGATTTCAAAAATTGGATCTTCAACTTTGATGACCAATTTAACCGCAGCAATTGGTTTTGCAACTTTGATGATTACAGGAAACGAACTTCTTTTTGAGTTCGGTTTAGTAACTTCAATCAACGTGCTTTCTGTTTATACATTGACACTTTTTATCGTGCCAATTATCTACAGTTTTATGCCGTTGCCAAAAGCAAAACATTTATACCATTTAGACAAAACTTACATTTCGACACTTTTAAATACGGTTACCGCTATAGTTAAAGGCAAGAAAACAATTGTTTATTGCATTTACGCTGTTCTGTTTCTTGTGAGTTTGAATGGAGTTAGACAAATGAAAGTTTCAGGAAGTTTGATTGGCGAAATGCCAAAAACAGCTTCTTTCTTTAAAGATATTTTATTTTACGAAAAAGAATTCAATGGTGTAATGCCTCTTGAAATCATGATTGACACCAAAAAGAAAAAAGGTGTTATGAAGCCTTCGACAATTCGTAAAATGGATGAATTGCAGAATACTATTTCTGAAATTCCAGAATTGGCAAAACCTGTTTCTGTTGTAAACTTGGTTAAATATGCAAAACAGGCTTTCTATAACGGAAACCCTGAATATTACCAATTGCCAACTTCTCAAGAACAGACTTTTATTTTGGGTTATGCTAAAAATGCAACCAAAAACAGCAAAGAAAACTTAATGAAAGCGTATGTGGATTCAACTGGACAATATGCCAGAATCACAACTTTCATGAAAGATATTGGAACGGATGAAATGGCAAAAGTGGAAGGAAAACTGCGCAAAAAAATTGACGAGATTTTCCCGAAAGACCGTTATGAAGTTACGATTACAGGAAAAGCGTTGGTTTTCCAAAAAGGAACAACGTATTTGGCGCACAACTTAATCGAGTCATTATTGTTTGCGATTTTGACAATTGCGATTTTGATGCTGTATTTATTCCGTTCGTTCAAAATGGTAGCAGCTTCTTTGATTACGAATATTTTACCGCTTTGTATCACTTCTGGATTAATGGGTTATTTCGGAATTCCGTTAAAACCATCAACGATTCTGGTATTCAGTATCGCATTCGGAATCTCGGTTGATAATGCAATTCAGTTTATGGCGAAATACAAACATGACTTGATTCAAAATAAAGGAAAAGTAAAAAAATCTGTTTTCAGCGCTTTAAGAGAAACGGGAGTAAGCACATTCTATACTTCTGTAGTTTTGATTTTAGGTTTTGCGACTTTTACATTATCAAGCTTCAGCGGTACAATTGCTTTAGGAGGATTAATTTCTTGTACTTTGGTTTTTGCAATGTTTGCTAACTTGGTTGTATTACCTTCACTGGTTTTAACTTTCGAGAAAAAGAAAACAAGGAAAGAGGAATTGGAGAGTTTGGAAAAATAATTTTCAGACACGAATTTCACTAATTGGCACGAACTAAAATACTAAAAAGAAGAATTGCGACAATTGCATTGCTCTTTTTATATAGCAGTAATTGTTTAGCTGAAGGGCAATATGGATTAGCACGATTTGTAATGTTTATCCACATTATATTTCTTTGTTTATCTATTATTGTTTTTACAATGATTGGAGGAGTTGTAATAAAATTCATTTTACAAAAATCCAATCTTTTAATAAAAAACCAAACCCGTAAAGCTTTTTGTATTTCGTTATTAATAGCAATTTTAGTTGTGTTACTCTTTGGAGATGATTTTATATTTTAATTATGGAATCATACATAATCTCTGAAATAATACAAAACAAGACAAATTGGTTCTCATGAAACCAAATGCCCTAGCCCCGATCGAAGCAGCATCCTTTCTATTTTTTCTTTAAAAATAGAAAGATATAGCGAAGAGCGGGAAACAGCTTCAAAAATTAATTATTATCGATTATATTTGCAGTTGTTCAAAACGAATATTATTTAATATCAATTATATATAAAAATGAAACACACAAAAGTTAGAGACTTATTAAACAGTACGACGACGTTACAGGAAGTGAATGCAAAAGGTTGGGTGAGAACTTTTAGAAATAATCAGTTCATCGCTTTGAATGACGGTTCTACAATTAATAATATTCAATGTGTTGTTGATTTTGAAAATACACCAGAAGAGACTTTAAAAAGAATCACAACTGGAGCAGCGGTTTCTGTAATTGGAACTTTAGTTGAAAGTAAAGGTGCGGGTCAGAAATATGAAATTCAGGTTTCTAAATTGGAAATTCTTGGAGATTCTGATGCTGAGAAATTCCCAATGCAGCCCAAAAAGCACTCTCTAGAATTTTTACGTGAAAACGCTCACTTGCGTGTACGTACAAATGCTTTTGGTGCGATTATGCGTGTGCGTTCAGTATTGTCTTATGCAGTTCACAAATATTTCCAAGATAAAGGTTTCGTTTATGTAAACACGCCAATTATCACTGGAGCTGATGCTGAAGGTGCTGGTGAAATGTTCCAAGTAACTTCTTTGCCATTGGATAATCTTCCAAAAAATGAAGAAGGAAACATTGATTTCAAAAAAGATTTCTTTGGAAAACATACAAACTTGACAGTTTCTGGACAATTAGAAGGAGAAACTTTTGCTATGGCCTTGGGTCAGATTTATACTTTTGGACCAACTTTTAGAGCAGAAAATTCAAATACTTCTCGTCACTTGGCAGAGTTCTGGATGATCGAGCCTGAAGTTGCTTTCAACGACCTTGATGACAACATGGATTTGGCTGAAGATTTTATTCAGTACGTAATTAAATATGCTTTAGACAATTGTCAGGATGATTTGAAATTCTTAGAAGGAAGACTTTTGGAAGAAGAAAAATCAAAACCACAGGCTGAAAGAAGCGAAATGGCATTGTTAGAGAAATTGAACTTCGTTTTAGAAAACAACTTCAAACGTGTTTCTTATACTGAGGCAATTGACATTTTAAGAGATTCAACTCCAAATAAAAAGAAGAAATTCCAATATTTAATCAACGAATGGGGAGCTGACTTACAGTCAGAACACGAGCGTTATTTAGTAGAAAAACACTTTAAATGCCCAGTAATTTTATACGATTACCCAGCAAACATTAAAGCGTTTTACATGCGTTTGAACGACAACACAGAACCAGAAAGAGAAACAGTTCGTGCAATGGATATCCTTTTCCCTGGAATTGGAGAAATCGTTGGTGGTTCTGAAAGAGAAGAGCGTTACGATGTTCTAGTTGAGAAAATGGAAAAACTTGGAATCGACAAAGAAGAATTATATTGGTATTTAGACACCAGAAGATTTGGATCAGCAACTCACGCAGGTTTTGGTTTAGGATTTGAGCGTTTAGTATTGTTTGTAACAGGAATGACAAACATTAGAGATGTAATTCCTTTCCCAAGAACTCCTGGAAGTGCAGAATTTTAATAGAAAGTTATAAATTATAAGTTATGAGTTAAGAGTTAAATCTTAACTCATAATCATTTAAGAGAAATATTTAACTGTTATAAGTTACTAATTCGTGAGTATAAAATCATAATTCATAACTTATAACTCTTAACTCAAAATATGCTAAAGCAATTTTTAAATTTAAAATTATCCCAAAAATTATCTCCACAGCAAATTCAGCTGATGAAGTTAATTCAATTGCCTACGCAAGCTTTTGAACAGCGTTTATTAGAAGAAATGAACGAAAATCCGGCTCTGGAAGCAGGTAAAGAAGACGAATACGAAGCTGATGAATACGCTAATGACGACTACGATGATTATGATGATGCAGAATCAGACAGAATCGAAGCAGACGATATTAACATTGACGAATACTTAAGCGACGACGATACGCCTGATTACAAAACTCAGGTTAATAATTACAGTGATGACGAGGAACGCGAAACTCCTTTTGCGGCTCCGATAAGTTTTCATCAGGATTTAATCAATCAGCTGAATACTTTTATTTTGAATGATGAAGAACGCGAAATCGCTGAATTCCTTGTTGGAAGTATTGATGATATGGGTTACATCCGCAGAAGTATTCCTGACATTGTAGACGATATGGCTTTTACTCAGGGAATTTATACTGATGAAGCAATGGTCGAAAAAATGTTGACCGTAATTCATGAGCTTGAACCTTCAGGAGTTGGCGCGCGTGATTTACAGGAATGTTTATTGCTCCAATTGAAACATAAAACACCAACTGAATATGTTGATTTAGCGATTGACATCATCGAAAATCAGTTTGATGCTTTTACGAAAAAACATTACGATAAACTGTTACAGAAGTATAGCGTTTCTAACGAACAGCTTAAAAAAGCAATTCACGAAATTGAAAGATTAAACCCTAAACCGGGCGGTTCTTTTGCTGGAAACAATAAAGTAACAGAAAACATTGTTCCCGACTTTGCCATTAGAATTGTGGACGGCGAATTGGAATTGACTTTAAACGGAAGAAATGCTCCTTCCCTGCACGTTTCTAAAGATTATCAGGAAATGATGCAGACTTATAAAGAATCTAAAGACAAATCGACTGCACAGAAAGATGCGGTTCAGTTTATCAAGCAAAAATTAGATTCTGCTAAATGGTTTATTGATGCCATTAGACAGCGTCAGGAAACTCTTTTTGTAACAATGAATGCAATCATGCATTATCAAGAAGAATATTTCTTAGATGGCGACGAAACCAAACTTAAACCAATGATCTTAAAAGATATTGCAGATATGGTTGGTTTGGACATTTCGACCATTTCGCGTGTGGCAAACAGCAAATATGTAGAAACGCCATACGGAACCAAACTGATTAAAGAATTCTTCTCTGAAGCGATGAAAAATGATCAGGGAGAAGATGTTTCGACTCTTGAAATCAAAAAAATTCTTCAAAATACGATTGAAGAAGAAGATAAGAGAAAACCGCTTCCAGATGATCAATTGGCTGAAATCTTAAAAGAAAAAGGATATCCAATTGCGAGAAGAACTATTGCAAAATACCGCGAACAGCTCGATATTCCGGTTGCGAGAATGAGAAAGAAGATTTAATATTTACAAATAAAAAACCCGACAAATTTAAAATTCTGCCGGGTTTCTTTTTGCTTTTAATTTTATTTATATTGATCAGGTAAAATCTTCACATCAAATAAAAAATCTTTCTTTTTATCACTGTAACTATAATTCAAAGTGTAATCATTTTCTCTGAAAACCTGAAGTCCCGTATTTGCTTTTGCAGTACTTAAAAGACTTTTTCTAATTTCTTCTTGAATTACATCTGCCTCAGCAGTTTCTTTACTTACGTTCAGCAATGTTAAATTGTATTGAACTGTTTTTTCTTCATGAAGACTTACGCTGTCTAAACGAATACCTTCCTGAATATTTAACGGACAGCTTTTATTATATTTTGCAATTAATTCTACTACTTCAGTGTTAACCTCATTTTCATTTTTGGCGAGATAGAATTGAAAGTAAACCACAAAGGCAACTGCAATTCCCATTAATAGCAATAATAAAATAGTAGACTTTCTCATATTTTGAAATGTTTTTTTCATGGCTTATAATAAGTAAAACAATCTATTTTTCTTGATTCTTTTTCATAGCTTTAAAATACGCAGCACGGCTAAGTGGTTCGTACTCTTCTGTTTCTCCAAGCATAACCAATTTATCATTATCGGTTTTTCTAAAACTGTAATTTGCCAAATTTCCTGTTCTGGTACAAACGGCATGAACCTTTGTAACATATTCGGCAGTTGCCATAAGTCCTGGCATTGGCCCAAACGGATTTCCTTTAAAATCCATATCTAATCCTGCAACAATTACGCGAATTCCTTGATTTGCTAAATCGTTGCAAACCGTAATAATTTCATCATCAAAAAACTGCGCTTCATCAATACCGATTACATCGCAGCCTTGAGCTAAAATCATAATATTGGCAGCGGCAGGAACGGGAGTTGAACGAATTTCGTTGGCATCATGAGACACCACCATTTCGTCATGATAACGGGTATCAATAGCAGGTTTAAAGATTTCGACTCTTTGTTTGGCAAATTGGGCGCGTTTTAATCTTCGGATCAGCTCTTCGGTTTTACCCGAAAACATTGATCCACAAATAACTTCAATCCAACCAAATTGTTCTTTGTGATTTACTGTATTTTCGAGAAACATTTTGTATTTTTCTACCTTTAAAAATGAATAGTTTTTATTACTTTGTACTGGCAATAAATTAATGTAAAAATGTACTGTTTTACATTTTTTCAAAAGTAGAAAATTTTTACCAAACCTTAGATTCGCGAAAGCGTATTAACAGAAATAAAAAATTATCTTTTGAATTTCCTTGAGAATAGAGACATTCAGACATCAAATACACTAAAATACCTTATTCACTATAATTTTCAACAGTTATGAAAAAAAAATTGGAAGCTGATTTAATCAGCATTGCACATCGAATTTTGAAACTTAAAAACAAATCCGATATCAATCAATTGTACCTTGAAACTCAGAAATTATATGAGAAATTAGCGGTATTAAAATTTGTAGAAGAGAATTTCGACGCTGCAAAACCAACAATAGGGCAAAACGATATTGTAGCCGAATTGGAAACCATTTTTGAAAAAGAAGAAGAGGCAATTCCTGCTATAATTGAACTTGAAGCGCCAGCCGAAGAAAAAGTTATTGCGCTTGAAGAATCTTATGAACCTGAAATTTCAGAAGAAAAACCAGTAGAAATTGTTGAAGCTGCTGAACCAATCGTCGAAATTGAAGAACCAGCAATCGAAGAAACTGTTGAACCAATCGCTGCGGAAATTGAAGAGCAAGTTATTGAAGAAATTATTGAGCCAGTTGCTGAAAAGGCTGAAGAAACAGAAAAAGCTATTGATGATCTTTCGTTCACAACTATAAATGAATTGAAACCAATTCCAGATTTCAAACCAGCTTTTGAATTGGAAACGGAACCATTTATTGAAGAAGTTAAGGAAGAACCAAAAAAGGAAGTTCCATCACAACCAACTATTCAATTTGAAGATTTCGGAATTAATTATGCCGACGCACAATTTGTAAAAGTAGATAGTTTTGAAGCTGTTCCTCCTGCGAAAACGCCTTCTATTAATGATTTTAAAGAAGAGAAAAAAGTTGAAACTGCAATTCTTGAAACTCCTGCACAGCCAAAATCAGTAAGTTTGAATGAGAAATTGGCAAGAGGTTTTCATATTGATTTGAATGACAGAATTGCATTTACTAAAAATCTTTTCGGAAACAGTACAGAAGATTACAGTCGTGTTTTAAACCAATTAATGACTTTTGATTCTTATAGCGAAGCGAAAGATTTTATCGAAAACATGGTAAAACCAGATTACAATAACTGGGAAGGAAAAGACGATTACGCAGAACGTTTTATGGGAATTATTGAAAAGAAATTCTCGTAAAGACATTTTCACATCTCACATTTTACATTTTACGAATAAACAACTATGTCAAAATTATATATCGTTCCAACGCCAATTGGCAATCTTGAAGACATGACTTTTAGAGCCATTCGGGTTTTGAAAGAAGTCGATTTGATTTTGGCTGAAGATACCCGCACAAGCGGAAAATTATTGAAGCATTTTGAAATTGGCACGCACATGCACAGCCATCATATGCACAATGAACATAAAACGACCGAAAATTTAATTGCACGTTTAAAAGCTGGCGAAACTATCGCTTTAATTTCAGACGCAGGAACTCCGGCCATTTCAGATCCAGGATTTTTATTGACAAGAGCCTGTGTCGAAAATAAAATTGAAGTCGAATGTCTTCCGGGCGCAACGGCTTTTGTTCCTGCATTGGTAAACAGCGGACTGCCAAATGACAAATTTGTTTTTGAAGGTTTTCTGCCTGATAAAAAAGGACGTCAGACTCGTTTTTTGGCTTTAGCCGAAGAAACCAGAACGATGATTTTATACGTTTCTCCGCATAAACTCGTTAAGACTTTAGCTGAATTTGTACAATATTTTGGAGAAGACAGACAAGTTTGCGTTTCAAGAGAATTATCAAAATTACATGAAGAAAATGTACGCGGAACGGCAAAAGAAGTTCTAGCACATTTCGAAAAAACAGCACCACGAGGAGAAATCGTAGTTGTGGTTGCCGGAAAAACTATAACAAAAGAACCAAAGAAAAGTAAGTTTTCTAAGGATGATGAAGAATAAATAATTATTTCAGCCACAGATTTAGTATTATAGTAACCACAAATTACACAAATTAGCACAAATTTAATTAGCGGAAATTTGTGTAATGTGTGGTTAAAAAAGTGCTTCGAAAAAAATCATTTTAATCAATATAATCTGTGGCAAAAAAATCAAACAGACAAAAAACAAATCATGAGCATTCAAGCCTTTTTAGAAAAAGTAAAACAAACTCCAACACAAATCACATTTCCTGAAACTATCGCAGTAATCGAAGAAAATTACAACTTTACTCCAACTGCTTTTCAAAATGGAACACAACATAATGCAGCGGGCGAAAATTCAGGTTCTTGCAAATTGTTTTCTTTCGCAAAACTGCAAAACTTAAGTAAAGAAGAAACTTTGGCTTGCTTCGGAGCTTTTTATTTCGAAGAAGTTTTAGGAGATCCAAACGGAACGAACCACCAGAACATTAGAAATTTCATCAACTTAGGTTGGGATGGAATTCAGTTTGAAGGAAATGCTTTAGAAGCGAAATAATATTTTAGAATTTAGATTGCAGATTTTAGATTTTTCAAAAATCACCAATCTAACATTCTCAAAACTTTGTCAAATTTGCCGAAATAACCCGCCACAGATGAAGCAATAAAAAAGTAAACTACAAATTACACAAATTCCCACAAATTGAATTAGCGGAAATTTGTGTAATTTGTGGTTAAAAATCCTTTCAAATCTTTTATCCTGATGCTATCGGGAGTGGCAAAAAAATTACCAATCAGATTAAACGATTTCAAAAATCTGAAGTCTAAAATCTAAAATCTAAATCAACCCATGCGTTGGACATTAAAACCAAAACCTTCTGAAGAAAAAATTAAACATTTAGCGCAAGCATTAAATGTAGAAGATTTTGTAGCATCACTGTTAATTCAGCGTGGAATTGAGACTTTTGAAGATGCGAAAAACTTCTTTCGTCCATCATTAGAACATCTTCACGATCCGTATTTGATGAAAGATATGGATAAAGCCGTTGCTAGAATCGAACAAGCCATTCAAAACGAAGAAAACATTCTAGTTTTTGGTGATTATGATGTAGACGGAACAACAGCTGTTTCTTTGGTTTCCTCCTATTTAAAATCACATTATCCAAATATTGCTACTTACATTCCAGATCGTTACGACGAAGGTTACGGAATTTCATATAAAGGAATTGATTATGCAGACGATAACGGAATTTCCCTAATTATCGCTCTTGACTGTGGTATCAAATCAATTGATCATATCGCTTACGCGAAAGCTAAAAATATTGACTTTATTGTCTGTGATCACCACAGACCTGGAGAATTTCTTCCGAACGCTATTGCAGTTTTAGATCCAAAAAGAGAAGACTGTCAATATCCATACGATGAATTATGCGGTTGCGGAGTTGGTTTTAAATTAATTCAAGCTTTAGGACAAAATCGAAATGAAACGATTGAAGATTTAGTTCCGTATCTTGATTTGGTTGCTACAGCTATTGCAGCAGATATTGTTCCGATAACTGGAGAAAATCGTGTATTGGCTTACTTCGGTTTGAAAGTCATTAATAGCGAGCCGAGACCCGGAATTAAAGCTTTAACACATCAAGTCAAAAAGAAAGTTCTCGATATTACCGATGTTGTTTTTATTATTTCACCAAGAATTAATGCTGCTGGAAGAATAAAACACGGAAATCACGCCGTTGAATTGTTAACTGAATTCAACTTTGAGCAAGCACAGCAATTTGCTTCAGAAATAGAACAATACAATGCAGACCGAAAAGATTTAGATAAAAAGATCACTAAAGAAGCATTTCAGCAGATTTTACAAAACAACGAGGAAGAACGTTTTTCGACTGTTGTTTTTCAAGAAGACTGGCACAAAGGCGTTATCGGAATTGTCGCTTCAAGATTAATCGAAACGTATTACCGTCCAACTTTAGTTTTTACTAAAAGTGGAGATAAATACGCCGCTTCTGCCCGATCTGTAAAAGGTTTTGATGTTTACAATGCACTAGATGCGTGTTCAGAACATTTGGAGCAATTTGGAGGACACATGTACGCGGCAGGAATGACTTTGAAAGCCGAGAATTATCAGCTTTTTAAAGAAGCTTTTGAGAAATGCGTCCAAGAAACCATTCAGCCCGAAATGCGAACTCCAGAAATCGAAATTGATGCTGAAATTGATTTTTCAGACATCACTCCAAAACTAATCCGCATTTTAAAACAATTTGAACCGTTTGGTCCGCAGAATATGACGCCAGTTTTTATGACACGAAACCTTATAGATACAGGTTACGCCAAAACTTTAGGCGCAGAAGAAGAGCATTTAAGACTTTTCGTAAAACAAAATAATTCTGATGGAATCGCCGCAATTGGCTTTGGACTCGGAAAAAAATTAGACATAGCAAAAAATCAAAATCCGTTTCAGCTGGCGTATACAATTGCCGAAAATGAATGGAACGGCAACATTTCAACTCAGCTTATGCTGAAAGACATTAGAACAGATGGAAGAGATTAAATCCAACAAACCTGATCCTTATCAGGCACTTCGTTACAGAGAATTCAACGTGTTTTTATTATTGCGTTTTGCCATGGTTTTTGCCTGGTCAATGCAATTTATTGTCATCGAATGGGAAGTTTATAGCTTAACCAAAAATCCGCTTTCTCTAGGAATTATTGGTCTAATGGAAGTAATTCCTGCGGTCGGAATGGCTTTATTTGCTGGACATATCGTCGATCAAAAAGAGAAAAAAGGATTATTGGTAAAATGCATTTTAGGCTTTTCTGTGATCAGTTTTGGATTATTTTTATTGACTTGGCCAAAAGTAGTTGGAGGCTGGTCTTCAAATGTTATACTTTATTCTATCTACGCTTTAGTATTTTTTGGCGGATTAGTTCGTGCTTTTCTTGGGCCAACAATTTTTGCTCTTCTATCGCTTATTATTCCTAAAAAAGCATATCCAAATGCCGCTACTTGGAGCAGCACCGTTTGGCAAATTGGAGCAGTTATGGGACCAGCATTAGCAGGATTTTCAATTAACTGGATTGGCGTTCATTGGTCAATGTGTCTAGTTTTCGGATTTTCAATTCTTTCTTTAATTGCTTTGTCACAAATCAGTGCAAAACCAATTATAAATCCAAAGATTGGAGAATCAATTAAAGACAGTTTAACTGAAGGTTTAACTTTTGTCTTCAAAAATAAAATTGTTTTAGGCGCATTATCTCTTGATATGATTGCAGTTCTTTTTGGAGGCGCGGTAGCATTACTGCCAGTTTTTGCACAAGATATTTTAAAAGTGGGTTCTGAAGGATTTGGAATCTTAAGAGCTGCGCCTGCTGTTGGAGCTTTTATAACCATGATCGTTTCGGCCTATATTCCTTTATATAAAAATGCAGGAAAAAAACTTTTGGCAGCCATTTTTGTTTTTGGATTATCTATCATCTTATTTGGTTTCTCAACTTCATTCTGGCTTTCTGTTTTTGCGTTATTCTTAAGCGGATTGGCTGACGGAATTTCAGTAGTGATTCGCCAAACCATTTTACAGCTTAAAACTCCTGATCACATGCGTGGCCGTGTGGGTGCAGTAAATTCAATTTTTGTTGGATCATCTAACGAATTAGGTGCTTTCGAAAGTGGTGCAACCGCAAAACTAATGGGAACTGTTACTTCTGTAATTTTTGGAGGAAGCGTTACACTTTTGACCGTTTTAGGTTTTGGATTTGCATCTCCTACTTTTAGAAATTTAGATCTTCAAAAAGATATGGACGATCATCATAAATTGGAATAGATGAAATCATTATTCGTAGCTTTTATTTTATCGATATCCTTTTTTGCAAATGGACAAAACCTTTATATTAAAACTTATGGAAACGAAAAGAATAAAGCCATAATTTTTATTCACGGTGGCCCAAGTGGCAACGCAACTTTATTTGAAGGAACAACAGCTCAAAATCTAGCTGATTTAGGTTTTTATGTTATTGCTTATGATCGTCGTGGCGAAGGAAGATCTGCAGATCCTAATGCAATGTTTACTTTTGAAGAAGCTTTTCAGGATATAAATTCGATTTATAAAAAATATCATTTAAAGAAAGCAATTATATTGGGGCATAGCTTTGGCGGTTTGGTTGCGACACTTTATACTAATAAATATCCGAAGAATGTGAGCGCTTTGGTTTTGGCTGGCGCATTGTATTCTCAACAGGAAACTTATGATCATATTTTAGATACTTTAAAAAAGAAATACAACAACAATTCTGAACAATTAAAAAGAATCAATATTGTAGAAAATCTGGATAAAAATTCAGCTGATTATCGAAAAAAGTGCTTTGAACTGGCTGGAGAAAACAATTTCTTCAAGATGCCAAATCCAACTGCGGAGTCTAAAAAATTATATGCCGATTACGAAGCTGGAGAATTTTATAAAACCAATATCAGAAACAAAAATGCTCCTTTGCTTTTCTATCAAAACGAAAAACAGAATAATATTGATACACGTACAATCTTAAAGAAAATTAAAACCGCTGACGTTCCTATCTATGGAATTTACGGAAAACAAGATGGTATTTTTTCATCGGCACAAATTAAATCTCTCAAGGCAATAACTGGCGAAAAACATTTTGCTTTTCTAGACAATTGCTCGCATTATTTATTTGTTGACCAACAGACTGCTTTTTTTTCCAAGTTAAAATATTGGTTGAAATAACAATTGAGTCTCATAAAAAAGCGAACTACAAAACCTCACATAAATAGCTAAAAATCAAAACACTAATAATGATTTTTAGCTTTTTTTTATGCTTTTCTTAATCAAGTATTAGTATAAAGAGTTCGTATCTTTGTGGCCTAAAAAAATTGCCATGAAAGATATCGAACAGATATACCGAAACGATTTTGGAATTTCATTTTATTGGAAAGAAGGCAACGAAATTATATCAGATAAAATCCAGTTGCTTTTTAAACAAATGGGATTTTATTTTTCAGTTCAAGAATTAAATGAATTTCACGATTTGATTGAAGATTGCGTAACAGACCACAATGATTATGATACAAGTGGCGTAAAACGTGCTTTCGATAAATTTTTATTAAAAACTCCCTATGTTGCTATAGATTTAGAAATATCACCGAAGGAATTAGATTCTATAAAAGACTTGGTTGATGGTTCTTTATTTCGACTTCATCTCAATGAATATATTCATGGTGCAGGCATGAATTAAACTTTCTTCCATTGCAACTCTTCATAAATAGTTGTAATAGAGTTCCTTTCAAATGTTAAAAATTGAATAAAAGAATATTCAATCTTAATCTTATTTCATTTCTTTATTCTAAAAATCAAGCAAATGAAATATCCCACATTTTTATTTTCTGTTATTTTTACATCTACTATTTTCGCTCAAGAATCTGCTATTTCGGGTAAACTCAAGAATACGCAAAACAACGAAGAGCTCGATTATGTAAATATCGGAATCGCGAATAAAAATGTCGGAACTGTTTCAAATTCGAAAGGGATTTTCAAATTAAATTTAAATGAAAAAGTAAATCCTAACGATACAATTGTCTTTTCTCATATTGGTTTTGAAACCAAAAAAATATTAGTCAATCAACTGAAATCTGACCATAATGTTATTGAAATGATTCCTTCTGAAAATTCTTTGAAGGAAGTTGTGGTCTCTTTCAAAAAACCTAAACCAAAACAATTCGGCAGAAGTTCAAAAGGACTTGGTCTTATGCATTTTAATTTTTTTACTGCTCTAGACAAAACGGTTGATGACTATTTAAGTCGCGAAAGAGGAATGGAATTCCATATCAAAAAAGATTGCAAAGTAGAGAGTTTTAATTTCAATATTACTTCAAACGAATTTAAATCGGTTAAATTCAGATTGAACTTTTATAAAGTTGAAAATGGTCTTCCTTCCAAAATTTTAATTGAAAAAGACATAATTTTTGAAGTGAAAGACAACAAACTTGGATTGTTTACAGTCGATTTAAAACCTTACGATATTTATCTCGATAAAGAAATGGGGGATATTGCTGTGACAATTCAATGGATTGAAAGTATAAAAACCAACGAAAAAAGCAAATTCTTCTCTATTTCTACAGCCGTATCTGCAACCGAAAATAGTTTTTACAGAGAAAAAAATATGGCCAATTGGTTTAGAAGCGGACAAAGCTTGACTTTTTACCTCAACACGATGTGCCAGTAAAATGAAAAATTTTATTCTTTTTTATGATTTTTTTATTTAGAATTAATTTAAATAATATTTATATTTGTTGAAATTAAAGGATTTACGATGAGAGAAATTGAACAAATATATCATAATAACTTTGGAATAGCTTTTTACTGGAAAGATCATAACACTACAATTTCAGACAAAGTGCAATTAGTTTTTAAAGAAACTGGCTTTTATTTTACAGTTCAGGAATTGAATCATTTTTGCGATTTGATTGAAGATAGTATGATTGAAAACTCTTGTTGTGAAGCTTGCGAAATGAAATATTCTTGCCATAAGTTTTTATTGAAAACACCATGCAATTCGATAGATTTAGCCGTAAATATGACCGAATTAAAATCGATTAAAGATTTGGTCGAAGGCTCTTTATTCAAAATTGAACTGGATGAATATGTTTATGGAGTCGGTATGAATTAAGGAGCATTCTAAATATTTTAACAACATTTTTTCGTTATTGAAATATATTTTGATTCCATTCAAAAAAAAGTATATTTACAGCAATGAAAAAAGATGTATTTCTATTTACCATATCACTTCTGGCAATTCTCTTTGTCAGCTGCAACAACAAATCTGAAGAATATATTGATCCCCGCGGAACTGACTATGCAGGTTCTGAAAGTTGCGTACAATGCCATAAAGTACAATCGGAAATGGTTTTTCATAGTTCGCATTTTAAAGCTACAGCTCCAGCTATTTTAGGAAATGTTTCTGGAGATTTTGATTCTAAAAACCATACTTTCATTTATGATAAAGACACCAAACTGGTGATGGAAAAACATGGCGACAGTTTGTATCAGGTTTTGTATAAAAATGGAAAAGAAACTGAAAGATATAAATTCGAAATTGTATTTGGAACAAAACATGCACAGACATCTGTTTATTGGAAAAATAATAATACTTACGAATTACCGCTTTCTTTTTATCATTCGATAAACAATTGGGCAACAAGTCCAGGGTTTCCAGCTGATAAGCCTTATTTTGACAGAATGGTCGTTAAAGATTGCTACGCTTGTCACAGTTCAAATATCAGCTCGCGAACTGTTGATCAGAGTTCGGCGGAAAAAAACTTCATGTCAATGGATATCGAAGACGTAATCAACAAAAAAACTATTGTTTACGGAATTGACTGCGAACGCTGTCACGGACCTGCAAAAAAACATGCAGAATTTCATTTGAAAAATCCGAATGTAAAAGTTGCCAATAGCATTACAAGCTTCAAAACCCTTACAAGACAGCAAAAATTAGACGCCTGTGCGTTGTGTCATGCAGGAAATGACGGAATGAAATTAAAATCTCGTTTTGAGTTTAAACCTGGAGATAATTTATCGGAATTCTTTCGTGAAACGAGAAGTATTACAGATACCGCAAAATTTGATGTTCACGGAAATCAATTTCGTTTAATGGCACAAAGCAAATGTTTTATAAATAGCGAAAAAATGGATTGTATTACTTGTCACAATCCGCATGAAAATACTTCTAAGAACATGGCTTCTTATTCTAAAATTTGTATGAGCTGTCATCAGGGTTTAAAACACAATCAAACGACCCTAAAAACAATGCCTGAAAAATTATTAGACGATAATTGTGTAGAATGCCATATGCCGAAAAAAGCATCTGGAGCAATTAAATTTCAGCTTTCAAACAGCAAACAATTATCAAATTATATTTTGAGAACGCATAAAATTGGTATTTATCCAATGAGTTCAAAATAAGTCATTTTTTAGCCTTTTTTTAAGCTATTAAGCTAACTTTGACTTTTGACTTAACTATTTTTCGAATTTTTTAAGTTCAAAATTTTCCCCATCAAAAACTCCATATGTAAAGTAACCAATCCAGTCGCCTAGATTAACATAATTAGAATCTTCTCCAACAGGAATTATCATTGGTAAATGACGGTGTCCGAAAATGAAATAATCATAATGTTTGGTCTCTAGTTTTCGTTTAGCGTACAAAACCAACCACTCATTTTCTTCACCTAAAAATTTTACATCTTCGGCACCAGAAATCAATTTATTTTTGACTGATAAATATTGTGCTAAACTTACGCCAACATCTGGATGAAGCCAACGGAAAAGCCATTTTGAAAACGGATTTGTAAATACCTTTTTCATTCTTTTATAACCTTTATCTCCAGGACCTTTTCCGTCGCCGTGACCAATTAAAAAAGTTTTTCCGCTAAAAGTAAATTCTTTATTATCGTGATAAACCGGAATATTCAATTCGGTTTCAAAATAATCATTCATCCAGAGATCATGATTTCCAACAAAAAAATAAATAGGAATTCCGCTGTCGCGAATTTCTGCCAACTTACCTAAAATTCGAACAAAACCTTTTGGCACAACCGTTTTATATTCGAACCAAAAATCAAATAAATCTCCCAATAAAAAAATCGCTTCTGCATCTTCTTTTACCTCATCTAACCAAGCCACAAATTTTTTCTCACGCGGAAGACTTAATTCTGGAGTTGGCGCACCAAAATGCTGATCTGAAGCAAAATATATTTTTTTCATTTAGATTTTTAGATTGTTAGACTTCTTAGATTTTTAAACAACTAAGATAAAATCTTTTGACTTTTGATTTTTGACTTTTGATTTTTGACTTTTTTACAAATTATCTGATGCGTACCATTCTGCGAAAGACGATTCTGTTTCTTGAAGTTTTAGTGAGAAAAGAGAAATTCCTTCTGGAAGTCTCGCAACGATTCTTTCAGCAAAATCAACCACCATATTTTCACTAGTTGGCTGATAATCTACTAAAATAACGTGATGTCCGCGATTTTTTAATTCAGCAGCCAATTCAACATGTGGAGTTGTCTGATTAAAAACAGTTGCATGATCAAATTGATCGACGATTTCTTCTTTTACAATTTTCTTTAGGTCAGAAAAGTCAATCACCATTCCGAACTTTACATTCGATCGGTCTGTAATTGGCGAGCCAATAACCGTTACCGATAATTTATAACTGTGTCCGTGAACGTTCTTGCATTTTCCATCGTAACCGTACAAAGCGTGACCGGTTTCGAAACTAAATTGTTTTGTAATTCTGATATTACTCATCGATTTTTAATTTTAAGCTTGCAAATTTACAAATTAATTGCCGTTTTTAGCTCTTTTTTTAGCACGAGTATACATCCACAAAGCAATTCCGCCCAAAACTAGAAATGGAATAAAAGATCCGATAACTACACCAATTTGATAACCGCTGTCTGGAGCATCTTTTATTTTCTCTGCAATGTCAACTTTTTGTATCAACGAAATGATAGTCATATTCAATAATTAAGATAGTGAAAAAAAATCGTTTTAAAATATTTCCAAAACTATGTTTCTGTTTATTTAAAATTAATGACTTATATCATATCTATTTTTTAAACTGAAGCAATGCATTTCTTGTAAAATCGGATAAAACCAATCTTCCTGTAATTGCTGCGCGTTCAAAAAGAAGCGATTCCCAAGTTTCTGTTCCTTCCCAGATAATCTTTTTCATTTCGAGCAAAGCTTCAGGATTGTACGAACTTAATTTTTGAGCAAAACTTTCAACCTCAGCATCCAAATTTCGAGATTCGCACACAACAGAAAAAAGTCCTTTTTGAAGCGCCCACTCTGCCGATTTCCATTCGTGTCCCGACAAAGTCATTTCGGTCATTGCCGCTTTACCAATTTTACGAGAAACTGCTGGTTCTATCACAAAAGGCCCAATTCCTATTGCCAATTCAGATAATTTAATATCGCTTTGCGGAGTTGCAAAAACATAATCGCAAGCCGAAATAATTCCGACACCGCCGCCAACAGCTTTTCCTTGTACACGTCCGACTATAATTTTATTGCAATTTCGCATGGCATTCAGCAAATGTGCAAAACCCGAAAAGAATTCTACGCCTTGTTCTTCGTTTTCAACTTTCAAAAGTTCATCAAAAGAAGCGCCAGAACAAAAAGCTTTGTTTCCTTCACTTTTTAAAATAATAACCGAAACATCTTCGTTTCGACTCAAACTATTTATCTCGGCAGACAAAGCATCTAATAAAGTTCGCGGAAAAGAATTACTGGCTGGATGACCAAATTGCACCGTTGCAATCGTATTTTGAAAAGAAGTTTCTAAACTTCCGTTTGTATTTTCTAGGCTCATAAAAATTACATTTAAAGGTAAAGTTACGCTTTTGAAAATAATTCATCCGAAACTTCTGGAAATTTGTTTTTTGAGAATTAATTGACTTTATTTGTTAAGACTTTGGGGGATTAGCTCATTTGGCTAGAGTACTTGCCTGGCAGGCAAGGGGTGACCGGTTCGAATCCGGTATTCTCCACAATACAAAAAAAGCTTATAAATCTTACATTTATAGGCTTTTTTTATGTTAAATTACGAATTTTAAGAGAGTTTTTGAAGTGCTTTAGGACTCTTTTAGGACGACGAAACCTCTATTCAACCTATAATTTACCTTGCTTTTTCAATAACTCAAGTTTTCTTTCGAGCGTTTTTTGTTCAGCACCAAATTTTATAATTTCTTCTCTAGTAAGCTTTTTATCTTTTTTTTCAGGATTTAAAACCTCATCAAGGACTTCTTTTGCAACGTCTTTCACGTTTAATCTTTCGCTATCTCTTACATAAGAAATCATTTTATACGTTTTGGTGTTTACGGACACTTCTGTAAGTCCTGTAATTTTCATGTAATGCTCAGAAATTTTTTCCAAAGTACTCAAAGCCAGTTGAACATCAGTTGTATCAATTTGTGCGCCGACATGTTTTCCTGTAGTGATATTATTCTCTACTTTGTATCTAAGTTCGTTTAGTTTCTTAATTATTTCCAGAACATTACTATTGCTAAATTCAACTTCATATAAAACTTTACTAGTATGCTTAAAGCTTGTCGTGAAAATCATATCAAATTGATGGGTTAAATTTAAAGGCGTCATAATGCTTTCTTATTAAGGAGTGCTTAGTTCTTTTGTCAAATTTACAAATTAAAGGTGCAATTGTTTTCATGAAATCCAACTTCTTCCCAAACATTAATTCACCGTTTTGTTCCCTATTCCACTTGACTAATTTTTTATAATGAGTATACTTGATAATATAAGTGCAAATAATTTGATTTTTTTCAATTAGGTGCATATTTATTATAAATGACAAATTGGACAAGACCTCTCTTGTCCTAATTATATCTAATAAACAAAATACTAATGATAGAAGAAAGTAAAAATATTATTGATAAGATAAATAGTAGTAGAGCTAAAATATATTATCAACTTAATCAATTAGAAGAAATAACTGGAATGTCTCCAAGAACTCTAAAGTATAGAATGAAATTGGTAAAAGAAAAATACTCAAACATTCCAAGTCTTCTAAAACGTAATGGCAAAGCATGGCAAATTCATTATACTTTAATCGATGAGTTCTTACCAAAATACAATAAGAAACAATCAAATCTTACCAACCATAAATGGGAAACCATGGTGACTTGGAATACTAAAGACAATTACGATATTAATTATCATGTCCAATTGATTAAAGAAGTTAAGCAAGAGTTACCATCCGTAAACATAGGCTATGTTATTGAAACCGATGGACGCGGTGTAAGTCATCTTCACGCTATAACCGACGGCTTTAAAGATAATATTGAAATTGCAGTCTCAGGAATTCTTAAAAAATATATTGCTTGTGGACAATATCGTTGCCAAATCGAAAAAATAAATAATTACGGTAGCGCCACCAGTTACCTTAGAAAAAGTGGTAAAATAACAATCATTTAAAAAATAGAAAAAAAAATGAACGAACAAGAATTTAACAATGACGACTTCAAAAGAAAACTTGGAATAAATCCAAGTGCACTACAACCATACAATTTTAAGCGATATAGAGAAATAAACCAAAACCTAACTGAAGACGTTTACAGATTTCTTAGAAGTAATAGGTCGGAATGGAAAATATTATGCGGTCTTAATGTTTTTGACGATTGGGGAAATAAAATTTTAAATGAAGTACCGCATCTTAAACACGATAATTTACACAAGGAAAGCTACTTTTTAAAATTTAGATATTTTCCTGAAAGATATTTGAATTTAGAATGGTAAATGGCGTTGACGACAGAATAAGAATTAAACAATTGGAAATTTCTGTAGAAAGTGACCCGAATCGAAAACAAGATTTACACACTCAATTGCAGAAGCTACAATTGGAAAAAGAAATTGAACAAATACGCAAGCGAATAGAACAATTAGGATAGCCTTCTCTCCTCCATGTTACTTACTCGAATAATGTAAGCCTCGTTACCCACGCGTATTATTAGGAAATATGCCTATCAATAACCACTAAACGGATAGATGCCTGTAGCATTTTTATATTTTTTTTGGCTATAAATGTTCCTAAAAGCACCTACGTTAGCACGTATTCAGTAAAGAACTCATTTGTAAAACCAATGTCTTATTAGCTTTAAAAAGGCATTTCATTAAAGATACATCTATAATGTTTCATTTTAAACAAATGGGTCGTGCTCTGCACGATCCATTCTGTTTAAAATATTATTGCACGCTCCTACGTAGGTAGGGGCATGTAATAACATCTAATAAAATAAAATCTAGTAAATTATTCATAAGAATTCTTTCATATATTTGATTAATCTAACAACTCAGAAAATTTCTCCGCTACTGCTTGTGAAAAAATTCAAGAAGTTGATATACAGTTAAAATGAGATAACAAAAAGTTAAAGAGATATATTTACTATATTAAGATATGCAACCTACGTTTCCGAGAAAAAATTGGGCACTAAATACACTAATTGAATTTAGAGAAGCTTCTACCATATTTGAATTCACAGATTATTTTCAAAAGAACGAAAACGAAGAGAATAATTGGAATAAGGAAAATTTAGAATTTCAAATAAATCATTTGATTAATCTATTTGATGGTTTAAAAGAAGAAACCAATCAAATAATGCATACCAGCAATACCTTAACAGTTACAACATTTTTTGAAGAAGTTATTAACGACATTGATAGTTGGAATTTAAACAAAGTTGAAAAAGAATATTTTACTGAAATATCCAGAGAATGGAATAATTCAAAATACAGAGAATTCCTAGAAGAAGTCGAAAAAAAAGAAAATGAATATTTTAATGCGCCTGAAAGAATAAAATACAGACATTTGGAAGAATACAAAACCTTTCAATTTAGTTGGCTTGACAGAAAATCAAGAGAGGTTACAATTGTAAATAAAAACTTTTATTGCGTTGAAGAAATACCTAAATTAATTGACTTAAAACACTTAGATAAGTATCTTAAAATTCTCTTGGAGATAACAGCTAAATTTCAAAAGTCAATCTCTCAAGAACTAAATTTATATCAAGAAGGAAAGTTAATCCCAAAATCACAATTAGAGAAAACACATTTTGAAAAAATTTCAGATAAATTTAAAAACAACAAATTAGTCACAGGAGTTCTCATTGGCTTTATAATTTATGGAGGAATATCTTCAATTATAAAACTTACTAAAGAAAATCAAGACAATTTATATGGTAAAGATGGTCTACTAAACAAAGCCAAATCCATAGACACTATAAAACAAAAAGACAATAAAAAAATCAACTATGATTCAATAAAAAAATCGGTTAAGTCAAATATCAAAAAGATTAAATAACCTATCTCTCACAGTAATTATAAATGAATAACTATTAATATGGGATTACCGAAAAGTTACAGTCAAGCGTATGGAGTTCTTGGAGAATTCTTTGGAAAAATTCGTGATGCTCAAGCACCAGACAAATTTGGACATCAAAACTTAAAAGATTTAGGTTATAAATCAAATAACCACAGACCTTTTATTCCTTTGATGAAATCATTAGGCTTTTTATCTTCCGATGGTAGCCCTACTCAACGTTATCATGAATATAGAAATCATTCTAAATCAAAAGAAATAATGGGAGAAGCTATAAAAGAAGCATATGGAGACATATTTCTCATCAAATCAAATCCGACTGAAAAAGATAGGGATTTGGTTCAGGGGAAATTTAAAAGTTATCACAATGCTAGCGATAATGTAGCTAAACTTCATACAAATACTTTCTATGCTCTTTTAGATTTAGCGGATTTAAATCACAATGAAAAACCAAAAATAGTCACTCAAGAGAAACAAGAAGAGAAACAATCCTCAAGTGATAAATCTCAAGATGTACAACCTCCAAAAACATTATCAGCATCCAGAGTTGGACTACATTACAATATACAAATACATTTACCTGCAACCAAAGATGTGGAAGTTTATAATGCAATATTTAAATCACTAAAAGAACACTTGATTGACTAATAAGAAAGATATACGAGATTTTTTTTTCAGAGGATTAATGTTTGAATCTGAAGCTGAAGAATTCCAAAAAGCAGGAATTCAAATTGGCGCTGATAACCAATTTACTGAAAAACAATTACTGGCTGAAGCATTATCTCCTTTTGGCGTGAATAGGAGAAATAATGGGTTAGAAATGGCTAGACTTTACGCTGTTGTTAATTGTTTTGAAAATGAAATCAGAGCATTTATTCGTGAAACTCTTGAAGAGAATATAGGTTTAGATTGGTGGGACAAGCTTCCAAAAAGCATTAAAACTCATGCCGAAAGTAGGCAAGCAACTGCAATGAAAGATTCTTGGCTAGAAGGAGAAAAAAGTGACCTTCTTGGTTTTGTAGATTTTGGTATGTTAGCAAAAATAATGATAGAAAAGTGGGAGTTTTTCAGCAATTTAATTCCATCACAACATTGGTTGAATCAAAGAATGGATGAATTAGAAAAAGCACGCAATTTCATTGCTCATAACCGGATGTTATTACCATCAGAATCTCAAAGAATATATATGTATGTCGCTGATTGGAATAGAGTAATTGGTCTGTAAAATAATTAGGCCTATAATAACTTTTCTGTGACCAGCGAGAACACCACAAGATTACTACCTTCTAATTAGACAATTGATTATATTACAATCTGATTGATTCGTAATTGAAAATTTAATATATAGTATATTGTAATCCTACCGCAGGTAGGATCACGATATACTATTTAAAGAACAACATTTAAAAAGACAACAATATGGATAATTTAAAAGCATTATTTGATTTAACTAAACTTCCAGCAAAGTTCTTTTTTCTCTTTGCTGTTCTATCTGGGTTTATTCTATTTGCTGATGCAGAATTGCTCAAACAACTTCATTTGGAGAAACTGAATGATTTGTATGGATGGATTGTAGGATTGGTTTTTATTTCGACTTCTGGACTTGTATTTGTAAATTCCATAATATGGATTTTTAAAAGTGTTTCAAATAAATTAACCTTTAGGAAAATTAAAAAAGAATACATTGAAAAACTCCGAAATCTTGATTATCACGAAAAATCGGTTTTACGAGAATTTATAATCAATCAAACTTCATCTTTAGAAGTTCCAATTGACAATTCAACAATAACTGGACTAATAAGTAAAAAAATTATTTATATAAATCAGCAATTTGGAAATGGCTTTATCATGAACGGAATGAACGCTTCTGTTTCATTAAGTAAATTTGTAGACAAACATTTGAAATTAGAAGACATAGGCTTAAACAGTAATCCAACACAAGCTGACTATGAATTTGTTGAAAACAATCGCCCTAGCTGGGTTGAAAATCGTTTAAGAAGGAAATCGATGTACTAAAAGCACTAATAAAACTACATGATAATAATTAAAAATAAATGATATGAATTTTGACGATATAAAAAACGAATTAAATAATCCTACATTTAAAATTGACATAGCTACTTTTTTGATGAACATTCATTCAACGAACCTTATGAATAGCTACTACTTAAAATCAATATTAAAACGACAGGTTGAAATACTAGAATTGCAGAGAGGAAAAACAGGACAAGAACTTGAAACTTCTATTGAATTGGAGATTGAAAGATTGAACCAAATGTTTTCTGAATGGTTAAAAGAAGATTTAATCAATGTTGTGAACGACTCTTCTCCTCGTTAATTGAGATACTATATAGATAGAGAAAATTACCCGCAATTTTTAATACATAGACATATAAATGAAAATATTCATCTCACATTCATCCAAAAATAAATTTTATGGAGATAAATTAGTTGAATTGTTAAGGAGCGTAGGTCTTAAAGAGAACGAAATAATCTTTACAAGTAATACAGCATACGGAATACCTGTTAGCCAAAATATATTCAACTGGTTAAAATCTCAAATTACAGAAAAGCCATTTGTAATTTACCTCTTATCAGAAGAATATTACCAAAGTATTGCTTGCCTAAATGAAATGGGTGCGGCCTGGATTATCGAAAACAAACACGCGGCAATTTTTACACCAAACTTTAATTTATCAAGTAAAGAGTTTCAAAGCGGAGCATTAGACCCAAGAGAAATTGGTTTTTATATCAATGACGAAGAAAGAATTTTGTCTTTTCTACAATTAATTTCAGAAGACTTCGAAATATCCAAAAGTCATATTATTATTTCTCAAAGTGTAAAGAAGTTTATATCTGAAATTAATAGTTATAAACCCGAAATCGCTAAACCACCCGTTATAAGTGAGGCAATACATAAACCTATAGTAAAGGAAGAAAGTAAGACAATAGCACAAACAGTCCAGTTACAGCCGAATCAACTATTAAAAACAACTTCTTCAAATCCAACTGACTTATTTTCAAAGTTTGTAAACACAATAACTTCAAAAAAGCTTAAAGATGATGAGCTTATTTTGTTGCATTACATAATTGAAACAGGAAGATTTAAATTAATGACAGGTTGGCAAGAACAAAATGAAATCGACCACATTAAAGAATGGGAAGAAATTAATGAAATTGCAAACAAGCTATCTAGAAACTACTCTTCAATTCTAAAAAGATTTGAATTAAGAGGATTTACTGAAGTGTCTGCTCTTACCAGCTCAAACAATCCTAAAGAATTAAAAATTAGAGACGAAATTAGCAAACATTTACTTGATTTGCCTGATGACGTATTGGATTTAATAACAGAAAGCGTTAAGAAAAATCATTTTGATTACAATGCTAAAACTAAAATTGAAGAACCTGATGATTTACCATTCTAAAAATAACATCACTTGCGGTGAATATAAAAATGATATTTCTTGAGCAAAAACAGAAACTAAAAATCTAAAAAGTTATCTAAAATAAATTTATTATTTGTGATTGATCTGCGGAGCAGATTAATCACAAATTTAATCACATAATTTGTAATCTTGAGTAATTCTTAATATTCATTAAAGCCAGTAAAAAATTCTTCAAGTGATACATTCATTGCTTTAAGAATTTTGATAAGTGTATTTAATTGAATATTCGCCCCTGCCTCATATTTTCCATATTGTGGTCTGCTGATATTGTTTTCATATGCGAAATATTCAGAGTTGGTATAACCTGCTCTTTTTCTAAAGTACTTTAGGCGTTCACCTATCTTTTTCAAATAAATTAATTCATCTGCTTTAGTTTCTTTCTTAATATCCTCATTTTTTTTTGAAGTCATTACTTTGCTCTTTTTATACAGCAAATCAATAGAATGTCTTTAAATTATGTAACTCCAAATAAGAATACTCTTTATATGGAGATTTTTTATATGTTTGTAATTCTAATTTAAAACTTTAAAAAATGAAAAAAACTTTAAATCTTATTACTATTTCTTTTCTTTTAGCCATTGGAATGACGAGCTGCAACACAACAAGTATTCAATCTACAGAAGAGGTCAGGGACTTTATTATTGGTCAATGGCATGATGAAACTGTTGAGAGCGGTGGCATTATAACATATTATAGATTTGAAATAACAGCGCAAGAAATAAGATGTTGGAAAAAAATTGCTTTTCTTGATGGCACAGGAACGGGACTAAAAGGAGATGATAAATGGGAGGAACAACCGCCAGTAGCATTATCTATTGGAGATGTTCAAACTGATTCTTCAACTAAAAAACATAGAACATTAGGGAATTGCAATTACGGAACATATACATTTGAATACAATTCAAATTTCGGGAACTCATTAAATTTTAAGGACAATAATTCCGTTAATAGCGATACTGAGTGCACTCTAGAGAAGGGTTGGGAATATTAAAATCAGCCAAATACTAGAGTATTGTTTAAAAATAAACTGAATTGAGCTCATTAAATTATTATATGATTCTTATAATCCTGCGAAGCAGGATCATAAGAATCATTCTCATTGTTCCAAATTAAAAACAAGGTTTGCCACTTTGGTCAAAGGTTCTTTTAAGTTATAACTATATCAAATAAACAACTCCTATTTTTGCTTTTGGATTTTTCTTCAAAATATTTAACTCATCACTTTCATTAAATATCATTATCACATCTATATCGCCATTTAATATTTTCTTTTTTCCTTCCTCAATACTTTGCAATACTACAACATTGTCTAATTGCTTTGACTCCACTGTTTTTATCTCTTCTTTCGAAGATTCTTCCTCAATAATTGTTTCTTTACTTTTTAAAGAAGCATAAGCAGAACCAATTGTTATATTCCCTTTATTCAGATTATCAATTATTGATTCTGAAGCATTCGCTAAAATTCGAGAATATCGAACAACAGAACTCCTGCCTACGTTCGCAATGTTGGCAATTTCAGCATAAGTATCAACCTTCTCAATTTCTTTAGAAGTTCTCTCAGCAAGTATATTTTTTGAAAATTTTTTTCCTCCTTTAGATAAATTTTCTTTAGCGAGTTTTTCAATTGTTGGTTTAGAAATCCATGCCAATTTAATCCGCTCCACATTCGATAGGTTCCTTCTTCCAACTTGATGTTTTACCATCCACACCTTAATTTCATCTATGCTGTTAAAAGTTTCTTTTAATTCTTTTGTAGCTATTTTGGACTTTTTAAGAGACTTTAAAATCATTACTCTTGTATGTCCTTCAACTACTAATTTTTGACCATTAGAGGTCGTTATATAAAGGATTGGGTCATTCAATCCGTTTTTAATAATATCTTCTTTTAGGTTTTCAAATAAATTTTGGTCAGCAAATGGCAAATAAGATTTTAATTCCCATATGGTTACTAAATCATCTAATTCATCCATTATAAGATATTCATCACCAAACAAATTTATAGTTGGCATTGAATCGTCTTCAATAGATGGATTTGACCAGTATACTTTACCTTGTAATTCACTACCACCTTTTGAATGATAGCGATGTAATTTATTTATTGTTGGGTCATTTGGATTTGGATTGTTTCTTACTTTTCCCCACTGCTTAAAAAAGAAACTAACATTTTGTTCGGAACATTTTTCTTTAATCCTCAAAACCCATTCTTCTTTCATTGGTCTAACTTCATTGCTACCACTTTCACCGCCCACTATCACCCAATCAATTCCCTTAAGGTCAATTTCTTTAATTTCCTCTATAAAAGGCTCTATAGATAAGAATTTATGCTTAGCATCGCATTTAACCAAAGATTTGATACGCCTAGTTGCTATTTGATTACCAACTGAAACTCCCATCCAAATATTATCTGTCCAATTAAGTTCTTTAGAGTATTTTTCAAGAATATCATGTCTTTTGGTAAGGACTTGATAAGTATGTTGAGGCGTATCATTCATCACCTCAAACACTTTTTTTATAAAATCTAAACTAATATCCTTATGAAACAAGTCGCTCATAGAATTTACAAAAACTGTACTTGGTTCCTTCCAACTGTAAGGTTCTTGCAATGTATTAGAATGTTCAACAACAACATCAAACCCCTGTCTATATTTTTCTAAATTTGGATTATGCATCTTTCTAAAAGTTTCTTTTTCCGCATAACAGAAATCACATTCTTTAGATATTTTCGTACATCCTGTGGTCGGATTCCAAGTTCTATTAGTCCATTCTATGCTTGATGCCATGTCTTAAAATTCAATTCTGTTTATTTCTTTCATAGTTCTGTTTGTTATCGCTTTATATCACAGGAATAGCTTTATCCTTAATATCAACAAACTGACCTAACTTTTTCAAATAAATTTCGGTAGTACTAATATTGGTATGTCTGTTCGCTTTCATGATTTGGCTTAGTGTCCATCCGTCAATGTACTTTTTAATGTTCGATGTATGTTTGAAGGAATACAAATCGTATCCTTTTTCATTTAACCCTAGTTTTTTCAATGCTGAAATCAATTTATTGTAAGGTGTGTTTTCTCCTATTCGCTTCTCACCAACAATGTGCGTAGAAGAACCTGTAAGATAATAATCTTTTGGGTATTGCTCCAGATTTAGTTCTTTTAGAATTGGAGCAAAACTCGAATTTATATCCAAATAGTCATTCTCATTATTGATGGTGACCTTCTTAACAGATGCTGGTATTGTGATTCTGTTACTCTCAATATTAATGTTCTCTACTTTTAGTCCTCTAATCTCAGAAGGTCGCAAACAAGTATAATATATCATTCTACAGAAAAAGGCAGAATATTTATCATTTGCATCCAGATATTCAAATATTGTTTTTAAATCTGCATCAGAGAACGGGATATGTCTTTCCTCGGTCACCTTGTTACTTCTTATTTTTCCATCAAAACCATTCATTGGATTGGTTTGTATGAGGTCTAATTTGATGCACACATTGAAAAAAGTAGAAAAAATACGTTTGACACTTTTAACACTATCTTGCGAGTAAGTATTGTCAATTACTTTTGACCTGACAAAGCTTTCAAGATTCTTTGTCGTTATTTCAGATAATAATATGCTCGGAAGATACTTACTTAGAGCATTTAATTTACTCAAATAGGTCTGTATAGTTTTTTTTCTGGAATTGTGAATCTTGTGGTAGTCCTCAAATTGCTTTATAGCACTCTCCAATGTTATTGTTTCTTTACGCAAGTGTTCAGTCCACTGCAAAGGCTTTAAAGGATTGTAGCCATTCTTAAGGTCTTGCTTAATGCTCTCCAATAGAATTTCACCTGCAAGTTCTTTTTCAACAGGGTCATGAATTCTATTAAGGTTATCTTTTACCTTATATTGCTTGCCTTCGAAAGTATAGGATACATACCAAACATTTTTTGCTAGTTCCTTTAACTTGCTACTTCCTCTCGGAATTGATAATGGTGCTTTGCCTTTGTTTAATTTGGGTGTTGTATAATTGCTCATAATCCTATAACTTTACAATACAAAGATACGAATCGTTTTGTACAATTAGGACTGTTTTAGGACTAAATATTTCAATCCTATTGAAAAACCATTGATTTTAAAAGGATTAAAAACAATAATAGAGAATCCGGTATTCTCCACAAAATTTAAACCCGACAGGTTTTTAAAACCTGTCGGGTTTAGTATAAATATTTATTCCGAAGAAGGCTCGAAATGACAAAGTTTTATTTAGATTTTTAAATTTCTATCTATTTCTCATTTGCAGCATCATCTGCATCAACTCTCTTTTTCTCAGCTTTTTTAAAATCGTTGTTTAGCAATTTTTCCAATTTCTTTTTCTCTCGCTGATTTTTTCTGATTGTTAGCACAACAAGAATAATTACCAAGATTGCTACAATCGCTATTATATTCCAATTGACATCCATAATTTGAAATTTTAATTAAAGGTAAACAATCTAAATTATCTTTCATGTTATCAAACAGTTAAGCATTTTATTTTTTAATAAAACTTATTTTGATTCAATTATATTTTTTGAAAGACATTTCTTCATAAACTGTTTTCTATTTTTGTGTGAAACAAAATTCCGAACAGGTTATTTTTAATAGCTCATCAAACGTTTCAAAATGAATCAAAACTTAAAAAACAAAATATTCTCATTCATAAAAAAACCTCTTATAATTGCAGTTGCACTTTTTGTCTTTACTTTAATAGAGATCTATTGGGCAATGGGTAGTTTTTCTAACAAACCATCAAGTGGCTGTTTAGATTGTTCATTTTTTGACGATGCTTACTTGATGACTTTGTTTTCTACTGTTTTCTTATCCATAGTTTTTCTACCTTTTTCTTTAATTAAAAACAGCAATATAAAAGTTACACTTCAATTACTATTGTTAATCTTAATATGGTTTTTCTGGAATTATACCATTTTTGTAGATCGAGAATCTTCTTGGAGTACTTATCTCTTTAAGGAAGAAATAATGTATACTCTTAAATTTTCTTTCCTCCCTATTTTAACTTTATCTATTCTTACAATATTTACTTTAAACTACATCTTAAAAAAATTATGAGCCAAAGTAAAAAAATAATATTACGAGTCTATTTCAGTATATGTGCACTTTTTGTGCTGGACTGTGTTTTATATTATTTTCAAGAAATCAGTCTTCGTGGTTATTACAGCGACGTTGTTTTATCATGGCTTTGGCTACTTAGCAGTTTTGTAATTATTATTGTTTTTTGGAAAAAACTCTTGGCAAAACTTTTTTTGGCAGCAATACTAGTAACATTTGCATTGAGCATTATAGCCATGATGCTTCCTTTTTATACTTTATTACTTTCGAGCACATCTTTAGGTTTGTACCAAAATAAAGATCTCAACGAAAATTACAGAGCACAAATTCTGGGCTACGGCGTAATGGTTCAACCGTGGTTGGAAGTAATTGAGAAAAAAGGTTTGTTTGAAAAAAGAATCATCAAATGTACCGATTCTGAACTTATGAATGATAATTTGGATGTCAAAATCAGAACCGCAAAAGATATTCTTTTTAAAAATGAAACCGATAGCACGCTGACTTTGACTCTCTTTTATGGCGGACCAAACAAAACCATTATTTTCGATAAAAAGACAGGAAATATTACAGCGATAAAAAACAATTAATTTTATAATTACTAAAATTATCTATATGCGTTACTTAAAACTACTATTTCTCGCCTCTTTACTGATGTTTTCTTTTAAAGGCATTTGTCAAGATAAAATTTCACAACAAATACTCGACCGTTTAAAAGCACAGCAAGCTTGTTGGAATAATGGTGATCTCGAAGGTTACCTTGATTTTTATGCTCCCGTAGATTCGGTTCGTATGATTTACAGTGCTGGTGTGGTTTATGGAAAAAGCAATATTGCCGATTTCTTCAAAAAATATTGGCCAAAAGAAAGAATGGGAAAATTGACTATGACCGATTTTGTTGTGGAACCACTTTCGAAAAAAGATGATTTTGTAAGCGCAAAATTTAGCGTCGAAGCTCCAAATGGCAAAAATAGTTCTGGTAACTTTTCGGGAATTATGCGAAAGATAAATGGCGTTTGGTATTTGTATGTTGACCATTCGGGATAAAATAAATGAACATAAGGGAATACAGCTTATTTTTAAAAATTTGAATTTGTCTGAGTTTCAATTTAAAAACAAACAAAGTATTTTCGTATACGATAAAAATCAAATAGATCTACAAATATAAAATGGCAACAAAATCATTACTTATATCAACCACTTTTTTAATTCTATTATCTGCCTGCAACAAAAAAGAAAACACCTCAGCAGCTACACTTCCAGAAGTAGCAGAACACGCAGAAACTAAAACTGATACTCTTCAAACCGACGAAACTTCAAAAAAAGAAAGCATTTATCTATTTAACGTTATACCAAAAGATAGCAGTGATGTTGCTTTTGTTTCGCTTTCTGATATTTATCCTGTCGGCGACGAAAAAGATACGCTCGTTTTGCCCAACATAGAAAAAATAGGAAAATACGATGCGCAATATTTTACATTTGACAAAAACTACAGAAAAAGATTTTTGTCTAAAACCAATATTTCTGAAACTGATTCACTCTTTATTTATGATTATGCCAAAAACAAACTGGTTTCTTTTGCCGTAAAAAACCTGAAAACGGCCGCAATGTTAAATGGATATTCTTCAGAAGAAGATTGGCCGTATCATAATTATGATTTTATGATTGGTTTTGAAATCAGCAAAAAACATTTAAACGGTTTCAGCGAATATTACAGAGATGCTTTGGTATATGTTGGTAAAGAAAATCCGTTTTCTAAAGAGCGTTTGAAACCCATTTCGTGGAAAAAAATTGCAAAAAAAGATTATCCGTCAAAAGCATTGAAAAATGATGATCGCGCTTTATTAAAGAACACTGTAACAGGCAATACGTATTTTTACAAAACAGATAACTACGAGTATTTTTTACAAGACTACCTAGACAGCAATAAAATAATTTATGGCAGACGCCTTTTGGTTGTCGATTCTAAAACCAAAAATGTTATAATCGAAAAACTTTTCAGCCAAAGCGAAGGCACATCTCCTTCTCCACTAAATTATGAAAATGGAGAAGAATCTATTGATCAATGGACGGGAAAACTTTTTAAAAATAAACCCGAAGTTGTCTTTGGTTTTGAATATGTTTCTTTTGGCTGTCCTAGTATTTCGGTAATTGATAAATCAAATGAAGAAATTAGTATTCAGTGCGATAATCGTCATTAAGAGTTCCAAATTCTAACTACAAAAAACCTAATACATAAAATGGAAAAAATTAAAAACCGTATTGCCATATGCGAACTTGAATACGATGAAATTCAAGAATCGTCATTGGCTTCAGATGAAGAAATACAAGAACTGGCTTTTTATTTCAGGCAACCTTTGCCAAAAGAATTAATCACTTTCTATAAAACTATTGGAGGAATTGAATCTGACGAAACCTTCAGCATTTTTTCTCTAGGAAATCTGCTTAATCAAATTCAGGAAAGAACAAACCTAAAACATAATTCCACTGGAATTATCGATATGATTATTGCTTTTTGGGCTAATGACAGACCAGAATTCCAAGAATATAAATTTCTTACCGAAGAGCAGACTCAAAAAATAAACGAAGCTTTTTCGTGTATTGGTTGGATGATGTCTGAGGAAGATATTAACGAAAGTGGCGAATATGTTATTTTCGATAAAAACGGAAGCTTCGCAAACATTTACTGCCATCAGGACAAAATTAAATCTACGGTAAATCAATTATTAGAACTTTTAGAATCTGGTCTTCCAGGAAGATCTCTAGAAAATGTTCTGGAAGAGTTGTTTGAACGCGCCGAAGGAAATTTAAGCCGTTGGGATTAAGATCAATCTTCTAAATCTTAAATTTTCGAAGAAAAAAACTTTCAATTCTTTATAACGAAAAGCCATTTCTGAAAAAAACAGAAGTGGCTTTTTTTCTGAATTATATTGTGACTTATTATGTCATAAATAAAACTTTTGGAGTCCAAATTCTGTATTTGCGTATACAATATTTGCATTTCAAATCATCAGCATTTGACACAAATCTTTCTGCTTAAAATTCATCAATGCAATTATAAAAGAGAAAAATATGCCACAATCGTTATACGAAGTATATGTGCATCTAGTGTTTAGCACAAAAAAGCGTTATCCGTTTATTGACGACAATTTAAAAGAGAAATTATGGGCTTATCTTGGAGGAATTTGCAAAGGTTTAGAATGCAATCCCATTCAAGTAGGAGGATATAATGACCATGTTCATATTCTATGTCTCTTATCTAAAAAGATTACGCAAATGAAGCTGGTTGAAGAAGTAAAAAAACGATCATCAAAATGGGTAAAAACGGTAGATCCGCGTTACTCTAACTTTTATTGGCAGGATGGTTATGGCATTTTTTCTGTTAATCCTTCACAATTAGATATCGTTATAAAGTACATTAAAAACCAAGAAGAACATCATAGAAAAAAGACATTCAAAAAAGAACTTCTAGCCTTTCTAAACAAATATAATGTTGAATATGACGAACGCTATCTTTGGGATTAGGCTTTCGCCCTTTCAGGGCTGGATTAACTGAATTCATTCGCATTCATATTCATATTCATAACGCGTTGCGTTATGCTAGTGGTTGCGCTCTTTCAGAGCTATCTTTAGCTCTAGGCTGAAAGCCTAAAAGCATCAAGATAGTGCAACGCACTAGTTAAGCAAAAAACCCATCCTTATCGATCCATAAAAATATCCCGAATTCGTATCAATTCCAGGATCATTCAATTCTCTTCCGCGATAGAGGAAAGAATAAGATATGTTGAAGTTGTTGTGTCGATATTTTAAACCAGCTTCGGCGTTGAAGCGAAGAGGTTCCAAATCGAAAGTTACTGGGCTTGTATCGTTAAACATGCTTCCCTCAATTGTAGCATCGTAAAACTGGTAATTGACACTTGGCGCCGCGTAGAAATAAAACTCTCTAACATTTAGCTGTTCATTTGCACTTACAGAAGCATTATACATGTTAGAATCGTAAATTGGAAGCAGTTTTTTAAATCCAAATCTCGCCATAAATCCTGTAGAAACTCCAGAAAAAATAGTTCCCAGATTTCCTTCTGACTGCCAATGAAAATCTACAAAATCATTGTGTTTTGATGGAAACATTTTTTTTGAATAAATGGCATGCGCCTGCAAACCTAAAGCATTATGAATCTGGTTTTCCCAGCCATATACTTTTTTGTAGCCGATCAATTTATGAAAACCCTCTTGCAATTCCTCTCCAAATGCATTTGGCCCAAGAAAGCCAATTTGAAAATCAGTCTTTAAAACCGATTCGCTCTGATAAAAAAAGCTTTTTCCTGCTTCTGCAAAAAGATAACCCGCAAAAGGCCGATCATTTATCGTAACCGCTTCTTTATTTAAAAACCTAGGATTATACAGATATTGCCCAATTCTAAATTCGGTAATTTGTTTATTAATTTTCTCGTTGTTGCTTTTGGATAAAAATCTATAAAAAAATTCCAGACCATTGGTGTAGTACATATCGTATTTAGACGAGGTATATAAATCATTATCTGATATAAAACCAATTTCTGTTGTTTTTCCTTGCCCAAAAGTTAACGTTACAGTCAAAATCAGAAAAGCAAAAAAAAGTTTTTTACTTTTTCTTTTCTTCTTTTCCATTATAGTTGATTTTTCCAACGTAACGCATCTCGCGTACAATTCGTTCTTTTCTTCTGTTAATATAACTTGATGAGCCTGTAGCTTTAAATTTTCTAGGATTTGGCAGAATAGCTGCAATTCCCGCAGCCTGCATCGGCGTTAAACTCGAAGCATCCCTACGATACCAATGTTCTGTTGCTGCATAAGCACCGTAAACTCCGTCGCCCATTTCAATACTGTTCAAATATACTTCCATGATTCGTTCTTTGCCCCAAATCAATTCTATTAAAATAGTAAAATAAGCCTCTAGACCTTTACGGAAATAACTTTTTCCCTGCCATAAGAAAACATTTTTGGCAGTCTGCTGCGAAATGGTGCTTCCTCCACGAATTCGGCGCCCGCGTTCGTTACTTTTATATGCTTTTTGCAATGCTTTAAAATCAAAACCATTATGCGTAAGGAAAGTTCCGTCTTCACTTGCAATTACAGCTTTTTGCAAATTCATTGAGATTTTATCAATCGGTTCCCAATCGTGGTCAAAATAAACTTCTTTCCCAGCCATTTTATTTTCGATGGCACGAATAAGCATTAATGGCGTAAATGGCACTGGAACATATTTAAAAAATATAACCGAACCAATTGAAATTCCGAAAAACCATAAAGCCGCTTTTATAAAAAACCATTTTACTTTTTCGCCAAAAGAACGATTCGATTTTTTGGAAGACGTTTTGGGTTTTGGTTTATTTGTAGTTGTTTTTGGTGCTGGTTTTTTGGTTGCTGCCATTGTATTATATTAAATCTGCTAATTCTGTTCCTATTAAACTTCCTATCGCCACACCCATTCCACCTAAACGCACTCCGCAGAACACATTTTCAGACAGCTGGGTTACGACAGGATTCTTACTATTTCCGACTCCCATAATGCCACTCCAACGGTGAGCAATCTGAAAATCCTGATTTGGTAAAATTACATTTTTCAGCAAATCTTCCAATCTATTTTGAATAATTTTCGTCTGTCCAAATTCAGTTGTTGTTTCCCCTTCAAAATCAAGATTTCGTCCGCCGCCTAATAAAATTCGGTCATTAATATTTCTGAAATAATAATAACCTCTGTCTAAATGGAACGTTCCTTTAATATCTAAATTATGAATCGGCTCTGTAATAAGCACTTGCGCTCTTGCAGGTTTTACAGCTCCTTTTGTTAATTCGCTCGAAAAACCGTTAGTTGCAAAAAGCAATTTTTTAGTTTTAAAACTAAAATCATTTACTGCAACTTCGACATGATTTCCTGCTTCTGCATAAGAAATTACAGTTTGTTGATTTAGAATTAAAATATTTTCTGAAACAGCTTGCCTTAGCAACTCCTGCATCATATTTCCAGTATCAATCTGCGCTTCAAACGGATTAAAAATTAAATAATCCTGAATATTCTGAAATCCAAATCGGTCTACTTCTTTAGAAAAAACATCGGCTTTAAAAAGCGGTTTTAAAACTTCATTGATAAACGGAATTTTAGAAACACATTCATTAAACCCAAATTCATCTTCTTTTAAAAACAATTCATATCCGCCGTGAGGTTTAAAATCAATTGCTTGATCTCCCAATCTTTTTCGAAGCAATTGCAAACCTTTCCAGCGTTTTTCGATAAGCGCTACAACATCATCTTCAGAATGCGTTTTTAAATCATCCATAATTTCAGAAAGACTTCCGAAACAAGCAAAACCTGCATTTTTTGTACTGGCGCCTTGTGGCAGCATTCCGCGTTCTAGAACCAGAATTTTAGCCGCGGGAAATCTTTCGCGTAAGCGTAATGCAGTATGAAGACCTACAATTCCGCTGCCCACAATTGTGTAATCGACATTCGTAAACCAATTTTTAAGTTCCCAGTAGCTTAGTTCCATAACTTTATTAAATTCCAAATTTTAAAAATCCAAATTCCAATCTTGGGTTAAATTACATTTTTTTTACCATATAAGAAATGTAAGTTGATTTAAATACTTTGTCCGGCTGAGCGGAGTCGAAGCCTCTTGTTGCACCCTTCGACTCGCTCAGGGAAACATAAATTGCTTTTTTAATAATGTTTAAGAATAAAAATTCGTGAATTCGTGGCGAACAAAAATTTAATGGCAACGTTTTTGAAATTTTAACAATAATTGGGATTTGGAATTTAAAAGTTTGGGATTTTTAATTCGTATTTTTAGCGTCACAAAAAATAGAATAATTTGATTATGAAAAAAGTAGTATTAACAACCTTAATAATGATGAGTTTAAATGCTATCGGACAGAATGTAATGTCGCCAGAATTGTTATGGAAATTAGGAAGAGTAACGCCTCTTGGCATTTCTAAAGATGCAAAAAGTGTAGTTTTTAAAGTTTCGACGCCTTCTGTGGCCGATAACAAATCGACTTCTAAAATCTACACAATTCCTGTAAATGGAGGAACTGCAACTGAAATTAAAGACACAAAAGAAATTTTGGCTGATAAAAACATTTCGCCTGACGGAAAATTTGTGGTTTACAATGAAGAAGTAAAACTCGAAAGTGTTTTAGGCAAAGATTTTTATCCAAGTCTAACAAAATCTGATGCTCAAATTTATGATGGTTTAGATTACCGTCACTGGGATACTTGGAACGAAGGAAAATTTAATCACGTTTTTTATAAAGAAAACAAAGATGGCGCAAAAGGAACAGACATCATGAAAGGTGAAACTTTCGATTCTCCGCAAAAACCTTTTGGCGGTGACGAAGATTATATCTGGTCGCCTGACAGCAAAAGCATTTTGTACGTTTGCAAGAAAAAAGCAGGAACTGCTTATGCAATTTCTACAAACACAGATATTTATGAGTACAATTTAAAAACCCAAAAAACAACAAATAAAACCGAAGGCAATTTAGGTTATGATACTGCACCACAATTTTCTCCAACTGGAAATTTATCTTGGTTGCAAATGAAACGCGACGGTTACGAGTCTGATAAAAACGATATTATTGTTGAGTTTAAAGGAATCAAAACTAACTTAACAGCAAACTGGGACGGAACTGTAGATAATTTCATTTGGAGCAAAGACGGAAAAACAGTATTTTTTGTGGCGCCAATTGACGGAACAAAACAACTTTTTTCAGTTAATTTTCCAGGTTTAACTAAAATCGCAATCAACGTTCGTCAATTGACAAATGGAGATTTTGACGTGAATGATTTAATTGGTTTTTCTGGAGACGATATTATCGTTACAAGAACAGATATGAATCATGCTGGTGAAATTTTTTCTTTCAATTTGAAAAAAAATACTTGGAAACAATTATCAAACATCAATACTGAAACATATAAAACTTTAGCTTTAAGCAAAACCGAAAGACGTTATGTTACTACAACTGACGGTAAAAAAATGCTGGTTTGGGTAATCTTACCTCCAAACTTTGATGCTTCTAAAAAGTATCCAACTTTATTATTCTGCCAAGGAGGACCACAAAGTGCATTGACACAATCGTATTCTTTCCGTTGGAATTTCTCTTTAATGGCTGCAAAAGGTTATGTGGTTGTAGCCCCAAACCGTCGTGGAATGCCTGGACATGGTGTCGAATGGAACGAGCAAATCAGCAAAGATTGGGGCGGACAAGTTATGGACGATTATCTTTCTGCAATTGATGATGTGGCAAAAGAAAGCTATGTTGACAAAAGCCGTTTAGGTTGTGTTGGTGCTAGTTACGGAGGATATTCTGTATTTTATTTAGCTGGAATCCACAAAAACCGTTTCAAAACTTTTATCGCTCACGATGGAGTTTTCAATACCGTTTCAATGTTAGGAACTACTGAAGAAGTTTTCTTTAACAACTGGGATTTTGGCGGACCTTATTGGGAAAAAGATAATGCTGTAGCGCAAAAAGCATATACGACTTTTAATCCTGCAACTTTGGTTCAAAACTGGAACAAGCCGATTTTGATTTTCCAAGGAGGAAAAGATTTCCGTGTGCCAATCGGACAAGGACAAGAAGCTTTTCAAGCTGCTCAATTAAGAGGAATCAAAAGTAGATTTGTGTATTTCCCAGACGAAAATCACTGGGTTTTAAAACCACAAAATGCTCAGGTTTGGCAAGGTGAGTTTTTCAAATGGTTAGACGAAACTTTATAACACCTAAAAACCATATTTTACAGCCGTAGATTTACATAATCTACGGCTGTTTTTATTTTGAGACCTTACAATTATATAACATATTCGGTAGAATTACTCTTCATAAAACAGATTTTTTTAGATAAATTGCAATGTTTTAATAATGCCTAATTCCCAAATCTTTCAGCAAAATATGGAGTCCAAAAGAAGTTACACTGCAATCAAAGTTTTATTCAGCTATGTTGCATTATTGGCTTTGGTCGTTACAGTTGGATGGTTTCTATATTCTGAAAATGTTGTTTATAACAAACTTGAAGATAAGATTGCTTTAGAAAAAACCAAAATCCTTAGAGTCAGCAGATTGTATTCTAATGTTTATAAAACAGAGAGTTTAGCCAGACAAACGATTCAGAATAATTCTGAAAAAGATTTTAAAAGTTATTTAATCGAAACCGATTCGCTTCGCAAGCGTATAGACACTTTAAAACAGATTGTTACTACAGAATACCAAAAAACACTTTTGGATAGTGTTACGTATTTCTTGGCCGAAAAAACAGAAAACATCAAACAGTTAAGAGAAATCAAGAATAAAGCTGATGATGAAACTTCTGTAAATAATGCGATTGACGAAATCACTAAAATGGAGTTCAATCTTAGAAAATTGGAACTTCAGGATTTTACTAAAAACCCGAATCAATTAGGAAGTTACCAGCGAAGTGTTCTGCAGCGTTATGTCGATTATTTAAATTCGAACATTCCTGATGACAGCACCAATACGCTGAGCAAAAAAGCTTCAGACTCTATTTTGGCCAATTCTAAAAAGCTTTTGAGTTCTGTAAAAATAAAAGCTGAAAAGAAGAAAGAATCTTTGAATTTTGAAGAAAATAAATTGCTTCAAAACGAAATAGCGATTTCCGATCAGCTTAGAAAAATACTTCGAATTATTGAAAGAGAAATTATCATCAATTCGATAAAAAACAATTCATTAAAAGAAAAATCATTAAAAAGAGTCAACGAAATTGTAACGGCTTCGGCTGTTATCGGTTTATTATTGACTGTCTTTTTTTCCATTCTAATTGTAAGCGATTATTCAAAATCTCAATTGTATAAGAAACAGCTTGAAATTGCGAATTTCAAAACCAAAAATCTGCTGAAAAGCCGCGAGCAATTGATCTCGACGGTGAGTCACGATTTAAAAACTCCTTTGAGCACCATTGTCGGTTATTCTGAACTTTTGGGCAATTCAGATGTCAATACCAAACAATCCTATTTCATTAAAAACATTAAAAATTCATCTGAGTACATCACTCAACTTGTTCAGGATTTATTGGATTTTTCTCAGATCGAAGCAGGGAAAATTTCTATAGAAAAAGTTCCGTTTTCACTACCTGAAATTATTGAGGATGTTGCCCGAAACATTCAGACGGTTTACAAGCAAAAAGACATTGATCTTATTATCAATGTAGACGAAAAGTTTCAGCAGCGTATTGTTGGCGATCCATTTCGCTTAAAGCAAATTCTGACCAACATTATCGGAAATGCTTATAAATTTACCGAACAAGGCCATATTCGAATTGCCGCTTACGCGAATGACGACCAGTTTTTTACTATTTCGATTCAAGATACTGGAATTGGAATTGAAAAAGCCAATCAGAAACTGGTTTTTGAAGAATTTGCACAAGCCAATGAAGGCATTGAAAAGAAATATGGCGGAACTGGCTTGGGATTATCAATCTGCCAAAAGATTATTTCTATTTTGGGAGGAAGTTTGAGCTTAGACAGTATTTTTGGAAAAGGAAGCACATTTACTATTCACTTGCCTTTAATATTTGATAGCAGTCAAAATACTCCAATTGCAGAAGTGAAACCTAGAACAATAAAAAGCAGTAAAAAGCAGACTTTTATTGTTGTAGACGACGATATTAATCTTCTAAATTTAACCAGCGGTGTTTTAAAACAAGAACAGCACCAGGTATTTTCATTTACTAATCCTGCAAAAGCTTTAGAAACTATTCAAAACACACGTTTCGATTTTGTCATTACCGATATTCAAATGCCAGAAATTGACGGTTTTATGTTCTTAGAAAAACTTCGTGAACTTCCTGAAACCATTTTTAAAAACCAGCCAGTAATTGCACTTACTGGACGCACAGATTTGGATCTTTCGGTATATAAAAATGCTGGTTTTACAACAGTTGTAAAGAAACCTTATTCGCCAAAAATTTTATTAGAAACTATTCAGCATATTTTAGATCATGAAGAAGTGCCGTTAGTTGAATCGACAGAAAATGAAAATCAAAATGCTTCTCAAATGTATTCTCTAGAAACGTTGAAGGATTTTCTAGGTCACGACGAATCGGCTTTGAAAGAAGTTTTAAAATCTTTTATAGAAACTACTGTTGAAAATACTGAACTTTTAAAAACTGCTGTTGAAGAGAAAAATCACGAAGAAATAAAATCTATTGCGCATCGTATTGCACCAATGTTTAAACAAATTCAAGCCAATAAAATTGGTGATCTCTTAAAAGATCTGGAAAAAGAAGATTTAAACACAATTGATGTGAATGCTACTTATACAGATTTAAATGAAAAAATAAGAGCTCTGTTTGAAGAATTAAAACACGAGATTTAAAACCAACTCTTTCAAAAGTAATTTTTACTCAATATTATATTGCTTCAATTTATTATAAAGTGTTTTTCTGGTAATTTTCAGCAATTTTGCCGCTTCAGATTTATTATTTTGCGCTTTTGACAAGGCATGAATAATAGTCTCTTTTTCGTTTTCAGACAATGAGAAAACTTCATTTGCGCTAGGCTGCTGTTTTTGAATCTGAAAAAATTCTGCCGGAAGGACATCGCTTTCTATAAAATCTCCTCGAGTCAAAAGAGTAGCACGTTTTACGCAATTTTGCAATTCTCGTAAATTTCCTGGCCAGTTGTAATTCTGAAAAATCGAAACTACTTCTGGAGAAAATCCGATCACGTCTTTATCTAACTGTTGATTGGCTTTTTCTAGGAAATAATCGGCAAAAACCATTAAATCTTCTCCACGATCTTTTAAAGATGGCGACTGAATAGAAAACTCATTGATTCTATGGTATAAATCTTCTCTAAAATCGCCGTTTTTTACTGCCTCGCGCAAATCTTCATTAGTAGCTGTAATAATACGTATATCGACGTTTATTTCTTTATTGCTCCCCACAGGCTTAATTTTTCTTTCCTGAAGTGCTCTTAATAATTGAATTTGGTTTTCGTACGAAAGATTTCCGATTTCATCTAAAAATAAAGTTCCGCCATTAGCTGCTTCAAAATATCCTTTTTTGTCGTTTATCGCTCCCGTAAAAGAACCTTTTAAGTGCCCGAAAAATTCGCTCGCCGCCAATTCTTTCGGAATCGCTCCGCAATCTACTGCAATAAAATTATTGTCTTTTCGTCTGCTCTGCTGGTGAATGCTTTTAGCAATGATTTCTTTTCCTGTTCCGCTTTCGCCAATAATCAAAACAGACATATCGGTTGGACTAACCAATTGAATATGATCTAGCAGTTTTTTTGAAGCAACAGAAATTCCTCTAACAAATTCATTTTCTGTTGAAACTGGCTTTTTAGATGCTTTCTTCTTCTTTTCTGGAATCTCAGATTGTTCTTCCTCCGCTTTTGGAGCCTGCAATGCATTGGTAATAACCAAAAGAACTTCATCTGGATTAAAGGGTTTAGAAATATAATCTGCAGCTCCGTTTTTGATGGCTTTTACTGCAGTATTTACATCAGAATAGCCTGTCATTAAAATAACAGGAATATGAGGATGTGAATTTTTAAATTCAGACATCAATCTAATACCATCAGAATCAGGCAAACGAAGGTCTGTCAAAATCAAATCAAATGATTCATTTTTAACTGCTTCACGTGCTTCTGAGGCAGAGAACGCTATCGTTACATCGTACGCTTTTTTGATTAGAAATTTTTCTAATAATTTACAAAACGCAATATCATCTTCTATTACTAATATCTTCGGCATCTGCTTTTAGGGTCTTTTTGCTAAAATAATATTATTAAACTTGTTATTTCATAAAATTATGTAAAATATGTAAAAAAAAAAGAGATTGCACGACGCAATCTCTTTTTCACCAAAAACATAAATCTAAATTCACCTAATTATATTTTCAACCAGTTACCATTGACATCTGAGTAAACAGTAGCCTTCTGGTCTCCAACTGATATTTCGAGTTTATACTCTTTTTTTTCATTTACAAAGGCTTTTTCCAGTTTTGCGCCTGGATAAGCGGTCTGCAAGGCTGTTTTTACAGCTGCAGGCACAGCATCTACTGTAACTTCTGTATATTCTGACTGAAGAGTTACAGTTGCTTTAGCGTTTTTAGAAACTGGCAACACATTTGCATGAATTGACATTGTTCCTAGAACAACTATTGCTGATAAGATTATTTTTTTCATGATGCTGATTTTTAATTATTTCTTGATAATATTACCAGAAGCATCTGTAAAAATGGTATACTTCTTTTCTCCACTTGAAATTTCAAGTTTATACTCGTTTTTATCGTTTTTATAAGCTTTTTCCAGCTTAGTGTTTGGAAACGATTTTTCAACTGTAGATTTCACTGCTGCTGGCACTTGGTCTGCAGCTACTTCTGTAAATGCATCTTGAAAAATTACTGATTGAGTAATTGAGATTGCTGGAAGAACTGCAGCATTTACTGAAAGACTTCCTAAAACAATCGCTGCTGATAAAACTAACTTTTTCATAATATTTGTGGTTTAAATTATTTTTTAAGAATGTTACCAGAAGCATCTGTATAAACGATCGATTTTTCACCTCGAACGGTTATTTCAATTTTGTACTCCTTTTTATCATTTACCCATGCTTTTTCAAGCACTACACCAGGATAAGCTTCATCTAAGCCTTTCTTCACAGCTGCCGGAACTCCGTCTACTTCTTTATATCCATCCTGATCATTAACTGTCTGCACCATTGGATTGGTTACAGCAGTGGTTTCTGCATGCATCGACAAACTGCCTAAGACAATTGCTGCCGATAAGATTAACTTTTTCATAGTTATAGTTTAAGGGTTAGACTTAATTATTTTTTAATCCAAGTTCCGTCTGCGTTAGCAAAAAGATTTCCTGTTTTATCTCCAACAGTTACTTCAAGTTTGTACTCAGATTTTGTGTTTTTAAATGCTTTAGAAAGCACAGCATCTGGATATGCTTTTTTAAGAGCATCTGTTACAGCTGTCGGAACTTCTTCCAATTTGATTTCTGTATAATCATCTTGGATAGAGATTGTTTTTACGATTGTATTTGAAACTGGAGAAGTTGAAGCAAATGATGTTAAACCTCCCAAAACGATTGCGGCTGATAAAAATAAATTTTTCATGATAGTTGTTTTTTAATATAGTTAATTTGATCTTAGTATTCTTGATACGGATTTTCACAAGACCTTAAGTTTAAGATTATTGTTTAATCCAAGTTCCGTCTGCATTTGCGAAAAGATTTCCAACTTTGTCGCCAACAGTAACGTCAAGTTTATACTGTGCTTTTTCGTTTTTATATGCTTTAGTAATTACTGCTTCTGGATATGCTTTTTTCAAAGCTTCTGTAATAGCAGCTGGTAATTCTTCTAATTTGATTTCTGTGTATTCGTCTTCAATAGAAATCGTTTTTACGATTGTGTTTGATGTTTGTATAGTTGAAGCGAATGAAGTTAAACTTCCTAAAACAATTGCGGCTGATAAAAATAATTTTTTCATAACGTATATATTTAAATTAATAGTTGTTTACGCTTTAAGTAATGAAATTATTATGCCGTAAAAGAAAAGAGCCATGCCAAAGATCGTAAAACACTATATTTAAACACTTTACATCAAATATAGCAAAAAAAGAGAAAATTGAAAAGGTGTGTAAAAGAGAAAAATGTGTGTAATAAGTAAACACTTATAGTGTAACCTTGAAGGGGAATTCCAAATTTTAAATTCCAAATTCCAAGTTTAAAGTTTTATGTTCCAAGTTTGGAATTTGGAATTTGAGATTTGAAGCTTTATAAAAAAAGGCCGTCAATATTGACGGCCTTTAAATTATTCTGGACTATTCATTTTAAATGTATCCATAAATGCAGTTGTATAATCTCCTGCAATATATTTTGGATCATCCATTAATTGTCTGTGGAAAGGGATTGTAGTTTTCACACCTTCAATTACGAACTCATCCAAAGCTCTTCGCATTTTGCTGATAGCTTCTTCACGAGATTGTGCAGTTGTAATTAACTTAGCAATCATTGAATCGTAGTTTGGCGGAATGCTATATCCTGAGTATACGTGAGTATCTAAACGCACTCCGTGTCCTCCTGGCATATGAAGCGTAGTAATTTTTCCTGGTGAAGGACGAAAATCGTTATAAGGATCTTCAGCATTAATACGAACTTCGATAGCGTGTAATTGTGGAAGGTAGTTTTTTCCTGAAATTGGAATTCCAGCAGCAACCATAATTTGCTCGCGAATCAAATCATAATCGATAACTTGTTCTGTGATTGGGTGCTCAACTTGAATACGAGTATTCATTTCCATGAAGTAGAAGTTTCTGTGTTTATCAACCAAAAATTCCACAGTTCCAGCTCCTTCATATTTAATAAACTCAGCAGCTTTTACAGCAGCTTCCCCCATTCTTGTACGAAGTTCGTCTGTCATGAAAGGTGAAGGTGTTTCTTCAGTAAGTTTTTGGTGACGTCTTTGAACAGAACAATCTCTTTCAGAAAGGTGACATGCTTTACCATAAGAATCTCCAACAACTTGAATTTCGATATGACGTGGCTCTTCAATAAGTTTTTCCATGTACATTCCATCATTACCAAAAGCTGCAGCAGCTTCTTGACGCGCGCTTTCCCAAGCTTTTAAAAGATCTTCCTCTTTCCAGATGGCACGCATACCTTTTCCACCACCACCAGCAGTAGCTTTCATCATTACTGGATAGCCAATTTCTTTAGCTACTTCTTTTGCATGTTCGTATGATTCTAATAAACCGTCTGAACCTGGTACACAAGGAACTCCTGCAGCTTTCATTGTTTCTTTTGCAGTAGCTTTATCTCCCATTCGGTCGATCATTTCTGGAGCTGCACCGATAAATTTAATTCCGTGCTCTTGACAGATTTTAGAGAATTTAGCATTCTCAGAAAGAAATCCATAACCTGGATGAATTGCATCTGCGTTTGTAATTTCTGCAGCTGCAATAATATTTGACATTTTCAAATACGATAAGTTACTCGGAGGAGGACCAATACAAACCGCTTCGTCAGCAAATTTAACATGTAAACTTTCTGCGTCGGCTGTAGAGTAAACTGCAACAGTTTTAATTCCCATTTCCTTACATGTACGAATTACACGTAGTGCAATTTCTCCTCTATTCGCAATTAATATTTTTTTAAACATCTTATTTTAATTAGATAATTAGACAATTTGATAATTAGATAATTTTAGATGATTAACAAAACTTTTTTCGAACCATTCTAAAATCTAAAATCTAAAATCTAAATTTATTTATGATGGATCTACTAAGAATAAAGGTTGGTCAAATTCAACTGGAGACATATCGTCAACAAGAATTTTTACAATTTTACCAGAAACTTCAGATTCGATTTCGTTGAATAATTTCATTGCTTCAATTACGCAAAGAACATCACCTTTAGATACAGTGCTTCCAACTTCTGTGAAAACTGGTTTATCTGGAGATGGTTTTCTATAGAATGTTCCAATGATTGGAGATTTTATAGTAACATATTTAGAATCGTCAGAAGCAGGTTTCTCCGGAGTTACACTTACAACTGTTGGAGCTGTAACTTGTGGAACTGCCGCTTGAGGTAAAGCTGCTTGAGTTGGTAATTGCTGTACATAAGTTGCCTCAGTTACATTTGTTTCTAAAGTTGTTCTGATCGTGATTTTTACATCATCCATTTCTAACTTCACTTCTGCAACGCCCGAATTTGCAACAAATTTGATTAGGTTTTGAATTTCTTTTAAATCCATAATGATTCGTGTTTAGTTTTAATTTATTTCTTATCGTAAGCCCATTTTAAATAGATAGATCCCCAAGTGAATCCACCACCAAAAGCGGCAAAGATAACATTATCTCCTTTTTTAAGCTTATCTTCAAAGTCAGCCAATACTAATGGTAAAGTTCCAGAAGTAGTATTACCGTATCTCTCAATGTTTACCAGCACTTTAGACTCATCTAATTCTAACCTTCCTGCAGTAGCATCGATAATACGTTTGTTAGCTTGATGCGGTACTAACCAGTCCACATCTTGATTTGTCAAATTATTTCTTTGTAAAATCAATTCGCTGGCATCAGCCATATTAGTTACAGCATATTTGAAAACAGTTTTACCGTCTTGCATAATATTGTGCTGTCTGTTTTTTATAGTTTCTTCTGAAGGCGGAATCAAAGAACCTCCTGCGGGAATTTTAAGAAAATCTCGTCCAACACCATCACTTCTTAAATACTCATCCTGCAATCCTAAACCTTCATAATTTGGTTCGAAAAGAACTGCACCAGCTCCATCTCCAAAAATAATACAAGTTGCTCTGTCTGTATAGTCTACAATTGATGACATTTTATCAGCACCAATTAAAAGCACTTTTTTGTAACGTCCTGACTGAACATATGCTGCAGCTGTCGACATTCCGTATAAGAAACTTGAACATGCAGCCTGCAAATCGTATGAGAATGCATTTGTTGCCCCAATTTCTGTAGCAACATAGACTCCTGTAGAAGCGACCATCATATCTGGTGTTGCAGTTGCCATTATAATCATATCAATCTCAAGCGGATCAATATTTGCTTTTGCAATTAAATCCTTTGCTGCTTGTATCGCAAGGTACGAAGTACCTTTATCAGCATCTTTAAGAATTCTTCTTTCTTTAATTCCTGTTCGAGCGGTAATCCACTCATCATTGGTATCAACCATTGTTTCTAGTACTTGGTTCGAAAGAACGAAGTCAGGAACATAAGCTCCAACAGCGGTAATTGCGGCTGTGATTGTATTCATTATATTCTATTATTTTCCTTTCAAATTATCATTAATTTGAAAAATTTTTAAAAGGCTTGAAAATTACAAAAAAAAACGTAACGAATTTGTCTATATTTTCCTAAAAAACGAAAATTATAACCAACAAAAAAAACTCTCACTATGTGAGAGTTCTAGTATAATTTACAAAAACGTATTAAGCAACCGCTTCAGATTTATCGATAACAACTTGCCCTCTGTAGTACATTTTACCTTCATGCCAGTAAGCTCTGTGGTATAAATGTGCCTCACCTGTAATAGGACATGTAGCGATTTGAGCTACAGTAGCTTTGTAATGTGTTCTTCTCTTATCTCTTCTTGTTTTCGAGGTTTTTCTCTTAGGATGTGCCATTTTACTATATTATTTATCCGTTAATAGTTTCTTTAATTTTTCCCAACGCGGGTCAATATCTTCTTCTTTGTTACTCTCTTCCTTTTGTTCTTTCACACTTAACTCATTCAATTTTGTTAAAGCTTCTGTTTGCAGACTTCCATCTTTAACACCTGGATGAATTCTTTTTTGAGGTACTGAAAGCGCGATCATTTCATAAATATACTGCGCAACATCTATCTCATGTTCACCATGTGGCAAAATCAACAACTCTTCATTATCATTATTAAATTCCTCTCCAAAGCGAACTATTAACTTCATTTTCCCTTTTATAGGTAAATCAAAATCTTCGCCTGTTAGATCACAAGGCACATTTACTGTTCCTTTGTGTTTGAATTCTAATTCTAACATAGTACTTTTCTTTTCGAAAAGCAAATTGACTTTAATATCCGAACTTTGAAACTCTTCGTACTCAAAATTCTTAAAGAACTCGTTATTTATCTGATACTCAAAATGGTGTTTTCCTAGTTTTAATCCTACGAAAGGAATTAAAAATTCTTTTGTTTTGCTCATTTCAACATCAATTTGAACAATTCAAATCTAAAACTAGATATCTGAATTGGGGTGCAAAGATATAAAATTATTATAAATCTAATAATCTTATTCACCTTTTTTTGTTTATAACTGTTTTTCTTTTATTTTAAGAGGTTTTTGGCTAATCTCCTCATACTGATTACGCGAGCGAAAAATATCGATTGCAAGATAGACTGCCTCTTTAAATGAATTGTAATCTGCCGTGTCTTTTCCAGCTATATCATAAGCTGTACCATGATCTGGAGAGGTTCTAACTCTATTTAGACCAGCTGTATAATTAACTCCTTTTCCAAAAGATAATGTTTTGAACGGAATTAATCCTTGATCGTGATACATTGCCACAATAGCATCATATTTTTCATATTGACTGCTTCCAAAAAAACCATCTGCAGGAAATGGACCAAAAACCATTGTTCCAGAATCAAAGATTTTCTTTAAAGTAGGTTTTAAAATCAAATCATCTTCTTTTCCAATCACTCCTCCATCACCAGCATGCGGATTTAATCCTAAAACTGCAATTTTTGGTTTCACAATACTAAAATCTTGAATTAAAGACTTTCTAATAGTTTCTATCTTTTTAGCGATTAATTCTTCTGTTAGATGAGAAGCAACTTCGTTTAACGGCACATGATCCGTAATTAAACCTACTCGCAAATTATCTTGAACCATCATCATAAGCGCATCGCCCTCTAATTCCTGATTTAAATAATCGGTGTGGCCTGGAAATTTAAAATCTTCAGACTGTATATTATATTTATTGATAGGAGCTGTTACCAGGACATCAATTTCGCCGTCTTTCAAAGCTTTTGTTGCAGCCGTAAAAGATTTTATAGCATACTCCCCTATTTTCGGATCATTTACTCCAAAATTTATATCAACTCCTTCTCTCCAAAGATTCAAAACATTTACTTTTCCTGGAATAATTTGATCTAGTTTATCAACACCATGAAATTGAACTGTCGATGTAAAGCTTTTTCTAACAAAAGAAAGAATTTTAGCATTTGCAAAAATAACCGGCGTACACAATTCCAACATACGAGAATCTTCGAATGTTTTCAGTATAACTTCGCTTCCAATACCGTTTAAATCTCCAACCGAAATTCCAACAATTATATTTTCTGCTTTTTTATTCATGAGCTCAGTTTATTTATTACTAATTTTGATGTGCAAATTTAGTAAAATAAAACCACAATGTTTACAGGAATTATAGAAACACTTGGAAGGGTTCACGAAATCAGAAAAGATCAAAACAATCTTCACATAACAGTTGACTCTTCAATAACACACGAATTAAAAATAGACCAGAGCGTTTCGCATAACGGAATATGCCTTACAGTTGTAGCAATTAAAGATTCTCTTTACACTGTAACCGCAATTGACGAAACGATTTTAAAAACAAATATAGGCGATTGGAAAACTGGCGATATCGTAAACCTAGAAAGAGGGATGAAACTTGGCGACCGTTTGGACGGACATATTGTACAAGGTCACGTAGACCAAACTGGAACTTGCATCAAAATTGAAGAAGCAAACGGAAGCTGGAATTATACTTTTGAGTACGACAAAACCCAAAACAACATCACGATCGAAAAAGGTTCGATTACAATAAATGGAGTAAGTCTTACCGTTGTAAATTCTAAAACGAATGAATTTAGCGTCTCAATTATTCCGTACACTTATGAACACACAAATTTTAAAGATTTCAAAGTTGGAACAAAAATCAACCTTGAATTTGATGTAGTCGGAAAATATATTTCCAGGCTTTATTCGATCAATAAATAGCCCTGTCGTTTATCCATAAAAAAGGCTTCAATTTAAATTGAAGCCTTTTTTATTTGATTTCTATATATCGCAGTTAACCCTAAAGCTAGACCTCCAATTACTAAAATTATAATATTTTGATCTATTGGTATATTTCCTTGTTCATTACAAGGAATACCGTCTGAATCATCGCAGTCACCTGCAGTCATAGTTTTGGAACTTAAGTTCGGCGCTGGAGGGCCGCTCTCATTTTCAGCTGTAACTAATAAAACATTTAAAAATAAGGCGATTACTAAAAATGGGGCTTTTAGATTTTTCATAAATTCAAGCTATTGCAAAATGCAAGTCTAGATAATTATCGATAAATATTCTTTAATAGAAATTTCGCACAAATGCATTCCTACTTCCAAAATCTTGGAACAAAAGTATAAGTTTTTTACAGAAAAGCAACTTTTAATTTAAAAAAGCCGAAACAAATTTTAACATTTTATTTTTCAGATTACACTAATCCTTTTCTGAAAACGTTCTAGAGGACAATCTCTTTTTTTTCAACGCTATCCAATACAATCATGAGCTTATAAGAATTTACTTATTCTAAGCAAAACTGTTGCATTCGAATAAATTCATATATAAAAAAGTAATTGGATTAATTTCTAAGCACACGAGAGAATATTATCAAATTAATATATTTGTACAATCCAATTCAGACGCATCTCAATCATAATCAAAATGAAAAACAAATATACAGTCGGAAGTTTATATGCAGGCGTGGGCGGTATTTGTTTAGGTTTCGAAAATGCAGGTTTCAAATTGGAATGGGCAAATGAATTTGACAAAAAAGCCTGTGTAACTTACCGAAACAATTTTGAGCACAAACTTATTGAAGGCGATGTAATGCAGCTCGATGTAAAGAAACTCAACAAAATAGACATTCTTACCGCTGGTTTTCCTTGCCAGCCTTTTTCTCTTGCGGGCCACAGAAAAGGCTTTAAAGACAGCAGAGGGAATCATTTTTTCAAAATATTAGATTTTATTGATGAAATGAGACCTAAAGTGGTATTTCTCGAAAATGTCAAAAATTTGAAAGGCCATGACAAAGGAAATACCATGAAAGTAATTCAGCGTGAAATCAAAAAACGCAATTACACTTTTGACAGCGCCATCTTAAATACTAAAGATTTTGGAAACATTCCACACAACCGCGAACGAATTTTCATGATTGCGTTTGATAAGGATTTCGTTAAAAAAGGTTTTAAATTTAATTTTCCTAAAAAAGAAGAATTAACCCAAAAAGTTACCGATTTAATCATAAAAGAAAAAGTCGATAAAAAATTCTATTACACAGAAGACAAATACATGTATAACACACTGAAAGAATCGGTTGTGAGAGAAGATAGAATTTATCAGTTCAGAAGACATTACGTACGAGAAAACAAAAAAGAAGTGTGCCCTACTCTAACTGCAAATATGGGAACTGGCGGACACAACGTTCCAATTATCACAACAGAATTCGGTTTTAGAAAATTAACTCCAAGAGAGTGTTTTCGCTTTCAAGGCTTTCCTGACAGTTATAAATTGCCTAAGATTTCTAATTCTAGTCTTTACAAGCAAGCGGGTAATTCGGTAAGCATGCCAGTTATTGAGAGACTTGCTTCAGAAATATTCAAATGCATTGAAAAGATCGAAGCCAAACAATTAAAAGCAGAAAAGGTTTAAATACTCAAAAGCATAATCGTTCCTTCGATTTTTGCCAGACAGACTTCAAGGTTTCTCTCAATATCTTTACTCCAAAATCTAAGAACAGTCCAATTTTTATTAATTAGAAAAGAATTGACTTCTTCATCTCGCTGTATATTCCTTTCAATTTTCGGAATCCAATATTCTCGATTCGTTTTAATTCTTAATTGTTCCGTTTCCCAATCTTTTCCATGAAAGAATTCGCTATCAACAAAAATGGCAATTTTATATTTGGCAAAAGTAAGATCAGGTCTTCCAAATATCTTTTTATTATTTTTTCGATATCTGTAGCCCAATTTCCATAATGCTTTTGCAAGCCTTACTTCGCCTTTTGTAGCAGTACTTTTTATCGCCTGCATAGTTTTTCTCCTCTGTTCGGGAGTCAATCTATCCATCTGAAGATTAAATTTGTTTCGGATGGATAAAGTTAAAACATTTTAAAGGAATAAATATTCAATTATGGAGCGTCAAAATTTCAATTTTCACATTTTAAAAGTGCCAAAAAACAAAAAGCCTCTACATTTCTGTAAAGGCTTTGTACTTCTAAAAGAGTGGTCCCACCTGGGCTCGAACCAGGGACCACCTGATTATGAGTCAGGTGCTCTAACCAGCTGAGCTATAGGACCGGTTTAGAGGATGCAATATTACTACTATTTTTCATTCACTCCAAATATTTTAAGACATCATTTGAATTTTATTTTAAATCTTTTTTTGAATCTCAAAAACGAAATTGATTTTCAACATCTTATTCAAAAATTAAAATGCCATTTTTTTATTTAATTTCTTGACAAAGTTCCACCAAAACACCATTTGTATTCTTCGGATGCAGAAAAACAACCAATTTATTGTCGGCTCCTTTCTTCGGAACTTCGTTAATCAAGACAAAACCTTCACTTTTTAGACGGATAATTTCAGCTTCAATATCATCAACATCAAAAGCGATATGATGAATCCCTTCTCCTTTTTTCTCCAGAAATTTAGCAATTGGACTTTCAGGATTTGTCGCAACCAAAAGTTCGATTTTATTATTTCCAGTTTGAAAAAAAGAGGTTAAAACGCCTTCGCTTTCTACAGCTTCCATTTTATAAGACGGAACGCCAAGCATTTTTTCGAACAAAATATTGGCATCGTCCATATTCTTAACTGCAATCCCGATATGCTCTATTTTATTTACCATTTCTCTTATCTTGATTGATTTATATAAGTATTAAAATAACCACATTCTGCAATTACATCCTGATAATATTTCGTATCAGAATAGTCTTTTCTCAACGCTTTAAATGAGTTCCAGGCAATAAAATTAACTTTATCATCTTGAATTTCCCAATAGCTCTTTAATGCATTATATTTTTTATTGTAATAATCATTTCTTTCACATTTCGAAATCAGATACAAACATTTTGCTTTTTGTTCTTTGTTTGATGCCGCTTCAAAAGCTTTTTGATAATACATTTTCGAAACCGAATTATTCGTAATCATTTCTTTCATTGTATTTCTAAATGAATATGGACTAGAACCATAACCAACAATATTATTTTCATAGAAAGTTCTTCCGTTTCCAAAATGAGAAATATTATAAAACGCATTTCCTAATAAAAGACTGTTTGTATAAACATCTTCTTTCTGAGCCAATTTATCTTGCATTTCTTTTATTGTAGTCAAGAAATCCATGAAAGTATATTTTCTTTTCTGATACGCCGCGTGATCACAATCGTGACAGTCTTTTATACTTCCGTTAAACGGATTTCCTAAAAATTTATAATACTGAACCGAATCGGTTTGTTTCATAAACTCGATTGCTTCCGGAATTTTGTTTTTGAATGTTGACTGAACTGCTTGAAAATTATTAATATCTTTCAGTTTCAAACTATAAATTCCTGCGCCAATATTTTCTATTTCAGTTTTATTTGGCTTAGCCAAAAATGTTTTAATTCCTAATAGTTTCTTTTCATCATCATAAAACGAATTTCCATCATTCCAATAACTATAACGAGATTCACCAAAAATTTCAGCCATAACCAAATTGCCGCTTTCTTTATAAAGATTTGACAAATAACTTCTGCTCCATGATGAAGCATTCTGATAACGAAATTCTTGTCCTTTATAATTTTTAGGAAGTTCATAATACAGCCAATTCAAATCGGCTAGAATTGTTTTTTCGTTTTTATCTGTCAGCTTATCTATTTTGCTCAAATTATTTACAAAACGCAATAATCGAATTTGATATTTAGCCAATTCCGTTTTTGGAAGTGTTTTTTCAGCTTTCGTATAATTCTTATCCGCATTGGCATAATCGCCTTTTAGCGTTTGAAGATATCCAATTGCAAGATCCCATAAGTATGGTTTTTCGGTATTTCCAGCAGCAGAAATTTTTGCAATTAAATCAACTGCACCGTTATCGATTTTTGCTTTATTTTCATTTTTATTCTCTGCAACAGTCTGCGGTGTTGGCGGCTTGCTATAATCTCCGCTACTCACCTGAAATGAATTATTTATTTTTTGTTCTAACGAATTAACCAATCTCGTTCCAAGATAATTTAAATGTTCACTTTTTGGATCTAACTCGTAGATTTTTTCAATCGCTTGTTTTTCATCTTTGTAATATCCGTGAATTGCCCAAAGTGCAGCTTTTTCTTTATTGCTTTTTGCCATGGCTAAAGCTTTAGTCCAATCTGATTCGTTTTTTGGTTTAAAACTATAAGCCGTAACCACTCTTAATTCTGGACATTTATCAAAAACCTGAGCATATAAATAATTAGAAGTTGCATATTTTTTTTGCTTATAATTTATTCCAGCAACATAAGCTAAAGCACGATAATACAAAGTATTCTTGGCAACAGAACTTTCGGTTTTATTAAAAAAATCAATTGCTTTTTGTTTGTCGTTACTATAAAAGCGAGCTTTCATAGTCAAGAACCAATATCTGTTTTTCAAAAACGGGTCTGACAAAGTATTGTACACATTTTCTATAGACTGAATCATTTTGGCATCATTGAAAGTTTTTGCCACAACAGGATCATAACTCCAATAATCTTCGCCAATTGAAACCGTTTCAATTTTCTGAGCCAAATACAAAAATTCGACAAAGTTTTTCACTTTATCATCTTTCAAATTCAGCTTTTTACCCCATTTCTGAGAGCTTTTGTTTTCTTTTTTTGTTTTATAAAAAACATGCAAGTCTTCTATTTCTTCTTTGTTTTTGATGGCATTTTTTTCATCAGAGTAATATCTTGGCTTTTCATCTCCAATTAAAAAATAATTCACTGTCGTTGTATCTACTTTTCCTTTAAGATAATCTGCCCAATCTGATTTTATGTTTTTGTTAAAACGAGAATTATGCTGGGTATCAAAACCGATTCCGTAGAAAATTCCGCCCGATAAAAACAAAGGCGAGTATGATTTGTCAGCAAAAGTTTCTGGTGTAAAATTTGAATTGTAAGCTCCAAAATAATCCCAATCTCCATCTGCGCAGGCATAAATTATTCCGCAAGCAAAAAGGAATGCGGCACTAAAACCAAGAAACAACTTGCTTAAAAATATTCTTTTCATAATTATTTAAATTGAATTCGTCTAAATCGTAAAATATAATTTCGTTTGGCTTTTCGACAAGATTGTCTTGCAAATCTTCTGCCATTTCTTTTAAATCTTCTGTTTTAATTTCCTCTATTTTCAGTAGATCATTTTCTTCATAAAAAACACCATTTTTATAATTGGAATGTTTTGCCTTGAAAAAAATTGGGCTTGTTTTTTCAAAATCAGAATCTTTCTCTAATGTTGAAACGCTCATTTTAGAACGAAGTCCGATCACTTTATTGTCTCTAATATGAACTCCCCAAGAATAAATTGGAAATGCAAAATCGAGATGCAACGGATATTTCTTTAAACTCTTAAGATATCGCTCTGCCACTTTCTGATCGTAAATAGAATTTAACGAATCTGGCGCAATCGAACCCATATTATAATACATCAGAACTCCAGAATCTACATTTGGGATTTTTGTCTTTTTGAAGTATTTCACCTGATGCAGTCGAATGGTCGCTGAAAGTTTCTTTTTCGAAAGCTTTTTAAAAGTCTCTATAAACTTCAAATAATTCTCTTTGCTATTCAGTGTCCAATCGCAGTCAATTTGAATTTCCTGACAAGAAATTTTGTTTTTAAAATTGATTTGTTCTATAAAATCAAAAGTTTTTTGAGCCAGATTTTCTACATCGAGATTGGGTTGCAACATGACCTTGTTTTGAATAAAAACTACTGGAACAATTGTATATTCTTTTGGATTTTCTTCAAATCGGATTGGGCTAATGGGAATTGGAAAATTGGTTTCTGGATGGAGTCCGATGTCAAAATACCTCACATACAGTTTTTGAACATTATTCTCATCCAAAACTTTTTTTTCTGTATTTGAAAATTTGAACATCGTTTTCCAGTAATAAAAGGAGATTACAGGTTTTTCATTTTTAGTGCATGACAACATTAAAAAAAGAAACAAAACTGGAAAAAATCGCTTGAACAAAACTTAGAAATTACATTTTAATTCAAAAGTAAGAAATTATATCATTTTAAAATATTTAAATCACTAATTTTTTAGAAGATTCGCAAAAATCCTAAATCCTAATAAATGGCTAAAAAATTTCAATTAAAGCAAATATAATCGTTATTTTGTGCAATCAAATTGAAAAACCGTTATGTTGAAAAACACACTTAAATACATTGCATTTATAATTTTAATATCAATGATAAGCTGCGCCAAAAGAGGCAGCATTACCGGCGGTTTAAAAGATACACTTGCTCCTGTTTTGGTTTCGAGTTATCCCGAAAACTACAGTACAAATTTCAAAGGAAACACTATTACTCTGAATTTTGACGAATATATCAAACTGAAAAACACCAATAAACAATTAATCATTTCTCCTCCGTTTAAAAATGAGCCATTAATCACGCCCCAGAGTGTTAGTAAATTTATAAAGATAGAAATTCGAGACACTTTGCAACCAAACACTACTTACAGTTTAAATTTCGGGCAAGCAATTCAAGACAATAATGAAGGAAATGCTTTAAATCAGTTCAAATACATTTTCTCAACAGGATCGCATATTGATTCACTTAAATTGAACGGAAGAATTAAAGATGCTTACGGAAAATATGTTGACAATTTTGTTTCGGTAATGCTATACGAAGTAAATGATAAATTTAAAGATTCTACCATTTACAAAGAATTTCCACGCTATATTACCAACACTTTGGACAGTATGCGAACTTTTCAGTTTGAAAATTTAAAAGAAGGAAAATATCTTTTGGTCGCTTTAAAAGACAAAGGATCAAACAATAAATTTAATCCGAAAGATGACAAAATCGGTTTCTTGAAGAACTATATCACAGTTCCGTCAGATACTGTTTACGAATTACAATTATTTAAAGAAACGCTTCCCCTAAAAGCTTTCAAACCTATCCAAGCTTCTGGAAACCGTTTATTTCTTCCGTATGAAGGGAAACAAAATTTCAAGAATTCAAAACCAAAAATTACGCTAAAAAATGGCAATGAAGTTTTAGAAACTATTGTCACACAATTTCCTAAAAAAGATTCACTTCAAGTTTGGTACAAACCTGTTAAAGCCGATTCGCTATCAATGGAAGTTGAAAAAGGAAATTACAAGAAAAGATTTTCTTTTAAAATTAAAGCTTTGAAAAAAGACACTTTAAATATCAAAGCGTTACAAAATGGACAACTTAATTTTAGAGAACGATTTACATTGGAAAGCGAAACTCCATTGGTAAAATTTGATAAATCTAAAATCAGATTGGTAAACAAAGATTCTGTTGCTGTTCCTTACACCACAGAATACGACGAATTTGACCAGAAACTCTATATAGATTTTAAGAAAGAACCTTTGGACAAGTATAATTTCACTTTCTTTCCAGGTGCTTTGACCGATTTCTACGAAAAAACAAACGATACTTTATCGTATAAACTTGCTACTAAAGAATATGCCGATTACGGAAACATTATTTTGAATCTTAAAAATGTAAAACGTTTTCCTATCATTGTTGAACTGACTAACAAAAAAGGAGATGTTGTTTTGGCAGAAGGATATTCTGAAGGCGAAACTACATTAGAATTCAATTTACTTCAACCAGATGTTTTCACGGTTCGTGTTATTTATGATGATAACAAAAATAAACAATACGACACTGGTAGTTTCTTAGAAAAAAAATACGCCGAAGAGGTTTTTTACAACCAGGAAGAATTTGATGTCCGCGCCAATTGGGATCGGAACGAAACTATTGACCTGAGTATCCCTTTTAATCCAGAAGTTGAGAAAAAACAGGACGATAAAAAGAGAAAAGACGCAGAAAAAAAACGAAAAGCTTTCTAAAACTTGATTTCGAACTGATCTCTATCGCTTAAAAAGTCTAATTTTTTACGCGTCTCATACATGGTGTTTTTGTCCAATTCTACGACAAAGACACCATTTTTTTCTTGTGGCTCTAAAATATAATTGCCTAAGAAATCTATTGCTTGCGAATGGCCTATATGTTCATAATTGTGAGCATCCCTCCCTATTCTATTTACTCCAATTACATACGAAAGATTTTCTATTGCTCGAGCTTTTAGCAAAGCATCCCAAGCATTGGTACGCACTTTTGGCCAATTGGCCACATACAAAATCAGGTCGTAATTTTCTACATTTCGAACAAAAACCGGAAATCTCAAATCGTAACAAACCTGAAGGCATATTTTCCAATCCAGATAATCTACAATTACCTTTTGGTTTCCGCGAGTATACACCTTGTCTTCGCCCGCCAGAGAAAAAGAATGTCTTTTATCGTAATATTGAATTTCGCCTGACGGAAATACAAAAATCATACGATTGTAATATTTTCCATTTTCGGCAATAACTACGCTTCCTGTAATTGCGGTATTTTTTTGCTTTGCTTTAAACTTCATCCATCCAATTGTTTCGCCTTGCATAGTTTCGGCAACTTCAGCGGCATTCATTGTAAATCCAGTCGAAAACATTTCTGGAAGCACAATCAGATTTACTTCCGACTCAATTTCATTAATTTTTGAATCGAAGTTTTCTCTGTTTTTACTGGCATTCTGCCAAAAAAGATCGGTTTGGATTAAAGCAATTTTCATTTTTATATTGGTATAAAAGTCAAAAACAGTTTCAAATTAGATTACAACTAAGTTTGGAACAGCTTTTTTATAAGGCTGCAGTTTTTCGTGAGTTGGCTCTACTTCTGTAATTACATAATTCACTTCAGATAAATTGGCAATTTTCATTTTAAGAACCGTATTCAGCTTTTCAGTAATGGTTAAAACCGCCGTTTTTCTAGAAGCATTAATCATGGCTTTTTTCACCTGAACCGTTTCCCAATCAGAATCAGAATAACCGCCATCTACATCAAGAGCATTTGTTCCTAAAACCAAAAGATCTGCTTTTATGCTGGCTAATTGCTGAAAAGCTTCTCCGCTTATACACATCTGGCTGTAAGAAGAAATGCTTCCGCCAATCATGATAGTTTTGATATTGGGTTTATCCAAAAGCTGAACAGCCGTTAAAGCAGTAATAGTAAAAACAGTCAGATTAAGATCATTCGGAATTAATCGGATGAATTCACGAATAGTTGTTCCTCCGTCAACAATTAAAACCATTCCGTCATGAAGAAGATCGACTGCTTTTTGCGCAATAACTTGTTTTGCTTCTACAGCATAAGTCTGATTCAACGAAGAATAGTGATATCCTTTAGTCATCGCACCGCCTTTTACTTTAATTATAAGAGCTTCGGCATCAAGTTCATTAATATCACGACGAACAGTATCCTCGGAAACACCAAGTTTAGCCGAAAGAGTTTCAAAACTAACACGTGTGTGCAGGTTAATCTCTTTTAGGATATGATTTTTACGTTCTTCTTTGCTGTAATTTAAAACTTCATTTTCAGTGCTCATGCCAATTATTTTTTTCTACTTACAAAAATAAGAATTTAAATGTAGCCTAAGAAGTGGTTAAACCTGAAAAAAGATTTTCTAGGCTTATTATGCTTGTTAAGAGAAAGAATTAAAGAAAAAATAGCAACTAAGCTTATTAAAATAAAAAAACGCATCCAAATTAATGAATGCGTTTTTTCAAATATACTAAATTGTGTATTATCCTTTCAAGCTTGCTGCTAAATACTCACGGTTCATACGCGCGATATTTTCAAGTGAAATTCCTTTTGGACATTCGATTTCACAAGCTCCTGTATTTGTACAGTTACCGAAACCTTCTAAATCCATTTGGTGAACCATGTTTAATACACGGTCAGTAGCTTCAACTTTACCTTGTGGCAATAATGCATATTGAGAAACTTTTGCAGAAACGAATAACATTGCTGAAGAGTTTTTACATGTTGCAACACAAGCTCCACAACCAATACAAGCTGCCGCGTCGAATGACTTATCTGCATCTGCTTTTGGAATTGGAATAGTATTCGCATCGATTGTGTTTCCTGAAGTATTTACAGAAATAAATCCTCCAGCGTGCTGAATTCTATCAAAAGAACTTCTGTCAACCACTAAGTCTTTAATTACAGGGAAAGCTTTTGCTCTAAATGGCTCGATAAAAATCGTATCGCCATCTTTAAACATACGCATGTGCAATTGACAAGTTGTAACACCTCTGTCTGGTCCGTGTGCTTCACCGTTGATGAACAAAGAACACATTCCGCAGATTCCTTCACGACAATCGTGGTCAAATGCTACAGGCTCTTCTCCTTTGTTGATTAAACCTTCGTTAAGAACGTCTAACATTTCAAGGAAAGACATGTCTGGTTCGATTCCATCGATAGGATATTCTACAATCCCTCCTTTATCTTGAGCGTTTTTTTGACGCCATATTTTTAATGTAAGTTTCATACCTTTTTCGTTTGAAAGTCATAAAGTCGAAAGTCGAAAGTCGCTTGGCACATTTTGCCTTTTGACTTTAAGACTTTGGGCTTTCGACCAAATTCTTATTTATAACTTCTTTGAACTAATTTAATGTTTTCGTAATTAAGAGGTTCTTTGTGTAACACTGCATCACTTGGTTTTCCTTTATATTCCCAAGCTGCAACGTATGCAAAGTTTTCGTCGTCACGAAGTGCTTCTCCTTCTTCTGTTTGGTATTCCTCACGGAAGTGACCTCCACAAGATTCGTTACGGTGTAAAGCATCTTTTGCGAACAATTCTCCTAATTCTAAGAAATCGGCAACACGAGTCGCTTTTTCCAATTCCTGATTAAATTCGTAAGCGCTTCCAGGAACTTTTACATCTCTATAAAACTCTTCACGCAAAGCAGCAATTTCTTCGATAGCCTCAGTTAAACCTTTAGCATTACGAGCCATACCCACTTTGTTCCACATGATTTTTCCAAGTTTTTTGTGGAAATAATCTACAGAATGTTTACCGTTGTTGTTGATAAATTTGTTGATTTGATCTACAACTGCTTTTTCAGCTTCAACGAATTCTGGCAAGTCTGTAGAAATTGGTCCCATTTTAATATCTGGAGCTAAATAATCTCCGATTGTATATGGTAATACGAAATATCCATCAGCTAAACCTTGCATTAATGCAGAAGCTCCAAGTCTGTTTGCTCCGTGATCAGAGAAGTTAGATTCTCCAATTGAGAAACATCCAGGAATTGTAGTCATTAAGTTATAATCAACCCAAGTTCCACCCATTGTGTAGTGAACCGCTGGGTAAATCATCATTGGCGTTACATAAGGATCTTCGTCAACAATCTTCAAGTACATTTGGAATAAGTTTCCGTATTTACTTTTCACGATATCAGTTCCTAATTTAGTAACTAAAGCTTTATCATTTTCATTCAATCCTTTTACGTGAGCAGCTTCTTTTCCGTAACGCTCAATAGCAGCGGCGAAATCTAAATAAACTGCTTCTCCAGTTTTGTTAACTCCAAAACCAGCATCACATCTTTCTTTAGCCGCACGAGATGCAACGTCACGAGGAACTAAGTTACCAAAAGCAGGATATCTTCTTTCCAAGAAATAATCTCTTTCGTCTTCAGATAAATCAATTGCTTTTTTCTTTCCTTCACGGATAGCCTGAGCATCTTCTAATTTTTTAGGCACCCAAATACGACCGTCATTACGTAAAGATTCAGACATCAAAGTCAATTTAGACTGGTGATCTCCAGAAACCGGAATACATGTTGGGTGAATTTGCGTGTAGCAAGGATTTGCGAAAAATGCTCCTTTTTTATGAATTTTCCAAGCTGCTGTTGCGTTACTTCCCATAGCATTAGTTGAAAGGAAAAATACGTTTCCGTATCCTCCAGAACCAATTACTACCGCATGAGCAGAATGTCTTTCAATTTCTCCAGTGATTAAGTTACGAGCGATAATACCTCTCGCTTTTCCATCAACGATTACAATGTCAAGCATTTCGTGACGGTTGTACATTTTAATTTTTCCACGACCAATCTGACGGTTCATTGCAGAATAAGCTCCTAACAATAATTGTTGTCCAGTTTGCCCTTGCGCATAAAATGTACGAGAAACCAAAGTTCCTCCAAAAGAACGGTTATCTAAAAGTCCGCCATATTCACGAGCCAATGGCACCCCTTGAGCCACACATTGGTCAATAATGTTAGCAGAAACTTCAGCCAAACGATAAACGTTTGCCTCACGTGCACGGTAGTCACCTCCTTTTACTGTATCGTAAAACAATCTGTAAACTGAGTCACCGTCACCTTTATAGTTTTTTGCTGCGTTGATACCTCCTTGTGCAGCAATAGAGTGTGCACGACGTGGAGAATCTTGGAAGCAGAATGCTTTTACGTTATATCCTAACTCAGCCAAAGTAGCCGCAGCCGAACCTCCAGCCAAACCTGTACCCACAACGATAATATCAAGATTACGTTTGTTGGCAGGGTTTACTAAATTAATATGATCTTTATAATTTGTCCATTTGTCCGCAATAGGACCATTTGGAATTTTTGAATCTAATGCCATTATAATTTTATATTAATTATTGAAATGATGAAATAAAGCGATAATTACGAAAAGAGCTGGAACTACAACCGCAAACCAGTAACCTACTTTCGCCAAAAATCTAGAGTATTTGTTGTGCATCCCTACAGATTGAAGAGAAGATGCAAATCCGTGCCATAAGTGGAATCCTAAAAGGATAAATGACACACAGTACAATGCCGTACGGATTGGGTCGTGAAATTTGTGAACTAACTCACCATAATACCTTGTAGCATCTGGAGCTGTACCTGCAATATATTTGTAGGTAACTTCAGGAAACCAGAAATCATAAAAGTGCAATCCTAAGAAAGCCAAAATAACCAATCCAGAAATAATCATATTTCTAGAACTCCAAGAAGCATTTGCTGCTCCGTTGTATTTTGCGTATGCAATTGGTCGTGCTGCGCTGTTTTGAGCCGTAAGAATAAATCCCATTACGAAGTGGAAAATTACCCCGAATGCCAAAATTGGCTGCATTACATACTGAATCAGCGGATTGTATCCCATAAAGTGAGAAGCTTCGTTGAAAACGTCTTCACTAATAATAGAGATAAAATTTAAGGAAACATGCAGCGCTAAAAACGTGATTAAGAATATTCCCGAAAGAGCCATAGCTACTTTCTTTAAAATGGAAGCATTCAATAGTGCAGATTGTGCCATAAGTGTTAAGTAGTTTGTTTTAAAAAATTAGACAAAAATAATTCAATTACAAAAGAACTACAACCATTTCGCTGTTATTTATAATGATTTTAAAATAGCTATTTTCTAAGTACTTTTACGTACAGAAACGAAGCTGATAAAAAATAATTCACTATAGAAAACTTCAAAACACTGTTTTTTAAGTCTTGAAAGAAAATTGCACACTAAGCAGGTTACCAAAAATTTATCATATTGTTATTTTATTTAAAGTTTTAATTTATTTTCTTCAAAAGTGCCAATCGGCAGAAATTTTGTCTAAGTAAAAAATTGCCATTCCACAACATAGTTTTACCTTTAGCGCCTCAAAAAAATAATAATGAAAACAGGAATTGATGCTATTTCGTTTGATGTAGCAAACATACATCTACCCATAAAAACTTTGGCTGTTGCCAGAAATATTGAACCCGAAAAATTAGAAAAAGGACTTGGATTACTAAAAATGACTTTCCCAGACGTTCATCAGGACGCGGTTGTTTTTGGCGCAAATGCTTTAACCAAGCTTATCATTGACAATAAAATTGACTTAAAAGAAATCAGCCGAATCTATATTGGTACCGAAAGCGGCATTGACAGTTCTAAACCAATTGCTTCTTATTTAATTAGTTTAATGGAGCAAAAATTTGGCGGAGATTCTTTAGCAGAATGTGACGTAGTTGACTTTACTTTCGCTTGTATTGGCGGAGTTGACGCTATGCAAAACTGTTTGGATTTCGTAAAATTAAATCCAACTAAAAAAGCAATTGTAGTTACTTCTGATTTTGCAAAATACGATTTAAATTCAGGAGGAGAATACACTCAAGGTGCTGGAGCTGTTGCCATGTTAATTACTGCAAACCCAAAAATCATAGCTTTTGACGACAATTGGGCAACAAGTACAAAAGGTGTTTTCGATTTCTTTAAACCATACCGAACCATTTCTAAAGAAGAAATTACAAAAAACACCAATAACGATTCTTGGTTTGACAATTTAGAAGCTGAAATTGAAATCCATAAAGATCAGCCGGTTTTTGACGGACAATATTCAAACCAATGTTATATGGATCGTACGCGAAATGCTTACTTTTCATTCAAAAAATTAAAAAACACTAGTGAGACATTATACAACACTTGGCATAGTATCGTAATGCACTTGCCGTATTCTTTCCAAGGGCGACGAATGCTTTCTGAAATCTATGCGTTAGACAGTGCCGAAAAAATTATTGCCGATGATATTGAGCCTGCAGATTATCAAACCAAAATTAAAGAAGTGGCAAAATCGGATGATTACAAAAGTTTTGTAACTGAGAAATTACAGCCTGCTGAATTGGCTTCTTCTTTAATTGGAAATCTGTATACAGGTTCTATTTTCATGGGATTGTTATCGACTTTAGCTCATTTTTATGACACAAATAAAGAGGTTGCCGGAACTAAATTCGGTTTCTTAGCGTACGGAAGCGGATCGAAATCAAAAGTTTTTGAAGGAACAATTCAGCCAGAATGGAAATCGGCTTTAGAAAACGTAAAACTTTTTGAAAATTTAGCTGAAAGCGTAGAGATTGATTTCAACACTTATGAAAGCCTTCATAAAAAAGAACAAAAACAAAGCATAAGAACTCCGAAAAACGAATGGGTTCTTGACCGAATTGAAAAAGAAATTCCTGTTTTGATTGGAGCGAGATATTATAAGTGGATCAATTAAATTTTTAAATTCCAAATTCCAAACAAAAAAACCGAAGCATAAGCTTCGGTTTTTTTGTTTTATTTACACATAGTTTGTCATTTCGACGAAGGAGAAATCTTCACGAGAAGCTCCGTACAGTATGTCGTCAATCTTTATAGAATTACTTACGAAGATTTCTCCTTCGTCGAAATGACAAGATTGAGGAAAAAACTACAATTTTTAAAAAATTCGCTTTACTAACTCAATAGTCCTTCTTCTTCCTTTTTACAAACCAACAACCCCAATCCTAAAACAAAAATCAAACAGCTTAAAACCATCAAAATCCCATTTTTCAAAGCAAAAAAGGAAACTCCCACAGCAACCGCACCAATTATTACCATTAAAGATTTTACAGTTTCAGTTTTTATAAAAGTGAATGCATGAACTGCTAAACCCAGAAAAAGCAAAGACGGACCAACAGCCACAAACGGATAAAAAAGCAATGGCGAATTGCTGATATGCTGACTTAATTCAGCCTTTTCAATTTCGTTATTTCCATAACTTGACATTATAAAATCGATTGTACAAAGTCCGATATGCGCAACGACGCCTAAAGTTGTCAAAACAGAACCCTCTTTATTAATTCTTGTTTTAGGAAATGCATCATTAAAAGACAATAAAAAGCATGCGCCGATTAAATTAAACCAATGGGCAAAATCTACAGATTCGCTTAAACTTGGCAAAAGCTTAGAAAAGAATAAATAACTAATTAGAAAAAATACTAATCCGATAAGGCAACGTTGTTTTGCATTCATAGTTTTAATTCAGTTAAAATTTAAAGTTTCATTTCCATAATAGGCATGAAACGGTTTTTTATTGACGATTCAAATTCTCCAACTTTTACAAATCCCATTTTTGAATAAAATTCTTCAGCGTTGGGTTCTGAATCTAGCGTTATTTTTTCGATTCCAATTTCTTTCATTCGGTTTAAGAAATCTAGAAGCAAATATTTCCCAAATCCTTTTCCGATATATTCAGGCAGGACAAATAAATTATCAAGTTCTACAGTCTTGTCATTTTCAAAAATAAAAGAATAATATCCCATAATTAAATCATTATCAACCAATTTAAAAACGTTATGCTCTCTTATATAATCCTTAGAAATAGTTAGATTTTTATCCCATATCTGAATTTGCTCATCAGAATATCCCCAATAAGCTTTTGACTTTTTGGTTATTGAAGTTAGAATTTCGTTGTCGATTATGTTGGCTTTTTGAATTATCATTAGTTTGAAAAACAAGTTTTTAAGCATCTTTAAAATTTAACCGCAAAGTCCGCAAAGAATTTTCAATCTTAAGTTTCATTGAATAATCGCAAAGTTCGCAAAGCTTTGAACACAAAACTTTGCGAACTTTGCGTAAACCTTGGCGAGCTTTGCAGTTAAACAACATCTCTATTTATAAATCGTAAACTTATTATGACTCAAAGTAAAACCAAGATTTTCATAAATCGCCACGTTTTCTATTCGCTTTTTATTTGTGGTTACTTCGATACTTTTCAGAGCATTTTTCTCAGCAAAATCTAAAATTTCATTTATCAATAATCTTCCAACGCCTTGACCTCGATATTTTTGATGAATAAAAAACTCCTGAATTTCGCCAACCAATCCGCAATGATGTAGGAGATTTTGAGTATGAAAACTAATAAACCCTAAACCTTCTGTTTCGTTTTCTGCGATGAGATAAAGATTTTTGGAGTTTGAAATATTTTCATTGAATATCATTTCGAAAACTTCAAAATCTAAAACCTCATTTTCGAGTTCGCAGATTGCTTTGTAGACAAAATCTAAATCTTGATTTCCTGCTTTTCTGATTTCTACTTGTAAGCTCATAATCTTAACTCATATCGGTCAATTTGATAATCTTGTCATCTAAAAACTGAAAAATCGACTTCCCTTTCATATTTAATCCCTGACCAGCTTTTAATCCGTTTGGAAAATCTACTGCTAGAATAGCATAATAATCAATGTCAATTATTGCTGTAATTTCATCTTGTATGAATGATGTAATAGTTTGTTTTCGTGCTGAGAAATATTCTTTTCCTTTTTCGGCTTGGGCCGAAAATTCTTTTATTCCATTCAAAGTCAGGTTGATTTCGCCATTTTGAATGTTTTCAAAAATAACCGATTCGTCAAAATCAGCAATCATTTTATCAATATCAAATTGATTATATCCTTCGATATAATTTTGAATAATTTTTTCTTTGTTGTTCATAATATTCCTTTCAATGTTTTTATTACCTCTTTTTCGGCTCAATAAGCCATTCAATAGCAATAACTTTTGAACATTTATCTTTCACATCACTTCCCGCCCAATCAATTAAAATTGCGGCACCATCATTTTTTATTTCATTTTTAACAAAATCAAATGTTTTTATAGCTCCAGCAGGACCTTCTCCACTTAAATCAAAAACTATATTTTTTGTTTTCGTAAAAACTGAATATAAAGAAAGTAACTTTTTTTGACTATAACCAAGATTTTTTACTTTGTCATTTTTAGAAATCCCATTTTCTTTAAAGATTTTTGGAACCGAGTCTTCATGCAAATTTGTATTTCTTTTTAAATATTTACTTACTGTTATAGAATTAAAAATACGTTCAAATCTTGTTTCTTTAAAATTCTCTGCAAAAGTTAAGGGATGTAATATCTTTACATTTTCATATTGTGTTTTTCCTGTAAAAATATCTGTTAACTCTGCTTTTATTTCATAAAAATAAGCTGTTCCATATATATGAATGAGAAGTAGTTCTCCTTTTCTAAGCTCAAAAGGCGGTATAATATACTCGCTAGTTTTTATTCCTTTACTTTCTATTAACAGCTCTTTCATTTCTCAAGTCGTTCAAATTTCTGTTTATACTTTTGAACATAATTATTCCATTTTTCTTTAAAGGCTTCATTATTATAAACTAAAGCTGCATAATCTACCGTTTCCTTACTAAAATGATTTCCAAAAATATTCTCTAAATATTCAATTCCTGAATCGATTACTTTTTTTAGAACTTGTAATTTATCAATTCCACTTGCTTTGCAGGCTTTATCAAACCACAATCCTTTCCCTATTTTCACATATTCTACAAGAAGACTTTCTGTAATAAATACAGGCGGAACATCGTTGATGTCTGGTTCATGTTTTCCATTTTTAAAAACCAATAAAATCAGTTCTTCAGAATAATATCCTTCTGGAATTAATCTCAGCGTTGTACCGCTTTCAGCCGCTTTAAAAGAAAGATCTTTTGTAATAAACTCATCAGGAATTACCTGAATTGCAAAACCATCTTTTTCAACCAGTTTTTCGCAAAGTTCTGGCGTAATAAATTCTTCGTTTACATAGGGCAAAGCATGAAATGTATTTTCTAATGCCATTTTGCACAATTCTTTGGTTTTATACTGAGGCGGAACCAGTTTTAGATCTCTATAATTTTCTTTTACCCTTAATTCCCAATAAGCAAAGGTTTTTGGAGCTGGATTGCTTTGCTTTAAAACATATTCACCTCTTGCCAAATCCCGTTCTAATTCTTCAAAAGTTTCGATTAATGGATTATCTAATGACTTCCTGAGTTCGTTAGAAATAATTTCTTCATCTGTTTCATCGTCATATTCGCATTCATTTTTAGGATCAATTTCATCTCTATCATTATAATAAAACAGCTCATTTTTTCTTTCGGCAAATGTCGTATTGTGATCTGTTACAATAAAAACCGGAGCTTCAATTAAACCTGTACAATTAAAATTACCATGATTATAATAGGTCATTACAACTTCTTTAGCAGTGACATTTCCGTTTATTTCTACATACGAACCGCCTAAAAGCAAACTTTTGCAGAAAACATTTCCGCCTATAAAAACATACGGACCATAATCTCCTTCAGCATTAATAATAGAACCGCTAATGAAAGCATTTCCGTCAATTAAAATTCCTTCAATCCTAAATTCATCAATGGTTTTAAAAGGAAGATTAAAAATATTGAGATACCATTTCTTTATTTTGTCCTCATAAATATCCAAATGAAAATTGGAATCAAAAAGCACATCTTTATCTGCTACAAGAAAAAAATCTTCATCGTCCCATTCATCAAAATAATCAAATCCTTCTCGATCAAGTAAAAAGGGATATTTAGATTTTACTTCTTTTATAGTAACTAATTTAAAAGCTGAATTGTGCATTTTTATTCTTATTAAACCAAATTTATCTGGCATTTATTTTATATCAAGATTACACAATTCTAAATTCAAAACCAATTCGATAGTCAGAAAAATTGTATTTTTACTCCACAAAAAAGAACTTGCAACTGCAAACTTGTTTTCTGCATAAACCAAAAAGGTAAAAGAATTTTAAATATCTTTGAATCATGAGCACAGCAATAAAACCAAAACATATCGGTAGAAACATTAGCCGAATTAGAGAACTGAGAGATATGAAGCAGGAAGCGCTTGCTATTGCACTTGGCGTTAGTCAGCAGACCATCTCTATTATTGAAGGAACTGAAAACGTTGATGAAGAAAAACTAAAAAAAATTGCTGAAGTTTTAGGTGTTCCAGCTGATGTAATTAGGAACTTTTCTGAAGAAGCAGTTTTTAATATTATGGGGAATAGTTATGACAATGGGTCTTCATCAATAAATCATAATAATTGTACATTTAATCCGCTTGATAAACTTTTGGAAGTTATTGAAAAGAATGAAAAACTTTATGAAAGATTGGTTGAAGCTGAAAAAGAGAAAGTTGCTCTTTTGGAAAAGTTACTTGATAAGAAATAGAAATTTATTTTTATAAAAGAAAAAACCGAAGTTTTGAAATTTCAAAGCTTCGGTTTTTTTATTAATTTAACTTATAAAGCATATCCTAAATATTTATATTATGGAGCCTGTTTTTTTTTAAGTTCATTCAACCAAAAAATCCATTTTTCTTGAAGAATATGCAAATCTTTCGGAGTCGATTTCATCGAAACTGAACCAAAATTTTCTCCCGTTACAGCTGTTAGCAATCTGTTTGCTCTTCCAGCGACTGTGAATAAATCATCATTTACTATCAATCCATGTCCATAGCCTTTTAAATCTCCACTTTCTATTCTTTCAAGTATCATCAAATCGGCACTGTTTACAAGGCCAACTTCTTTTTTGTCTGTTATTCGATTTATTAATTGTGGAATTATCTTTTCGTAATTAAAAGCTATCCAATATTCAGCATCAAATAAATACCCATATTCCTGATTATTATCGATTTTATCTAAAATAAATTCCATTGAATAATTTTTGATCTTTTCTTTATTGCTTTCATCAAGCCAATTGAATTGATTTTTTTGTTCATCTATTGCATTTTGAAACTTCTTAGAAATCTTTGGATCTTTTGGAAATTTCAAGTTTAAAGCATTAGTCTGCGCAAATGAAATATTGGAGATAAATATTAAAATAAGGAGATTTTTCATTCCGTTGTTAGGTTTAGAATACTATTAGCCAATATACAAAATCGTTTAAAAGATAATTAATTCAAATCTGTATGAAACAAAAATCGTCATCTTTATGGAGTTCCTTGCGAAGATTTCTCCTTTCGTCGAAATGACAAGATTGTGGTTATTTGCAAATTTGAAAAGAAAAAATCTACCTAATCTGCTAAATCTGCGAGAAATAAAACTACCAATCTTTACAGAGTTACTTGTGAAGATTTCTCCTTCGTCGAAATGACAAGATTGGGTAAATACTTTGCGCTTTAGCGACTTTGCGAGATTATTTCATTACAGTTTGAAGAAAAAACTTTGTGCCTTAGCGTCTTCGTGGCAAACCCTAAAACAAATAAGAAAACTTTAATAAAATCAACCATACGCCATTCCTGTAAAATCATTAATTTTGAAATTCGAAGTTCAAAAACGAAATAATTATGAAATATCATCAAATAAACAGCGCTCTTTTTGTAAAAAACCGCAGAAAGTTCATGGCTGAAATGAAACCTAACTCTGTAGCAGTATTCAACTCAAACGACATTTATCCAGTTAGTGCTGACAGTACTTTGCCGTTTGCACAGCACAGAGATATTTTTTACCTGAGCGGTGTAGATCAGGAAGAAAGCGTTTTGCTTTTGTTTCCAGATGCTCCTTACGAGCACCAAAGAGAAATGCTTTTCTTGAGAGAAACCAACGAACATATTGCAGTTTGGGAAGGTGAAAAACTGACTAAAGAACGTGCTTTTCAGGTTTCGGGAATTAGAACGGTTTACTGGTTACAAGATTTTCATAAGGTTTTGAATGAAATGATGACGTACGCAGACACGATGTACATCAATACAAACGAACATTATCGTGCAACTGTTGAGACAGAAACTCGCGAAGCTCGTTTTGTAAAATGGTGGAAAGAGCGTTATCCAGCGCATAATGTTGCAAAAAGCAACCCTATTTTACAAAGATTGCGTTCTGTAAAAGAAAGCGAAGAAATCGATTTGATTCAGCACGCTTGTGATATCACAGAAAAAGGTTTCCGCAGATTATTAGGATTCGTAAAACCAAATGTTACAGAGTACGAAATCGAAGCTGAATTGGCTCACGAATTCATCCGTAACCGTTCTAAAGGTTTTGCTTATACGCCAATTATTGCTTCTGGAAACAATGCAAATGTTTTACATTATATCGAAAACAATCAGCAATGTAAAGACGGAGATTTAATTTTGCTTGACGTTGCTGCAGAATATGCAAATTATTCAAGCGACATGACGAGAACGATTCCTGTTTCGGGACGTTTTACAGATCGTCAGAAAGCGGTTTACAATGCTGTTTTGAGAGTAAAAAACGAAGCTACAAAAATGCTTACGCCAGGAACGCTTTGGAAACAATATCATGTTGAAGTGGGTAAAATCATGACTTCTGAATTACTTGGTTTAGGCTTAATTGACAAAGCTGATGTTCAGAACGAAAATCCAGAATGGCCAGCTTACAAAAAATATTTCATGCACGGAACTTCTCACCATTTGGGACTTGACACGCACGATTACGGATTGCTTCACGAACCAATGAAAGCGAATATGGTTTTCACGGTTGAACCAGGAATTTATATTCCAGCAGAAAAATTCGGAATCCGTTTAGAAGACAATGTTGTGGTTCAGGAAAAAGGAGAACCATTCAACTTAATGAGAAATATTCCTATTGAAGTTGACGAGATTGAAAGCCTGATGAATTCATAAATAAAAAAAGCCCTTAATAAATTTATTAAGGGCTTTTTAATTTTAAAAACGTTTATTATCCGATTTTTGAAATCTGAAGATCCAATTGGAATTTTCCGTCAGCTTCATTTCCGTTAATTAGATCAAAAAGCTCTAAAGCTCTTCTCGCGTTTTTCTCTTCTTCTCTTTGCTCAGCTACATACCACATCATAAAATCTTCTGTAGCATAGTCGTTTTCAGCTCTACATTTTGCGATTACTTTATTGATTGCTTGAGTAACTGCAATTTCGTTTTGCAAAGCAATTTCGAATACTTCTCTAAAAGAAGCAAATTCCTGTTGCACTTCTGGAACAGATGGTGTAATGGCAATACCGCCCATATCTGTAATGAATTTGAAAATTTTCAGAAAATGCTCTCTTTCTTCTTCAGCTTGCTTATACAAATACGATGCTGTATTAGCATAACCATTTCTATCCAACCATGCAGCCATAGCTAAATATTTGTTAGAAGCGTCACTTTCTATTTTTGCCTGTAAATTCAATATATTTTCTACACCTTCAGTTAATGAAGTACGTGTTCTTAGTAAATCTTTCATAACCTTTAATTTTTATACGTGTAAAATTACAAAAATTAAAGCAGGCATCTCTAAGTGCTTGAAAATTTGGATTTAATCTAAGTAAGAATCTAAATAAGTTCAACATTTGCTACGCTACAAAGCATAGAATGTAATGTGAGAGTAAATTTAGTTCCGTTTAACAAATCTCTTAACTGCACTATTTCGCAGATGGTGAGATTTCTGGAAAAATTTCTTTTGGTAGTTTCAATCAGCTGTGCATCTGACTGATCAGATAAGTCGTAAAGCATGTTAAGAATGTCAACGCTATTAACCTTTCTTTGAAAAATCAAAAAATCTTGAATTTTATAACTTGACACTGTATCAATAAAATTGATAATTATACTATTAGTCAAATCACATTGATAACTATATCCTTTTTCGGTTTCAAATAATACTTTGGTCGTTAAATCACTAACTAATGCCATTCTGATAAATATAATAACGGTGCAAAAATATATAATTTAAGGGAATTAAACACGTAATTAAGACTAATTTAAAATAACAAAATGATTTTATGTTTTTAAAAACCACTGAAATACACCAAAAGCTGTAACATTTTAAAACATGATTAGTCTAATTTTGAAAACAAATAACTAAGAAATTATGCAGGCACACGAAATAGACTATCAGATTTTTGGCGAAGAAATGCAATATGTCGAAATAGAACTAGACCCTCAAGAAATTGTAATTGCAGAAGCAGGCAGTTTTATGATGATGGAAAACAACATCCAGATGGAAACTATATTTGGAGACGGTTCTCAACAGCAAGGTTCGGGTTTGTTTGGCAAACTTTTAAGCGCCGGCAAAAGAGTTCTTACTGGCGAAAGCTTATTTATGACAGCATTTTTAAATCAAGGTCATACTAAAAGTAAAGTTTCATTTGCATCGCCTTATCCAGGAAAAATTCTTCCAATTGATTTAACTGAATTTCAAGGTAAATTTATTTGCCAAAAAAGCTCTTTTCTATGCGCTGCAAAAGGCGTTTCTGTAGGAATAGAATTCTCTCAGAAATTAGGACGCGGTTTATTTGGTGGTGAAGGTTTTATCATGCAAAAAATTGAAGGAGACGGAATGGCATTTGTACATTCTGGCGGAACGATGGCTAAAAAAGTATTAGCTCACGGCGAAATCCTAAAAGTAGACACGGGATGTATTATCGGTTTCACCAAAGATGTGGATTATGATATTGAATTTATTGGCGGAATCAAGAATTCTATTTTTGGTGGCGAAGGATTATTTTATGCCACTCTCAAAGGTCCTGGAACCGTTTACATACAATCTTTACCATTCTCAAGATTAGCTGACAGAATCATTGCATCGGCACCAAGATCTGGCGGAAATAGCCGCGATGAAGGAAGTCTTCTAGGCGGACTAGGAAATCTTTTAGATGGTGACAATAGATTTTAATTTAGAATGGCTTTCAGACACGGAAGCCATTTTTTATTTTTTCACAATAATTATCCTGTTATAAATAAATCTATAGCTGTTTTAAAGATTTCCCAATTAAATCAAGACATCACGATATTTTAGTTCAGCTTTCTTAACTTTGTACTTCTCAACAAAAAATATCGTTTTGAAAAACATTTTATATAAAAACACCAAAATATCTTTTACAGATTCAGGAAAAGGAAATACAATCGTTTTGCTTCACGGCTTCTTAGAAAACAAAAAAATGTGGGCAGAATATGTTGATTTGTTTTCAGAAAAATACCGTGTCATAACAATAGATCTATTAGGCCATGGAGAATCTGACCCGCTAGGTTACGTTCATGAAATGGAAGATAATGCCAATGCTGTAAATGAAGTCTTGGAAAACCTAAAAATTGAAAAAGCTATTATCGTAGGACATTCTATGGGCGGATATGTTGGCTTGGCTTTCGCCGAATTGTATCCGAAGAAGATCCAAAAATTGGTTTTATTAAATTCAACGTCAAAAGAAGACAGTGCCGAGAAAAAACTAAACAGAACTCGTGCAATTAAAGCCGTAAAACAAAACTATGTTAACTTTATAAGTCTGGCAATTGCAAATTTATTCAGCGAAAATAACAGAACGAGATTGTCTGAAGAAATTGAGAAAGTAAAAATAGAAGCCTTAAAAACGCCATTACAAGGAATTATAGCTTCTCAGGAAGGAATGAAAATTAGAAAAGACAGAGAATGGCTTTTAAAAGAAAATCGTTTTCCTGTTTTATTGATTTTAGGAAAAAAAGATCCTGTTTTAAACTACGAAGAAAGTATTTCTCAAATTGAAGACACCACTGTTGAGTTAATTTCATTTGAAGATGGGCACATGAGTCAAATTGAAAACAAAGAAGAACTAAAAACCGTTTTACTGCATTTCTTTGAATAAAAAGACAACTATTAAAATCGAAAAAGGCCATTTCTAACCGAGGGTTGAAACAGCCTTTTTCTCATTCTTGGGGGCAAAATATCATTATAACTCTGAAAACAATATCTTTTTATATTTAAATAGAGTCAGATTTTCTTAAATTAAGATTTTCTTTATGTAGAATCTACAACTAACTATATAAGAAAACATTAGATTTAATCTAGTTCTTAAAAATAGAATCCATTCTCCTTAGCAACAACCCCATTTTACTCAAATCTTTAGAAAGCAATGCGATGCAATTATCATCTTGACTTTTACTTGCTACAACAATTCCGTCATTATTCTTAATCATAACTTGTTTAAGATCTCCGTTGTTAACATCTTCAGACATTTCAAGACACATCTTTAAAATCATTCCGATCATTGCTGCAACATTTCCGTCGTATTCTAAATTAACAGATTCATTTAAGATGCCATCAATGTTAAAACTCAGCCCAGACTCTGCTCCGGTCTCTTCTACTAGTGTTTGTAAATCAACCATATTATTATTTGTCATGTTTTTGGAAGCATCAAAGATATTTTAATATTGGTAATTGTTCGATAAACACTTGTTAAAAAAAAGATGCAATATAACGTACTGGCACACTTTTATTTATCACATAATTAATCGTATTTATTTGCAAAAAATATGCAAAAAAAATTAACATAAAAAACTAATAATATCAAAAACCTAACATTTTGTTTAACAAATTTTAATTCTAGAATTAACATTTGCAGATTATTACGTTTGACAAAAAGTTTTTATATAGATTTGCAAAAATTTTTACTAAAATGAAAACTGTTGACGAATTACGCTTTGATCTAAATGTAAAACTGGAGAAGTTTAGAAGATTTCGTATTGAAAACGGATATATTAATACCAAAGCTTCTGAGGAAAAATCTAAAAAAGGTTTCTTCAAAAAAATATTTGGTTAAAAACACCTATAAAATTACCGGATTTACCAAGTAACCATTTTCAATAAGTTCTGCTTTCTTACTGATTATGCTTAATTTTCCGTTCTTCAACATTCTTAAATCTGTGGCAATTTCTATTACCTTTTCATAATGATGATCAGTAATAAATATTCCTTTTTCTTTAGAATTTTCTTTAATTAACTTAAATACAATTTCAATCATCTTTGGAGACAAACCGCTAAATGGCTCATCTAATAATACAAATTTTGATTGGTTAAAAAGAATCAATTTAACCTGAAGATATCGCAGTTCTCCAAAAGATAAATTCCTAACCTTTTGATTAAAAAGCGATTTTAAAAAACCATCATCACAAAAAGCGTCTAGTTTTTGTTTATCTATTGATAATCTAATGGCTTTAAAAACTGAAAAATGATTCGGAACAAACTGGTTTTGATGCAAATAACTAATTTCACATATCAATGTAGGTGAATTATGTTTTGAAATTCCATCAATAAAAATACTCTTATCAAAATCGGTTACTATTCCGAATATAATCTTAAATAATGTAGATTTACCAGAGCCATTTCTTCCAAATAAACCCATTATTTGTCCTGTTTGCAATTCCAAATAAATATCCGAAAGCAACAATTTATCATTAAAGCTTTTTTGAATACCACTTATTTTAAGGACATGCTTTTTCAAAAATATTTAAAATGAGATTAGAACTACCAGAAGTAAAAATACAAAAACAAGATTCACTAAGAAACTACAGAACAAAAGTGCCCTCTTTGAAATCCCATTATTCATATAAAATAAGTATTCATCTTTACGGAAAGCCTCTTTAAATCCAATGCTTAATACAAAACCTAGTGTAGCTATCATAAGTAAAAATTGATTAAGCCCTCCGAAAAGAGACACTATAACTGAGAAAGTTAAATTAACAGCCAAAGTAGTTTTATAAAATTCAAATATGTTTCTAAATTTCCTGATAAGATTTCTATATTTTTTCTTCAAAAGGAATGTTAACATCATAAATCTCTCCTAATAAATTAGCAATTTCTTCTAAATATGAATTCAATATTTGAGAAGTAACCAAAACGTTTAAATCTTTCTCTTCTTTAAATCCAAAGGGTAAAAATCCGGATTTTAAGTTTTTAAATGAAATAATACCGACCTCTATCGGAAGTTCTCCTGCCTCTTTCTCATACATGAAAGCATATGCCAAAACCTGAATGATTTTATCATTTTTAAGCTCTTGCGTCAATCCTTCCCAAGTTTTAAGGATAACATTAGACTTTTCAACTTTTCCCGTCTTATAATCGATAATTCTAATTTTCCCGTCTCGGCGTTCAATACGATCGACATTTCCTTTAATCAAAACAGGAAATGGCAGTTTTGGATGAACAAATTCACGCTCAAAAGTCTGCTCTAAAGCAATAATCTGAATCGCTTCATTATTTTTTACCGACTCCACTTCCATTCTGAGAAAATTAGCAACATTTCGCTTAGCCACTTCAAAAGCCAAAAGGTTTCTACCTTTCTTGATTTCACCTTCTTTATAAACCAATTTAAATTGCTTCAAAACTTCATCGTCCAATAATTTAAAACAATTTAGAAGATCCGTCTCAGAAATAAACTTCCCAATAAAAGGTTCATACAACGCTTTTAGGGTTTCGTGAATAATGGTTCCTAAAGTATTCAAAGCAATATTTTCTTCTACTTCTTCTACCTCACGAATTCTCAGTATCTTTTGAAAATAAAACTCAATCGGATTTCGAATATAACTTGTCAATGCAGACGGAGAAAAACCATTTACAGCAATTTCCTTGAGCCTCTCCATCACTAGTCCAGATTTCGGAACAGAAATTGGTTCGTGAGCTGTATTTGGCAACTCGGGATTATAAATATCGAAAGTAATATCATGCTTTGTTTTTTTCTCTACTTCCAATTGCGTAATAAAGCGACTTCGTTCCCCTGCATCCAATCCATCATTTTCTGTGTTATAAATCAAATATATATTTTTAGCCCTTTGCAACAAATGATAAAAATGATAGGTATAAATCGCATCTTTTTCTTTAAAAGTTGGAAGCCCTAGCTCACGCTTTACATCGTATGGAATAAATGAATTCTGCGATTTCCCCGCTGGAAATTTCCCTTCATTCATAGAAGTTATAATAACAGTGTCAAAATCTAAAACACGACTTTCTAAAACCCCCATAATCTGCAAACCACGCAATGGTTCTCCTTCAAAGGACACTTCTGCCAAATCTATAATTTGTTTGTAAATAGAATGAAGAGTTTCTATATTATCAATATGCTGATGTTTCGAATAATAATTTATCAGTTTATTAATTACTTTAAAAACACCATAAACAAAAGCTTTAGCAATCTTTTCTTCTTCGTTGTCATTGCTAAAATGTTCTTTAATTTCAATTAACAAAGCTGAAATATTCTTTAGGACAGCTACAGAACCATTTTCCCATTTTTCAAACAGCAAATTAAAAAAAAGTGAAGGCTCAGGATGAAGCTCTAAAATTTTATGATGTGTAATAAAAGTATAATTATTCTCTTTAATAATTCTTACCAATCTTTGCGCCTTTGCATAAGGCTCAACCAAGGGGTGTGTTAAAATATCAAGTACATCTTTGTAATAAAAAACATAACTACCGCCCTTTCTAGAAAGCGCATTAGTATGCATTTTAAACAACTTAGCTACAAATATTTGTGATGGGTTATTCTTTCCCGAATATCCCATAGTAATATTTAATGCACCGACTGACGCAGGAAGCGAATATAAAACTGGAACTAATAAGTTTTCTTCGCCAAGCACAAGCGCAACTTTATCTAGTGAAGCATTAGGATTTTGATCTATTAAATTTTCAATAATACTACCCGCTAATTTTGCCTGACCAATTGTTTTTGGAGTGCCTATAACTTGAATATTTTTTGATTGCGAAAAATCATCCACAATCCATTCAAAAATATTTGACTTATAATATTTCCAACTTTCTTTAAATCTTCTTAAAAAAAGCCCAGCGTCATGATAGGGATCATTTAGAAAAGCTTGATCTGCATCCCAATAAATTTTCGCCTGATCCAAAGCTAGCAAATGCTGCACTATTTTCTCTTCAGCAGCATTCAAAGCATTAAATCCTGCAAAAATAAAAGTGCGATTTCCAATCGTATTTGAAAAATGATTGAGATTATTCACCGCTTCTCTATAAATTAAACCTTGATACCCAATCGATTTAAACAACAAATGATTGTACAATGAGTCGTAATAAACAGGAAGCAATTTCCAAAAGTCAATATAATTCTCTAAGAGTTTTGTTTTTTGATCTACTTCAAGTCCCCATTTTTTTATGTCTTCAATATCTTTTAAATAAGACAGAACATGTGAAGGATCTAAGAGATACCTGTCGATTTCATTAAAATCCTGCAAAAGGGTTTTGGCCCAATTAGCAAATAACTCAAAAGACTGTTGATGCTTCTTTTCTGTAATAGACAAATAAACTTCATAAAACTCAAATAAAAGCTCTATCGAATCAACTGCACGAATTGAAGCGACATCTTGAACAAAATCCTCTATGCTTGTAATTTCTGGAGCAATAATAGTCTTTGAAGTCTCTTTTTTAAGCGCTTCAATCAGAAAAACTTTTGCCCTTTTATTAGGAAGTATTATTGTTATATCAGAAAGTTTCTCTGCAAAATTCTGAATTACGACAGACGCAATTTTCTGAAGAAAAGAATCATTTACCATAGTATAAAAATAAAAAAAGCCATTCAATTAAGAATGGCTTTTCTTGTTTATTTAGAAAACTAATTATAGTTTACCTTGGTATTTAGAACCAATGTGTCTAATTTCAGTTCTTCTGTTTTGAGCTTTACCTGCAGCAGTTTTGTTACTTGCAACTGGTTGGCTAGAACCAAATCCTTTATACTCTAAGTTTTCTGGATTAACACCTCTTTGGATTAAAGCATCCATTACAGCTTTAGCTCTATCCTCAGAAAGTTTTTGGTTCAATTTAGCAGAACCTGTACTATCAGTGTGTCCTTCAATAGAGAATTTCGCGTTTGGATAGTTTTTAAGGATTTCTTTAATAGCGTCTAATCTAGCTGGAGTTTCTTTATCACCAGTTTTGAAAGTAGCTTTTCCTGAGTTGAAGTATACCGCTCTAGCTTGAACTTTAAGATCTTCTAACGCCTCAGAAGTAACTTCTGGACATCCTCTGTTGCTAGCTGGACCATAAACTGTTGGACAGTCATCATCTTTATCAGCAACACCATCTTTATCAGCATCTAAGAATGGGCAACCACCATTTTCTTTTGGACCAGCAACTGTAGGACATTTATCGTCTTTATCAGCGATTCCGTCACCGTCAGTATCAGGACAACCTTTTAAAGCAGCTAAACCAGCAACATCTGGACAAGCGTCATCTTTATCAGCAATTCCGTCTCCGTCTGTATCAGGACATCCGTTTAATGCAGCTAAACCAAATACATCTGGACAAGCGTCAGAAGCATCAACGATTCCGTCACCGTCAGTATCAGGACATCCGTTGAATTGTTTTAAACCTGCAACATCTGGACAAGCATCATCTTTGTCATAGATTCCGTCTCCGTCAGTATCTTTACCTCCGAATTTGAAAACTAAACCTGCAGTGTGTTGGAAGTGAGATGGAGCATCTGGAACACCATTTGCATCTTGTCTATCTCCACTAACAGCCCATTTGTATCTTGTAGCAAGCTCAAGACCAATAGCATCTGTAAACCAGAAAGTAACACCAGCACCTGGGTTAACAGTTCCATAGCTACTATCTCCGAAGAAAGTGTAACCTCCACCAACTGATAACGAAGGATCAACTACTTTAGATTTAATCAACTCTTGGAAGCTATATTTGATACTAGCATCGATTCCGTAGTACATTAAATCACCAGGATTAGTTACAACGTTACCTCTGTTGTCATGACCTGCAGCAGTTGGGTTAAAAGTAACATATTTATCAATTTTGTTTACAGATCCTTGTAAACCAACTGAGAAACCATGTCCCACATATCTATTTACTCCAATGTAAGATAGAGATGGAAGAATATTCCAGTTATCTTTTACAGCGAATGGCTGAGAAAAGTGTTGGTCAAAGAAACCATGACCAGCACCTGAACTTGTTCTAGTATCCACAGCATTAACCCCGAAAGAGATCGCCCATGGATTGTTACTGTCTTGCGCGTGAGAACTTAAACCCATCGCCATCAATACAGCAACTAAAAGTTTGTTAAGATGTTTCATACTTAATTTTTTTAATTACAATTTAGTTAATTACAAGCAAAAGTAACACCAAATTTTTTAAATACAAAATGAAATGTTAAAAAAAACCTACAAAAATTTAACCAAAGTGGTAATTATATAACTTTTAACATTTTACCGACAACTGTGAAGGCATTTATAGCCTTATCAAGGTGCTCTTTTTCATGTGCGGCAGATAGCTGAACACGAATTCTTGCCTTTTCTTTTGGAACTACCGGAAAGAAAAATCCAATGACATAAATTCCTTGCTTCAAAAGTTCGTTTGCCATGGTTTGAGATAGTTTGGCATCATATAACATAACAGGAACAATTGCAGAATCTCCATCAATAATATCAAAACCTGCTTTTTTCATACCTTCTTTAAAGTAATTGGTATTCCATTCTAGTTTATCACGAAGCGCTGTATCTTTTTCCAATAATTCAAACACTTTTATTGAAGCCCCAACAATTGCAGGAGCTAATGAATTTGAAAACAAATAAGGTCTAGATCTCTGACGTAACAATTCTATTATTTCTTTTTTAGCAGTAGTGTAACCTCCCATAGCACCTCCTAAAGCTTTTCCAAGAGTTCCGGTAATAATATCCACTCTTCCCATTACTCCTTTTGCCTCAAGAGTTCCTTTTCCTGTAGCTCCGATAAAACCAGCCGCATGACATTCGTCTACCATTACCATTGCATCATATTTATCAGCCAAGTCGCAAATTTTGTCTAATGGCGCCACTAAACCATCCATAGAAAAAACCCCATCGGTTACGATCAATTTAAAGCGAGCTCCAGCCTCATTGGCTTTGACCAACTGCTGCTCCAGATCTTCCATATTATTATTTTCATAACGATAACGAGCCGCTTTACATAAACGAACCCCATCAATAATAGAAGCATGATTTAGACTGTCTGAAATAATCGCATCGTTCTCTCCTAATAAAGGCTCAAAAACTCCACCGTTTGCATCAAAAGCGGCAGCATATAAAATGGTATCTTCTGTACCGTAAAAATCAGCAATCTTTTTTTCTAATATTTTATGGATATCCTGTGTTCCGCAAATGAAACGCACAGATGACATTCCGAAACCATGTGTATCCATGGCATCTTTTGCTGCCTGCACTACTTCTGGATGCGAAGAAAGCCCTAAATAATTATTTGCACAAAAATTCAATACTCTTTCTCCAGTCGAAATTGTGATCTCAGCACCTTGAGGAGAGGTAATAATTCTCTCCTTTTTAAAAATTCCATTTTCTTCAATCGTCTGCAATTCTTTTTGCAGATGTTCTTTTATTTTACCGTACATTTTTTATTTATTTAAAACGTTAAAAATTAACAACTTAACCAAAATTTAGCTTCGTTTTTTCTTTAACACCTGATTAATTTTTTCACAAATTTACTACTTCAATTTCCTCTCCTATATATACAAGAGCTTTTTTTAACACTGAATATCCCAAATCTTCAATTGCATCTTGATACTCCTTAATTTGTTGCTGGTATTTAGCATTTGATGCTCCAGTTTTATAATCCAGCAAATAAGCCTCTTTGTTTTCCAAAAATACAATTCGATCAGGCTTTAAAATTCTCCCTTCTTTCTGAACAATTGTTTGTTCGTTTAATACAGTATGATTTCCATTAAAACAAACACTAAGTTCTGGATGATTCACAATCTCTTTCAAAGTCTGCGAAACTTGATCTACTTGATCAAAAGTTATCAATCCATTTTCAAGCGCTTTTGTTACGGCCAAATCAACATCTGATTTATCTTTAACAAAAGCCAAAATCTCATGAATAACATTTCCATACGATATTGCTTCCTGCTGATGCGTTCCCCACATTAGGGCCTCACGTTGTGCAATTTTTATGTTTTTGGAATTCAAAACGTCTCTCACTATTGGAATTGATTTAACTGTATCAACCATTTTGGTGGCTTTTGAAAGTCTTATTTTATTTCCAAACTCATAATTCACTTTTCCTTCATCATAAACCCCTTCATTAATTAAAAATTTAATAAAAAAGGACGCCATGTTATTTGGATATTCGCCATCACTTTTAGCCTTTAGAGATTGCGAAATCACGTAAAGCTGTTCTTCAGCACGAGTCAGAGCAACATAGAGCACATTTATATTATCCAAAAGCTCTTCTTGTTTTTTCAAATTAAAAACTGCCGATGCACTTTCTCCAAAACTTTCAACCGCACTGCTATTATCAACTAATGCTTTTGGAACTCCCAAATCTATTTCCTCCGTATCGAGCCACAATTTATCTTTTGGCTTTCGGTTATAATCTTCATCAGCAAAAGGCATAATTACAACTGGAAATTCTAACCCTTTCGATTTATGAATGGTCATAATTCGAACTGCATTATTTCCCTCTGGCGATGGAATGCTAAACTTATGCGAATTTTTATCCCAGAAAACTAAAAAATCTGCAACTCCTGCTTGGTTTCTAATATCTCTTTCCAAAACAATATCCAGAAAAAACTGAACATAAGCATTTCCTTCTGATGGAAGAATAAATTTAGAGATGATAATTTCGACCGCTTCATACAAAGATTTTTTCCGAACATCTTCAAAAGAAAAAGAAACATCAAATGTTAAAAGCCACTCTTCAAATTCTTTTTCAAATCGATGATTCATTCCCATAGCAATAAAATCATGAATAGGCATCAACAAATCTTTCGTTGAAGCCAAGAAATGCAAAACATTAGCTTTCGATTCTAAGTCCGAACTATTATTTAAATACCTAAGAAGATGAATTATAAGACGAACTTCTGACGCATTTTGAATCATCAAAGTTTCTGAAGATAGCAGAGGAACTCCCTGTTCTGTCAAATAGTTTGCTATTGCAATTCCTTGATCTCTTTTTCTAGTCAGAATCACAATATCTTTATACTCAAAACCTTGCTTAATTACTTCTTGAATTGTATTCAAAGTTGCCAAAACATACAAATCTGATTTTTCCAAAACATCATCTTCATGACCATAATCATTTTTATCGACAATTGGAAGAAATGAAATATTCACATAACCGCCTTTTTTGGAATTGATATTTTGAAAGCTATGATTTTCATACAAATCTTTGTAATCTTCATTTGAAAATTCATTCGATATCAATTTAAAAAAAGCATTATTAAACTCAATAATTTCACTGTAACTACGATAATTTGTGTTTAAATGTTTAAGTTGCTTATCTGGATTATTAAACGGATTTACATCTTTACTTAATTCTATAAATTGCTCAGCTTTACCACCACGCCAACGATAAATTGACTGTTTCGGATCTCCAACAATCATCAATGTACCTTTATTTCCCAGATCATCTAAACCAGAAAGCGAATTATCAATCAGCGGAATCAAGTTCTGCCATTGCATTTCTGAAGTATCTTGAAATTCATCAATAAAGAAATTGCGATAACGCTCGCCCAAACGTTCATAAATAAAAGGCGCCGGCTGATTCTGAATTTCGCGGTGAATTATCGCATTGAATTCTGAAATCGATAAGATATTTTGTTCCGATTGAATTTTTGCCAACTCATTACTTACTGTATTTAGTAATGAAAGGGGAGTAATATTTTTTAAAAAGGCTTTATAAAAATCTCTTTTTTCGAAATTCTGATAAACCTCTTTCAATATTTGAAGCAATTCTGGAATAATATTTTCAATTAAAGCTCGGTCTTTTGCTGTTTTGTTAATCGCAATATCATCAAACTCATGAAAAGTTTTATTTTTCGGATTAAACTTCCCTTCCTTAATACTTTGCAAATGATTTGGAAAAGTTCCTCTTGAAAATGATTTCGGATCAATTCCGTTTTTATCAATCAATTCAATTGCTTTTACTGCAAGACTTTCGTTGACATCTTCCAACTCTTTACAAAGTGCCTGCATTTTCTTTTTAATCTCTACAAACTCTTCAATTGTTTTATTCTGAAAATGAAGAATTTCATTTCGATTATTTTCATTCAAAACCAATCTTCCAGTATCGAGAATTTCGCGTGAAACATCCCAACTTTTGTCATCATCAGTTTTTTCCATTGTAAAATCGATGAGCAGCCTGGTCAATGTTTCGTCTTCACCCGCTTGCGCAATTATGGCATCAACAGCTTCAACCAATAAATTTTCGGTGTCCAGAGTAACCTCAAAAGTCATCGGAAGATTTAAATCATGCGCAAAAGCACGGATAACTTTATGGGTAAATTTATCAATGGTAGAAATATCAAAAGCAGCATAATTATGAATTAAGTGCTTAATGATTTGTTGCGATTTGGTTTTGATTTTAATAATTGAAAGTCCTGTATCGCGCGACAAGTCTTCCATCAAATCCACCGCTTTTGGTGACGGATCGTCTTTTGCAAATTCAGACAGATTTCCAACAATACGGCTTTTCATTTCGTGAACCGCTTTGTTGGTAAAGGTAATGGCTAAAATATTTCGGTATGCATCGTTTTTTGGCGAAGAAAGAATAATTTTCAAATATTCTTTTACCAATGTATACGTCTTTCCTGATCCCGCAGAAGCATCATAAATGGAAAAAGACGGACTTTGCATAGTTTGATTTTTTTGTATTGTAAAAATAATACAAAATATTCAACCCTCAATAATGAAAAATTCCAAATTCCAATATCTTTTTGTTGCGAATGCTATAAATATTGGGATTTGGAATTTTGAAAATATTGGAATTTCTGAAATTTATTAATGTTTTGGAAAAGCTCTTCGATTGAAAACCAAAAGTATTCCTACACCTGTAGAAATTGCCACATCGGCTACATTGAAAATAGCATTAAAGAAAGCAAAATGTTTACCCCCAAATAGTGGAAGCCACTCTGGAAGGTTTCCTTCCCAAATAGGAAAATAAAACATATCTACAACCAAACCATGAAACCAAGTTCCATATGGCGCTGGAGAAAAAATTGTCGCAAGATTATGGGTACTATCATCAAAAATAACTCCGTAGAAAACAGAATCGATAATATTTCCTGCCGCTCCAGCAAAGATTAATGCAATAGCAACTATTAAATAAGTAGAATAACGTTTTTTTATCGAATCAGAAAGCCACCAGCCAATTCCGAAAACAGCAAAAATTCTGAATACTGTCAGAATTAATTTTCCATACTCCCCAGGTATTTTTGTTCCCCACGCCATTCCTTCATTTTCAATAAAATGAATTCTAAACCAATCAGCAATTACAACTTCTTCACCAAGGATGAAATTTGTTTTGACATAGATTTTAGAAAGCTGATCAACAATTAAAACTAAGAATATAAGGAAATACGCTTTTCGTAATGACATTTTATGATTTTTTGATGGGCAAAAATAACAATTAAATCAAAAAAAACGCTCCTAATGGAGCGTTAATTCTTTTCTAACAAACTAAACAAGTTTATATGCTAATCTAAACCTGATAAAGTTTACTTCTTTACAGCAGCTTTTGCTGGTGTTTTTGGACTGTCGGAGAAGAAATCTGAAATTGATTTAAAAATTCCTTTACTCTCTTTTCCGGCAGCCAGCTTCTTAGCTTCTCCCTTCTTTACATCTGCTTTAAATTTAACGCGCAGTTTTTCAAATTCTTTCATTCTGCGTTCTACATCAGAGTTTACTTCTTTGAATTTCAGTACTTTAGCCATAATGTAAGTTTTTCGTAGTAAATAATTTAAATTATTACTGATTTGGTACTGCAATGATACATAATTTAATTTATATTTGTTAATAAAAATTAACACTTGTTTAGGATAAATACAAATTAATTTTTAAAACCAAATACCAAATAAACTGAATTTAACATTCCTCCCAAAATCCTACAAATTATGAATGAAATCACTACTACTTTAAATGACTTTCTTGTTAGCACCAAATCTACTGCTGCATTAATTTTGAACGGAAAAGGAAAACTTATCACTTCCTTAAATCTTGACTACGGCGACAGCATTGCCGCGATGAGCGCTGCCATTTTATCCATGAGCGAAAAATTCTTAATTGATTTAGAAAAGGGTGCTTTAAAGCAATTGTATCTAAAAAGCGCTGAAGGTGTAATTGTCGGAAACAAAATAAGTGGCTCTAACTTTATTGTTGCTTTTTCTAAAGAAGGGAGCAACTTAGCATTATTAATGCGTTCTACAGAAGAAGTTTCCGCAGAATTAAGCAAAAATTCCCTATTGAAATAACCATAAAATTCTATTAACAATTTAACCCTAATGAACTATGAGCAATGATTTTTTAAACGTATTTTTAAGCGAAATGAAAAGTAACGTAAACGGCTTTATCGCTGTAGCAGTAACAGAAATTGAATCTGGATTAAGCTTTGGAAATTTAACAATCGACCCTAGCTTTGATCCCGAACTTGCAGCGGCTTATAATCTTGAAGTTGTAAAAGCAAAACTGAATGCAGTAAAAGCCCTAGGCTTAAACCAGGATATTGAAGACATTTTGATTACATTATCTAATCAGATTCACATTATCGACATTTCTCCTAACAAAAAATTCATGATCTATCTTGCAGCTGACGCCTCAAAAGCAAATTTAGGCATGACAAGAGCTATTTTAAGAAAACACAAAGCTGATGTTGAAAAGAATCTAGCATAACATTTTTACTTTAAAAAAAACCGCCTCTAATCAAGGCGTTTTTTTTTTGGCCTATTCTTAAAAAATCTTAAGTAATTCTACCCGTTTTATTCTTACAAAAAAAGTCGTCTTTGAAATTAATTTATTTTGATTAATTATAAATAATTTCTTTCAATACGCCATTTCCCCAGTAAACTAGAACGTTAACAAATATTAAACAAAAAAAACGCCCCTTAAAAAGGAGCGTTTTTCTATTTAGAAGATATATCTTTAAAATTTATCTCTGCAAGTTTTTAGCTTCGATACTCATTGTTGCATGAGGGACGATTTTAAGCCTTTCTTTGCTAATTAATTTACCTGTTACTTTGCAGATACCGTATGTTTTATTTTCAACACGGAATAAAGCATTTTTTAAGTCACGAATGAATTTTTCTTGTCTGATAGCCAACTGAGAGTTCGCCTCTTTTGACATGGTCTCACTTCCTTCTTCAAAAGCTTTAAAAGTTGGAGAAGTATCGTCAGTTCCGTTATTCAAATCGTTCATATAAGCACTTTTGATCAAATCAAGATCTTCTTGTGCTTTTTTAATTTTTGCTTGGATTATCTCTTTGAACTCTGCTAAATCTGCGTCTGAGTATCTAATAATTTCATCTATCATTTTCTACTATTTTGAAATTAATATAATGGTTCTAATGTCATCAAACTCAATTTCTGTGCCGTTTTCTAACGTGTCAGCAAAAACCAGTTCGTCTGTTAATGTTTCTGACTTAATATAGTCTTCATTTTTTGAAACCGCATCTTCTAAAATACCGTCTCTCTTTATTTGAACTTTAATCTTATCCGTAACCTCAAATCCTGAATCTTTACGGATGTTTTGTATTCTATTTACTAATTCTCTGGCGATACCTTCATTTTTCAATTCTTCGGTAAGTGTAATGTCAAGCGCAACTGTTATTCCGTTTGAATTTGCAACTAACCATCCTTCGATATCTTGTGATGTAATTTCTACATCTTCTAATGATAAAGTTACACTATTTCCTGCAATAACAATATCTAGCGTTCCTTGCTTGTCCAGCTGATTGATTTGTTCTGCAGAAAAACCTTGTATCTCCTTAGAAATCAAGCCCATGTCTTTTCCAAAACGTGGTCCAAGAGCCTTAAAATTAGGCTTGATCTGTTTTACCAAAATACCCGAAGCATCGTCTAAAAGTTCGATTTCTTTAACATTTACCTCAGCTTTTACAAGGTCAGAAATCGCTTCAATTTCAGCACGCTGATTGTCGTCAAGTACCGGAATCATTACCTTTTGCAGAGGTTGACGAACTTTAATCATCTCTTTTTTACGTAGTGATAAAACTAAAGAAGAGATGGTTTGCGCCTTCTGCATTTTGCTTTCCAACGTTTTATTAACAAAGTTTTCGACAAATTTTGGGAATTCAGCCAAGTGAACACTAGCAAAATCCTCGGTTCCCGTAGATGACGTTAAATCTCTGTACAATTTATCCATAAAAAATGGAGCTACTGGAGCGCTCAATTTGCTTATAGTCAATAAACAAGTATAAAGCGTTTGGTAAGCTGCAATTTTATCTTTTGCATATTCCCCTTTCCAGAAACGACGACGGCATAAACGAACGTACCAGTTACTTAAGTTTTCCTGAACGAAGTCAGAAATTGCTCTAGTTGCTTTTGTTGGCTCATAATCTTCGTAGCATTCATCAACAAATTTGATTAACGAATGTAATTCAGAAATAATCCACTGATCGATTTCTGGTCTTTCGTTTAACGGAATTTCAGCTTCAGCATATTTAAATCCGTCGATGTTAGCATATAACGAGAAGAATGAATAGGTATTGTAAAGCGTTCCGAAGAATTTACGTTTCACCTCAGCAATTCCTTCAAGGTCAAACTTCAAGTTATCCCACGGATTTGCATTCATAATCATATACCAGCGCGTAGCATCTGGGCCGTTTTCTGCAATGGTTTTAAATGGGTCTATCGTATTTCCTTTACTCTTAGACATTTTAATTCCGTTTTTATCCAAAACAAGACCATTTGAAACTACGTTTTTATATGCAATTTTATCAAAAACTAAAGTTCCGATAGCGTGCAAGGTATAAAACCATCCACGTGTCTGGTCTACTCCTTCGGCAATGAAATTCGCTGGAAAATCTTTATTTCCGTCAATTTTGTCTTTGTTTTCAAAAGGATAGTGCCATTGTGCATAAGGCATTGCTCCAGAATCGAACCAAACGTCAATTAGATCACTTTCGCGCTTCATTGGTTTTCCAGAAGCCGAAACCAAAGTGATAGCATCAACAACATTTTTATGCAAATCGATTAAATCGTAATTTGATTCAGACATATTTCCGATTTCAAATCCTTTAAACGGATTTTCTTTTTGGAAACCTGCTTCGATTGATTTTTCGATTGCATTGTACAATTCTTCAACAGAACCGATAATAACTTCTTCCGTTTTATCTTCTGTTCTCCAAATTGGCAACGGAATACCCCAATATCTAGAACGAGATAAGTTCCAATCATTAGCATTTTTAAGCCAATTTCCAAAACGTCCTTCACCAGTAGATTTAGGTTTCCAATTGATAGTTTCGTTCAGGTCGAACATTCTATCTTTTACATCGGTTACTTTGATGAACCATGAATCTAGAGGATAGTATAATAACGGCTCATCTGTTCTCCAGCTGTGTGGATAACTGTGCACGTATTTTTCAACTTTAAAAGCTTTGTTTTCTTCTTTCAGACGAATAGCGATTTCAACATCTACAGATTTCTCTGGAACTTGTCCTGCATCGTAATATTCGTTTTTAACATATTTACCAGCTAAATCACCTACATGAGAAGTGAATTTTCCTTGTAAGTCAACCAAAGGCACTGCAGTTCCGTTTTCGTCTAAAACTAACATTGGCGGAACTTCTGGTTTTGCTTCTTTTGCTACTTTAGCATCATCTGCACCAAAAGTCGGCGCTGTATGCACGATTCCTGTCCCGTCTTCTGTTGTAACGAAATCTCCAGAAATTACTCTAAACGCATTTTCAGCATTTTGGTACGGCAATACGTAAGGCAATAATTGTTCGTAACGGATTTCTACTAAATCTGCTCCTTTTGCTTCAGTTAAGATTTTGTATGGAAGTTTTTTGTCGCCATTTTTCACATTGTCAAAATCAGCGTCATCTTCACTTACAAAATATCCTTTTCCGAATTGTTTTCCAACTAAGTTTTTAGCCAAAATCACATTGATTGGCTCAAAAGTATATTGATTGAAAGTTTTTACTAAAACATAATCGATTTTTGGACCAACTGTCAAAGCGGTATTTGACGGAAGCGTCCAAGGAGTTGTCGTCCAAGCTAAAATGTGAATATCTCCAAAACCTTGCAAAAAGCTCGGAAGCGTTTCTGGCAAAGTTTTGAATTGCGCTACGATTGTAGTATCGGTAACATCACGATAAGCGCCAGGCTGATTAACTTCGTGAGAAGACAATCCTGTTCCTGCTTTTGGAGAGTAAGGCTGAATTGTGTATCCTTTGTACAACAAACCTTTATCATAGATTTGTTTCAAAAGCCACCAAACAGATTCCATATATTTTGGTTTATAAGTCACATATGGATCTTCCATATCAACCCAATACCCCATTTTTTCGGTCAAATCATTCCATACGTCAGTATAACGCATAACGGTTTTTTTACACGCTTCGTTATATTCTTCGATCGAAATTGTTTTACCAATATCTTCTTTTGTAATTCCTAATTCTTTTTCGGTACCTAATTCTACAGGCAAACCGTGAGTATCCCATCCGGCTTTTCTTTTTACCTGAAAACCTTTCTGAGTTTTATATCTGCAAAAAATATCTTTAATCGCACGTGCCATTACGTGGTGAATTCCAGGTAATCCGTTTGCTGAAGGCGGGCCTTCAAAAAATACGAAAGGTTCGGCACCTTCGCGAGTTGTCACACTCTTTTCAAATATATTTTCTTTCTTCCAAAAATCAAGAACTTCAGACGCTACAGTTGGTAAGTCAAGTCCTTTGTATTCAGTAAATTTTGTACTCATTTTATCCTTTTCTTAAACGAGGTGCGAAAGTAAGGAATTTTGAGGAAAATAGATAAAAGATAAGACAAAAAAGACCGATTTCAGGAAATTTCGAGTAGATTCCGCAATAAATAATATCCTTTTTAGTGATTTAAGAGAAAACTTCCTTTAAAACCTCTAAAGATTTAGGTTTTTTGAATCCTTCTAAGTGCAGACTATAGTAGTCAATTAGAATTTTCAAGAGGATTTGCCTTTCTAAAACATGAAAAACTTTTTGATCGTTATCAAATTTTAATTCCAATAGTTTTTTAAACAAATTGGTTTCGTGTTCTGATAAAACACTCGCTCCTTGAAAAAGTGCAAAAACACCTTCATTCATTTCAAAATGAGGCAAATTAATTTCTGAAATATCTGGATAAAAACCTAAATATTTGGTAATTTCTAAAAGCAAAATCAAATGAAAATTTGAAATTTCTTCATGATGGTCCAGCCAAGTCAGAGCGGTTTCCAAAAAAAGGAAAAGCTGCTCGTTTTTTTCTTCTTCCTGAATGGAATAATGAAGCATTTCAGACAAAAACATCACCATTGTACTTTTAACAATATCAGTATGGATAGTCTGAAACGGAACGGCTGTTTTTATTTCTTTAAAATTTTCAAGTGTTCCTTTATTTTTATGAACGGCTTCAATTTCTAAAATCGAAAAAGGCTGAAAATAAGCAATCTTTTGACTTGCTTTACGGCTGGAAAATGCATCGCGCACAAAATAAGATTTCAGTCCGCTAGAAAGTGTAAAGCATTTTACAATCAAGCTTTTTTCCTGAAATTTTATAGAAGAGATTACTATGGCTTTTGTTTTGACGAGCACTTTTTTAGACTTCTTAGATACTAGATTATTAGACTTCTTGGCTATTTGCTTTTGATACTTTTGACTTTCAGACTAACGAATAATCATTACTTTTTTGACTTTAGTTTCACCGCCATCTTCCGCAGAAATAAAAACCATGTAAACTCCAGAAGCCACTTTATATTTGCCAAAAGCGGTTGTATCCCATTCGATTGTTCCACCAGAAGATGTTACTTCGTAAACTAAATTTCCTTCGATATCTGTGATTTTCACATTGGCTTTATCGATCAATCCAGCAACTTTTACAGTTCCTGTATAAGTCGGGCGTACTGGATTCGGATAAACATATACATTACTCAAATCGTCGTTTGCCTCTGTTGCTATTCCGTTAAACGAAATCAGCCCTTTATTGGTTGCAATAAAAACTTCTCCCGTTTTACCATTTATCTTGATATCATTTACATAATTGCTCGGCAGCGGAGAATTATTTATAGTAAAATGATATTTGGTTTCCTGACCATTTGGAGAAACCATAAAAACTCCAGAATCAGCTGTTCCTATCCATTTATGGTTTGCTCCATCAACTGCTATTGAAGTAATAAACTGTTCGTATAATAATTCCTGTGCCAAATCGTCTTCGTTAATAATAATAGGATTTGCTTTTAATTGACTTTCCGACTGAAAACTTGAGACATTTGACAAAACTCTCAGCCCTTTTGTTGTTCCAATCCAAAGCTGATTTTTAGTGTCTAATGCTAAAGCTCGAACATCGGCTATTGGTAAATTTCCAGCATCAACACCAAAAGTCATTTTTTTGAACGTATTAGTGCTTTCATTAAACCCAACAACTCCACTTTTTAGAGTTCCAATCCACTTTACATTATTTCGATCTATGGCTATACTCGAATAGTTTTCTTCTTCGGCATTGTCTATAATCGAAGTCATGGCATAACTTCCCCATTGTCCATTTGTTTTTAAAACCTTCAGTCCATTTTTAATTCGGCTGTTTGTTACCCAAAGATTTGCAGATTTATCAAATGCCGTTGCATTTATACGAACATCAATATAATTTGGCCCTTCTGTAGTTATAGATTCTAAACCGCTATTTTTTTCATTGTATAAAAAATTAGGCACATCATTTTCAACTTTTACCAAACCAGAAAAGAATGAACTCGCATAAACTTGTTTTTCATTATTTGGATTAACAAGAACTCTTGTGATTGATTTTGCGTCATAGACTTCAGAATACGGAATGTTCAGCCAACCAGAAGCATTATACCTGCTAATTCCGTAATTATCTAAAGGATAAGGATTATACGAAACATCATAGTCGCCGTAAACTGTCCACAAAACACTAGAACCTGCATCTATAGCAAAAATATTATTTCGAATTGGTCCAGCTGGCGTATTATTCTCAAAAGCGGCTACATTATTAAGAGAAGAAGCAAATAGACCTTTTTCTTTTGTTCCAATAAAAATCTGATTTCCAACAGCGGTTGCACAGCTAAAATTCAAAGTATTGTCTAAAACCTGAGAATTTGTAATTTGACGATTCAAAACCATTTGATTATTGTACACATAAACCGTATTGGCAGTTGTAATAAATAAACTATGATTTTTGGCTCTAGTATCGACTGCTGCTTGAGGCAATTGCAAAAATCCAACAAAAGTATTTGAGTTGAATCTATGAATATATCCTGAATCATTTATTGCGATAAGCTCAGTATCCAGAGTCTCTACGCTAGACCAATTTCCTCCATTTACAATCGACCACTGATTGTAATCTATAAGATTAGCATTTGTCTTATCTGCTTTTCTAATCCCACTTGATGTTGCAGCAAAAATAAATCCGTTATATAACGCGGTTTGTTTTATGCTTATTTCAGCTCCGTTGTCACCAATAAAATAAGTATCGCCAAATTGCGAAGTTTTCAAATTGAATTGCACAATTCCAAAATCACAAGAAATATAAACCAATCCATTATCTTCCATAAAGTGATTGATCTTTTTTGCATTTGCGGGCAGTTGTTTGTTAATGATATCAACTACTTTGAGAATACTTCCGTCAATATCATTAATCAAAATCATCAAACCATTTTCGTAGCCGATTATCGTTTTTTTGAATGCCTCGCTATAATAAACCGCAGAAATGGTCTGACCTGATAGTCCATCGACGGTAGTTGTGGTCTTAAGAATATTTGTTGCTGTATTTTTTGAAAACAACGCATTTTCTGAAGCCGCAAAAACACTTGTAGCCGACTCAGAAATATCTTTTATTTCATTAAATGAAAAATATCCCTGCCAAGACAATTTGCCCTGCGCTCCGCAAAACTGGATGAGAAGTAAAAACAAACTGCAGAAAAATACTTTTTTCATCATTTAATATATTCGATTAGGACAAATATACTACAATCAAGATTTTATTTAATTTTTAACACAAATAAAATACCCTCGATATCTTATCCAGACAATCGAGGGTATTTCTTATAGTAGTAAGTAAATCTTAAACGACACCTTGTGCAAGCATCGCATCGGCAACTTTCACAAATCCGGCAATGTTTGCTCCTTTTACGTAGTTCACATATCCGTCTTCTTCAGCACCGTATTTTTTACATTGGTTATGAATTCCGATCATGATTTCTTTCAATCTCAAGTCTACTTCTTCACTTGTCCAGTTTAGACGAATTGAGTTTTGAGTCATTTCTAATCCAGAAGCAGCCACACCACCAGCGTTTGCAGCTTTTCCAGGAGCGAATAACACTTTATTGTCTAAGAAAAGTTTAATAGCATCTAATGTAGAAGGCATGTTTGCAGCTTCAGTCACACATAAAACGCCATTATCTATTAATTTCTTAGCATCATCACCGTTTAATTCGTTTTGAGTAGCACATGGAATTGCGATATCTACTTTTACTTCCCAAGGGCTTTTTCCTTTATGGAAAACAGCATTTGGATATTTCTCTAAATATCTTTCTGCTCTATTATCTCCAGTAGCTCTCATTTCAAGCATATGATCGATTTTTTCTCCAGAAATACCTTCTTCATCGTAAATGTATCCGTCAGGTCCAGAAATAGTAACTACTTTACCTCCTAATTCATTTACTTTTAAAGCTACTCCCCAAGCTACGTTTCCGAATCCTGAAATAGCTACTCTTTTACCTTTAATCTCATGTCCGATAGTACGAAGCATTTGATCTGTAAAATAAACTACTCCATATCCTGTAGCTTCTGGTCTGATTAATGAACCTCCATAAGCTAAACCTTTTCCAGTTAAAACTCCAGTAAATTCATTTCTAATTCTTTTGTACTGTCCGAACAAATAACCAATTTCTCTTGCTCCAACGCCAATATCTCCAGCCGGAACGTCAAGATCTGGTCCAATATGACGGCATAATTCTGTCATGAATGACTGGCAGAAACGCATAATTTCTCCATCAGATTTTCCTTCTGGATCAAAATCAGATCCTCCTTTACCTCCGCCCATTGGAAGAGTTGTCAAACTGTTTTTGAAAACTTGTTCGAAAGCAAGGAATTTTAAAACTGATAAATTTACTGTATGGTGAAATCTAATCCCTCCTTTGTAAGGTCCAATTGCAGAGTTCATCTGAATTCTAAAACCTCTATTTACAATAATTTCTCCCTTATCGTCTACCCACGGAACTCTAAATATTATTGATCTTTCCGGTTCAGCGATTCTTAAAAGAATATTCTTTCCATCATATTTTTTACGCTCAGATATAAACGGAATTACAGTTTCTGCAAACTCTCTAACTGCTTGAAGAAATTCTGGCTCGTTTGGATTTTTTGACTCAATAAGAGCCATAAATTCATTTATTTTTTGTTCCATCTTTGAAATAAATTTTTCAGATAATTTAGATTTAATTTTTACTCTTATAAAAATAAGAAATCATGTTTAAGAAAACGTTTTCGTTTTAACTGACAAAGATATAGCAAATAATGATTCAATGTTACATTTTTCACTTTTTTGAATCGATTTGTGGTTTTTTCAAACATTCCAAAAAAAACACATTTTTCATGTAGGTGTTTACATGCAAATCACCTTTTAAAAGTTAGTAAATTAAGTATTTTGTTACTTATTTTTCAATACATCGATTTAATATTTTGAATCGATTAGGTTTTTTATATATTTGCCACGATTTGTAAGCCCCTAAAAATGTCTAAACACCTATTTATCACATTATTTGCCTTGTTCGGCATCTCAACTGCCGTATCAGCGCAAGGATTAGCCCAAGAGATCGGAATCTATGCAGGACCAGTAACTTTACAGTCCGATTTTGGAGAAAGAAACAACTTTGATAATAATGTCGGAAACACAGGTTTTGGCATTGGAGTCATGCACTTTATTAACTTCTCTGCCAATAACAATAGAGAAAATTATTTCACAGAACATTTTAAAGTAAGATCTGATCTGTCTTACAGCCGAACCAATTTAAAACATCATGGCAAATGGGTTGATTATAAGTCTAACGGATTATTTGCAACACAGTTGAGAAACATGCATGCCAGCTCAAGCATTGTAAGCTTGGGCACACAGCTAGAATTTTCTCCTTTTATGAAAATTCACGATTTCGAAAACACAATTGGTAGCTTCAGTCCGTATGGAGCTTTTGGGGTTCAAGTAAGCTATTATTCAGCAAAAGTTGGATCACATTTAGGAGACATTACATTTCCTGCTAATACTCCAGGAAAATATTTAACTCCATCTGACGGACGTGCACATGGATTCTCTACCGAAACCGGTGTAGCATTAGCAGCAACAGCAGCAATTGGAGTTCATTATAAACTGACTGAAATGAGTGATTTGATGTTTGAAACTCGTTTTCATATGTACAGCTCAGACTGGATCGACGGATTAAATCCAAACAAAGATATCTACAAAGAAAATAAATCTAACGACTGGCAAGTTTGGTTTAACTTCGGATACATCTACTATTTACAATTTTAAAAAAATTTTAAATCCAAAATATACAAATCCCAAATTCCAGAACTATTAAAAAGTGGAATTTGGGATTTTAGTTTTATTGCAAATTCTTTTTTTAAGAAAGGGCTTGTTCCAAATCCGCAATTAAATCTTCTGCATCTTCAATACCAACGCTTAATCGAACCAAATCGTCAGTAATACCAACTTCTGCTCTTTTATCTGCAGGAATCGATGCGTGTGTCATTAATGCTGGATGATTAGCCAATGATTCTACTCCACCTAAAGACTCTGCTAAAGTAAACACTTTTAGTTTCTCTAAAAATGCAATAGAATCTTCTTTTTTACCCGATTTAAAATCGAATGAAACCATTCCGCCAAAAGCTTTCATTTGTTTCTTCGCAATTTCATGAAATGGGTGATTTTCTAAACCTGGATAATAAACCGTTTTAATCTTTGGGTGATTGCTTAAATATTCAACCACTTTTTCTCCATTTTCACAATGTCTCTGAACTCTTAATGCTAATGTTTTAATTCCTCTTAAAACCAAAAAGCTATCCATTGGTCCAAGAGTTGCTCCTGTTGCAAATTGCTGAAAATGCAATTGATCTCCAAGGGCTGCGTCTTTTACAATTAAAGCTCCAGCAATAACATCAGAATGTCCTCCTAAATATTTTGTTGCTGAGTGCATTACAATATCAGCTCCTAAATCTAGAGGTTTTTGCAAATATGGCGTTGCGAAAGTATTATCTACGGCAAGAAGAATTTTTTTCTCCTGAGTAATTTTTGCTATTTCTTGAATGTCTGCCAATTTCATCAACGGATTGGTTGGTGTTTCTACCCAGATTAACTTCGTATTTTCGTTGATTAAACTTTTCAGTTTATCAATATTTGTCATATCGACAAAATGAAATTTAATACCCGAATCTTTATAAACACGAGAGAACATTCTGTATGTTCCTCCGTATAAATCATCCATCGCAATGATTTCGTCTCCAGCTTTAAAAGATCTTAAAACGCAATCTGTAGCTGCAAGGCCAGAAGAAAAAGCCAATCCGCGAGTTCCGTTTTCAATACTTGCCAACGCTTCTTCCAGAGCTGTACGAGTAGGATTTGAAGCTCGGCTATATTCGTAATCTGCCAAAGGTTTCCCCGGGCTTGATTGCACAAATGTTGAAGTTTGATATACCGGAGGCATAACCGCACCTGTACTTGGATCATGATGCTGACCACCATGTATTACTTTTGTATTGAATTTCATATAGTTATAAATTTTAATTCTGTAATTCTTTTACAAATTTACCGCTTAATTTATTTTATCGTGACACAACTTCTTACCTTTGTAGATAATTAACACTTTTTGATATGAAAAATTCCATATTTATAATCTTTTTGTGTTTGATTTTTACAAGTTGCAAAAAAGAGCTTTCATTTGAAAATGAAACATTTGAAGAGAAATCTACTGTACCGTGCGCAAATGACTGCCCAAAAATCACGATAGAAGTTCCTATTGCTAAAAATATTAAAGTAACATCAGACAGCATCAATAAAAAAGTCTTTGCTGTTATAAAAGAGATTGTATTTTTCGAAGAAGATTCAGTAAAAGTTGATGATTATAAATCGTTGGCTAAATCTTTTATTGCTTCATATGAAGAAATGCATCAAAAATTCCCAAATGACACTTTTGGTTGGGAAGCAAAAATTATTGGAAATGTCGAATTTGAATCTGACCAAGTTTTAAACCTTAAAATTGATCACTATACTTTTACTGGAGGCGCTCACGGATATCAAGGCTATCGATCATTGTTATTTGATAAAAAAACTGGTAAGACAATTTTCAACAAACAATTATTTAAAAACGAAAATGAGTTTAAAGCTTTCGCCGAAAAAACTTTTAGAGCAAAATATAAAATTCCTGAAAAAGCGAATATTAATGCTACTGGCTTGATGTTCGAAAATGATAAATTTCAACTGCCTCAAAACATTTTTTATACCTCTGCAGGTTTACTTTTATATTACAATTCATACGAAGCCGCATCTTACGCAGATGGTCCAAAAGAGCTTATATTTCCCTATGAAGAAGTAAAAAAATATTTGAATTTTCAATAAAAAAAAAATAAATCAAGCCATTTAATTTGGTTCCTGTATATCGTAGAGACGCACTGCAGTGCATCTCTACAGTAAATCTCAGAATCTTAGTATCTCAGCAACTTAGAACCTTTTCTACTGAACATCATATTTCATTTTACGCAAAACCCTCAAAGCTTCTTTAAAAGAAGAATAAATATTTTTATACGGCTTTAAAAGTAGTTTAGCGTCAATCAATTTTTGTCTGGCATCTTCAAAACCATTCAAATGACAAATCATAAAAGTAGAAGGCAGATTCTCTAGGTCTTTCATTTCACGCTCAGATAATGACATCTCTTTTTCAAGTTTTCTTAGCAGAGCTATATTAGAATTATAAATGTGATGTAACATTTTTCTGTTGAATTCTGGTGGCTGAAAAAGCATTTGACGATCGATTTTATAATAACCATTGTCAAAAAAATGAATCGTTTGTTCTTCAAGCGGATAATAACTCGTTTTGTCATTCAACCCCAAAGGAACATATTCTGTGATTGTAAAAGTATCGTCATTATAATCTATCGTGACAACGTCTTGCGCAGAATAAAAAAGCTTAATCTGTTCGTTTATCAATTCGATATCTACACGCGACAAATACGTTTTTTCACGAAGTTTTTTTGGAACTCCAGCCCAGCAGATTACAAACAACTCTTTAAAAACATGATATTTTGGCGACATATCTTTATGCCTGAAATTCATAAAATCGATAACCCCATCTAAAGTATATTGAATGCTGTTTCGAGAGCTATTTTCAATCCCGATTACAGTTTCTGTATTCTGATTGCTTTTTTCGATTTCCTCGTGTTCTTCGAGCGGAATCGAATTACTGCCACGTCTTATGAAAACGCTATTCGCTAAAATGGTATGGATTCCTTTTTTAAAGTACGAGATTTTACTTTTAGGCTTTATGGTGACAAGACCAACTACTTTGTCTTTTGGAAGGTTTGGAAAAGGGACGTTTTCGTATTGAATTTTTGGAGGATTTTCTAAAAAAGCATTCACCAGATTTTGAATTCGGCTGTCATCAAAGAAATCATCGCCAACAATTTCGTTATCTTGATCTTCTACTCCAACTACTATATAAGAATTATTGTTCGGATTGGAATTTGATAGCGCGCAAATATGCTTCAAGAACTTTCCTTTTCCTTCTCTGGAATGAAGATTCAATTGCCTTTTCTTATCATAAAAACTGCTTTCGTCATTATGAGCGAGGAGATTTTTAATTAAAAGGCGCTTATTAATCATTCTTTCTAGATTATTAGACTGACTTAGATTTTTAGACTTCTTAGATTGATTTTCAGTTTTCTAAATTAAACTAAAGATCTAACTTCTAAGAAGTCTAACTATCTAATTTTTAAATATTTTTCTTCACAATCGTCGAAGACGCCTGAGCCGTACTCATGACAACCAAATCAGCAATATTAACATGATACGGTCTTGAAACTACAAAATGAATAATATCGGCAATATCTTCTGCCTGAAGCGGATCAAATCCTTTGTAAACATTTGCTGCTCTTTCAACGTCTCCTTTAAAACGAACTTCACTAAATTCTGTCGCCACCATTCCTGGATGAATGCCTCCAACTCTAATACCAAACGGATTCAAATCGATTCGCATTCCTGCTGTAATGGCATCAACGGCGTGTTTAGAACCGCAATATACATTTCCGTTCGGATACACTTCTTTAGCTGCTGTCGAACCAATATTAATAATGTGCCCAGATTGTCTTTCTACCATTTGCGGAATGATTGCTTTTGATACGTACAAAAGTCCTTTTACATTAATATCAATCATCGCATCCCAATCGTCTAAATCTCCATTTTGAATCGGATCTAAACCATGTGCATTTCCTGCATTATTAATTAAAACGTCGATAGCCGAAAAATCGTTTGGCAAAGAGCCTATTTTTTCTAAAGCTTCTTCTTTATTTCGAACGTCAAATGCTAAAGAATGCACTTCTGTAAAAGCAGAAAGTTCTTTCTGAAGTTCTTCTAAACGGTCTTTACGTCTTCCGCAAAGCACAACTTTATAATTATTTCTTGCTAAAATCTGAGCAGTTGCTTTTCCAATTCCGCTTGTAGCACCAGTAATTAAAACTGTTTTTTTCATTTTAAATTATTTGTTTTTTGACACATAATAAAGTAATGTATCAATTTTAGGATCCATTTTTTACGATTAAATAAAATCCTAATGTCTTAAGATTTGATTAATTCAACACAAAATTACGTTATAAAAACACTAAATAGATTCTGTTTTTCGTTATTAATTTACTAATTTTTTAAAAAACAAATTTATGAAAAGTACAACCCTCAAATTTAAAATTTTTCTCTTGACTTCATTATCTACCCTATTTCTAGCAAGTTGTAGCAGTAATGATGGTAATGATGGCACACAAACTTCAAAAGTAAGTGTACGAATGACAGATGCACCGGGTGATTATGACCAAGTAAACGTTGAAGTTTTAGACGTTAAAATTAAAAGTAATTCTGAAACTGGCGAAGATGGCTGGGTTAGTATAGGAAACATAAAACCTGGAGTATATAATTTACTAGATTTAACTGGCGGTGTAAATGTGCTTTTAGCAGATAATGAAGTGCCTTCTGGATTTTTAGGCCAAATTCGATTAATTCTTGGAGACAAAAACACTGTTGTTAAAGACGGAGTAACTTATCCTTTAAAAACACCTAGTGCGCAACAATCAGGTTTAAAATTAAAAGTTAACCAAACATTGACAGCTGGTGCAACTTATGACTTTTTATTAGATTTTGATGTAGAACATTCTGTTGTTGTAGAAGCTGGCGGTTCTGGCAACTTCAATTTACATCCTGTAATCAGAGTATCTACAACTGCAACATCAGGAATAATTAAAGGATTAGTAACGCCTTTCTCTTTCCAATCTTTAGTATCTGTTCAAGTGGGAGACACAGCTATTTCAGCATATACAGATGAATCAGGAGCGTTTCAATTAAATGGTATTCCAGCAGGAACTTATTCTGTAACCATTACTCCTGATGCAAGTTCACAATTACCTGCTTTAGTTGTTCCAAATGTCGTGGTGGTAAACGGGCAAATCACAAACGTGAATACTCTAGTTTTAAAATAAAAAAAACCTAAAACATAAAAAACAGCTATTCTAAAAAGCAGAATAGCTGTTTTTTTTATGGTTATTCATTTAAAAATAAAAATGACTTTAATCTGTGGCATTTTTTCAATGCTTATTTTTCCATTCTTCTAAATTCAACACCATATTAAGCGCTGTCCAAGTTTCTCCATCGACTTCTCTCAAGTATTTTTTATCGGGATTAATAGTAAATCCAACTTTTTCATAACACTTTTGAGCTCCGATATTGAAGTCGAAAACATTCAATTCAATGTTTCTTTCTTTCCTGTTTTCAAAAATATATTGCAACATTAAGATCACCATTTTTTCACCAATTCCTTTTCCTCTCTGGTTTTGATCCATAATCAAGATTCGACCTAACTTTGCAACACCATCGTAAAAATAAATTTCGCAATGTCCAATCGTATTGCCATTAGAAGTATTTGCAACTCTAAAAGCAATCCTGTTTTCATCAGAAAGTGTTTTGCCTATTTGACTTTCCGTTAAGGGAAAAGTGAATTCTGGCCCGCCAAATTGCATTAAATCTTTTGCGTTTTTGACAGAATTAATCAATTCAGAATAATCTTTTTTCTCAAATTTTTCTAGGTGTATCATTTTTTCAGAATCGTAAATTAAGGCACATCGTCGCCCATACTTTCTGTCCAGATCGCAAACCAGTCTTGGTTATCCATTTCCAATTCTACAGCTTTCATCAAAGACTGAATTCTGGCAATGTTTACTGTTCCAGCAATCGGAATTATTTTTGCTGGATGTTTTAAAATCCAAGCCAATAATAAAGTATCAGAACCTAAATGATATTTTTCTACCAACTCAGAAAACAGTTTTTTCAGACGACGTGTTTTTTTGGTATCTTCTCTAAAAACAGTTCCAAGCGGATTCCAAGACAACGGACGAATTCCATGCGCCTGCATATAATCTAAGCTTCCGTCTGTCATTGCTTCGTAATGCGTTGCCGAAAATTGCACTTGATTGTAGCTCACTTCTGTTTTCTGGCGAATTAATTCTGTTTGAGAACTTGTAAAGTTAGAAAGTCCAAAATCGATAATTTTCCCTTCTCCTTTTAACTTTTCAACTGCTTCTGCAATTTCGTCAGCCTGCATTAACGGACTTGGTCTGTGAAGTAAAAAAACATCTACATAATCTGTTTTTAAATTCTTCAAAGAAGTTTCCACAGACTTAATAATATAGTCTTTAGAATAATCGTAATGTTTGATTTTGTTTTCAGGGCGTTTTTCAGCAATCATCTGAATGCCGCACTTGGTAATTAATTGTAATTTTTCACGGTTGATCTTACTTGCGTGAAAGGCTTTTCCAAAATCGGCTTCGGTCGTATACGAACCGTAAATATCCGCGTGATCAAAAGTCGTAATTTTGTTTTCGATACTCACTTGTATCATGTTTTCCATTTCTTTGGTTGTAAGGTTTTTATCCCAAACTCCCCAATTCATAGTGCCCGAAATTATAGGCGATAAGACTGTTTTGCTCATAATAATTATGCGTTATTTTTGGTAATAATTATGCTTTTATAAAACATAATCATCAAAGTTCTTAAAAATATAAAAATAGATTCACAATTAGTCCTTAAAATTAGGTCATTGGTCGAAGTTTTAACCATTCTTTAACATCTTACTTCTCAAAAAATATTCAATTTGCACTCTCAAAAATTAGGCGTAAAAATCAAGGTTTTAAAAATATTTATATGGAAGAAAATACAACGACTTTAGACATTAGAGCGATAAATGAAAAAATTGAAAGAGAAAGTGCTTTTATAGACCTTCTTACAATGGAAATGAACAAAGTTATTGTGGGTCAGAAACATATGGTCGAGCGTCTATTGATCGGATTACTTGGACAAGGGCATATTTTATTGGAAGGAGTTCCTGGTCTGGCAAAAACTTTAGCCATCAACACGCTTTCTCAAGCGGTTCAAGGATCTTTCAGCCGTATCCAGTTTACGCCAGATTTATTGCCTGCCGATGTTATCGGAACCATGATTTACAACATTAAAGCAAACGAGTTCTCAATTAAAAAAGGACCGATTTTCGCCAATTTCGTACTTGCCGATGAGATTAACCGTGCTCCTGCAAAAGTTCAATCAGCACTTTTGGAGGCGATGCAGGAGAAACAAGTTACTATTGGTGATTCAACTTTCAAATTAGATCGTCCGTTCTTGGTATTAGCAACGCAAAACCCTGTTGAGCAAGAAGGTACTTATGCACTTCCTGAAGCACAAGTTGACCGTTTTATGTTGAAAACCGTTATTGATTACCCAAAAATTGATGAAGAACGTTTTGTAATTCGTCAAAACTTAAAAGGATCTTTCGAAAAAGTAAACCCAGTGGTTTCTGTTGACCAGATTTTACGTGCGCAAGAAGCGGTTCGTGAAGTTTATATGGACGAAAAAATTGAGAAATATATCTTGGATATCATTTTTGCTACTCGTTATCCAGAAAAATACAAATTAGCCGATTTAAAACCGCTTATCAGTTTTGGGGCTTCTCCTCGTGGAAGTATCAACTTGGCTAATGCCGCTAAATGTTATGCTTTCATCAAACGTCGTGGTTATGTAATTCCAGAAGACGTTCGTGCCGTTGTTCACGATGTGTTACGTCACAGAGTTGGAATTACGTACGAAGCGGAAGCAGAAAACATTACTTCTGTAGACATTATCAACAAAATCGTTAACGAGATTGAAGTACCTTAAAAAGTTGATGGTTGATAGTTTTTTGTTGATGGTATTCGCCATCAACCAACAACCATAAACCATAAACCAAATCAAAAATGGATACAAAAGAGCTTTTAAAAAAAGTACGGAAAATAGAAATCAAAACGAAAAGGCTGAGTAATCATATCTTTTCGGGAGAATACCACTCTTCATTTAAAGGACGAGGAATGACGTTTAGCGAGGTGCGTCAATACCAATACGGAGATGATATTCGTAACATCGATTGGAATGTAACCGCACGCTACAACGAAGCTCATGTTAAGGTATTTGAAGAAGAACGCGAATTGACTATGGTTTTAATGGTCGACATTTCGGGTTCGGAATCTTTTGGTTCTAAAAATCAATTCAAGAAAGACATCGTAACCGAAATTGCGGCAACGATGGCTTTTTCGGCTACACAAAACAATGATAAAATTGGTTTAATCTTATTTTCTGACACCGTAGAATTATATATTCCACCAAAGAAAGGACGTTCGCACGTACTGCGTATCATTCGTGAATTGATCGAATTTGAACCAAAAAGTCACAAAACAGACATCGCTCAAGCTTTAAAATTCTTATCTGGAACTCAAAAGAAGAAAGCCATCATTTTTATGATTTCCGATTTTATGTCTGATTCTTACGAACATACATTAAAAATCGCTTCAAAAAAACATGACATTACTGGTGTTCGCGTGTATGATATTCGCGAAGAAAAAATTCCAAATTTAGGAATGGTAAATATGTTGGATGCCGAAACCGGAAAAATTCAATTGGTTGATACAAGTTCCAAAGTGGTTCGCATGAATTACGAGAAGCATTATCAGGAGAAACTAAATTACTTTAAAGATACTTTTCGTAAATCTGGAGCTGGAATTGTAAATACCAGAGTAGACGAAAATTACGTTACTAAACTATTAGGCTATTTCAAATCGAGGTAAAGATTTTTGATTTTTGATTAACGATTTTTGATTTATGATGTGTGTGATTTGAGATTAAAGGAAGTATTTAAGAAATGACTAAACAAGAATTAGAAAATAGATTGATTGATTTTGCAGCAACAATTATAATTATAGCAAGTAAGTTTGAAAAAAATTATGCAGGAAATCATTTATCTGGACAAATAATTCGATCGGGAACATCGCCAGCGCTAAATTACGGTGAAGCGCAAAGTGCAGAGAGTAAAAAAGATTTTATTCATAAAATGGGAATTTGTCTGAAAGAATTAAGAGAAACATTTGTTTGTTTGAAAATAATAGAAAAAGCAAATTTATCAACAGACAGAGAAAGTTTAATGCAGGTAAAAATAGAAGCAAATCAATTAATTTCCATTTTTGTATCCAGCATTAAAACATCAAAAAATAATTCATAAAAATTAAAGATTACAATTTTAGAAAACTATTGAGAAATCCTTGGAAAAATCAAAAATCAAAAATCGTTAATCTTCAATCGTTAATCAAATGAAATTTAAACTTTATATATTTTTATTGCTTTTTTCTACTATGATTTTTGCACAGCAGAAACAAGTAGAAACTAGTATTGACACCACCAAAAATAAGATTGGTGCAGAGTTCAAACTGACCCTGAAAACAGTTGTATCTTCAACAGCAAAAGTTGAATTCCCAAAACTTAAAAATATTGGTCCGTTAGAAGTAATTCAGTCTTATCCAATCGATACGGTTAAGAAAGACGCTACTAATTACGAACTCATAAAAAAATATGGTTTAACACAGTTTGATTCTGGACGTTATACAATTCCTAGCATTAAGATTTTAATAGACAAAAAGCCTTTTTATAGTGACTCTATTAAAGTTGAAGTTGCCAACGTAAAAGTGGACACTTTACAGCAGAAAATGTATGACATCAAAGATATTGCTTCGGCTGATGAAGGAATGGGAAATTGGTGGATTTACGTTTTAATTGTTTTAGCTATTATCGGAATCGGAGCTTTTGTTTATTGGTATGTTAAAAAACGCCAGCTGAAAAAAATCGAAGAAGAAGTTTATAAAACACCAATTGAAAAAGCAACTAGTTTATTAAACAACTTAGAGCAAAAAGAACTGGTTCAAAAAGGTGAAATTAAAGAATACTACAGCGAATTAACTGATATCGCTAGAAATTATATCGAAGAAGCCATTCATATTCCAGCAATGGAAAGTACAACTTCTGAGTTAATTCAGGCTATCAGAGTAGCATCGACACAAAAGAAAATGACGCTTACGCCTGAAACGGTTGAAAATCTCGAACGTGTTTTACGTCAGGCCGATTTGGTAAAATTTGCAAAATCAAAACCGCTTGATTTTGAAATTACTGAGGATAGAAATAAAATTCAGAAAGTAATTTTAACGCTTGACAATGCTATTCCGACAGAAGTTCCTGAGGATATAGAAGATCAGCTACTAAACGAAGCGCAAAGACAAAAACAAATTCAGGCACAGTTGAAAAAACAGCGCAATGCAAGAATTGGTTATGCAGTTGGAGCTGTCATACTATTATTGTTTGCTACAACAACTTTCTTTATTGTTACCAAGGGATTCAATTATGTAAAAGACAATATAATTGGCCATCCATCTAAAGAATTATTAGAAGGCGAATGGGTAAAAAGTGCTTACGGAAGTCCAGCCATTATTATTGAAACTCCAAAGGTTTTAAAAAGAATGGATGCGCAAAAAGTACTTCCAAAAGAAGCTATGGCTCTTATCAAAGAAATGCAGCTTTTTGCATATGGAAGCATGATTGACAATTTCTATGTAACGGTTTCTACGTCTAAATTCAAACAGCCAACCGATATTGACTTAAGCAAAACCCTTGAAGGAACTCTAAAAATCATTGAGGCTCAAGGCGGACAAAATATTATTGTAAAACAAGAAGATTTTCAAACAAACGAAGGTATTCAAGGAATAAAAGGTTATGGAACAATGACTGTTTTGAATCCGGCAACCAAAACGAGTACAAAAGCATATTATGAATTATTGCTTTTCAAACAAGATCAAGGTTTACAGCAAATTTTGATTTTACATGAAGAAGGCGATACTTATGCGAACGAGATTACAACTCGAATCTTAAATTCTGTTGAACTTCAAAGAGCAAACAACTAATGGGCAATTTCAGTTTTTTAAATCCAGAGTTTCTTTGGTTGTTTCTATTAATTCCGATTGCGATAATCTGGTTTTTCTGGAAACGCAACCAGCAATCGGCTACCTTAAAAATGAGTTCGACAGCAGGATTTCAAAACAGCGAATCGTTTTGGACCAAGTTTAAACCTGCTCTTTACGTTTTTAGAATTTTGGCTTTATGTTCTTTGATTATAGCTTTGGCTCGACCAAGAACAGTAGACATTAGCAACCAGACAAAAACGACAAAAGGAATTGACATCGTAATGGCAATTGACGTTTCTGGTTCTATGCTGGCAAAAGATTTAAAGCCAAACCGTATGGAAGCTTTAAAAAGAGTTGCTGCAGATTTCGTTGGAGAAAGACCAAACGACAGAATTGGTTTGGTTTTATACGCTTCTGAAGCTTATACCAAAACGCCCGTTACAAGCGATAAAGCCATTATTCTTGAAGCCATAAAAGGCATTAAATATGATAATGTTTTGCAAGACGGAACAGGAATTGGAATGGGATTGGCAACTGCTGTTAACCGTCTTAAAGACAGTAAAGCAAAAAGCCGTGTTATCATTCTGCTTACTGATGGTGTAAACAATGCCGGATTTATAGAACCAGAAACTGCAGCCGACATTGCGAAACAATACGGAATAAAAGTATATACAATTGGTCTTGGTACAAACGGAATGGCAGAATCACCATATGCTTATGCGCCAAACGGAGGTTTCTTATTCAAAATGCAAAAAGTTGAAATCGACGAAAGATTGATGAAAAGTATTGCTCGTAAAACAGACGGAACGTATTTTAGAGCTACTAGCAATGATAAATTAGCAGAAATATACAACTCAATCAATAAATTGGAAACCACAGAAATTCAGGAATTGAAATTCTATGATTATGATGAAAAGTACAGGTTTTTTGTTTTATTTGCTGGCTTTTTATTATTGCTCGAAGTTGGATTAAGAAATACAGTTTATAGAAGCTTTATTTGATTTTTCAAATCAAAAAATTCCAACAATAAAATTCAAAATAACAAATTGGAATTTGGAATTTTTAAAATTGGAGTTTAAAACAAGTTTGGAATTTGGAATTTATCTCAGAATTATTTGAGATTGGAATTTTAAAAATATTTATGGAATTAGACGAAAAAAAATATTTATATCTCTTATTACTAATCCCGATTGTGGTGTGTATTTTTCTTTTCAATATGTATTGGAAAAGAAGAACGCAACGCGAATTTGGTGATTTGGAAATGGTAAAAAGGCTGAGTCCTGAGAAGTCGGTTTTCAAACCTGTTTTAAAAATCGTAGTGATTCTTCTGGCACTTACGTGTTTGATTATCGGTTTAGTAAATCCGAAAATCGGAACCAAAATGGAAACCGTAAAACGAGAAGGTATTGATATTGTTTTCGCTGTCGACGTTTCTAAAAGTATGCTGGCAGAAGACGTTGTTCCTAGCCGTTTGGATAAAAGCAAACAGTTAGTTTCACAGATCATCAACAATTTAGGAAGTGATAGAATCGGAATCGTAGCTTATGCAGGAAGTGCTTTTCCTGTTTTACCAATCACATCAGATTACAGCGTTGCCAAAATGTTTCTGCAAAGCATGAGTCCAGGAATGGTTTCGTCTCAAGGAACATCTTTGGATGAAGCGATTAAATTGTCTTCGACTTATTTTGATGAAAAAAGCAAAACCAGCAAATTATTAATTCTGATTTCTGATGGAGAAGATCATTCTGAAGGTGCAGCTGCTGCGGCAGAAGAGGCCAATAAATTGGGAATGAAAATTATCACAATTGGTGTTGGAACAGAAAGAGGAGGAACAATTCCGTTAAAAGAAAATGGTGTTGTAAGAGGTTATCAGAAAGATCAAAACGGAGAAACCGTAATCACCAAATTAAACCAAGAAGGTTTAAAAACAATTGCAAAAGCAACAAAAGGTGGTTATGTTTACGGCGGAAGCACAAAAGAGGTTTTAGAATATGTCAAAAATGCTTTAAACAATATTCAGAAAACAGAATTTGAAGCTACACAAATGGCCGAATTTCAATCGCAGTTTCAATGGTTTATCGGATTTGCGTTTTTATTGCTTTTCCTAGACATTTTCTTATTAGAAAGAAAAACAAACTGGATCAAAGAGTTGGATTTATTTAATGAAAAGAAATAAAAAAGTTAGCCACTAATTGCTCGAATTTACACGAAAAACAATTGCTTTTTTGGTGAAATTCAAAAAGAAAATAACAAAATAAATTAGTGCCAATTAGCGAAATTCGTGGCGAAAAAAAATAAAACTAGAATGAAAAATTTACTTCTTTATATTTTACTAACCGTTTCTTTTGCAGTTTCTGCACAAGAAAAAGACAAATCATTGCCTGTTGGGAATGAAGAATATAAACAGAATAAATTTACTGATGCTGAGGCAAACTATAGAATTTCGGAATCAAAATTTCCTAAAAAATCAGCAGCGGCCTATAATTTAGGTAATACCATTTATAGACAAAATCAGATTTCGGAAGCTAAATTTGCTTACGCGAAAGCGATAAAAAATGCCAAAACAAGACCTGAAAAACACAAGGCTTATCATAATCTTGGAAATACTTTCATGAAAGAGAAAGATTACACACAGGCAGTTGAAGCTTACAAACAAGCACTTCGTAACGATCCAACCGACGAAGAAACGCGTTACAACTATGCTTACGCCAAACAAAAACTAAAAGAAAATCCTCCGAAAAACGATCAGAACAAAGATAAAAACAAGGACAAAGACAAGGATAAGGATAAAAATAAAGACAAGAACAAAGACAACAATAAAGACAAAGACAAGGATAAAGATAAGAAAGACGACAAAGGCGATCAGGACAAAGACAAAAAAGACGGTAAAAATGATCCTAAGCAAGATGATAAATCTGATAACCAAGGACAGCCAAAACCACAGCCTGGCGGAATATCAAAAGAGCGTGTTCAGAATTTATTAGATGCGGTAAATAATGAAGAAAAGAAAATTCAGGACAAAGTAAATGCTCAGAAAGTAAAAGCAAATCCTAAGAAAACAGAAAAAGACTGGTAGGATTTTGAGTTTAATCGTTTAATTGTTTATTTGTTTAATCGAATATACAGTTAAACGATTAAACGGTTAAACAGTTTAACAGCTAAATAAACAACGACTAAAACAAAGAATGAAAAGATATTTAATTCTATTTCTAATCACTTTTCAAGGACTGATGGCTCAGGTGCAATTTGAAGCCAGAGTCAGCAAGAATACACTTGGACTAAACGAAAGACTTCGCATTGATTTCATCATGAATGTTGACGGAGATAATTTCGAACAGCCTTCTTTTGATGGATTTAAAATGGTTGCCGGACCAAGCCAGCAGATTAGCCAGTCTTGGATTAATGGTCGCAGTTCTTTTCAAAAAATATATTCTTATATCTTACAGCCTGAGAGAAAAGGCGCTATAACAATAAAACAGGCTGCGATTGAATTTAATGGTCAGGTTTACAAAACCAATCCTATAAAGGTTACAGTAACCAATGCAGTTGCTCAAGAAAGAGATCCAAATGACAGACCTCCAGGATCTCCTGATGAATTATTGGAACTTGTTGCCGAAATCTCAAAAACAAATCCGTACTTAAACGAACCAATTACAGTTGTTTACAAATTATATTTTAATAATATCGGAGTAAACCGTTTTAAAGAATTGGCAAAACCTAAATACAATGATTTCTGGAATCAGAATATAGCCATTAAGCAATTACAGATTGAAGAAGGAAGTTATAAAGGTCAGAGATGTTATTCTGTAATCTTGATGAAAACCGTTTTATATCCGCAAAAGTCTGGAAGATTGACAATTGATCCTCTTTCTTTAGATATTGAAGTAGAAATGGCTTCTAATCGTCGTGACATGTTTGGTCAAATGATTACAACAGAAGGTAATAAAGTCGTTTCTGCTGGGGCAAAAACAATTAACGTAAAACCACTTCCTGAAACTGGAAAACCCGAAAGTTTTACTGGCGCTGTCGGACGATTCAATTTTACCGTTACTCCATCAAAAACAACGCTTAAAAATGGTGAGGGTCTTGACTTGATCGTAAGTGCTCAGGGAACTGGAAACATGAAGTTATTTACGCTTCCAAAACCAGTTGTTCCAAACGCATTAGAGATGTACGATCCAGTTCACGATGAGCAAGTAACTACCTCTTTGAATGGAATGTCTGGCAGAATTACAGACAAATACACGATTGTACCACAGTACAGAGGAAAATACGCTATCAAACCAATGCAGTTTTCGTATTTTGATTTGAGTACTGGATCTTATAAAACCATCACTTCAAAAGAAATTATGATTGATGTGTTAGACGGACCAACACCTGCTGAAGCAAATACTGGAGCAGCTAAAAATGTTGTGGCCAAAGCAGATCAATTCAAAAATATTAAATCTAAAACAGCATTGATTCCTATTGAGAAAAAGGATTTTTATGATTCAAATCTGTATTTAGGATTATTGTTTGCTCCATTCATCATTATTCCGATTATCATTTTAGCTAGAAAGAAAAAAGAAGCTATGGATAGTGATGTTACTGGAAATAGAATTAGAATGAACAATAAACTGGCGAAGAAATATTTATCGCAAGCGAAGAAACATCTTAACAACAAAGAGCCTTTCTATATTGCACTTGAAAAAGCAATGCACAATTTCTTGAAAGCAAAACTGCATATTGAAACTTCAGAAATGAGTAAAGACAATATTAGAGAATTGCTGTTGTCTAGAAATGCAAATGCAGAAACGGTTCAGAATTTTATTGCTTTGACTGAAAACTGCGAATTTGCACGTTATGCACCAGCATCGAGCGCTTCAATTCAGCAGGATTATGATAAGGCTGTTATGATTATTTCTGAATTAGAAAAACAGATTGTTTAATTTTTTTACCGCAAAGTTCGCTAAGAAAATTGATTTAGATTGAGTCGAATTTAAGTTCGCAAAGTTGAAAATCTTATTAAAAAAGAAAATGAAAAACATACTATATCTCTTTTTATTCATCTCGCAGGTTTTCTTTGCGCAAGGTCGCTTTGAAGCAGGAAATGCATTGTACCAAAAAGGACAATATAAAGAAGCGGCACAGGTTTATGAGAACATTATAAAAGAAGATAAATTGCAATCTGCCGAATTGTATTTTAATCTTGGAAACTGTTATTACAAACTAAACCAGGTTGCGCCTTCGATTTATAATTATGAGAAAGCATTGGTTCTTAAGCCAAACGATCCAGAGACTTTAAACAATTTAAAGTTTGCCAAAAAACTGACTATTGATGAAATTAAAGAAGTTCCAAAAGTAGGTTTTGCAAAACTGATTCAAAACTTTACCTCTATTTTTGATTATAACGCTTGGGCTAAAATTTCTGTTGTACTTGGTTTTGTATTTTTATTGAGTTTTATCGGGTATTATTTTTCAAATGCTACATTGGCAAAAAGAATTTATTTTGTTGGGATGTTTATCATTCTGGTTGCTTTTGCGTTAAGCATTTCGGCTGGAATGTCTGAAAAAAGTCATTTTGAAAACGATCGTGTTGCCATTGTTTTTTCTGAATTAAGCCAAGTACGACACAAACCTGAAAAATCTTCAAATGGCATTATTTTATTGCACGAAGGAGCAAAAGTTTATGTTTTAGAAAGTGTTGCAGGCTGGAAAAAAATTGAATTGACAGACGGAACACAAGGTTGGATTGACTCTTCAACAATTAAAGAAGTAAAATAACGTTTAGAAATAATTCAAATATAAAAATCCCAAATTCCAATTACTGTTTTGGAATTTGGGATTTCTTGTTTTTTTTTGAATTTAATAATTAATTCACCGCATCCACCAATCTAACAAACTCAGATCTGTAACCATCTTCATCATTTGATAAACCAGATTTTGCCAATCTTTTAATATCCGAACTTGAACTGCTGGCAATGTATTTTGAATCTCTCAGTTTTAATCCGAACCAAGAAACTGCTGTCGTAAATTTGAAATCTGGAGAACTGTTTTCTAAGTCTGTTTTCTTATCTGCTATAACATTTACGATTTCAATGCTTTTATTGCCATCAGGTTTTTTATACCTGAATTTTACAGTTGCCAACTCATTACTATGATTTTCAGCAACTTTTGACATTTTAGTATATTTTAAATCTGAAGGGACATAATCACTCTCTACACCTACCGGAACTATTTCATACAAAGCCGTAACCGAATGTCCGCTACCTAATTCGCCCGCATCAATTTTATCATTTTTAAAATCTTCTGCATTCAATTTTCGGTTTTCATAACCAATCAATCGATACGCTTGAACATGATTTGGATTAAACTCAATTTGGATTTTTACATCTTTCGCGATAGCAAACATTGATCCTTTAAATTCTTTTCCAAGAAAACGATTCGCTTCCTGAATGTTATCGATATAAGCATAATTCCCATTTCCTTTATCAGCCAAAATTTCCATTTTACTGTCTTTGTAATTTCCCATTCCAAATCCAAGAACGGTCAAGAAAACACCAGACTCTCTTTTCTGCTCAATCAATTTCAACATATCATCATCAGAAGAAGCGCCAACATTAAAATCTCCATCAGTCGCTATCACTACTCTATTGTTTCCTTCTTTGATGAAATTTTGTTGTGCCAATTTGTACGCCAATTCAATTCCTTCTCCTCCTGCCGTGCTTCCGCCTGCATGCAAATCGTCAAAAGCATCCATAATTTCATCTTTATTATCTCCCGAAGTTGGTTCTAGAACTACTCCTGCAGATCCTGCATAAACTACAATCGAAACTTTATCGATGCTTCGAAGTTCTTTCACTAAAATTTTCATCGATTCTTTTAGCAACGGCAGTTTGTTTGGCTCATCCATCGAACCTGAAACATCCACTAGAAAAACTAAATTAGTTGCTGGCAAATTTGCCATTGGAACATTCTTTCCCTGCAGACCAATTTTTAGCAGTCGACTGTTTTTATTCCACGGACAATCGCTGTATTCTGTATTTATAGAAAACGGATGCTGGCCATCTGGCTGCGGATATTTGTATTTAAAAAAGTTGATCATTTCTTCAACACGAACAGCATCTTTTGGAACTTTCTGCCCTTCGTTTATAAATCTGCGGATATTGGTATACGATGCATTATCAACATCGATAGAAAAAGTAGAAAGCGGTTCTTTGAGTGGAGATTCAAACGGATTTTCTTCTAATTCTGCATAACTTTCTGTATTGGTCTCAGGAATATAACTTTCCTCTTCAATTAAATCGGTCGTAGCTGCAACTGCAGTAGAATCTGCAGTTTCCACGGTAGCATAATCAACTTTCTTACAGCCGAAAATAGTAAGTACAAGGAATGCCATCATAAAGAAATTAAGATTTCTCATAAAGTAAGTTTTTAAAAAATTAATAAAAGGTTATAGGCTTCAAATAAGGACTAGCATTCCGGATTTACTAGAGGCGATTATTTGCAATTTTTCGAGTATCAAAATCGTGCCAAATTTTTTACAAATATTTTTCTTACGTGAAAATAAAATGAGAAACCTTTATTTTTAAAGGGATTTCGTGTGGAATATTTTTTTGAATGTGAAGATTTTTTTGCCACAGATTAAAGGATTAAAATAGATTATTTTTTGTGGCATATTTTTTTTACGCGTTTGAATTGTAGTAGACGCACTTCAGTGCGTCTACACCCAGCATGTCGACAACAAAAAATGATTTTTTTGGCCACAGATTAAAGGATTAAAAAAGGATTAATCTTTTGGAATCATTTTAATCTGTGGCATTAAATTTTGAACGTTCCGTTGTGAAATTAAAATGTATAAATTTTCTCTGGCGTAACGCAATAATCCAATTTAATATCCGATTCAAAAACGTCATCTATTTGGCTTACCGATTCAAAAAAAGAAAGTCCGATTTTTATGGTTTCTGGTTTGCATTCGGCAAGAAATTTATCGTAGAAACCTTTTCCGTAGCCAATTCTATTTCCATAAACATCAAAAGCCAAAAGCGGTACAAAAACAACTTCAACTTTAGACGACGGAACTTCGATTCCGTCAACGGGTTCAGGGATATTGTATTCGTTCTTTTTTATTTTAGTATTATCTGTTAGAAGAAAATGCGTCATTTTTCTAGATTCGAAATCACTTTTAGAAATCAGGATTTCTTTATCTTTCCCAGAAAGCAAGTGCAGAATATATTCGGTATTTACTTCTTTGTGCTCTTCAATAGGGAGAAAAACATGATAATACGTTTTATCCCAAATTGGCATTTGAATTAATTGATTGGCAATTGCGAGACTTTTTTCTTCTATTTCATCAAAAGAAAGTGCTTTACGAAGATTTTTATATTCTATACGAAGTTCTTTTTTACTCGTCGGCATTATCGTCTGGGGTTTTAGATAAATGATAAATGGCATCGCCTTCATAAACAATTGGCGAATGGTTGGCATTGATTACATAACCATCGTGCGGCGCTTTGACTTTTTGTTCAAATTTCCCAAACGGATCTGTAATAATGGCTAAGATAGTTCCTTTGACTACAAATTTTCCAACCAAATTAAAATCATGAAGCAATCCAGAACATTTTGCACGAAGCCAAACCGATTGTTTAATGTAAATTGAAGGAGTTAAGGCGGGTTCCATAATTTGTTTAGAATCCAACATTCCAAGATAATGAAGCAAGCGTTTGGTTCCTAAAACGCCTTGATTTGCAATTTCATTATTGATGTCTAAAGATTTTCCGCCTTCAAAAAGCAACATTTTTACATTGGCCGTTTCAGAAGTTTTTCTAAAAGAGCCATTTATATTTTTAGAATACAACGTAAACGGCGCATTAAAAATATCGGCGAGAACTTTCAATTCAGGATTATTTTCGGTAATTCTAATTTGAGGCGCATTAAAACGGCTTGCTCCACCTGCATGAAAATCGACAGCATAATCTAAAATCGGGAGAATTTCTTCGACAATATGATAGGCAAATCTGCTGGCAAGCGAACCTTTTTTACTTCCAGGAAAAACACGATTCAAGTCACGTCCGTCTGGAAATTCTCTCGATTTGTTCACAAAACCATACATATTGATTACTGGAATGCAGATTATTGTGCCGCAAGCCGGTCTGTTTATTTTTTTACTGATAATCTGACGAACAATTTCTACACCGTTAATTTCGTCGCCATGAATTCCTGCAGAAAATAAAACAACAGGACCTTCATGCTTGGAACGGCGCACAATAACAGGAATATTCAACTTAGTCGTAGTATGAAGTCGAGCAATTTCGACGTTTATGGTTCTATGTTCTCCTGGCAAAATCGATTCGCCAAAAATGACCAAGGGAGTACTATTTTTCATGTGAATTATAAAATCTAAATATAGAAATTATTCTTTTGATTTTGTAAATTTGAAACTAATTCAATGTTAAGCTTCTTTTAGAAATCGGAATGGTTTTTGAAAAGCTTCTCGAACATCTTCACAAACACAATAGAATGCAAAAACCGTCCTTAGATCTTCAAATTTTAACGTTGCCTGATAATCCGGGCGTTTATCAGTATTATGATAAAGACGGGAAAATTTTGTATGTCGGAAAAGCTAAAAATTTAAAAAAAAGGGTTTCGTCCTATTTCAATAAAATTCACGACACTGCCAAAACCAACGTATTGGTAAAAAAAATAGTGACTATAAAACACATTGTCGTTCCAACCGAAACTGATGCGCTTTTATTGGAAAACAATTTAATTAAAACACTTCAACCGCGATACAATGTTTTGCTTCGCGATGATAAAACGTATCCATGGATCTGTATTAAAAAAGAACCTTTCTCGAGAATATTTTCAACTCGAAACATGGTCAAGGACGGCTCTGAATATTTTGGCCCATACACGAGTTTCAAAACGGTACATACGATTTTAGATTTAATCAAAGAATTATATCCGCTTCGAACTTGTAATTATGATTTGAGTGAATCAAACATTAATTCAGGAAAATTTAAAGTTTGCCTGGAATATCATATTGGCAATTGCAAAGGCCCATGCGAAGGCTTGGAACCTTTGGAAGAATATCAAAGACAGGTTAACGCGATTCGCGAAATCTTGAAAGGAAACTTCAAAGAAAGTTTGAAGGATTTTAAGAAAGTAATGAATACTTATGCCCAGAATTTACAATTTGAGGAAGCGCAGAAAATAAAAGAAAAGATTGAAGTTTTAGAAAATTATCAATCCAGATCTACCATTATCAATCCGAAGATTACCAATATTGATGTTTTCTCGATTGTTTCTGACGAAAGTGCGGCTTATGTCAATTTCCTTCAGATTTCTCATGGTTCGATTATTCGTTCGCACACTTTAGAAATGAAGAAAAAATTGGACGAATCTGATGAAGAATTACTGGAATTAGCAATTGTCGAACTTCGCGAGCGTTTTCAATTATTATCCAAAGAAATCATCGTTCCTTTTGAAATGGATTTGGGCGAAAACATTAAAGTGACCGTTCCACAACTTGGAGATAAAAAACAGATTCTGGATTTATCGATTCGAAATGCCAAATTCTACCGAATAGAACAATTAAAGCAATTGCAAATTGTAGATCCAGATCGTCACGTAAACCGAATTATGGCACAGATGCAGAAAGATTTGCGTCTTCCGTCTGAACCAAGACATATCGAATGTTTTGATAACTCGAATATTCAGGGAACAAATCCAGTTGCGGCTTGCGTCGTTTTTAAAGATGGAAAACCAAGCAAAAAAGATTATCGCCATTTTAATGTCAAAACCGTTGAAGGTCCAAACGACTTTGCTTCGATGACTGAAATTGTGTATCGCCGTTACAAAAGATTGTTGGACGAAAATGAACCTTTGCCGCAATTAATTATTATTGATGGTGGAAAAGGACAACTTTCGGCCGCTTTAAAAAGTATAGACGATTTAGGCTTACGCGGAAAAGTCGCTATTATTGGAATAGCAAAACGTCTAGAAGAACTTTTCTATCCTGGCGATTCAATTCCGTTATATTTGGACAAAAAATCAGAAACATTAAAAGTTATTCAGCATTTAAGAAATGAGGCGCATAGATTTGGAATCACATTTCATAGGGACAAAAGAAGCAAATCGGCGCTTAATTCTTCTGTGGAAAGCATTCCTGGAATTGGCGAAAAAACCATGACTACGTTAATACAACATTTCAAAAGTGTTAAAAGATTAAAATTGGCCACAGAAAAAGAAATTTCAGCCGTTGTAGGTGTTTCTAAAGCCAAAAAAATTGTCGACTTTTACAAAACCAACTAGAGTTTTATGCGTTCATTCCAACTGTACATTTCAAAAATTTGGTTCAAAGGAGTTTCCTCGCGCGCATTCTCATTTGTTGTATTGCTGTTATTTTTATTTTCGCAAAAATCTTTTACACAGGAAATTAAAAAAGACAGTGTTAAAAGACCCAAAATTGGTTTGGTTCTTAGCGGTGGTGGCGCCAAAGGTTTTGCTCATATTGGAGTTTTAAAAGTTTTGGAAGAAGCCGGAATCAAAATTGATTATATCGGCGGTACCAGTATGGGATCTGTAATTGGCGGACTTTATGCTTCTGGCTACAACGCTTCACAAATTGATTCTATTTTTAAAAAGACCAATTTTGACGAATTAATTAACGATTATATTCCGCGTTCATCCAAAAACTTTTATGGCAAAAAGAATGATGAGCTCTATGCAATTGTTTTACCATTTAGCAATTTCAGAATAGGCATTCCAGAAGCCCTTTCAAAAGGAATGTACAACTATAATTTATTGAGCAGTTTAACTAGAAACGTGCGCCATGTTCGTGATTTCAACAAACTGCCAACTCCATTTTTATGTATCGGAACGAATATTGAAACAGGCGAAGAAGTTTTACTAAACAAAGGAAATCTCGTTCAAGCAATGATGGCAAGTGCTGCTTTTCCTTCCCTATTTACTCCAGTAGAAATTGACGGAAATCTTCTTGTTGATGGCGGCGTTGTAAACAATTACCCTATACAAGAAGTTCGCAATCTTGGCGCAGATATTATTATTGGTGTCGACGTTCAGGACGATTTGCTGAAAAGAAAAAACCTGAAAAATGCCACGAGAATTTTGGTTCAGATTACCAATCTGCAATCTATCGAGAAAATGAAAAACAAAAGAAAGGATACCGATGTTTATATCAAACCCGATATTCGCGATTTTGGTGTTATTTCATTTGATCGAGGAGAAGAAATCATCAGAAAAGGAGAAGAAGCGGCTTTTGCTGTTTATGAAAAAATCAAAACATTGACCGATGAGAACAACTTTTATAAAAAACCAAAATTAAAAATTGATTCAGACACTCTTCATATTCAAGAAATAAATACCGACAAATTAGAAAATTATACTAAAGAATACATTCGCGGTAAGCTTCGCTTTAAACCTGGCAGCACCATAACTTATGACGGACTTAAAACAGGAATAAACAACTTAAATGCAACACAAAACTTTAGCACAATTTCCTATTGTCTTCAGCCAAATGGAGACAAAGACAACTTGGATTTGGTTTTAAGAGAAAACCCAACCCAGACTTATCTAAAACTTGGACTTCATTATGATGGCCTTTACAAAAGTGCCGTTTTATTAAATCTTACGCATAAAAAGACTTTCTTAAAAAACGATGTTACTTCGCTTGATATCATTTTGGGTGATAATTTCAGATATGATTTTAACTATTATGTCGAAAATGGCTTTAACATCAGTTTTGGATTCCGTTCTAGATTGAATCAATTTAACCGAAATGTAACCACTAGTTTGAGCGGTGTTCTTAAAGAAACCCCAAATGTCAATCTTATTAATGTTGACTTTATGGACATAAATAATCAAGCTTATTTTCAGACTATTTTTGTGCAGAAATTTTTAATGGGCGGTGGTTTAGAATATAAATATTTAAAAATCAATTCGCCTACACTTGCCAATGAGGACAATATAATTGAGAAAAGCAATTATTTTAGTGCTTTTGCTTATTTAAAATACGATTCGCTAGATGAAAAATATTACCCGAGTTCTGGATTGTATTTTTCTACAGATGTGCAGACCTATATGGCATCATCAGATTATACCAAGCAATTTAAACCTTTTTCGATTGCAAAAGCCGAGGTGTCAATTGTTAGACCGTTATTTAGAAAAGCAACTATAAAATTTGGAACCGACGCTGGATTTAATATTGGCAGCGACAGCGTTCCGTTTTTTGATTTTATACTGGGAGGTTATGGCTACAACAAAATAAATAATTTCAATTATTTCTACGGATATGATTTTCTAAGTATTGCCGGCAACAGCTATATTAAAACTGATATTAATATTGATTACGAAATCTTCAAAAAAAATCACATCAATGTATCAGCTAATTTTGCCAACTTAGGAGATGACATTTTTTCTTCTGTTGATTGGGTTTCGATGCCAAAGTATACAGGATATGCCGTTGGTTATGGACTAGAAACTATCATTGGCCCAATCGAAGTAAAACAATCTTGGTCTCCAGAAATGTCAAAAAGCTTTACGTGGTTTAGTATCGGGTTTCAATTTTAGTAGTATAATCGAGAATACTTCAATAAATTCTGCCTATTTTTTTACATCCTAAAAATTATATCAAAAAAACTAAGTTATTTTATAGTTATAAATAATATAATTTTTATTTTTACTCCGAAAAAATTACGACATTTGTTATAATGAAAACAAATTGGACAGGTTTATTAGAGTATCTTCAATTCCTCATCAAGAGAAATCCTGAGTAATGGCTCTATCGAATTGAAATAATCAGTCAATATTAAAAATTGAACTGGTTGTTTATCTCTGCAATTCAAATTTTCGAATTATCTAATTTACTAATTATCTAATTGAAAAGCCATGCCACTATATCATAAACTTGGGGATTTCCCTCAAAAAAGACACACCCAATTCGAAAAACCAAATGGAGGTTTTTACTACGAACAATTGTTTGGAACTGAAGGTTTTCACGGACATTCCTCACTATCGTATCACGTACACAGACCGACGCAGGTTAAAGAAATTTCAAACTCTTATTCGGTTGAACCTAAAATCGCAATCGGAAAAAATATAAAATCATTATTATTTAAAGGTTTTGAATTGAAACCTGAAAATGATTTTCTAGACAGCCGAAAAGCAATGTTGGTCAATAAAGACTGTATTATCGGTTTGGCTGCGCCGAAAGAATCGCTTCGAAATTATTTCTACAAAAATGCCGATGCAGATGAAATGCTTTTCATCCATAGAGGAAAAGGAAAATTAAGAACCATGTTAGGAAATATTCCATTCGAATATGGCGATTATTTAATTATTCCACGCGGCATTATTTATCAAATCGAATTCGAAACAGAAGATAACCGACTATTTTACGTAGAATCGTATTCTCCTTTTTATACTCCAAAACGTTATAAAAACCAATCTGGTCAGCATTTAGAACATTCTCCATTTTGCGAGCGTGATTTTATTTTGCCTAACGAATTGGAAACGCATGACGAAAAAGGTGATTTTTTAATTAAAATCAAAAAAGAGGGAATGATTCACGAAGTGGTTTATGCCACACATCCGTTTGACGTTGTGGGCTGGGACGGCTACAATTTCCCATACGGATTTTCAATTCACAATTTCGAACCTATAACTGGGCGTGTTCACCAACCGCCACCAGTACATCAAACTTTTGAAACAGCAGCTTTTGTTGTTTGTTCATTCTGCCCTAGACTTTACGATTATCACCCAAAAGCTATTCCGGCACCATACAATCATAGCAATATAGATTCTGACGAAGTACTATATTATGTTGACGGCGATTTTATGAGCCGTAATAATATTGAGCAAGGCCATATCACTTTACATCCAAAAGGAATTCCACACGGACCAGCGCCTGGCGCAATGGAACGTAGTATTGGTCACAAAGAAACTCAGGAATTAGCCGTTATGGTGGATACTTTCCGCCCGTTAATGGTTACTGAAGAAGCTATGGGATTGGATGACGGGAAATATTACAAATCTTGGACGGAGTAACTAATCGAGTTTAACCGCAAAGTTCGCAAAGGATTTTACGCAAAGTTCACAAAGATTCTAAGTAAGTTTTACCAAACCAAGTTCGCAAAGCTTTGCGTTCTTAGCGATTTTATAAAATCTAAATCAAAAAAATCTTTGCGCTCTTTGCGGTAAAAAAAAATCAAACACAACACTAACACTTCGGTTTTCGATCAATTAAACGATTAACCGATTAAACAAATAAAGAAAATGAGCAAAGAAGTAAAATCAGTAGAATACGGATTAGAAAAAATATTTGAAGGAGCGCAAGATTTCCTTCCATTATTAGGAACAGATTATGTAGAGTTTTATGTAGGTAATGCAAAACAAGCAGCACATTATTATAAATCTGCATTTGGATACCAGTCATTGGCTTATGCCGGATTAGAAACTGGAGTAAGAGACAGAGCATCTTATGTTTTGAAACAAGACAAAATCAGAATTGTTTTAACAACGCCTTTAACGGCCGATTCTCCAATAAACGAACATTTGAAAAAACACGGCGACGGAGTAAAAGTGGCTGCACTTTGGGTTGAAGATGCTACAAAATCTTACGAAGAAACTATGAAACGCGGTGCGCGTTCTTTTATGGAACCAACCGTTGAAGAAGATGAATTTGGTCAAGTAGTTCGTTCTGGAATTTACACTTATGGAGAAACGGTTCACATTTTCGTAGAAAGAAAAAACTATAACGGAGTTTTCTTGCCAGGTTACAGAGAATGGAAATCTGACTTTAATCCAGAACCAACAGGATTAAAATACATCGACCACATGGTTGGAAATGTGGGATGGAACGAAATGAATACTTGGGTAAAATTCTACGAAGAAGTTATGGGATTTGTAAATTTCCTATCTTTTGATGACAAACAAATCACTACAGAATATTCTGCTTTGATGAGTAAAGTAATGTCAAATGGAAACGGAAGAATTAAATTCCCTATCAACGAACCAGCTGAAGGAAAGAAAAAATCTCAAATCGAAGAATATTTAGATTTCTATGGCGGACCTGGAATTCAGCATATCGCTATCGCAACAGATGATATTATTAAAACAGTATCTCTATTAAGAGCACGCGGTGTTGAATTTTTATCTGCTCCTCCTCATACTTATTATGAAGCAATTCCAGAAAGATTGGGTGTTCATATGGATATGATGAAAGAAGATTTGAACGAAATCGAAAAATTGGCAATCATGGTAGACGCAGACGAAGATGGATACTTATTACAGATTTTTACCAAGCCAGTTCAAGACAGACCGACACTTTTCTTCGAAATTATTCAGAGAATGGGTGCAAAAGGATTCGGTGCAGGCAACTTTAAAGCCCTTTTTGAGTCTATCGAAAGAGAGCAAGAATTGAGAGGAACGCTATAAAATGTTAATTTACATATAGAAAACCGTATAATTCTCCAAAAAACGATGCTTTTTTTGCAAATGTTATGTTAAACTTGACTTTTGCTATTTTATTTTTGAACTTTCTATCTATCTTTGCACTCGCAAATCAGGAAGGGGTGGTTTCCTTCCGAATTGATATAAATTTCATAATTTATAGTTTTTTGGTTAGTTAATAGCATAAAAACTCAGTCATCTTTGACTGAGTTTTTTTGTTTTGATACATTTGGAATAGAATTTGCATTTATCTACCTTTATAATAAAACGTAAAGAATGTACTATGAAAAAGCTCATCCTCATTATATTAGCACTAACAATACTTTCTTTTGCTCCTCAAAAAGAAGATGCTTTCGATACTGGAGAATATTTCAAATTTAGAATACATTATGGATTTGTAAATGCTGGATATGCAACTCTAGAAGTTAAAGATGCGACCATAAATAATAAAAAGGTATACCACTCTGTTGGAAAGGGTTACACAACCGGAATGTCCAAATTTTTCTTCAAAGTAGAAGATTTATATGAAAGCTATTTTGACAAAGAAACGGGAAAACCATATCGTTATGTTAGAAAAATTGATGAAGGCGGTTACACCAAAAATCAAGAAGGTTTTTTTAATCAAAGTGAAAACAAAGTTTTAGTAAAAGACTATAAGCGCAAATCAGAAAAAACCATTATGGTTTCAGAAGAAGTACAGGATATTGTTTCTGCATTTTACTATTTGAGAAATCACCCAAACATTGACAAACTTAAATCAGGTGAAGCCATTACAATCGATATGTTTTTTGATGACGAAATCACAAAATTTAAGTTAAAATATGTAGGTCGTCAAGATATTACGACTAAATTTGGAACGGTTTCTACGATGGTATTCAAACCATTGGTACAAACAGGTAGAGTGTTTAAAGAAAAAGAGAGCTTAACACTCTGGATAACAGACGATGTGAACAAAGTTCCGATTAGAATTAAAGCAGATTTGGCAGTAGGATCTCTTAAGGCCGATCTCGATGAATATAAAGGATTGCAAAGTCCACTTAAAGCAAAAAAATAATGAACCCTACAGATCATTCTGAAGCAATTTTAAAAGAAATTGACCTTAAATTTCAAGCCATAAATCAAAAAACTGATGTTCAATTAGAAGGATTGCTTTGGGCTAAACCAATCACTTACTGGGATTACATTCAAACTGATGCACTATTAAATTTACAAATTCAGCGCACTACACTTCCTGATGAAATGGTTTTTATTATGTACCATCAGGTAAACGAATTAATCTTTAAAATGATCTTGTGGGAAATTGATCAGATAGCAGAAACAGAAAACATTCAGGTTGATTTTTTCAGTGAAAGATTATCAAGAATTACAAGATATTTTGATATGCTTACCAATTCGTTCAGCATTATGGAAAATGGAATGGAAGTAGATCAATACATGAAATTCAGAAACACGCTTACTCCTGCCAGCGGATTCCAGAGTGCACAATATAGAATGATCGAATTTGCGTCGACTGATGTTATAAATTTAACAGACCGCAGATACAAAGCAAACTTTGATGAAAATACCGATTTAGAAACCAGCTTTGAACACCTTTATTGGCAAGCTGCCGGAAAAGATTATCACACTGGCGAAAAATCATATTTGTTGAATGAATTTGAAAAGAAATATAAAGAGCAGTTTTTAAGACAAATGGCATCGTTTAAAACAAAAAACATTTGGCAAAAATTTACTCAATTACCAGTCGAAGATCAGCAAAATCCAGAACTGATTGCTGCAATGCGCCATTACGACAAAACAGTAAATATTACTTGGGTAATGCAACACCTTAATACTGCAAGAAAATACATCTTAGAAAGCGGAAAAGGCAATGGCGAAGCTACAGGCGGAAGCGATTGGCAAAAATATATGCACCCAAAATACCAAAGACGCATCTTTTTTCCTAAATTGTGGACCGAAGAAGAATTGTCCAATTGGGGAAATGAAACTGATGTCTAATTTCACCACAAAAAATTTATAAAGTTTGAAAAAAGCAGTCGTAATTTTAATTGTCTTGTTTTCTATTTTTTCATGTAAAAAAGAAGAAGAAAAAGTAGAAGCAAAAATTACTAAACCAGCAACCAAAAAAATAGAATTCGGTTTTAATTACGCAGACTTTAATGTTGTTAATGACACTATTTCAAAAGGAGATTCTTTTGGCTCAATTATGCAAAGCCAAAACATTGGAGACAAAAAAGTAAATGAGATTGTTGAACAGGTAAAAGATTCTTTCAATGTCAGAAGCATTCGTTATGGCAAACCATTTACTTTACTTCGTTCTAAAAACAAAACCAATAATCTTCAGGTTTTTATCTATCAGCCAGATGCCTTAAGTTATTATGTTATAGATTTAAGAGACAGCATTGCAAAAGCTTATAAAAAAATAAAACCTGTCACTTTAAAACGAAAAATGATTGGCGGAGTTTTAAAAAGTTCATTATCCGAAACTTTAGGAAATGAAAGTGTAGAAACCGCTTTGGCAAGCAGAATTACAAAAGTATTTTCTTGGTCTATTGACTTCTTCAAACTAAAAAAAGGAGATCGCTATGGATTAATTTTCACAGAACGTTTCATTAACGGAAAAACGTATGACGGAGTTGAAGATCTTGAAGCCGCATTTTTTGAATATAAAGGCAAAATCGTTTATGCTTTTCCTTTTGAAAGAGACACTACTTCTGGAAAGATTGAATATTATGACGATCAAGGAAAAACGCTTAAAAACTTCTTCCTAAAAACGCCAATCAAATTCAGCCGAATCACTTCTCGATTCACCATGAATAGATTTCACCCAGTACAGCATACTTGGAAAGCACATAAAGGAACTGACTATGCGGCTCCAACAGGAACGCCAATTTCTACTACGGCATCGGGAGTTGTAGAAACTACTGGATATACAGCAGGAAACGGAAACTTTGTAAAAGTAAAACACAACGGAACCTACTCTACCCAATATTTACATATGTCTAAAATTTTGGTTCGTCGCGGACAACGTGTTACGCAAGGCCAGACAATTGGTTTGGTTGGAAGTACAGGTTTAGCTTCTGGTCCGCACGTTTGCTATCGTTTCTGGAAAAACGGCGTACAAGTTGATGCACTTCGTCTGAATCTACCAACAGGAGAATCTTTGACAGGAAATGACAGAACTCGCTTTATGACTCAGATTGAACCTTTGAAAAGAGAATTGGATAGCATTGGAAATTTGTAAGAATAAATCTTTATTTTAGCAAAAAATAAAACCAACAAGCAATTCTATATGAAATTCAAAAACTTACTTCTGCTTCTTACTTTGGCAGTAAATTTTTCTTTTGCCCAAAACAACATTAAAATAACTAACATTTACGGAAGTAAGAATAGTGAAATTCAGAATTTACTTGATTTTGAAAAAATATATCTTGAGCAGTTCTATTTTGAAGGAAAAGATTTAAAAGGAAAACAATATGTTATCAATCTACAAGAATTTTCAGATGGCAAACTTGTAAATACATCTTTACTTTTTGACGGAAGAGAAACTGATTATTTCAAAATAAAATCAAATAAAGAGTCTCTTACTTTTCTATTTAAGATAGCCGATGGAAAATTAAAGACTTATATCAGAGGTGTAAGATTTGGAAGTAAAAAATCGTACTTTAATCTAAAAAGTGATTCTGACGATTATACCTTAAAAGATTTTTTTGGAAATAAAACAGAATTGAATATTGACTCCAATCAAGAAACACCAATCCTTGCTATTATTACTCCAACTAAACATGCAGACGGAAGTGCTTCTTACTGCGAAGTAGTTCAGTCAAACGTTAAACCAGAAAATCTTGGAACACATTTTAATATTCCGCATTATTTCTTAGTTACAATTCAATTCAAATAAGAAACAGTCATGAAAAATGAACGCCTCAAAACCATGTATCATGAAACTTTTTCTGGTTTAAAATTATTTTATAGAGATACAAATCTTCCTGAAAATTTAATTTTAAATTATAAAGTAGGTCAAATTATTCAAGAAAAAGGTTTTACTGACATGAGTTCGATTGGCGGAGGCCTTTCTGGAAATTTCAGATATTTGATTGCAAGCGCGCATGCCAAAGATTTGTCAAAATTTAATCCTGACTCGGCAAAAATTGGTCATTATCTTTTAGACTCGATTGCTTATTTTAAAGTATTGGACATTCAGAAAATTGGTGACAAAACACAAATTTTTCTTCTGAATATTCCAGACAATTCGATTTCACTTTTCAAAAATTCATCTTCAAACTTAGAAGAAGAAATTATAGAAAAAGCTCAAAAACGCTTTCGCGAAAAAATCGATATTGACTTAATTCCAGAATTACAAACTGAAAATTGGAAAGAAAGAACAAAATCTCCAATTGGAATGAGTGATAATGGTGAATTATTTTTTGACGATTCTAAGATTAAAACTGAATCTCCAAAAAGAATTGATGTCGATGTTTCGAAGAAAATCATAGAAATCAATAAAAAGCCTTGGTGGAAATTTTGGTAAGCAAACTTTTTAATTATTAAGAATATCTTTTTCTAAATTCAGAAGGATTCATTCCTTTATGCTTTTTAAAGACTTTATTTAAATGGCTTTCATCAGAAAAATTTAATTCGTCTGCAATTTCATTAATTCGCATATCGCTATTTAAAAGTCTGGCTTCAATTAATCTCAATTTATAGTTTGCAATATATTCTTGCAGCGTTTCACCCGTTTGCTTCTTAAAATATTTACCCAAATAATTAAGCGTGATATTAAAATGGTCGCTTATTTTTTCTGATTTTAATTCTTTTGGATTGTAAATGTTCTCTTGAATATAATGCAAAATTTCGAGAACCATTTCTCCGGTTTTTTCTTTAATATTCTTCGGAAGTTTCAAAGCAATATTTCTCGCAACAATTGTAATAATTGTATTCACAATCTGCTCAATAATCTTTTGATGGTAAATCTGCTGGTTGCTTAATTCACCGATTATGTTGTCAATTAACGAAGCGATTAAAGGTTTATCAATTTGATTTTTCAAAATACAGCCTGGGCGATGGCTTGCATTTTGAAGAATATATTCCATTCGCAAAACGGCTTCAGATTGCCCATTTTGAGAACTTGCTTTTATGTAATATTCATTAAATCGAAGAAAAAAGAATTTTGTTGGCGTTATAATCTCAAATGAATGCACATCTTGTGGCGTTACCAAAAACATATTCCCTTTTCGGTACTGAAATGTATTGTTATTAATTACCTGAATTCCTGTTCCATCAACAATATAAATCAATTCAAAGAAATTGTTTTTCCGAATTGTTTTCGGAAACTGTGCTAGTTCTTTAAAATCAACTTCAAAAGGAAGATACAAATTTGTGTTTGTCATTATGCTAAAATACAATTTTAGTACCAATAAGTACAATTTTCAGCCAAAGCTAACTTCTTAATTTTGTTTCAGATAACAAACTAAAAATCTGCAAAATGAAAATACTTTTAATTGGCGCAAATGGAGAAATTGGTAAAATACTACATCCGGCTTTTGCAAAAAAACATGAAATAATTTCGGCTGGAAGAAACAGCGGAGATTTCAGAATCGATTTATCAGATTCAAATTCGATTGAAAAATTATTTGAAGAAGTAAAAAACATTGATGCTTGTATTTGTGTTGCGGGCGATTGCTACACAGGTAATTTGCTTTCGCTTGACGAAAAAAAATTAAACATCGGCATTCAGAACAAATTGCTTGGACAAATTAATCTGGTTTTAATTGGCCAAAAATACTTAAACGATAATGGATCATTTACACTCACTTCAGGAAAAATGGGCGACAAACCTGTGAAAAACAATATAAGCAAAGCTATTGTAAATGGCGGAATCAACAGTTTTGTTCTGGCAACTTCGTTGGAATTGGAAAGAGGAATCAGAATAAATGCCATTAGTCCAGCAAAAGTCTCGGATATTCCGACAGAAGATCTAATAAATGCTTATGCGAAGAGTATTGAAGAAACTATAAATGGAGAAATTATTAAAGTAAACTATTAAACTTTCAAAAGATGAAAAACGCAATTTTGATTCTACTGCTTTTGATTTTAAATTCAATTTATGCTCAAAACAAATCTAATTTTTCGGGTTCATGGACTTTGGCTTCGGTTGAAAACACCAATTCTGACGGAACCAAAACGCTTCCGTATGATGTAAATCCGAAGGGCTTTTTGTTCTTTGATGAAAAAGGAAATTATGCCATTCAGATTTATAAAGATAAAAGGGCAAAAATTGCTTCTGGAGATAAAAATAAATGCACTCCCGAAGAAAACGCAGCAATTGTACAAGGAAGCAATTCGCATTTTGGCGAATATGAAATTGACGAAACAAATAAGACTATAACTTTTAAAATAAAAACGGCATCTTTTCCAAATTGGGAAAGCACGATTCAAAAGAGATCTTACACTTTTACAAACAATGAACTTAAATATGCGGTGACCAATACTACCCAAGGCGGAAAATCGGTAACAGCCGAAGTTGTCTGGAAAAAGTTATGACTTACATTTCATAAAACGTTTTCGTAACTAATTGTTATATAATTGCAAACCGTCATCCTTTTAAAAGTTATTTCAGTATTTTTGTGTTTCAGAAAACAAACTCAATTATAGATAAAAATGGCTTTAAACACAACAAACCCAACTGGGACTGAAGCGTGGAAAAATCTACAAAACCACTATAACGCAATTCACGAAACCACAATACAAGAATTGTTTCAACAAGATAGTGCGCGTGCTGAAAAATTCAACTTGCAATGGAATGATTTTTTAGTAGATTATTCAAAAAATAATATTAGTCAGGAAACGGTTTCGCTATTATTAGAATTAGCAAACTCGATTGGATTGAAAGATGCAATTGCACAATATTTTGGTGGAGAATTAATCAATCAAACAGAAAATCGCGCCGTTTTACATACAGCATTACGCGCTCCAGAATCTGCAGTTATTAAAGTAGATGGAGAAAATGTAATTCCTGAAGTTTACGAAGTAAAAAATAAAATCAAAAACTTTACTCAAGAAGTAATTTCTGGAGAAAGAAAAGGATATACCGGAAAAGCTTTTACTGATATTGTAAATATTGGAATTGGCGGTTCTGACCTTGGTCCTGTTATGGCTGTTGAAGCTTTGCAGTTTTACAAAAACCACTTGAGTACACATTTCGTTTCGAATGTTGACGGTGACCACGTAAATGAAGTCATCAAAAAACTAAATCCAGAAACAACGCTTTTTGTAATTGTTTCTAAAACTTTTACCACTCAGGAAACACTTTCAAATTCTGAGACTATCAAAGAATGGTTCTTGAAATCAGCTTCTCAAGAAGATATTGCAAAACATTTCGTAGCCGTTTCTACAAACATTCAAAAAGTAACTGAATTCGGAATTAATCCAAATAATGTTTTCCCAATGTGGGATTGGGTTGGAGGAAGATTTTCTCTTTGGAGTGCGGTTGGTTTAAGCATTGCATTGGCAGTTGGTTTTGACAATTACAATGATTTATTAACTGGTGCCTATGAAATGGACGAGCACTTTAAATCGGCAGAATTTGACCAAAACATTCCTGTTATTTTAGCTTTATTAAGCGTTTGGTATAATAATTTCTTTGGAGCAGAAAGTGAAGCTTTGATTCCGTACACACAATATTTACACAAACTTGCCCCTTATTTGCAACAAGCATTTATGGAAAGTAACGGAAAAAGTGTTGGCCGTGACGGAAAACCTGTCAACTATCAAACTGGAACAATTATTTGGGGAGAACCAGGAACAAATTCTCAACATGCTTTCTTCCAGTTAATTCACCAAGGAACAAAATTGATCCCGACTGATTTTGTTGGTTTTGTTAAACCTTTATATGGAAATGAAGATCATCACGACAAACTAATGTCAAACTTCTTTGCTCAGACTGAAGCTTTAATGAACGGAAAAACAGAAGCGCAGGTTCAGGCAGAATTTGACAAACAAGGATTAGCGGCTGAAAAAGCATCATACTTATTGCCTTTTAAAGTTTTCACTGGAAACAAACCGACAAACACTATTTTGATTCAAAAACTTACTCCAAAAAGCTTAGGATCATTAATCGCGTTATACGAACACAAGATTTTTGTGCAAGGTATTATCTGGAACATTTTCAGTTTTGACCAATGGGGCGTTGAATTGGGTAAACAGTTGGCAAATTCTATCTTAGATGAAATCAATTCTAAGACTGTTAAGAATCACGATAGCTCAACTACGTTTTTGTTAAATCATTTCTTAAAAAATAAATAGAAACATTTTTTTAAATATTCTCTAACTTTTGAAACGTCCTAATTTCTAGTAAAATTAGGACGTTTTTTACATAAAATACCGACAAAAAGCAGAATTATCCGCCAATTTGCCTGTTTCTACTTACAGCATCACTCAAATAATTACATATTTAACAAAAAAGCTCTCGATAAATTCAAGAAAACAATATTTTTTTTAAAGAAAAAAGAAAAATTCATTTTAATACGCAGCACAAAAGACAAAACTGCTTTTTCTTAACATTTCGATAACATTATCTGAGTTATTTGTTATAATTTTGCCAAAAACAATAAACTCAATAACAAAATGAAGAAAATGAAAAATTGGTTACTGACTGGACTATTTTTTATGATAGTTTCGACCGTATTTTCTCAAGGAAAAGTTACTGGTAAAATTACCGACGGAACAGGTGGATTACCAGGAGCAAATGTAGTGATCAAAGGATCTACTACAGGAACTTCAACAGACTTTGATGGTAAATTTACTCTTACTACACCATCAAGCACAGGAGAGATTGTAATCTCTTTTTTAGGTTATGACAACCAAACTGTAAAATTTACCGTATCAAACGCGGGAACTACAGACTTAGGAACTATCACTTTAGTTTCTAACTCAAACGAATTGAGCGAGATTGTAGTTAAAAGTACTGTTGTAGATATTGCAAAAGACAGAAAAACTCCGGTTGCTGTTTCTACAATTAAAGCAGCTGAAATTCAACAAAAACTTGGTTCACAAGAATTCCCAGAAATCTTAGCTAACACTCCCTCTGTATATGCTACAAAAGGTGGTGGTGGTTACGGAGACTCAAGAATTAACATTAGAGGATTCGATCAGAGAAACATTGCCGTAATGATAAATGGTGTTCCGGTTAATGACATGGAAAACAGTTCTGTTTATTGGAGTAACTGGGCTGGTTTATCTGATGTAACTTCTGCTATGCAGGTTCAAAGAGGTTTAGGTTCTTCTAAATTAGCTATATCATCTGTTGGTGGAACGATAAACGTGGTTACAAGATCTGCAGACATGAAAGAGGGAGGAACGATTGCTCTTACTACTGGTAATGACAATTACTTCAAAAGCCTTGTTTCATATTCTACTGGAAAATTGAGTAATGGTCTTTCTGCATCTGTCTTATTTAGCAACACTATTGGTGACGGTTATGTAGATGGAACTAAATTTTCTGGTCAAAACTATTTTATCGGAATCGGTTATACTTCAAAAAACAACAAACACGATTTCCAATTTACTTTTACTGGTGCTCCACAATGGCACAATCAAAGAAGCTTTGCTAATACTTTAGCTTCATATATCCAATACGGAAATCCAGCTGAAAACAAACCAGACATTAAATACAACTCTGATTGGGGTTATAAAAATGGACAAGAGTATTCATGGGCAAGAAACTTTTACAGCAAACCTGTAATGTCTCTTAATTATGACTACAAAATCTCAGATAACACAAAATTATCTTCAGTATTATATGCTTCTTGGGGAAGAGGAGGAGGAACAGGAAACATTGGAAAAAGTCCTTTTGCATTTAAAACTGAAGACGGTTTAGTTCCTTTTGATGAATTCGTTAAGTATAACACTGGACAGCCAAATACAATTGGAGCACCATTAACACCAAATGCTGACGGAGAATATGTAGTTAACAGAACAACTGGTTTTACAAGAAGATCATCTATCAACTCTCATGACTGGTATGGAGCTGTAATTAACTTAAATCAAAAATTAACAAGAACATTAACTCTTGATTTTGGTATCGATGCAAGAACATACACAGGATACCACTTTAGAAATGTTAATGACAGATTAGGTGCTGATGTTTACTTTGATAACCAAAGTGCTACTTTCAAACCTAATGGTAGATATTTATATGAAACATATTCTGCTACACCAAGTTGGAACCCTTTTACTAATGTAAAAGATCAGGAGAAAATTGAATACAACAATAATGGATATGTTAATTGGTACGGAGCGTTTACACAATTAGAATACTCAGGAGAAAACTTATCAGCTTTCATTCAGGGAGCAATTTCAAATCAAGGTTTCCAAAGAGAAGATACTTTCCTTTACCTAGAATCAGATCCGTTATACAAAACAGATACTAAAAATATTACTGGAGGAAACATTAAAGGGGGCGCAAATTACAACATCAATGAGCACCATAACGTATTTGCAAACGCAGGATACTACTCTAAACAACCATTCTTTAATGCAGTTTACCGCAACAACCAATCAGTAGCATTTGATACTCCAAATGAAAAAGTTGTTGGAATTGAGGCTGGATACGGATACAGATCATCTAAAGTTAATGCAAACTTAAATGCATATTATACATCTTGGAAAGACAGATACCAAAGATCTACAGATCCAAGCAGTACTAATAGAAATGGTTACTATGATGCATTAGGTGTAAACGAACTTCATACAGGTCTCGAACTTGAAGTGAATGCTAAAGCAACTCCACAATTAAGTTTAAACGCAATGGTTTCTGTTGGTCAATGGAAATATGAAGGAAATGCCACCTACAACAAATTTGATCAAAATAATGCTCCTTTAGAATCAGGAACTTTATATCTAGATGGTGTAAAAGTTGGTGATGCTGCACAAACAACTGCAAGTTTAGGTGCTGCCTATGAAATCTTGGAACGTTTTAGTGTAGATGCAAATTACAGATATACAGATCAACTTTACGCTGCTATCGAACCAGGAAGATTCTCTGCTGAAAATCACAAAGGAACTTTAGAACTTCCATCTTACGGATTAATGGATGCGGGAGTTTCTTACAAATGGTTAATTGGAAGCTCTAATAAAAATTCTTTAAGTTTCAGATTAAACGTAAACAACGTTCTAAATGAAGTTTATATTTCTGAATCAAGAACAAACATTTTTGCTGATGATAATATAAATGCTACAAACCCAGCTCTGGGTACTTACGCTTCAAACGGACAAGTTTACCGTGGTATTGCAACAGCAAACCAAGTATTCTTTGGATTTGGAAGAACATGGAACTTTAGTATGAGATTCAATTTCTAAAATTTAGAATCTAAATAAATAATAAAAACGGCATTGACTTTTAAGTTTAATGCCGTTTTTTTATAGCCTTTTTTGTTATATTTGTTTTTGAACAAAAAACACCCCTTATGTATAATTTTCTACAAAAATTTCACTCTGGCTGGGCATACTTAGCATTGCTTCTTCTACTAGTAGCTGTTGTTAACGCAATTATCGGAGTAACTTCAAAAAAAGAATTTACAGCTAAAGATCGTAAAATCGCTTTATTTGCTTTAATTGGCACACACACTCAATTATTGATTGGTTTAATCTTATATTTTGTTTCTCCGCTTGGAAAAGCAGCCTTTGGACAAATGTCTAATGCAGAACTAAGATTAACATCATTAGAGCACCCTCTAATTAACATTATTGCTATCATCCTAATCACTATCGGATGGTCTAAACATAAAAAATTAGTTAATAGCGAAGCTAAATTTAAAACCTTTGCTATTTTTTACACATTAGGATTATTGCTTATTTTAAGTAGAATTCCATGGAACCTTTGGTTCTAAAAAATACCAATTAAAAGCCCTTCATCAGGGCTTTTTTTATCTCGGCATATTATTTGTACAAACTCCCCCCAAGTCTGAAAAAAAATAACCCATGAGAAATAAAACAAAAATTTTATTCGCCACAATCGCTTTAACCTTAATTAGCGGCTTTACCTACATGATAAGCCAGACCAAACCTACAACAGAACCTAAAATTATTCAAGATACTGTTAAGAATGTAAAGCCAACAATTATCCCATTGCCGGATTCTGTTTTTACTGACAAAGGTTTAAAACTTAGACCATACAAAAAAAACGCTCATGCCTCCTACTATGCAGATCGTTTTAATGGAAAAAGAACCGCTAACGGAAGCCGATTCAACAACAACAGCTACACAGCAGCTCACAAAAAACTTCCTTTTGGAACTAGAGTAAAAGTAACCAATGAAGCCAATGGCAAATTTGTTATCGTAAAAATTACAGACCGCGGTCCATTTGTAAAAACCCGCGAAATCGATTTGTCTAAAAGAGCTTTTATGGATATTACCAAAAGCAAAGGTGCCGGAGCAATGAAGGTTACCATCGAAACCATAATCGAATAAAAAAAATCCCGCTTAAAGCGGGATTTTTTTTATTTAAACGAATTTTTTTATTGACATTATAACTCCAGTATGAAGCCCTTCATGAAAATTATTAAAATCTAAGGCACCTTGAATATGGCGAAGTGTAAATCCGATACTAGTAGTGTATTCATGATAATTAACAAACAGACCGCTTTCAAAATCATTTTTTGTTTTTTCTAATGTTGTTGAAAGCAATGTTCTAATTTCATCAACCTCAGCTTGAGAAACATCGCTTTCTGGTTTAGTTCCTTTTTTATATTTGTTAACGAAATCTTCAGAAACCATTGTTGGAAGACCCGATAATTTATAGACCAAAACCTGTTGCGAAGAAATACAATGGCCCATATTCCAAATAATATTATTGCTGAACCCATCTGGAATTTTGTTTAATTGTTCTAATGAATGACTATCTAAGATTTTCAATAGAACTTCTCTAATTGTTTTTTGTACATCAAAAACTGAACTCATAATTTTATTTTTTTTCTAAAATTAGTCATTTTTAAGTTTTAAATGGATTTTCTTTGCATTCTAACAAATCCATAAAAAAATGAACAAAATATATTATTTATCATCTTGTGATACCTGCAGAAAAATCATCAAAAGTTTACCTGAAAACAATTTAGTTTTTCAAGATATTAAACAAGATCCAATTACAGAACAACAATTGGAAGAAATGCACAAACTAGCAGGAAGTTACGAAGCATTATTTAGCAAAAAAGCACAGTTATACAAGTCAATGGGACTTAAAGACCAAGCTTTAACAGAAGCGGATTTTAAAAAATACATTCTGGAACATTACACTTTCTTAAGTCGTCCAGTTTTTATTATTGATGGCAAAATATACATTGGCAACAGCCAAAAAAATGTAGCCGAAGTGATAAATGCTCTGAGTTAAAAAGCTATTTTTTTTCTTGTTAAACCGAAAACTGCTACTGAACACTAATTTCCAACTAAATAGAGCAAACTTTTATTTATCTTTGCGCCTTTATACTCAATTATATGATACAATCTATGACAGGGTTTGGCAAAGCTTCTTTGCAATTGCCTACAAAAAAAATTACCGTTGAAGTAAAATCCCTAAACAGTAAAGGTTTAGATTTGAATGTAAGAATGCCATCGGTTTACCGTGAATTGGAACTTGGTTTACGAACTCTCATTTCGACCAAACTGGAAAGAGGTAAAATCGATTTTGCAATTTATGTAGAAAGCACTGCAGAACAGACTTCAACCAAAGTAAATGTACCTGTTGTAAAAAATTACATCGCACAATTAAAAGAAGTAAATCCCGATGCTGACGAAACTGAATTAATGAAAATGGCCGTGCGTATGCCAGATACATTAAAAACAGAACGCGAAGAAATTGATGAAAATGATTGGGAGCAAATTCAGGTAATTATTGACGAAGCACTTCAAAACATCTTAAATTTCAGAAAAGATGAAGGAGAAGCACTTGAAAAAGAATTCAATTTCCGAATTGGAAACATTCGCCAATATATGAACGATACATTAGCACTTGATCCAGAGCGTATACAAGCTATAAAAGATCGTTTGCAAACTGCAATTTCAGAATTGCAAGTTAATGTTGACGAAAATCGTTTTGAGCAGGAATTAATCTATTATTTAGAAAAATTAGATATTACAGAAGAAAAAGTACGTTTAGGAAATCATTTAGATTACTTCTTGGAAACTTTAAATGGTTCTGAAGCTAACGGAAGAAAACTTGGTTTTATCACTCAGGAAATGGGTCGTGAAATTAATACTATGGGTTCTAAATCTAATCATGCTCAAATGCAGAAATTGGTCGTGATGATGAAAGATGAATTAGAGAAAATCAAGGAGCAAGTATTGAATGTTCTGTAAAAGCCATAAGCTAAAAACAAAATCAATTAAAGCCCAAGGCCTTCTGCCTAAAGCTTAAAGCATACACAATGAACAAAGGAAAATTAATTGTTTTTTCGGCACCCTCAGGCTCAGGAAAAACAACTATCGTAAAACATTTATTAGGACAAGAAGATTTAAATCTTGAATTTTCGATTTCGGCAGCATCGCGTGCACCACGCGGTGAAGAAGTACACGGAAAGGATTATTATTTCATTTCGCTAGAAGAATTCAAAAAGCACATTAAAGCTGAGGATTTCTTAGAATGGGAAGAAGTTTACCGCGACAACTTCTATGGCACTTTAAAATCGGAGATTGAAAGAATCTGGGCTTTGGGAAAAAATGTCATTTTTGATATTGACGTGGTTGGCGGTCTTCGCATTAAACATAAATTCCCAGAAGAAACTTTAGCTGTATTTGTTAAACCTCCTAGTGTTGACGAATTAAAACGCCGATTAAAACAACGTTCTACAGAAAGTGAAGACAAAATTAATATGCGTATTGCAAAAGCTTCAGTTGAATTGGCAACTGCTCCTCAATTTGATACAATTATTAAAAACTACGATTTAGATACTGCTAAAGAAGAAGCATATCAATTAGTGAAAGAGTTCGTAAATAAGTAATTTTATTACGCAAAGATTCACAAAGACAAACACGGAGATTCGCAAAAGGTTTTTTAAACTTTGCGAATCTTTGTGCTATCTTAGCGACTCTCTGCGAAACTATAAAAAATGAAAATAGGTCTTTACTTCGGAACATATAATCCTATACATGTTGGTCATTTGATCATTGCCAATCATATGGCTGAGTTTGCCGATTTAGATCAGATCTGGATGGTTGTTACGCCACATAATCCGTTAAAAAAGAAAGCGACTTTATTAGACGATCAGCAACGACTTCAAATGGTTTATTTGGCAACAGAAGATTATCCAAAAATAAAACCATCGGATATTGAATTTAAATTGCCTCAGCCAAGCTATACAGTGATTACACTCGCTCATTTACAAGAGAAATATCCAAATCATGAATTTTCTTTAATTATGGGCGAAGACAATTTGAAAACGCTTCACAAATGGAGAAATTATGAAGTGATTCTTGAAAATCATGATATTTATGTATATCCGAGAATTTCTGACGAACCTGAAAATGTCGAATTAAAATCGCATCCCAAAATTCATATAATTGATGCCCCAATTGTAGAAATTTCTTCTACTTTTATCAGAAACAGCATTAAAGAAGGCAAAAATATTCAGCCTTTGCTACCGCCAAAGGTTTGGGAATATATTGATCATAATAATTTTTATAAGAAATAAAGAATTTAAAAATTTGAATTGCCTCCAGTTTTAACTGGAGTTTTTTTGTTATTCTCAAAAGAATAATCCTACATAATCTTGTCATTTCGACGAAGGAGAAATCTTCGCAAGTAGCTCCATATAGTAAAACGCCAATCTTTGTAGAGTTTCTTGCGAAGATTTCTCCTTCGTCGAAATGACAAATAGAAGGCAAAAAACTCAAATCATAAAAAAAGCCTGAATTTTAAATTCAGGCTTTCGTTTTATAATTAAGCTTCGATACTCACTTCACTTTTTACTCTCGTTCTGATTTCACTCAGTGATTGATCAACTAAAAGTTTTCCGTCTCTAAAAACTTCTTTCAATTCACCTTGTTTTTCTTCTTCCCAAGAAACATTATCCGTTAAATGATACTTACCGTCGATTAAATCAATTTTCATTAATCCTTTAGCAGATTTTTTGGTTCCGTCATCTGTAATCGGATCTTTGAAGATCGCTCTTCCCTCTCCGTTTACTTCTCCGTAAGTTGCTTTCATTGCAAATCCGAAAGTATCCCTGGTATTGTATTGATACGTGAAAGATCCAATTCCTAGAACAACATTTGTAGAAGCAAATCCTTTTTCTTTTAATCTTTCGCAGATTTGAGTCGCTCTTGCTACTGTAATACTATCTCCATAAATCGCTCCGATTTGCGGAACCAATTCTTTGAACCCTTTAGCATTTGTTGTACCGCCAAATACATCCCAAAGCAATTCGATAACTCCTTTTTTCTCCTGCTCAGTTTTTCCGTTCGGATTTCCGCAGATAATATCAACTGGATCACCACTATCAGGACGAATTACTACTTTGCCTTCTCTTGAAACAATATCTTCTCTCAATCTTGGCAAATAATCCGTTAAAACTTTCCATAAATCCCAAGTGTCAGAAACGATAGAAACAATTCCTTTTGGATACACTTCTGTGATTAATCTTTTGAAAGTTTCATACTCGCCTTCTGTCGTTCCCATACACATTACAGAATGTTCTGTTGCCGCTACTGAACCTGCCACTAATTCTTGATCTGAATTGGCTTTGTAATATTCTTCTAAGAAATCAATCGCTGGAATCGTATCAGAACCTGTGAAGCTCAACAAGTGTCCAGATGCAGAAGTTAAAGCCGCTTCAATTCCGCCCATTCCCCTCATTGAGAAATCGTGTGCCTGCCAATCTACAAATTCTGGAACAGATGAAGTCTGATCTGCATATTTATCCAAAACCTTTCTATACTCTTTTGCAATTGTAGCAGAGTTGCAAGGAAGCCAGATCACTGCAGAAAGCAAAGTTTCGAAATAATTCGTCAGCCAGAAAAATTCTGGAATTGTATTATACATCGTAAACATTGGCACTCTCAATGGCACGCTTGCGCCTTCTGGCAAAGCTTTGAAGACCATCGGAATATATCCTAAATCGTGTAAATCTTCAATGTGCTTAGTTCCAACTTGATTATCACCCAAATAATTATTGATTCTGCGAGCATATTTTGCAACAACTTCTTCTTTTGATTTTTTAAAGAAATACTCTTCAAAATCATGAATAATATATTTTTTGATAAAATACTGTAGTCCGAAAAACACAACCTCATCAACTTCTTCTAATCTAGATTTTCTTGGCGTCCAGTTAGAATATACTAATGTTGTTCCGTTTGGATATTGTCTTCTGTGGTCAACTTTGTAACCATCGGTTAATAATAGTGGGTTCATATATTTTTATTTTAATAAATTTTGAATTAGTTCATCCAATGTTTTAAACTGTTCTACTGAATATCTCTCACATACAATATCGATGTTTCCTTTTCTCCAAAAATTTTCCTCTACAACTACTTTCATTTTATTAGTTTGAGCATAAAGTCCAAATTCTAGTAACGATATGTGTGACATTGTATTCTCTGCAAAAAACATAATAATTATATCTGCTTTTTCTAATGCATTAAGTTCCCAATTGACTTGCTCTTTAAAATTAGGATTTTCTATGGTTTGTGACCAGCTGCTATCCCATTCATTTCTTCTTGGATTAAAAACAACAAATTGATCTTGCAGTAATTCTTCGCATTTTTTCTGCCAATCAACCGCTTTATCCATCTCTATAGAACCTGCTAAGAAAATGGTTTTTAAATCAATTTGCAAGGGAATTTCTTCTGGTGCTTTATAAATTTTCTTCATGACTATTTATTTCTTCCTTTTTCATTTGGATAAAATGTTTGCACAACATCACTTTGCCAAAAGACTTTGGTTTCAATATCCAGACAAGTTAATTTTCCATAAAAACCTGCTCCAGTATCAATATTCCAAACATTGCATCCTTGCATCGGAATTTCGACATCATAATGAAGTGTTGGTGTGTGACCGATATAAATTTCATTAAAAAGCAATAATCGTTTTGGATATGAAAGTGAATCTTTTTGAATTCTTTTGTCCATGGTCAGAGCCATTTCCCAAAGCGTTCTGTCCCACGAATAATTGGTTTTGTAATGTTCTTTTTCTGGACCATGCATAGATGAAAAACCAGCGTGGATGAACAAATTGTTGTTTTCGTCTACAAAGTAATCTTTCATTCTGTTGAAGAATTCGAGATGCTTTTCTTTATCGGAAGAGTCAATTTCCTTATAACTTTCTATTGTTGATTTTCCTCCATGCAAAAACCAAATATCATTTATGATATCATTTTCTAACCATTCCTGACACCAGGCATCATGATTTCCTTTTATAAAAACACATTCCTGTTTTTGAGATAAATCAATAAGAAAATCAATCAATTGTTTAGATTCGCTCCAGCCATCAACATAATCTCCCAAAAAAATAAATCGATCATTTTCTGAAAAATCTGCTCTTTCCAATAGCTGAATTAATGCTTTTAATCCGCCATGAATATCTCCAAAAACTAAGGTTCTTTTCATGATTAACTAAACTTGTTATTCAGTGCTAAATCCAGTTTTATGAGAAAATCTTTTCCGAATTTATCATTTTCCAATTCTTCATATAGAAACGATGGTAATGTCTTCTCACAATTTTGCTTCTGACTTAAAATTGCCATAGACAATGCTGCAACGGTATCAGTATCTCCGCCGTAACCAATTCCTGTTTTTAGGCAATCTTTCATAGAAACAGCTTCGGAAACCATTTTAATTACAGCTTGCGTAGTTGGATATCCATGCATATCGATTGGAGAAGTAATTCTATAATTTTCACTTTCTTTTAAAGTCTCATTCAGAAAATCTATCAGAGTAAGTCCATCACCCAGATTATATTTAAAATAATGAACAGCCAATGCTATACGTTTAGCACAGCTTATTCCTTCAACTGTATTATGGGAAGTTTTCGCCTGAATCTCACAGAACTCAAGTATTTGTTTGATGTTTTTTAAATGTCCAATTGAATACGCTCGCATCGCAGAACCATTACCGCTACTTCCGTTATCAATTATTTTGATAAAATCTGAACCATTTTTACTGGCATCCAAAGCATTGTAAACTCGATCTGAATAACCGCGTCTTTTATCTCTGTGAAATACTTCAACAAACTTATCTGCTACTTTTATTTCGTTCCAATTATCATCTTCAAGCAGCAATTCCGAAATCGCAATTGCCATTTGAGTATCATCAGTATATTTTTTATAAATCTCTGTATACATTCCGTGTTTATCATACTGAGTTAAATTATTGTTTTTAGAAATAAAATCTAAATCCCTAAACTCAAAACCCGCACCGTATGCATCGCCTATTGCTGCTTCTAAAATCATGATTGTTGTGTTTGATTATTTAAGATTTAAATTCGATATACTTTGGCGGAACTTCATCTGTCAGCCAGACATTATTTTCAGACAAATAAAATTTGAATCCATCTCTATGCATCGCACCGCTTCTAACCGTTAGAATCTGCGGAACTCCTCTTCTGCTTCCTACTTTGGTTGCCGTTTCTTTGTCTTTAGAAAGATGCACATGCTGACGGCTCATTTTCTTCAAACCTTCTTTCTGAATGTTTTCCATGAATTTTCCAACGGTTCCGTGATACAGATATTCTAAAGGTTCTGTTTCTGTTAAATTCAATTCAACCGAAATCGAATGTCCCTGACTTGCACGAATTTTGGTTTTATCTTCATTGTAAGCAAAACGCTTTTTATCGTTATTTTCTACGACGTAATCTAAAAGTTCGGCGTCGAGACGATTCCCTTTTTTAGTACATTTTTCTATTAATTCATTGACATCTGCCCAACCGTTTTCGTCTAATTTTAATCCGATTTTTTCTGGCGAATGTCTGAGCACCAGGCTTAAAAACTTGCTGACGCTCTTTGCTATATTTTCATTCATAATTAATATTTTTTTTCTACCGATGAAATGTTCCTACGGAATATCTTCGATCTGCAAAAGACTTTTGTAAATCTTGTAATTTTCATCATCGAAACAGACAAATATTACTTTTTGTATTTCATCTGATTTATCAAAATCTTTTATGGTTTTTACAGCAATTTCTGCTGCTTTATCTTTTGGAAAATGATAAATTCCAGTACTGATATTTGGAAAAGCAATGGATTTAATTCCGTTTCGAACAGCAAGATTCAAGCTATTTTTATAACAATCCGCTAGTAATTTAGATTTCTCTTCTTTATCACTATTCCAAACTGGTCCGACTGTATGAATAACATATTTTGAAGGTAGATTTCCTGCTGTCGTTATAACCGCTTCGCCTGTTTTACATCCGCCTTGCTTATTACGAATCTGAATACATGCTTCTAAAATTGCCTTTCCTCCTTTTCTGTGAATCGCTCCATCAACTCCACCTCCACCCAATAAAGAAGTATTGGCCGCATTGACAATTGCATCAACCTCAATTTCTGTTATATCTGCTTTTAGAAGTTCTATTTTCATTTCTCAAAATTTATCTCAATTCATCCCTAACTTCCATCAAAGCAAAACCTAAAAGATTCAATCCTTTCCAAGCTTTCGGATTAAGAACATCTTTGTGGTCACTTGCCATTCCGATTCCCCAAATTGGATCTACGGGGCTTGCCTCAACAATAACTCGTTCTTTCGTGTTTAGTAAGAAAGTTTTTAAATCAGCATTTTGGCTGAATTTGTGATAGTTTCCTTGTTTTACAATTTCATATCGGTTTTCTAACCAAACTTTGTCATCATAATTTCTCACTTCACGACCTAGTTTCTTAGCTACTGCGGGAGAATCTGCTTCAAGGATTTTATCTAAAATTTCCTGATCTTGAAACAATTCAGCTTTTTTTGCCATCATCCAATGTTCGGCTGTTTTGTAAGTCACACCAGCAACTTCAAAAGAACTTAACCACCATTGGCTAAAGCAAGTTTTAGTAACCGTTCCGTCTTTACTTGGCTGATGTCCCCAGAAAAATAAAAATTTACTTTCTGGAGCTATGTTATCTATGTTGTATTTCATTTTTTCTGTTTTTTGTTTCAAGTTTAAAGTTTCAGGTTTTTCGCTCAACTTGAAACAGTTAGCATTTTTTTCGTTTCAGATTTACGTTACACAGAGAACTTGAAACCTGAAACTTGAAACATTTAAACTAATTGATCCAATCCAATTACCTTAACGCTTTCACCTTCAAAATCTTTAAAAGAGTTTGTGGTAAAAATTCCGTCGAAACAGTTTAAAACTTCAAAACCTTTATTGAAGATTCCGTGGCTTACGGCTAAGTATAATTTTCCGGCATTTTTCTTTTTTAATTCTTCTGCTAATCCTACGAAAGTTCCTCCTCCATCGCAGATATCGTCTACAATTAAACAATCCATTCCTTGTAAATCATCTTCGTAAACTTTAAAACCAGATAGTTTTCCAGTTTTTACATCACGGCTTTTACTGCATTCTACAACCTCAACACCACCTAAAAACTCAGATACTTTGTAGATTTTTTTCAAAGCGCCTCCGTCTGGAGATATTAGTTTTACATCATTTCCGATATTTTCTAAAACTGCTTTTATAAAAGTATAATTCGGAATTACAGTGCTATTATTCAACAAAGCAGGAGTTACTTCTGAATGCGCATCAAAAACAAAAACTTTGTTCAATTGCATCGCATTAATAATATCAGCATATACTTTTACAGACAACGGTTCGCCTGGAATCATAACACGATCTTGTCTTGCAGCTGGAAAATACGGAATAAAAAGATCGATAATCTTAACATCCATTCTACGTAACGCATCGATGGTAACGCACAATAAACCTAAATCATTGAATGAATTCAATCTATGTGTAACGGTTACTTTTCTATTAGCATCAAAATCTGGCGCAATTTTAATGTGTGGCTCACCTCCAGAAAATGTAAAACTTTGAAATTTGATTTCTTCCTGATTTTGAAATGGAGCGAATTTTGGGTCGAGATTTAGTATCATAGCTTTTTAGTTTGCGTTAATTATACGCAAATGTAGAATTTAATTTTGAATAAACAATTTATTTTGTGTAAAAATTACGCAAACTTTATTTCGAAGTGAAATCCTTTTTGAATTAACTCATTATATTTCAACTTATTGAACTTAAAAAGTTTTGCTGGACGGCCTGTTTTAATGGGTGAAAATTTTTCAGTTTCTTCTAAAATACCATAGCTCAGTATTTTTTTTCTGAAATTGCGACGGTCGATTTCTTTTTCTAAAATGGTGCAGTAAAGATTTTCAAGATCTGAAAACAAGAATTCTTCTGGAAGTAAATCGAAACCAATTGGTTCATATGTCAATTTGGCTTTAAGCCTTTCTATTCCTTTTTTTAAGATTAAATTATGGTCAAAGGCTAAAGGCGGAATTTCATCTATTTTAAACCATTGCACTCTTTCGGCATCTGTATCTGCTTTAATTTCTAAATTCGAAGCATCTACTAAAGCGTAATACGCTACTGAAATAACTCGGTTTCTAGAATCTCTGTAGATATCATCTCCAAAAGTGTACAATTGTTCCATAAAAGTGAGTTGTACATTGGTTTCTTCGTGCAATTCGCGAATGACAGCATCGCTTAAAGATTCATCATTCTGAACCAAACCTCCTGGCAAAGCCCAGTATTTTTCTGAAGTGCCAAACTGCTGTTCGATCAACAATGCATATAAACCGTTGTTTTTATATCCGAAAACAATTGCATCTACGGCAATTCTAATATTTTGCAATTTTTCCATAATCCTAAATCATATCAAACAAATATAACGAATGAGAGCCAATTTTATAATCTAATGCAAAAGCTTAAATTATAAAATTGGCTCTCAAATATGATCTCTTATTTTGTTTTTCTAATTTACCGTAACAGTTCGTTTTGGAATAGATGTACATTCTTGACCATCTTTTTTAACTGTAACTTCAGCTTTAGCTTCATACGTTCCAGCCGCAGCATAAGTATGTGTTACCACCGCACCAGTTCCTGTCGTCCCGTCTCCAAATGTCCATTTTACAGAAACCAAAGTTCCGGTTCCGTCATATGTCACTGAGTAATTCATCAATTTAGGATTAGTGGCATCAGTAGAATTATGCATTTTCACGTAAAGTGATTCTGCAAGACAATCAATAATTACTTCATCATCGTGTTTACTGCAAGAATTGATTCCAAAAAACACCATCGAAAACATCAAAATAGCCGCAATCTTTTTCATAATCGGAAATTTTTAGTGGTTTATATATATCAAAAATATCCTTTTTAAAAGACATTATCAAACTGAAATACAAGAATTTTCATCTATTTCACATTTAGCTATTTCTATAATCTATTCCCAAAAAACAGTTTCAGTTCTTTCTCGATAATATCAAAAAATGACTTTACGTTATTATTTTTTGGAGCTAATAAATACACAAACTCTTCTGGCACGTGAAAACTATTCCAAACTAGTTGCAATTTATTTTCTTTAATATAATTTCTAGCATTACAATTCCAAGTGGCTGCGATTCCTTCATTTTTAGCTAAAAGCCTCAACATTTCAGACTCTGAAGGGATAATGTAATTGGGAACCATCGACGGTCTTTTTTTATTGAAGGCATGCAGCCAGAATAATTTTATATGCGGAATTCTCGCATCGTGACTGTACCATTTCTGCGCATTCAGCCATTGTTCAATTTCGGTGTAATTATCTGCTTTTAACCTTTGGCGAAACTCTGTTATATCTAAACTTGTTGGAGCAACCAATATCAATTTAATTTTTCCAACAATTTCGTAAGTCGTATCAAAAGTGTCAAATCTTTTGGTTGTAATAGCAAAATCAAGTTTTTTAGCATCTACTAAAGCAAAAAGTTCATCGTTTTCTGCAAAAGTAAAATCGATTAAATCGAATTTTGAAATTAAGAGATTGCCAACACAGTCAAAAAGATGCTTCGAGATTCCAACAGAAATCAATCGATTAGCATCTTCGGCTTTAGCCCTGAAACTGGTTTCGACACTTTCGAGCCTGTCAAGAGCGTCTATAATCAAATTATTCAGTAACTTAGCATATTCGGTTGGTTCAACACCTTTTGATTTCCGGTTAAATAATCTATTTCCGACGTGCGCCTCAAGCATTGAAATCTGCTGACTAACCGCAGGCTGACTCATAAATAATTCCTTCGCAGCCACTGAAAAATTACCGTTTTTGTAAACTGCCTTAAAAGTTCTGTACCATTCTAGATTTACCATGACATAAATTTATTTATAACAAACATAGTTTATTTTATTTTTACTGATATCACTTTCGCCGTAAATTTGTTCAAAATTTAATATTATGAAGAAAATAGCACTATTCGCAATAACTGCATTTACATCTGTAAGCATTTCAGCTGAAGCTCAAAAATCAAACAAGAAGAGTATGAAAAAAGTATTATTTGTTGTAACCAGCAATGATAAACTGGGCAATACAGGAGAAAAAACAGGATTCTGGTCAGAAGAATTTGCTGCACCATATTATGAATTATTAGATCAGGGAGTAGAAATCGCAATCGCTTCTCCGCTTGGAGGCCAGCCGCCGATTGATCCAAAAAGTGCCGATCCAGCTTCGGCAACTGAAGACACAAAACGTTTTGATGCCGATAAAGTTTTACAGGAAAAATTAAAACACACTCTAAAACTTTCAACGGTTAATCAAAAAGATTACGATGCTGTTTTTTATCCAGGAGGCCATGGTCCACTTTGGGATTTGGTGCAAGACCATAATTCAATCGCTTTAATTGAATCTTTTTACACACACAATAAACCAGTAGCATTTGTATGTCACGCTCCTGCAGTTTTGAAAAATGTAAAAGTAAATGGAGAATACTTAGTAAAAGGTAAAAAAATAACCGGATTTACTAATGCCGAAGAAGAAGCAGTTGGTTTAACAAAAGTAGTTCCGTTTTTATTGGAAGATGCTTTAGCTTCAAACGGCGGAATTTTTTCTAAAGGACCAAACTGGCAACCTTATGCTGTTGAAGACGGACTTTTAATTACAGGTCAAAATCCAGCGTCATCAAAACTCGTAGCCGATAAATTATTAAAGAAATTGAATTAAAAGGTACTATCCCGATAGCTATCGGGACTGAGTTGCTAAGGGACTAAGTTTTCCTTTAGCAACTTAGACTTTATTAAATAATTAAAAGAATAAAATTAACTCGATGCTAAAATTCCAAGAGCAATAGGTAAAAAAACTTAGAGCCTCAGTCCCGATAACTATCGGGATAGCATCTTAGAACCTTAAAAAAAATATGTTAAACTTCGAATTATACAATCCGACAAACTTAGTTTTCGGGAAAGGGCAAATTGAAAAACTTTCAACTTTAGTTCCAAAAAATGCAAAAATTCTTTTGGCTTACGGCGGTGGAAGCATTTTTAAAAATGGAATCTACGATCAGGTGATTGCTAACTTAAAAGGTTTTGAAATTGTAGAATTTGGCGGAATTGAGCCAAATCCGAGATTTGAAACTCTGATGAAAGCCGTTGGTGTAATCAAAGCAGAAAAAATCGATTTTATTTTGGCTGTTGGTGGTGGATCTGTAATTGATGGCGTTAAATTTATTTCGGGCGCTGTTAATTTTGAAGGAAATCCAATTGACATTCTTCAAAAAAGAATTTTAATTAAAGAAAATGCAATGCCATTCGGAACTGTTTTAACGCTACCTGCAACAGGAAGCGAAATGAATTCTGGATATGTGGTAACGATTGAAGCAACTCAAGAAAAATTATCTTCTGGCGGAAGCGCTTTATTTCCACAATTCTCTATTTGTGACCCGACTGTGATTTCTTCTTTACCAAAAAGACAAATCGAAAATGGTGTTGTAGATGCTTACACACACGTAATGGAGCAATATTTAACCTATCCAACAGATGCTTTTCTTCAGGACAGAATTGCTGAAGGAATTCTACAGACTTTAATTGAAGTTGGTCCAGGAGTAGTTAAAAATCCAACCGATTATACTTTGGCTTCTAATTTTATGTGGAGCTGTACGATGGCATTAAACGGATTAATCCAGAAAGGTGTTCCAAGCGATTGGGCAACGCATATGATTGGTCACGAATTGACAGCACTTTACGAAATTGATCATGCTAGAACTTTGGCGATAATTGGACCAAGTTTGTACCATGTAATGTTTGAAACTAAAAAAGCAAAATTAGCACAATACGGAAGAAGAATCTTCAACTTAACAGGTTCTGATGAAGAAGTAGCCAAAGAAGCCATCAACAAAACGGTTGAATTTTTCCATACAATGGGAATGGACACTAAACTTTCTCAATACACAGAAGACTATTCCAATACAGCAGACTTTATCGTAAAACGTTTTGATGAAAGAGGCTGGAAAGGTTTAGGAGAAAATCAATTGGTAACTTTAGACAAAGTAAAATCAATTGTTGAACTTTCTTATTAATGAAATTCCAATTTGAAAATTCCAAATTCCAAATCTTTTGAGATTACCCAATTGGAACTTGGAATTTTAGAATTGAGATTTAAATAAAAAAGGCGTTCTTAACAAGTTTAGGAACGCCTTTTTAAAATACTAAAACAAAACTAACTAACTCAATTTTTTTTAAATTCATTAAAATTCTAATTTATAAACTTTTATAACGATACTGTTTTGATTTTATTGTATTGCATTGCAAAAAAATATTTTAGGCTAAAACCTCTTGAAAGTCATTGTAATTAAAGGGCTTTTTTAAATTTCTTAAAGCAGATTTTGCTTTATTAGCACATTATTAAGTACTTTTGTTTCAAATTAATAAAATAATGAGCGAAAAGTTAAAATTTGCAGTAATTGGAGGAGGAAGTTGGGCAACGGCAATTGCCAAAATGTTATGTGTGAATCTTTCGGAAATTGCGTGGTATATGCGTAATGAATCTGCGATTGAACATCTTCAGAAATACAAACACAATCCTAACTATTTAAGTTCTGTTGAATTTGACACCAACAAACTTAAACTGACAAGCAATATAAATGAAGCGATTGAATATGCAGATTATATCATTTTTGCCATTCCATCAGCTTTCTTAGATGCCGAATTAAAAAATATGACGGTTTCTCTAGCCGATAAAATCATTTTTTCTGCTATTAAAGGTATCGTTCCAGAAACGAGTTTAATCGTCGGCGAACATTTCCACATTCAATACGACATTCCTTATTACAACATTGGAGTTATTACAGGACCTTGCCACGCAGAGGAAGTTGCCTTAGAAAGACTTTCTTACTTAACAATTGCGTGCGGTGATCCAGAAAAAGCTTGTATTGTGGCAAAATCACTTTCAGGAAATTACATTAAAGCTAAAATTTCAGACGATATTATCGGAACTGAATACGCTGCAATGCTAAAAAACATTTATTCTATTGCTGCCGGAATTGCCCACGGTTTAGGTTATGGCGATAACTTCCAGTCGGTTTTAATGAGTAATGCGATTCGCGAAATGAAGAAATTCATTAGAAAAGTGCATAAAATGAAACGTAACATTAACGATTCGGCTTATCTAGGCGATTTATTGGTTACAGGATATTCTGTTTTCTCAAGAAATAGAATGTTCGGAAATATGATCGGAAAAGGTTATACCGTAAAAAGTGCCATGATGGAAATGAGTATGGTTGCCGAAGGTTATTATGCAACAAAAAGTGCTTATAAACTAAATCAAGGCTACGGTGCCAAAACGCCAATTATCGATGCTGTTTATGCTGTTCTTTACGAAGGAAAAGATGCTAAAACGGTTTTCAAGAAATTGACTGAGTCTTTGGATTAGATTTTTAGTGAGAGACAAGTGAAAAGAAACAAGAAGCAAGAGTAAAGACTTTTGTTTGATATAAAAAAAGAGCCAAACTGAATTTCAGTCTTGGCTCTTTCTCTTTTATTCTATTTAAGTCTCAATATAGTCTTTTCTCTTGCTTCTTGCTTCTTTAAAACTCTACTTCACCATAATCCCTTCAACAAACAAAATCGGCACTTCTTCCGTATTGTTTTCGTCAAGCGAATTGGCTTTAAAAATGAACTTCTTATCGTACAAAGTATTTCCGATGAAGAAAGTTACCATGAATTCGTTATTTAGCGCTAAAAGGCTCTTTTCTACCAATTCTATCTTTACCACAGAAACTGAAGGAACCTCAACAAATGCATGACGCAGGATCGAAGTTTTTTTCATTTCTCCATCAATAGTTCCAAATGCTTTTGAAACGACCATAACGCTGTCTAAGTTAAAATCACTGTCATTAACCAAGTATGCGTACCACACTTTTTCCATAAAATCGTCACTCCATTCCTGCACTGCGGCAAGAAACACGTTTTCTACTTCTGGAATTATTATATCTTTTTTCATCTATTAAATTTTAAAAACCTTTGTCAAAGCCTAAAGCTTCAACAAAGGTTTGTTTATTGTAAAGGTAATTTATAACGTAAAGCCCTAGCCCTGATGGAAGCGGCATCCTTTTGTTTTTTTCTTTAAAAAACAAAAGATACAGCGGACAGCAGGAAACAGCTCCTAAATATTAGCTTTAAATTGCTCTAAGAAACGAACATCATTTTCGTAGAACATACGAATATCTCCAATTTGGTATAAAAGCATTGCAATACGCTCTACTCCCATTCCGAAAGCAAATCCGTTGTATTCATCTGGATTGATATCACAGTTTTTTAGAACGTTTGGATCTACCATTCCGCAACCTCCAATTTCTAACCAGCCTGTTCCTTTTGTGATACGGTAATCGGTTTCTGTTTTTAGTCCCCAATAAATATCAATTTCGGCACTTGGCTCTGTAAATGGGAAATATGATGGACGAAGACGAATCTTAGATTTTCCGAACATTTCTTTTGTGAAATAAAGTAATGTCTGCTTCAAATCAGCGAAAGAAACATCTTTGTCAATATATAATCCTTCCACTTGATGGAAAATACAGTGTGAACGAGATGAAATTGCTTCGTTACGGAAAACGCGTCCTGGAGAAATCGTACGGATTGGCGGTTTATGATTTTCCATATAACGCACCTGAACAGATGATGTATGCGTACGCAACAACACATCAGGATTCGTCTGAATGAAAAACGTATCTTGCATATCACGCGCTGGGTGATATTCTGGCAAGTTCAATGCTGTAAAGTTATGCCAGTCGTCTTCGATTTCTGGACCTTCAGAAACGTTGAATCCGATATTAGCAAAAATATCTATAATCTGATTTTTAACGATAGAAATTGGGTGGCGCGAACCAATAATTACTGGTTCTGCAGCACGCGTTAAATCTCCAAAAACTCCTTTAGACTCTTCTTTGCTTTCAAGCTCTTCCTGAATCTGCTTTACTTTTTCTTCAGCAACCGCTTTTAAAGTATTGATTACTTGTCCGAAATCTTTTTTCTGGTCGTTTGGAATATTTTTAAATTCAGTAAAAAGTTCTTTAAGCAAACCTTTACTTCCTAAATATTTAATACGGAATTGTTCTAACGATTCTTTATTTTTCTCATTAAAGGCTTTAGCTTCCTCTATGTGCTGTTTTATCTTATCTATCATTTTCCTTCGATAATTGAGAGTACAAATTTAGTGTTTTTAGTTGAAAGTGTGCGGTCTCAGTCGCAGTTTTAGATTTTCTGCAAATTATTTTATCAGATTTAACTTTTCTTCAACTTGTTTAATCTTTAGATGCCAATAATCTAAACCTTCCTGATTGGTTACTGTTTCCTTTCTAAAATTCGAAGAAATTCGATTTAATTCATGCCAGTTTTTATTCGAATCCCTTTCTTTTTCCTGTTTTGTAGCAGGTTCAACTCTGGTGCGCCAAAAATCCATATTTTTAAAATAGGTCTTTTTTATGCCTTCAAAATATTCAATTAATTTTTCTTTTGAATTCGGAATATACCCTGGTCCGCTGCAACCGCAAGAGTGAAATGTAATACCAACAGTAAACAAACTTTTGATATGCTCCCACTTTTTGACATCGTCTTTTTTAGGCGATTCAAAATCAAGCCCCATATTGGCCATTAATTCTCCACATTGCGGACATTTGGCTTCAAAAACTGATGCTTCTCCTTTTTTTATATCCACCATCAATCTTCTTTTAAAAGTCTTTCGACAATTAAAACAAGCATAATGAGGTTTATAGGATGTCATTGCGTATCTGCACATTTTATTTAGTTTTCAGTATTCAGTCGCAGTCGCAGTCCAAATTGCAAACTGAGACTGTAAACTGGACTCTACTCAATAAGTTTTCTTTCCAAAAAATAATTTACAATTGCTTCTTTCATTAAAACAGATTGTTCACCCGCTTTTAACGGTGGCAATTGCTCTTTTATTTTGTAGTGTGGCCAGCCTTCGCTATCAAAAAAATCAAATTCGTAATAACCATAAGGTTCTAACAATCTGCAAATGGCAATATGCATTAGATTTAATTTTTCGTCTTTCTTAAATTGACGATGCACTTTTCCGAGTTCCTGAACTCCAATTAGGTAAATTATGGCATCCAAATCTAAGTCTTCACCTTGCGAAAACTGATTTGAAAGCATATCGACGAGCTTTTCCCATCGCTCTTTTAACTGTATATCTCTAGACATTTAATTTATGATTTTTGATTGTAGATTTTAGATTACTGATGTAAAAAAACAATTCTGAGGGGGCAGAATCGCAATCTAACTCTAAATTTTGAATTGCAAAGATACAGAGTTCAATACATTGCACCTAAAAAAATAAACACATACCAAAAGAGCACTACAAAAAACCTCTGAACCTTTGCCTCTCTGCGCCTTTGAACCTTAAAAAAAACATATCTTTGCGCCTTTATTAAACACCCGTAAATCATGAGTTTTTTTGATATTATTGTAGCCACACTTTTAGGATACAGTCTGTATAAAGGCATTAAAAACGGACTTTTTGTAGAAGTTGTCTCTTTTATTTCCCTATTATTGGGAATTTATCTTGCCATTAAATTTTCTTCATTAATGACAGGAATGATTTCAAAACACGTTTCTTGGAATCCAACCAATATTCAAATTACAGCTTTTATTTTGACTTTTATTCTGGTCGTTATTGGCGTTTATTTCTTAGCGAAAATTTTAACCGGAATTGCCGATTTTGCCATGTTAGGCTGGATGAACAAACTCGGAGGCGGTTTTTTCAGGGTTTTAAAAACTATTCTGATTCTGAGTATTTTTATCGCTCTTTTTGAAAAAATCAATTTCAATAATACATTCGCTAAAAAAGAAACTTTAGATAATTTTATTTTTTATAATCCTGTCAAAAAAGTGGCTGCTTTTGTTTATCCGTCCATTGAAAAATGGTACGAGACTTTTAAAAAGGAACATTCTGAGAAACCAGAAGAAGAAAAAGAACAGACAGAGAATTAATAGCTAGATCGTTTAGAATTAAACCCGACAGGTTTTTGAAACCTGTCGGGTTTGTTATTAAAAGCTTCAGAGAAGCTAAATATTTATAGAAATTAAATCACGCAAATGTAAAAAAGCTCCAGCGGAGCGACATATAAGATTGCGAAAAACTATATGTCGCTCCGCTGGAGCTCTATATTGTAAATGTCTATTTTTCTATAAATTTTTCGCTTCTCCGAAGCTTACCTAACTATAATTAAAATATTGTTTTTAAATATTGATTTCTATGCTTTCTCCTTTCTTCAAAACAATTTCTTTTTTATAATCACCTAAAACTAAAGTTGTTTTTCCTCCTGTTTTAGAAGAGATTACAGCGTGTGTTATATTTTTATTATTCCAATTCATTTCGATTTCAAAACCTCCTCTCGCACAAATTCCTTTTACAGAACCCTCTGACCACGCATCTGGCAAAGCAGGAAGTAATCTAATTTCATTTTCATCAGACTGAACTAACATTTCGGCAACGGCAGCTGCACCACCAAAATTACCATCAATTTGAAACGGCGGATGCGCGTCAAATAAATTCGGATACGTTCCTCCGCCTCTTCTTGGTTTTTCCGTTTTCTTTCCGTCAGGATCTACGTAACGTAATAATTCACGATACATTTTATATGCACGATTTCCATCCCAAAGTCTGGCCCAGAGATTAATTCTCCAGCCTTTTGACCAGCCAGTGGTTTCGTCGCCTTTTATTTCTAAAGTTTTCTTAGAAGCTTCGGCAAGTTCAGGCGTTTTTAAAGGCGTAATATGATCGCCCGGAAAAAGTCCGAATAAATGCGATTGATGACGATGTTTCGGATCATTATCTTCCCAATCAAAATACCATTCCTGCAGATTTCCTTTTTTTCCAATTTGATATGGATGCAGTTTTGAAAGTGCTGTTTCTAATTTATTTCTGAAATCAGCATCAGTATTCAGCACTTTTGAAGCTTTAATCGTTTTATCAAAACATTCGCGAATCATAGCCAAATCAGCAGTTCCGCCATATAATGTTGCGCCCACAAATCCGTCAGTCAATTTATATTGATTTTCTGGAGAAGTTGATGGTGAAGTAATTAAACTTCCGTTTTTATCGGTTATCAACCAGCCTAAACAAAATTCGGCCGCGCCTTTCATTAACGGATAACCTTCTTTTTTCAAATAGGATAAATCTTGTGTAAAAGTATAATGTTCCCAAATATGAGTGCTCAGCCAAGCTTGTGCCATTGGCCAGCAAGCCCACATTGGATCTTCTTTTCCAAATTGTCCAACCGGATTGGTCATTGCCCAAATATCAGAATTGTGCGCCGCAGCCCAGCCTTTATCTACTCCGTAAAAAGTTTTGGCAGTAACTTTTCCTGTTACCGAAAGGTTTTTAATGAAACTCAAAAGGGACGAATGCATTTCAGAAAGATTGGTATTTTCTGCCAGCCAGTAATTTTCTTCCAGATTGATATTCATCGTATAATTACTGCTCCAAGGCGGATTCACATACGGATTCCAAAGTCCTTGCAAATTGGCTGGAACGCCCAAAGTTCTTGATGAACTGATTAATAAATATCGTCCGAAATTGAAATATAAAATTTCTAGATTTTTATCTTCTTTTCCGTCCGCATAACGCAATAAACGTTCGTCTGTTGGCAAATCTGGAGCGGTTGTTTTTCCTAAATCTAAATTGACGCGATTGAAGAATTTTTGATAATCGACAATGTGAGATTCTTTTAATTTATCGAATGCTTTTGCGTAAGCATTATTCAAATTCTGCAAAGCAATTGAAACGTCATCTAAACCTTCTGACGCTGGATTTTTGTCGAAACCATTAAAACTGGTTGCAACAGAAACAAAAATTATAGCTTCAGTTGCATCTGTTAAAGTCAACGATTCTCTTGAACTCGTGATCTTCCCGTCGGTTTTTTTGATTTGTACTAAACCTGTAAATCTTGTACCTCTTTCTTTTAAACTTAAATATTTTTGAGGAACATTATATCCAGCATTTTCATGAATTGGAGCAGAACCTCTCAACACCAAAATATTATTTCGTACTTCAACATTAGATTGTAAAAGACTTTTTAAATTAATATCAAAATTCAAAGCTCCTTTTTGATCGGCGGTTAATTTGATAATCATGATCTTATCTGGAGCTGAAACAAAATATTCTCGGGTATATTTAATACCCGCCATTTCGTAACTTACTTTAGAAATGGCATTCGAAAGATCCAATTCACGATGGTAGTTTACTGCTTTTCCTTTTTCTGAATTATTGATTTCTAATGTTCCTAAAGGCGCATAAGATTCGGAATTTTTACCCTGAACTTTTTTATTGAGTTCTTCGGCCAGTTTGTAGTTTTCTTTTTGTAAAGCTTCACGAATTGCGGGAATGTTTTTATAAGCTTCCGGACTCATATTCGCATTTACGGGTTCACCCGACCAAAGCGTAATATCGTTCAGATAAATTTTATCTGAATTGGCGCCTCCAAAAACGGTCGCTCCCATTTTTCCGTTTCCTAAAACCAAGCTTTCTTCAAAGAATTCTGCGGGTTGTTTGTACCATAAAACATTTTTGGATTGCGCCGAAATATTTGTGTAACAAGACGTGAGAAGTAAGATGAAAAATATTTTTTTTATCATATTGTGTTATCTTATATCCTAACAGGTTTCCAAAACCTGTTAGGTATTTATTGAATTCTAAAACTAATAAAAAATCTATGTGATACCTAACAGGTTTTGGAAACCTGTTAGGATAAAAACCTATAATCAATCAGATGTTCCTACGGAACATTATTATGGGACGCTTATTTTTTATCAACGGATTTCATCCGTTGCTACCGATGAAATGTTCCTAACGGAACATCTATTGTTACGTTTTATTGGCTCTTTACTAAGAACTAATAACTATTTACTCACTTTATATTTCTCATTCGCCGTAATCATTTCCCAATTATCAGTTCTAAATGGCGATGCAGGAAATTTCTCTTTATTGAAAAGATTAATTGCCGTATCATCATCTGCCCAGCCGTAATGTACTGCTACAGGATTTTGAACTTTATCGCTTGAAACGATTATTTTGTTGTCTTTTATGATTGCTTTCGCGGAATGAAAAACTTTGTCTGAACCAGCGATTTCAAAACCTTTTAATTCATCGTTATTTGGCGTTGATAAGCCGCTGCCGATGTTATCGAAAGTGAGAATAATTTGATTTCCTTTTATTTGCTGAGATTTATAAGTTGGTCCGCTGTAAACTTGTTTTTTGCCGTAAATATTATTCATGGCGATCGCGGCCAGACGCAAACCAATGTCTTGTTTGTTGGTTGGGTGAATGTCTTTCGCATTTCCAATATCGGTTGTCACGGCCATTCCGGTGTTTGGCAATTTTAAAGTTTCAGATTGTGCTTCGCGAAGTTCTGCCCAACGGCTTCCTTTTTGGCTGTTTCCTCCAAATTCATCAAAAGTGGACAATTGAACGAAGTAAAAAGGAAAATTTCCTTGGTTGAATTTTGTTCTCCAATCAGTAATCATTAATGGAAATGACTTTTTATATTCTTCCGCTCTCCAAACATTCGCTTCTCCTTGATACCATAAAACGCCCTGAATTCCATAAGGAACCAACGGATTTACCATCGCATTGTACAATAATGACGGATAACTGTTTGGTGATAAAGCTGTTTTTACAACAATAACTCTGAATTTCCATTTTCCGTCAAGCGGAATAATTTTACTTCCTATTGTTAATTTCAAATCTTGAGATTCTCCATAGATACCACCGCCGCCGCTGTTATCGACAATTCTAACAGCAATTACATTTTTCCCTTCTTTTAATACATTTTCGGGTATCTGATAAATACGTCTCGCATCCCATTGTGTATTTCGGCCCACTTCGATTCCGTTTACATATGTAATATCTTCGTCGTCGATTTTTGCTAAACTTAATGTAGCTTTATTTTTAATGTCTTCCGCCGAAAGTGTAATGGTTTTTCGCATCCAAACTACACCATCTAAATCGCCAAGCGGCTGATTTTCCCATAGACTTGGCGTGTTTAATTCGTCCCAAGAATTATCATTAAAAGAAAGTTCTTTAAATGATTTCTCATTGTCATTGCTAACGGGAATTCCCTGAATTTTTTCGACTCTTTCTTTCATTCTTCTGGCATATAGTTTTGAAATAGAGTCAACATTCAAACTCGGAACATCGGCAATCATGTTTTTGAATTCATTGCTTTTTTCGAAAGCTTCGCGGCTTGTCCAGGTTTCTACATTCGTTCCGCCCCAAGAAGTATTGATGATTCCGATTGGGATTTTTAATTCTGAATATAATTTTCTGGCAAAATAATACCCAACTGCTGTAAAGTTCCCAACATTTTCTTTGTTAGCCACTTCCCATTTTCCTTGTTTTAAATCGTCTTTTGGAGTTCCGCTTAAATCTTGTACGACACCAAAATGACGAATCATTGGATAATCTGCACTACTGATTTCTTTTTCGGAATTCATGGTTTTGAAAACCTGAAATTCCATATTCGATTGTCCGCTGCAAATCCAAACTTCTCCAACCAAAACATTTTTGATGGTGATTTTATTTTTTCCGATAATGACTAATTCGAAAGGTCCGCCAGCTTTTTCAGCATTTAAATTTACCGTCCATTTTCCGTTTTTATCGGCTGTTGTTTTCTTAATTTGTTTGTTGAAATGAACTTCTACAGTTTCATTCGCATCAGCAAAACCCCAAATCGGAATTTGCTTGTCTCTTTGGAGCACCATTCCGTCAGAGAATATTAAAGGCATTCTCACATTAGCATTAGCTAAAACACTAATTAACAGCAAAATAAATATTACACTCTTTTTCATTTTTTTAATTTAAATATTTTTTGAACCATATAAGTGATATAAGTAAAATTAAGTACATCTCTAAGTAAAAACTTAAAATATCTTATATCACTTATATGGTTTAAACTAATTTTTTCACTTTAATCCGTCTATTAAAGCGTTTAAAGCTTGTGTGTCGAAGACGGAATTATTAGCTCTATTCATGATTCCGAAACCATTGTTTCCTAAGCTTCCTTCATCCCAATAAAATGGTAATAATCCGTTTGCTTTTGCTGTTTTTACGACCGTTTTTAAATAATACGCTCTTGAATTTAAATGTAATGTAAGCGCATCTCCCGTTAAAGTTGTTCTACGGATTGCACCAAATTCTCCCAATAAAACGGGAATTCCTTTATCTACAAATTGAGTTTTCATTAATTTAAAGCTTTTCTCTAAATCGGCTTCTTCTCCCCAAGTTGCATTTCGTTCTGTATCGGTTGTAGAATGAAATCCTGCACCCCAATAATAGAACATTTTACCCCAAGTTTCGTCTTTGGTTAAACCAGCAAAATTCCAAGGAGAATAATAATGAACTTCGACCATCATTCTGCCCGTTACTTTATCTACTGGCAATGTAGTCATTAATTTGTTTGTTTTTTCAATATCTGTTGTTGGACCTTGAACAACCAAAACACGCGTTGCATTTTTTCCTCCAGTTGAACGAACTGCATCAATAAAAGTTTGGTGATACGAAGTTAAAACTGCCATTTGCGTAGCATCTTCAACCGCAGGTTCGTTGGCGCTCGCGAAAAGTAAATGTTCGTCGAAACCTCTTAAATGTGTTGCAATTTGTTCCCAAAACGCTTTTTGTTTGGCATTGTTTTCTACTTTTTTGGCTTCGGTAATATTGTTTTCCAGCCAACCGCCGTCCCAGTGGATGTTTACTACGACATACATATCGTTATCAACGCAATATTGAACCACTTCTTTCACTCGGTTTAACCAATCCACTTTGATTTTTGCTGTTGCAGTATTTTCTAAATTCTGATTCCAAGAACACGGAATTCTAATTGCATTAAATCCGTTTGCTTTTACAGCATCAATTAAAGCTTTAGTCACTTTTGGATTTCCCCATGAGGTTTCGCCTCCAGTTGCTTCTAATGTATTTCCAATATTCCAGCCTAATTTAATTTTTGCTGCCAATTCAACCGCCGAACTTCCCATTCCAGATGCATCAGCCGCAATTGGGTTAGTGTTGTAACTTGGGTATAAACTTCCTGCTGCCTGTGAAACTAAAATTGCTTCTGAGGCAAGTTCACCTCCACTTAACGTAATCACTGCATTTCGAAGATCTGTAGTCGTATTTTCTAAAGCAGTAATTTTTACCACAGTTTGTCCCGATGTTCCAGTAGTCTGACTTAATTTTATCCAACTAGCAGAATTACTCAAAGTCCAAGTGACACCATTAGAATTAATCGTTATTTCAATTGTATTTTCTTTGCTTTCAAAATCAATTTTGCTTGTAGTAGAAGAAAGCGTTTTTATAGCTGGCGGATTTTCTTCTTTATCTGAGCTGCAAGCTGAAACTCCTAAAAAAGCAAAGCAGAGAATAAAAGATAAAAGATAATCCTTGATTGTTTTTTTCATTTGGTTTGGTTTAAGTTAAGTGTAAGTTTTTAAAATCAACGCCAGCTTTTTATGGGCTGGCGTTGAGAGTTTGGTTATTTTAAGCAATAACAGTTTTATTTAACTGTTACCTGAATTTCTTTCTTAATATCTCTTGAAGAAGTTCCCAATTTGATAGTGTATTTTCCTGGTTCAACTGTCCATTTTTTAGAAGCAACATCATAATAAGCCAATTCTTTTACTGGTACTTTGATCGTTACTTTTGCTGAACTTCCCGCTTTTACATCTGCTTTTTTGAAACCTTTTAGTTCCTGAGCTGCACGTGTAATTTTAGAATCAGATTTTGAAGTGTATAATTGAACTACTTCTTTTCCGTCTACTTTTCCTGTGTTTTTAACATCAACAGAAACTTCGATTACGTCGTTTTGAGCATAGGAAGTTTTATCTGTTTTAGCATTATCAAGTGCGAAAGTCGTGTATGATAATCCGTAACCGAAAGGATATAATGGCGTAACATTTTTAGTATCAAACCAACGGTATCCAATTAAAAGACCTTCTGCATAATTTACCGCTTTGTCTCCAGGGAAACTGTTTGTGGCATGCGCCGGAGAATCTTTTAAAGCAACTGGCATTGTCCAAGGTAATTTTCCTGACGGATTTACTTTTCCTAAAATTACATCCGCCAGAGCATTTCCTCCTTCAGAACCATTAAACCAGCTCCAAACTAAAGCAGAAGATTTTTTGCTTACTTCATTAATATCAAATGGAGCACCCGCCACCATCACTACAATCGTTTTTGGATTAGCTTCTATTACTTTTTTGATTAATTCTTCTTGTCCAAAAGGCAAGTGCAAATCTCTACGATCAGAAGCTTCTGTTTCGTAATCACGGTTTGAACCCGCAAAAATGATCGCAACATCTGAGTTTTTAGCTGCATCAACCGCTTCTTGAACTTTTGCTGGATCTAGTTCGTCAATTGTAACCGGACCATTAGCCGTAATATTTCCTAAATTTCCTCTGTTCTTTTTATCATAACGCTCTAAATATCCTTCCGCATAATTGATTTTAACTGATGAAGGCAATCTATTTTTAAGACCTTCTAAAGGCGTAACTTCTCTTTTTGTTTTAACTCCCGCTCCAAATCCGCCAAGAGCATTTTTCTTTGTTGCATTATTTCCAATTACGGCAATAGATTTAATTCCGTCTGCTTTTAGCGGAAGCGCATTATTTTCGTTTTTCAACAATACGATTGCTTCAGCAGCAATTTTGTAAGCGTCTTGGTAATGCGCTTCGGTTGCGATGCTTCCTTTTGCGCGCTCGCCTCCGCCCATTGCTTTCACTTGGAATAAAACTCTTAAAATACGTTTTACATGCAGATCAATTTCTTTCTCAGAAACTTCACCAGATTTAACTGCTGCAATTAATTTATCGGCTAAGAAGAATTCGTTGAACGGTTTTGGTGTTCCCATTTCAATATCCAAACCATTTTTCAAAGATTTTGCTGTTGAATGCACCGCAGCCCAATCTGAAACTACTACACCTTTGAATCCCCATTCGTCACGAAGGATTTTATTCAGCATATAATCGTTCTCACATAAATATTCTCCTCTGAATTTATTGTAAGCGCCCATAATACTATACGCTTTTGCTTCTTTTACCGAAGCTTCGAATGCAGGAAGATAAATTTCGCGAAGTGTACGCTCATCAATTTGCACATCTACAAAATCGCGATTCGTTTCCTGATTATTTGCTGCGTAATGTTTTACGCATGCCATTACATCTTTTTCCTGTAAACCAACAATCAAAGGCACGGCAATTTTTTTATTCAAAAACGGATCTTCAGACATGTATTCATAAGTTCTTCCTCCAAGCGGTGTTCTTACCATATTGATCGCTGGCGAAAGCAACATATCTTTATCTCTGGCACGTAATTCTTCTCCTAAACTGGTTCCGAAAGTATGCGCCATTTCTGCATTCCAAGTTGCAGCCAAAGCACCACCCGCTGGATAATACGTTGCAAAATCGTTTGTCCAACCAGCCGGAGCCCAATTGTCTCTTGAAATTTCCTCACGAACTCCCAACGGACCATCGGCCATTTTTAATTCTGGAATTCCTAAACGTTTTACGCCTGCATTTGCAAACATGCTGTTTCCGTGAAGCATTCCCACTTTTTCTTCCAATGTCATCTGTGAAATCAGTTTATCGATTTCGGCGTCATGGTCTGTGCTTATTTCTTTTCCAACGTATTCTTCGGTCTGCGTCGAATTTGAAGCTAAGGTCTGTGCATCATTTTTACAAGAAGTAAAGAATGCAAAAACTAGAGCTGCTGAAAGGAACATCATTTTGTTTTTCATAGATAGTTAGGTGTTTTTGGATTTAAAGATTTTTGATTCCTCACGCATAGACTTCAAATCCAGTTAATAATTATATTGTTTGTGGTTTTTATTCTTTGATTAAATTAAGAAAAAAAACATCATTCTCATTGATTTTAAATTCCTTGCTAAAAGTTCCTTTTCCGTCAATTGTAATTTTTTCTGTCGAAATCGGCGCGCCGTTATTTTTCTCTTTTATTGAATTAACTTGCTCACGTGTTAATTGACTTGGTTTATTCATAGCCATATAATCCGCGTAAGCGTCATTCACTTTATAACCGACTTTGTATATTTCTAAAAGATATTTTCCTTTTTGTATTCCGTCAATTTCAACTTTCACTTTTCCTTTTTCTTTTGATGGAAGATCTTTAATGTAATAGGTTTGATTCAATTCTTTATCACCAGGATGCGTATTCGTAAAATCCCAAAGCAAAACTTGCACATCGCCTTTTGCATTTTTAGAAGTCCAAGAAGCTTTATCTGAATTTTGAAGTTCTGTTTCTCCCAATTTATTCATTAAATAATAAGAGAAATAGGCTGGCTTTTTAATTCCCTGTGTATTCAACAATCCGAAACCGCCATGAAAAGGCGTAAATCTTGGTCCCGCTTCTTCAAAAATATCGGTAAAAACCCAATATGACATGGAGTTTGCAGCATTTCCAACTTGTTTAATTTTTTGCAAAATATATGCTGCCGAATGATAACTGTCGTGAATTGGATCTGCCGGTGTGTAAGATGAACTCCATTCTGTGTAATGCAATTCTAGATTTGGTTTAACCGATTCTGTAATCAATTTTCTTGAATTGATAATTTCACCGCTTACACTCCATTCATCCTGATTCAAAATTGTTCCCGAAGTTCCGAATTCGTCCAAATAACCATGTTTCACTCCATAAGTATGTGTCGAAACAAAATCCATCGGAACATTATTCTTCGCACAAAAATCAATTGTTTCAGCAACCCATGCTGAACCTGCTGTTGCTGGTCCGCCGACTCTGTAAGCTGGATTTACTGCTTTTACACCGCGAGCTGCGTAATCGTATAATTTGAAATATTCTTCCTGAGTTCCAGTCCAAAATCCTGGCGATAAATTCGGTTCGTTCCAAACTTCAAAATACCAAGTTTTTACTTCTTCGTCTCCATAACGCTCTTTAAAATGTTGGGTTAAATTTCTAATTAAATCCTCCCATTTTTTATAATCTTTCGGTGGCGTTACGTTTCCTTTCCACCAAAAAATGGTTTCTTTTCCACTCGCCAAAGCATTCGGCATAAAACCTAATTCTACAAATGGTTTCATTTTCAGGCTCACAATATAATCAAATAAAACATCTACATATTGGTAATTATATTCTGATTTTCCTTTTTCGTCTTCACGATAAACGGCCATATCATCAGACAATAAACCATGAAAACGAATGTATTTAAAATCGCATTCTTTTTTTACCAATGCTAATTGCTGCTGCCAATCGGCGCGAAGACCTTCATTTGCTCTTCCCGCACCAATGCATTCTTTAAACATGGTGTTTAATTTTCCTGCTTCTTTTTTGAAATCAACTTTTATGATTCGATTTTCAGCATTATTGTTTTGTCCAATGATTTGGATTGAATGAATTAAAACCAATAATATTAAAATTCTTTTCATCTGAAAATATGTTTATTATTATCCTAACAGGTTTTAGAAACCTGTTAGGTATCTTTTACGCTCCTAATCTTTAGCAACTAATTCATAAGTTCTTCTAAATTAAACACCTAACAGGTTTTGGAAACCTGTTAGGATACTTAAAATTATAATTTCTTGAATCTTACTGCGCCACCGCCAGCTCCGCCTAATTTCAATTGTAATTTATCTGATGCTTTTACTGTTTTTTTCGAAATTGCCACTGCTTCTGGATTATGAGTCTGATCTGTTCCTTCAGCATCAACATAAATTTGTGCTTCGTAAGTGGCATTCGAATCTAAGAATGATAATGAAACTTCTACATTTCTTGGTTTTTCATTTGTTAAAGTTCCTAAATACCAATCAGCACTGTTTCTGTCTTTTCTTGCTGTTGTGATGTACTCACCAATTTTTCCTTCTAAGATTTTTGTGTCTTCCCAATCTGTTGGAACATCTTTTAAGAATTGCAATGCTGGTTTTCCTTCGTAATTTTCAGGAAGATCGGCTAACATTTGAATTGGAGAATAAATCGTTACATACAATGCCAATTGCTGTCCAACTGTTCCTTGAATTCTTTTTCCTGGATAACCTTGTTTTACCTCAACATCAAAAATTCCAGGCGTAAAATCCATTGGTCCCGAAAGTAATCTTGTAAACGGAATAATACTTAAATGGTTAGGTGGATTTCCTTCACTCCAAGCGTTGTATTCTTGTCCGCGTGCTGCTTCTCTCGAAACCATGTTTGGATAAGTTCTTCTTTCTCCTGTATCTTTAATTGATTCGTGGTATAAAACGGCTAAATCGTATTGTGCCGCTTTTTCTAAAATGTATCTGAAATAATTTACTCCAAACTGCCCAAAGTGCATTTGTTTCATATTCAGTTTAGAACCAACGTGACCAATTTTTACGGTATGAATTCCTAATTTTTTGTATAGAGCAAAACCTTCGTCAACTTCTTTTAAGTAGTTAATCAAGTTTGAACCCGTTTCGTGATATCCGATTAATTCGATGTTCTTTTTCTTTCCATATTCAACCACTTTTTCTAAATCGAAATTGTCAGCGCTTTTCGTGAAGCTGAACATGTGCATACGGTTTTCATACCAAGCCGGAGTCCAGCCTTTGTTCCAACCTTCAATCAATAAATGGTTGAAACCTTCTTTTGCTGTAAAATCGATATATTCTTCGGCGTGTTTTGTAGTTGCTCCTTGTTTGTCGCTTTCCCAGAAAGTATATTTCCCGATGTGCATTCCCCACCAAATTCCTAAATATTTATACGGTTTGAAATAGCTGTTTGTATTCTTTAATTTGTTTGGCTCATTCAAGTTTAAAACCAAATAAGAAGTAATTAATTCTCCTGGATTTTCTCCTATTTGAATCGTTCTCCAAGAAGAAGTAAACGAATCTTTTACACGAACTTTAATTCCATCAGCCCAAGGCACAAGATCTGATTTTAATTCTGTTCCTTTTGTGTTTACCAAAGTCATACTTGCGAAGTCATACAAGTTTGCTTCGTGGAAACTTAAAGCCAATCCGCTTTTGCTTTCAATTGTTAATGGAGTTAAAACGGTATCCAAAGTGCTTACTGGCGCATCTTTAAATAAATATTCATCACGGTCTGGTCGGTTTGCAGGAATCCACCATGCTTTTCCATCTTCTTTTAAGTTAAAAGTCGTTTTTTCATCCATGATGAAAATACTGTCTTTTACATTTTGTTTTGGATAAACATATCTGAAAGCTACTCCGTCATCAAAAGCACGAAACTGAATCTGTAGTTTTCTTTTGTTTCCTGTTTTTTGCTGTAAATCGACTACCAATTGATTGTAGTGATTTCTTATGTTTTTCTTTTCTCCCCAAACTTGTTCCCAAGTCTCGTCAAACGTAGAAGTTTTTGCTCCTTTAATTTCAAAATTTGAACTTAAGTCTTCATTTCCTTTCAATATAAATCCCATATCCGACGGAGAAATTACTTCTGTCTTTCCGTGAGAAACGGCATATTTTGGAGCATTTTTTACCAGCTCAAATTTGATTTTATTTTGTCCGTTTGGCGATGCCAATTCGTAAGCATTCTTAGTTTTTTGACTGTAGCCTATTGTTATTGAAAACAGTACGGCTGGGAGAATTAGATAATTTTTCATGTTTTTTGGAATTATTTTTTGCCACGAATTTCACTAATTTCCACGAATTGAATTTGTGATAATTTGTGCAATTTGTGGTTGCATTTTTTTAACACATAGAAATATAGCTCATTGGAGTCTTTAAAAAAAGGCGTTTCACTTGTTTAAATTCACATAGTTTTCTATGTGTTAGAAACTAGTTTCTTTCCAATTTCTTTATTCACAAATATGAAACCTATGTTTCTATGTGTTTAAATATTTTTATTTTTTCACCACAAATTCCACAAATTATCACAAATTCAATTCGTGGTAATTCGTGTAATTTGTGTTTAACTTTTTTATTTAATCCACTCGGTTTTAAAAGTGGTTTTTCCGTTTAATGGATTTGCTGCTACGTCGAAATTGTTTCCGTTTTTGTTCACTTTTATTTCCTGAACAGCATCACCTTCCGGTAAAAATACTTTGGCTGTTGCCGAAGTCGTTTTATCGCTTGCGAATACTTTTAATGTCAATTTGCTCCAATCCATATCTTTTGTAGACTGCGCTAAACCGATGTGCGGAATTGCAGTTCCGTCTTTTACTAAAACTACGATTGGCACTTCACCCGCTTTGATTTTATGCCAACCAGATTGGTACACTTTTTTAGTTTGATAATCAATCCAAGTTCCTTCTGGAAGGTACACGTCTCTTTCTTCAACTTCTTCAAAAAGTGGTGCAACCAACATACTTGAACCAAATAAATATTGATTATCTACTAACCAAGCTCCTGGATCGTTTGGATATTCTACAAAAAGAGCTCGCATCATTGGCAATCCTTTTTGAGAACTTTCTTTTGCTTGAGCGTAGATATATGGCATCAATTCGTAACGCATATTATCAGCTTTTCTAAATCCTTCTAAGAATTCTTTGCTATATAACCAAGGCTCGCGCGGAGGTTCGCCGTGGCTTCTTACGTGTGAAGTAAACATTCCGAATGGCGTCCATCGTCTGTAAATGTTTTCAGGCGATTTGGTTGCGAAACCTCCAACATCATGACTCCAGAAACTGAATCCGCTAAGACCTAATGAAAGTCCACCGCGTAATTCTGCCGACATTGCGCCGTTTGAAGTTTCAGCATCTCCACCCCAATGCAAAGGATAACGCTGCGATCCTGCCCAAGTACTTCTAGCCCAGATTAAAGTATATCCTTTTTCTTTTTGAGTAATTTCTGCAACTGCTTTATTGTATCTTAATGGATATAAATTATGCTCGTAGAAACCTGTTCTTCCAGAATGGTAAATTCCGTCTGGCGGTGCTGCTTCTCCAAAATCAACCTTAAAAACCGCGACCCCATCATCAAACAATTTTTTCAATTTTCCTTGGTACCAAGAAATAGTTTCTGGATTCGAGAAGTCTAAAACAGCATCTTCATAAGGAAGATTTCCTTTTCTGTCTCTAACGGCTAAATTTTTATCCATGATTTCTGGAAACAAAGTATTTTTTGGCGTGAAATAAGGCAACTGCCAAAGACAAACTTGGAAACCATCTTTCTTTAAATCAGACATCATTTTTACAGCATCTGGGAAACGAGATTTTGCAAACTCGTAGTTGTTTCTCCAATCTACATCAAACCAGCCTGTGTCAAAGTGAATAACATCGGTTGGAATTTTGTATTTACGCAAATCTCTTGCAACGTCACGTCCTTCTTTTTCTGAGAAATAGGTAATACGGCTCATCCAGAAACCGAATGACCAAAGTGGTGGCATGGCAGCTTTTCCTGTCAAATTGGTATATTGATCTAAAATGTCTTTTGGTTCTCCAATAAAGAAAAACAAATCGGCTTCGTCGTCTCCAATATACATTTCGTTGGCACTTGAAAAGTATTTTCCAAAGTCAACTGTAATTGGTGTGGAATGATGCATAAAAACTCCGTATCCACGACTGCTCATGTAAAACGGAATTGGTTTATACATCGTTTCATTTTGGATTCCGTTTGCATCATCTGCCCACAAAACTACTTTTGAACCGCGTTTGTTGAATTGTGTGAATGATTCACCGCAACCAAATATTTTTTCGTCTGGTTCCAAACTGAAAGCCGCGCCCATACTTCTTGAATAATCGCTGTTTCTGCGAACGTAAGAAAACGGAAGTGTTGGTGTATAGGTGTTTTTAAAATCAGTATCATGAAGTGTACTTGTCAGCAATTTCCCTTTTTCATCGTAGATTTTTACGTGCCATGGTTTTACTAATATTTCAACTCGTCCATGTTTGCTTGTGTAACTGTGACCACCTTCGATTTTAGCATATTTCCATAATTCAGGGTGATTTGGCGCAACGCCGTCAACCAACATTAAAGATGCTGCCTGAGGATGAAATTGAGGTCCAGAAGTCGTTTTGATTCTAACAGTTCTATCTGAAACAAACTGAATTTCGAATGGCAAAACTGGCGAAGCTTCATATTCTGTTGTTGGAAATTCGTTTGCTTTTTCTACATCGGGTTTCATCATCATGTTGTTGAAAGCCTGACGTGTTTTATAATTGTATCGCAAATATTTTATGGTTCCTTTTCCTGTTGCAGGATCAAAAGAAGCTAGTTCGTCTGCGAAATAAAAAGTGTTCAGATAGTTCTGAAAATCTTTACTGATATCTATTGGAGCATTTAATACATCTGCATTTTGGATTTGAGCAGTTGCATTTGGAACTACTAAAAATCCAAACATTAAGGCAGAAAACAATGCGGTTAGTTTTGAGTTTTTCATTGGTTAATAATCTAGATGTTAGTTTATCCTAACAGGTTTCCAAAACCTGTTAGGTATTTTATTTATATCTTAATAAAAATCTATTGATACCTAACAGGTTTTGGAAACCTGTTAGGATAGCGTAACTTATTATTCTGTTGTTATTACAATTGTAGCTTGTTTTAAGCCATTCGCTTTAGCGGTCAATTCCAATCTACCTGATGTATCTCCAGATTGTACAATCACCAAACATTTTCCTGCCAAAGCCGTATGTTTAGTTCCTTTGTACGGTTCATGACTAACTGGATCTCCACTGCAAACGCCTACGATTTTTCCGTTTCCTTTTAATGAAAAGTTGATTTCGTTATTTGCATTTGGTGCTAAAGTTGCTTTATCATCTAAAATATCAACTGTAATAAATGACAAATCATTTTTATCCGCTTTGATGGTGCTTCTATCTGCAGTTAATTTTAATTGTGCAGGATTTCCAGCTGTTTTGATTTCTTTTTCTAAAACCATTTTTCCATCTTTACGAGAAATGGCTTTTAGAGTTCCTGCTTCAAAAGGAATTCGCCACATTACATGTAAATCATCTCCTTTTTTGCTTCTTTTTCCAACTGATTTTCCGTTTACGAAAAGTTCCACCTCATCGGCTTTATTGTAGTATGCCCAAACATCAACCGTTTGTCCAGCTTTCCAGTTCCAATGTGGGAAAATATGAAGAACCGTTTTATCTGTCCATTCACTTTGGTACATATAATAAACGTCTTTCGGGAAACCTGCCAAATCTACAATTCCGAAATACGAACTTACCGATGGCCATTCGTATGGAGTTGGTTCTCCAATGTAATCGAAGCCAGTCCAAATGTACATTCCTGAAAGGTAATCGTGTTTTTTAATCACTTTCCAAGTCGCTTCGTGCGTAGAACCCCAAGGCGCTTGAACCTGATCGTAAGCTGAAACAGTATTCTCTGGATTTCCTTCAGTAAATTTAAGATCCCATCTTACTGGCCATTTTTTTATTGTATCAGAAACAGCATCATAATATCCTCTTGTCTGCAAACCTGAAGTAGTTTCGGTTGCGATAAAAGGTGTTTTCGGGAAATTTTCCTGATGATGCGAATAGGTTTGATGCGCATAATTGTATCCTATTAAATCTAAAACTCCAGAAGCAGCAATTGGATTAATTTGAACATTTTTCTTCTCAAATTGCAACGTTACCTCGTTAATATTCATATTGACTGGCGGATTCATCGCTGCAGTAATCGGACGTGTTTTATCATATTGGCGTACAATTCCAGCTAATTCTTTGGCAATTTGCAGTCCGGTTTCGCTCCATTGATCTGGAATTTCATTTCCAATGCTCCAAATAAAAATACTGGCATGATTACGGTCACGAAGCAATTGATCTGTCAAATCTTTTTTATGCCATTTTTCCCAATCATTGGCATAATCGTATTTTGTCTTATTCGTTTTCCACATATCAAAAGCTTCATCCATTACAATGAAACCCATTTTGTCGCAAAGCTGTAACAGTTCTGGAGCTGGAGGATTGTGTGAAGTTCTGATTCCGTTTACGCCCATTTCTTTCAAAATCTCTAACTGTCGTTGGATTGCTCTTGTATTGATTGCAGAACCCAGCGGTCCTAAATCGTGATGCATGCAGACTCCTTTTATTTTGACTTGCTTTCCATTCAAAACAAAACCTTTGTTCAAGTCAAATTTAAAATCTCTGATTCCGAAAGTAGTTTTGTATTGATCTATTATTTTATCGTCAAGCGAAATTTCGGTAACAGCTGTGTACAATTCCGGTTTTTCATCTGACCATAAAATCGGATTTTCAACTTCTGCAGATTGCTTTATAGTTTGATTGTCATTCGCACCAATTGTTATATTTTGAGTAACCGATGTTACTTTGGTATCTTCTTTAAAAATAGTAGTCGTTACCGTTGCCTTTTTACCTTCTTTGTATTGATTTTTGATTGTTGTTTCAATATTTACCGAAGCTTTTTCAGCGGTAACTTTTGGAGTTGTAATGTACGTTCCCCATTGTCCAACGTGAAGTTTATCTGTGGTTTCGATCCAGACATTTCTAAAAATTCCTGAACCCGAATACCAGCGTGAATTAGGTTGTTTTGAATTGTCAACCTTAACAATTATTTCGTTGTTTTTGTCTCCGTAATTTAAGTATTGAGAAATTTCATATTGAAAACCAATATATCCGTTTGGACGTTTTCCCAAATAATGGCCATTTATCCAGACTTCACTGTTTCTGTAAACGCCATCAAAAGTGATTGAAGTTATTTTTGTACTGTCTTCTGCAGCGACTTTAAATATTTTTTTGTACCAGCCTAAACCTCCGCTAAGAGATCCTCCTCCATAACCAGCAGGGCTTTTTTCATCAAATTTTCCTTCAATGCTCCAATCGTGAGGAACGTCTAAAGTTCTCCATTTTGTTGAAACTCCAATCGTGTCTTTATCGACTATACTATCATTAAGGTGAAAGCTCCAGTTGGCATTAAAAGAAACTTTTCGGTTTACAAATGCATCTTGTTTTTTGTTACAAGAACTGAATACTGTGATTCCTACTAACATTAGTAAGAACAATCTGTTCCTAAAACTTTTTCTTTTATTCATGAGCATTGTTTTTTGTTTGAAAATTAAGTTAGAACTAAAATTATATTTTCTCCACCGCTTAAAACAAGTAGTAAGTCTCAGTTTTAAAAAATAGCACCTATTTTAAAAAGCTGAGACTTACTAAATTAAACTATTATTGTTTTGCCACCAAGTGATAAATTAAGTAATCACCATCTGCCCTGATCGCTATAAAAGCCAATGTTGTTTCGGTAAGTTCTACAATTTGCACATTAGTAAAACTAAAAGCAGAACTATAATAGCTCGCAACCATTGGATGTAGCATTTCTGTTCCTCCGTTAAAACCAAGTCTATCATTTGTTGAACCTGGCGTCAGGCTAAAATTAAAAGTTCCGATTTTAGTTTGCTGTGTAGTATTGCCTAGCGCTGAATTAGTTTGTTTTACGGAAACATTATAACCTCCATTAAGATCAAATGTAATTTCTCCCCAATCTTTATTTTCCAGACCTGCCCAAGAAATATCAGATAAATTTGGCCACCAACCATGACCGCTTACGGCAATATTCTGATAAGATGCTGGTTTGCCGATAAATTCAAGAGGTGCAGTCATGTACAATACCCATGTTTTGCCTTCAACTCCATTAGTTAGTAAATCCCATCTTGGATCACTAAATAAACTCGTATCATTTTCTGTAACGGTTACTGTTTTTGTCGAACTTACTGAACCTCCTTGTCCAAAGGCAGTAAGGCTAATGTTGTAAGTGCCTGAGAATGGCAGTGAAATCGTAGTTTCGTTCAAATTACTATGTCCTAATGCATTGCCTTTACTATCTGTATAACTAAAATAAGGAATAATTCCTGGAGTCAAGTTCTTTAATTTTACTACATTTCCGCCCGGTTTTGCTACAAGATCCTGAGTAACCTCAAACTTTACATCCGATTTATCCATTATACTATCTAAAGAATAGGATTCAGGGGAACAAGATGGTATAAGAAATAGTACCACTAACATCAAAAATGATGTAATTACTAATTTAGTCTTTTTCATTTTTTTCATTTTTTAGTTAATATTACCAACCCGCATTTTGTTTTAAAACTCCACCAGATAACGTTATTTGTGTATTAGGAATTTGTTGCAATCCTTTTGTAGCTTGAATTTTAGCCGCTGAGATTGTTTTTGTTCCAGCCACACCGCCGCTTAGCAAAGTTGTAGTTTCTGCGATAGTTGAAGAAGCCGTTCCAATTCCTTGACGCAATAAGTCCCAATATCTAACACCTTCTAGAGCAAATTCTAAATGTCTTTCTTTCAGTATATTATCTTTACTTACTGGTAACGATGTAAAATTGGCTTTATAAGCTCTTTGTCTCACTTGATCGAAATAAGCCTGAGAATTTCCGCTTTCTAATTCGGCAGCCATCAATAATACATCTGCATATCTTATAACCACATAATCTTGAAATTGACTTATATCCCAGAATTTGCTACCCAATTTAATAGGAAGTTCTAATCCGTTCTCATCAACCATTGGAGTATATTTTTTATTATAATATCCAGTATACTCTCTTTGGCTATTCAATTTGTCAAATGGAATATTTTCTTCAGCGATTCCAATTATACTTGCGTCTCGTCTTGTATCATTAGCATCGTAAATATTCCATAATTTTGAATTTACAGTAACTCCCCATCCATGTCCGTAAGGGTAAGAGGAGAACTCTCTCATTCCGAACATTACTAACCAAGCATTACCATCTGTATTTCCATTGTAATCACTAGTATAGCTGTACTTTATAGCAAATACTGTTTCTCTATTATCTTCTCCTGCATATTTATCAACTGATGCTGCTGGCCACAAAGCAGAAAAATCATCAACTAAACCATGTCCACTTCCTGCGATAACATCTTCTAAATGAGCTAAAGCTTGGGCTTTTGTAACCACTCCTACTAAATCAGTTTTTCCGTAGTATCCTGTATAATATAAAAACACACGGCCTAATAAAGATTTTGCTGCCCACTTAGTAACATGTCCGCTTGTTGTAGCACTATATCCAACTGCTGGCAAATTGTTTGCAGCAAATACTAAATCTTCTGCTATAACTTTATAAACCTCATCTGGATTTGCCTGCGGAATATTTTCAGAAGACGGAGCTATTAATAATGGGATGTTACCCCACAAACGCACCATTTCAAAATAAATATATGCTCTAATAAATTTAGTTTCCGATTCGTAAGTATTTCTAAGAACTGTATCACCTTTCCAGTCAATCTGATCCATTTTAGACAAGAAAACATTACAACGATAAATCGCTTTATAATAAGCAATCCAGTTGCTGTTATATAAATCTACATCTGCTGGAGAACGGCTGATATCAAACTCATCTACAGCTGCCAAATCGTAACCATCAGAAGCACCACCTCCGCCAAAACAGTCATCAGACATTACTTCGCTCATTACAGGAATTCCTCTACCGCCAGCGCCAGTTGCAACTTGTAAACCGTCATAACAACCTACTAATGCTGAAAAAGCATCATCTGTAGTTTTATAAAAATTCGTGTCTGTTTTTTGAGTCAAAGGTTCTGTATCTAAACTGCAAGAACCAAGAGATAATAAACTCAAACAGAAAATATATAAATAGATATTTTTCATTTTTTTAATTATTAAAGTTTAATATTTAATCCCATCATAAATGTTCTTGGTCTTGGGTAGTAACCTATATCCACACCTGAAGAAAATTTCTGATCATTGTTTGAAGAACCAAATCCAATTTCTGGATCCATCCCATTATATTTAGTAAAAGTGTAAAGATTCAATACCGAGAAGTAAAGTCTAAACTGGCTTGCAAAGAATGGTTTTGATTGTTTCATTTTTGCCAAATCAAATCCTAATGTAACTGTACTTATTCTTAAGAAATCTCCATTCTGTAGGTATAAATCTGAAAATTGCGTAAAGTTTCTGTTGTCTTCTGTTACTTTTGGAGTAGTGTTTGAAGTTCCTTCTCCGTGCCAACGATCTAAGATTGAAGAATTATAATTGCCATAAGCTCCAGATTGATCTCTATAAGATTGTACGATTTCATTTCCTGCTACACCATTTGCATTAAGATAGAAATCAAAAGCCTTATAATTTGCAGATAATGAGAATCCATAAGTAAAGTCAGGATTTGGTTTCCCTATTTTGGTTTTATCATCGGCGTTTATTTTATCATCTCCGTTAGTATTTACATAGATAACATCTCCTGGAGTTGCATTAGGTTGCAATACAATACCGCTTGCCGACTTATAATTGTCAATTTGAGCTTGGTTTTGAAAAACACCCGCTGTTTTATACCCCCAGAAATAACCTAATGGCTGTCCGTTTTCTGCTCTATAAAATTCACCAGCATTAGCATAAAGCTCATTAGTTAAACCATGGATAATACCATCTGAAGTAGGTATTTGTCCCACTTTATTTTCATTATAGGCACCGTTTGCACTAATACTATAATTAAAGTCGCCTATTTTATTTTGATATTGCAATGAAAGCTCTAATCCTCGGTTAACTACATCACCACCATTAATATATGGGGCATCGGCACCCGCTGTTGCTAATACTGGAGCCAAAATCAACCAGTCTTTATTTGTTTTTTTGTACGCATCAAAAGTTACACTAAGCGCGTTGTCTAAAAATCTGGCATCAAAACCAAGATCGATTTGCTCTGATGTTTCCCATTTTAAATCCAAATTAGATAATCTGTCAGGATAAGCTCCAGGAGTAAGAACACCTTCTTTGTCACCAAAAGTATAATTGGTATTATTTGATTTTATAGTTGACAAATATTGGAAAGGCCTTGCATTTTGATTTCCAACTTGTCCCCAGCTTGCTCTTAATTTTAAAAAGCTAAGTGCTGATTTATCTTTCAAGAATTCTTCATTTGACACTACCCAACCTCCAGATATTGATGGGAAATAACCCCATTGGTTTTCTGGAGAAAAAACAGAAGATCCGTCTATTCTATAAGTGGCATTTATCAAATACTTTTCTTTGTAATTGTAGTTTAATCTTCCATAATAAGACATTCTTTTGGTCTCACTTCTTTGACCATTCATTGACATTTTGGCTCCGTCTTTATTGGTAGCATTATCTAACCAGGCATGCTGCAAATCATTAAAAATGATATCTGCATTGGTTGCACCAATTGAAGTTCCGTCATAATTAATAGATGATGTACCCGCCATGGCTTCGAAATGATGATTATTAGCCACATTAAATTTATATGTCAATAAGTTATCCCAAGTAAGTGTTTTTCCTTTGTTCATACTTTGGTTAACTGAGTTAACGGTACTATTTGCATAAATTGACAAGCGATAAATAGGAGAATAAGAATGCCCCTCACCTGCATAATAATCAAGACCAAGCGTAGTTTTGAATGTTAAGTTTTTGATTGGCTCAATTTGCAAATACACATTTCCAAGCAATTTCTGGTTGTTGCTTTCATTTTGATTGTTGTAGACCATCATTGCATATGGATTTGCCTGACCTGCCAACCACGGTTCTGTATCATTTGTAGTATCGTAATAATTCCCCTTGTCATCATACATTGGCAATAATGGCGAAGTCTGGAAAGCACTTCTCAAAGAATTGTTGTATTGATTCCCAACACCAATTCCGTTTTTATTAATGTATGCAAAACTTAAGTTTTCTCCCAATGTTACCACATCTTTGTAAAGCTTATGTTCTGAATTAAATCTAAAATTATAACGTTCATAGTTAGACAAATCTGCTCCGCCTACAACTCCTTCTTGCCCTAGGTATGATAATGAAGTTGAGTAAACTGACGAGTCAGAACCTCCTGATGCACCAAAAGCGAAATTTTTAGTAGCGGCATTATCCGTAATCACTTTATCCATCCAGTTGGTTCCTGCTCCTAATTGAGCAATTTGAGCACTTGTAAAATAAGGAGCTTTCCCAGAATTTACCGCTGCTTCATTTAATATCGTAGCATATTCTGTTGCATTTAGCATATCCATTTTTCTTGCTACAGATTGCACGCCGTAATATTGATCAAATGTAATTTGACCACTCGCTCCACGTTTTCCTTTTTTTGTTGTTACTAAAATAACCCCGTTTGAAGCCTGAGATCCATAGATTGCAGCCGAAGCAGCATCTTTTAAAACAGAAATAGATTCAATATCAGAGTTACTTAAATAAGAAATATCACTTGTCAATATTCCGTCTACAACATATAAAGGAGAAGTTCCACCTGTAGAACCAGCTCCTCTGATCACCACATTTAAACCCTCCCCAGGTTGTCCTGAAGTTGATGTAACCTGAAGACCAGCGGCCTGTCCTTGAAGTGCTTGTAGAGCATTTGTCGTATTTGTTTTAGCAAGGCTCTCTCCACTAACCTGCGTAACAGCATTAGTCACAAGAGTTTTCTTTTGTGAGCCATATCCAATTACTACGATTTCTTTAAGCTCTGCAGCTTCTGGCTGCAAAACTACATTTACTGTTTTTTGACTTCCAACCGTAATTTTCTCTGTTTTAAAACCTACAAAAGTGATCACTAAAACATCGCCTGCTTTAGCCTCTACTTTATATTTTCCATCAAAATCGGTAACCGTACTCGATTTTGTTCCCTGTACAAGTACAGTCGCTCCCGGAACCCCAAATCCGTCTTCAGAAGAGGTAATTGTCCCACTTACAGTTTTGGATTCTTGAGCAAATCCAAACTGCATCATAAATACGCTAAGCAGCACCGCCATAAAATATGGAAGCTTTGTTGTTTTAATACAATTTTTGCTTTTCATAATAAGAATTGATTAAGTTTAAGTTATAGTTAGTGTTTTCTACCCTAAGAGAAATCTGAAAAAAACTTCCCAAGCAGGTCATGTCAGAAATGAGGGCCTGAATCTCATTTCTAACATTTAGTGCTTGTAGACTATAAGCAACTTCAAAATCGATTCTTTCGGCAGAATTTGATGATGGTAATCTCATCAAAAAGCGATTAAAATCAATTCCTAAAAAATACATTTGTGGTAAGTTTAAGTTAAGTGTAGTTTTGTTTTTTTACTTATAGTCAATTTGAATTTATCTTATGGTAAATTTGACTACAAGTGTAAAACAAATTTTCTGTATTAACAAAATATTAGGGTTATTTTTTTTCGATTCTGATTAATCCTAACTTCTTTTTATTAATGCCATAAAATTTAAACAAGAATCGAAACAAAAATTGAAATAAAACCATCGTTTTATAAAATTGACAATCAGTCGTTTAAGATTTCACCTAATAGGTACACTTTTTTTATGGCCTTTTAAACAACTGATTGTCAATTTTTTGTTTCGTTAAAAAAAATATAAGGCCTTCAAAAAGGCTAATAATGATTTTATTTATTTAATTTGTCAAAATTTATCTCATATATGATTGAAAATGTAGACGACAAAACCGCTCATAAAAATGAAAACAGCGCGATGAATGCCATCACGATTGACTGTGTTATTTTTGGTTTTGATAAGGGCAGTCTTGAAGTTCTTTTAGTGCAGCATGCTGAAGGTATCAGTAAAGGAAAATGGGGACTTCCAGGAGGATGGATTTATAAAAAAGAAAGTACAGACAATGCCGCTCATCGTTTATTGAACGAGCTGACAGGTCTTGATAATATTTATCTGGAGCAGCTTAAAGCATTTGGAGATCCAGATCGTTTTCCGCTGAGACGTGTTATTACAATTGGTTATTATGCTCTTGTAAAAAGAGAAGATTATAATATTAAAGCAGGTTTTACCGCTTCTGATGCCCAATGGTATAAAATCAATGAAATTCCAGATTTGATTTACGACCATAATGAGATTTTAGATTACAGTTTAAAACACCTTCGAAACAGAGTTCGTCAAGCGCCAATTGGATTTAATCTTCTTCCTGAAAAATTTACTTTATTGCAATTGATGCAGTTGTATGAAGAAATTTTGGGAATCGAAATGGACAAGCCCAATTTCAGACGAAAAATTCTGCACATGAAACTCTTGGTGGCATTAGACGAAAAACAGCAAGATGTTTCTCATAGAGCAGCTCAACTCTATAAGTTTGATCCTGAGATTTATGAGAAATTAACTGAAAAAGGATTCAATTTTGAATTCTAAATTTTCTATACACAAAATAACACGACAATAATACATTGACTGAAATAACTACTAACTATCATAAACCAGCTGTAGAGGGAATCACAATTGACTGTGTTTTCTTCGGATTTAATAAAGAGAGCCTCGAAGTTCTCTTGGTTCAGCACGCTCAAGGTGAAAGCAAAGGCAAATGGGGACTTCTAGGAGGTTGGCTTCAGCTCGAAGAAAGTGCTGATGATGCCGCGCAACGTATTTTGCAAGAACTTACAGGACTTGAAAATATTTATCTGGAACAGCTAAAAGCATTCACAAATCCAAAACGTGTTCCAGAAAGACGTGTTGTAACGATTGGCTATTACACTTTGGTGAATCGTGAAGATTATAATATTAAAGCCAGTTTGAGAGTTATCGAAGCCAAATGGTATAAAATCAATGAAATTCCTGAGCTTATTTTTGACCACAATGAAATTCTAAATTTTAGTCTATTGCAGCTTAGAAACCGTGTACGTCAGGCGCCGATTGGTTTCAATCTTCTTCCTGAAAAATTTACTTTGTTGCAGCTCATGCATTTGTATGAAGAAATTCTTGGAATCGAATTGGACAAATCTAATTTCAGACGAAAAATTCTTCACATGAAATTGCTCACAGCATTAGATGAAAAACAAAAAGACGTTTCGCACAGAGCTGCCAAACTTTATAAATTTGATGATGAGATGTACAAAAAATTAACTGAAAAAGGGTTTAATTTTGAATTTTAACGCCAATTTTAATTCACATCTTTCAACTATCTAAAATCTGCATTCCAGAATCCAAAACTTTGCGCTATCTTTGCGCCTTAATAACATGCTTTAAAGCAATTGCTTTGACGCAGATTATTTCCAAAAAAAGACTTAAAATCGATTAGAGAACCGATATATTAAAATGAAGAAGATACGTAATTTTTGCATTATTGCACACATTGACCACGGTAAAAGTACATTAGCAGACCGATTACTAAGTGCGACACAAACCGTTACAGCTCGTGAAGAAAAAGCGCAATTGCTTGACAACATGGACTTGGAGCGCGAGCGTGGAATTACCATTAAGAGTCATGCCATTCAGATGGAATACAAATACAAAGGCGAGGAATATATCTTAAACCTAATTGATACTCCTGGCCACGTTGACTTTTCTTATGAAGTTTCTAGATCTATCGCTGCCTGCGAAGGAGCTTTATTGATTGTTGATGCGGCACAAAGTATTCAAGCACAAACAATTTCAAATTTATATTTAGCACTTGAAAACGACTTAGAAATCATTCCGGTTTTAAATAAAGTCGATTTACCAAGTGCAAACCCAGAAGAAGTTAGTGATGATATTATCGATTTACTTGGTTGTAAATTGGAAGATATTATTCATGCTTCAGGAAAAACTGGTTTTGGTGTTGAGAACATTCTTGCTGCCATTATCGAAAAAATTCCTGCTCCGAAAGGTGATCCAGAAGAGCCATTGCAAGCTTTAATTTTTGACTCGGTTTACAATCCATTTCGTGGAATTGAGGTAATCTTTAGAGTTGTAAATGGTGAAATCAAAAAAGGCCAGAAAATTAAATTCATGGCTACAGATAATGAATATTTTGCTGACGAAATTGGTACTTTAAAATTAAATCAAGTTCCTAAAAATGTGGTTTCAGCAGGAGATGTTGGCTATTTGATTTCTGGAATTAAAGAAGCTCGTGAAGTAAAAGTTGGTGATACGATTACAGATGCAAAAGTTCCGACAACGAATATGGTTGCTGGTTTTGAGGATGTAAAACCAATGGTATTTGCTGGTATTTATCCTGTTGATACAGAAGATTACGAGGATTTACGTTCTTCAATGGAAAAATTACAGTTAAATGATGCTTCTTTAGTATTTACTCCAGAAAGTTCTGCGGCATTAGGATTTGGTTTCCGTTGCGGATTCTTAGGGATGCTTCACATGGAAATTATCCAAGAGCGTTTAGAGCGTGAGTTTGACATGACTGTAATTACTACGGTTCCTAACGTTTCGTACTTAGCTTATACTAAAAAACATCCAGAAACTCCAATCGTTGTAAACAACCCTTCAGATTTACCAGAGCCTTCAAAACTGGACAGAGTTGAAGAGCCTTTTATTAAAGCTACGATCATTACAAAATCTGACTTTGTTGGAAACGTAATGAGTTTATGTATCGAAAAGCGTGGTTTAATTACCAACCAAACTTACTTAACAACTGAACGTGTTGAATTAAACTTTGACATGCCATTGGCCGAAATTGTATTCGATTTTTACGATCGTTTAAAAACAGTTTCTAAAGGTTACGCTTCTTTCGATTATTCTCCAATCGGAATGAGAACTTCGAAATTAGTTAAGCTTGACGTTCTTTTGAATGCACAAACTGTTGATGCACTTTCTGCATTGATTCACGAAGATAACGCTTACAACATCGGTAAAAAAATGACCGAGAAATTACGCGAACTTATCCCAAGACAGCAATTTGATATTCCGATTCAAGCGGCAATTGGAGCTAAGATTATTGCTCGTGAAACTATTAAAGCACTTCGTAAAGACGTTACCGCAAAATGTTACGGTGGAGATATTTCGCGTAAGCGTAAACTTCTTGAAAAACAGAAAAAAGGTAAAAAACGTATGCGTCAGGTAGGAAACGTTGAGATTCCGCAAGAAGCATTTATGGCTGTTTTGAAATTGAACGACTAGACTTTCTTTTTAGATAAAAGAGTAAAGAACAAAGATAATAGACTAAACCCGATGACTTATGTTGTCGGGTTTTTTATTTGTTTAAAGTTAAAAAATTATAACGTTAAAACTTACAAATTAAACAGATTATTAACTCAAAAAATTCAATATTAACTCATTCGAATAAATCGCAAGCCTTTTTAACACAAAAAATGTATTTTTAATCTTACAACTTTAACATTACAAGACTATGAAAACCAAATTATCTGTTATTCTAGCATTATTTACATTTTACTTTGCAAATGCACAGCAAGATCAAGTTGACTCAGAAATGAATTCTGCAAAAGGTATTACTTTCCAACATGGCGATATGTTTATAGAAGGTTCTATTCAGATCACTACTGGTGGAGATAAAGACTATTATGCTTTTAATCCCAAATTTGGATATTTTCTTAATGATAAATTTGCCGTTGGGGGACAATTGAGCTATTCTAGTAATAAAGTTGAAGCAACCGATGAAAAAACTAATATTTTTGGAATCGGTGGTTTCGCAAGATATTATGTATTGGAACTCGATAAAAAACGATTCAAAGCTTATGGAGAAGTAGGTTTGGGATACGGCAGAAATAAATACGAAAGTCCAATTACTGGTACAGATAATAGCAATAGTCTAACAGCCAATATCAATGTTGGTTTAAATTATTTCGTAACTAAAAACATTGCCGTTACTTTTACTCTTGCTAATTTATTATCATACAACAGTGTTTCTCCAGAAAATGGCCCATCGTCTGACACTTTTCAATTAAACATCAATTTATTTGAAAACATCTTTGACCAACCAAAATTCGGATTATTGTTTAGATTTTAATCCTCTTGTAATAATATAACTTAAACCCTCAATAATTCAGTTTATTGAGGGTTTTTCTTAAGACAGAAGTGTTCCGCATATTCCTAATCCAATAAGCAAATATAATGCTCCAATAATAAAACAAACTTTTGCTGCATTGGGATTGTTTTTCTTAATTGCGAAACCAATAATTGCCATTAAAATTGGCGGCCCTACCATAATCGCTACAAAAAACGCAACCAAACCATTTAAATTACCAACTTCTAGTGCTGTCATATTCTTTATATTTCAGTTCTTAATTCTTCTAATCTTTTTACTTTATCATCTCTATAAAATAAATTCATGGTTTCAAACGGAATTATTTTATTATCCTTATTGACAATATGCACGCATGATTTTTTTATTGCTCTCACATCAAAATTATAGGCATCAATAAACTGCATGATGATAATTCGAAACAGATTGTCATAACCTAGTTCTGGCGCATCAATATTAGGAAGACAACACAATATAGATTTCAGATTTTCCTGTGCAACTTCTACAGAATTTCCCGTACTAAACAAATCTATCATTTTGCCACGAAGCACTTCATCCTGCTCATAAATAATTGTGTTTTTACTATTGTCCAATAAATCGTTTGGATTAATATATCGTGTCAGCGGAAAAACTTCGTCTCCTAATTTCAATGCATAACCCATTACCAGAGCATCAGGATTACAAGGAACCGGAAGTAAATCATCAGAATTAAAAACTGTCGTCTGCTCCAGAATTTTTCTTCTTACTTCTGTTAAGGTCATTCGATCGGTTTCTAAGTTAAAATTCTCCAATCGGCCTGCAATTTGAGTGGGCTGAAATGTAACTCCACGAACACATTTTTGCTTTAAGGCAAACTCAATAATTTTACCTATTTCATGATCGTTTAATCCTTTCTGAAGTGTAACAACCAAAGTCGTGGACAAATTAACTTCATTTAGATTTTCTAAAGCTTGTTTTCGTATTTCGCTTAAATCAGCTCCGCGAAGTTCCTGCAATACGCTATCTTCAAAAGAATCAAACTGAAGATAAATTTCAAAGTCTGGAGAATAGCTTTTTAATCGCTGAACAAATTCTTTGTCTTTTGCAATTTTAATTCCATTTGTATTTAGCATTAAATGTTTTATCGGAATTGATTTTGCGTAATCCAAAATTTCAAAAAACTCAGGATGTATGGTTGGTTCACCTCCGCTGATCTGCACTACATCAGGTTCTTTTTCATTTTTAACAACCGTATCGAGCATTGCTTTTATTTCTTCAAGAGTTCTGTGCCTGCCGTAACTAGGCGATGAACCTGCATAACAAGTTGGACACGTCAAATTGCATCGATCTGTAACCTCTACAACTGTCAAACAAGAATGCTGTTCATGATCTGGGCATAAACCACAATCGTACGGACAGCCATAATGTGTTTTTGTATTGAAAGTATACGGCATCTCAGACGGTTTATTGTAGTTTCGGATATTCTTGTAATACTGAATATCGTCAGCAATCAAAACCTTAGAATTTCCGTGTTCTGGACATCTTTTAAGCATATAGACATTCTCGTCTTCAAAAACAATTTTAGCATCAATTCTCTTTAAGCATTCTGGACAAAGGCTTAATGTAAAATCATAATAAGTGTATTTTCTAACTGGCATTTTTTACAAATAAATTTAAAATTGTTTTGTTATAATAAAGCAGACAAATCAAACATAAAATCTGAATCGAACTTATTCCAAAAATCAGGAAATAATTTGGTTTTAAAAATTCTACGAAAAAGCGAAACGTAAAATAGGCAATCATAAAATACTGAAATAATAGTCCGCTTTTAAGATTTTTTGTTTTTAGTTTCTTCAAAACAAAAAACAAAATAATCAGAAAAAGTAATTCGTATAAAGCTATTGGATGCCTTATAACATTATCTCCAAGATTCATTCCCATAAAAAAAGTCGTTTCTTTTCCATAGGTAAACTCATTAGTTCCAGATAAAAAACAACCGATTCTCCCTATAAAAATTCCTAGAATAATCGGAAAAGTAAATAAATCACCCGATGATTCTTTTTCTCCTATAATCTTCTTCGCAATTTCAACCCCCAAGAGTCCGCCAAATAATCCTCCCATAATGGTCTTCGCATTGAAAAGGTCTAAAATTGATCTTGCATCAAGATGAAAAACAGGATTTTCCAGAAAACCCATAATTCTAGAACCTAAAAAAGCTCCAATTGCTGCACCCAAAATAATCGATAACCTGTTTGTAGAAACAATAGTATCATTGGTTCTTTTTCTCAAAAAAACATAATATCGATATCCTAAGAAAAAGGCCAGATATTCTAAAACTAAATGGATATTGATTTCATAACCAAAAATAACTGGCGCAAAAGGAAGTTTCATTCTGTACTCTAAAATTTAATACTATAATTCTGTAAAGATGCAAAAAAATGTTTAAATTCATTCGACTTATAAATTAAAACCTGTCTCAATTTGGAACAGATTTTTTTATCCTCTTTAGTTTTTACATTTGTATCTTTGAATCTTTGCATTAGCAAAAAAACTTAGAATCTCAGCAACTCAGAACCTTAGAATCTTAAAAAAAATGCTCGACGAAACTCCAAAACGATTTGACCGAATTGTTGCCATTCTTATTCAATTGCAATCTAAAAAGATTGTAAAGGCGCAAGAATTGGCCGATCGTTTTGAGTGCAGTTTGAGAACTATTTATAGAGACATTAGAACTCTTGAAGCTTCGGGAGTTCCTATTTATAGTGAAGCCGGAGTTGGTTACGCTTTGATGGACGGCTATCGTCTTCCGCCAGTTATGTTTACACGCGAAGAAGTCAGCAGTTTTATTGCCGCTGAAAAATTAATGCAAAAGTTTACCGATCCTTCTTTGGGAACACATTATGCGTCGGCGATGTATAAACTGAAAGCAGTTTTGAGAAGCAACGACAAAGATTACCTTTCGAACATCGAATCTCGAATTGTCATGCAAGATGCAGAACCGATGTTTAATGATAATTCGCCAAATACTTTGGCCGTTCTTTTTGAAGGAATCGCAGAGAAAAAACAAATTCTTCTGACCTATAAAACTTTTGAAAAAGACGAAACTACGGAACGTAATTTGGAGCCTGTGGGGGTTTTTCACGACAATAACAATTGGTATTTTCTGGGTTATTGCCACCTTAGAAAAGATTACCGTCAGTTTAGAACCGACAGAATTCAGGGAATTAAAAAAACAGATGTCGATTTTACAATCGAACATGACGCTCTGGAAACTTATTTAACCAAAACAGAAACCCATCCAACAACAAAAGTTCGTCTTTTAATTGACCGAAAAATAGCGAGATATTTAGCAACCGAAAGAAAATATCATGGCTTTATTTCGCAAAAAGATGTAGATGATGAAAAAATCGAAATGACTTTTATGTCAAGAGATATTAATAACGCTTTTCCGAGATGGTTTTTGATGTTTGGAGATTATGCAGAGATTCTGGAACCAGAAATACTAAAAACCAACGTACTGAAATTATTGGAAATCAACAAGCAAAGGCTTTTATAGAAAAAACTCCTGATAGAATTATCTACAGGAGTTTTTCATTTATTTCTGTTTTACCACATTATAAAAATTGTAATCGGTGTTGGAAGCATCTGTAATTCCGATATTTCTTCCCATCGTTACAATCTGTCCTCGGTGATAGGTTCCGTGATTGATAACCTGAAGCAGATAATCTGAAACAGGCAATTCGCATTCAAACCACGGATTTGTAATTTTAGCTTCTTTCATCAAATCTTCTTCCGACAATGAATTGATAAGGTGTTTCAATCTTGTAGATGAATTGAGTAATCCTTCAAATATTTCATCTTTTGACAATTCGTTTTCAGGCTTCTTTTCTGCCATATCATTTTCAGAAATTACAGAAAACCAATATTCTTCTGTAGACCAGATATGATCTAGCGTTTTCATGATAGTAGAGAAACTCGATTGCACTTCTGCGTTAAGCAATTCATCTGACTTTGACGAAAGCCAGTTTACAAATTGCTGGTTTACCCATAAATTGTAATCTGCAAAATTGGACATTATCTTTTTTAAACTCATAGTCTTAGTTTTAGAATGTGATATTAAGATAGTAAAAAATTATCAATTATCTTTCCCAGAAAAATGGCGGTTCGATATTTAAAGCTCTTAAATACACATAAGCTTGTCCACGGTGATGCACTTCATTATCGATAAAGTATAAGATATTCTGAATTACAGGAAATTCATATTGGCCAAAAAGATTAAAAGTCTCGCTAAAATCCTCAACCGATAATTCTTGCCAATATTTATCAATTTCTACTGTAGCTTCGTCCCATTTTTCAAGATATTGTGCTTTAAAAATCAATTTTTCTGTTCCTTCTGAAAAAGGTGCAGTTTCTTTCGTTACGATTCCTTTTAAACCTGGAACCGCAATAGCCAAAAGCTCATCCACTAATTTTGAGAAAGGTCTCATACCGCCAATTGAAAATTCGAAGAAATCTTTCTCTGGGAAAATCTCAATTAAACGACGTGTAAGCGCTCTATGCCCTTGCCAATGTTTCAATAAATCTTCTGAAGTAATAACTTGTGCTTCTAATGTTTTCATGGTTTTAAAGTTTAAATATTTTTAATACTTCAAAAGTAAAATGGGCTGGTGACAACAGTTTGTCAGCAGCAAAAAAATATTTTAAAAAAATATTATTCAGCACATTTTAGACGCACCGCAATGCGTTTAACACATCGGAAATCTACACCAAAATTTATACACAAGGCAGATGCACTACGGTGCGTCTCTACGGAAAATTCGTTTATAAAAAACTTTGCAACTTTGAACCTTTGTGTCTTTGTAACTTAAAAAGAAAAATCCTTTGTACCTTTGCACCTTTATAACTTTGGAACTTAACAGAAATGATAGAAGATAAAAATCAGCAGAGAACTAGTATAGCTCAATTGGGCGAATTCGGTTTAATTGACCATTTAACCAAAAACTTTGATGTTACTCAAGAATCCACTCTAAAAAGTATTGGTGACGATGCTGCTGTTCTTGATTTTAAAGACAAAAAAGTAGTCGTTTCAACCGATTTATTAATTGAAGGAGTTCATTTTGATTTGGCTTACATGCCATTAAAACATTTAGGATACAAAGCCGTTGTAGTAAATGTCTCTGATATTTGCGCTATGAACGCAAAACCGACTCAAATTACAGTTTCGGTTGCAGTTTCTAATCGTTTTCCGCTTGAAGCTTTAGAAGAATTGTTTGCAGGAATTACTCACGCTGCAAAAGAATATAAAGTTGATGTTATTGGCGGAGATACCACCTCATCTCAAAAAGGTTTAATTATCAGCATCACTGCAATTGGAGAAGCTGATGAAAATGAATTGGTTTACAGAAACGGAGCCAAACAAACTGATTTATTAGTTGTTACGGGTGATCTTGGCGCAGCTTATATGGGATTGCAGGTTTTAGAGCGTGAAAAACAAGTTTTTCAGGTTAATCCAAACAATCAGCCAGATTTAGATCCTTACACTTATTTGGTAGAACGCCAATTGAAACCTGAAGCGCGAAAAGATGTTCGCACCCTACTTCATGCTTTAGACATAAAACCAAATGCAATGATTGATATCTCAGACGGATTATCTTCTGAGATTATGCATATCTGCAAACAATCTAAAGTGGGTTGTAATTTGTATGAAGACAAACTGCCATTAGATCCGCAGTTTATTTCTACTTGCGAAGAATTTAATATCGACAGTACAACGGTTGCCATAAACGGCGGTGAAGATTACGAACTTTTGTTTACTATTGATATTAATGATTTTGACAAAATAAAAGGAAATCCGAATTTCTCTGTTATCGGACATATGACGCAAGAAAGTGAAGGAATTCATCTTGTGACCCGCGCCAATACAAAAATTGCCTTAAAAGCTCGCGGATGGGATGCTTTGAGCGAGTAAACTTTAGAAAATTCCAATAAAAAAATTCCAAATTCCAAGACTAATAATCATATTGGAATTTGGAATTTTTTATTTCGCTTTTTTGGAATTTGGAATTTCAACCTTGGAATTTAACTTTTTAAAAGAGCCCTTTGCTTTTAGCTTCTTTTACCAAGTCGTGATCAGAACCACTTTTTATTTTTAGCAATTCCATTAAATGTTTTTTTCGTTTCACGATGGCATTTAAAGAAATTGGAATATTTTCTAACACTTCATGAATTGGAGTTCCTTTGTCCAAATGAATTAATATCTGTTTATCGTACTGATCAATTTCAATTGCATTATGAGTTGATTGATTCAGCATTTTTACAACTGACTGGCTGTAATATTTTTCGTTTTTCATTACTTTATCAAAAGCCAGAAGCAATTCATCGAAAGTAAGATCGTTTTTAATAATCAATCCGTTGGGCTGTATTGTTCTGATAATGGTTTTGATTTTCAGCAATTCGGTATACATCGTCAAAAGAATAATCTTGCATGAAGGCATTTTTTTCAAAAGCAATTTTGCCAAATCTTCGCCAGAAAAAATCTCTTTTTCTTCATAAGGAGGCATGCTGATATCCAAAAATGCAATATCAAAATCGGGCGTGTTATTATCTTCTATTATATCATAACCCGACCTGCAATCATGCGCCTGCGAAATTAAGAACTCATATTGTTTTGGATTATAACGCGTTATTGCATTTTTATATCCTTCAATAATAAACGGATGATCATCTACTATTAAGATATTTTTTTTAACTAATTGTGGAACTGAAGCTGTTAAATCAAATGTCATTATGCAGGTTATTATTTGGCTCTATTGGGACTTTTATGGTGAGAATGGTTCCTTCTCCTTTGGCAGATTTTATGGTAACTGTTCCCTTACACTCTGTTGCTCTATATTCTATATTAATAAGGCCAATTCCATTTTTGGTTTTATTAGTATTAAATCCAATTCCGTCGTCTTCGATGATTAAAACTAGATTATCGTTTTCATTTTTAAACTCCACTTTAATAATATCAGCCTTAGCATATTTGTTACAATTCTGAAGCGCTTCTTGAACAATTCTATACAGATTAATTTTTACAATATTGCTAATCAAATCCCATTTAATCTCAGGATCAAAAACAGTAATCAATTTCGAACTATATGTATTCTTCTGATCTTCAAATAGTTTATTCAAGATCGAAACAAAATTATTAATTAATTCCGATTTTTCCCTGTTTAAGTCATGCGAAATCTCCCGAATATCCTGCTCAACATTTTTCAATTCGTCAAGATACTTTTTTCTCTTAGAAATGGCCTCAGATTCATCTAACTTATCCAAACTATCTAAACTTATCCTAATGCCGAACATACGTCCTAAAACACCATCATGCAATTCCTGAGCAACTTTCTTTTTTTCTTTTATTCGCGTAAGTTCTATTTCGTTCTGCTGCGAAATCATCAAATTGTAAATGTCTTCGTTTGCAATCTGCTGTTGCTGTTTAAAAAGTAGTTCACGATTTCTGGCCTGCTGCGTTTTGTAAACATAAAAAAACAACCCGAGCAATGTACAAATACTAAATACATAAACCAAAGTTTTATTTTTATCTTGAAGATTGGAATTTTGATCTTTAATTTCGTTGGTTTCATATTCAATCCTAGAGAATTTTTCTCCCATATTTCGCTCTACTTTTAGCATTTTATCATTTAATTGAATATATTCCTTTGAATATTTAGATGCATTTCTAGGATCTACCGCAGCGATTTGTTTTAAAGCTAGCAAAGTATTTGCCAATTTATCTGAAGAACGCGAAAGAAACAAAGCTTGTTTTGAAAACTGTATAGCTCTTGAAGTGTCTCTTTTAAATGCATAATACTCAGACAAATGAATCTGATTGGATACTGTAGCCATTTTCAATCCTAGACTATCTCTTATTTTTAGCGATCTGTAAAACTGGTCTGGAAGACCATCTAATCGTTTTGATTTCAATTTTGAATAAGCCAGATTATCAAGTAGCATGGCATATAAAAAAGTTTTTTCTTCAAACAGGTTTTTTTCTTTAAGCCCATTTTCAAAATAAACAATGGCTTGCTTATAGTTTTTCATACGCATATAAACAAACCCAATATTATTGAAAGAAGTCGCTTTCAGCTGAAGATCAGCCGGAATCGATTTATCATTTAAAGTGTTTAAAGCTTTATTCTGATATTCTAATGCTTTTTCATATTCTTCCCTTTCATTATACAAAATCCCCAGCAGATTATAACATTCATAAAGCTGGTCATTTACATTTTTTTGGTTTTTCAATATGCTTAAAGCTTTGAATACAGATATTTCACTTTCAAAAAAATCTGATTCGTTATATTGTAAACTCGCTTTGCTTAAAAAAGTTTTTGCTAAATTATATTGATCGTTAATCTGCAAATAAATCTTCTGCGCAAGAAAATAATTTCTGAAAGCACTATCAGAAATTGCTTTTGAGCCATAATAATCTCCAAGATAAATATAAGCTTTTGCGATACTTGCAGAATCTTTGCTGCTTATGGACCTATCTAAAACTAGTTGCGAAATTTCATGATATGATTTTAAATCATTCATATTATAATATCTATTGGCAATCTTAAACAAATTAACTCTGTTAATAGAGTCATTTTTTTGTTTAATTACTATAGAAAATGCCTTCTGAGCATATTTTTGCTTAAGGTCATAATTTATCTTAATATCATTTGCCAATAACAAATAAACAGGAAGACTATCTTGCACTGAAGTTAGTTCTTTTGAATTTTTCTTTTGGGTACAACCTGAAAAAAACAACAATAAAAGTAATAATATTGGATAAAATCTTTTCAATACAAATTTTGAGTTTTACCAAAAATACTAAAACTACAAACATAAAAAAAGGCTGCCAAAAAATTGACAGCCAAAAGACTCTATAAATATTTTCTTTAATTAGTCTATTTTCTTAGAATCACCAAATGATTGGTTGATTTTAGCAAAACCTAATTCGTTGTTTTTAATTACTATCTTATTGCTAGCTATTCTTGGATCTTGTTTTCTTCCTCCTCCAGTAGCACCATCTACAGGAAGAACTATGCTTGATTTTTCATTAGAAAAAGTTGTCGCAGTTGGTAATACAAATGAAGTTGCTACCATTGCTAATGAGAATAATCCGATTGTTAAAGCTGTTTTTTTCATGACCTGAGGTTTTAATGTTGTTATAATTTTTGGAGATGACCCGCTGTTTGCTTGCGAATCAGAGTGTAAAACTAACACCAGGTTAAAAAAAAATTTATACAAAAAATTGAGTTTATAGTCAATCATACCCAATTGATAGTCAATGAGTAGCAAATCAATGTAATTATCTAATTTTTAGACTTCTAGGTAATTTCCTGCTGCAAAATCGGCAATAATCTGCTCTACATTTGCCCTGTAGGTTTTAGAAAAAGGAATCTTTTTTGTGGAGTTTTTTATGTAACAGATTGAGTTTCCGCTATGAATCCTCGAAATATAATTTCTATTAATTACATAACTGTTATGAATTCGGATAAACGGATAGGTCAAAACACTCTCAAAATGCTTTAATGTTTTAAAAGCCGTAATCATTTCGCCAGTATTTAAATAAATATCGGTCGAGTTGTTGTCGGCTTGAAAATAGCAGATATCATCAGCATTTAGATAACGGTAATCACCATACGATTTTATACAAATCGTTAATGGTTTTTGAATGTTTTGAGGAATTGTGACATTATTTATATTATCTATTACAGTGGAAGTCTGTTCTTCTATTGCACCTATTGTTTTTACCTCAAAATTTGCTTTTTTAAGCTTCAAAACGGTTTTTAGCAGATCAATATATCCAATAGGTTTTAACAGATAATCAAACACGCCGTACTGAATAGCATCAAATGCTTTGTCTTTTTTATTTGTAGTAATGATAATTTTTGGAATTTCCTGAAAGAAACGATGCAATTCGCTAATAAAAGTCAAAGACAAATGGCTTGAAAGATTTTCTGGTTCAATTTCTAGAAAAACCAAATCAGGTTTATGCTCTAAAACCAATTCTAAACCTTCCTGAAAATTTGATGCCGATGCCTTAAAAGATAATTCTGAAAAACCTGAAGCGGTTGTTTGGGTTTTCAAAATACTCTCAGCACCATCATCAATTATAATATACGAATACTTTTTCAATTTCGGGTTATGTTGGTTTTCTCACTCCGCAATCATACTCAAAAAATAGCTTTAAATTGCTGTAATGAAAGAAAAAATTATTCTTTTTGGTGATCTAAATTTAAAATTACGGATTTAAACACTTTAAACACCTCATTGTTAACACATTAAATTAAAATGTTAATACATAAAGATGAAATGCAAAAAAATCCGATAAAATACTTATTTAAAAAAAGAAAAATCCCAAACTCCTTTACGGAATTTGGGATTTCTATAATAAACTGTAAAGATTACATTTTCATTAACCAGTTTTTCATCGAAACTTCATTTTCGATAATCCCTCTTAATTCAGTAATTTTTACACGATCTTGTTTCATTGTATCTCTATGACGAATTGTTACCGTTTCGTCTTCAAGCGTTTGATGATCTACTGTAATACAGAAAGGCGTTCCTAAAGCATCTTGTCTTCTGTAACGGCGTCCTACAGCATCTTTTTCATCATAAGCCACATTGAAATCCCATTTTAAATCTTCGATGATTTTTCTTGAAACTTCTGGTAAACCATCTTTTTTAACTAATGGTAATACTGCTGCTTTAGTTGGCGCTAAAACTGCTGGCAATTTTAAAACTGTTCTTGTAGAACCGTCTTCTAATGTTTCTTCTTTTAATGAAGTAGCAAAAACTGCCAAGAACATACGATCTAAACCAACAGATGTTTCTACTACATAAGGAACATAGTTTTCATTTAATTCAGGATCAAAATATTGTAATTTTCTTCCAGAATATTCTTCGTGCGCTTTTAAGTCGAAGTCTGTACGAGAGTGAATACCTTCCAACTCTTTAAATCCAAATGGGAAATTAAATTCGATATCAGCTGCTGCGTTTGCGTAGTGCGCTAATTTTTCGTGATCATGAAAACGGTAATTTTCTTGTCCTAATCCTAAAGATAAATGCCATTTTAGACGAGTTTCTTTCCAATGCTCATACCATTGCATTTCTTCTCCTGGACGAACAAAGAACTGCATTTCCATTTGTTCAAACTCACGCATACGGAAAATAAATTGTCTTGCCACAATTTCATTTCTGAACGCTTTACCTGTCTGAGCAATTCCAAAAGGAACTTTCATACGGCCTGATTTCTGAACGTTTAAGAAGTTAACAAAAATACCTTGAGCTGTTTCTGGACGCAAATATAAATCCATTGCATTTTCAGCAGATGCACCTAATTTTGTTCCGAACATCAAGTTGAATTGTTTTACCTCTGTCCAGTTTTTAGAACCCGTTTCAGGATCAGCAATTTCTAGTTCTTCGATCAAAGCTTTAACGTCAGCTAAATCTCCTGCTCCCAAAGAACGCCCTAAACGCTCTCTGATTTCTTTTTCTTTAGCTAAATATTCAATAACACGAGCGTTTGTAGTAACAAATTCTTGTTCGTTGAAAGCATCCCCAAAACGAGCTTTTGCTTTTTCGATTTCTTTTTGAGCTTTTTGGTGAATTTTTTCAGCAAAATCTTCAACCAAAACGTCAGCTCTATATCTCTTTTTAGAATCTTTATTATCAATTAATGGATCATTGAAAGCATCAACGTGACCAGAAGCTTTCCAAGTTGTTGGATGCATCAATATCGCAGCATCAAGGCCGACAATATTTTCATTCATCTGAACCATTGATTTCCACCAATATTCACGGATATTCTTTTTTAATTCGACACCGTTTTGTGCGTAATCATATACAGCACTTAAACCATCGTAAACTTCGCTTGACGGAAAAATAAATCCGTACTCTTTTGCGTGCGAAACCACATTCTTAAATATATCTTCTTGTTTTGCCATAGTGATGCAAAAATATAAAAACTAGCTTTATAAAAAAGAAAAATTATAAAGATTGAAGCTTCGATTTTGTTACTTTTGTAAATAAAATCTCTCTTTTTGTGATTAATTATCTAATAAATCTATTTTTTCCTAAAGTCTGCAGCGGATGCCATTCACTTTTGCTTCAAAATGAAACCGTTTTCTGCACCGTCTGCCGACATGAAATGCCTCTAACCCAATATCATTTAAATCCTAAAAATGAAGCTGTCAAAAAGTTTTATGGCAAAATTGATGTGCAATTTGCGTCTGCCTTTTTGTATTTCAATAAAAAAGGAATGGTTCAAGAGTTAATCCATAATTTAAAATACAAAGGGCATCAGGAAATCGGAACTGTTTTAGGAAATTGGTATGCCGAAGATTTAAAGGAACTACAATTAGAAATTCCTTTTGATGCTGTAATTCCTGTTCCACTTCATAAAAGAAAGTTTAAGGAAAGAGGCTATAATCAGGTTACCACTTTTGGAAAAGCAATTGCATCGGGTTTTGAAATTCCTTTTGCAGAAAATATTTTAATTCGAAAATTATATACCAAAACGCAATCCAAGAAAAACCTCTTGGGAAGATCTGAAAATATTGAAAACATTTTTGATGTCAGATTCAATGAATCTGATCACAACAAACACTTTTTAATTGTTGATGATGTGCTTACAACAGGTGCCACACTTGAAGCATGTTCAAAAGCGTTGCTAAAAATACCTGGCACTAAGATTAGTATACTCTGTATGGCAATGGCGCATTAACCTTTGAAAATCAAAAATTAATTCACCAATATTTTTTTCACTTCTTTTCTATTACCATCAGTAACCGTTACAAAATAAAGACCTGAAGGCACATCTGGCAATTGAATATCTTGAATAAAATATCCTGAACCTTGAAAAGTTCTATCGTAAACATATTTTCCATTAATATCATTAACGTAAACTTTAATCTCGCTTACCGAGTCCCTATCAAATTGCACTGTAAAAGTTCCTTTGTTTGGATTTGGATAGGCAACAAAATTAACATTTTCGAAATCCTTATTTCCTAATGTATAGGTTTTAGTGCAAATATTTATAGATGCAGAATTTATTTTTCCAAACTTTCCAACAACAGCATCACGGACTTTAAAAATCCAATCGCCTTGCGGGTTTTCTCCGTAAAAGGCACTTAAGGCGCTTGCGGGAATTACAATTTGACTGGTCGTTGCGCCACAATTTAAAGCAGATCCGCTATCATCAAACTGAAGTGAAAGTGTAGAATTTGTTGTACCACAACTTTTGTTAAATAAAGACACTGTTGTACCACTTGGACTTACAATTTGCATTTCAACATCTGCAAATCTTTCATGAGTAACATTAACCGAAACATTTACATCTGAAATAGTTCCCGTTGAGGCTGGGACTGTAACTGATTTGTTTATAAAAGTTGTACTTGTACCCATCGAATACCCGCCTTCAAAATTATAAACGGAACAATTTGTTGAAACCGTATATCCTATTGCAAATGGTTTACTATTGACAGCATAATAAATATTATTAACGGGCTCTATCAAAAGTCTACAATTGGTTGCATTATCAATTTCAGATGGAATCAAAATTGTTTCCGTCCCATCGTTTGGAGTATTGGCAATTAAAACAATTGGATATGTTAATCCGCCATCTACAGATAATTTTATATTTACGTTTGATGATCCTGGAAGTGTATTCGTATTATTTACGCTCCAAGTGATAGTTTGTGCAGATCCTTTTGCCCACCCAAGATTATCATCTGTTTGCGAAGTTACAGCAAATGGTCCAGCCGCAGCACTTACAGTCACGACCATTGCATCTGTATTGGTTTGCGCCTTTCCTAAAGCGGCATTGTCTCTTCCTGTAAGTGTAAAATTCATTGTCTTTCCAATAGAAGAAACAGATTCCCAACTTGTCGTCAATTGATTATTTAATACTGAACTTAAAGCTGGCATATAACGAACTGGTGAAGCTGTTGGCGGTAAAGATCTAAACATCGGTCCATCTGGTTTTGTCGGATAGGTTAAACTATTACCTGCAAAAGCTGTAGTTGCACTGTCAAATTGCTCCCAAGTATAGATTATAGAATTTCCTTCGGGATCAGAACCCGTTCCTGTCAAAATAAATGGTGTACTAATTGGAATTGTATAATCTAGACCTGCATTTATAACAGGTGGATTATTATCGGTTAAAGCTGTTGATACAGGACATGTTTTTCCTGCCAAATTATTCTGAATCTGATTGATACTTGCATAAGAAAAATAATCATCTGAATGATTCTGAACATCATAATCTGTTACTCCAGCATATCCCATGATAGTTGAACCGCTTCCTGGTTCGTAACATGTCCCCATTCCTTCATTTGCGTATGAAAAAGTATGTGACCCACCAAGCTGATGTCCCATTTCATGGGCCACAAAATCAATATCAAAATTATCACCCTCTGGTTTTGCATCAGCAGGAGATGTAAATGCACTTCCTTTTCCTAGAGGTTCATTAGAAGTAGGACTCACACATACACAACCGATACAACTTGCATTCCCGCCTCCTCCTGAAGCACCAAACAAATGACCAATGTCATAATTGGCCTCACCTATAACATTGGTTAATGTGGTTTGTACTTCTTTTGGCCAAGCTGGATTGTTATTGTCAGCACCTACCGATGCTATAGAATAGGGATCTGTAGAAGCATCTGTATAAATAACAGCGTCATTATTTGCAATTAAGATTAATTGTACCGCAAGATCTCTATTAAAAACACCATTTACTCGAGTTAAAGTAGCATTCATTCCAGCCAAGGCTCCTGCTATTGTTCCACCAAAATAAGCGGTGTATTCTCCTGTGCAGGATAATGCTAATCGAAGCGTTTTAAATTGTTTGGCATTAGAAGCCGTTTTAGCTGTAGCAGAAGATTTATTTTCAAAAACCGAATTGGGCGTTTTGCAATCCAAAATCATTTTTGACGCTGCGTTGTCTGTAGATTTAAACAAAACATATTCTGATTTATTCTCAGGATTTTGCTCTATGTATTCTGTTGGTTTTGCAGTTCTAAAAACCATAGTCTGCATTCCGATTGGAGCAACACTAAAATGTATTTTAGCATTTTTATCGTCAATTCCACGTCCTTCATAAGATCTGATTTCTGGATACTTTGCCTGTAATTCGGGATCAAAATTAGAAGATTCCCAAACAGAAAAACGTTCCAAAATTCCATCAGTATTTGGAATGGTAATTTCTGACGTTGTATTTTTTGCTGTTTTATTTGATGCCGAAGCTAACTTTGAGCTGAGAAGACTTGTATTTAATTTATAGTATAGTTTATTGGTACTTGCGCCATCAGCTTTTCGTGAAAGCGACGAAGAAGTTACTTTCTGCCATAAAACGTCTTGTGCGTTAATTGCTGCAGAACAGAAAATTAAAAGTATACAAAGTAGTTGTTTTTTCATACTATTAAAATATAATAATCAAAATTACTTTAATTAATTTGAAATTATATTATCTACACAACAATTATTGTTTTTTAATCGACGAGTCGGCATATTTTTACAAAAAGATATATTATCTGTTAAAAATCGATTTGCCATAGTATTAAATTTAAAAGAGAATAGTATAAATTTGCAGCATCTTAAATAATTTGTTTTGAAGCTCTTTCATTCTATAAACGATTTTCAGTCAACCAAGAAAACAATTTTAACTCTTGGCACCTTTGATGGCGTGCATATTGGTCATAAAAAAATTCTGGAACGAATTACTCAGAATACTGAAAATGGAAAATATGAAAGTCTAGTTCTGACCTTTTTTCCTCACCCAAGAATGGTTCTTCAGGAAAAGTCTGAAATAAGATTACTCAATACGATTGATGAAAAAATAAATCTTTTGGAAGCAACTGGAATAGAAAATCTGGTTGTTCATCCTTTTAACGAAAGTTTTTCAAGATTAACCGCTGAGGAATTCGTTCGTACCATTTTAGTAGAGAAATTTCAGATTCAAAAAATTATTATTGGACATGATCATCGTTTTGGTCGCAATAGAACTGCAAACATTGACGATCTGATTGCTTTTGGAATTGAATACGGATTTGAAGTAGAACAAATTTCAGCCGAAGAAATTCAAGATGTTTCTGTTAGTTCAACCAAAATCAGAAAAGCTTTAAATGAAGGAAACATGGTTTTGGCCAATGAGTATTTAGGCTATAGCTATTTCTTGAACGGAACCATTGTAAAAGGAAAACAGCTTGGGCGTACTATTGGTTTTCCAACCGCTAACATTCAAATTGAAGAAGATTATAAATTAATCCCAAAAATTGGTGTTTATGTTGTGAGGGCTGTTGTAAACAATGAAACTGTTTTCGGCATGATGAATATTGGTTTCAATCCGACTGTAAATGGTGAAAAACAAACTATTGAAGTCCACTTGTTTAACTTCGACAGAGACATTTACGATCAGAAAATTGAAGTTTCTTTACTGCATTATATTCGCGAAGAGCAAAAATTTAGTTCAGTTGATGCACTAAAAGCACAACTTGATCAAGATAAAATCAATTCTTTAGCTTTTATAGACTCTTCATTAAAAGATCAGGCTGTATAGTTTTTGCTGTTTTTAAATCATCGTAGTTATTTTTTTAGTAATTTTGATAGAAGACTGTTTTTCAAACATTTACTATTAACTTCTAAAAAATAACCACTATGAAACTACCTAAAGAAATTACCAACGGTTTTTTGATTTTTCTCGGAATTGGCATTTATTTTTTATTAATGAATGTACTAGGTTTAGCAGATTTGTTTTATTTAAGAACACTCAACGTTTTCTTCATATTCTATGGTGTTAACAGAACGATGCAGATGAATCTTCATGAAGGAGAAACCAATTTTGTTTCTAATGCTGTTTCTGCCATGGCCACTTCTGTAGTTGGTGTGGCACTAAGCATTTTTGGCTTATTGGTTTATAGTTATGCCCGAGGCGGAGATGCTTATGTAAGAACTTTATCTGAAACATTTATGTTCGGAGGAAATCCATCAGTGCCAACTTATTGTATTTGTTTATTATTTGAAGGAATCGCTTCTTCTGTAATTGTTACTTTAATGATGATGCTGTATTGGAATAACAAATATGCAGCAGATTAATTTTTAATTTGTTGCAACCAAATTTTAACGGCATACCTTTTTAAATGCACTTTTTGTGTATCGATCAAATCAAAAAATTTAGCCAAAAGAGATCTTAAATCTCAAGAAATATTTTTAAATTGCTTATAGCAGAGAGTTATAAGCAATTTTTTTTTATTTGAAAAATGAAGTTAAAGCAAATTGAAAGGGTAAAAAAAATCTCAAAAGACGATTTTGTTTCCCAATATGTAAAAAAACAAATTCCTGTTGTTATTGAAGAATTGACCGAAGATTGGCCAGCTTACAACAAATGGAAATTATCTTATATAAAAGAAATAGCAGGAGATTCAGTAGTTCCTTTATACGACGACAGACCTGTAAATCATGAAGATGGCTTTAATGAGGCTCATACAACCATGAAAATGAGTGATTACATCGACTTATTGGAAGAAAAGCCTACTAATTATCGTATTTTTCTTTACAACCTAATGAAAGAGGTTCCTTCTTTAAAAAATGACTTCTTATGGCCAGATATTGGTTTAAAGTTGGTAAAGCAAATGCCGATGTTGTTTTTTGGAGGAGAAAATTCAAAGGTTTTTATGCATTATGATATTGATTATTCGAATATTCTTCATTTTCATTTTCATGGTGAAAAGCAATGCATGATTTTTCCTCCAAACCAGTCAAAATTTATGTATAAAGTGCCTCATGCATTAATTTCAAGAGAAGATATTGATTTTGACAATCCAGATTACGAAAAATTCCCAGCGCTTAAAAATGTCGAAGGTTATATCACAAATCTTAAACATGGCGAAATGCTTTATATGCCAGAAGGGTATTGGCATTATATGAAATATCTAACGCCAGGATTTTCTATGAGCCTTCGCTCTTTTCCAAAAAACATTGTCAATTTATCTAAGGCGGCGTATAATGTATTTATTATGCGGCATTTTGATATTATGATGCGAAAAATTCAAGGCCAAAAATGGATTGACTATAAAAATGAAAAAGCTCTTAAAGATACACACCAATATTTACAGCGTACTCTTTAAAAAAAGCGGTTGAGAATTTTAAAAACTCAACCGCTTTTTTATTACCTGAATACTATTTTTCTTGTTGCTGTTTTTCCATTTTCTAAAGTTATTTTAACCAATAGAATTTGTGGCCCTGATTGAAAATTATTGACAACCCAATCCTTATTTCCAATTTCCTTTTTATGATATAACAATTTTCCGCCTACATCATAAATAGCGACTTCTTGAAGATTTTCCAATTCAGAGATAGATTGCAGTTTAATGTTTTTATCTTTAACAGAAACCACTATCTCCTGATTCTGATTTTCGAAATCTTCATTACCCAGCGTTTCACCTCCAGCCTGATTTGTATAACGCAACACAAAACGATTAAGAAAAGTCCCCGGTACTGATCTAAATGTATAACCTCCCGTTCTAAGGTTGTGGATCGTGTTGGTTACATTATCTTGCAGATAAATATCCTGAGTACTTAAATTTCCGTCGGTATGATCTATGGCAATTGTAAAATTACCTTCCGGAATAGTCGATTTATACCCCAAAGGGATTGTATCAGAAACAACAAATGGCAATGCTCTTCCTTGAATAACTAATTTTTTACCGTCATTTATACTATAAAAATCAACATAAGGATTGGCATTCATTGTGACAGCATCATAATTATAATCAAAAGAATTTGTTGCTCCAGCAATATATCCAATTAATATTTGCTTAAAGGCTCCCTCTGAATTTGTAAAATTTAGCCACACTCGATGTCTTTCAATCACAGCTGTTCGCGTTGATTTATAAAATTGACTATTGAACCCTGGAACTCTCATAGAATTAGTAAAGACTGCTTTTTGTCCTGTTTTTGATTTTGCAAAAAATCCTTGCCCTGCAGCAATATATCCTGCCGGAGGAGTTTGATTTCCTGGAGATGTTGCACCACTTCCTACTAAACTTCCAATCGCTGTATCTCCTGATAAGTTGTAAAATGCATAATCGTCATTAGTATAACGATATGTGTTAGTTCCTGGTACAGTTATTTTAGGCAATGTATTGTGTGTCCAAAAATATAGTGTTCCATAAAAATTAGCAGCATTATCATGAATAAACTCATCTGCATAAATTGCCGAAGGATAAGGATTTCCAAAAAAACAATATTTTTCTGCAATAGCTGCAGGTCCCTGAATAGTTCCATTATTTGGAGTTCCAACAAACTCTCCAGTAAAAACAGAAGGTGTAACATTATTAAAAGATTGGGGCCCTCTGATACTATAACCATTTCCTGGCAGCATTTCTTCTGCTCCATTATATACTGTTGCCCAAGCTCCAGCCGCAGAAAATTTAAAATATTTATCAAACAATGTATTTGGGGAAAAATCATGCAACGTAAAACCCGGAACTCTTGTTACTGGAGAAGACCAGTAGGTGAGATCAAAGCGTCTTACAAGTGTTTTTCTTCTATAAGTTATGGCACCAGCATTGTTCACATCTGCAATTTGAACTAGGCTAGAATTATTTTCAAAAATTAAAATCCCATTACCAATAACATTTACTTCATTTGTTACGGTTATTGTATTTGTTTCATTTACTACTAAAGATCCATTATTCTGAACCGTTAATCTGCTGGCAAAAAAACTGGCATTAGTTCCAGATATAATAGGATCAACGCCTACGTCTGGAATGTCTACACAATCAGATGCTATAGGTACCCCTGTGGGTGTCCAATTTGCAGGATTTTCCCAATTAGCATCAACGCTTCCATTCCATGCCTTAGTGACAAAAGCATTTATTGAAATTGATGTTGGTTCTGATTCACAACCTGTTGTATTATTTTTAACTTGCACACTGTAAACCCCAGAAGACAAACCTGTAAATATTCCTGAGGTATTGCTAAAATCCGTCCCATCAATACTATAACTATATCCTGTTCCAGATGCTGGCGAACTAACTGTAATAACACCTGTGTTATTTACACAAGTTGGGATCTGAGTCACTGATGCTGTTGGTGCTGTCACAACGGCATTTACAGTTAAAGAAACATTTTGCGTTGCTAGACAACCGCCTGAAGTTGTAATAGTCATAATACCATTATAAGTTCCTGAGGTCGTATTTGCTGGAACGTTAACATTTATAATATCTCCTGATCCAGAACTAAAAGGAAATGGTGTAGCTCCTTGATCTGTCAAAGTAACCCAATCAATAGCATAACTATTTGGAGATCCAGTAGTTGAATTATAACTTAAAGTAGTAGTCTGTGCTGACGAACTTTGACAAACTGAAGTAAATACTCCTGAAGTATTTATTGTTGGAACGCTATTAATCGTTAAAAAAATTGTTTGAGTTGCGAAACATCCTTCTGATGTAAAAATTGACATTACTCCACTGTAAGTTCCCGCTGCTGTATTTGCAGGAATAAAAATATTATTGACATTACCTCCTACAGAATCAAAAGAGAAAGCAGTAGTTCCTTGATCATTTAATGTTGACCAATCAATTGAGTAGTTAATTGGCGAACCAGTGGTAGCGGAATAAGGCAAAGAAGCCATTTGGAAAGATGTACTTTTACAAATTGGAGTTAAATTTCCTGATGTAGTAATTGTAGGAGCTGCATTAACTGTTATTGTAAAATTGCTTGGCATAGAAACGCAGCCATTAGCGTTCTTTACAGTCAAAACTCCTGTATATGTTCCAGCAGCTGTTCCCGCTGGAACCGCGATGCTAATCGGACTGGAAGTTAAGGCCGCATCCGTAACCGCTAAAAAATTGTTAGCCGGACTCGCATTCCATACAATGCTGTACGAAGTCGGAGAATTTGTCGGAGCATTATAGCTCAAACTGGCAGTCTGGGCTGAGGCACTAAAACAGACAGCGCCCGCAGTGCCAAGTGTGATCGATGGCAAGGGATTAACTGTAATTGTAAAATTGCTTGGCATAGAAACGCATCCATTTGCATTTTTTACAGTCAAAGTTCCTGTATATGTGCCTGCAGCTGTTCCCGCTGGAACCGCAATGCTAATCGGACTGGAAGTCAAAGCTGCATCCGTAACCGCTAAAAAATTATTAGCAGGACTCGCATTCCAGACAATGCTGTACGCAGTCGGAGAATTTGTCGGAGCATTATAGCTCAAACTGGCAGTCTGGACTGAGGCACTAAAACAGACAGCGCCCGCAGTGCCAAGTGTGATCGATGGCAAGGGATTTACGGTTACCGTAAAATTGCTTGGTGCAGAAACGCAACCATTGGCATTCTTTACAGTCAAAGCTCCTGTATAGGTGCCTGCAGCTGTATTTGCAGGTATGGAAATATTAATTGGGCTCGATGGTAAAACCGCATTTGAAACTGGTAAAAAAGTATTTGTTGGGCTCGCGTTCCATGTTATACTGTAAGTTGTTGGAGAATTAGTAATTGAACTATAAGGCAATGCAGTACTCTGAACATTCGAACTTGTACAGACCGCGGCTGTCGCGCCTAATGCTATGGTCGGCAACGGATTTACAGTCACTAAAAAATTATTCGAAGCTGATACGCAGCCGTTTGCATTGCTTACCGTTAATGTTCCCATATAGGTTCCCGCTGCTGTGTTTGCAGGTATTGGAATTGTGATAGCACTTGCTGGCAAAGACGCATTTGAGACTGGCGCAAAAGTATTCGTTGGACTGGCATTCCAAGTGATGCTATAGTTTGTTGGCGAGTTTGTAACCGCAGTATACGGTAACGTTGTATTCTGCAAATTTGAACTTGTACAGACCGCGGTTGTCGCGCCTAATGCTATGGTCGGCAATGGATTTACAGTCACTGTAAAATTTGTTGTTGCTGATATACATCCTGCATTCCTTACCGTCAAAGTCCCCGTATAGGTTCCCGCAGCAGTTCCTGCAGGGACAGCAATACTTATTGGACTAGCTGTTAAAGCTGCATTTGAAACAGGCAGGAAGCTATTTGTCGGACTAGCATTCCAGGTAATGCTGTAATTTGTGGGCGAATTTGTTGTAGCAGTATAATTCAGGTTAGCCGTTTGAGCTCCAGCATTAAAACAAACTGACGTTGTTGTACTACTCAATGTAATCGTTGGAGGTGCACTTACTGTGACGGTGAAATTATTTGCTGCTGATGTGCATCCGTTTGCATTTTTTACTGTCAATATCCCAGTATATGTTCCCGCAGCTGTATTTGCAGGTACCGAAATATTAATCTGATTTGCTGGTAAAGATGCATTTGAAACTGGTAAGAATGTATTTGTAGGACTCGAACTCCATGTAATACTGTAAGTATTTGGGGAGTTGGCAACTGCCGTATAAGGCAGTATGGTACTTTGTACACTTGAACTTGTACAGACGGCTGTAGTACTACCCAATGTAATTGTTGGTAATGGATTTACAGTAACTGTAAAACTACTTGTACCAGATACGCACCCAGCATTACTTACAGTAAGCATACCTGTATAAGTCCCTGCAGCAGTACCAGCGGGGATTGCAATAGTAATAGGACTTGCTGGCAAAGATGCATTCGAAACTGGCAAGAAATTATTTGCGGGACTAGCATTCCATGTAATACTATAATTTGTTGGTGAATTTGTCGTTGCGCTATAACTCAAATTAGTTGTTTGTGCGCTAACACTTGCGCATACAGCAGTAGCGTTAGCTCCTAATGTTATTGTTGGCTGAGCTGATATTGCAATTTGAGTAGACATTCCTATTGAAGAAGTACAATCAGCTGATGTTAAGCTATTAAGAACAATATTACTATTTCCTACATTAATAAATCCAGATGCAGTAAAACTTCCAGACCCAGCCGTTGTCACAACCATTGTTGTTGTTAAATTTGTAGCTGAAGGGTTACTCCTATGGTAGTTAACCGTATATGTTCCAACTGGCAAATTTGCAGGAGTACTTATGACTTGCACTTGAGAAAAATTTCCTACTGATGTACAGACATTCGTAGCCGATAATGATGTTATACTATAAGTTTTACAAGTATACGTAACATTAATATAACCTCTTGCGCCGCTTCCTCCGTTTTGCGCAGTATTAGCACTTAAAGCCCCTCCTCCTCCGCCTCCATTAGTTCCACCATTAGTTCCAGCTAAATCTGTTAATAATAAAGTAGATTGTGCAGCTCCACCGGTTCCAGCTCCAGCTACAGTACCGAAATTACCAGCGTTTCCACCTCCACCAGATGAAAGAAGCAAGCTTAATGCAGCAACTTTACCATTTGTACCATTTGCTCCTATTGCTGTTCCTAAATTTCCAATAGCGCCAGTACCTCCCATACCTCCAGTTGGAGTAGAAGTAGTTGCAATATTAGCGTTTCCTCCAAGACCTCCTGGCGCATAGAAAGAAGTTGTAAATCCCGTTATATATGATGGTCCGCCTGCGACACCATCACCAGCTCCTCCTGTGGCAGCTCCTCCAACAATGACTCCCAAACTCGATAATCCTGTCGTAGTAATCGTACCTTTTGCATAAGCTCCACCGCCGCCGCCGCCGCCGCTTCTACCTTCACCTGGCGTCACTTTGGCTCCACCTCCAGCGCCACCTGCACCCCAACCTTCTACAGTAACAACATCCATACCTGCTGGAAGAAGAAGAGATCCACTGGCTGTAAATGGATGGGAAATCTGCGCTTTAGAAGTCGTATAAAAAATTGAGAAAAATAAAATAATAAGAAATTGAAATCTTAAATTGAAATTTAATGGTTTCCCCATATAAATTACTAAAGTTGAAAAGCTGAAGAAACGCAGCATAGTAAGTAAATCTTTTTTCATCTTGTGGTTTTTTAGTAATTGAAAAATAAATTCAAACTCAAAACAAGATTAATTGCAAAACCAAAGAGACTTAATATTTAATGTTATAGAGAATTAAGAATACACCACAATTTTGCAATTAATGGAGGCAGATAGAATGACAGATTTTAAACTGATTTTGGAAGGAAAAAGTGTACTTGAAAGGCTTGTAAAAAATTGCATTTAATCGATTTAAAACGTACTTAATCGATTAAATGCTACAACAAGGTACGATTTTATCTACATTTAAATTAACATCGTAGTACCAAACCCATTATTTTAACACCTAAACAGGAAAAAACACAAAAAATAGGAAAAAACTGTTAAAACAAAAACAAAAAAATTTCAATTTATTGATTTTCAATACGTTAACAACGTAAAAGATTCATTTATTAAGATTTACAAAATGAATTGTTAATTAAGCCCTACTTCTATTAAAAAATTAACTTTTTTGAGATTGATTGGCCATTATCAAAAATGACTTTTATTATTAAAACTTGATGAGAAGAAAATAAATTTTGGATATTTAGATTTTTAATTTCGAGCTTATCTTTTCTATACAATTGATTTCCCGAAACATCAAATATTATAACTTCTTTCAAATTATCTTTAAAAGATTCAATATTTATATTATGTTTCTTAACCGATATTAAAATGTTTTTAGAGTTGCCTTCAAGCGTTCTATTTGATAGAGTTTTATTAGTGTAAACTATCGAAAACCGATCGTTAAAAGTTCCAACTTCAGAATCAAATTGATAAGGGCTTTCAGAAAGATTATGAATGCAATTCAATTTTTTGTCTACTAAAAAAATAGGTTTCTTAATGAAAAAATCATCTTGATGATCTATTTCAATTTTGAAATGATCACCAATAGTCGTTTTGTAACCTAAAGAAATTGAATCACTTTCTGAAAAAGGCAACTCGCGACCTTGAATTATTAATCTTTTATCTTTTATTATGCTATAAAAATCTATTGATGCCCCTGAACTTAAATATTCTGCATCATAATTTAAATCTAAAGAATTTGAAGCACCTTCTGCGTACCCTAGTAAAATCTGTTTAAATTCATTATCATTATTTGTAACATTTAACCAAAACCTATGTTTTTCATTAGTAGATTTTATTACTGAATTTAAAGCAGGGCGCAGAAAAGAATTATTATTATCTCTAATTCTCATACTATTCTTAAATTCTAAGTAACCAGTTTGGTTGCTTTTCACAAAAAAAGCTTGTCCTGAAGCAATTGTACCGTCAGGAGCATCACTACTCACGCCAGAACTTAGCGCCGACCTTGTACCAACTCCTCCTAACAAATTGTAAACTGCAAAATCGTCATTACTATATCGATAGGTATTGGTACCGGGTATTGTTATCCTAGGTGGAGTATTGTGTGTCCAAAAATATAACGCCCCTTTTGTTTTTGGTGCATTCTCAGTTAGAAATTTATCTGCACTTATTGCGCAAGGATATGGATTCCCAATCAAATAAAACCGATCTGAAGCAACAAGTTCAACTTCTATTTTTCCATTATTCGGAATCCCCTTAAAGACACCTTCAAATATTGCTCGCTCAGTAGTAGAAAAACTTTGTGGTGCTCTGATACTGTATCCATATCCCGAAATCATGGTCATTGTTCCGTTAAGATTTGTTTTCCATCCAGAGATTACATCATAACAGAAATATTTATCGAAAAGTGTTTCTGGTGAAAAATCATACAATTTCATATCAGCTACTGGAGAGGACCAATAGGTTAAATCGAATCGAATTACAGGTTTTGTTTTTCTCTTTAAATGAACAATTCCTGTGTTTACCATATCATCATCCTCTTGATACAAACTAGCAGAATCTTCTAGAACAAGAATTCCTTTACCAGTATAAGCAAATTCAATACCGAGAGTGTTTTTTTCAGATAAAGTAACCGTTTTCCCCTGTTCAATATTACAGCCACAAATATTGGCCGTCTTAAAGTTTCGAAAATCTTCTTTAAAATAAACATCTTTCCCCGCAGAAGGATAACCATTTGACCATGAAATTCCATCCCAGATTGTTGTATCAACACAAAGTTTTAAACAAGCAATTCTATGTTTTGAAATACCTGAAATTGAATTAAAATTTCCTCCTATGACCAGTTTATAATCTTCACTAAAATTCATTGCATATAGCGCATTATTTAATGACGCTCTAAAAGTATTGTCGAAAGATCCTGAAGGCATTAATCGAATCAACCTAGAAGAAGAAATATTATTATATGTTCCCGAAAAAGTCCCTCCAACTAAAATCTTATCATCGGGCTGTATTAAAATAGTACGAACGTCTCCTTTACTGAAACCAGTTCCCGAATCAAATGTGGAATCAAAACTTCCGTCGCTATTTAATCTACTAATTCGTTTTTGCGAAATACCATTAAAAGCTAAGAAAGACCCGCCAACAAGAATCTTCTGATCAGATTGCAGCGCAATTGTATAAACATATTTATCGAAGCCATTTCCAACATTAAAGTTTTCATCAATGCTTCCATTTGAGTTTAGTCGCACCAATCCAGCAAAAGGGACATCATTAAACTTTTTAAAATGACCGCCTACAAGAATCTTTCCGTCTGATTGTACAATTATACTTTCTATAATGCCATCGGCACCAAAACCAGTGATAAAATCAGGATCTTTTGTACCATCTGGCAATACTCTAATAATTCTACCTGCATTTACTGGTGATCCATTGTATTTTGTAAAAGCTCCACCGACAATTATTTTTTGATCTGACTGAATTGCCAACCCATAAACTTGTGCGTTAAATCCATCTCCGCTATCAAAAGATTCATCAATCTCTCCGTTTGGAAATATCCTAACAATACGATTATTGTCAAGATCATTGTACTTTGTAAAATTGCCTCCTAAAATAATTTTTCCATCAGTTTGTAATGCTGATGTTTTTATCAAACCATTACTTCCTGTTTTTGACATGTTGAAAACTGTATCTATTTTCCCATTTTCTAACAGACATGTTATTTTAGAGGCTGTCTCTCCATTAAACTTTTTAAAATTCCCCCCAATTATTGCTTTCTTGCTTGGAAGAGGCAAAATAGTAAGAACAGAATTATCAAAACCAATTCCAGATACTAGATAAGAAATATCTTGATCTCCTTCAGTACTAATTTTCACTAGTCTTCCTTGATTTTGACCGTTAAAAACAGAAAATGAGCCCCCAACAAACCACGAACCTTCTTCATCAAATTCTAAAGCCAATACTGAAGCAGATGCAGGACCAGAGCCAATGTCAAAGTTAGGTTTTATGCTTCCATCTGGTTGGAGAAAAATTAATCTTGTAACCTCGGCAGTATTGTAAAAACCTATAAAGGAACCTCCAACCATTATCTCTCCATTCTTATTTATTTTGATTGTTTGGACTCCGTCTCTACTAAAACCTGAACCATTTAAAAAATTCTCGTCTTTAGTTCCATCTTCATTCAAGCGAATAATTCGATTAGCTACAGTGTCATTAAAAAGAGTAAAATTGCCCCCTAAAACCATTTTCCCATCAGACTGTAAAGCGATCGCATTAACGTTATCATTAAAACCTACGCCACAGTTGAAGGTAGAGTCAAAAGTACCATTAGAATTTAACCGAATTATATGATTAGCTGAATTACCGTTAAATACAGTAAAATTACCCGTAAGGAGTATTTTCTGATCTGATAAAACTTTTGCATGTGTAATATTTAATGCAGATCCAGAACCAGTAAGAAACGTCGAATCGAGTGATCCGTTTGGCAATAAACGCGCTACTCTATTAATAGTAGTATTATTGTATTTTGTAAAACTTCCTACAATAATTATTTTTCCGTCTGACTGCGAGTCAATATCGTATACTATACCAGTCGTAGCTCCAATTGTTGTATTAAAAGTCTCATCATACGAACCATCTACATTTAAACGAATTATTCTTCCTGCGTTGATGCCATTAAAACTTGTAAAATTACCTCCCAATATAATTTTGCCATCAGACTGCAAATAAGAAGCATAGATTTTACCATTAAAACCAGTTCCAATATTGAAACTTTCATCGATATAACCATCTGTATTTAAGCGAGTAAGATAAGAAACGGGCGTTCCATTCAAACTTAAATAATCACCTCCTACAAGCAAAGTGCCATCTTTCAACATCAAAAGTGTCCGCACAGTATTATCAAATCCATCACCAATTTGTCCATTGTCGAGAACATTGAAGGAACTGTCAACTTTACCCTGCTGTGAGAGAAGTGTTTGGATTGGGAACGAGATTAAAATTAATGTATAAAATAAATTTTTAATCAAAACAGAATAATCTAAGTTAATATTTGTAAGAATTAAGTTAAAATTATAAAGCGTTAATTAAAAACACAATACCAAGATTTAGGGATATTTTAGACATAAAAAAAAGTCCATTCTTTATAAGAATGGACTTTTATATAATCTATTTTTAAGTTACAAATTTGAGAAAACAACTTTTTTAGTAATTGTAGAACCGTTTTCTAAAGTCACCTTAACTAATAAAACCTGATCGCTAGAATGTAAATTATTAATTTGTAATTCTGACGAATTAACTTTTTTCTTGCTGTATAACGATTGTGCTCCTACATCAAAAATATTTACCTCTTTAATTGTTTCTTTAGAAGAAGTAATGCTTATTACTTTATCTTTTACTGAAACTAAAACACTGCTTTCAAGATTTTCGAAATCACCTGTTCCTAGTGTTTTATTTGTATAACGAAGAACAAAACGATCTGCAAAAGTTCCAGTCAATGTACTGAATGTATAGTTTTCATTGCGCAAGTTAGTGATCTTTCCTGTCGTTTTATCTTCTAAAAAAACTTCTTGCGTATTAAAGAATCCATCTCCATGATCTATTGCAATTGTAAACTCTCCTTCTATTGCAGTTTTATATCCTAACGGAACCAAGTCACTATTATCAAATGGAAGAGCACGCCCTTGAATTGTTAATTTTTTGGTTTCATTTATACTATAAAAATCAATAAATGAATTACCTGCAGCGCTAAAAGCATCATAATTAATGTCTACACTATTCGTTGCACCTTGAATATAACCAACCAATATTTGCTTAAAAGCACCTTGAGTATTTGTAATATTCAACCATATACGATTTTTTTCTATACTTCTTTTAGCTGTTTTAAGGAATTGTCCATTATTTGCTTCAACACGCATTGCGTTATTAAAAAGTATTTCTGTTGTTTTTGGCCTTGCAAGGAATCCTTGTCCTGCGGCAATAAATCCGTCAAATGGTTTAGCTGGTGCGCCATTATTACCAACACTGGTTGTTCCAGAAATATTATAAGCTATATAATCATCACTTGTATAACGATAGGTATTATCTCCAGGTGCTTTTTGCGGAGACGTAACATGCGTCCAAAGATAAATTGTTCCTAAAACATCTTTATTAGTCTCTATTAATGCATCTGCATCTATTGCTGATGGATATGGATTCCCAAAAAAGAAATATTTATCGGCAACTACAGATTTTACCGTTATGTTTCCGTTATTTGGAACTCCAACAAACTTTCCTGTAAAAATACTTGGCACAGCAGTATCAAATCCCTGTGGTCCTCTAATGCTGTAACCATTTCCTACTTTCATAGACATTCCTCCATATAAGTTAGTTTTCCATCCTGCAATTGGTTCAAAATAAAAATACTTGTCAAAAAGAGTCGTAGGTGAAAGCTCATTCATCTTTGGCCCAAGATCTGGTGACACTGTAACTGGACTTGACCAATACGTCAAATCAAATCGGCGTACGCTAGTTTCTCTCTCATAAACTATATTTCCTGAATTTTGTACATCTGTCTTTTGTATTAAACTTGAACCATTTCTAAACACCAATCTACCATTACTTGTTACTGCATTTGTTATTGTCAAAGTCAAACCAGATGGAATAACTACTTCCGATCCAGCCGGAACTCTAATTTCTAACGAACACGCATCTATATTTGTTTTTGGTAAAGGTGTAACATTTGGGAAAGGCTGATTTGGCACAACAGAAGAAATGATAACACTTTTACTTCCGTCTGGCTCATTATTTGTCCATCCCGAACCATTCCACTCAGTAAACGAACTAATATCATCTATTGTAACAGATGCTGAACTTGAGGTACAACCTGTAGCATTATCTGTAACAGTAAAACTATAAGTATCTGCTGTTAAATCTTGAATAGGCAAAGTAGATGTTGTACCAGAATATGTCTTTGGCAAAGTAGTCAATCCTGTTTGGTTAATTGTCCAATCTGCTGGCAAAGTATCTACTGTTATGCTTCCAAAACTGCCACAAGACACATTGCCGTTTTTCACAATTGATGGTATTGGTGCTTGAATTACTGTAATAGTTTTAGTAACTGATATTGTATTGCATAAACCACCTGAAGTAGTCAATGTCAAAATGATGCTTCCTGATTCTGATGCTCCGGCTGTATATGTAGCATTAACTGGATCGGCTGCGTTTGTCCATGTTCCAGATCCTCCAGTCCATGTACCGCCTGTAGCTCCGCCTCCAACTGATCCGCCCATAGGTGCTGATGTCGCTCCTTGGCATATTGCAGATAAAGCTGATCCTGCATTGGCAGTCGGATTTGGATTTACCGTAATTGTTTTAGTAGCGGTTGCCGTTCCGCATGAACCGCCAGAAGTCGTAAGCGTCAATGTGATGCTTCCTGATTCTGATGCTCCAGCTGTATATGTAGCATTAACTGGATCGGCTGCGTTTGTCCATGTTCCAGATCCTCCAGTCCATGTACCGCCTGTAGCTCCGCCTCCAACTGATCCTCCCATAGCTGCTGATACCGCTCCTTGGCAGATTGCAGATAAAGCTGATCCAGCGGTAGCTGTCGGATTTGGATTTACCGTAATTGTTTTAGTAGCGGTTGCCGTTCCGCATGAACCACCAGAAGTCGTAAGCGTCAATGTGATGCTTCCTGATTCTGATGCTCCGGCTGTATATGTAGCATTAGCTGGATCGGCTGCGTTTGTCCATGTTCCAGATCCTCCAGTCCATGTACCGCCTGTAGCTCCGCCTCCAACTGATCCGCCCATAGCCGCTGATGTCGCTCCTTGGCAGATTGCAGATAAAGCTGCTCCTGCATTGGCTGTCGGATTTGGATTTACCGTAATTGTTTTAGTAGCGGTTGCTGTTCCGCATGAACCGCCAGAAGTCGTAAGCGTCAAAATGATGCTTCCTGATTCTGATGCTCCAGCTGTATATGTAGCATTAACTGGATCGGCTGCGTTTGTCCATGTTCCAGACCCTCCAGTCCATGTACCGCCTGTAGCTCCACCTCCAACTGATCCGCCCATAGCCGCTGATGTCGCTCCTTGGCAGATTGCAGATAAAGCTGGTCCAGCGGTAGCTGTTGGATTTGGATTTACTGTTATAACAGCAGAACCAGATAGAGTTTGTGTACAACTCGGTACTGCCTGATAAGCCGCACTCACCAAACTATACGTAAAAGTACCATTCGCTGTAGTTGTAACAGAAATATTAGTAGTTCCATTTGCTGGCACATTCACAGTTGTGTTCGCTCCTCCGTTTATTTTATAAGTAACTGTGATTGCTGAATTTTGCGAATTTGTAAAACTCACATTTGGTGCACTTGCATTTTGACAAACCATTGCAGTACCGCTAATTGTTACTGTTGGAGAAGTCAAAACTACGGTAATTATGTTAGAACTAGCAACAGCACTTGTTGTACCACCACATCCATTATATGCCCTTACTCTATAATAATAAGTTGTAGTGGCCGTATTTAAACCTGTTACATTAAAAGAAGTAACTGATCCTACATCTAAATTACTAACAACCATATTTCCTGCTGCAAAATTGTTATTTGTAGCAACATCTATTCTATAACTTGTTGCCGCAGTAATTGAACTCCAATTTGCTGTAAAACTAGAGCATGTAATATTAGAAGCTAAACCTGAAGTTGGAGCTGTAGGCGTTCCAACTATTCCAGTTGTAATACTTATCACATTACTATTCCACGTACAAGCTGAAGCATTTGAAGCTGCTGCAGAAACAACTCTACGATAATAATTCACAACAGGTGAAGTTGTCGTTGTTGTGGCACCTGGTCTATAATCTTCAAGTGTCGCACCGCTTATGTCATTCCAAGGACCGTTTATATTTGTTGCTGTCTGCCACTGATATTTTATTGTTGGATTTATTGATGAATTATTATATAAATAAGATGACCCATCAATGGTATTTGGTTGTACACCACTACAAACTACTGAGGGCGAAGGTGCAACAATTGTATTTGAGTTAGCATCGAAAGGGACGATACTGAAACTTACTTGATTTTGTCCCCCATTTTCATAATAATCTAAAATTAAATCACTTCCACCAGCACCTGGGCCTTTTAAATAAACAAGTACATTGGCATACTCTGTTGAAGACTGTTCTTTCCACTCATCAAACACTCTAACATTATCTACATATAGCCTAACTCCATCATCACCTCTAAGCGTCACTAAATAACAACCTGCAGGTCTTGTAGATTTCATTCTATATCTTACAGCAAACGTTTCTGGGTAAATATTTGCACGTTGCACTCCATCTGAAAAAACGTTAAAACAGCCAGTATCTCCATTAAAATTATATGTCGTTCCAATTGTTTCTGAACCAAAATCATAATATCCAGCATATTCTGCATTAGAGAAAGGCGTTGTTGTAGGTGGTGTTAATGGCGAAGAACCCCCTGGAGGCAAAGTATTACTTGTCCAATTATAAAGATGTCCTTTCCAAATATCAGTTCCAGCAGCAGTCTGATCGTCTATATTATTTGCTAAGGAATCTAATGTAATAGTAAGGGAATTATTTGCATTAGTATTATCACTAACACAGCCCGTTTTTGTCAGTAGAATTTTTATTCTTCCACTAAAAGTAGCTTTCCACGTTAAATTAGTATTTCCTCCACTAGCAAAACCACCGGCACCTACATAAGCATTATTTGTTGCGTTAAAAATGGTAATTTCTTCATTCCCTGTAAAGATGTTTCCAGAAAAAGTATAAGTAAATCCACTAATTACATTTAGAACAATATATCTTCCCGCTCTAATACTTCCTGCGGTTATTGTATTAGAGTTATCAATACAAAACATATAATCTGTACTTCCTGCTTGAGTTGCTGAGCTAGGATAAGCACATTGTCCATAATTACTAGAAACCACAAAAAACATCCCAACACACAGCAATCCTAAACTTGGAGTACTTAATCTTTTGAGAAAAGATTTAGAGGAAATGAAAAATAAAAACGAGTAAAGTAATTTTCTCATCATATAACAGTAGGTATTTGTTTTAAATTTGTTTTTGGTTTGCTTAAAGCAAAAATGGCATTTCTTCCAAAGAACAATGCTCTTTTGGTAACTAACTGAACCCTAAAATGTTAAATTCTGGCATTTCAGGCCGGAATTTCAAAATGTTAAAATTCCGTACAAAAATATTTAAATTAGCCTAATACGCAAGGTTATAATTTATTTCTTTTTATAAAATATTAACAAATTTCAGAATTAATTTATAACTAATTCATCATTATTCAATTTAAACGTTAAAACGCATGAAAAACCCGACGAACAGCACTTTTACCATCAAAGAAGCTTTACAAAAGTTAGAGCATTTTTGTGCCTATCAAGAGCGTTGTCATGATGAAGTTGTTGCTAAATTATACAGTCTAAATATGACTCGCGAAGAGATTGACAGTATTGTCGTACAGCTTATTGAAGGAAATTTTCTAAACGAAACTCGTTTTGCTTGCAGCTTTGCTAGAGGCAAGCACAGAATGAAGCATTGGGGAAAAATTAGAATCACAAATGAACTGAAAGCTAGAAACATTTCTTCAACAAATATCACTTTGGCCTTAAAAGAAATTTCTGCTGAGGAATATTATGAAACTTTCGAAAATCTAGCAGAAAGATGTTGGCATAATATTCCGGAAACTAATCTTTTAAAAAAAAGAAAAAAGTTCTGCGACTATATGCTTCGAAGAGGTTTCGAAAGTAACTTAGTATATGAAAAAGTAAAAGACCTCGAGGAAAAGTAGATTTGTTTCTTTTGCCAATAAAAAAGAGAAAATTAATGCTCGTTCGACATCTTCTCGCTTTACTTCATCTGTTATTAAATCGCCTTAAAAACCGTATAACTTTAAGTTGTAAATTATTCCATTTCTGAAGAATTTATAGCATATCTGACGTTTTTTAGTCTAAAAACGCAAAGATCAGCCCCAAAAAACCAAATATTTTACGATTATTCTTATAATATTTTTTGTCGTTTTATAGGAATACTTATCGAACATTAAAATTTTTAATGTAGTTCATCGACTATTTTATCAATTCATCGATTATATCGAGGTTCACAAAACCCTAACAAATTCTAGCTCGTAGATGTATCTATCTTTGCGCGGTTCAAAAAGTCTTATGCCAGCATAACAAATTGATAGAAAACATTTAGCATGAAAAAAACTTTACTTTTATTCTTATTATTGCCTTTTTTTGGATTCGCTCAATTGAATCGTAATTATGTCATTGGTTCAAAATCTGGAGCCGATTTTAAAAATCTTCCAGAAGCAATTGAAAAACTGAAAGATGTGGGAATAGATAGAGATATTCAGTTCCTATTGGATGAAAATCAAAATTTATCTTCTCAATTAACAATTACCAGTTTTAAAAATAAAAACAAAAACACAGTAACCATAAGACCAAATGATGGAAAGGAAATTATCATCTCTGGAAAAGTTAGTAATGGAGCTTTAATTGCACTTAATAATGCAGATTACATTATCATTGACGGAAACAATACAGTTTCTGACAACAAGTTAAAAATTTACAACAATTTTGACGACATCAATAACAGCTATTCAAGTCGAGTTGCAATTTGGTTGTACAAAAAGTCTGAAAACAATTCTATTAAAAATTTAACAATCGAATTAAACACTTTAGGTGATGCAATAGGAACAACATCGACTGGAATTTTGGCCTCTGGAGATAGCTTCGACAGTAATGCAAATAATATCGATAACACCATTCAAAATGTAACATTCGTCAATGTTAAGCAAGCTATAGTTGTAAAAGGTCAAAACAAAAACAATACTGGATGGAAAATTTTAAATAATAAAATAAGCACAAAAGCTTTTTTAGGTATTTCTCTTTTAAATGTAAATGATTATTCAGTAATAGGAAATAGATTAGATGAGATAAAAATCCCTTCCAATTTTGATGGTAATCTTAACTTTTCTGGGATATATCTAGAAAATGCCAATGATGGAACTGTCTCAAACAATACCATTTCAAATATAGAAAACCGCAAAGGTTACGGTATTGGCTATCCAATTTACATTAAAGGAGACAATGTAACGCTTTCTCAAAACATAGTTTCTAATTTCTTTTCAAACTCAACTAGTACTGGAACATTAGCGATTAAACTAGAGGGTAATGGCGCATCGATCTATAATAATAAAATTAGCTCTGTAATTTCTGACCAGGCTGTAACTGCTAGCGGAATTTATACAACAGGGAACAATCAACTGCTATATAACAATTTTGTCCTTGACGTAAGTTCAGCTGGAGGTGGCGGGGTAAGTAGTCAAAATGGCTTTGGTATTTATATTGACAATGGTACTGGTGTTAAATTATACCATAATAGTGTAAAACTTTTAACTAATCAGCCTAACGGATGTTCATCTGCTTTATACGTAAAAGATGGTTCTGGATTTGATATTAGAAACAATATATTTGTAAATGCTCAAACATCAGGAAGCGAACGTTTTGCAGTATACTTCGAATCTTCAGATCGTTCAAAATTCCCTACATTAGACTACAATAACTACTATAGCTCACAGTATGTTGGAACCTTTGGAAGTTACTACACATCAACAAATAAAAAAACCACTCTTGACGAATGGAAAGAAGCAACAAGTAAGGATAGTAATTCTAAAAATGGAAATCCGTTATTTCTAAACAACAGTTTATATTTAGATGCAAATAATGCCGTAAATAAAACACTTATAGGAACTTTAATTGCTGTTGTACCAACAGACATAGACAATAGCACAAGGGTAAAACCATATATGGGAGCACATGAATTAGCAACTTGTGTACCGATTGGTGACCAAACTGCTTTTGGAGCAAATATCTGGAATGGTTATGTATATAAAATAACAGATAACGCCGCTTTGCCACCAAATATTTCTTATCCTGCTTTGCCAAATACTAGTGTTGCAACTTATATAGGAACAGTAACTGAAAACAAAAACTTTGATAGAAATATTGGAGGAAGCACTATTACAGGTGAAACTTCAAATTTTTCTTGTGATGAAGCTCCTTCTGATAGATTCTTTGTCAGATACAAAATGCTAGCTGATATTTCTGAAGCTGGCTTATACAATTTTGATATTGGAAGTGACGATGGAGTAAGACTTTATATCGATGATGCAGCTGTACCAGTTGTGTCGAGATGGAATGGCCATGGTTTCACTATAGACTATGCTACACAAAATCTAACAGTTGGACAACATAAATTTGTTCTTGAGTATTACGAAGACGGTGGCGATTCTAGAGTTTCTTTTTTCTTTGGTATTCCAAAAGGAAATCCTTCTGAATATGGAGACAAGGTATGGAATGTTTATGGCTACGTTAACAATGATATATCCTTAACCAATGTAAGATATGCTGGTTATTATGTTGACCCAAATTTAAATCTTGATTCAACAAATTATTGGCCAAAGGACAAATCGCCTTCGTCTGCAACCATCTGGCAAGGTTCTCAAATACCAGACAATAGCTTTACAGCCGTTTTTAAACGTAAAGGCTTTGATTGCGGATCTTATCAATTGCAACATGTTAATCATGATGATGCAATTGAGATTTACATTGACGATATTTTAATTTATTCTCAAAATGGCTGGAACAACAATTCGTTTCCAATTAATAACAACCAACTTTATGCCTTAAACAATAATTCTAGAGTAGAAATTCGCCTAAGAGAGGATGGCGGTGATGCTAATCTTGGCATTAATTTCAACAAAACCGATATAGTTTATGACGGAACTGGTACTATTCCAAACGGAAGCGCCGTAATTATAAATCAAAATACTGTATTAGAATCTGACCTTACTGTTTGTTCTTGTACTATCAATCCAAATGTTACATTAACTGTTAAAAAAGATGTTACTTTAACAGTCGATGAAAATATAAACGTTGGAGCTGGGGCAAAATTACTTATTCAATCTGGAGGATCATTATTGCAAACTTCAACGAGTAAAACAAACTTTACTGGAAGCCCTGAAAGTTTTGAAATACAAAGAACCACTAGTATTCGTCGTTTTGATTTGACTTATTGGTCATCACCCGTGGACAATAAAGATTTCAAAATGAACACTTTATCTCCAGAAACTTTATACGATAAATTTTTCTATTGGACTTCCGATTTCAAATGGGCAACAGATTTGTACGGAAAAATGACAATGGAGCCAACAAAAGGATACAGTATTAGAGGTCCGCAGTCTTTTAACAATCAAATTCCTTCTGAATTCACTGGAAAATTCTATGGAACACCAAACAATGGAGATTTTACAATTCCAACAACTGCAGATAAATACTATCTTATTGGAAATCCATATCCGTCTGCTATAGACGGGCGAAAATTTATTAGAGATAACGGAGATGTAGGACCATTATATTTCTGGACGCACGTTTCGCTTCCTAAAAAAGAAAATGGCAGTAACACCGCTAAATACAGTAGCCCAGATTATGCTATTTTAACGCTATTTGGATCAACAAAAGCTACAACTGGAGGCGAGGCTCCTTCAGGATACATTGGAGTGGGGCAAGCATTTATGTTAAAACCAAAAGTAACATCGCTTCGATTTACCAATGAGCAGCGTGTTAAAGCACAAAACACACAGTTTTTCAAAACTACTGAAAAAGAAACAGAAATTGAAGCAAATCGTCTATGGCTAAATTTAAGTAATGATGAGGACGCATTTAAACAATTACTAATCGGATATGCAGAAGGCGCAACAAACAGTTTCGATTATAGCTATGATGCCACAACATTGTCCAGCAATTCTTATATAGATTTTTACACCATCAATGAAGCTAAAAGGTTAACTATTCAGGCAAGAGCTTTACCTTTTGATAATACAGAAATCATCCCTCTTGGCTATAAAGCGGTTGCTGAAACCCAACTTACAATTTCAATTGATCACGCTGATGGATTTTTTAACACTCAGGAAGTCTATCTTGAAGACAAAACAACAGGTATTGTGACTGATTTGCGTGCTGATAATTATACTTTTAATACAGCTATTGGAACATTTCCAGATCGTTTTGTACTGCGTTATACAAATAAAACATTAGGCACAGATGACTTTGAAAATGTAAAAGATGGAGTTATAGTTGCTGTAAAATCAAAAGCAATAAAAGTGACCAGCAAAAATGAAAACATTAATGAAGTAAAAATCTATACAGTTAGCGGGCAATTGCTTTACAACAAAAATAAGATTGAAGCAAAAGAACTAAACATTACAAACTTACATTCTAGCAATCAAGTTTTACTAATAAAAGCAATTCTAGAAAATGGCCACGTAGTCACTAAGAAAATTATATTTAATTAATAACAAGAAACCCATCTATGCGATGGGTTTCTTGTTTTTTATTGTTCTTTAACTATAAAAAACAAAATCCCTAATCAATTCCAAGACTTGATTAATCTCTTCCTTCGAATTATAGCTGTGAATGCAAAAACGAAGACGTTCCTGACCTTCTGGAACAATTGGAGATAGAATAAACTGTACGTCAAATCCTTTATCTTGTAACTGCTGAGACAACTCTCTTACATTTTCATTTCCCGGAACAATTGCAGAATGTATCGAAGATTTACTGTGAACAAACATTGGTTTTAGTCCCAACAAATTCTTCTGCTGATTGAAAAACACAATATTCTCACGAAGTTTCTCAATTACCTCTTTTTCATTTTCTAATTGCTGATATGCTGCAAAAATTGTTGCAACAGTATGAGGAGACAACGCAGTTGTATACATAAAGCTTCTCGCAAAATTGATTAGATAATCTCTGAGCTCGATGCTTCCTAAAATTGCCGCACCTTGGCACCCTAGAGCTTTTCCAAAAGTTACAATTCGTGCAAAAATTCTATTGTGCAACTGTAAATATTGAGCCTGACCTTCTCCTTTATCTCCAAAAATACCTAAAGCGTGAGCTTCATCAACAATCAAATAGCAATTGTATTTTTCAGAAAGCTGAACCAACTCCTCTAATATTGGACTATCTCCATCCATAGAGAAAACAGTCTCTGTTACAATGTAAATTGTTGCACTTGGAAATCTAAGAATATGATTTTCCAAATCTTCAAAATCATTGTGGATAAAAGAATATGATTTTGCTTTAGACAATGCAAGACCATCCTTTATCGAAGCATGACACAATTCATCATACAAAACAACATCATTTTCTTGTGGTACAGCGCTAAAAAATCCCAAATCGGCATCATAACCCGAATTGAAAATTAAAGCAGATTCTGCCTCATGAAATTGCGCTATAAAACTTTCCGCAATTTGATATAGCAAATGGTTTCCTGTATTCAATCTTGAACCTGTAGCTCCATTTTGAAAAATCTCATTTTCCAATAAATAGGCATGTGCATGTTTATAAATAGTTTCTGATTTTGAAAATCCTATATAATCATTAGAAGAAAAATCAATGAGGTTACTAAAAACAGGCAATTTTCTAAACAGATTTTGCTGCTTAGAACTTTCTATTTTTTGATTAAGATTTTCGGGAAACTTCATAAGAACAAAGTTAGGCAATTCCAATCAGAATAAAATAAACAGCGGATTGCAGAAAAATCCGCTGTTTCTCTAAATTTAAATAGCACTAATAAAAGGCGATTGTCTAATATAATTTGACTCTGTCAATTCTTTCACCAAAAACTTTGAAATATCCAATGCTGTAATTTTATCTCCTAAACAATCTTCGAGATTTACAGAGATTTCATTACTATCATCAGAGAAAACAATTAATGGAACTCGTACTTGCGTCCAATCCACTTTACTTTCATTTAAAAGATCATAGGTTAATTGTCGATCTTTCTGAATTTCTGGAAAATTAGTTTTCATCCAATCTGTTGCCATCATTGTTTTAGGGCTTTTTTTATCAAATGGAGTATCGATATTTAATCCTGCAAGAAGAATATATCTTTGAATTCCATAAGTATCCATGGCATTCAAAACATTCTTTGTTGCTTGACTTGCGACCATCGGTTCTCCAGGTCGTTGCCCAAGTGTACTGATTACGGCCTGACAATCTCTGAGTAATAAACTTATAGATTCTTCATTAATAGCATCGCCTTTAATGATTTCTATTTTTGAATTTTGAATGGTAAAATTGTCCGGATTTCTTAATAGAAGTTTTACGCTGAATCCGTTTTCTAATAATTGGTTTACAAGGTATTTTCCTGTTCTTCCGCCGCCGCCTAGAACAGCTACTTTTGATATATTTTTCATACATATTCTTTATAAAATTTGACATAAAAAATTTTGCTCCATCATTCTAGATGAAACAAAGCGTAAAAGCTTGCTCAGCTTTTACAATCGATCAAATATTTTATAAAGAGATTTTGATACTTCAAAAGTAAGAAAATAAAAAAAGCCGGACTAAAAATTAGACTGCACCCAAAAGTTTAGACAAATTTAAAATTAAG
>NZ_JUIV01000005.1 GCF_004151235.1 Flavobacterium anhuiense
TTTTGTTACCGAATTATCTAACCTTTACAGAAATGACAAAAAATGAGAATAAAAAACTTTGCGCCTCCGTGACTTTGCGAGATTAAAAACAATCTGCGTGAAATAAAAAACTAAGCTCTCTTAACTCCCAAAATAGCACCTGAATTCATATCTTGAACAAACCCAATAATTTCAAAATCTTGTGCATTATAATTTTTTGGAAGATGAATTGCCGCTGTTCCTTTTTTGGTTTTGTTTAAATCTACAGATTGCAGATTACGAACAATTTGATAATGCGATAAAACCCGATTCGCATTTTCGCCTCTTTTTACGTTGCTTTTAGCTTCTTTCTGAACAATTGCAATCAATAAACGGCTATTTTTTGAAGTGCCTTCTACATTATAATTTACAGAAAGCGAATTAGCATTTTGACTTGACTCTAGATTTAAACTAGCTAGAGCTGGTTTTGAAAGTGCCGATTTGATTCCGTTTCGCACACTCGTTTCTTGAGAACCGATAAAATCTGTTTTTCCGTTAATGATTACCTGAGGCGTATAAATTGGTTCTTTGCCCATAAATTGAGCGTAATCATATTGTCTTTTAGTAAAATCGGCATTGCTGAAAATATCTTTCCAGCCTTGTTTGTCCCAATAATCGACATGATACGCCAATACATAAACGTTTTTATCACGGTATTCGTTCTGAATTTTCCCTAACAATTCATCTGCCGGCGGACAACTCGAACAGCCTTCTGAAGTATATAATTCTAAAAGCGCAAAACCTTTTGAATTGTTTTGGCTGAATATGCTATTTCCAATCAGAAGAAACAGCATTATAAAGCCACTTAATAATTTTATCTTTTTCATAATTCTAATTTGTTAAACCTAACAGGTTTTAAAAACCTGTTAGGTTTGTTAAGAATGGAGTTTTCGCTTCAACTCATAACTCATAATTTATAATTTAAAACTCTTTTTAAAGAATATTAATCTCAACGTTTATATTTCCTCTAGTTGCTTTAGAATACGGACAAGTCTGATGCGCTTGAGCCGCCAAAGCTTCTGCTGTTTGGATATCAATTCCTGGAAGGCTAATGTTTAATCTTGCCTGAAGAGAATATTCGCCTTCGGTTACACATAAATCAACCTCAGCGTCTACCGCAGTTTCAGCTGGAAGTCTAACTCCCAGTTTAGAAGCCGCAATTCCAAGTGCTCCAATAAAACAAGCCGACCATCCCGCTGCAAATAATTGCTCTGGATTTGTTCCCGGACGCGAAGATCCCGGTGCGCTTAATTTGATATTCAATTGTTCATCTGAACTTTGAGAAGCTCCTTCTCTACCGCCTGTTGTGTGTGTTTTTCCTGTGTATAAAATTTTTGTGCTCATGATTTTTTGTGTGAAATGTTATTTATAAAATGTGATATGTTTATTGGTATTGCAATTCAATTTGGAATTTGGAATTTGGAATTTTAAAAAATTGGAATTTATTTAGAAACATCAATTATCGCTTGTGCAAACGCCTTTGGATCTTCTTGCGGAACGTTGTGTCCGATTCCTTTTAAAATTCTGTGTTCGTATTTTCCTGTGAATTTGTTTGCGTACGCTTTTCCATCCGCGAAAGCGCCATCAAAATCACTTCCTATTGTAATAGTCGGAACTTTAATTTCTGGTTTTGCCGCCAAACGCTTTTCTAGATTATCGTATTTTGCTTCTCCCGCCTCAAGAGACTGTCTCCATCTGTAATTATGAATCACAATTGCTACGTGATCTGGATTATCAAAAGACTGAGCTGTTTGATCGTAAGTTGCTTTGTCGAAGTTCCATAATGGAGAAGCGATTTTCCAGATTAGTTTATTAAAATCGTACGTGTTTTGCGTGTAACCTTGTTTTCCTCTTTCGGTTGCGAAATAATATTGATACCACCATCCTAACTCAGCTGTCGGAGGAAGCGGTTTTAAATTTGCTTCTAAATTCACCACCAAATAACCACTTACAGAAACCAAACCTTTTACGCGTTCTGGCCAAAGTGCCGATACTACAACTGCTGTTCTAGCTCCCCAATCGAAACCGCCAATTACAGCTTTATCTATTTTCAATGCATCCATGAAAGCGATAATATCACTAGCCAAAGCCGCTTGCTGACCGTTTCTAAAAGTGTCTTTTGAGAGGAAAGTCGTTGTTCCGAATCCACGCAAATAAGGTGTGAAAACGTGATATCCTTTTGCTACTAAAATCGGAACAACTTCGTTATAACTATGAATATCGTACGGCCAGCCGTGAAGCAAGATTACTGGCGTTCCGTTTGACGGACCTGCTTCAGTATAGCCCACGTTTAATAATCCGGCGTTGATTTGTTTTAAAGTTCCTAAAGAACTATTTACTTCAATTATTTTTTTCTGTGAAGTCTGTGCTTGAGTGAAAGCTGCATTCATAAAAAGAATAGCGATTAGAATATTTGATAGTGTTTTCATAATTTTTATTATTTGATTAGTTGATTATCAGTTAATTTCTTCGTCAAAGGTATCTTGACAATGCTTGTTTTAAAAGGTAAAAAAAGGTGAAGTGGACAAAGTTGCGGGTGAAATGGACAAGCTTTGTTTTTGCATCGCAAAGTGCGCAGAGGTTTTTCGCAAAGAGCACAAAGATTTTTGAGTTGAAACTAAGTTTTTTTTAAGTTCACAAAGATTTATCTTCTAAACTTTACTTTTTTTGCCACAGATTAAAGGATTAAAATGATTAAAATCTGTGAAAATCAATTTAATCTGTGGCTAAAATTTCAACACAAAACTTTGCGAGCTTAATGTCTACTGACATTCTCCTTAAACAGAACTTCGCGTCCTTTGCGAAAATCCCTTGCGCACTTTGCGTTAAAAAACTACCAGCATTTCAACTTGAAACTATTTCTTCATCGTCAAAATAGGTTTCCCTTTTTCTACGATATAAGTTGCTAGTTCTGATGCTTTGGCATTTGTATTGTTTTTAGCAGAATGAACTACTCCTGCCGGAATAAAAAGCACTTCTCCTGCTTTTAGTGTCACTGGTTTTTCACCTTCAATTTGATATTCTAGTGAACCTTCAACAACGTAAATGACTTCTTCGCCTGGGTGAGAATGTTTTCCAAATGCAGAATGTCCGTCAAAATCGATTCTTGCTTGTACCATTTCTTTTCCTGGAGTGCTAAGATCATGTTTTTGCAAATCGATGCGTTTTACTCCTTGTGCTGTAATCTGATTCGGAACTAAAAAGGCAATGATTCCTAAAACAATAATTGCGATTATAACCCATGTTTTTTGTTTTTTCGTTTCCATAACTTCTGATTTAAATTATTTGTTTTTCTGTTAATTTCTTCGTCAAAAGTATTTCGATAACCCTTCGTACGAAATCAGAAAATAGGTGAAACGGACAAACTTCAGGGTGAAATGGACAGGCTGTAAGTTGTGAATTGTGAGATGTAAAATGAGAGGGATTTTTACCGCAAAGGGCGCAAGGATTTTTAATTATAGGACTTTGTAAAAGCACAAAGAACGCAAAGCTTTGCCTTTATTTCTTTTTGCCACTGATTAAAAGGATTAAAAAGGATTTGATAACCTATATTAACCGAAGCTTTATGAACATTGTGTAAATCTGAGCGCTCTTTAAGGTTAAAATAAAAAATCAGGTATAGTATGTTATTACTATCCTGATTTATATAATTGTTCTGTGGCTAATTCTAATTCTCTAATTTCAAATAATTACCATCAAAACTAATCACGACTTTTTCAAATTGGCCGAGAACATCCTGACCGATATTCCCATAGTTTACTTCGCCATAAACGCCATAATCCTTTGGAGCAATTTCCATTTTTGGAAGCTGAATTGTTTTATTTCCGAGTGATATTGGCTGATCTTTTAAAACCAAAACTTCAGTCGAAACAACTTCTGCACCAGCGCTGGAAGATTTTGTCGTTTCTAAAGTACCTATAGAATCAAGATCGGTTTTGAATGTTTCATAAAACGCTTTATTAAACAAACTTACTTTTGCACCGCTGTCAAAATTAAATGGCAGGGTTTTGCTTTTATACTTCAACATTACAATCGCTCTGAGTTCGTCTACAAACAAGTTTTTTTCGTTGGCACTTGATTCTAATTCTTTAGAAAACGTCAATTTATCTTTTTCAAAAGTAATTGTTCCTAACTCTTTTATTATCGGAAAACCAATAATTCCGTTAATCACATACGCTCCATCTGCAAAAGTAAAAGCCTTATCTGGATATACTAAAAACACTGCGTTATGAATTTTCAATTCTCCTAAATTAATCTCCGACGCAACACCAATACGGACTTTATTTTTCTGTCCTGTAAAACTCTCCACCGAAATATTATGGTCTGGAAGTATTTTAACTCCCATTTTTTTCGCTATGCTTTCTGTAATACAGCTAATTCCTGCCCCAGTATCAAAAACAAAATGAGAGACAGTGTCCTTTGCTTTAACTTCCGTTGTAATCAAACCCGCTTTGTCTTTTACAGCGGCAACAGTAATTTTAGTAAACTTATCTATAGATTGTCGTCTAGTACCTCTAAGCGTCTTCCAAATTTGCTGCGTATTTATTTCATCCTGAAGTTCTTCTTTGGTAAAACGCTGCTGAAATTTCATCGTTAAAACTTTAGAAGCCATATAAGCCGAATTGTAACTAAAGAGTTTGATGTAGTTATCATCTTTCAACTTGGCAAATTCATAAGTATTTATAAGTTCATTGTTTTTTAAACTATCTAAATACTGATTTGATAACTTCGGCTTGTTACACACATTGGCATATAATCCCTTATAGAAATAATAATCTTTACCCTTTTCTTTGCTATTAAAACTGTCCATTTTAGCAAACTGATGCTGTTTACTAAGCTGTTTTAAAATAGAATCCGATTTTGTCTGCCCAAATACTATTTGCACCGCAAACAAAAGACCAAGTAAAAGTTTATTAGAATTCATTTATCTGATTTTTGAATGTTAAATATAAGGAAAATCCGAAAAAAAATTAAAGTTTCAAATTCCAATTCTTTGTCTTGAAATTTGAGTTTTCAAAAATTGAAATTTTCAAAAAAAAATCAGGTTTAGCATTTCTGCCATTCCTGATTTTTTTTGAATTAATTAACCTTCACTTATTTATCTTCTTCCTCTAAAACCTCCACCGCCTCTAAAGCCACCACCGCCAAAGCCTCCGCCATTAAATCCGCCACCACTTCTTTGGATATTCTGAAAGTTTCGAGTTTGCATTTCGCCGCGATCTCTTGAAAAAGCTGAGCGGTCTAGATCTCGTGTAACATCAGGATGACCTGCCTCACCAAGCGGTTTATTTGGTTGTCCAAGCGTTTGATCTGCTTTAGGGAAATTATCACGTTGCATTCCGTCTCCCATTCGGGTTTCACCTCCTAAATTTTGACCAGTTTTTGGCAGATTATCACGCTGAATTCTTTCTCCTGCACCATTGGCACCAAGTCCTTGATTATCTCGCTGAATCCTTTCGCCAGCGCCATTTGCGCCAAGTCCTTGATTAGCTCTATTCTGAATTCCTTCACCCCCTTTTTTAGACGAACCCAAAGTTCCTGCCTGCGTCCAGCCACCGTTTCCATTATTATAATGGCTCCAATTTCCGTTGGCATCTCTTTTATAGACGTGACCGTCGTGACCAGCATAAACATTATTATTGGTATGAATCGTAGTTCCTCCGCCTCTTCTATGTGTAATTACACCTTTATTTCCGCTCGAAGTTTCATAACCAATTGCAGTTCCGCGTCGGGTTGTAATATGACCCGTCTGCGCCCACTGATTTCCGTTTGTAGCTGCAGAATGTCCCCATTGCGCATACGCGTTATGCCCTTGATTGGTTCTCGCATAATTACCCGTCCACGGATTATAAGTGCTTGCAGCCGTGCGTCCGCCATACCAGCCTTGTACGCTTGCAGAACGACCATATCTTCCTGTTGCAGGATTATACCAAGCCGAAGTTCCAGCTGCTCCATAAGGTCCATAAACGCGTCTTCCAGCGGCATAACCTCCCGTCCACGGATTGTAAACCGCTCCTCCTCCATACGCATAAGGCCACGGACGATAAATCGGATACAGTCCGCCGTAATACATATAAGGCGGATAATACCATCCTGTGCCATAAGTTAAGATAGCGCCGAATGTTGCACCAATAATAAAAGCGCCTAAATAACCCGCTGTTGCACTGCTTTCAACCGTTGTATCGGTTGTGGTTTGCGTTACGTACGTAACATTATATACTGGCGAACTTGGCGGAATCGTATAAATTTCTTTCGGAACAGAATCGCATGTTTTCCAAGGTCCGTTAGGACTTGTTGACATAAACCAAACCGCTTGAAAACACAAATAATACAAATCACCCACTTTTATAATCTTCTCTTGCGTATTGCTTGCATATTGCATTTTTGTTCCGTCAATAGGTTTAAACTGAGGCGTTCCGCCATCATACGATACTTTTACTTTTGCCTCAGCATCCGATTTCTTTAAAATAGCCGTTGTCGGAACTTGCGATAACATTACCGCATCATTCGCTTCCTGCGTTCCAGGCACAGAGGACAATACATTCGCACGCGGAGAATCCTTAGGAATTTTAGCAAAATCAGCAGGAAGACTATTACTAGCATAACTCCATGGTCCAGTTAATTCTTTAGACTTAAACCATCTTCCAGACAACAATACATAGTACTGGCCTTTGTTTTCATCGGCAAAAACATCATTCTCGGTATTGTCAATATATAACAATTTAGTTCCTGGGATTTTAACAAACTTCGGACTTCCGTTTATGGCAATCAATTCTGCAGGTTTATTGCTGTAGAAAACCTCTGGTGCTCCACCAGATGAAGGCGGCGGAATCATTTTCTTAACATCATCAAAATTCTGTCCCGAAGGCAGATTGCTCAAACCCGAAGGCAATTGGGTTGTTTTAGTCCATTTGCCCGCTAAATTTTTCGAAGTCAGCCAAATATTCTCCACCAATAAATAATAATCCTTTGTGGTTTTATCAAAAAACAAATCCCAATTGGTATTCACCACATATTGAATATCTGTTTTTTCGACAGGCACCAAAACCGGTTCGCCTTGCACAATAAGCAAAATCGACGGATTGGTACTGTAAAAAATAGTTGGAGGATCGTTTTTAGCTGCAATTCCCTTTGGCGGACTTTTAGTATGACTTAAATCAGCCAAAATGCGATCTACCGAAATAGGATCTCCACTCTGAGGCAGCGTTTCTTTAAACAGCTTTTCCATTTCAGGAACTTTCTTTTTGTCCAGAGCAGGAAAACGTATATCGGTTACTTGAAGATTTTTAATAAAAGCGCTTCGATTGTCTTTGTCTACCAATGTTTCAGCTTTCAAAGAAGCCACGCCCAAAACCTGTTTTCCATCTTTTGGAGTCAGCGAAAAAGCCACTCGCGCTGTAAGTTCTTTAAAATCTTTCCAGTCGTCTACCTGAGGCTGATAATAAACCAATTTCGTCCCGTTGTTTTCAGCTTCACGAGGCCAGCCACGATCGGCAATTAATGTAGAGTCGGCAGTTTCAGACTTTCCAGTTTCAGAACTTGACTGCTCAACATCTTTATCTTTTTTGCAGGAGAACAAAACTGCACTCAAACAAACTCCAAATATTAGAAAAGCATTTCTCATAAATTTAAAAGTTAGATTATTCATTGAAAACTTATTTTCTCGATCGTCTTATAAAATTCTTTCGTATAAAATTAAATTCACCGCATAAATAAAACTACAAATCAGCCACTTACTTTGTTTCACATTATAATTTGAAACCAAATAAGCACCTAAATGCTCGTTCTTTTCTCTAACTGAGATTTTAAATCTGTTTCTAAATAAGTATTATAAAGTCAAGCATTGATATTAATTAGGAGCTGTTTCCTGCTATCCGCTATATCTTTTCCTTGCTAAAGAAGCAAGAAAAAGGATGCCGCTCCTATCAGGGCTAGGGCACTCATTTTCATAAGGAAGTTTTCGAAAAATTATTATTTAAAGTCTTTTGCGTTCTAACCTCAATCAAACCAATACTTATAAATTATTTTTATAAATACTAAAAATTATTAATTTGATTAATAAACACCTTCCCTATACCTTTGTCTCATCAAAATCAAAGAAATGATTTGAACATCTTAAAAAATAACTTAAAAAAATAGAAATCATGAAATTTACAAGAAGAGCAAACGCAAACTGGAAAGGTACAGGAATGGAAGGAAAAGGAACCATCAGTACACAAAGCACCACTTTAGATAATGCACAATTATCATTCAAAACTCGTTTTGAGCAAGGTGTTGGAACCAATCCTGAAGAATTAATCGCAGCGGCACATTCTGGATGTTTTACTATGCAATTAAGCTTTTTATTATCTGAAGCGGGTTTTGTTCCAGAAGATTTAGACACAACGGCTAAAGTAACTTTTGAGGACGGAACTATCACTTTAATTCAGTTAGAATTGACTGGAAAAGTACCTGGAATTTCTGCAGAAGAGTTTCAGCAAACCGCACAAAAAGCAAAAGAAATTTGTCCAATTTCTAAATTGCTGAATACTGAGATTACTTTATCAATCACTTTACTTTAAATAAATCCCAATACAAAAATTCCAAATTCCAAGTACCCACAATCTTGTCATTTCGACGGAGGAGAAATCTCCACAAGATGCTCCACAAAGATTGGCGAATTTCCAGACGTAGTTACTCGCGGAGATTCCTCGTTCCTCGGAATGACAAAACTGTGAGGAAACGGAATTTCAACAAATAATCTAAAATCAACAATCTAAAAATTTATAAAAATGAAAACAATATTTAAAAGCTTTTTAGCATTCGCAGTACTAATTTTTAGTTTAGCATTCACAAACGTAAACGCACAAACTACTCCTAAAATTAAAAATGTCGTATTAGTTCACGGTGCCTTTGCAGATGGCTCTGGATGGCAAGGTTTATACAAGGTTTTGACTAAAAAAGGTTATAATGTAACCATCGTTCAGAATCCGTTGAGTTCTTTGGAAGATGATGTTAAAGCCACAAATTTAGCTTTAGACAAACAAGACGGACCAACAATTTTGGTTGGACATTCTTGGGGCGGAACGGTAATTACAGAAGCTGGAAATCACCCAAAAGTAGCGGCTTTGGTTTACGTAGCGGCTTTACAGCCTGATAATGGCGAAAATTCTGTTCAATGGTTGCAAACTGCTCCTCCAGCCCCTGAAAATGGTGTATTGCCTCCAGACGAAAAAGGAATTGCGTATTATGACAAAGCTAAATTTCACGCTGGTTTTGCAGGAGATTTGAGCAAAGAACAAGCCGATTTTATGTATGCTTCGCAAGGTGCTTTTCATGCGCAAGGTTTTTTAACACCAATTACTAAAGCCGCTTGGAGAACTAAACCTTCTTACGGAATCGTAGCGACTGAAGACAAAAGTATTGTTCCGAGTATTCAGTACGCGATGTACAAACGCTCTAACACAAAAATCACTGAAATTAAAGGTAGCCACGTGGTATTTATTTCTCAGCCAGAGAAAGTGGCGAATGTGATTATTGAAGCGAGTAAATAATTATGAATTATGAGTTATGAATGATTAGTCGCTAGTTTACAACGCCCAGTTTGTCATTTCGAGGAACGAGAAATCTTCGCAAGAAACTCTACAAAGATTGGCGACATTCTACACGGAGCTACTTGCGTGTTCTTCGACTTCGCTCAGAAGGACAAAAACTATAATATTTGTCATTTCGACCGAAGGGAGAAATCTCCGCAAGTAACTCTACAAAGATTGGCGACATTCTACACGGAGCTACTTGTGGAGATTTCTCCCTTCGGTCGAAATGACAAACTGGACGTAAAAATTCCAATTGATTAGGACGAAATTCCAAATAAAAAATTCCAAATTCCAATTACTGTATAGCTTGGAATTTGGAATTTTTTTATTGAAAATTTTTAAAGCTTGCTAATCGCTTTAATAAAATAAGGCGAATCGTTCCAGCGGATTTTCTTATACGAGAAATCTTTTTTTAATGACTCAGGAAGGCAATTCCAGATGGCTTCATTCATTTTCTCTAGTAATAATTTCTTGGAGAAAGAATCGGAAACTACAAGACTTATTTCTCTTACTGGAACAGGTTCTTTGAAAGGTTTAAAAAGTGCGCCTGATTCATTTAAGGTCGAAAGTTTAGGGATAATTGCAAATCCTAAATGAGCTCGAACTAGATTTTTTAAGGTTTCGATCGAATTAATATCGTACGTAAATTGTTCCTTTATTTTATCTGATGTTTTTAGTCCGCAGATGTCTAATAATTGGGCGTTGTAGCAATATTCGTGATGCAGTAATAACAATTCGGTTTTGTCGCCGGGCTGCATTTCGTAAAATTCATCATTCGCCATAGGATGCGTCTGATTTAAATAAGCAACAAACGGTTCTTTAAAAACAACATGTTCGATTAAATTCGGATTTCCTGTTGGCGTAGCCATAATCGCAACATCAATTGCACCCGTTTCCAAATCGCGCATTAAATGCCCCGTATAGCCTTCTTTAATAATAAAATGCACATTTGGCGCCACTTCTTTCATGGCCTGAATAAACAGCGGAATCAAGTAAGGCGATAAAGTGGAAATAATGCCAAGTTTCAACTCTCCTTCCAGCAGATTTTTTTCGTTGATCACAAAATCACGAATTTCATCGACTTCGCGAAGTATCTTTTTGGCTTTATTAATAATTTCAATTCCTAAAACGGTTGGTGTCAACGGCACTTTATTTCGATCAAAAATCTTAATTCCGATTTCTTCTTCCAGATTTTTTAACTGAATAGTAAGTCCGGGCTGCGTTACCATACAAACTTCGGCAGCTCTTGCAAAATGCCGTTCTTCGTCTAAGGCAACAATATATTTTAACTGCTGAATGGTCATGTTTTCTAGTTTCTAAGGTACTGAGATGCTAAGATACTAAGTTGCTGCGTTTTTCTTTTTAGTTTCTAATGAAAAACTTTGTGTTGGTTATTTCTGAATTATGTTTTTTAAAATAGACTAGAATAACAAAAGCGATCATAAACGGATCGCTTTTGTTGTTTAATGATAAGGATTTCTCAAAATACCCTATTCTATTACTTTTTTGTCTTTTAGAGGTCTTTGTTATTATTTCTCCCTGTCTATATTTACCATAATACCGCACTAAAAATACTGCGCATATACCAGCAGTAAATCCAACTACATTTTAGAAATCCCATTATTCTCCTCTATATCAAAATAAAGGATCGCAAAACTATTGCATCAAATTAACCTAAAACAAACATAATGAGCTTCCTAGCAAACTATAAATCAACAAAGAAAATGTAACAGCACGATCAAATTCAAACGCTATTATCAATAGAACTTACTGCCAAACAATTGGCTTTTGACGATGTCAAATTCTTAAAAAATAGATTTCAATTTAACCAATCAATACCTTATTTAAATTTCTAAAAAATGTCAAAATTCACAGAACAAGTACATATCACTATAGAAGGCTTTACCCAAAATGTTATCTATTACAATCTTGAGCTTTCTCAAAAAATGGCAGCCCATCACCATTTTTCTTTCTTTTGGCAATACACAGGAAAACCTATTATTGCCCCACAAGATCAGGAGAAAGCTTTTAGCAATTACATTGGCAGCGAGGTAATTTTCACCTTCAAAGTAAACGGAATACGCTTAATGTCTAAAGGCAGAATTACAAAATTAGGTTCTATCGATCTGCACGGAAGCCCTGCTGGATTACATGTAACAGGAACAAGTCATACCATTGCTCTTGATGATATGCCAAAATCCAGAATCTTTCGCGAGAAGAACCTCCAACAGATTGGACTTGAGATTTTTGCAGAAGAAAATTCAGGAGAATTTTATCAGAGAGAAGCCATTGTGCCTACTTATACAAAAGAATTCAGTTTTAAAACGCAATACAACGAAACAAGTTTTAATTTCCTTAAACGCCTTTCTGCACGTTATGCCCAATGGTTTTATTTTGACGGAATGCGTATGCAGTTTGGTCAAATTAAAAACACCGAAATAAAACTTATAAACGAATCTTCGCTGCATAACTTTAGCATCGAAGCTAATTTGGTTTCACATAAAACTTCGTTCAGCAGTTATGACTACAATAGCGCTTCTAGTATAAAAAATGGCGCAGAAAAAACCTCTGAAGGAAGCCGAGACCGATTTGCCACGCTAGCTGTTTTTAAACAGCCTTATATTGTAAGACCCGGACTCGAAAACGGCGCATATACCAGCAATGCTCAAAACAAGGACGAGATTGACGAAATGGTGAAAATGCAGACCGCAGGACGCGATGCCAACAGCATATTCTACAGTGGCACCTCCTATTTGCCTATAGGTTTGGGACAGACTTTTTCTATTGAAAATAAAAACGTAGAACACCATTTACTAGCAGTTGAAATTATTCACTGCTCTGAAGTAAACGGAAATTATACGTGCAAATTTAAGGCAATTCCTGCCGATGTTGCAGCACCGCACTACACAGACGTAAATGCATTTGCTTCTGCCGAAAGCCAGCCCGCAATAGTAATTGACAATAATGATCCCGAAAAAATGGGACGCATAAAAGTGGAATTCTTCTGGAATGGCTGGGCAACTAAAAGCGATTGGATGCGTGTCGTTCAACCTTATGGAGGCTCAGACAAAGGACTTTATTTCAGACCCGAAATTGGCGAAGAGGTTCAAGTAAGTTTTGAAGCCAACAATGCGGAACGCCCGTATGTTTCTGGCACCTATTATAACGGAAAAGAAATGCCCGATTTCTTTGATACCGAAAACCGAATTAAAGGCTGGAAACTCCGTTTTGGACAGCTTTTCAAGTTTATTGAAAAAGTGGGCATCTGGCTTTCTGACCCGAGTGGGAATGAAATTCATTTAAATGAGGAAACTAAAAGCACAACAATCACTGTACCTGAAACACTAACGCTTAACTGTAAAAATCTAATTATAAATGCTTCCGAGAGTATTACAACTACTGCGGGAATGAATATTTCTGAAAATGCTACAGTAGATAAATCTACAATGGTTGGCGGAATGCTACATACTAATGTTACTGGCAATAGTATGTTTTATGTTGGCGGTAATCATGATGAAAATATAGAAGGTAATTTAAATTCAGATGTCAAGAAGGACAAAAATTATATTGTTGCTGGAAAAGATACTTCAAATAGTGAAAATGGACATGAGTTTCATTCCGATAAAACTATAAAAAATAATAGTGCTGAAGATACGAGACAAAATTAATTGACAGAATTAGTAACTAAAAATTATGACTAAAACTAGACGTGTCGGTGGTAATGCCACTTATAATGTAAGGGGAACTACAAGAATTTTTGCCAACGAAATAGAAATAAACTCCAATGGGCGCATCGATTATTATGCGCCCGAATATACTTATGGAGAACCTGAACCAAGACCAGTTAAAGAAGAACCTGAAATTGCTTTTGCAGGCTGTTGGACATCGGATTATGAGGGAATGAGAAATTTGGAAAAGGATGCCACTAAGTCTAGGTCAAATCTCGGAGAAACGGTATACTATCAATTAACTGTAAGTAATGATATACCAATTGGTACAAATATAACATTTAAGCTTTGGGATGAAGATTATGGAGATAGCTTAAAATGGCTTTTGTCCGACGATGATACATTTGACGGTAAAAAAGTTTATCGAAATGCCGTTGTAAGAGAAGTAAACGGAACTCATAAAATGACAGTTAAATTATTTCTCAATCCAAAATGGTATGATGATTTAGTGGCTGACCTTGGACGCTTTAAGAATGGCTGTCTAGACTTTTATTGGACCTGGGAATATAATGGTAAACCCTGGACTTCAAATACAAATATACTTAATGTATATCCTTCAAAAACTACTTTGTTTATAAAGCCAGCTTATGAAGGTTATGGTTTTCCAGAAATTAGAACTGCAGACGGAGAGCTTATTGTTTTCTCTGCAGGAATCGTAGCGACTGTAGAACCATCTAAAGAATTAGAAAAAATAATGGATACTATTCTGGATGACATTCAAAATAATGCCATTACAGATGTTCGCGAAAAAATGGTCAAATACAGCGATAAACTGAGGTATTCTATAGCGGTTAATAAACTTAAAAAAGGATATCTAGTTAACAATTTGGGCAAAATAGAATTTAGTAAAAGGCTTTATACCAAACCGGTATTTGATAACAGCGGTCAACTTTATGAAATTACCCAAGCAGTCAATTTTGGTTATAGAAAAGAAGGAAAACTTATAACAACTAAAGGAATAAGTCAATTGGATTATTTTAAACAAGTTGGGGTTCGTAATGCTGTTTTAAAAAATGTAGAAAAACTAGATTATGTCTTGCAAACTTTAGATCTATTAAGTTTTGCAATGGATGAAAAAAAAGTAGAGACCATCACTACCATGTTTGCTCCTTTAGACTTTTTAAATGCTATTGTTTATCCAAGCATAAGCAAACCTATTGAAAAAGTTTGGGATGGAATGGTTGTAGACGCTGTTGAACAAGCTAAAGACAATGGTCTTAGAGGCATATCTGATCTAGCAGTAGCAAAATGGTTTAGCAGAGATACATACGGTGATTATCAATATATTAAAATAAACCAAGATATGTTAAATAATTTATTGAAAGGAAAATATAAGACACTAAAAGATTTAGAAAATAATCTAGAAAATTTTAGAAAATCAATTAATAATTATGATTATCAAACTAGTTTAATTTATACTGTTTTTTATTATACAAAAAAAAACGTGGAAATAGATGAAAAGATAGCATATATAGAGACCATTTTTATAAACTAATTCAATTATGAAACATACCTATATCATTATTATAATTTCTCTATTATTTTTTTCATGTGAATCTAAAAAGCCAATTGAGATTAAACAAACTACTTCTAAGGAAATGGTAACATTTGAAGATAATTTTATGGATCGTAGACAAATAAAAGATAGTATTCGGATTAGTTTTCCGATAGAATTTAAAATAGAAATTAATTCTTCAATTGAATATATTGCATGGATTTATCGAGTTAATAATAAAACTCTTGAAAAAGATTATTTCGATTATGAAGTTTATAATAAACATAACAAGACAAAGTCAATACGCCAATTAGATTTTGATAAACCAGTCAATAGTGCATCAATAGATATCATTGTAAAAGAAAGAAATCATTTAATTTCCAAAAAAGATGCTCAACAAGTATTGAAAAAATACCACATAAATAAATCACTAGATAATTTAAAACCTACTGACACGATAAAATTGGTAGCTTATGATAAGTTTAGAGAAGAAAACAAACTAATCATTCAAGAGCTTAATAAGATTAGTGATTCCATTCATTTTAGAGCTATGAAAAAGGATGGAAGTTTTTTCTATGTAAGCAAAAAAATCAATTGGTAAAAATCAAAATAATGAGTAAGTCTACTTGATTGTATTGTGCAGGTTGGAGCTGTTAATGCGCTATTAAAAAATGCAGAAAAACTAGATTATGTCTTGCAAGCTTTAGATCTATTAAGTTTTGCAATGGATGAAAAAAAAATAGAAACAATCACTACTATGTTTGCTCCTCTAGATTTTTTAAATGCAATTGTTTATCCAAGCATTAGTAAACCTATTGAAAAAGTATGGGATGGTATTGTGGTACATGATGTTGAACGGGCAAAAGACATAGGAATTCGAGGTATTTATGAGTTAGCGCGTTCTGAAATGTTTAATACAGATAGATATGGGGACTATAAGTGTTTAGAAATTGACCAAAAAATATTAGATAAATTATTAAAGGGTGAAATCAAAACTTTAAAAGAGTTGACCGATTTAAAAGAGAAACATTATATAGAAAGTAATTATGACAAAAGTAAATTTATATTCACCTTATTGCATTACACAAAAGAAGATGAAAACACCCATAAATATTTAACATACGTAGATACTATTTTTATAAACTAATAAACAAACAGAACCATGAAAACAAGATATAGATTTTCACTTTTAATTCTCTTGGCATTATTAGTCTCTTGTCAAACTAAAAAACCTATAGAAATCAAACAAATAGATTCAAAAGAAATGGTAACACTTATACCAAGTTTGAAAAATCCTTCAATGAAAGACAGTGTAGTTTTAAGTATTCCTACTGAATTTAGAATTATTATAAATTCTTCGAATGTGGGTTACATAGTTTGGCGTTATCGTGCAAATGGGAAAGTTTTTCTAGACGACATTACTGATTATCAGGTTTGCAATAAAAAAAACAAATTAAAACTAATTTATAATTTAAATTTTGATGAAATTCCAAAGGACAATTTTATCGATATAATTATTAAAGAAAGAAATCGTCTAATTTCCAAAGCTGAAGCTTATAATTTACTTAAAAAGTATAAAATTAATAAATCAATTGATCATTTAAAAATTGGTGACACTGTAAAATTAGTAACGTATGATAAATTTAGAATTGAAAACAAGGATATAATAAATAGTTTAAATAAAGTTCAAGATTCAATTGATTTTAAGGCAATGAGAGGTAAGGATGAGAATTTTTATACTTCAAAAAAAATTAATTGGTAAAAAGCTACGTAAAATTTATCATGCTACTAAGCAGAATTAACAACAATTCGGCAAAATATCGTAACACATTTTGCAAAATAAATTAAAGACTAAAAAATATGAAATTTATAATTGTATTCGTGTTTTTAACACAACAGTTCGTTTTCTCTCAACAAAAAGATATTGATTTCTCACCCTTAAATAAAGAGAATTTTCAAGTTAGACTTAACTCAGTAACTTATAAGTTTTCTGTTCTGGCTAGTAAATATAAAAACCGTTATGATCTCGCTCGAGACACAATATTAAAAGAAGGAAATTACATAATTAAATACGACGATTTTTTTACAAAATTTTCAATAAATAAAGCTGGCAAAATTGACGGAAAACTTGATGAAAAGTTTATGAAGAGTGGTGAAACATATACGATTAAATACATAGTGACAGATGGTTTTGTAGATAAAGCTACTTTATATGATTTTAAGAATAGTTTGATTCATGACAGTGATGTTTATTATTGCGGAGACATTATTGAAATAGTTAGAATTACAGCAAATGGTGAGAAAACAATAACAATTGAAACTCCCCACACTACGGAAATTAGAAAATATGATAAAAATGGCGCTTTTTTAGATGAAGAAATATGGAATAAAGCAGGGATAGGTGGTCCTAATAAATAAATTCCCAAGATTAATAATAAACAAAAACACTTAAATTCCAGTTTGATAACCCGTTGTGCTAGTAGATTAAAATAATGATGTACTTGTGAACATGATGTTCACGCAAATGATATTAATAAAAACAATGATTACAGAGAGAGAAATTGACATATTGAAAAAATCTATTCTACTTATTAATAGTTTCGAAGACAATGTTAATAATATAAATTCGGGAAAAGAATTTATTTTTATTCACAATCGCAATGTAGAAACAATTGAAAAGATAGCCACTGATCGTAACTCAGAATATCTAACAACAAGACTAGAAGAATATCCAAACATAACGGCTGCACAAATAGATGAATATATTAAAATTCAGAAAAACGAATTTAGCCTATTAAATTTTTTGCTAGTCTTTCTGTTTGGCATCTTCATCGGTTTATATTATATCCTTTTTGAAAGATTTTTAAAAACAGGAAAAATTACTGGCAAGCAAATAAAATCCAAAGTGTCAACAATAATAGAAGTTAATACATATATCCTAGAAGTCATAGAAAATCCATATATGGAAAAGTTGCGTTTAAAATAAAGGAGCTTATATTTTTCTTGCTAAAATAAACATACTTACCTAGAGCGATTTAATCCACGAGTTTCATTCTGATAAGGATATCAAAAACAACAGTAGTGAGAAAACAAGACAAAACTAACTAAGATGGCAATAAAAACAATCTGCGGTATTACCATAATGGGAAGCATTGGCAATTGCAGTTTTCATAACTCCAAAAACAGCGCTCATTTTTCATTGAAAGACAGCAATGTTAGTTATCGCGATCCCTATGGAAATTACATGACCAATCATGCCTGTCATATACGAATTAATTTCGAACTTTTTAGATTAGAAAAAATGGGCGATGAAATTAGAAAATCAGATGGTAGTCTAATTATCATGATGCCAAAAGAACAAATAGAAGAAATTGCCAACAAAACCTTTTATGCAGATGGGCAGTTTCATGCTATAGATTTTTTAACCTACACTATAACCGAGGAAAAACAATTTTAAGAATTATACTACTTTTAATACTATTAAACCAACTTCTTTTTTAATATATTTGCGCTTCCTAAATTACAGAATTATGATACTTAAAAAACTTCTTGCCCATGTGGTATGGTGGCGGCATTGGAAACAACCGTAACGCTTCTGTAAGCGTAGGACACCTAAGCTACATGGGTTTTATATTTCCTAAATTACAGAGTTATGAGTACCAAAACCCTTTCAAAAGAAGCCGAAATCGGTCTAATGAATTTCTTCAACGACAGAATTGACCCACTCGATATGGCGAGAGCCATAAGACAGGTAAATCTAACCCTCGCATTGGGCGTTCTAAACGATCAAGAAAACATTCAGCTAAACGCTGCCAAACTTGGAGACAGCTTCTATTGGCTCAATGAACTAGCCGAAATTTTAGATCCTTATCTGGATTTGGAGTAAAGGTTTATTCTTTTTTGAAAAAATTAAAACCCTTGGTCTTCGAAAGAAGATTGAGGGTTTTGTTTTTTTTTGTTTTATTTAGGGAAAATACCGTGTAAATACTCATTATTCTGTTTCATATTATTATTAGAATTGCTAAAAATATTATGACAGTTTACGGATTTCCATAAAAATAACATCCACAAAAGAAAAATCTTTGTACAAACAAGATAAAAACATTTAAATTATGAAAAATCTACTTTTAACCAGCTTAATTCTATTTTCTATTTTTTCATATGCTCAAAAAGAGAACATAGAATCTACAACAAGACAATTTATCGATAAAGCTCAATTTACTCGAATCAACAAAGATTGGAACACAACAGCTGAATTTAAATCTGGAATTGGTGAAGTGGTAAACTTTTATCCAATTGAAGTTATTGACTTGAAAGCAGGAACAAAAGTAAATGCTTTGCAAATAGATATGTATATTAAAAACCCTGATATTTATAAAACAGCCTGGATTGGCATCGATGAAATTGAAGAATTTATAAATTTTGTAGAAGATAATGTTATTCCAAATCTTGACTTAAAACTTAAAGACAAATCTTCTGAATTTATTTTCAAAGCAAAGGAAATGACAATGTATTATTTTGTTAATGAAAGAACCAGAAGAATCACAATAAAACTGAATAGCTACGATAATGATAAAATTTTAAATTATACATTTTGGACTGAAACTCAGGTTGATAAAATCCCTAAGCTTTTGACTGTTTTAAAGAAAATTAAATAGTCTTTAATAATTGATTATTATTGTATAAACAATTATCTTTTTAAAAGTAACCATCGATTTCAATTATCTCTATAATGACAAAAACTTTACTTACAAGAATCAGTATTTTAAGCCAATATAATTCTATAAATAGAACCATCCTGTGGGGAGATCCTGCTAGTAATCGCTGGGATAATATATATGGACAACTAAAAGAAAATGATAACGCAATTTTTATTTCAAATGATAAATTACTTATAGGAAAAATAAGTGAAGTTAACTATGGAAAGAGTTTATTATGTATAAATATTGAGGAAATTAATTGCCAAAATGATCAATTTCTAAGACTAAATAGTGCATACCCAGAACTTATTTCAAGGGTTAAGGCCAACTTTCAGCCTTTCATCCACCCTTTACAGTTAGATCTAAATCAGCTTATAGCCGATGCAAAAAAACAAAATTTCATTAACTTTTACATCTTATCATCACAAGAAAAATATAATGCATTATCTCAAACTTTTAAAGAACATGATCGTGTTGTTATATTGGATGTTAATTCTGGTTTTCAAAATGTTAAAAGTAATTCTAAAGAAGGCTTAATTGACTTTCCAAAAGAATTAGACATTAACATCAGCATAGAAGGACTGTTAATTGATGAAGTACTTCAGAAAAATAAAAACTATAAACGTAAAAGTCTTAAATCGAACAATGTCTCAAGGATAGAAAAAATAAAAAAAGAGATTAATGATAATGGAATATTCAAGTTCACCTCTTTCTTTACATATCATGATACCTTATTCAACAAACGTGTTTATCAGAAAAAAGATGGGAAATCTAAATTGAATGTAGTTGATTTAAATGATAACGAATCTATTTTTAAAGTTTCAATGAGTCCAAAGGATATTGATGATAAAGCCTTTACTTACTTTAACGACAACTATTTAATCATAGTTCATAGTCAAACTAAAGCAAAAGGAGTTTCGTCCCAAACGCAGGGAGAGACATTTGAAAAAGAAATGAAAATAGGAGATTACTTCTATATGTGCAGAGGTAACAGCAATTTAGAAGTAATAGGCAGAATAACAAGCGATGCTACCTATTGTGAATATGAGGATTATGGTGATGATGGCTGGCTACAGCGCTCCTACGAAATTATTTCGGAAGCAATTAAAGAAGAGCCTTATAATGATGATAAAAAATGGTGGACACCCAATGATAATTCTACATGTATTATCATACCTACTAAAGAAGTAAAAGAAGCAAATGCCAAATTATTCATACCCTATTTTGATACTCAATTTGAGCTAAAAAACAATATTATGACAAGCACAAATATAAATAAAATTATGTCTGAAAATTTAAACCAAATTCTTTACGGCCCACCTGGAACTGGAAAAACCCATAAATTAAAGCATGATTTTTGTTCGCAATTTATTGAGAACAGTAAAGCTATTTCAAAAGAAGAGTTTTTAATAGAAAAAATAAGCAAATTAACTTGGTGGCAAGTTATTGCACTTACATTATATGTGGAAAACAAATTAATGTCAGTTCCACAAATCAAAGAACATCAATTTATAAAAATAAAACTTAATGCTTCCAATACTGAAAGTATTGACCAAACTTTATGGGGACAACTTTCACAGCATACAATAAAGGAGTCCAAAACGGTTGACTATACAAAACGTACGGATCCACTAATTTTTAATAAATTTTCTAATTCACTTTGGAAGATAATTCCAGAAAAAAAAGAACTTATTACTGATATATGCGAATTAGGTAATGAAATTAAAAATTTTAAAAATAAACGAGAAACAAAAAACAACTTTGAGTTTGTAACCTTTCATCAATCCTTTACATATGAAGATTTTATAGAGGGAATAAAGCCAAGATTAAATGAGGAGAATCAAGAAAATTCTGATTTAAGCTATTTTGTAAGAGATGGTATTTTTTACAAATGTTGCGATGAAGCTGCTAAATTAGCGGGTTTTTCAAGTTTATCAGACTGCATTTTAAATTACACTAAAGATCAAAGAAGAGAAAAATTTAGTGGCGCTTCGCCTTTTGGATTATTCATTGACGAAATTAACAGAGGAAATGTTTCATCAATATTTGGTGAATTAATTACACTTATCGAATCAGAAAAAAGACTAACCCAAGATGAAATAATTGTAAAACTACCGTATTCTGAAAGATATTTTTCAGTACCTCCTAATTTATTTATCATTGGTACCATGAATACAGCAGATAGAAGTATTGAAGCTCTGGACACAGCTTTACGAAGACGTTTTTGTTTTGAAGAAATGCCTCCTCTTTACGATTTAAAAGACTTACAAAATAATATTTATGGATATTCAGCTTCTGATATACTTCAAACTATTAATTTAAGGATTGAGAAACTACTGGACAAAGATCATAAAATAGGGCATTCTTACTTACTTAATAAAAATGAGAATTCAATAATAGAATCCTTTTATAAAAATATTATTCCTTTATTACAAGAATATTTCTTTGGGGATTACAATAAACTAGGTTTAGTACTAGGAAAGGGATTTGTTCACTTACAAGAAGAGAAAGCCTCAACAAATATTTTTGCTGATTTTTATGATGCTCCAGATGATTTCGACAACAAAAATATTTATGAAATTATTGATTACAGAAAAGACAAGGAGATTATATTTAAAGATAAACATGGAGAAATTATGAGTTTTGAAAAAGCTCTTAAAATTCTAATGAATAAATAGTTTGGCTGAAATAAAAGAAAATATTGTTGTATTTGAACATGAAACTCTTCGTTTTGATAAAGGTGAAAAGAAAATCACCAAAGATCAATTTGAAGCTTTAGAACGTTATTATGGTAATGGAAAACCTTTTTATAAATTGGTCTACAATGGCGTTCAATTTAATGAACATGTTGGCGTTATTCAAGTTGGTAATACATTAATAGAAGTATTGCCAAAGGCAGACAAAATTCCTCACTCGAAAGAAGAAGACAAAAAATGGCGTAATTTATTAATTGGAATGCTAAGGACTGTAGGAAGTTTTGATATAAAATCTACGAGTAACAGCAACCTAAAAATAAAGCCTAATACTATTCTTGATTTGTATTTTGAATTATTTATTAAAGAAATAGAATATCTATTTCATAATGGATTGGTCAAAAAATATAGAAAAAAAGAAGAAAATATTACTACTTTAAAAGGGAGTTTACAGTTTAGCAAACACATTCAACAGAATCTAATTCATAAAGAACGTTTTTATGTTCGTCATTCTACATATGATGTTGAACACACTTTACATTTCATTATTTATAAAGCTTTAAGATTACTAAAAAAAATCAATAGCAATAATGACTTACACAGTCGAATTGGTGTTTTATTATTGAATTTTCCTGAAATGCCAGATATAAAAGTTTCAGATTCTACTTTTGAAAAATTAATATACAATAGAAAAAATAAGCATTATCAAATAGCCATTGAAATTGCAAAGTTATTACTTCTCAAATATCATCCAGATGTAACCAAAGGAAAAAACCATGTCTTGGCTCTGATGTTTGATATGAATCTTTTATGGGAACAATTTATATATGCAAGCTTAAAGAAAAACACAACTGATTTCATTAAAGTAAAAGCGCAATCGTCAAAGTTTTTTTGGAAACCTCAAAATGGCAGAAGAACTGCAATAAAACCTGATATCTATATTGAAACTTATGATGGAAATATTGTATTAGATACGAAATGGAAAAATCTAAATGGTTTTAACCCTTCTCCAGATGACTTAAGACAAATGTACGTCTATCATGAATATTACGATGCTAATAAAGTAGCTTTAGTTTATCCAGGAGATAATAAAAATAGTAAAGCAGGAGTATATCTAAAAAAAGATGGCAAACATGATAATAAAATATGTAGTGTTGTTTTGATTAATGTAGAAGATCAAGTATTAAAATGGCAAGAAGAAATTAGAAGAATTATTAAACAATTTATTAGTACAAAATAGATTTTTATAAGAGAAAGAGCTTGTTTTCTACAAGCTCTTTCTCATTCATCAAAAATTCAAAAAAAATCACCCCAAACTCATCCCACCATCCATAATAACATCAGCTCCAGTCATAAACACCGCAGCTTCACTACTCAAATACGAAACCATTTTAGCCACATCTTCTGCCCTTCCCATTTGTTTTAGCGGGACTTTTTCTACTACCACATCCATAATGCCTTTTACGGTGGTTTCGTCTAAACCTACTTTGTTCATGACTTCGGTTTGGGTTGGTCCTGGGCTAACCGAATTAACACGAATCTTTCTTGGCGCTAATTCTAAAGCTGCCGATCTCATAAACGAATTCAAAGCCGTTTTACTCGCCGAATAAACCGAAGATCCTGGACCTGGCATACTCGCAGTATTCGAAGAAAGAAATACTACCGAAGCGCCATCTTTCAAAATCGGGATAAATTTGCTTAAAGTGAAAAAAGCGCCTTTTAGATTCACATTCATAATATTGTCGTACAATTCTTCTGTGGTTTGTTCGATCATTCCTAAACCTGCGATTCCCGCATTGATAAACAAAATATCAACCGAAACGAAATCGGCTTTTACTTGAGCTGCCAGTTTTTCAATATCTGAAATATTCGATTGATCTGCTGTAATAGCTGTAACGCCTAGTTCTAAAGCTGCTTTTTCTATGGCTTCTTTTCTTCTTCCTGTAATAATGACGTTTGCTCCTTGTTCTTTTAATTGTTTGGCTGTTGCGTAACCTATTCCGCTGTTTCCCCCTGTTATAACGGCTGTTTTATTTTTTAGATTTTCCATCTTTTTGATTATTTAAAATTTATTTAGCAAATTTAAATTCAAAATGGTATAACTTTGTAACCAGTATAATGGAGTATACCAAACTAATTTTAAGCAAGATGGAAAGAAACCAGAAAGAAGAAGTACAGGCGCTTCAGGACACGCTGCATGTTTTGGGCGGAAAATGGCGTTTGCCGATCATCAATTCGATCTGCAACGGAAATCATCGTTTTAGGGAAATCGAACGCAGTATTCCGGGAATCACGACACGCATGCTTTCGCGAGAGCTCAAAGAAATGGAATTGAACATGCTCATTAAAAGAACCGAAGATCGCGATGCCGAAATTCAGGTGAAATATGAATCGACGCCGTATTGCAAATCATTTGGTCCTGTAATTGAAGAAATGATCAAATGGGGAAAATCGCATCGAGAGGAGATTATTCGAAACTCTTAAAAAAGTCTTCCGCAGATTGCGCAGATTTTGCAGATTATACAAATCAAAAAAAACTGCTTTATCAGCGGAATCTGCCAGAAAAAAAAGAGAGACGCTAAAATTGTTTTAAACACATAGAAACATAGATGCAGATTGCGTATAAAAGGCGTTTCACTTTCATTAATTCACATAGTTACTATGTGTTAGAAACTAGTTTCTTTTTTTCTCTTTAAGGGTTAAAAAAAATCTATGTCTCTATGTGTTTAAAATTATTCGACAAGAAAGTCAAAGTTTAAGCATTAAAGAGAATAATCACATCGTTCGGAAATCATTAGAAATTCCTAGAAAAAAGTCAATCCAAAACTCCATCCTATCCATCCCAGAATATCTTTGCTGTTATTTTTGATTATAGTAGAGTGTTTAGTACGATCTTGAACAAATGTCGAAGTATTTAAATTACCGTCTTTATCTTGTTTCTCAGACCAATAAAAATTCAGAGAAGGACCTGCGGATATTGCTACGCCTTTGCACAATTGAAAAGAAAAAGAGGAATCAAATTTGGATAAGGAATTATAGATATCCCAATTTCCTAAATAAAGATACTGTGTGCTAAATTCGGGATTAAAAGTGAAGCGTTTCCCTAACGGAATGTTCTTTCCTAGTCCAATTCCAAAAGAAAAAAGATTTTCTTCGTCTTTTCGATCGCTTCTTCCCGCCATCAAAATAGTATACATTTTATGATCTCCTGTTTTTACAGCAAGATTAATATCTGAAATTTCGTTGCTTGTAACACTGATTTTCTTGTAACCGTCTTTTTTAAAGTTTAAGAGACCAAAACTATAACCAGAAGGCGAATCTGTAATGTTGACTAATCCAAATTGGACTCCTTGTAATTCTTTAGCATAATTAAAAAGTCCAGTAATTTGAGCACCACGCACTGTGTCTTTTCCGATATTGCAAATCCCTGAAAACTGTAATCCGTTTTGCGACCCCTTTACAGTGTTGCTAATTCCTGCAATTTGAAGCCCTTTTGAGTCTTTATATACATTGTTATAGATACCCCCCATTTGCAAACCAACTTGCGAACCTTTCACACTATTATGAATACCGCTTATCTGCAATCCTCTTAAATTGCCAAAAACATTATTATAGATTCCGGCTAACTGAATTCCGTTTACAGATCCTCCAACGGTGTTAAATATTCCGGCCATTTGAAGCGCATCAACATTCATACGGTTAATATTATAAAGTCCAGCCATTTCTAATCCGCGAACTCCAGCATTATAACCTCCTAATATATTTAGCGAAAAATTATTGACAATCTGCGTATTCAGCATTCCTCGCGTGCTGATACTCGGAATTAAAGAAGCCTGCACGGGAACTTTAGAAATAAATCCGCCCAGATTGAGCGCTTGTATTTTTTGTTTGGAAGAAATAAAGAAACGGCCAATTCCTGATCTTTCAATTTCAGAAAAATCACCATCAATATAATCTGTTTTATTCTTCTTGTCTCCCATCTGAATTTTAATTTCAGAAAGAAATACCATCGTCACCGTTTTATAATTCTCCTTAACTGCTGTCAATTCTATGGCTTGAGGTGCATTTTTTAATCGAAGTTCAAAAAAACCATCTTTATTGGTCAATGTAGACAGCAGTGCATTTTTCTCCAATACACTCACATTCTCAAGGCGATTGTTCGTTTTTGTATCTATAATATAACCGATTACAATTTGCTGTCCGTCACTCATAACGGTATTTTTCTCCAATACAAGAGCCAATTCTAAAGGAGCGTAACGCACAATAATATATCCTGGAGATTCTTTATATTCATATTTGGCCCCCAGCAACTGGTCTAAAACTCCTTTTATGGAAGTATTATCAGCATGAATGCTAACGATGCTATCTTTTACAGCCAGTTTGCCATAATACGCAAATCTAAAACTTCCTTTTTCTTCCATTAAATCCAAAACATTGCTTAATGGTTTCTTGTCTGCATGAACAGATATTTCGTTTTCTAATATGGACTGCGCATTTACTTTAAAAAAGATGCTCGAAATGATAAAGAAAATGACTGTGAAAACAAGCTTTGCGTTACTTGGCATATAAAAGGGATATGATAATTTAATGAATCAAATCTTGGATCCAATAATTGAGTTTTCAAAAATACCTCAATTCATATATTTTCAATAATCATTTTTATAATTTTTTACTTCTTTTTTCTTACTAACATGAAGCTGCTTTAAAAAAAAGTATTCGCAAATGGCATTAGCAGTATTACAACGATTTAGTTGAAAAACAGCAATAATAAGCGTAATTTTTACACATAAAAAGTATCACAATAAAGACCAAAAGTGAACGATTTTACCCCTCATTTTTCAGCATTTTTCTCTAACTTAGCGGTCTACATTTTGAAATGTAAGATTAAAATAACCATTGTTTTGCTGCAAAACATTGAATGAAAAAGAATTACCATACTTTCTCTTACTTTTTGCTGCTAAAACATTTCTTCTAATAATTTAGTTAATTGAAAACTATGAGCAAATTTGATTTTGGAATTGTAGGACTCGGTGTAATGGGCCGTAACTTACTTTTAAATATCGCCAGCCATAACTTTGCGGCTGCAGGTTTAGACTTAGACACCGAAAAAGTCAATTCACTTCAACAAGAAGCCGACGCCAATCACACTATTGAAGCAACGACAGATGTAAAACATTTTGTGGAGCTTATTCAGCAGCCAAGAGCGATTATGTTATTGGTTCCTGCTGGAAAACCAGTTGACAGCGCTATCGCTAGTTTATTGCCTCACTTGGATAAAGGAGACATCATTATCGACGGCGGAAACACTTATTTTACAGATACTGACAGAAGATTTTTGGAACTGTCTGAAAAAGGAATTCACTTCTTCGGAATGGGAATTTCTGGAGGTGAAAAAGGAGCACGTTTAGGTCCTGCTATGATGCCGGGTGGCGATCAAAAAGCTTATGAAAGACTTCGTCCTATTTTTGAAGCGATTGCAGCAAAAGTAGACGGCGAACCTTGCGTTGAATATTTAGGAAACGGTTCTGCTGGAAACTACGTAAAAATGGTTCACAACGGAATTGAATACGGAATCATGCAGTTGATTTCTGAGATTTATGACTTAATGAAAAGAGGTTATAAATTGGATGATGAAACGATTCAGAAAACTTTTGCTGAATGGAATCAGACAGATGATTTAAGATCGTATTTGATTGAAATTACCGGAAACATCTTAAAACAAAAAGATGAAGACGGAACGCAATTAATCAACAAAATCTCAGATTGGGCAAGATCTAAAGGTACAGGAAAATGGACTTCGCAAAATGCAATGGATTTACAAGTTCCAGTTCCAACTATCGACGCAGCAGTTAACATGCGTGATATGTCTAAAACAAAACCTGAAAGAATTGAAGCAGCTAAGAAATTAGTTTGGAATGCTGATGAAACAAACGTTTCTCAAAGCGAAGCTATTGCTGCTTTAAAATCGGCTTTGTTTTTTTCTATCGTTGTAACTTATGCTCAAGGTTTAGCTCAGCTTCACACGGCTTCTAAAGAATACAACTACGGATTAAATCTGGAAACGGTTGCTAAAATCTGGCGTGGCGGATGCATTATTCGTGCGACAATTTTAGAAGATTTCAGAAAAGCATACGTGGCAAAAGCAGATTTGCCAAACTTACTTTTGGATGGCGGAATCGCTTCAAAATTAGTAGACAACCAATCAGGAATGAGAGCGGTTATTCAGTTTGCAGTTCAAAAAGGATTGCCGGTTTCAGGATTAATGAATTCATTATCGTATTTTGACGCTTACCGTTCTGCTAATCTTCCAACTAACTTAATTCAGGCACAGCGAGATTATTTTGGAGCGCATACTTACGAGCGTATCGACAAAGAGGGCGTTTTCCATACACAATGGACTGAATAACAACATAAAGCAACACAACTAAACCACACAATGACTAAAAATAAACTAAAGAATCCAACCATCATTGTTATTTTTGGAGGAACCGGAGACTTGGCAAAGAGAAAACTCTTTCCCGCTTTTCAAAATCTGTATCTTGACGGACGTATGTCTGAACAGTTTCAGATTATTGCTCTTGGAAGAGCTGAAAAAACCAATGAAGATTTTCGCGCTTATGTGGCAGAAAATCTAAATTTATTTTCAAGAAGAAAAGGGGTTAATGATCCTGAGACAGAAAAGTTTCTTTCGCACATTACCTACCACAGTCTTGACATTGACAAAGAAGAATCGTACATCGGATTAAACGAGAAAATCAACAATTTTGATCTGGCTTTTGGCGAACGCTCTAATCGTCTTTTCTATCTTTCGATTACGCCTTCTTTTATTTCGACAATTTCGAGCAATATCAAGAAAATTGGTCTGGCGGCAAATCCAAAGCAAGACCGTATTATTATTGAAAAACCTTTTGGTTACGATAAAGCTTCTGCAATCGAGTTGAATGAAATGCTTTCGCAAACTTTCAAAGAAGAGCAGATTTACAGAATCGATCATTATTTAGGAAAAGAAACGGTTCAGAATATTTTGGCTTTCCGTTTTGGAAACTCGATGTTTGAGCCATTATGGAGCCGTAATTTTATTGATTTCGTGCAAATTACCGTTGCAGAAGAAGTCGGCGTTGAAGAACGTGGCGGATTCTACGAAGGTGTTGGCGCTTTAAAAGATATGATTCAGAATCACTTGCTGCAGATTTTATGCATGACGGCTATGGAAGCTCCTGCTTCTTTAAATGCTGATGACATTCGTAATAGAAAAGCAGATGTTTTAAAGTCAATTCGTCGTATTAAACCGGAAGAAGTTGATCATTATATTGTAAGAGGTCAATACGATGCGGGTGAAATAAAAGGAGTTCCAGTTCCAGGCTATCGTCAGGATAAAGGCATTGCACCAGATTCTAATACAGAAACTTATGTGGCAATGAAAATCTATTTGGACAACTGGAGATGGCAAGGAATTCCGTTCTATTTGCGTTCTGGGAAAAGAATGGAAGAAAAACAATCTTCAATCATTATTCAGTTTAAACCAGTTCCGCATTCTTCATTTTCTTATGGAAAAGAAGGAATGACACCAAACCGACTGATTATCAACATTCAGCCTTCAATGGACATTAAACTGCAGTTTATGACCAAAAAACCAGGTTTATCAATGTCTTTAAGACCTGCTGAAATGGTTTTTGATTATTTTGCTTGTTCAACCATGTCGCCAGAAGCATACGAAACCTTAATTGCAGATGCACTTTTAGGAGACCCTACTCTATTTATGCGTTGGGATCAAGTGGAAGAAGCTTGGGATGCAATTGATACGATTCAGCAAGTTTGGAAAACAACTGCTCCTAAGAATTTCCCAAATTACAAAGCAGGAAGCTGGGGACCAGAAGAAGCTGACGAATTGTTGGCGCGTCAAGGCCACAAATGGATTCCGAATACACAAACAAAAGAAGAAGTTTTAAATGATACAGATTTATAATAATACAGAAGAAATTAATACTACAGCTGCAGATCTTTTTGTAGAATCGGCTCAGAAAGCAATTGCTGCAAAAGGCAAATTTACAGCTGTTCTTACAGGAGGTTCTTCTCCTGCTGGAATTTACAAATTATTAGCTTCTGATGTTTACAAAAACAAAATAGACTGGAGCAAAGTTTATATTTTTTGGGGTGATGAAAGATGGGTTCCGTTAAATGATGATTTGAGTAATGCAAAAATGTCTTATTCAACTTTATTGAGCCATGTTCCTATTCCGCAAGAGAACATTTTTGAAATGTACAAAGATGGCGTAACTCCTGAGGATTATGCCGCTGAATACGAAAAGTCTATTAGAACTATTTTAGGCGAAGAAGGAAAATTTGATCTGATTTTACTAGGAATGGGAGACGACGGACACACGGCTTCTCTTTTCCCAGGCGAAGCAGTTCTAGAGGAGCAAACTAAATGGGTTGATGCTTATTATTTAGCTCCACAAAAAATGTATCGTATTACACTTACTGCTCCACTAATCAATAAAGCGGCAAAAATTGTTGTAGTGGCTTTTGGAGAAAAGAAAGTTCACGCTTTGAAAGAAGTGACAACTGGCGAATACAATCCGACTTTATACCCAATGCAATTGATTAAACCCGTTTCTGGCGAATTATTGTTTTTGGTAGATAAAGTTGCTGCCGGGACAAACTAAGAAATTGTTTTATAACTATAGAAACTAAGGTTTATGCTGAAAAGTATAAACCTTTTTTTGTTTCACGCAGATTTTAAAAAGATTTAAGCAAATCAACACAGATTTTTTTATTTTTTTTCTCGCAGATTTAGCAGATATGGCAGATAAAATTTTAAAAAGAAAAAAATCCGCTGAATCTGCTAGATCTGCGGGAGTAAACTTTGTAGCCAATGCATAACTTTTTTATTTTTCTCTCTCGCAGATATGGCAGATGAAATTTAAAAAAAAAATCCGCGGAATCGGCTTAAATCTTTTTTAATCTGCGTGAAACTTTAAAATATAGACAAAGCACACAAAAACCATAGAACACTGAAAAACAATAATTTAAACAAATCACATTCATTTTTTACTTAATTTTGTTTAATACTCTCCGAATCATCTAAATCATTCTACTTACAAAGCTTTTACACTGATTATCCAATTTTAATTACATTTTGCGATGAAATATAATTACTTCCTAATTGGTGTTTTTCTTCTTTTGGTTGGTTGTAAAGATAAAAACACAGAGCCCAAATCTGTTAAAGTTAATGCCACACAAGGCTGTTACATTCCGAAAACGAACGATAAAGATTGGTACAGCCAAAACAAAAAAGCGCCAAAGTTTAAAGGTCTTGATGGTGTGAATTTTAAAATTACAACCAATAATCCAGAAGCACAGGAATATTTCAACCAAGGAATGATGTTGGCGTACGGATTCAACCATGCTGAAGCTGCGAGATCCTTTTACGAAGCTTCTCGTTTAGATCCGAATTGCGCTATGGCGTATTGGGGTTTTGCTTATGTCTTAGGTCCCAATTACAATGCTGGAATGGAAGAAGATAATTTTCAGCGTGCTTATGACGCGGCTCAAAAAGCTAAAAAACTTTCTGCCAAGTGTTCTCCTAAAGAAATCGCTATGATTGATGCATTATTAGTTCGCTATGCTAAAAATCCTCCTGCTGATAGAAAACCGCTTGACATAGCGTATGCCGAAGCAATGAAAAAAGTATATACTCAGTTTCCTTCAGATCCAGATATTGGTGCGCTTTACGCGGAATCTCAAATGAATCTCCATCCGTGGGATTTGTATGAAAAAAGCACTGGAATACCTAAAAAATGGACTCCAGAAATACTGGCTGTTTTAAACGAATTAATTAAAAAAAATCCGAAGCATCCTGGCGCGCATCATTTTTTGGTTCATGCTGTGGAAGCTTCCACTCATCCAGAAAATGGACTTAAAAGTGCTAAATTACTAGAAACTTTAGTTCCGGGTTCGGGACATTTGGTGCATATGCCATCTCATATTTACATTCGAACAGGAGATTATCATGAAGGCACGCTTTCCAACATTGAAGCGATTCGAATTGATAGTTTGTATTCCACTGCCTGTAATGCACAAGGCGCTTATCCTCTAGCCTATTATCCGCACAATTATCATTTTTTAGTGGCTACAGCGGCTTTAGAAGGAAATTCAAAATTAGCTTGGGAATCGGCACAAATATTACAGCAACATATGTCACCTAAAATCATGCGCGAAGCTGGCTGGGGAACTTTACAGCATTATTATAGCATTCCGTATTATATCGCTGTAAAATTCTCGATGTGGGATAAAATTATGGAGATTTCGCAACCTAAAAATGATCTCGTATATCCAAACGCGATTTGGCATTATGCCAAAGGAATGGCATATCTCGGGAAAAATGATATTGTCAATGCCGAAAAACAGCTTGCTTCTCTGAACCAATTAGCCAAAGACAAAACCTTAAAAGAAGTTACCATTTGGAATATCAATACCACGTATGATCTTGTTCAGATTTCTGCCAATGTTCTTTCAGCAGGAGTTGAAGCAAAAAAGAATAATCTGGATAAAGCGATTGTTCTTTTAAACAAAGCAATAGCAATTGAAGATCAATTAAACTACAACGAACCGCCAGATTGGTTTTTCTCCGTTAGACATTATTTAGGAACTGTTTTACTAAAAGCTGGAAAATATGCCGAAGCTGAAAAAATCTACAGACAAGATTTACAAACGCTTCCAAAAAATGGCTTCGCCTTAATCGGACTTTATAATGCTCTAACGCTACAGAAAAAAGAAAAAGAGGCTTTACAAATTAAAACCTCTTTTGATACTGCTTGGCAATATGCTGATTTTGAGATTAAGGATTCTTCTAGTATTGTGGAGTGATTTTACTTTTTAAGATGTCATCGTAAAAAGCCGAAGACTTTTATTACGTTTAGAAATTCTAAGACAAAAAATGCGCAAAGTCTAGAGACATTTGCGCAGCTTTTCAGTTTTAGAACTCTTTGCAGATCGAGAGCCCGATATGTTTATATTACTAAACTTTATACATTTTCAACGTTACTAAAATTTATAAACCAACTTAATTTTTTTTTAATTTTAATAAAGCAGTATTATACTCTTCCACATTAATTTTTAATTTAACCCTATTTGATTTTAATTGACCATTAAAAAACTTTATTCCTTTATTAGAAATAGAATCTCGTTTTTCTTTAGACAATCTTTCATTAATAAATTTTTCTCCTTGTAAATAATTTATTTGTAAATAATACTCATTTCGTTTTAACACATAATATTTAAAAGTATTATCGTCTAAATAGTTAACAAAACTTAACGGAATTTTAAAATGTAATATTTCATTAGGTTTAATTGTAAATAATTTTAAATTCCCACATATACTTCTACTAATCCCTAAAATCTTATTGAAACCATTTGATTTTTCATCTTTACTAAAATCAGTTGAACCGTTATTTGTAAATATTAATTCATTCACTTGCATATTATCTTTATTGTACAATTCAATCATAGGTGAAAAAAAAGAATTCTTATAATAATATTCTGGATATTCTACACAAGAGAATGAAATATCAATTAAGAAACAATAGCTTTCCTTCGTATTATTTTTAATATCGAACATTATAGAATCACCTGCTTTTAGAGATTTATTTAATATTTTAAAATCAAAATCATTTCTGTTTTGTGTAAATGCTAAACAAATTACAACTATAACTGCTATATAAAGTTTATTCATAATTAATTAAATCCATTTAATAATTTATTCCAAAGTCCAACTTCGATTCTATAAGAATCATATGCTGGAATATTTACTGGAGCACCAATAGTATTAAGTTGCCAAGTATAAGCCCCCAGCTCTCCGAAGTCTTCCCTGCTAACGCTGCGCAAATGTCTCTGACTTTGCGCCACCTTAAACGCTTTTAAAAAACAAAAGCATCTAGAAAGTCTCTAACTTTAAAATGAATACAAGTATAGAGATTTATTAATTTTAAATCTAAAATCTACTACTTAAATATCAGCTTTTTCAAAATACATTAAGCATAAATCATTTACATAATAACTTATAGCGAAACAAAAATAATCAACCCTCTAAAAACCAACCCCAATTATTATCAAATTTTTAAATCTCATAGTTTTTAGAATAATTTTAAGAAACCTTATTTTTCAAATTACTATATTTGGCGCACTTTAAAGAATAATTAACCCCACTTTTTAAGGACCAAAATTGTAATTCCTGCTGTAGTTGTATGAAACCCACTAAGTTCATATATATCGTTCTACTTTCGTTGCTTTGTTTTTTCAGAGGCACCGAAACGTATTCGCCGATTTATACTTTCAGCAGCTGTATTACTTTAGATAGCGTTGCCGCAGACGACACGCAGATTTTTTCTTCCGACTTTTCTTCTTCTAAAAATTTAGAAGTTCATTATAAGCTCAAAAAGAAAATGAAATGCAGAGCGACTACTTTAGAACAAAGTACGATCAAAGCTCCGTATTTCAGCAATTTGGTTAATTTCAAGCTTTATAAAGAAAGCTTAATCTATGGTATAGCTTCAATATACCATATCGAAAGGCATCCCCATCTTCATTTGTACCAACTTTTCTAGGCTGCAAAATTTCGTCGTTTTTATATTCTAGTATTCTGGAACAATACCTCATTTACGTATGTGATTGAGCTGATATTGCTATAAAAACATTTCTCTAAAACGGTACTTTTTCAAAAAGAGAAGCATCTGTACGCCTTATTATTTTCAAAATCCAAATTCAGACTCCCGATATATTAGTATCAAGGGAGTACATCTATTTATTCAAAAATTTAAACCTAATGATGAGCATTTATAAAAATCCATTCCTTTTATGCACCTTGGCTTTATTCGTTTTAGTCTCGTGCGGAGATAAAGCAAAAAAAGATTTAAACAACATAAAAACAGTTCCTGTTTATAAGGTAACTCTAAAAGACACCATAGTTTCGAGCAAATTTGTTGCCGATGTACATGCTAAAAACAATGTAGAAATTCACGTTCGCATTCCTGGTTTATTAGACAAAGTTTACGTTAGCGAAGGACAAAAAGTAAAAAAAGGACAGATCCTTTTTAAAATAAGCGACGTTGAACTTCAGATTCAATTGCTAAAAGCCGAAGCCGTTTACAAAAGTGCAAAAGCCGATTTAAGAATTGCAACGGTAGAATTGGAACAGGCTCAAACCCTTTTCAATAAAAAAGTAATTGCAGATAAAGAATTAGAATTATCTAAAGCAAAATATGAAGCTGCTTCCGCGAAAGTAGCACACGCAGTTGCCGAAAGAAAAGCTATCAACCAACAAATTAGCTTTACCACAATTCGCGCTCCATTTGACGGAACAGTTGACCGTATTCCGTTCAAAGAAGGAAGTTTAGTTGAAAACGGTTCATTATTGACCACTGTTTCTCAATTGGACGACGTTTACGCTTATTTCTCAATTCCTGAGAATACCTATTTCCAAATGATGGAAGACAAAACTTTAAACACGCATGGCGATATCAAATTGGTATTGCCAAACGGACAAGTTTATGATCAAAAAGGAGAATTAAGAACTGCCGATGGAGAAATCGACAGACAAACGGGTTCTATTCAATACAAAGCAAAATTCCATAACCCGCAAGGATTTATCAAACATGGAACTTCTGGAAAACTGATTATTTCAGAACCCAAAACCAATGCAATTTTAATTCCGCAGAAAGCAGTTTTTTCTATTCAGGACAAACAATACGTTTTCCGCGTGAACAAAGATGGAGTAGTTAAAATGACAAATGTTACAATCGAAACGACTCTAGATGATGTGTATATCTTGAACGAAGGTCTAAAAAGCGACGACCTAATCGTGCAAGAAGGCACGCAATCATTGAGAGACGGCGATAAAATCAACATGAAACAAATGTAGATTATCGATCTGTAAAACAGTTATTTAATTATTTATCTAAAACATTTAAAATGATAGAGCTATTTATCAGGAGGAAAATATTGTCATTAATCATCTCGGTTATGATAGTCCTTCTAGGATTGCTGGCGTTGTTTCAGCTTCCTATTACCCAATTCCCAGACATTGTACCACCGTCTGTAACCGTTACAGCAAAATATACAGGAGCAAACGCAGAAGTTTCGGCCAATGCCGTCGCCCTTCCGTTAGAAAGAGCCATAAATGGAGTTCCCGGAATGACGTATATGTCAACCGTAACTTCCAACGATGGTTTAACTTTAATTCAGGTTTTCTTCGAAGTAGGAACCGATCCCGATCTGGCTGCCGTAAACGTGCAGAACAGAGTTACCACGATTCTTGATGAACTTCCAGAAGAGGTAATTCGTGCCGGAGTTACAACCGAAAAAGAGGTAAACAGTATGTTAATGTACTTGAACATTACGAGTACCGACAAAACTCAGGATGAGCAGTTTATCTTCAACTTTACCGATATTAATATCCTTCAGGAATTAAAACGTATTGATGGTGTCGGGCGTGCCGAAATCATGGGGCAGAAAGAATATTCGATGCGTGTTTGGCTAGATCCACAAAAGATGCTTTCGTATAATATTTCAGCAAATGAAGTTATTAATTCACTTCAAAAACAAAACATTTCTGCCGCGCCGGGTAAAGTCGGTGAAGGTTCAGGACAAATGAACAATCAGCTTCAATACGTAATTAAGTACGGCGGAAAATTCTTTGAACCAAAACAATACGAAGAAATTCCGTTGAGAGCCAATCCAGACGGAACAATCTTAAGATTGAAAGACATTTCGAAAATTGAATTTGGTGCGATGAGTTACGGAATGGTTTCTAAAACCGACGGAAAACCTTCGGCATCGATCATGCTAAAACAGCGTCCGGGTTCTAACGCTTCTGAAGTTATTGCCAGCGTAAAAGAAAAAATGGCTGAATTGAAAGTCTCTTCTTTTCCTCCTGGAATGGAATTTAACATTGCGTACGACGTTTCGCGTTTCCTTGACGCTTCGATTCATGAAGTTTTGAGAACATTGGTTGAAGCTTTTATTTTGGTGGCATTCGTCGTTTTCCTTTTCCTTCAAGATTGGAGATCGACTTTAATTCCAGTATTAGCAGTTCCTGTAGCGCTTATTGGTTCGTTTACCTTTATGTCGATGATGGGATTCTCGATTAACTTGCTGACGCTTTTTGCTTTGGTACTTTCCATCGGAATTGTGGTCGATAACGCGATTGTCGTCGTCGAAGCCGTTCACGTAAAAATCTCCGAAGAACATATGTCGCCAATGGAAGCTACCATTAGTGCCATGAAAGAAATTACAGGTGCCGTTATCGCAATTACGATTGTAATGGCTGCCGTGTTTATTCCGGTTGCATTCTTGAGTGGTCCTGTTGGAGTTTTCTACAGGCAGTTCTCATTGACAATGGCAATTAGTATCGTGATTTCGGGTATTAATGCCCTTACGCTTACTCCTGCCCTTTGTGCGATTATGCTAAAAGCGCATGATCCTAACAAAGAGAAAAAATCATTATTAGACCGTTTCTTCCATAGATTCAATCATTGGTTTGACAACATTACCTCAAAATACATCAAAGTATTGGTGAAATTTGCTGATCGCAACACCGTTACTGTTGGTTTATTAGTACTTTTTTGCGTATTAACTTGGGGAACAACCAAATTCTTAGCGTCAGGATTTATCCCTACTGAAGATCAGGGAATGGTTTACGTGAGTGTTACAACACCTCAGGGAGCAACCGTAGAACGTACCGAAAAAGCTTTGGACGAAGTAACCAAAATTGCTCAAGGAATTAAAGGTGTCGACAACGTAACGACTCTTGCGGGATATAGTATTGTAACCGAAATCGCGGGAGCTTCGTACGGAATGGGAATGATCAACTTAAAAGACTGGAGCGAACGTGATATTTCGGTTACCGAGTTTATGGCGGAACTTACCGAAAAAACAAAAAACATTACCGATGCACAAATCGAGATTTTTGCACCGCCAACCGTTCCTGGTTTTGGTAACACCAGTGGTTTCGAGCTTCGTTTGCTGGATAAATCTGGAGGAAGCATTACCAATACCGATAAAGTAACCAAAGAATTCATAAAAGAATTAAATGCTTCGCCAGAAATTCAGAACTCATTTTCGAGTTTTGATGCTACTTTCCCGCAATATTTAATTCACATTGATTATGATTTGGCAGCGAAAAAAGGAATTTCGGTAGACAATGCCATGAGCACTTTGCAGACGATGTTAGGTTCTTTTTATGCAACCAACTTTATTCGTTTCTCTCAAATGTATAAAGTAATGGTTCAGGCAAGTCCACAATTCCGTCAAAATCCAGAAAGTATTTTGGATATGTATTTGAAAAATGATGCAGGCGAAATGGTTCCGTTTTCTACTTTCATTAAATTAGAAAGAGTTTACGGACCAGAAGTTTTAACGCGTTACAACATGTACATGTCGGCTATGATTAACGGTGAACCAGCCGAAGGTTACAGTTCTGGAGATGCCATTGCCGCTGTTGAAAAAATTGCTGCAGAAAAACTGCCTAGCCGTTTTGAATTAGAATGGTCTGGTATGACACGTGAAGAGATTTTATCAGGAAACCAAACCATCTACATTTTTGCGCTTTGTATACTATTTGTATACTTATTGCTTGCTGCACAATACGAAAGTTTATTGCTTCCTTTCCCAGTATTATTAAGTCTTCCGGTTGGAGTTTTCGGTTCTTACATCGCACTTGTGATGGTCGGACTGGATAATAACATTTACGCGCAAGTAGCACTCGTCATGCTGATTGGTCTGCTCGCCAAAAATGCCATTTTGATTGTCGAATTCGCCATGGCGCAAAACAAACTCGGACGTGATATTGTCGAAGCCGCGATTGAAGGAGCCAGACTTCGTTTCCGACCAATTTTGATGACCTCTTTTGCTTTTATTTCAGGATTGATTCCGCTTTGTATCGCTTCTGGTGCGGGTGCAATTGGTAACCGTTCGATCGGAACTGCTGCTGCGGGCGGAATGTTAATCGGAACCGTATTTGGTCTTTTAATCATTCCTGGACTTTACATACTGTTTGCAAAATTGGAAAAACGAATGAGTAAGTCAAACAATTAATTCGTTGAGCAAAATCGAGTAAATAAATCTAATTTGATCTGCAACAATCTTTTAAAATCTGCGTGAAACATTTTTTGTGCATAGATTTTTTCACGCAGATTAATACAGATTAAAGCAGATTTACACAGATTAATCTAAACTAATTAATACGATTGAAAAATGCTTAGCAGATAGAACAAATAAAATTAAACAATGAAAAACATATTAAATCAATATAAAAATACTGATGTGATAAGGACAACCAAAAGTGCCGTTATAATAACCGGGATTTTACTTTTAACGGCTTGTTCTGCACCAAAAGTCAGTAACAAACTAGAGGCTGCAAAACTTCCAGAGAATTTTGATGCACAAAGAAAAGAAACTTCAAGCAAGAATTTCATTCCGTTAAAAACGGAAACCTTTTTTAAAGACCCGAAATTAGAGGAATTATTAAAGAAAGCCATTGCCAAGAATCCTGATTATTTAATCATGCAAGAAAGAATTCTGATTGCCAATTCGCATTTAAAAGTAGCAAAACTGGCGCTTCTTCCCTCTTTAGATTTTGTTGCCGATGCATCTGGAACACATTACGGAAAATACACGATGGAAGGCGTTGGTAACTTCGATACTAACTTTTCTCAGAATATTACAGACAAGCAAAAAATCAATGAAAATGTTTCTCCTAACTTTTTTCTGGGAGCGAAAGTTTCTTGGGAAGCTGATATTTGGGGAAAACTGAGCAATCGTAAAAAAGCGGCACAACAACGTTTTTTTGCTTCTCAGCAAGGAATGCGTTTGCTTCAAACACGTCTTTTAGGCGATATTGCCGACTTATATTTCAAATTGATCGCTTTAGACAAACAAGCTGCTATTTACGATAACAACTTGAAAACGCAAGAAAAAGCATTGGATATTGTTTCGGCTCAAAGATCAGTAGGAAAAGCGACAGAATTGGCTGTACAGCAGTTTAATGCGCAAAACAATAACATTCATGCCGAAGCTTCAGAATTAAAATTAAGCATCGATCAGACTGAAAAAGCTTTATTGACACTTTTAGGTGAATATGGTGGAAAAGTTGACAGAAGTAGCGACTTTCTAGCGGGACATTTAGAAGTTTTAAACCAAAAAATAAGCGTAGATTCTATCATTCATAAAAGACCAGACGTATCTGAAGCTTACTTTGAATTGCTTGCCAGCAATGCTGATGCAAAATCGGCTCGTGCTGCGTTTTTTCCGACTGTAAATCTAGGCGGTTATGCAGGTTTCAATTCGTTTTCATTCAACACCCTTTTTGATGCAGGTTCTTTCGCTTGGCAATTATTGGGCGGATTAACGGCTCCTGTTTTTAACAAAGGACAAATCAAACAAGAATTTTATGTTTCTAATAGAAGACAGGAAATTTCATTTCTTCAATATCAAAATGCCGTAACAACCGCTTTTAACGAGTTAAGTGCTTTACTGCATAGAAATGAAGCTTACGAAGATGTTTTAAAATACAAACTAAACGAAATTGATCATCTCGAAATTGCAGTAAATGTCTCAAACGATTTGTATTTGAGCGGTTATGCCAATTATCTGGAAATCATCAATGCGCAAAAAAATAAATTGCAAGCCGAATTGGATTTTGTTGACATCCAACTTCGAAATGCAAACTCACAAGTATTGCTTTACAAAGCTTTAGGCGGAGGAATAAATTAGTTTATATGTTGGTCAAAAATGGCTTCTGTTTATAATAGCTCATCGCAGAGGCTATTTTATATCCCATTTCTTTTGAAATGGGATTTTTTTTTAAAACAAACACTCATTTTACTGTTTACTTTTTACCTTTATTCCAAAATACTAAAATTCCGTTGATGGATATTTCCAAAATTCTTGATCACATACACCAACTTCCTGAGCAATCTAAGTTCGCTTTGCAAAACAATGTTACAGAAATAGCGTTTTCTAAAGGACATATTTTGCTAAAAGCCAATAAAATAGAACCGAATATTTATTTTATAAAAAAAGGACTGGTTAGAGCTTTTATAGAACGAGATAATGAAGTTACTTTTTGGTTTGGAAAAGAAGGCGAAACCGTCATTTCGATGAAAAGTTATGTTGAAGACCAACCCGGATATGAAACTATCGAACTTTTGGAAGACTGCGAGTTGTACGAACTCAAAACGGAAAACTTAAGAAAGCTCTTCAGCGAAGACGTTCACATAGCTAATTGGGGAAGAAAATTTGCTGAAAAAGAACTCATAAAAACCGAAGAACGTTTGATTTCTAAACAATTCAAAAATGCTTCTGAACGCTATTTAGAATTAATGAAAGATCATCCCGAACTGCTACAAAGAGTTCAATTAGGACATATTGCCTCTTATTTGGGAATTACACAAGTCAGTTTAAGCAGAATACGTGCAGAATTAAAATAACTTCATTTTTTATCATTTGTTAATTTTTTTCTGCATTTCATAAAGGAACTTTGCACCACAAAATTTTAACTATATGAACTGGATTATTTTAATCATCGCGGGTCTATTTGAAGTAGCATTCGCCTCATGTCTCGGAAAAGCAAAAGCAACAACTGGAACTGAAATGTATTATTGGTATATCGGATTCTTTATTTCATTAACTTTAAGTATGCTTTTACTAATGAAAGCCACAGAAACGCTTCCTTTAGGAACTGCTTACGCTGTTTGGACAGGAATTGGTGCTGTTGGAACAGTTTTAGTCGGTATTTTTGTTTTTAAAGAACCTGCAGCTTTCTGGAGATTGTTCTTTTTGGCGACTTTAGTTGGTTCTATTGTTGGTTTAAAAGCAGTTTCTCACTAAAAAATATATTTTACGAATTGAATATAACTTTGTCAAAGTTTTGAACTTTGACAAAGTTTTTTGTTTTTAAAGACATCGCATTTTCCACAATCTTGTCATTCTGAGGAACGAAGAATCACACGCGGGATTCGACAAAGATTGGAGAAATTCGATACGGAGTTACTAGTGTGATTCTTCGTTCCTCAGAATGACAAACCGTTTCTTGAACTTTGTCAAAGTTTAAAACTTTGACAAAGTTTTCGACTTCACACACTAATGCAATTTCAGCATCACATGATAAAAAAATAGCATTTTACCTCATTATTCTCTCTTTTATCTTTGTCAAAAAAATAAAAGCCTAAAATAAAAAATGACATTTAGCCATTCCATTAAATCTTTTGATGAATTAACTAATCACGAATTATACAATATGCTACGTTTAAGAAGCGATGTATTTGTCGTCGAACAAAACTGCCCTTACCTTGATTTAGACAATAAAGACCAAAAAGGTTTTCATTTATTGTATTATGTCGATAATGAATTGGCAGGTGTGACACGTTTGCTTCCTAAAGGAGTTTCTTATGAAGAAATTTCTATAGGAAGAGTTGTAATTGCAAAATCTCACCGTGGATTAGGTTTAGGAGTAAAACTAATGGAAGCTTCGATTGCAGGCTGCGAAGAAAAATTTGGAAAAAATCATATCCGAATCAGTGCGCAATACCATTTATCCAAATTCTATCAATCGTTAGGTTTTGTAGAACAAGGAGAAGTTTATGATGAAGACGGAATTCCGCATATTGGAATGCTAAGAGCTTAACGATTTATGGAATAATCAATTTTAAAACATTGGAAAGCACGGGATTATGATCTTCGGTTCTCCAATTGACATATAAATCGGTTTCTAGCGGCAATTTTATAAATCGAATTCCTGGAATTTCATGAAAGACATACGAATCGGGCAAAATTGCGATTCCAAGTCCTTTTCGAACCAAAGCAATTATAGAAGAACCAAATTCAGATTGAAGATAAGGTTCTGGTGCGTTCTCCAAAGAATTGAATAATCTCTGAATAAGGTCGCTGTAACTGCTTCCGTCGTCATTAGTTGGCAAAATAAATTTCTGAGAAGCGAGGGTTTCTTTAGTCAGATCTTCAAGTTTTTGGTAAGGATGATTCTCTGGAACGACAACTGCTAAGTGATCGGTATAGATTTTTTGAGATTGAATATCTTTTGCATTATTAATATCTCTGGTAATCGCCAGATCAATTTTATAATTTCGCAGAAAATCCTGCTGATTCTCGTACAGCACCTGAACCAGTTTGATTTTTAGTTTTGGAAAAGCTTCTGAAATACGCGACAAAATTTCGGGCATGAGAGAAGCCGAAATAGAATCGGGATGAGAAATGGTAATAGTACCGCTCTCCCCCAACTGAATCTGGCGAGCAGATTGATGAATAAATTCCAATTTACTCAATTCTACCTCCCATTTTTCTTTTAAGAATTCGCCAGCGGCAGTCAGTTTAACATTGCGTTTATTCCGCTCAAACAACTGAACGCCTAGTTGATTCTCAAGAGACTGAATCTGACGGCTGAGTGCTGATTGTGTAATATTCATTTTTCCGGCGGTGTTCCAGAAATGAAGTTCGCGGGCCAAAGCCAAAAAATATTTTATCTGCTGTAAATCCATTGATGCAATTTACGCATTATCACAAACAAAAAATAGCTTTTAACGCATTAAAGAAATAAAAAATGGACACTTTAAAAATAACCAAAGCCACAACAGATGACATTTTAAAGCTTCAAGCAATTGGCAGACAAACCTTTTCTGAAACTTTTGCCGATGTCAACAGCGAAGAAAATATGAAAAAATATCTGGACGAAAGTTTCGCTACAGCAAAACTGACAGCAGAATTAAACAATCTTTCATCTTATTTTTATTTAGCTGTTTTAGACGAAAAAGTCGTTGGTTATTTGAAATTGAATACTGCAGAAGCTCAAACCGAAAAAGAAGATTTAAATGCCTTAGAAATAGAACGTATTTATGTCGCAAAAGAATTTCACGGCAAAAAAGTCGCACAAGCATTATATGCTCAGGCAGAAAAAATCGCCGAAGAAATTAAGGCAACCTATATGTGGCTTGGCGTTTGGGAAAAGAATTTTAGAGCCGTTAGCTTCTACACTAAAAATGGTTTCGTACAATTTGACACACATATTTTTAGATTAGGAGATGACGAACAAACCGATTTAATGATGAAAAAAGCATTGATTTAAAATGGAAAGAAGACAACTTTTATTGTTTTTATTAATTCTTGGCACTGCATTTTGGGGAGTATCTTACTCTGTTACCAAAATGGCAATTGGCAACTATTCGCTAAACGTATTTCTATTTTATCGCTTCCTTCTCGCTGTAATGGTATTGAGTATCATTTTTTGGAAATATGTGAAAGACATCAATCGAGAAGCTATTAAAACAGGTTTTATTTTAGCTGTTCCAATGTTTTTAGGCATTCAATTACAAACTGTTGGACTTAAATATACAGATGCTTCCCAATGCTCTTTTATTGCAGGATTAACCGTAATTATTATTCCGTTATTAAAACTAGCAATTTATAAAACCAACGCTTCACTAAAAATCTGGATTGCCGCTTTGACGGCTTTAACTGGGTTATTTATTATTGCCATTCAGGATAAATTTACCATAAACTTCGGAGATTTATTTACCATTGCGGGAGCCTTTGCTTTTGCAGTTTATTTGATTGCTGTTGAAAAACATTCGGCCACCAAAAACCTCTTATATTCTATTGTTCCAATGTTTGCGTTTTGTGCGCTTTTTACTTTTTTTATTGCACTAACAGACAGTACATCAGAATGGTTTCCTCAAAACAATACGTTTTGGATGGGCGTAATTTATTGTGCTTTGTTTTCTACCGCTTTTATGTATACGGTTTCAAACATTTCGCAACGTTATTTATCGGCAGAACGTGTGGCGGTAATTTATTTGTTTGAACCTGTTTTTGGCGCAATTGGAGCTTTCTTTATTTTGGGAGAAAACCTTTCTTGGCGACTGCTTTTAGGCGGAACTTTAATTTTTTCTGCCACTATTATTTCTGAGGTGAATTTTAAAAGTGAAAAACTAAAGCTGTTGATTAGAAAAAACTGATATTTTAAAATATTTCACGCAGATTTAAAAGGATTTAAGCAGATAAACGTAGATTTTTATTTTAATAAATCTTTTTAAATCTGCAAAAATCTGCTGAATCTGCGTGAAAAAAAATACATCTTTTATATCAATCCTCAATCAAGCTAATCTCAAAAACCGTTTTTCCATTTTCACTTTTATGCGAAATATAACCGCCGTGTGCTTCAATAATATTTTTAGATAAAGTCAGTCCAATTCCTGCTCCTTCTGTTCTGGTGGTGAAAAACGGAAGAAATATCTTTTCTTCAATCTCTTTTTCAATGCCTTTTCCTGAATCTGAGACTTTTATAAAAATACGGTTGTTTTTTGCTTCCGCCGAAATCGAAATTTGTTTCTGATTGCTATTTTCTAAAGCATTAATCGAATTTGTCAATAAATTAATCAATACCTGTTCAACTTGTTGCGAATCTATATTTATCAAATAGTTTTGAGTAACACCATTAATCACTTCAATATTATTTTTCCTAAACAACGGATTCATAACTTGAATGCAATTTTCAACGAGTTGCTGTAATGACGTTTTTTCTTTTTTAGGCGAAGGAAGCATAGCCAATTTTCGATATCCTTCAACAAATTTCTGTAAATGATCGCTTCGTCTCAGCATCGTCTGCACGCTGTGTTTTATGTCTTCTAAGTCTTCTGTCGAAAGCGGTTCTTGTTCTACCAAATCTTCCAAATTCTGGCAGATCGAGCGAATTGGCGTGATGGAATTAAGCAATTCGTGCGAAATCACTTTCATCAAGTTAATCCATGCATCTTTTTCTTTTTTCTCTACCACATTCTGAATCGAATCTAACAAAACAATAAAATAATCCTGTCCAAAAATTTCGGTTCTTGAAGCCTGCAAAACAAACGTCTGTTTGCTTTGTTCATTTATGCTAAGTTCAATTGAAGTTTTAATTTCATGAAAATCATCTTCTTCTATAATTTCGCATAAAGACGGCAGCTGGTTCTTAAGATATTTCCACTTGGAAACTTTCGGAACATTAAAATGGCTCGAAAAATAATCGTTCATCAAAAAAATACTCCAATCACTTTCTTGTTTCTGCAAAATAATAACACCCGATTCTATATTGTTTAAAATCGAACGGTAAATAATATCTCTCGTAACCTGTTCGTTTTGTTTGTTTTTTAAGGTTTCATACAAAGTAAAAAGCTCGTTATATGTACTGTTGAATTTATGCTTAGAAAAATCGGAACTAAAATCATCCTGAAGTATTGATGAAATGGTTTTATTGTAGATTAAAACCATATTTCTAACATAAAAATACATTTCTCTTCCCAACAGAAAAACCATGCAGAGACCAAAAATACCTGTAAAGAGCAAACCAATTCTAAAGAAACACAGCGACAATTCGATTCCGATAACGATAAAAATTAATCGCAGAAAAAGGAGTTTGTAAGTTTGTAAAGCCCTTAACATAATTAGTCGATATTTATATTAAATTTCTCCAAACGTCTGTACAGCGCACCCCTTGAAAGCCCTAATTCTTCGGCTGTTTTACTGATATTATTGTTGTTTTTAAGAAGTGCTTTTTCAACTGCTGCTTTTTCAACTGAAGAAAGCTGAATATCATCTGAGTTTTCCTCATAAGGCGTTATAGTTTCTAAATCCAAATCAGAAACTGTGATGGTGTTGTTTTCGCAAAGAATAACCGCACGTTCGATCTTATTTTCCATTTCTCGAATGTTTCCATTCCATGCATGTTTTTCAATCTGTTCCAAGACTTTTTTATCAAAAGTGATTTCGTCACGGCTATATTTCTCAATCATTTTATCTAAAAGATATTCGGCAAGCGGAATTTTATCTTCGTGTCTTTCTCTTAGCGGAGGCAAAACAATTTCCATCGTATTGATGCGATAATACAAATCTTCACGAAAGTTTTTATCGGCAACTTCTAGTTTTAAGTTCAAATTGGTTGCAGTAATAATTCTAACATTCAACGGTCTTGCTTTCGTTTCTCCTAATCTTGTTACTGTTTTCGTCTGAATCACTTGAAGCAATTTTGATTGCAAATGAAGCGGTACATTTCCAATTTCGTCTAAGAAAATGGTTCCATTTTGTGCCATTTCAAAACGTCCGGCTGTATCCGTTTTTGCATCGGTAAAAGCGCCTTTAGCATAACCGAATAATTCACTTTCGAAAATATTAGAATTTAAAGAACCCAAATCAACCGCAATAAAAGGCTGATTTTTTCTTTCTGATTGCGAATGGATATGATGTGCGAGAACAAATTTTCCTGTTCCATTTTCGCCCAGAATCAAAACATTTGCATCTGTTTTTGCCACTTTATCTGCGAGCGAATAAGCCTTTTTTATAATCTCAGAACTTCCTACAAAAAATTCTTCTTTTATCTCAACTTCCTTGCTTTTCTTCTGTTCTTTTCGAGCTTTATCTACAGCTTGTTTTACTGATTCTAGCAGCTTTTTATTTTCCCAAGGTTTTAGGATATAATCAAAAGCACCCGATTTTAAACCTTCAACAGCTGTTTCTACTTTTCCAAAAGCAGTCATTAGAATTACCACCGTTTTAGGCGAAAGCGTTTTTATTTCTTTCAATAAATACAAACCTTCTCTCCCATCTTCAAATCCTAATCTGTAGTTCATGTCTAAAAGGACAACATCAATGGCATTTTTTGCCAATAATTCGACAATATTTTTCGGATTATTGAGCGTATAAATGTTTTCAAAATACTTTTTCAGATAGACTTTTGATGCAAAAAGAATGTCTTCCTGATCGTCGATGATTAAAATAGATGCATTGGTCTTTTTCATTATTGTTCAGTTTTGGACGAAAGGTGTCCATTATTGGACAGTTTGGATTTTTATCGAAAAATAATTCCTTAAAAATAAGGCGTTTACAAGGTTTAATTTACTGGCACGAAAATCACATTAGAACTTGTAAATCGTTAATAATTAACCTCTTTCGGAAGTAAAAATAACAAAATAAATAGCGATTACACATTGTAAATATTTTAAAAACCAAAAAAATAAAACAACCAAAATTATTATCTTTTATGACCACTAATCATTCCACAATTCAATCTAACTGGTTCTCAAAATTTTATTTAAGTTTTCTCGCAATTGTTGGCGGAGTAAACGCTTTACTTTTTGTGATATTGCCTATTCTTCCGTATAATCTCACAAAGTTTATAAATGCAGCTGGAATGTTGAGTTTATTGGCAGCAATTTTATTTTCGCTTTTCTTTTCATTTTATTGGAACTATAAAGAAAAAAGAAATAACATAAACTCCGAAAAATACAAAACTCTACTTATCGTTTTGTTACGATTTTGGATTGCCTTTCATGTTTGCATTTTTGGTTTTGAAAAGATTATAGACGTTAATTTTTCTTTTTCATATCACATAAATGATTCTTTGGCAAGTGCTCTTACAGGTCAAGAACTTACTTGGAAATACTATGGCTATTCTTATGGTCTTTCTATAATAGTTGCTCTATTACAAATTGCGGGAGGTATTGCATTATTATTCAGACGATCTATTTTACTCGGATTAGTATTGCTTATGCCGGTAATGTTCAATATTTTACTGATTAATCTATTTTACAATATTGGTCCCATTACCTGTTTTACCTCAATAATAATTATGCTTGGTTTAACATATTTGTTATGGCAGTATAAAGAAAATATAATTGCTTTATTTAATCATTCTTCAAAAGCTTATTCTATAGTAAAAAATAAAGCATTGCGTATTGCTGCAAGAGCCTTTTGCATCATAATACCATGTTTATTTGTACTTTATTACAGCCATAAAGTTCAGCTTTCTAAAAGATATTTTGGAAAATGGAAAGTGGAAACCATATCGCGCAATGGCAAAATAATTCATGACAATGCCTGGAAAAAAGATAGTTCTGCATGGAAAACTATTTATATTGAAGAAAGAGAAAAGATGTTTTTCTGCCCAAATCCAAATATGTATGTCGACAGTGCCTCTATTTATATGAAATATCGATTTGATGATGTAAAAAATACCTTTAAAGTAATTTCGTATGAAAGAAACTTGCAAAATCCTGATACAATTCCTGTTCAAATTAATAATTTCGACAGCAATTCTATGCAGTGGAATATGGTATTGTATAAAGACACAATCAAAATGCAATTAAAAAAAATCAAATAATCAATCAATCAAAAATTAAAACAGTCAAATTATGATTACCATTACAAAACTTTCAAAAGTATTTAGAACTGAGGAATTAGAAACTAAAGCATTAAGCGAAATTTCGTTAACCATCAATCAAGGCGATTTTGTCTCTATTATGGGACCATCTGGAAGCGGAAAATCGACTTTATTGAACATCATCGGACTTTTGGACAGCGCTTCAAGCGGAAGTTACCAGCTTCTTGATCAAGAAATGGTGGGTTTGAAGGAAAAACAAAAATCGCAAGCTAGAAAAGAAAACATCGGATTCATCTTCCAGAACTTCAACTTAATTGATGAATTATCAGTTTTTGATAATATCGAACTGCCTTTAATTTACAGCAATGTTCCTTCTGCCGAAAGAAAATCGCGAGTAAACGAAATGGCAAAAATCTTGGGAATCGCACATAGATTGAAGCATTTTCCCCAGCAGCTTTCAGGCGGACAGCAGCAGCGTGTAGCCGTTGCAAGAGCTTTAATCAATAATCCGAAAATTATTTTGGCAGATGAGCCAACAGGAAATCTAGACAGCAGAAACGGAAATGAAGTTATGGAATTACTAACCGATCTTCATGCCAGCGGATCGACAATTTTGATGGTAACACACTCCGATTACGACGCTTCTTTTTCGCAGAAAACCATCTTTATGAAAGACGGTGTAATCCTTTCTGAAAAAGTGAATCATAGAAATGTGGATGTTTTAGTAAATTCTAACTACTAAAGTCATGTTGAAGAATTGGACAAACATATTTATATATCATATTAAGAACAACAAATTCTTTACAACTCTTAATATATTGGGATTGAGCATTGGAATTGCAGGTCTAATTTTTGCAATTCTATACTGGAACGATGAACACGCTTACGATCAATGGAATCCTGAGAAAGATAAAATTTTCATTGCAATGAACGATTTTGGCGGTGGAAATATCTGGACAACAAATTCTCCAATTCCAGGTAAAATGCTTAATGCAACTACTTCATATTTGGATAAATACTGTTATTTCAGAGTAAATTATACCACGGAAACTATTCAGTACAAGGGAAAAATTGAATTGGTTGACAAAATCTTTTCAGCCGAAAGGAGTTTCTTTTCTTTCTTTCCTTTTGAATTTATTCAAGGCAGCGCCAAAACGGCTCTTCATGATCGCAACAGTATGGCAATTTCTGAAGAAGCAGCTGCTCAGATTTTCAAGAATGAAAATCCAATGGGAAAACAAGTAAAATATGCCGATCAGATTTTTGTGATTCGCGGTGTTTATAAAATGCCTGAAAAATCATCTGTAATGCCTGCTGTCGTCACTCCTATAATTGAAGAAGAATTAGAAAAAAATAAAGACAACTGGGGTTTCAGTTACGGATTAATGCTTAAGATAAAAAGACCAAGCGATACAACAGCAGTTATTCAAAATTTAGATAAAATATTTCTTGAAGATAATTACAAAAAACAGGCAAAAGCTGAAGGCTTGTCAATTGAGCAGTTTATTAAACAATACGGAGATCCTATAAAATCAAGGCTTCTTCCGTTTACAAAGGCAAGACTTTATCAAGGAAATTCTGCTTTTCCAGAACTAAACGCCAATTTGCAGTTCTTAAAAATTATAGTGGGTTTATCTATCTTAATTTTAATACTTTCGATTGTAAACTATATCAATATGGCTACTGCAAATGCCGTAAGACGTGCTAAAGAAGTTGGAGTGCGTAAAATTATTGGAGCATCGAAAAATCAAATTATAGCGCAATTTGTTTTTGAAACCACATTGATAACTTTGTTTTCTGTCCTGCTAGCTATGGTTATTGTTGAACTTTCGCTACCTTTTTACAATTCGTTTTTAGGGAAAAATCTAATGCTTATTGGCGCTCAATTTTACTTGCAGCTTGTCTTGATTTTCTTTTTTGTCATTATTGTTTCGGGAGTTTTTCCTGCCGTGTATATTTCAAATTTTGAAACACTTAAAGTATTGAAAGGAAACTTCTCAAGAAGCAAAAGGGGCATTTGGCTCAGAAACGGAATGCTTGTTTTGCAGTTTTCTATTGCTACGCTTTTTATTATCGGGTCGTTTATTGTTTACAAACAGGTAAACTTTATGATGGCGAAGGATTTAGGTTTTAATGGATCTCAGGTTATGGATATTTTATTTAAACCGCAAAAAGGAAAAAATCAATATGAAAGGTATAAAATCATTAAACAGGAACTGTTGAAAATTAAAGGTGTTGAAGCAGTTTCTGCAGGGATGTTTTCTATAGGAAGCAATGACAATTCTTGGCAAGGTCTTCACTACAAGGCAAACAAAGAAGTAATTACCCAACAAATGCCAATGGATTTTGGACAACTGAACCTTTTAGGCATCAAAATACTTAAAGGAAGAGATCTAGACCCTAAATTGGCGACAGACAGCATTTCGAGCGCTTTATTGAATGAGGTTGCCGCAAAAACACTTCAAGTTAAAGATCCTGTAAATCAAGACATCACTTTTGGAGGACAGAAATTTAAAGTTGTCGGTATTGTCAAAAACTTCCATTACGTCGGAATGGAGTACAATATCGCTCCAATGATTTTCTTTCATATCAATGCTTTTGACTGGATGTCAAATGACATGAGAAATGTTTCTGTCAAAATATCTCCTGAAAGAATGCCTGAAACGATCGCAGCAATTGACAAATTCTGGAAATCTAAAGTCGATCAGGAATATCCGTTTGAGTATGGTTTTGTAGATAAAAACTTTGCTCGAACCTATAAAAAATATCAAGATCAAAGAAATTTGTTTGCTCTGCTGAATGTTGTGGTCATATTAATTGCCGTTTTCGGATTGTTTGCTTTGGCTTCTTTTTCTATGGAAAGAAGATTACGAGAAATCGCCATCAGAAAAACGCTTGGCGCCGAAACCAATACTTTGCTAAAAGAATTATCCAAACAGTATGTCGTTTTCTGCATAATTGGTTTCCTTATCGGAATTGTCCCTGCCTATTTATTTATGCAGAAATGGCTTGAAAACTTTGCTTCTCGAATCGACATTCCGTTTCTGCCATTTCTAATGGCTTTTGTTTCGTTGTTATTTCTAACGCTGAGCATTGTTTTAGCAAAAGCTTATCAGGTAACAAAAGTCGATGTGCTGAAATATTTAAAATATGAGTAATTAGTTTGAGTTTTTGTAAAAAGCTGTACAAGTCTGAGCCCTTGCACAGCTTTTTTATGAAATTATATTCCGTTAGGAATATCTCGTTGGTAGAAAAAAAATAGTTACGTGTTTGCAAAGTGTCCTGTAGGGACACCTGTTTTGCGGAATACATGTTGTGAAGATAATCAAACGTTCCTACGGAACGTATTCTGTGAATCCATTAAAAATTCTACCAATCAGACATTCCTACGGAATGAATAGGAACGGAATTAATTCTGTTCCTATTTAATTTTATATTGCCAATTGAGTCTTCCTTTTACAGGACAATACATCTATTAAGAATAAAATCGTTTTAAAATTTCTTTTGCATTATCTGAAGCTACGATTAAACCACCGCTCATCATGATAATGTCTTTGAGAACCAAACGGCCTCCAACTGAAAGATACGGAAAACCAAACTCTGGTGTTGGAAAATCGCCTCCTAAATTCGGAACGTAAACTTCGGGTGTTGTGATTAAAAATGATAAAGTTACAAATGCCATTCCGAATGTCAGAAGTCCGCCAACAAAACCGATTTTAGGAAACCAAATTCCTAAAAGAACCAACAAACCTATAGTGACAATAACGGTTCCTAGTCCGTAAGAGAAAATATAAGTTCCGTTTTCTTCATGCCATTTAATGTTTTTCTCAACCGTTTTTCCTTCAAGGTTTTTATGGAGCGTATAGGCTTTTACCGTCTTTCCTTCATCATTTACAATTTGTTTATTGGCATCTTTATAAAAGAAACTCATAAACGGACTATTCGCGACAAGCGGAACTATTCCGTCTGCTTCATATTTAAAGGCTTTTAATCCGCCAATCCATGCCATTACAATAAATATAGCAATTCTTAAAAAGTGAATAAAATTGTTTTGTCCACCAGCAATAAATCTTATAAAATTTTCCATTTTGATTATGTTTTAAATACATACCAAAATTACGTTACAGTTATCTGGATAAAAATGGACGTAAAGGAGTTTTCATGGACTATTTTGCCACGATAGAAATACCGACTTCTTTTCTGAATTCTTTAGGCGAAATACCTACACTTTTCTTAAAATAGCGGCTGAAATAAAATTCGTCTTCAAAATTAAGATCGTCTGCGATTTCTTTTATCGTTTTGGTTGTCAAATGCAACAATTTCTTAGCTTCCAAAACAATTCGGTCTTGGATAAGCTGAGAAGGCGATTTTCCGAAATGTTTTTTGATTCTTTTACTGAAAGTATTCACGCTCAAATTGTATTTAGAAGCATAAAAAGCGACTTCTTTTGCTTCTAGAAAATGCGTGTCCAACAAATGCTGAAACTTCAAAATATCAGCATTTCCAATAGATTCCTGAATCTGTGGTGACATTTTCAACTGTTTTTCTTTACTGCTTAAAGCCAAAATGACTTGCAAGTAGGATTTTAGAATCGAGTTGTCATAATCCTGTTCAGAGTCTTCTACCCTTTTCATTCTTTCCATAATGCTCATAATTTCCTCGTAAATAAAATCGGAAACAGTCACAAAAGGTTCGCTATAAATATCATTGAATAAAATTCCGTTGCAGGCCACTTCTTTTTTATGGTATTCGATGCAATAAAAATCTCCATGAAAGCTTAAAGCGTTAATAAAAGTCACTGTAGAGCTTTTCCATTGCAATAACTGGTACGGCGTTAAAAACAAAAGACATTTTCCTTTGCATTCATAATTAGTTAAATCGACAGAAAAAACAGCTTCTCCGTCAAACATCAAAATGTAGTAATAAGGTTCGTTGATTTCCTTTTGAAGAAAAGAAGATTGCTGCAATTCGATTTTCATATTACTAAATTACGGTTTTGTTTCTCTTGTTTCCTTCAAAAAAACTAAACCGTCTAAGTTTAGTTTTTTATTCTTTCTTAGTAAATCCTTTTCTGGTCATTTCGCCCCAGCCTTTGGTTCCCATAATTTTTTCCTTATAGCCAATTAACGCCGCATAAACCGTAAGTGGATGAAAATAAAAAGGTTCAATAAAAGCAGCCATTAAAAGTTTAAAAAAATCGGCTTGTTTTGGGTATTTATGATAGGTTTTTTCCTCGCTGTATAAAGCAATTACAGAGAACAAAACTGCAAACGAATACACAAAAAACAATAACAAGAAGAAAAAATGCCAGTTTAGAAGACCAAATATTATAAAAATAGCGGTAATGACTAAACCAATAAATTCTATTGCAGGAGCGAGAAATTCAAACAAAGTCCAATACGGCACACTTAACATTCCCAGTAATTTATATTTTGGGTTAAGAAACATTCTGCGATGAATGCTCAAAGTCTCAATAGTTCCTCTCATCCAGCGGGAACGCTGTTTTTTGAATATTTTGAAATCTTCAGGCGCTTCAGTCCAACAAAGCGGATCGGGAATGTAACTGACAGAATAAGGCAGTTTATTATCCAGCATATAACGGCGCATTCTTACTATAAGTTCCATATCTTCTCCAACCGTTTTGGTGCTGTAACCGCCAGAAAGTATGGCAATTTCTTTATCAAAAGCACCAAAGGCGCCGCTAATCAACAACAATCCGTCTAGTTTTCCCCAAGCCATTCTTCCCAAAAGAAAAGCTCTCAGATACTCTAAAACTTGAATTCTTGACAGCATTACATCTGGAACATTTACTTCGACCAAGCGTCCGTTTTTAATGATGCATTGGTTTGCAATTCGTACTACTCCACCAGTTGCTATAATACGTTTTCCGTAGGATTCTAAAAAGGGTTTTGCGAGTTTTAAAAGCGAATCTTTATCTAAAATACAATCGACATCAATACAAACCACATACGGATTTTGAGCAATATTAAGTCCGACGTTTAGTGCATCGGCTTTGCCTCCATTCTCTTTATCAACAACAATTAGTTTTTTGAAAGCTGCATTTCTAGAAGTATAAATTCCTCTAATCTTTTTGGTTTCAATTTGTGGATGAAAGTCTAAATCGGTTAAAACCAAATCGTAGGTTTTGGTTAAGATTTCCATCGAATTGTCTTTGCTTCCGTCGTTTACCACGATAACTTGATAATTGTTGTAATTCAGCGAAAGCAACGATTTTACATTTTCTTCAATTGTAAGACCTTCATTATAGGCAGGTGCAATAAGCGAAAGTTTTGGAGCAAACTCACTAGTTAGCAAGACTTCATAATCTACAAAGCTGTTTCGTTTTAGATATTTTCTAAGCTCTTTTGTAGAAATATAAGCCAACATTAAATAAGAAGACATAATTAATATGGCGTAACCCAATATCAGGAGTATATATACATCCAAAAACCACGATATTTCCGTATTAAAAAAAGTCATTTTTTCTTAAAATTATGCTGTTAAGGTCTGTAAAATACTCTGCGCTTCGTATTTGATGATTACATTTGTTGTTTGAGATGCCAATTGCGCCACATGAGGAACTTTCTGAGACAATTTAAGCTCTTTAATCAATTTTAATCCAAGCGTAACCACTGTCGTGTTTTGCGATTCCAGCAAATGTTCAATTCCAACTGTATCGCCAATATCGTGCTTTTTGAAAGCGCCAATGATATTTAGCTGCATCCAATCGTCTATGGGATCTGAATGGTCTACCAAATATTTTATGCTCTCGGTTCCTTCAAGTTTGATAGCGGCATTTAGGGCAACAATCTTCAATGTTTTTTTTCTGGCTTTGGAATAACCAATAATCTGATCAAATGCTTCTTTAATATTAAACTCTGCCAGTTCGGTAATTCCTTTGCATTTTACTTCCCATTTCAGACTTTTAAGCTTTCGGAACGAAGATTTTATTAATCCCGAATCTTTATAAAACTGTTCTAATTTCTGAGCATAAATTCCTTCGTAGTTTTTATGCAAATTGATAAGCGATTCGGTCAAAACTTCTCTAAAAAAAGAAGTATCAAAAAGTACTAGAAAATTTTTGTCTTCTTTAATTTCAGAAAACGGAACATTCTCAAAAATAACAGCCGACATTATTTTGTCTATCGTTGTACTGTACTCTTTACTAAGTCTTTCTTTTTTAATTTTGCTGTTTCTGCTTCCTACAATAATGAGATATAGAATAAATGATGCCGCTACGAACAGATATATGGAAAACGTGAGAAAAGGGACTTCCCACTGGCCATTTTTATATAGTTCCCAGAATTCTGTCATCTTAAAAGCGTTTTGTTACAATTAGCTGCACATTAAACTTATTTCTGTATTCGCTAGGAATATATTCTTCATATTCATAAAGAAAAATAGGGCGCACAAAAAACGAATCGCCAAAACGATGCTGATATTGAAGTCCGACACGATAGGCTTTTAATGGCTGTGTAAAATTATTGTAGAGATACAGATACGGAACATTTCCGTATTGCAGTTCCAATCTTATTAGGCGTTCTTTTTCTTCATTTACGCGCTGAACGCTTAAAACATGAGAAAAAAGTTCGTTCGAAATATCATAATAAGGTCTGTAGGCAAAAGTATAAATTCCTGCATTATAGGCAACTTGTCCAGTAAGCAGCGTAATGTCGTCTGTATCAAAATGCATAAATCTTCCTCCAAGAGAAAAATCAAAATGTTTCTGTGGCTTAAAATAATATTCTAAACCAGCTTTGGCTACAGGAAATATAGTTTCTCCTGTTGATACTCCTGCATTTGCATACAAATAGCTTTTGTTTGAAAAGGTTTGATAAAAATCGGTTTCAAAAAGCATTTGGGTTTCGCTCCCGATATTTCCAATATTTGCTCTTCCTACGATTGCCGATTTGCTGAATTTATGCGAATACTCAACATATCCGTAATGAAATGGCTGCTGACCAGGATCTGATGTCGAGATATTTAAATAGGAAGCCGAAACTGTATTTTTTGCTTTACGTCCAATAAGTGTGCGTATTCCACTAAAGGCTTGAGTACTATTATCAATGTAAGAAGCTTTTTCTATTAAATCTAACGCTTCTTGATCGCGATTTAATTTTTCCAGACAAGTGGCTTTAATTTTCAAAACCTCAACCGATTTTGAATCAATAGCAAGGTATTTATCGCAATACGAAATACATTTTTCGTAATCTTCTGTCCAGAAATACACATTTATAAGTGCTTGCAATGCCTCAGGATTGGGATTGTTTCTGTCTGCCATGGGAGACAAAATCTTTATAGCCGTTTTATAATCCTTTTTCCAGCTGTAAATTCGTCCCGCAAAAGTCTGCACATCCTCGTTTTCAGGATATTTTGCGCGAAGGGGTTCTATCAGCGACAATGCTTTATCATAATTTTCTTTTTCAGCTTCACGTCGTGCATTTGCCAGAGTCTCATCAACATTGATTTCTTGGCCAATTGCAATTGTAGAAATAAAAAGCAGTAAAATAGAATAATATACAAACTTCATCAGATTCGGGTTTTTAGTAATTTGTTAATCCTCACTAAAAGTACAGCCGGACTTACGGGTTTGGCAATAAATTCGTTTGCTCCAATATCAAAAGAATCTAGCTCGGTCTGTTCAACACCCGAAGAAGTCAATATAATAACAGGAATGTCAGATTTAAGGTTCTCTCTGACATGTTGGGTAATTTCCATCCCACTTACTCCCGGCATATTTATATCGGTTAATATTAAATCATAGTTCTCTTTTTCGATCGCTTCTAGCGCCTCTTTACCATCAGAAAACTGGTCAACATTAAATCCTTTAGACTCTAAGAAAAAAGACAACGATTTGCGTAGGATATCATTATCTTCGGCTACAATAATTCTCATTTTTTAATTTTTTCGCTTTGGGACAAACCAAAATTATATCATCATTACTATAAAGCTACTGTATATTTCGCTTATATCATAACTCTTTTAAAATTTTAACGACTTCCTCGATTCCGCAACTAAAAATATTTACTTTATCTAATGTTTCGGCGGTAAATTTGCCAGATGATGCTTCTTCTTCGATAATCGACAGGCAATTGCTTAAATCTTGGAGCATAAAAATGTCCATGCTGGATTTCATATTATGAGCCAGTTTTTTTACGTTGTCGTAATCGGCATTCTTAAATGCTTCTTCTAACTGAGCCGATTGAACTGGAATTTTTTCAGTAAAAAGACCTATCATATCCTTCATAAATTCGGGATCACCTCCAGACATTTCATCCAAAAAAGACATATCAATAATTCTCTTATGATGCGAGTCAGCATCTGGCGACATTACCGTTTTTATAGCTTTTAAAAGAACAGACTGTTTAAAGGGTTTTGGCACATAACCATTCATTCCCACTTTGTAACATCTCTCCTGCTCTCCTACCAGAGAATGTGCTGTCATGGCAATAATTGGAATATTGGAGTTCATCTCATTTCGTATGTATTCTGTAGTTTGATAGCCGTCTTTAACAGGCATCTGCAAATCCATTAAAACCAAATCATATTTATTTTGAGACAAAAGTTCGATGCCTTCCTCACCATTCTGCGCAATATCCAAATCAAATCCAAAATTATTAATTACGCTTTTTGCAAGCTTTTGGTTTAAAACATTGTCTTCACAAAGCAAAATTTTAAGATTGCCTAAATCATTTTTTGATACTGTCTTGACTTCTTTTTCCTCTAAATTCGTTTTTTTATACGAAAGCGTAAAGAAAAACTCAGAACCGCGGTTTAGAGTGCTTTTTACATGAACCTCCCCTTTCTGAAGTTCTACAAGTTGTTTTACAATATTAAGTCCAAGTCCAGTGCCTCCAAATGTACGTGTTGTACTTTCTTCGCCTTGCGTAAAACGTTCAAAAATAGTTTCAAGCTTATCTTTTGGGATTCCGATTCCAGTGTCTTTTATAGAAAATTTAAATGAATAACTGTCTTCTGTTTCCTTTATTTTCTTTACCGAAACGGTCACTTCTCCTTCATTTGTAAACTTAAGTGCATTGCCAATAAGATTTACCAATATCTGATTGAGTCTTCCCTGATCGCCAATCACCATATCTGGCAATTCAGCATCAAGAAAAAGATCAAACTCAACCTCTTTCTGCACTTTTACTTTCAGCAAACTATAGACATGTCTGAGGGTTTTCTTCAAATTAAATGGCTCGGATTCGATTGGTAAATTTCCAGATTCCATTTTAGACAAATCCAAAATATCATTTACGATCAAAAGTAAATTTTCGCCTGCAATTTGAACATTTCCAATATAATCGCGCTGCGTATCATCGAGTTCTGTCTGTGCCAGCAGATCTGTAAAACCAATAATTGCATTAAGAGGCGTCCTGATTTCATGACTCATATTGGCTAAAAAACTATCTCTTGCCAAAACCGCTCGTTCTGCGATTTTTCGTTGCGTGTACAATTGATTGTTTTTTGTGCTTAATTCCAATGAAGTAATAACATGTTTAGCCACAATAGAAAGTGCATTACGCTGATTTTCATTCAATACCTTGGCCTCATGATCAATAGCACATATAGTTCCAATATTATAGCCATCTGGCGTTGTAAGCGGCACACCTGCATAAAATCGTATATTAAAACCTCCAGTAACGTTAGGATCATCTTTAAAACGATCATTAAGTAAAGTATCGTTTATTTCTGTCATTTTAGAGTCCAAGATGGTATACTGGCAAAAAGAGATTTCGCGCGGCACTTCAGAAACCCCTATTCCAATTTCGGATTTGAACCATTGCCTGTTTTCATCAATAAAAGAAATATGAGCAATTGGCACACCACAAATATAAGCTACAAGCTTTGTGGCATCATCAAAAGCATCATCTGGAAGTGTGTCAAGTATATTATAACGTTTTAGGGCTGCTAAACGCTGTAGTTCGTTTTCTGGAATGGGGTAATTCGTATTCATTTCTTCGGCGTAGTAAAAGTATAAAGGTAAAGCAAATTAGTCTAAAAGCCCTTTTTCAGCAGGGAGTTTATTATAAAATTATATCTTACAAGACTTAAGTATTACTTTTTCGACTACTTAATCTTATTCTAATTCAATTTTTCTTTACATCATAAACAACAAACTTTCTTTACAATTTAAGAATACTGTTTAATTCAAGTATTGTCATACCTTCTGGAAGTGTTTCGGTTGCTTTTACTAATTTCTCAGCTAAAAAAGCAGTTGTTATAGGTTTCAGATTTTTGAAAAGCCCAATCGCATTGAAGAACTTTATGACTTTAATTGAAATCTTTTCGCCTAAACGATCTGTGTTTTCACGAATTAAAGGGCCTGGTCTGAAAATAATATATTGAGCAAAATTAAGTCCTTGAAGATAATCTTCCAGTTTTCCTTTTATCATAGAATAATATACGCTGCTTTTTGCCGAGGCTCCGTAAGAAGAAACTAAAACCATAGATTTTACATTATTTTGTTTTGCCACAGCAGCAAAATTGGCAGGAATATCATAATCGATTTTCCATTGTTTTTCTTTTGAACCTGCATCTTTCAGCGTTGTTCCTAAACAAGAGAAAAGAACATCTCCCATAATTAAATCCTGAAATGAATTGACATTCGAAAAATCAACAACATGTTCTCTGAGTTTTGGATGTGATTTTCCTGTTGAACGTCTCACAAAAATTGAAACTGCTGTATAATTATTATCTTTTAAAAGAAGATCAACCAGCTCTTTTCCTGTTGCGCCTGTAGCTCCAATTACCAATGCTTTCATAATATTCGGAATTTTGTATTGTAAATATAATGATTGTTACCGATATGACGGAGCATTAAAAAAAGGCTGGCACCAAAGTGACAGCCTCTAATATTCAATTTTAAAACTTTATCTTTTAATAAATTTCTGTGTATACTTTGCTTTGTCGGTTACAATATTGATAATATAAAAACCTTTGGCAAAATTGCTTACATCGATTTGATTGTTGTTTATTCTGGTATTGATAGTTCTTCCGTTAACATCATAAATTACAATATCTGTTATTTCATCTTCAGTGTTAATATTTAGATAATCTGAAACTGGATTTGGATAAATTGATAATTGCACTTTCGTGAATTCGTCTCTGCCTAAAACCGCTGTGTCAACCAAAATCGATTTTTCTACAATTTTTCCATTAGAATTAAAACTGATTACAACTGTTGCTTTTCCTCCTATTTTCGGTGTAATAACCAATTCTTCATTCGCATTAATTTCTGCCGAAACGATGTTTTCATCGCTATTAGATTTTATTGTTTTTACAATTGCCGCAGATAAATTGTCTTCATCTGAAACTACTGTTTTTAAATCAATAATCGTTGGGCTTCCTGTTGAAATTTCCGAAGGCAAAATTGCATTTACAACTGGTGCAGCATTATCTGGAAATACCGTCATAGCAGGAAACCAGTAATAATCATTTAGAATTTTAGTATCAATTAGTTTTCCCGTATTGTCAAAAGTATGAATCCAATTTTTTTGGTAATGTGCTCCAAAACCGCTTTCTGTTGTGTTTACAATAATTTGATCTGAAATGGGATCGATTCTCAACGCTGCTCCATACGGAATTTGCTTAAAAGTTCCTGTTTGTCCCGGAAGCGTAGCAAAACTTTCATTGAATTTTTTAGTTGCTACATCAAACTTTATAATTAGAACACCCGACGTAAATGCGTTGACAGAATTCATCCAATACAAAGCATTTTCCTTATTGCTGTATGTAAAACTACCTGCATTCCACGCACCCCACGAACCTAAATATTGAGTAGTTGGTATGGCATATTCAACAGTTGCAAAAGTTAAAGGATCAATATTAATTAGCTTCTTATTTTGAATTCCCCAAATGCTTCCATCTTTAGATTGTGTAACCGAATGAAACGCGCCTGTAATGGTTTTTATGACAGTATTAGTTTTAGGATCAATGACCAAAATTCCACCATTTTGTTTTACGGCAAATACATATTGAGAAGTACGAATCATGTTTCCAATCTGACCCGCATACTGGCTTCCACCACCTGTCCCTGCAATAAGATTTCCGACTTTCATATTGGCAATATCAAAAATAAAAACACCGTTTGAAGCTCCTATATATCCTGTTTTTTCATCAACTCCAACAAAAGAACGTCCGTCTCCTCCTCCTACATTATCAAATTCTGCAAGGGTTTTCATGGTTAAAGCATCAGCTACAACTAGCCTTCCTCCTGGAGTATATTGTGTATCGCCTCCATCTTTAGCTTGTTTGGAAACAAAATAAAACTTATCTCCGTAAATAGTTCCGTATTGCGTTGTAGCGCCAAAAGCTTTATTTTCATTTACATCGCTATACACTCTATAATTAATCTTCCCGTCATTGCTGACAAAATTTACAGATCCATTAGTATGGCCAAACCATTCTTCGTTTACCATAAAATAGCCTTTTGTAAAATCTATCGCATTCGAATAAGGCGTTACAGGCGTAAATGCTGCAATTGGTTCTTCTGCAAACGAAACATTAAAATTCCAGACGTCCCAAGAGCCATTTTGTAAAACTCGGCTCGATGCTCCTAATCCAGAATAATCAAAACTATTATTAACATCGTCTCTTACCCAATAAGACCAATATCCATTAACTGTCCAACCAGATTGCCAGTGATCTGATGCGTCTATTGGCGTATATTCGTCAAAATCGTAAACCGATGTATTTACGATACCGATACCGCTTACAGGATAATACGGATACGTTACATTTCCGCTTTTGTACAATCCAATTGTGTTGGCTCCGTCCAAATCAAAACCGAATCCGCCAATTGCAGTTCCAAATTGTGTTCCTTGCAACAAAAGAGTGTAAAAACGAGGATCGGCTTTTGCAATGGCTTTCATCATATCTTCTCCAGTTGCATTTCCGTTCCATTTAAATCCCCAGATTAAGGCGTCTGCATTTTTTCCGTCGTTCCATTGTACGGCAAATGCTGCTTTATTGGCACCGGTACCAACCCAAAACTGAATATCATCAAAAGTCGTTGCATTAGCATTCTTTGCTGTTAATTGTTTTTGCGTTCCTGTTTTTAATTTAATGTCATTTCTAGGAACGCCTTGCACTTTTGTCTGTGCATGATTTAGAAATGCAAAAAATAGCATTATTACTATAAAGTAGTTTTTCTTCATAATGTATTGATTTTAAAATGTTGTGTTAATGATTATTGCAACACAGAGAGACATAGATTTAATTGTGTTAAAAGAATAGAGAAAGAAACTAGTTTCTAACACATAGCTATGTGTATTTAAAAAAGTGAAACGCCTTTATGAGTTTCTAAAATCTATGTTTCTATGTGTTAAAATTCTTTCTTGTGTTAGTTAAGATGTAAATCATAAGCGCCTGAAACTTCAGTCGAAACTTCTCCAAGCCAGCCCGCTTCCTGATTAATTGCGGTATATATTTTTACGAAGTCTATTCCTGGAAGCTTCACATATTTTCCGTTTTTATCTACTGCCCAAGAAATATCAATATTGGAAGCTTCATCATTATTTGGCGCATTATCGGCATAACCAAATTCAAACGATCTGCCTACCCAATACGAACCTTCGCCACTTTGATCGTAGAAATTATCTGCTACTCGCGTACCTTTCAAAGTATAAGACGCATCGGCAATCCAGAGCGGATAATAATTTTGTTCATGAAATACATTTTGGACTTTATATCCTGATTTTCCAGCATTATCCTGCCATTTGATGTATTCTGTATTAACTTGCCAAAATTCTGTTCCTGCAACTGGAGATTTGCTGGCATCGGGCTTAAAATAAGTGATTTCGTAGTTTTTTATTGTGGTGCTTTTAAAGTATTCGCTCCCTGCAATTTCATACCATTCATCTTGATCTGGTTTTCCGTTTTTATTTCTGTCGTAAGCGACCATAATAATTCCAGGTTCGCAAGATCCTGCGCGCGCTTCGTTGGCTTCATTTCCCCAAAAGGCATTTCCTAAAACCTTAAAATCTCGTCCATCCATATTTGGAATCGTGTGATCGAAACCAAAAACCACATAACCGCCAAAACCGCCTAACGAAATCATGGTTGTATTTGAACCTACAATTGCCTTTTTCGCGGCAGAAATCATATTGGCTTCTGTATTTCCTGCGGTGTATTGTGGAATTTCATTTGTAAACTGCCCAACAGCAGGACGAAAATCAAATACATTAGAAATATATTTACTATACGTTCCTGTTTCTTTTGTAACATTTATGGATGAGTTGTAAATCTTGGTTTCTCCGTTTATCTCAACTTTTAAAGTCAGCGGATAATTTTTCTGAAACGGACTAATAAAATCCAAATCGGCATTCTCTGAAATAATTGAATCTTTAACGCTCCAAGTTAGTTTAGCCGTATTTGGAAGGTTTGTTGCAATATTCAGGACTTTAAAACGGTCAATTGTATACGATTCTTTCAGGACTTCTGCGGGGAGCAGATTTTCTTCAGTATCATTGTCTTTATCGCAGGCCCCAAATCCCAAAAAGAGAATTGAAAACAAAGCGATTTTAAAAAGATTTTTAGTCGTCATTAAGGGTTATTTTTTAGTTATAAAAGCAATATGAGCGGGAATATTCCCTGCGGTAGTTTTCCATTTCAATTTTCCGTCGGGTGTAAAACAATAGATATAGCCTGTTACGACGTAGTTTTGCGCATCGGTAATGTAGATTTCTTTGGTTTCTGGATTTACTTGAAGTCCGTACGGAATCATGATTTTTTTATCGGTTCCATCCGTAATAATCTGGTTGGTGATTACTTTTTTGGTTTTGGTGTCCAAAATTCCGTAACTCACTTTATTGCTTCCTGTCAAATAACTCCAAGAAACACTGTAGTAATACAGTAAATCATCTACTAAACAAGTTCCAGAAACAGGAATATCGAGCTGCATCTTCTTTTCGTCTGTTTGTGTATCAATCACAAAAAGATTAGATGGCGTGTTGTAATAATCGCCGCGCGAACTCACATAAATATCGCCTCGACTATCAATCTGCATGCTGTACAAATTAATGCCTACATCTATTTTTTTGATTTCTGTAAAAGTCGCCAGATCAATAACCGAAACGGTTCTGTCGTAATTTGGAACTCTATAACCGCCTGAATTTGCGACATACAATTTTCCGTTATGAATAACCATTTGTTCGGGCTGATAGCCAACGGTCACTTTTCTTTTTATTTCTAATGAAGTCGTATCAATTTCGGCCACAAAACCGATTTCTGCATTCGGATTTATCGCGACTGGTCCCGAATACGAACTCACATAAGCTTTGTCTTTATAAAAAGCCACATAACGACAATTCGGAATATCGATTTTTTTGATGCGTTTTGCTGTCCATTTTTCTAAAACCTCAACTTTGTTGGAGCAATTAATGACTGCATAAACCTTATTTCCATAGATTTTAATATCGTTTCCAACATCTCCCAATTCTTTTACCACACTCGGATTTCGCTCTGAATATACATCTGTAGTGTAATTTCCTGTTCTGTAATTGAAGACGTCCAGACTCGCACGATTCATTCCCATATTGCCTTCATTCAGAAGATAAAAACCTTCTATATTTCCGTCACTTCTTGGCGCGGCAACAGCGGTATCAGAAGAAAGAAATATCGTTTCGTCTTCACGGCAGGAAACCAACAAGACAGATATACTTAAACCAAATACTATTTTTAAAAAGCTCTTTTTCATAACTCAAAACTGATTATAAATTTGAATGTTCGCCCCGGCATCGGATAATTGTAAATCACTTCATACTGCTGATTAAAAGCATTATTGACTTCAATTGTTCCGTTTAATTTGTAGTTTTTGAATACGAAAGATTTCTGAATGGCTAAATCGTGTGTGTACCAAGGCTGCACTTCATTTACTTTGATATTATTGACATTTCCGTTGTAACGTTTTCCAACATAAATAAAACTGTAATTGAAGTTCCATGATTCGTAATTGGCGTTTAAAATTCCAGATCCGCTGTGCCAAGGCGTGTACGGAATCTGATCTCCATAAGAAGACATTTCTAAGCCAACAAACTTTGTAAAATCCTGACTTTGAGAATACGTGTATGTTAAATTGGCATCTAGTTTTAGCTTATCAAAATGAGTTGCCATATTCAGAACCGTTTCAATTCCTTTTCCTTTAACTTGTCCGATATTGGTCATCATCCAGCGGAATAAATTTCCTGTCGGAGCCGCAACAATTTTGTCTTTTGTATTGGTATAATAAGCATCTGCTTGAAAAGAGAATATATCAAAAAAGCTTTCTCTTACGGGGAAATTATACGTAAAACCAACATCGTACTGATTCATATATTCTGGCCTCAAAGTGCTTGAACCAATCATGGTATAATACAAATCGTTAAAAGTTGGCATTCTGAAAATGCGTTTGGCAAATGCCCTTAAATTGAAATCGTATTTTTTAAACGGAGTATAACCCAAAAATATGGCAGGCGTAAATTCGGTTTTATTGGGAGCTTTGGCGTTGTATTTTACTTCTTCAATGACTCGGGTTCCTAGTACATTTCCTAAAACTTTAAAACCTTCATATCGATACGAAGTAGCAAGAGAAACTAGCGCTGTATAACGCTGTGGAAAAGAAAATTGCGTCTGAATTCCTCTTCTTGTCGCATTTAATTTATTGTATTGAAAATCGGTTGAAAGTGAAACGTCCCAAGTGGGTAAAATGCTGTACATATTGACAGCCGAAAAATAAGCTTCCTGCTGGTAATAACTATCGTCAGATTGTGCGCCTTCGGTTACGGTTTCGCCTAAAACATTGGTTGTATCTCTGGCAATATAATGGGTGTAATCGTAAGCAAATTTTCCTTTTAGCTGGAATTTAAATTTTTCTGAAACGTCTTTCGTTAAAGAAGATTGCCCGAAAAAGTTCTTGTCAAATTGCCTAAAACCGTCTTTAAACTTATTTTCTACAATGGCTCCCGGCGCGCCTCTCTCAGAATCATAATAATAGACTTTGGCATCCCAAGTTCCTTTGTTTATTTTTCCATACAAACCAGATTCAAATCGGAATGCTTCTATATCGCTGTTCCATCGTGTTGCTGTGGTGTCGTAGGCAATGCTTCCATCCTGATTTTTTCGTTTATATCTAAATTTATATTGTCCATTCGACTTAATGTATTCAGAACTTACGCTTAAACTCACTTTATCGCTCAGCTTTTGTTCCCATCTAAAAGAAGGATCGTGATAATTGATAGACATTGTTTTGTAACGAACCAGCAGATTTGTTTTTTTATTGCCTGTAAAAACAGGACGTTTGGTTCGCAAATAAATTGTTGAAGCTGATGCAAAGTCTTTAGCCGACTGAAAAATTTCGCTTTTCTGTCCATTATACATCGTAAGCGATTCCATGTCGTCAAGCGAATATTTTCCTAAATCAGTTACGCCGTTTTGTGCATTTCCAAGCTGAATTCCGTCATAAAAAACACCAACATGGTGCGTTCCCATGTTTCGAACATCAACCGTTTTGAGACCGCCGACACCGCCATAATCTTTGATTTGAGTTCCTGCAAAATAACGAAGCGCATCGGCAACATTATGGCTAGAAAGATTCTTGAGCAGAACGCCCGAAAGACTTTGTACAGGAATCACTTCCTGATAGGGTTTTCCTTTTAAAACAACTTCTTTTAAAACCCGAGAACTATCTGTTACTGCTTGGGAATGAAGCAAAAAAGGAATCAATACAATAAAAGCTGATAAAAGCGTTTTTTTACAATTATACATCACGATTTAATTAAATAAACTTTGTGTGATGCCGTAATTATATAACAGTAGTAATCCCGCTATGCAATAGCAGGTTATTATCTTGTCATCAACTTCATACCACGAAAGTCTTAAACTATGTGATCGTGGCAGGTCTCCTGACTTATTCTATCTTTAAACGGCCTTCTCACCCCGCAAAGCGGGACAATGGCATTAGTATGCTTAAAGACTTTGTGTAGAACTTACAGTAGCGGGTCTGTTCAGGATTTACACCTGATTCCCTTTTAACTGCTTATTTCAGATTGAAAAAAGCAGACCAAAATCTGGGTAAAGATATAACTCAGGTATGGTGTCTGCAAATTAGAATTGTATTTTTTGAAAAAAACAAAAAAACCACTCCTAAAAAAGAGTGGTTTTTACAGGAATGAAGGTGTTACTAACTCTATTTAAAAAAATAACCGATCGTTATTTGAAAAACTTTATTCTTCATATCGCTGTTGATAATATAATTTGTGTTTGCAGTTACATCTTTAAACACATTGGTATAAGACAAATTATATCTTGCATCTGCATAAAACTTGTCTTTAAACTGATAACCCAATCCGAAATTTACAGAAGCATCTACTCCATTTGAGTAATCTTTTAAATCCATTTCTTCATGGTTATCATAACCTAAAAAGTTGTCTTGATATTTGTTATTTGCTTTTAAAAGTATTCCAACTTGAGGTCCTGCCTGCAAACTCAAACCTTTCACAACATAATATTTCAGCATTACAGGAATATTTAAATAATTTAAGGCAATAGTACTTTTGTAATCTGAATTTTGAACGTCTGGATCTGAATACGAAATTTTCATTCCCTGCTGGCTGTATAATAATTCTGGCTGTACCGAGAAGTTTTTTGCCAAAGGAATTTCTGCCATTAAACCAGCAGTAAATCCTGTTTTACTTTTGGAATCCAATTCGTTTTCATCAAATGTCAAGCTCGAAATATTTAAACCTGCTTTTACACCCAACTTTACCTTTTCGGTTTGGGCCATTGCACCTGCACACATTAACAGCGCGCAGATTATTAGCTTTGATTTTTTCATCGTATTTTTTGTTTTTAAGAAGGGCAGTTCTATATGAGAACTGCCTTTTCTATCTGTAATTTTGTTACTTTTTAATAATCTTAGCTGTGTACTTTTTGCCTTGAACCGTACAGTCTAAAATGTAAACTCCTGTAGTCAGCTGGCTAACATTTACACTTGATGGAACAGCGGAATAGGTTTTACTCCAAACCGCATTTCCTTCCATAGAGTAAATCTTCATTTCAGCTTCGCCTTCAGCTTTTTCAGCCAAGAAGATATTTACATTGTCTGCAGCTGGATTTGGGAATACTCTGAAAGAATTTGTCAATTTTCCAATAAGAAGACCTTTAGAATCAATTGGTTCAGACATACTTGTACATCCGTGTGCATTGGTTGCTTGAAGACTATAACTTCCTTCCCAGATTGTTGCAACTGTTTTTTCGGTCGCATTCGGGATAATTCTTCCGTTTAAATACCACTGATAACCTGCAGCATCAGCAGAAGCTGTAATTTTATTACCTTCTAATGCTTGAATTTCCGGTACTTTATTTTCTAAAACATTAATAGTTGTTGTGAAAATTTTACCTAATCCGTGTTCGTTGTAAACAGTTACATAATATTCTCCACTTTCTGTAGTCGTGAAAGTTGGATCTGTTGAGCCGTCAAACCATTCATAAGCCGCATAATTTCCTGGATTTAAAACTACTTCAGGTCCGCAAACATCACCGCTTGGCAATTCAGAATTGAAAGTATCGAATGTCACCGTTACTTTTTCTGTTAAAGTACATCCGTTTTCAAGAACTGCCGTAACGATATAATCGCCTGGTTTAGTTACTTCAATATCGCTGGTTACTTCTCCTGTATTCCATTTGTATGAAACTGCGTCTAGTTCTTTAATCAGCAAATTGGTTTGAGCATTAATGTAAACGTTTTTACCAGCATAACCATGAATTGATGCGTTATCAAATAATTTAAAATCACCTGAAACTCCTTGGTAGTAATAATTCTCAATCGTATTATTTTGATCAATAATATCTCCTTCCAACTTGGCTGTGAAATTAAAAATATGCGAATCGTCGTTTTGATCTAATTTTGGCAGTTTTTTGAACGTGTATTCTATACTTTCTCCAACCGGAATTCCAGCTTCAACTGTTTCCGTAATAGACTCTGAAGTGTTCAAATAATCAATTTTTACTTGAATACTATTTTCTTTAATCGCAATCTGACCTTCGTTGCTTAATCTTACTTTGTATTCCTGACTTCCGCAAACATCTTTTGGCGATAAAATCTCCATTGCAACGTCTGTAACTTCTTCATTAAAGATTTTCAAGTCGTCTAAAACCATATACGAATATCCAGCTGCTTTTGCATGTCTAAAACGGAACATTACTGATTTTCCTCTGTATTTAGTGATATTCAATGATGCTCGTTTCCAATCTGTATCTATGTAGCTGCCTTCTTTATTTCTTCTCCAAAGTTCTGTCCATTCTCCTCCAGCAACTTTAATGTCTACCAAGAAAATATCATTCACATTACTTTGCATTGCATAATAAAACTCAACGGCAGAAGCTTTTTGAGACAATTTATACATTGGCGAAATTACTTCTCCGTAGTATGATAAATTCTCTAACGAACTATACAGCATATTTTTTGCAGTATCACCTGTATGATCATTTTTAGGAACAGTCAGATTCACATTGTCTGGAGTAATCACAACTCTCCAAGGATAATTATCATCACTTTGACTTGAAACAAATCCTTTTTGTCCAAATAATGAACCCGCTGGCAAGTTCGAAAAAGTTTCAACGCTTAATTCTGGGGCATTTGCTATGACTTCAAAAGATCCTTTTATAATCTGGGCGTTCTCTTTAGATTCATCAGCAGTATACGCTTTTACAGTAATTTCATATTTTCCTGCAGCCAATTGCGGTAAACCAGCCAAATTATAAGTGATGGTTTGTCCAACTAAAATAGTTTCGCTTTTCTCAACCAAAATAGGGCTTCCAACAGCGTTGCCATTCTGACTGACTTGATATTCAAATGTGAATTTATTTACTTCTTTGTAAGCGCCATTTCTAACATTAACAGCAAATTCATGTGAAGGAGCATCTTCATAAACTGTTTCAGGAACACTTAAATTTGTAAGTCGTAAATTCGTTTTAGATTCTTTAATTTCGATATTATCTACCGCAAAACCATTAGCAAAATATCCGTTATCATTGTGTACGAAGGCAATCATAACACAAGATTTCCCTGCATATTCGGTCAAATCCACTCCATATTCCCACCAATTTCCATAATAAGGCATTTTAAACACTTCTTTCCAAGTTTCCCCTCCATCTGTACTTACTTTTACATATCCATCAGAAAGATGCTGAGCATCTCCAAAACCGTCAAAAGTTAAATGCGCTGCTTTGTAATTTGTCAAATCAAATACTGGAGAAACCAACATATCGTTTGCTGCATCACAATTGCATTTATCATCGTTACTTGCCATAAATTTGGTATGATCTGCAATAAACCAACCTGGCGAACCTAAATCTGGACGTAAACCATGTTTCCAGCCTGCAGAACCTTTATTTTCAGCAGTTCTCCATCCTTTATATTTAGAAGCATCTTCAAAATCCATTTTATAAGGAAGAACAGAGATTTTCATATCTTCATTATTCCAATTATCGTAAGTAAGCGTCACGGCGTTATTTCCTTGTTTAAGGTCTTTTGCCATATCTTCAGGGAATACAGAAACCGTAATAGTGTGCTCTCCAATATTTTTCAAACTGATATTTGGCACTGAATACGTTATTGTGTCTTTAAACTTGGCAAAGTTTAAAGTTGTTTTTTCAGTTTTTGAGAAAACCTCCGTTTTTGCAGCATCAAGAACTTTAGTTGTAATATTAACCACTTGGCTAGCAGTAGCAAAATTGTTTGTAATCTTAGCTTTTATGGTAACATTGCTGTTATTAATATCACATTTTCCTGCATCTAGTTTTGCAGATAAAACTTCTAAATCGTAAGGAGCATCGCTCACTAAAATATTGTCTATAAACCCTCCTAAAAATCCGTCATAATAATCATCTGATTTTACACGAAAACGAATGGCTGCTTTTTTACCAGCAAGCTCATTTAAACGTATTTGATAAGGATCTTTTTTCAGATTATTGTTCACGCCCGTAAACCATCCTCCATCAAATAAGTCATTTAAATGCTTGGTTTCTGGATAATTTACAGTTTCAACTTTTTTCCAATTCTGGCCTTTATCTTCAGAATATTCAACCACTAATCCGTCATATCCTGTATGAAGCAAATAATACAAATCAAACTCTACATAAGGAGAAGTCACATTGGTAAAGTCAAAAATTGGAGATTCTAAGACAAAATCAGAATTAAGTCCCATTCTTTCTGTTCCTTTAAAATCTACCATTCCCCACATATATTGCGATTTAACGGTTCTAAATGATGCAGGATAATTTTGGAATAAAAACTTTTGGTTTCCAGCTAATGCTTTTGTATTCCATCCTCCAGCTGTTCTTTCAAATCCTTCAGAATATGGAAACTGTGTAATAATGCCGTTATATGCAGCATTTATAATACTGTTATTTGTAGTGATTGGATCTTGCGCCAATGTTACAAATCCTTCGTAAGTATGTAAGCCAGGTGCAGATAAATCGAAAGTATTATCAAAAACAACAGTCATTTCTGAATTTCCTTTAAAATCTGCAGTAAGCGTTACATCTTTCCAAATGGTTGTACTTCCGGCAGCTGTATTAGCATATCCAACTTTAAGTACCGTTCCTGCCGGAATAGGTGCACAACCTAAATTAAAAATCGTCATCGATGACTGATAGTTTGACGGAAGCACGCCTCCTGTATAATAAGGCATAGTCAATGCAGTTGCTTTAAGATCGTAATCTTTTTGCGCCGCAGGAACAACGATTGGAGAAATAAAGGTATAGCCTTCTTTTGCTCCAAATTCAGCTATAGGATTTAAATCTACTTTTACTTCTACATAATTTGTAGCTCCGTTGCCTTGGTATGGAATTTTACTTTTTAATGGTAAAACCACTTCTTCACCTGGATTTAAATCTTTAGCAAAAGCAACTTTTCCGTCATAAGTATAAAAAGTGATTAATCTTCCAAGAGCACTCGCCATTGCTCTTAATTTGAAATTTAGATTTTCATCGGCTTTAATTACGGTGCTTCCCGTATTTCTAATTTTTACATAAAAAGGCTCTTCTCCTTTTAATGGTCCGCACGGAACTGAAGGATTCTCAACAGAAACTAGAAGAATCTGTCTTTCTCCATAAGCAGGTCCAACACCAATTGCATACCAAGCATTGGTTACTTGCTTGTATTCTTCAGAACCTAATCCGTACAAATCTTCTGTAGCCATCAAACTTGCCTGACGCATTGCCATGAAATTTGAAGAAGGCGATAAATATTCTGTAAGTGTTGTGTAGGCAATTTTCTCGGCTTTTTCCAAACCAATTGCTTTTACGCTATAACTGTTATTTAAGTCATTAACGCCTTCGCCACCTTCTACTAAAAGATAATACCAATAATTGGTAATTCCACTATTTTGGTGAACACCTCCATTGTCAACACTAGTATTGGCAGGATTTGTCCAAAATTCTCCTCCGTAAGTATCTGGCTGACCAGCCGCTTTTGGATTCGACATGCTTCTCAAACTTCCGTGTTTGTACAATTCGTCTCCAAGCATCCAGATATCATTTTTAGAATCTTTTCCGGCATAAAGCTCAATCGAAATTCCAAAAATATCACTGAACGATTCGTTCATCGCACCAGATTCTCCCAAATAAATTAAACCTGCAGAAAATTGTGTTACAGCATGTGTCATTTCGTGTCCTGTAATTCCTAAACTTACAAATGGCTGTTTGTCTCCATCACCAAACTGCGCCCATCCTCCTGTCCAAGACGCATTCTGAACATTGGTTCCTAAGTGCGCAAGACCAAAAATGGTCATTCCTTTATCATCGACACTATTACGGTTAAATTTTTCTTCGTAATAATTCAGAGTCTTTTGCAATCCCCAATGAATATCGATTGCTGCTTCATCGTGATCTTTATTGTATAAATCATTCCAGTTGTTATCCTCATCGATATACTCTGTCAAAACTTCATCAGATGCGTGTTCTGCATGATTCATATTTAAAGTATAAATCGGCACTTTATATTTTCCTAATAAAGTTTCCAATCTATAACCATCTGCATATTGTGTTGTGCCAAAAGTAACATCTCCTGCAAATCTGGCTTTTCCTTTACCAATGGCCGCTCTTCCGTCAGCAGAAGGCGAAGATGACGAGCGAAGATCTCTGCTTAAATCAATTTTTAAGATTACTTTTCCAGTATTGGCATCTACATAAATCGTCTGGCTTGATTGCGGATTTGTAGCGAAAATATCATATTTCCATGCCAAATGGTATTCTGTCAATTCAGACGAGAAATTTGGTCCAACATAGACCAATTCTCCTTCTGGTTTTGTGCTGATTTTTTTATGCACCAAAGAAGATAACTTTTTGCTCTGCCAAACATATTCTTTAGCATTTACCGTATTTAATGCATTTTGCAAAGCCGTCGAAGCATTTACTTTATAATTACTGCTGGCTGGCAGCTTTTTGCTCACCGCACCAAATGCATCAATCTTAGATTTATCTTCTCTAACCTTGAAGATAGCTCCTTCTACAGGAACAGAATTGTGCAGTTGCTGATACGTAGCCAAAGTTCGTCCGTGCTTATCTGAAACCGATTTTAACTGCATTCTATCTGAACCCGATAACTCGAAAGCGTCTTTTTTAACTTCAAATATATTTCTAGAAGTCAATTTTGCGGACTTAGCAAAAGACTTCACTTTTGTAGTGTCTGAAATCTGCACATTTTTGGCTGTTGCAGCGCTTTGGCTTTTGTCAAAAAATTTCTGGCTAGCCTTTAATCGTTGATTTACCGCATCACTTTCTTCCTGCGAAAGTGTCGTTCCGTTTACACTCTTTTGAGTTAATAAAACAGTAGGATCATCATTCTGATTACTGTTTTGATCTGCTGTTTTCTGAAAAACCTGATCTTTTTTCTGATTGGCGCTTGGCGATTGTATGGCCGTCTGCGCATTGGCCGACTTGTTTTTTGGTAAAGGTGACTGAGCCATTCCGACGGAACAGACTAAGAAACCCAACAAAAGAAACAAATACCTAGGGTTTGAGTAGGTTTGGTTCATTTTTTAAAATTTTTAGATTAGTATTAAGGCATTTTTAGTTCATAGTTTGCTCTCTATTCGTTCGCACAAAAGCGCAAAAACCCCGTCCAAAAATCAATTTGGCGATTGATTCTTAGATCCGGTTTTTGTTATTTTCTGTAGAATTTTTAAGAGTGCGCTCTTTTTTGTTTTTGTTTCCTCCAAAAGTTCATCTAAACTTTTGTTCGGTTCATTTTTCTTTGTGTCCATCCAAACGTATTTTATAATCGTTTGGTAAATGTAGAATGGCAGTATCAGACTCAGAAAAAAAGGACTATTGCAAAAACACTCGCAGGCTAAAATGCATCACTAAAAAAACACTCATTTTAAAATAAAAACAAATATATCAAATAGTTACATTTTAAATTATTTTACAATGAATCGGCTTTAAAACTGTTCAGATAAGTGGAAAGATTTACTTTTTCGTTGGTCAAATCAAACTTTTTACGCAGTCTGGTGCGGGCATTTTCTATTGATTTAAACGATTGCCCAGTGATTTGAGAAATCTCTTTTGTCGTTAAATCTAAATATAGCAGCGCACAAAGACGGCGCTCTTTTGGAGTAAGTGTAGGATAATCTATGGTCAATTTATCGAAGAAAGATTTATGAACCTGCTCAAAACTAATTTCAAATTCTTTCCAGATATCGGTATTTAAATCTTTTTCCAGACGTTTTAAAACAATATCTATTGCTTGCTGCAATTCTTTATTTGGTGTTTTGAGTTTGATCTTTTTAAGGTCTGTCAGAATTTCATTGATGTTGTCTGTTCGGTGTATTTCAGACATTGCTTTGCCAACCAAAACCATGTTTTTAGCTTCAAGACTTTGTTTGAGTTCCTGCTGTTTGGCTTTTAATTTCTCCTGCTCCAATTGATTTTTGATGTGCTTATTTCGATATCGAATCAATAAAATAATGAGCACTAATATTCCAACAACCAATATTAATCCGACAACATAATATTTAAATCTGGTTTTCTCTTCGACCAGTGTTCTTATCTGACTTCTAACTTTATAATCTTGTTCAAGCTTAATTCTTTCAAGGTTTACAGCTTTCTGCTCAATATTTATGCTGTCACTAATTTTATTGTATTCCTGAAAATAATAAACCGCATTCTTGTAATCACCCATATTTAAATAGGCCTCATAAAGCATTTTATTCAATCTCATATTCGAAAAACCAAAGGGTTTATCTTTATTAAACTCAAAAGCCTTTTTTGCATTTACAATAGCGGCATCATATTTATTTTCTTCCAAATTATATTGCGAAAGAGATTCATACACAAATGATTTCAATGAATTATCGATGTTTGAATTAACCAAAGAAAAAGCCTTTTCAAAATAAAGTTCGGCATTCTTCTTATCTTTCTTTTTCGCATAAGTTCTTGCCAAATTGGTATAAATATATACTGTTAAAGTATTGTTTTTCAGCTTTTCGGTTATCAAATGTGCCTTTTGATAATAGTGTAAAGAAGAGTCTGCATTTTTGTCGAGATAGATTGTTCCAATATTATTTAGAATCTTAACCAATTTAGTCGAATCATTTTTAGCTTTCTGATACTTATATACATGCGAGAAAAATTTAAGGGCTTTTTCCTGATTATTGCTTTTTGCATACAAAATGGCAAGGTTGTTTTCTGCGCTGGCAATTTCTGCAGGATTGTTTTTTTCTTTATAAATATCATAAGCCTTCAAATAGTATTGCAGCGCCACGTCTAGAACATCTTTTGAGTCGTAAAGATTTCCTGCCGTTGTATATACTACAGCCAAAATTTCGTTTGATTTCTCTGTTTTTTTTGCTTCAGTTTCGGCCAGTTCTATATACTTGACCGCCCTTTCCCAATCTGTTTTATTTAATTTTAATGCTATTTTGCAGCACAAATCGGCCTTACGAGCAGGATTATTGATTGTGTTTAAGCTATCTATCAGCTCTTTTGTTGAAGATTGCGGATAAGCAAAAAAAGTTATGAAAATAAAAAATATGCAAAGTAATCGACCCATCGTGTGTAAAAATGATAAAGATGGGTTCAAAATTATAGAAAATTACTAGTATTTAATAACAAACAAAAGAAATAAACAACATGCTAAATCGTCCAAAAAGTTAATCATGATTTACCATCTGGCGAAAAAGCATTAATTCTCCATCTCCATTTCTTTTCCAGACATTGATACTTTTTCCTTTTACATTTCCGTTGCGATCGCCGTCGCTCCAGTCAACATTGTAAAAACCGAATTCTACAATGGCTTTTTGAGTGAAAATAATATTTGAAGTCAAAATTGAAATCTGTTCGATACGCAATGTGCCTGGCTTTTCATGTTCTGTAAAATAAGCCGTAATCTCTTTTTCACCAGAAAGAATTGGAGTATAATACGTCAAATACATTGCATCAGGCATAAACATTTTGGCGTGTTCTGCTCCTTGCCTGTTTTGAACCAACTTTTTAATGTTATTATTTCTCTCCTTTACTTCTAAAGTTAATTTATCAGATGAAATATACTCTTTTGTTGGCGGAATTGCGGCATCATCTATGTTTGGAATGTTTTTATCATCAAAATAACTTGCGGAACCCCAAATCTCGGCCGCAATCGTAAGAAGTTGATTCTTTTTGGAAGGTTTGGCCCATAAAACTGAATATTTTCCGGAATAAGAAAATGCATTTTGTCCATTTAGACTTAAATTTTCGGCAAAAGTTCCAATTTCTAAAACATAGTTTCCAAAGTCCTGCAGTTCCAAAATTGTTTTTTGATAAGAATTAATTTTTGCCTGTGCTAGCCATTGTTCATAAAATGCTTCAATTGCTTTTCTCCCTAGACGTTGCCTGCTGTGTTCTGGCATAAATATGGTTTCATCTGTATAAGCTTTTGCCAAATCGCCCTGATTTCCTTTTATAAAAACATTTGCAAATGAAGTATTATACTCTTCAATTTGTTTTTTAATAACCGAATCACTTTTACTTCCTTGAGCAAAACCAGCAAATGCAAAAAGAAGAAAGGCTAAACTTAACTTGATCATAGCATATATGTTTTGGTTAAGACACAAATATACAACATTGACATTCAGCATCTTAAAAACAAATCAAAGGATTTAAAAACAACTTTCCAATAGCTCTATTTTTACTAGAAAGAATCAAAATGGAAAGTTAATTTTTAGAAAAATAACCATTAATAAGACAATAATTAGTTTTATAAAATGTTTATATATAAAAGATTATGATGCATCTAATCTTCGATATAACCCCTCAAGATTAATATTTATACAAAAAATGAAAAAAATATTTTTAATAATAGCCTTTACTTCTTTTTCGCTACACAGTTTTGCTCAAGAACTTGATAATAAATTCAAATCAATTCCAGCAAAGAAATCTCCTGTAAAAGAAGTTATTCCGCCAAAAGAAGCCGCACCCAAAGAAAATCCGCCGGCACCTGTCGAAAAACCTGCGCCACTGCAAGTTAATCCAGACGAACTATTTAAAAACACAAATCTCTATAAGCCAGAGGCCAATGTAGAAGGAATTTTTTACAGAAGAAATCAGTTCTTAGGAAACTTTAATACCACTGCTACTACTTCTACTATTATGTACCGTGATGCAGCCTTTGTAGACGGTGATAAAGTAAAAGTATATTTGAACGATAAAGTTATTGAGCCAGAAGTCTTTTTGAATGGCGATTTTAAAAGTGTCAAAATAAATCTTGAAAAAGGAATCAATAAAATTGATATCGAAGCTTTAAACGAAGGTTTTGCTTCTCCAAATACAGCCGAATTTAAAGTTTATGACGATAAAGGCCAAGTTATTTCGTCAAGCGAATGGAATGTTGGTACGGGATATAAAGCTGTTATTGTTTTAGTTAAAGAATAAAACTCAGAAACAAAAAATTGTAATAAATCATAAAAAACACTTAAAACTGCTGGTTTCAGCAGTTTTTTGCTTGGATATATGTAGTTAACTACGTAGTTTTGTACTCATATTTAATTTTTGAAATTATCATGAAGATTCAGCCAATAAAAAATGAGTGCGAAAACCAAATCGTAGATCTAATATTAAACATTCAGCAAAAAGAATTCAACGTTTCGATTACTTTAGAAGATCAGCCAGATTTACTGGATATCGAAAACTTCTACTATAAACCAGGCGGCATTTTTCTTGGCGCATTTATAGACCAAAAACTTGTTGGAACAATTGCTTTGGTAAAGTTTAGCAAAGAAGGCGCAGCTATTAGAAAAATGTTTGTAAAGAAAGAATTCCGAGGAAAAGAGTTCAATATTGCGCAACAGTTATTGGAACAATTAATTAAGTACAGTGAAGAAAACGGAATTAAAGACTTATATTTAGGAACGGTTTCTATATTAGAGGCTGCTTTGCGCTTTTATGAAAAGAATAATTTTATTAGAATACAAAAAGAATCGCTTCCTGCCGATTTTCCGTTAATGAAACCTGATAATGTTTTTTGTCATTTAAAATTAAATCCATAAAAATGAATATAATTGACGAAATTGGCATCTTAGCCATATCAACACGTCTGCAGCGTCTTAGCGAACAATTTCGCAAAGACGGCGCGCAGATTTATACTTATTTTAATATTGATTTTGAACCTAAATGGTTTCCTGTAATTTACACGCTGCATGTAAAAGAAATGCTAAGCGTGGTTGAAATTGCTAATGAAATTGGTTACAGCCATCCTTCAACCATTAGTTTATTAAAGGAGCTGGAGAAGGAAAAAATGATTAGTTCTAAAAAAGACAAACAAGACGAACGCAAGAGATTGATTATCTTAACACCAAAAGGCAAAGAACTGGTTACTAAAATGCAGCCCGTTTGGGATATTATGAGAAAAACTTTGTACGAAATCACCAATACTCAGAACAACCTGCTTAAAGCAATAGAAGAAGCAGAACAAAATCTGACTAGACAAAGCCTTTTTCAGAGAGCTATTGAACAAAAAAGTTAAGTTTATTCTTTACCCGTAATCTTTTTTCTATGATTATGCCCCCACTTTGCTAGAGAATCAATCACTTCTTTTAAGGTATGCCCATATTCTGTTAATTGATATTCAACTGTTATGGGCTGTGTATTTAAAACAGTTCGTGTTACCAATTGATTTTCTTCGAGATTTTTCAATTCTCTGCTCAGCATTTTTCCTGAAATCCCTTCAACTTCCTTTAATAAATCAGAAAATCTTAAAGTATTAAAGCAAAGTGATGCTATAATAGAAATTTTCCATCTTCCGTTTAAAATATACATGGCGTCATGCACTGCCATAATATGCTGATTGCATGATTTTTTATCGTGTATGGGCTCTTTTATCATATTCTATTGATAGGTTACCTCAATGTTACAGTTACTTTTGGTAATCAGATGACAAAAATACACTGAAAGTTTTTACATTTGAATACAAATTTTAATTATAAAGAAAAATGGCCTTAATAGATGCATTAAAGTGGCGTTATGCTACAAAAAAAATGAACGGACAAGCTGTTCCGCAAGAAAAAGTAGATTACATTCTTGAAGCTGCAAAACTAGCTCCATCTTCTTCTGGATTACAGCCTTACAAGATTTTTGTAATCACTAACAAAGAATTAAAAGAAAAGCTTAGAGCTGTGAGTTTTGACCAAAGCCAAGTAACTGATGCATCTCATGTTTTGGTTTGGGCTGCTTGGGACGGCTACAGTTTAGAGAAGATTTCTGCTGTATTTGACAGAACAATTGCTGAAAGAGGAATTCCTGCCGATGCAATGGATGAGTACAAACAAAGACTTTGGGGAATGTATGAACCTCTTGGTCAAGAATGGCACGCTAACCACGCTGCAAAACAAGCTTATATTTCGTTTGGTGTAGCTATTGCCGCAGCTGCGGAACAACAAGTAGACGCAACTCCAATGGAAGGTTTTATTCCTGCAGAAGTAGACAAGCTTTTAGGTTTAAGTGAACTTGGACTAAAAAGTGTTTTAGTTTTACCTTTAGGATATAGAGACGATTCGAACGATTGGCTTGTAAACTTGAAAAAAGTGAGAACTCCACATGATGAATTTATAACAGAAATCAAGTAAAAAATTAATTTTTGCTTAATTCAGAATGCTTTTGAGATAGTGTTACAGCACTATTTCAGAAGCATTTTTAGTTTAAACATTTCATTTTCAAACTAAAACGCAATTTAGTTTGGTAAACACAAAAAACCGATTTTACGAAGCTTCTATTATTTTTTAATTATATACAAAAAAAGGTACGCATTGCGGATAATTAAATAATATTGTATCCCTAATTTTGTTTTTATCCAAAACAATTCAATCTTATTTACAACAACTAAAATTCTAACATTATGTCTGATTTTTTAACGCAATTTGGGGAAGACCTAAAAAAGAACGTCCCAGGGTTCATCGCAGTTTCTGTAGCTGAAATTGCAAGCGGTATGTCGTACTATTCTCAATCTGTAGTGTCAGATTTTGATCCCGAATTGGCATCAGCTTACAATCTTGAAGTAGTTAAAGCAAAAATGAATGCCATTAAAGCTTTAGGACTACAAGGACAGGTAATTGATAATATCATGATTACACTAAGTTCTCAAATTCACATCATTGATGTATCTGACAATCAGGAATATTTCATTTACTTGGCTGTAGATTCTACAAAAGCTAATTTAGGTATGACAAAATCTATCCTTAATAAATACAAAAAAGAAATCGTAGCTAAATTATAACACAATTTTACCTCTTGTAAAAAGGAATATTCTGAGTACAGAATATTCCTTTTTATTTTTTATACAAAATGCTCCTGTTTCTTTCAAAATATTTTATATTTCGAAACGTAAACAGGGATTGGTATAAATGGAATTACGCGCTTATTTTGAAAAATATTCTGATGAAGCAACTTGTATTGAAGTGCTCAAAAACAAACGTTTAGAGAACGGCCTTTTGTGCAGGAAATGTGGCCACAATGCGCATTCTTTCAGACAGAGCGACTTAAAATTTCAATGCCGTAAATGCGGCAGCCGTACTAGTCTCCGTTCAGGAACTGTGATGGAAAATTCGAATCTTCCTGTTCGATATTGGATGATCTGTATCGAATTGATGACACTTTCACATAGAAGATTATCCATACTTAGAATTCAATATCTTTTAGGACATAAACGTTACGAACCTATTTGGATGATGGTGCAGAAAATTCGTCTAGTTATGAAGATTAGAGACGAAAAATATAGATTAAGGGCTTATTCTGAATTTGATTCTGAATTTCTTCAAAAAATTGACAAACTTACCGTAAAGAAAAAAGCAGAAAGCAGTAAATTGTAAGTTATGAGTTTTAAAACGCAGGATTTAAATAAAAATAGCCACAAATTAAAAGATTAAAATGATTTCAATTTCTAAAAATCTGTGCTAATCCTGTAATCTGTGGCTTTATAATTCTACTGTGATTGCTTTGGAAAATTTATAATTAACCATTCACAATTCACAATTATTATTTCTTCTTATTCTTTTTAGCTTTAGATCGTTTTGCTTTGTTTTTAGCGATTTTTTTAGCCTTTGCTTTCTCCTTAGCTTTTTTTGCTTTGGCTTTCTTTTTAGCTTTCGCTTTTAGTTTTGCTTTTTTCGCCTTTTCCTTCTTTTTGTCTTTTGCTTTTTCTTTTTTCTTAGCTGTAGCTTTTTTCTTTTTAAGCTTTTCTTTTTTCTCTTTGTCTTTCACTTTTTTGTTTTTTTTAGATTTTGGCTGATCTTCATTTTCTTCTGATGTTTCAGCTTCTGCTTCAGATACCGTTTCTTCTCCCGATTCTTTATTTTCTATTACTTCTTCAGTTGCAGCTTTTTTGGGAGCTCTTTTAGGTTTTGGTTTTGATTCTGAAATTTCTACAGCCGATTCAGCTTCCGATGTCGGAGTTTCCTGCTGTTCATTTTCTTCGTTTGAAACAACTGGAGCAGCTTCTACTTCCTGATCGATTTCATTAGCAAGTACTTCTTTTGTCATTATTCTGTTAATTTTAAGAGATTAATTAAATTTATTTTGGATTAAACTAATTTTTAATGTTATTAAATCATTAAATTAACATCAAAAAATAATAAACAAAGATAGATTGAAAAAGACATTCGCCAATGTTAAGTTTTTTGTGAGTACAAAAAACAGAGTGTATTCATTTAAAAATCAAACATTTACCCAATGTTAAGTTTTTCATCGTCCTTTTTTTGAAATTTAAAACGTCTTTACAGCCTTTTAGAGCTGTTCTTTCTTTACAAAAATGAGTGGCGAATTGCATAATTTCGTTTTAAATTTGATGAAATGATTCACGATTTAGCATATCAATCCATTAAGCCCAACAAAAACCTTTCAGATTTTGTGGATAGTTTTTGGCGTATGGAGAATAAATCGGATCAAACTTTAGAAACAATTGGCCTTCCAGACGGTCGAATAGATTTGTCACTCATAAAAACCGCTGAAACTTCTTTTCAAATCAGACTTCTAGGTTTGGGAACGCAGCAATACGAAAAAGGAAAAATTCCCGCCAATAGTCTCACTTTTACAATCAGTTTTAAACTTCCTGCTGTTGAATATGTTTTTCATGAAAGCATTTCAGATCTTTTAAATTCTGGAAAACTGCTTGCAAATAATTTTTGGGATTTTAATGAAGATGATCTTGAAGATTTCGAATTATTCTGCGCAAAAGCTTCTTTAAAAATTAGCTCTTTATTAGAAAAAGAAATTGATACTAGAAAGCAAAAACTATTTAGGCTCATTTATGAAACTAACGGAGATATGACGGTAAAAGAATTATCAGAAAATTCAAATTGGAGCAGCCGTCAAATCAACAGATATTTTAATCAGTATTTTGGAGTTTCATTAAAAGGATATTGTTCTATTCTTCGTTTTCGCGCTTCTTTGGAACATATTGCAAAAGGAAAATTGTTTCCCGAAGAGAATTTTTCAGATCAAACCCATTTTATTAAAGAGATCAAGAAGATTTCGGGTTCACTTCCGAGAGAATTATTTCAAAACAAAAACGACCGATTTATACTATTATCTGCTCTTTCATCCAAATAATTTTGTGGCATAGATTTTAAATACAAAACTATGTTACTACAAAATAAACATGTTGCCATTATTGGCGGCGGAATGGGCGGTTTAATGTTGGCCCGTCTTTTACAATTACATAATAATAATGTAAGAGTTTACGAAAGAGACCTCAACTCTGAAGTTCGCGTTCAAGGCTCTCCATTAGATTTACATGAAGATTCGGGTTTAATAGCCATGAAACAAGCTGACTTATTGGATGAATTTTATAAAAACATTAGACCAAACGCCAGCAAAGCCCGAATTGTTGATCAAAATTTTAATCTGAAATTTGATGAACATTCCATTATAAAAGAGTCTTTACAAACAAATTCAGAGGAAAACAATTCAAATTCACTTCAAGACATTTCAAAACCTCGTCCAGAAATAGATCGTTCAGTGCTTCGAAACATTTTATTGAATTCTCTTTCTCCTGATTCAATTGTTTGGAACAGCCAATTTACTGCTATGGAAAAAGAAAATGAAGGTTGGCGAGTGCATTTTAAGAATGGAACTACCATTTATGCAGATTTGGTAATTGCCGCAGATGGCGCAAATTCTAAAATCCGTCCATATATAAGTGCAGAAAATTCAATTTATTCTGGCATTACCATGATTGAAGGAACAATTTACAATGCAAAAGAAAATGCTCCCCATCTTTTTGAGTTTTCGAAAGGCGGAAAAGTTCTTGCCTTAGGAAAAGAACAAACCATTATGTATGGCACAAAAGGAGATGGTTCTCTGATGTTTTTGCTTAGCAGTAAAATTCCCGAAAACTGGATTTCAGAAAATGATTTAGATTTTAAAAACAATCAAAAGATTTTTGAATGGTTTAAAGAAGTTTATCAAGATTGGAGTTCTGAATGGAATGAGTTGTTTAAAAGCAACGAATTGTATTTTATTCCACGTCCGCAATATTATTTTCCGTTTAACCAATCTTGGGAAACACAGGAAAATTTGACTATGATTGGCGACGCAGCGCATAGAATGCCTCCTTTTGCTGGAAAGGGTGCTAATTTGGCTTTGTTAGATGCTTTTGAATTGGCCGATTGTTTAACCAATAATGAGTTTCCGGATATGAAAACTGCCATTTCTCACTTTGAAAAACGAATGCTGGAAAGAGCCGCGATTGCATTAGAAAATACTTTAAGAAATGGAGAGCAGCTTCATTCTGAAAATGCTTTAGAAAGATTACTCTCTATATTTAGCAAAACAATTTAATCTTAATTCATTTTATTTCAATTGCTTATATTTTTTACATAAATTTACAAATACCCGAAAAACACTTTCTTCGCCAATATAAGTTTCACCAAATAAATTTATACCATGAGGCATTTTCTACTCCTATTCTTATTTGCTAGTTTCATGCATTCTTCTTTCGGACAAAAAACAGCCGATTCTATTCCGAAAAAAGAAAAGAAAATTGAACTGCGAGTAATGCCTTATCTAAGTTATAATCGAAATCTTGATTTTATGTTTGGCGCAATTCCGATGGCAATGTATAAAGTGAATCAAGCCGATACTATTTCTCCCAAATCATTATCGGGAATGTCTGCCATTTATACGACCAATAAATCGTATGCTTTGGCCTTTTTTAACAAATGGTATTTGAATGAAGACAAATGGCGTTTGAAGTTTTTCTTTTTTAATGGAAATCAGAATTCGCAGTTTTATGTGGATGATATTGATCAGCCTGATTTTTATGATTACGGAACCAAAATAACTGTCGTAAGCGTTGGAGGCCAGCGCAAAATAGTTGGTAAATTCTATGGCGGACTTTCTTATACTTACTCACATTACAATACAGTTTATGAAGATAATATTTCTCCTTCTTCTGTATCACATAGTAATGCTTTGGTTGTAAATCTATTATATGATACTCGAGATGCTGTTTATTATCCAACGAAAGGATACAAGATTAAATTGGATTGGTCTACTTATCCTGATTTTTTAGACAACGAATTGGCATCAAATAGAATCTCATTTCAAGCCAATAAATACATTCCAAATCGAGAAGGTAAAGATGTTATTGCCGCGCGTATTTATGGCAAATTCGGTCTTGGAAATGTAGCGTTTGAACAGCAGAGCACAATTGGCGGAACAGACATCCGTGGTTATTCTGAAGGAAAATATAGAGGTGCTGGACTAATGGATGTTCAAGGAGAATACCGTTATAACTTTGCGAAAAAGATGGGCCTTGTTGGCTTTTTTGGTATTGCAACAATTTACGGTTCTGACACTCCAAGCTTTGATTGGAAAATTTATCCTGGTGGCGGTGTTGGCTACCGATACAACCCTTTCAAAAAATCAAAATTTAATGTCGGTTTAGATGGTGCAGTTGGTAAAGGAGATTGGGGAGTTTATTTTAGAATCGGTGAAGCTTTTTAACTTTTATAGAATTATTTAATCAAAAAAGGGGTGCCTCAAAAAGGCAATTCTTTTTCTTTTATATATCATTTTCACAAATTCTTTTAAGAGCTTTTCTTAGGTTTCAAGAACAGGATTTCGCTCTAAATATTTTGTTCTACAAATATGTTTTTCAAAAAATGAGCATGATTCAACTTTCAGAGAAACGCTTGCTCAGGCTACTGTAACACATTTTATTGTTCCAAAATCTATTTTTTGTGTTTCATTTTATAATCTGCAACATACAAAAAAAAATTTCATGACTATCTTTCTTTAAATTTGAGTAACCCTCAAATCAATTTCAAATCTTAACTACGATTAATGCTCAAAATCAATTTATTAATTTAAGGTAGTTATAAATTTATTGTGCTGCCTTTTTATTCCGGATTGCTTATGGCACAATTTTATATTTCTTGGAGAATTTGCACTTTATCAAAAAAACTGGCTTTTGCTGCCCTATTAATTTTTCTTTCAATTTTTCAAACCAATGCACAAAACTGCTCTGTAAATGCAGGAGTATTGAATGTTACTATTTGTGAAACCGACGCATTGGTTTTAACGGGCAACAATCCAAGCCCTATTATCGGTACAGTAAAATGGACACAAATTTCGGGTCCAGCTGTAACTATCAATTCGCCAACAAGTATGAGTACAACAGTTTCTGGCTATACGGGAGGCAATACTTATATTTTTAGATACAGCGCAACCTGTAGCGACGGTATTGCATCCTATCAGGATAAGGTTGTTAATGTCAAACCAATAACAAAAGCTAATGCTGGTGCCAATATTGCAAGCTGTCCAAATAATAACGGGACATTAGCGATTATTGCAAACACTCCACAAAATACAGGAGAAACAGGATATTGGGAAATCGTAGGAGCAAATAATGCTGGAGTTGTAATTAATTTTCCAAATCTCGCTACCTCAACAATCAGTCTGCCTGCAACAAGTTGCGGTGTTACAACGCTGCAATGGGTTATTGAGGGGCCAGAATATGCTCCTGGACAGCGATGCAGAACCACATCTCAGATAACGGTAACCAATTACGGTGGTGTAAAACCTGTTTCGGCAGGTCCAGATCAGACTTTGAGCAATTGTTACACTACTACGCAATCGACAAATTTAGATGCTACATATGGCGGCTGCGGTCTTAACGGACAAAATGGACAATGGACATTTGTGAGCGGACCAAATACGCCAACTATAAATAATCCAAATGCAAATAATACAAGTGTTTCAAATTTAGTTGAAGGAACTTATACGTTCAGATGGACTGTCACAGGACCTTGTGCTTCTGGAAATGATACAGTTGTAATTACTGTACCACCTGCAACTCAGGATGTAACGCAATTGCCAGGCGGAGACGAAAACATCTATTTTTGCGATAATACCATAAATCAGGTTACTCTTGTTGCACAATCGCCTTTGTATGCAGGCGAAACTGTTGCTTGGTCTCAAATTTCTGGTGACAGTGGTGCCGTAATTGTATCGCCAAACAATCCTACAACATTGGTAACCAATATTTTTCAAGGAGGTGATCCGTATCGTTTCCGTTATACTCTTACAAACAATAATACAGGTTGTATTTTTACCAAGGATTATATTGTACAGTATAATGGCGCAACTAGAACGATTGTAGCAAATGATGGTAAAGATATTGTTGGAAGCTGTAACGCAACGGTATTCACAATTCCGCTTGCGGTAACTGGAACTGGTTCCAATCAATACCGTATTGTAAGTGGTCCTCCACTCTCTCCTTTAGGGCCATTTCCTACTGCTTTGACAGACGTTGGAAATTCTCTAACCTTAACACTTACTGCTCCCGGAGAATATACAGTTGAATTTATCAGGAAACAAACTGGAGCTCTAGCTGTTGAATGTGATTTCGGTTTTGACACTCTTAATATTTTGGTTTCTGGAGATCCTACTCCATCAAATGCAGGAACTGATGTTAGTCTGCCTTGTGGAGACACCTCTACTATTCTTTCTGGAGTAAGCACAGATGACGGCTTGCATTTTTGGAGTCAGCTCAGCGGTCCCAACACAGCTGTAATTGATGATAATTTTGCAGTCGATACACCAGTTAGCAATCTTATTTCTGGAACCTATGTCTTCCAATACATCACAAAAGGAGGCGGTGCTACCTGTGGTTTTTCAGTGGCAACAGTAACTGTTTACGTTTCTGACAGTTCTATAGACGATGTAGATGCTGGAATTGACCAAGTTACTTGTGCTGGTTCGCAAGTACCCCTTACGGCTGTCCAAGCTTCAGCTGGCGAATTCGGAACCTGGAGCCAAGTTTCGGGTCCAGATACAATTACTTTTTCAGATGTGAATGATCCGAATGCCATTGCATCTGGCTTTCTAACGCCATCTTCCACGTATGAATTGCAATGGACAGTTGCTTATTCGCATCCAGGACCTTCTTGCGGTGGATCCGTTTCTGATACCGTAACAATTATAACGAATAATAACAATGCGCCCACAACATCAGATGCAGGACCAGACGCTTGTTATTCTTCAGGCACAACCACTTTTAATCTTAGCGGCAATACACCAGTACTAACTGATTTTGGTACTTGGACTGTAGAGCCATCAGCTGGGGTTGTTATTGCAGACGCAAATGATCCGAATACAATGGTGACCGTTCCCGGAAATGGAACCTATATTTTTACATGGTCAATCATTTCAAGGTTTAGAACCTGTCTTCCGAGCGAAAGTAGCGTATCTGTGACAGTTGCAGAAACTCCTCCAGTTGCTAATGCAGGTCCAGATCAGGAAACATGCGGCGATACGGTAACAATGGCTGCTACACAAAGTGGCGGATCAACAGGCACATGGAGCAGAATTTCTGGCGTCGGGAATTACACTATAAGTGATATTCATGATCCAAATGCTGTTTTTACTTTCTCATACAGTGGATATTACATTTTCAGATGGACAGTTGATGCCGGTATTTGCGGTCAGGCATTTGATGATATCAATCTAACTATCGGACTTCCTCCGCATCAGGCTGCAGCAGGTCCAGATCAAAATATATGCAACAACAGTACAGTTACCATGGCAGGCAATGCCTATGATAGCTTTTTCGAATCAGGCCAGTGGTCTGTACTTACTGGTTCACCCAATCAGCCTCTAATTGTAGAGCCTTCCAATCCGAATACCGAAATTAATGGTCTTATAGCAGGGACATATACATTTAGATGGACGATAACTGCAAAAAGCATCTTTTTATGCCCAGGCAGTTTTGATGATGTAGTCGTAGTGGTTGACCCAGCAGCAAATGCGGGACAAGACCAAACCTATTGTGATGTTACAAGTGTACAGCTTATAGCCAACGAAAATTCAACAGGAACTTGGTCACTGACGAGTACAACAGGAAACCCTGCTGATGTTATAATCACACAATCTCCATCAAATAGCTACATTGCCAATGCAACTGTAGTTCCCGGAAACGATTATGTATTTACATTCACCACCAATACCACTACATTTCCAAATGGCAGTACATGTACTGGAACTTCAGATTCTGTAAATATTACTATTTTTAGTGGCGCTAGCATTGACCCTAATGCTGGACCAGACCAAACTCTGTGTATTAGTGATGTTGGAGGTGTTGCTACAATGAGCGGAAATACTCCTCCTCCAGATGTTACAACCTTTGAATGGCGATTTGTCTATCAGCCATCAGGAAGTGTCGCGGTTATTGACACTCCATCAGCGCCATTGACAACGGTTTCAAATTTAACTGTTCCTGGGCTTTATATTCTCGAATGGGTATTTCAAAGCAACAATTGCCGAACTCTTTCTGATATTGTCCGAATAGAAATGAATGCGCCTCCAAGTACGGCCAATGCAGGTCCAGACGATACCGTTGCCTGTCAGACTACTTATAAAACGGCGGCAGTTCCTCCAACAGTAGGTATAGGAACATGGACCTTTTTCTCTCAGCCTCCTGGAGGAAATGCTGTAATTGACAATCCAAACAGCCCAGTTACTACTTTATCAAATATTAATGTTTTAGGAACTTATATCTTAACATGGACCGTGACTAATGGTCCATTTACGAATCCTTCATTATGTCAGCCTACATCAGATCAGGTAGAAATAACTTTTAATGATGTACCGCCATCTATAGCCAACGCGGGACCTGATCAAGAACTCTGTAATGCTACCAGCGCCACTATGAATGCGGTTGCAGTAACATCAGGTATAGGAACATGGACACAGGTTTCTGGTCCAAATTCGGCTGGCATAGCATCGCCAAATAATGAAAATTCCTTAATGCTAGGACTTATACCTGGCGCTTATGAGTTTAAATGGACGGTTACAACTGCCAATTTAAATGGATGTTTTTCTGAGGATACGGTTCTTGTAACCATATACGAACAGCCTTCAACTGCCAATGCAGGACCAGATCAGATCGTTCCTCAGTTTTCAACTATCAATATGAATGCGGTTGCTCCAACAGTCGGCACAGGAACCTGGACTCAGACTTCAGGCCCGAGTACAATCGGATTTACCAATCCTACTAGTCCAACAACAGCTGTAACAGGAACCATTCCTGGCATATATACACTGCAATGGAGCGTAACAAACGGAAATTGTGCCGTTTCATCAGACACAATGACTCTTAGAATATTGGCTGTCGCAGATCTTGAATTAACCAAAACAGTAACCCCTACAACAGGAAGCGCTGGCGATGTGGTTACTTTTAATATAAATGTTTTTAACAACAATGCACTAGGCGGGTCTGTAACGGCTACAAATGTTGCAATACGTGACCATATACCATTAGGATTTGCACTTGTTGCGGGATCTGTCACTTCTGCAGGAATATATAATGTTGGCGACAATACTATTACATGGAGTGGTTTAACAATTCCTAGCGGCAGCATTTTAAACTTATCATTCAAAGCCACTATATTACCTTCTGGCGGATCTTATGTAAATACTGCAGAGGTTATTGCTTCAGACCAATTTGATCCAGATAGTACGCCAAATAATCAGAATCCTGCCGAAGATGATCAGGACAGCGCTACAGTAGTTCTCGATGTAGCCGATTTATCGCTTAAAAAAACCGTCTCTCCTACTACGGTCAGCATAAATGACAATGTTATTTTTACCATTTCAGTGACTAACAGCGGACCCAATAATGCAACCGGAATAACGGTTTCAGATAAATTGCCTCCAGGCTATACCTACGTAAGCGATAATGGAGCAGGAAAATATAATAGTCTTACAGGCATTTGGAATGTAGGCAATTTGAACAACGGAAATACGCTTTCCTTACAGATTACTGCTAAAGTAAATGTCGTAACATCAATGAACGATTATTTTAATACGGCAGAAATTCAGACTGCACATCAGCTCGATCCCGATAGTACTCCTGGAAATGGTGTTACAACAGAGGATGATATATCCACAGCCTCGGTTTCTCTAAAACAAGCTGATCTGGAGCTTACTAAATCCGTCACCCCTACCTCGGCTGCGGCAGGAGAACAGGTTAACTTTACGATAAATGTAAGCAACTTAGGCCCCGGAAATGCAACTGGAGTCGGCGTAAAAGATATTATTCCTGTCGGCTATACTTTAGTTCCTGGCTCTGTATCAAACGGCGGTACCTATCAGGTGGCTACAGCCACACTAGAGTGGAGAAACTTATATATTTTAGCAAATTCAAATATAGATCTAACTTTTAGCGCTATAGTCAATCCATCAGGCAGTTATCTTAATGTTGCCGAGGTAATAACCAGCGATTTGCCAGATCCTGACAGTGTCCCAAATAATAATATTCCTACTGAAGATGATCAAGATGACGCTGAAATTACTTTTGTAGGCCCTTCTGCTGATCTGTCTCTGGTTAAAAATGTAGTTGCTGGCAATACAAGTCCAGTAGTAGGCAGTCAGATTTCTTTTGAACTTATTATTAAGAATGACGGCCCGAATAATGCAACTGGTGTGCAAGTAACCGATTTGCTCCCTTCAGGCTATCAATATGTAAATTATAGCTCTTCTGCTGGTTTGTACGACAGTACGACCGGTATATGGAGTGTGGGTACTGTTGATTCTGGCGTTTCTGAATCTCTTATTTTGGATGTAAAAGTACTGTCTACAGGCGATTATCTTAATATTGCGCAAGTTACAGCGAGTGATCTTCCCGATCCTGATAGTACGCCTAATAATGACGATGGAGATCAAAGCGAGGATGATGAAGACAATGCTATTGTAACTCCTATTCCGCCATCGGCAGATTTATCATTGACAAAATCTGTTAGCAATGCAACCCCGCTGGTTGGTTCTATGGTTACTTTCACCATTATAACAACAAACAGCGGACCGCAGGATGCAGCGCTTGTTCAAGTAACCGATCTATTGCCTTCTGGTTATACTTTCAACAATTTTAATGCAACGAGTGGAACTTATGATAATGCAACCGGTTTATGGACATTAGACATATTAAGAAACAGCGAATCTGAAACATTACAGATTAATGCTATAGTAAACCCAACAGGAGATTACACTAATATTGCTGAAGTTACCAACAGTGATACTCCTGATCCTGACTCGACTCCAAATAACGGAGTACCGACTGAAGACGATTACGGAACGGCAACCACTACTCCTATTCCGCAATCTTCTGATTTATCATTAACCAAAACAGTTAACAATCCGACACCTTTAGTAGGATCAATTGCTACTTTTGAAATTGTGGTAACCAATAATGGGCCTCAGGATAATTTTGGCGTGCAAGTGACTGATTTGCTTCCGTCTGGTTATACTTTTACAGGATTTACAGTTTCAACAGGAACTTACGATACTGCTACAGGAATATGGACAGTCGGCAATTTAGTGGCTGGCGATTCTGAAACGCTTCAAATTGTTGCACGAGTTAATCCAAGCGGCGTTTATCTTAATAAAGCCGAAGTAACTGCTGCCAATCTTCCCGACCCAGATTCAATGCCAAATAACGGAATTACGACAGAAGATGATTACGCAGAAGTAACGACAACACCGATTCCAACGTCAGCAGATTTATCGCTAACCAAAACAGTGAGCAATACTACTCCACTTGTAGGTTCTCAAGTAACTTTCAGCCTTCAGGTAACGAATTCAGGTCCGCAAGAAGCAGACGGTGTTACCGTTACAGATTTGCTCCCTACGGGCTATACATACGTGTCATACAGCGCTACAACTGGAACTTATGATCCTAGCACAGGGCTTTGGGATGTTGGAAATATGCCTGTCACAGATTCTTATACTTTGCAGATAACAGCTTTGGTTAATGCAGCAGGAAATTATACTAATAGTGCAGAAATCACAGCCAGCAGTCAGCCTGATCCAGATTCGACTCCGAATAACGGTATTACAACTGAAGACGATTATGCAGAAGCTTCAACAACGCCAATAGCAACATCTGCCGATTTATCGTTAGCTAAAACAGTAAGTAATGCTACACCTCTTGTGGGCTCTCAAGTAACTTTCAGCCTTCAGGTAAACAATGCAGGACCGCAAGCCACAGATAATGTAACAGTAACCGATTTATTGCCTTCAGGCTACACGTATGCATCTTACACTGCAACAGCTGGAAGTTATGATGCTTTAACAGGAATTTGGTCTATTGGAAGTATGCCTGTTGCATCAAATCATACTTTACAGATAACCGCTGTAGTTAATGCTGCAGGAAATTATGTCAATACTGCAGAAATAACAACCAGCAGCCAGCCAGATCCAGATTCAACTCCAAACAATGGAGTTACAACAGAAGACGATTATGCAGCAGTGATTGTTACTCCCGTATTGCAATCATCTGATTTATCAATAAACAAAACAGTAAATAATACTGCGCCTCTAGCCGGCTCCCAAGTAACTTTTGAGGTTGTTGTAACTAACAGCGGACCGCAAGACAATTCAGGAGTTCAAGTAACCGACTTGTTGCCTTCCGGATATACATATAGTGGTTTCACCCTTTCTAGAGGAACTTATAATCCAGTAACAGGCCTTTGGACAGTTGGCAATTTAGCAAACGGAGAATCTGAAACGTTGCAAATTACAGCCATAGTAAATGCATCAGGAGATTATCTAAATATTGCAGAAGTAACTGCAGCCGATCTTCCGGATCCTAATTCCACTCCAAATAATGGAGTTCCTACTGAAAATGATTATGGTGCGGCAACTATTACTCCGACAGCACAATCTGCAGATTTATCATTGACCAAAACAGTAAATAATAGTAATCCGCTAGTTGGTTCACTAGTAACCTTTGAAGTAGTTGTCACTAATAGTGGCCCACAGGATACCTCAGGGGTAACGGTTACAGATTTACTGCCAAGCGGCTATACTTATTCTAATTTCACTATTTCGACAGGAACTTACATCCCTGCAACGGGTGTTTGGACAGTGGGAAATTTGCCTAACGGAAAATCAGAAACGTTACAGATTTTAGCTGTAGTAAATCCAACAGGAAATTATGTAAATGTGGCTGAAGTAACTTCAAGTGCACTTCCTGACCCTGATTCAACACCAAACAATGGTGTTACAACAGAAGACGATTATGCAACAGCAACAGTAACTCCAAATGCACAATCAGCTGATTTATCCTTAACTAAGACGGTTGACAATGCAACGCCATTGGCAGGTTCATCTGTTATTTTTGAAATAATCGTAACAAATAATGGCCCTCAAAACACTACTGGAGTTGAAGTTACCGATTTACTGCCTTCTGGATACACTTTTGCCAATTATAGTTCTACAAAAGGAATATATAATGCGACAACAGGAAAATGGGTTATCGGATCATTACTCAACGGAGATTCGCAAGTATTACGCATAACTGCTGTTGTCAATCCAACAGGAAATTATGTTAACATTGCCGAAGTAACTGCAAGTGCTCTGCCTGATCCTAATTCAACACCTGGCAATGGAGTTCCTACTGAAAATGATTATGGAACAGCCACTGTTTCTCCTATAGGACAAGCAGCAGATCTATCTTTAATCAAGACTGTAAATAATGCAACGCCACTTATAGGTTCGCAAGTCATTTTTGAAATTGTAGTAACCAATAAAGGTCCGCAAAACACTACTGGAGTTGAAGTAACAGATTTACTTCCAAACGGTTATTCTTTTATCAGTTACAGTTCAACTAAAGGAACTTATAATAATACCACTGGAAAATGGAATGTGGGTTCAATAACTAATGGAGATTCTCATGTCCTTCAGATAACCGCTGCTGTAAAACCAACAGGAAACTATCTAAACACTGCCGAAGTAACAGCAAGTGCACAGCCAGATCCTAATTCAACGCCTAATAACGGAGTAACAACAGAAGACGATTACGCCGAAGCAACAACAGTCCCTATTGTTCCAATGGCTGACTTATCCCTTGTTAAAGCTGTTGTTGGCGGAAACTTAAGTCCAATTTTTGGAGCAACTGTTACATTCGAAATAACCGTAACAAACAGTGGCCCACAAAATGCAACTGGAGTAAAAGTAATTGATATGCTACCAAGCGGTTATGAATATGTAGTTTATAGCTCAACAGCGGGACAATATTATAACACAACAGGAATTTGGGATATCGGCACAATACCAAACGGAGTTTCAGAATCCTTACTAATAGGCGCAAAAGTCAATACAACAGGAGTTTATCAAAATGTAGCCGAAGTTTATGCTTCTAATGAATTAGATCCTGATTCAACTCCAAATAATAATGCACCAGATGAAGACGATATTAGCTCAATATTGCTAAGTCCAGTTCCTGCGCTAGCCGACTTATCTCTTGAGAAAAAAGTAATCAATAACAATCTAAGTCCAGCTGTTGGATCTCAGATTTCATTCTCAATCACAGTGACCAATTCAGGTCCAAGCAACGCAACTGGAGTTACAGTAAAAGATGTGTTGCCGTCTGGATATGATTATGTATTTTATAATTCTACTTCTGGAGCCTACAATAGCACGACTGGTGAATGGAATCCTGGTGTTATCCTGCCTGGAAATAGTCATACGCTTTTGTTAAATGTTTTTGTAAAAAGTCCGACAGGCACGCCAGATGAATATCTAAACACAGCAGAAATCATGACCGCTGATCAATTTGATCCAAACAGTACACCTGGCAACGGTGTTACTACAGAAGACGATTATGACAGTATTTCTGTTACGCCTGTAATAGTAATGGCAGATTTGTCTATCAGTAAAACTGCGCTAAATCAAAACGCAGTATATGATGTTGGCTCAACAGTTATTTTCACTGTAACCGTTACTAATGATGGTCCTGCAGATGCGACTGGCGTAAGAGTTAAAGATCTTTTACCGCCTGGATTCACCTATCAGACTAGCAGTCCAACAAGCGGTTTATATAACTATATTACTGGAGTCTGGAACGTTGGCAATATTCCAAATGGAACCAATCAGTCATTGGATATTTACACCACAGTGAACAAGCCCACAGGTGCAGCAGGCGAATTTACAAACATTACCGAGGTAATTGCCAGTAACCTGCCCGATCCAGATTCGACGCCAAATAATGGAGTTGAAACCGAAGATGATTATGACAGTTTGACAATCAATGTTGCGATTGCAGATTTAAGTCTTGAAAAAACGGTCAGCAATAAAAATGCAAATGTAAACGAAGTAGTAACGTTCACGTTACAGCTTAATAATGATGGACCAAGTACAGCGACAGGAGTTGCAGTCGAAGATATTATACCGCTAGGATACAAGAATATTTCTGCCATAAATAATGGCGGTATTTTCAGCAATAATATGATAAAATGGGTAAACCTAACAGTTCCTGTTGGCGGCATTTCGTTAACCTATCAAGCAACTGTTGCCAATCCGCTTGGATTAGAAAGTGTTGACTATGTCAATATTGCTCAGGTGACCGCAAGCAATCAATTTGACCCAGATTCTACTCCAAATAATGATAATGGAGATCAAAGCGAAGACGATGAAGATTCTGAATTTATCAATATCCCTGCTACTGACATAGCCATCAACAAAGAAGTGGATAAAACCGATGTGCCAATGGATTCTCAGGTAATCTTTACCATTACAGCAGAAAATCGAGGCAGTATAACCGCCACAAATGTAGAAGTTCAGGATGCGCTGCCAAAAGGATACTCATTTGTAAGTTCAACTGCAACATTAGGAACTTATGATCCTAAAACGGGCATCTGGGATATTCCATCAATTAACACTGGAGCTTCTCAAACGTTGACTTTAACCGTTAAAGTTGTCGATTTTAATGATTATCTGAACACAGCACATTTGACAAAACTCGATCAGATAGACACCAATTCGGCAAACAATCAGGATAGCGCAACTGTTTCGCCAAACTGTCTGAAAATCTACAATGAGTTTTCACCAAATGATGATGGCCAAAATGATTTCTTCTATATCGATTGTATCGAAAGATATCCTAATAACCAGCTGGAAATCTTTAACCGCTGGGGTAATTTGGTTTACTACCAAAAAGGCTATAAAAATACTTGGGATGGAAAAGCTGATGGCTCAGCCAAAACGCTTCCTGAAGGCACCTATTTCTATATTCTTGATTTAGGAGACGGATCTAAAAAAACCTCTGGATGGGTTTACCTTAAATAAGCCCATTTAGAAAAGAAAAGTTTAAGAATAGGATTAACCAAAATAGAATTGGCTATGATTAAAAATATAAAAAAGGTTTTCGCGATAATTACTCTATTCTCGATATGTGGAGCCTTTGCACAGCAGGACCCGCAATACACGCAATATATGTATAATACAATGACCGTAAACTCAGCTTATGCAGGTTCTCTAGGACATTTGGCCATAACAGGAATTTACAGAACGCAATGGGTTGGTATTGAAGGCGCTCCAGATACTCAAAGTTTTTCATTAGACACTCCTCTCGGAAAAAATGTCGGTCTTGGAATCTCAATTGTAAATGAAGAAATCGGACCAACGGACGAGCAATACTTAGATGCTAACTTCTCTTATACCATTAAATCTGGTGAAACGCACAAACTTTCCTTTGGTCTAAAAGGCGGTGGGCGCGTCATCAATATCGATTGGTCTAAAGGAAGCTATAAAGATCCAGATGTGCAATTTCGTGAAAACATAACCAACAAATTTCTACCTGTTGTGGGCGCTGGGTTGTATTGGCATGGAGAAAGAGATTATATAGGAGTCTCTATTCCGAATTTCATGACCCGAGAACGATACACTTATGATGATATCAGCGAAGATTTAGTCAATCAGAGAATACACGTTTATCTTATTGGAGGTATTGTATTTGACCTTTCGGCGCATACCAAATTCAAACCTGCCGTTTTTGTAAAATATGTTGCTGGAGCGCCAATGATTGCCGATTTCTCAGCCAATTTCATGTTCAATAATGTATTGACGCTCGGAGCTTCTTATCGTACTTCAGATTCTGTAAGTGGACTTGTCGGAATACAGATTACGCCAATGATTATGGCTGGTTATGCTTACGATTATACTACAACCGCTTTGCAGAATTATAATAGCGGTACGCATGAAATCATGCTTCGTTTTGAACTGGTTTCACGTAAAAAAGGACTAAAATCACCAAGATTCTTTTAATACGGATAGTCTATGAAAAGAACAATTACTATACTCGCATTATTGGTTATACAGCTGATTTATTCACAAACCAAAAACAAAACTGCCGATGCTCTTTTTGATAAGATGTATTACGTGGAAGCCGCAAAATCCTACGAGCTTTCTGTAGGCAATGGAGATGCTTCTAAAGAAACCTTGCAACGGCTTGGAGACGCTTACTATTTTAACACCAAAATGTCCAGCGCTTCAAAATGGTACGGCAAACTAATTGCTGAATATCCCAATGAAGTTTCTGCCGAATACCTGTTTCGTTATGCACAGTCATTGCAAGGAATTCAAAACTATGATTTGGCGAAAAAATGGATGAAAGCCTTTGCTGAAAAGCAAAAATCAACAGATCCAAGAGCTAAGAACTTTTCACTTAAAAATGTGACTCTAGAAGACATTGAAAATATAAAACCTTCTTTTCTACTTGAAAACCTAGACATTAATTCTGCTTATTCTGATTTTGGTCCGATGTTCTATAAAGGAGATTTGGTTTACTCTACCACAATTGATTCTTCATATTATAAAACTGAAAAATATGGATGGAACGATCAGCCTTATCTCAATATGCAGTTAGGAAAAATCAGCGAAACGCAGTCGAATGTCACTTTTAAAGAACGCTTCGGCAAAGACATCAGTACAAAATATCACGAAGCCTGCATAGCTTTTTCTCCAGACGAAAAAACGATTTATTTCACCCGAAATAATTATAACGGAAAATTGAAACGTGACAGCAAAGGCATCAATAATCTTAAGATTTTTTCTGCTACAGCTGTAGAAAACAGTAATGGAACCGTTTCTTGGAAAGATGTAAAAGAACTGCCCTTTAACAGCGACAATTATTCAGTTGGACATCCTTCGGTTAGCAAAGACGGAAAAAAACTGTATTTTGTTTCTGATATGCCGGGAACAATTGGTTCTACAGATATTTTCGTAGTGGATATTTTAGGCAACAATCAGTTCTCTGAACCTAAAAATTTGGGCGAAAAAATAAATACAACTGGCCGTGAAATGTTTCCATATATCACAGATGAAGCACTTTACTTCTCTTCTGACGGATTTTTAGGATTGGGAGGCTTAGATGTATTTGAAAGCCGATTAACAGATGGCACTTTTGGTGCGCCTGCCAATCTTGGTGCGCCATTAAATAGCAATCGAGATGATTTTGGCTACATCGTAAACGAAGCGACCAATAGAGGTTTTGTTTCTTCCAACAGAAAAACAGGAAAAGGCGATGACGATATTTATTCTTTTGAAAGATCCTGCAACCAAGCTATAAGCGGTTATGTTTATGATGCCATTTCAAACAATAGAATTGCTGGAGCTATGGTCACTTTAAAAAATGCCAACGGAATAAAAGTAGCAGAAACCGTTTCTCAGCTTGACGGAAAATACGATTTTAATAACAACGTAAATTGCAATACACCTTATACTGTCGAAGTCTCAAAAGAAAATTACAACAGCAGTACGAAAGCAATTGTTACAGCTAACAGTTCAGGAAAAACAGAAGCTCTTGTTGGCTTGGATCCAGCTTTAATTGCTCGTGAAAATGGTGTTTTAAAAATAAAAATCGGAATCATATACTTTGATTTAGACAAATCCGATATACGTTATGATGCTGCAATAGAATTAAATAAAGTGGTTCTTTTAATGACTCAGTATAACACAGTTGTTATAAAAATCGAATCGCATACCGACTCGCGTGCCAATGACCAATACAACCTTGAGCTATCTGATCGAAGAGCAAAAGCCACAAGAGATTATATAATTTCTCAAGGAATAGCCCCCGAGAGAATAGAAAGCGCAATCGGTTATGGAGAAACACAATTAATCAACAACTGTTCCAACGGAGTTCCCTGCACAGAAGCACAACACCAAGTCAACCGCCGAAGCGAATTCATCATCACAAAAATGTAAAAGAAAAGCGTCCCAAGAAATACTCTCAGGACGCTTCTTTTTTCTAATATCTTTATTCTAGCAAGCATCAAGTCTTTTTCTCTTGCTTCTTTTCTCTTTTCTCTTAATCACTGCAGCTTCACACACATCCACTCGCCTTTCATAATCAATTTATCCTCATCAAAAGCTTCGCCCGATTGTTTGATAATTTTTTCGCTCGTACGGATATTTTTTACCACAAATTTAACCAGTTTGTTAAACTCAACGCCTCCAAAAAATTCCACTTTATCTAAGCTCACCAATCCGAAAACGCCATCTGCGATTCCTAAAAGCTTTATTCCAGCACCTCCACACTGCGCCATAGCCTCAATTAAAATAGTTCCCGGAACAAAATTAAAATCCGGAAAACTGCCCTGAAGCCAGGCATCTTTATCTGTAAACATCTTTAAACCAATGATTGTGTCTGTTGTATAAGAAATAATTTCATCAACAAAAAGAAATGGAGCACGATGCGGAATTAAGTCTTCTATTTTTTTAGTCATGATTTGTATTTTGGAACAATGTACGAATCTGATGCGAAATAAGCAACGTTTTAAATTATATCTCTATTAACACTTTGCAACTTCTTCTTTCATAAAACAAAAAAAAGAGATGCCAAAGCATCTCTTTTTCCGTTATCAACTCTAAAATCACAAAGCTTTTATTCTTGCAGCAAAACAAAACTTTTAGCATTTGCTTTGATTTTATTTCCTTCAAAATCAATATCAATAATTGCCGCTTTTCGTGGCGAAACTCCGCTATTGCTGAAGTGAGAATGTAGCACATATTTCATTTTTCCGTTTTTATCATAGAAAACATCACCGTGACCTACTCCATTAATTCCAACATCTTTTTTACTAATGATCGGACTATCAGTCGCTTTTTCCCAAGGCCCAAGCGGACTCTTAGCTGTTGCATAGCCTACTGCATAATCTGGATTTCTAAAATCGTTTGCAGAATAAATCAGATAATACAAATCATTATGTTTTAAGACCGTTGGCCCTTCTGTAACTGGCCAAGAAACATTCTGAGTATTTTCCCAAGGAAGAACGCCAGAAATGCATTCTTTCAACGTTTCTTCTTTAATTCCAGACAAATCATCTTTCAGTTCTGCAACAAAAATTCGGTTACCGTTAGTCAAACGCACGTAATAAAGGTATTTTTTGCCATCCTGATCAACAAAAAAGAAAGGATCGATCTGTTTGCCCAAATTAAACATTGGAGCCTTAGAATCGCTTTTAAATGGCCCAATCGGACTATCGCTGCTGGCGATGGCAATATTCTCATCGGCGGTATAAATCATATAAAATTTATTATTGTATTTAAAAACCTGTGGCGCCCAAAAACCTTTTGTTCCGTAAGCATCTCCTTTTTTTAATGCTAAACCATTTTGCGCACCAGATGGACCATTCCATTTTTTTAAATCGGAAGAAGTGTACACCTGAAAACCTTCTCCATTAGGAAAATCTCCCGTTGTGGTTCCGTACAAATAATAAACTCCATTTTCATAAAAAATCGTTGGATCTGCCAACAAGATCGGTTTCTCTTTTGAAAGCGTTTTTTTCGCCGTTTCTTTCTCTTGAGAACAGCAAATAAAGACACAAAACAGACTTAATAGACTAAAATATTTTTTTATTTCCATTATTAAACTTTTTATTTAATTAATTCAATTTAAAAACTAAAAATCAACTAGTTAAACAGCTACTATAGAAAAACTCTATGATACAAATTTTGTTAAAAATTCGTCATTTAGCTTCAAAAAACTCATTTTTTATTTTTCAAAAAAAAGTCTTTCCCATAACGTTTTCTAACTCCAAATTTTCAACTCAAAACTTATCACTTTTCAGTCGAAAATTGATATAAAGAAACGGTGTGATACTTCTCTCCTGCTTTTAATGTTATTTGAGGGAATTTTAGTTGATTTGGCGCATCTGGAAAGTGCTGTGTTTCTAAGGCAAAAGCAGTTCTAAAATCATCTTTAGCACCTGATTTAAAGGTGTTTTTGCTTTGCATAAAGTTTCCGCTATAAAACTGTAATCCAGGTTCTTTTGTGTAAATATCTAAAGCAATACCTGAAACATCTCCCTTTATCGTGGCTGCATGAACAAATCCGTCTTTTTTATCGGTATTTAGCACATAATTATGATCGTAACCCTTTCCAAATTTCAACTGCTCGTCTTTGGTTTCGATTCTTTCACCAATGGTATGTTTTGAAGTAAAATCAAACGGCGTATTTTTTACCGATTTCAATTCTCCAGTCGGAATCAAACCTTCGTCAACTGGTGTAAATTTATCTCCATAAATCTGCAATTCATGATTTAAAATCGTTCCACTTCCTTCTCCATTCAGATTGAAAAATGCATGATTAGTTAAATTAACAATCGTTGTCTTATCCGTGGTTGCTTCATATTCCATCCTAATAGCATTATCATCTGTAATTGAATAAGTTACTTTTACATTTAAATTTCCGGGAAAGCCTTGTTCTCCATCTGGCGAAACATAAGTAAATACCAAACTCTTCTCATTAGTCTTTTCAGCATTCCAAACAACGTCTTGAAACCCTTTTACACCACCGTGCAAAGCATTTTTTCCGTTATTAAGTGGAATCTGATATTGTTTTCCTTCAAGCGCAAACTTGCCTAATGCAACTCTGTTGCCAACTCTTCCAATTGTAGCGCCAAAGTAAGGCTCTGTTGAGTTTTTAAAACCTTTTACGCTATTCATTCCGACCACAACATCGGTTGATTTTCCGTTTTTATCCTTAACCCATAAACCTACTAATCGCCCGCCATAGTTGGTAAATGCAGCTTTCACATCTTTATTTTCAATCCAATACAAACCGACTTTTTTACCATCAATTATGGTATCGAAGTTTTTAGCCTCTAAAACCGTTTTTACTGAATCTGGTTTGATTTCTGAGCTTTCTTTTGAAACCGCATTTTCCTTTTTATTGTCTTTACAGTTAAATTGAAAAAGAACAAGCAACAAAATTGCAGCAATTTGAATATTTTTCATTTTTTATGTCATTGCGAGGAACGAAGCAATCTCATCCTCCGATTATTTTTTTATTTTGATGGAATAGCCAATGACGTTTGTTCACTGACTGGCTCACCCAAAACTGGAAATCCATTGGCATCCCAATCAATTTTCTGCATCCTTGGTGATCTTTTATTGCCGCAGCCTTCGCCTGGATTTGAATTGGCGTGATATAAAATCCAGTCTTCTTTGCCGTCAGGAGATTTAAAGAACGAATTATGTCCAGGCGCGTAAACTTTATTTTTCTCTGATTGTTTGAAAATAGGTTCTGGGGATTTTTTCCAAGCAGAAGCGTCCAACAAATTATCTCCGCCGTTGAAAGTCAGCAATCCTAAAGCGTAGAAATCGGTCCAACATCCGCTAGCAGAAAAAACAACGAAGATTTTACCATTTCTCTCTAAAAACTGAGGCCCTTCGTTCACATTTACCTGCGGCGGATTCACGTCATCGTGCAAAGCGCCATGTGTTTCCCAATCGTGTGTTGGCTCAGAAATCATAACACGGTCGCCGTCAATTTCAAGCGGATTTTTCATTTTGGCAATGTAAATATTCTGCTGACCGTTTTTGTCGCCTTCCCAGCCTGCCCAAATCATGTATAGCTGCTTTTTATGTTCGAATACATTTCCGTCAATTGCCCATTTATCGGTTTTGGCAGCGATTTTACCTTTGAATTCAAAATTCCCTTTAAACGGATCTGAAGATTTATTTTCTAAAACATACATCCTGTGATTGTTGTTATCGCCATTATCTGCAGCGAAATAGCAATACCATTTTCCGTTGATGACATGAAATTCAGGCGCCCAGATTTCTGCCGAATAATTGGTGTTTTTTGGCGGTGTCCAAATCACTTTGCTTTCTGCATTTTTAATATCCGAAAGGTCTTTTGTTTTCCATAAAACCAATTTATTTCCCAATGTATTGGTATAGTAATAATAACCTTTGTAATACGTGCTGTAAGGATCTGCACCAGACGGCAGAATTGGATTTGTGAATGTTTTTTGCTGCGCAAAACTTATGGTTGTAAGCAGCAAAAGAATTAGGTATTTTTTCATTTTTATTAGTTTTAGGCTTTTAGCTTAGAGTTTTTTTAACGCAAAGACACGAAGGTTTTTTTCGCAAAGTTCACAAAGGTTATTTCTCAGCTTTGTCACTTCAAAAGAAGCCGAAGAACACAAAGCTGTTCGTTATTTTTTATCATTCAGAAGCTATGTGTTGAAACTAGTTTCTTATACTTCCTTTTTTTCAAAACAAAACCCTATCTTTCTATGTGTTTAAAAATTATTTAACATTCAAAGCATGGATAACCTCCGTATTAATCTTATTTACCGCTTTAAAATCCATTTTATCCACTTTCCTATCGTAGGTCATAAAACCGTTCACTTCGCCTTCAACATCTGTTGTTTGAGTATAGACTGCAGCCGAGAATCCCGTTTTAACGTATTTTCGAAGCATTTCCGCGTACTTTTTATATTCGGCGGTAACTTCTGCCTCATTTTTAAATTTGATGTAACCCCAGTTGTCATTTGCTCTCCAAAGATGTCCTTCTAGTGGAAGTCCGATTCCGCCATACTCTCCCAAGACTGTAACTCTTCTTGCATCATACAAATACATATCTGGACCAGGGTAATTATGCAAATCCAAAATATCTCCAGTTTGAAAGTGATTTCCACCGCTTGCAGAATTAATCAAACGCGTTGAATCATGATTTTTTGTCCATTCTGTAATTTCAACGGTTTTAAATTGTCCCCAAGCTTCATTAAACGGAACCCAAACCACAATACTTGGATATGAATACAAATGATCCATAATCTCTCTCCACTCTTTTCTGTAGATTTCTTCTGATTTTGGCGAACGCTGTAATTCTGTGCCTTCAAAATACTTTCTATTTTGCCAAACTGGCTGATCGTCTCCGCTTGGCATATCTTGCCAAACCAGAATTCCTAACTGATCGCAATACGTATACCAACGTTCCGGTTCTACTTTTACGTGTTTACGAATCATATTAAATCCTAATTCTTTGGTTTTAACAATATCGTATTTCAATGCTTCATCTGTTGGCGCGGTGTACAACCCGTCTGGCCACCAGCCTTGGTCTAAAGGTCCAAATTGAAAATAATCTTTGTTATTCAATTGCATTCTCATAATTCCGTTTTCATCGCGTTTAGACGAAATCTTACGCATCGCAAAATAACTTTTCACCTCATCAACCACTTTATTCTTGCTGATTAATCGAATTTTCGTCTGATATAAAAACGGACTTTCAGGCGACCACAATTTCGGATTATTCAAAACAATATCATTGCTTTCGCCCACAACGGCTTTTTCTTTAGCAATTTCTTTTCCTCCATCAAAAACTGAAATTTCAACTAAATCACCTTTTTCTGCTCCATTTACCTCAGCTTTAATGCTGATTGTATTTTGATCAATATTTGGCGTTGTTTTTAATGCTGAGATGTTTTTAGCATTTACAGGCTCAATCCAAACCGTTTGCCAGATTCCCGTAACGGGCGTATACCAAATTCCTTCTGGATTTTTAACTTGTTTTCCTCTCGGTTGTGGACCATCATTAGAAGGATCCCAAACTTTCACAGCCAATTTCTGATTTTTCCCTTTTTGGATGAATGGCGTAATGTCAAATGAAAACGGCGTATAACCTCCCGTATGCGAACCCACTTTTACATCATTAATAAAAACTTCTGTTTTCCAATCCACAGCGCCAAAATGCAAAAGGATATTTTTTCCATTCCAACCCGATTCAATCGAAAATTGAGTTTCATACCAAAGTTCGTTTTTAGCTCCCACTTCTTTCATAACCCCTGACAAGCTAGATTCAGCCGCAAACGGAACCAGAATCTGCCCGTCATATTTTGAAGGCGCTGCTTTTCCAAATTCTTGAATGCTATAATTCCACAAACCATTCAGATTTTTCCATTGGCCACGCTCCATAATCGGACGGGGATATTCGGGTAACGGTTTCTTCGGGTCAACCTGTTCCGCCCATTTGGTTTTGATTTTATCTCCTTGCGGTTTCCATTGCGCATTTACAGCAAAAAGGGAAAACAAGGCTAAAAAAAGGATACTTTTTCTTTTCATGTTCTATCTATTTGAGATTTTACACTCATACGTTTTTTTTTTATTTTAAACCATATAAGTGATATAAGTTCACTTTAGTTTAAGCAACTGTTATTAAGCATTGTCAAGAAAAATATAAGATTCTGACTTTCAAATCACAACCAAACTTAATATGAACTTATATAACTTATATGGTGAAAATTTACTCTTCTAATTTAAAAATGAATTACCGGGCTCATCTCCACATAAGCCCGATAATTACTGAACTAAACTAACTTAACTAACCATTTTTTTGAGTTATGAATTATGAGTTATGAATTATCTCCAATTGATATTTTATTCCTCAATAAATAACCACTTAACCATCACAACAAAAACTCATAACTCATAATTCATAACTTATAACTTCTTCGTAAGGCCAAATTTCTTCACCAAACTGTCGTATTCTTTTTTAGAGATTGTAATCATGCATCCGTGGCGTACTTTTTCTGGGAGACTGTATTTGTCCCAATCTGAGAAAAAAGTATAACCTGAGGCTTGAAACCAAGGTCCGTTTAGGTTATCTGCGATTGACAATCCGTATGAAACTCCTGGATATTGTTCGTAATACATATACCATATTTTGTCATCTGGAGAAGGAATCAGCATTGGCGCTTCTCTGAAGTTTGGACTGATAGATTGCTGGGGCAAAGAATAAGGCCCCAAAAGGGATTTAGATTTGGCAATTCGGATGGTTTTTCCGGTTGTCCAATACAAAGTTGGATAGGTTTCGTCTTTAATCACGGCGTAGTAGGAATCGCCAACTTTACGAATAAAAACATCAATCGTTCCCATATCCCAGTCGAATAAACGTTTTGGAGTTCCTTCGAAAGTTTTTAAATCTTTAGACAAAACATACAATGTTCGCTGACTTGCCCAATAACGTTCGCCATCTTCTTTCGTTCCTTCCAGATGCGGCGTATGCCAAGTCATGATGAACTTTTGAGAAGGTTCGTCATAATATAATTTTGGCGCACCAATTCGCTGTAAAGCGTTAGAATAATCTGGCGTGCTTTTTAAATCTGGCGTATAATCGGAATGTTTTTTCCAAGTAATCAAATCATCCGAAACCCAGATATTGATAGCTTTTGCATCATCTCCAGTATTTCCTGCGATATAATATTTTCCGTCTGGGCCTTTGCAGATATCGGGATGCCCCTTATAATCTTCGAAAACTCGTTTTCCGTTATTCAGATTTTCCCAATGCAAACCATCCAAACTTACAGAATAATATAATCTTCCGTAATCGTTATGCGTCATGTGTGCAAAAAGATAGGCTTCGTTTTTTGGTTTCTCGTTTCCTTTAACTTGTCCGGGTGGGTCTGGCTGTTGCGCTTTCGCAAAAAAACCGACCAGAATCATCATTAGAAAAAATAAGTTCTTTATTGTTTTCATAAGCTGTTTTTTTTAATGTGCCAATTAGTCAATTTGATAATTAGAAAATGAGAAAATATGGTAATTAGAAAATTAGCCCATTAACACATTTAAAAAATTATCTAATTATCAAATTGACCCATTTTCTAATTCTTTTTGTTTGCCTCAGCTGTCATTTTCTTAATCAAATCGGTTTCAGCTTTTATGTATGGCGTTCCATCTGTATGAAGCACTTCGTGAAACCATAATTTTGGTTCTGCTGTATACGTTTTAGTCCAACTGTCCCAAGCGTATTTCGTTTGTGTTTTTCCGTCTACAAATCCCCAATTGATCATACCGACATTATATTTTCTCGCAATTGGCAAAAATCCTTCAAACGTGCTTCCGTTTGGTCTTGCCATATATTCTGTACAGATTAATGGTTTTCCGTAACGCTGTAATTGCTTCACTACTCTTTCAAAATCTGCTGGTTTATCATAATTGTGGAAAGAAACAATATCTGATTGTTCGATCTGCATTTTGTGCATTGGCTTCATTTTCGCTTCATCACTCCAATCTCCAACCCAAACTCCAGAAGTCAATGGCTGTGACGGATTACTAGATCTTGCCCAAACAAAAACATCTTTTAAAAGCGGTAAAACCAAATCGACTTTGTTTTTGATTTCAACTTTCTCGTAAGATGGTCCTGTCATGTTATCTGGTTCATTCCAAACATCCCAACCTAAAATTCGTTTGTCATCTTTAAAATGAGAAACTGTTTCTTTTACATATTTCTCTAAACGCGGATATTGTGTTTTGTCCTGAAGCGCTTTTTGTCCTGGAGCCTGAACCCAGCCTGAATTGTGTGTATGCGGTTTTGGCGCACGCTGTTTTCCTAAAGCTGGAAACGGATCCCAACAAGAATCGAATAAAACAAAAAGGGTTTTGATGTGATGTTTATCAGCAATTTCAAGAAACTGATCCATGCGTTTGTAAAGCCCTTCTGCGTCTTGCTGATGCAATAAATCGTGCAGATACACTCGCATTACATTCATGCCTAAATTTTCTGCCCAACCCAATTCTTGATCAATTCTCTTTGGATCAAAAGTATCTTCCTGCCACATCTCTAACTGATTTATAGCTGTGCTAGGAGAATAATTTGCCCCAACCAACCAAGGCTGTTCTGCATACCATTTATTGGCCTGATCTTTTGTCCAGATTTCTCTTTTTTCTATTGATGCGGTTTCGCTTTTATTTTCTTCAGGATTACTTTTTTTATTGTTGCAGCTAAGCAATACGAGTCCTGCTAACATAAATGTCAGACACAATTTTACTTTCTTCATTTCAATTTTATTTTTTTTGAACAATTGTTCTTTATGAAAGGGAATCAACTTAATTCTGCTGATTCCCTCAAAAAAATCAGTTTTAACACATTGGGTGAAATTATTTTTAACACATAGAAGCATAGATTTTTATTATTCTGCTTAAGATTATAGAAAAAGCAAGCTTTAACACATAGCGCTATGTGTATTATTCTAAGTGAAACACCTTTAATAGATTCCTAAAGACTATGTTTCTATGTGTTAAAATTAAATTCTGTTCAATTTCACCCAATGCATATCGTTAATATCCAGAGTTCTGCTCTAGATTTGGATTATTATCTACATCGCTTTGCGGAATTGGCATTCTATGATTTTTTCCAACTGCGAAGTTTTTAAAATCTGGATCACGAAGCGCAATTTTATCTACAGAAGCTTGATTATTTAAATCTCCCCAGCGTTTTAAATCTTCCCAACGAACACTTTCGCCGCATAATTCTAAAACTCTTTCCATTTTCAAACGCTCTAGGAATTTGTCATGATCGTTTCCAATTTCAGGATGTGCTGTTGCCAATGCATTCATGTTGGCACGAGTTCTTACCATATCAACATATTGGTATGCTTGAGCAGTGTTTCCCAATTCGTTTAAAACTTCCGCGTAGCGTAATAAAATATCCGCATAACGAACCAATCTGTAGTTTACTTGGTTGTAATAATCCTCATTATTTCTATAATAATCACGGCTTCCTTTTCTAAACCAAGCTTCATTATTGTTCCACTCCCAGTTTCTGCCGTATGTTTTGTCTCCGAAATCAGCTAATAATTGAGGATAAAACAAAGTCCATCTTAATCTTTCATCCAATTTTCCGTCTTTATTGTTTTCTTGTTTAAAGGCGTCAACTAACCAGATACGCGCTTGTCCGTCAGACCATCCAATTCCTCTTGGCGCGAAGAACTGAGAACGATTACTAGAAACTGCTGCATTTTGATCTTCACCAGTTCCACCTTTTCTTTGGTCTCCAAATTGGATTTCAAAAACAGATTCAGCATTATTTTCATTTGTATCTGTAAAATTGTCTCTGTAATTAGCAACAAGACTGTACTTGGCTCCTGCTCCAGAAATTAAAAATTCTAAAGCCGTTTTTGCTTCTGGCCATTTGTGCTGCTGCATATATACTTTGGCAAGAAACGCTTTTGCAGCACCTTTATCTGGTCTTCCTAACTGATCTGCTGACCAATCTCTCGGCAAATCTTCAAAGGCTTCATTCAAATCTTTTTCAACTTGAGCCCAAATTTCATCTACTTTCTTCTGTTGTGGCAAAGCTTGTGGTGTTGACGGTTCTAAAACCAATGGGATATCCTCCCAAATTACAGCGGCATAGTAATAGTGCAATGCTCTGAAAAATTTAGCCTGAGCTATAATTTTCTTTTTATCCTCTTCATTTTGAAAAGCAATATTCGGAACATTCGCTAAAACCTGATTGCATCTAAAGATAGCTTTGTAAGTGTCTCTCCATGTTACAGCATTTCCTTCCCAAAAATTATAATTGATATAATTGAATCTTGTCCAATCTGCCAATTCTGTCCACGGACTTACGCTATACCCTTCATCAGAAGTTAAATCCAGACGGAAATAAATCCATCTTGCCCACAATCCGTCTTTATAAAACATGGCATAAATAGAGTTTACACCGGCTTGTGCATCACTTTCAGTTTTCCAATATTGGTCAACTGTAATATCATTTGGGCTGTTTAGATCCAATTCGTTTTCACAAGCGGTAAAAACAAGACCTAGAAAAGCTGCTGTTATAATTATTATTTTTTTCATTACGCTGTTTTTTTAATTAAAAGCTAAACTCTACACCTAAAGAATAAGTCCTAAGGTTCGGAAATGCACCATTATCTACACCTCTTTCAAAAATATTATTGTTAGTAAACTCCGGATCTAATCCTTGGTATTTAGTAATCGTAATAATATTCTGTGCCGATAAGGTCAATCTTGCTCTTGAAATGCCAGAACCTTGTAACACATTTTGCGGAAAACTATATCCGAATCCGATGTATTTCAATCTGATGAAATTGCCGCTCTCTAAGAAACGGTCGGTATCTCCTCTTGAATTTAAAGTTGATCCTTTTGTAACTCGAGGAAAATCAGTGTTTGGATTTTCTGGCGTCCAAGGCTGAATGCCTTTTCTGTAGTTGCTATTGTCATCAAAACGATCTACAACACTTCTAAATCCGTCATAAACCATTGCTCCGTTTGAAGCGATCCAGTTCATCGAAAAATCAAAACCTTTGTATTCAGCACCTGCATTGAAACCCATTTCAAATTCTGGCCACGGACTTCCTACAACGGCTTTGTCTTCGTTTGTAATTTGTCCGTCTCCATTATTGTCTTTAAAACGAATATCTCCAGGAACAGCATTTGGCATAATCACTTTTCCGTTTGCATTTTTGTAATTGTCAATTTCCTGCTGATTTTGAAACAAACCATCTGTCTGCAAAACATACCACATTCCTACTGGCATACCAGCTCTTGTAACGGTGTTTCCAGAGTAATTTTCATTTTGTCCGTTACCTAAAGAAACCAGCTTATTGTTTATTTTAGTAAAGTTTACAGAAGCATTAAACGAGAAATCGTTAATTTTTTTGCTGTAAGCCAATTCCAACTCAAAACCTTTATTTTCTACCGTAGCAGCATTAGAAATTGGGTTTCCGCCATCGTTTCCTGTAGTTAATAGAATTGGGAAACCAAATAATACATCTTCGGTACGAGCGATGAAATAATCGGCTGTAAAACGCAAATCGTTGTTTAGAACTCCTAAATCTACTCCTATGTTGGTTTGTTTTAATTTTTCCCAACGCAATTCTGCATTTGACAATTTTACTTGAGCAGCAGAAGGATATAATGTTTGGTCTTTTCCTAATACAATCTGTCCAAAATTATTTACGAAGCTTTTGTATTCGTAATTTCCGATGTTTCCAGAACCTAATTCACCATAACTTGCTCTTAGTTTTAAGTCTTTAATGAACTCTGATTTAAAGAAAGATTCATTGCTGATTCTCCAACCTGCAGAAAGAGATGGGAAATTGCCCCACTTGTTGGCATCGCTGAATTTTGAAGATCCGTCACGTCTTAAAACAGCATTAAACAAATAGCGATTATCATAGTTGTATTCTAACCTTCCTAAATACGACGTTAAAGCCGCTTCATTGATGAATCCGCCCACTACTGGCGAATCTCCTTGATTTAAAACCTCATAATATTGCCCAGTTCCAGAATTCATAGGAAGATTTCTTTTTGTTCCGTAAATCTGATTGTAATTGTCTTTTTGATAGGTCTGACCTACTAAAAGCGTAATATCGTGTTTGCCAAATTCTTTTTTGAAAGTCAAAGTATTTTCAAATAATAAAGTCTCCGATCTTCCTTTGTTTTGATCTGTTTGAGAAGGATCTTGCGGTTGGTTTAAAGTCCAACTTCCTTTTTTTCTCATGAATTTATACGAATCAAAACTGGTTTCATATCCGAAATTGAAACGGTATTTCAGCCATGGCACAAATTTTAATTCTGACCAAATGTTTCCTCTAATTCTAAAATTTTCATTGATAGTATTCGCAAAATCAGCAATTGCCAAAGGGTTTGTACCAAAAGTATCGGCAACACCTTGTTTTCCATAACCGTATCCGCCCGGATTAGAAGCATCATAAAGCGGAATCGTTGGTGTCATTCTGTAAACATCAATAATTGGGTTACCAGACATTTCATCTGTTTTAGAATTACTTATTGCTAAGTTTTCTCCAATGCTGAAAATTCCTTTTGTACCGCTAGAGTTTACCCTGAATGAAATTCTGTCGAAATCGGTTCCTACAACCGTTCCTTCATTTCCAAAATAATTTCCAGACATAAAGAAACTCGAATTCTCATTTCCTCCCGAAAAACTAGCGTTATAATCCTGAATCATTCCTGTTCTAAAAACCGCATCTTGCCAATCTGTATTTACAGCCATATTCAAGTTTTGTCTAGGAAGTCCAGCATTGTCGTATGCCATATTGTTGTATTTGGCAAACTCTTCGGTTCCCATTAAATCGTAGCGAGGCATTGTTGTAAAACTGCTTTTGGCTGATACTTCAACCTGAAGCGGACCTTTTTTACCTTTTTTAGTCGTAATAATGATTACACCATTTGCCGCTCTAGAACCGTAGATTGCTGCTGCAGAAGCATCTTTTAAAACCTGAATCGATTCAATATCATTTGGATTAAAGTCTCTGTTTGCAGAAGTTACTAAACCGTCAATTACGTATAATGGATTGGTGTTTTGAAGGTTTTTAAGTCCACGAATTTCAACATTGGCTTCTTGTCCTGGGCGTCCGCCACCGCGAACTTTAACTCCCGTAACCAAGCCTTGAAGTCCGTCTGCCACTGTAGTAACCTGTCTTTTCTGAATTTCATCAGGTTTCACTAATGCAACAGCTCCCGTAAGGTCTTTTTTCTGTTGCGATCCGTAACCTACAACAACTATCTCGTCCAATTTCATGGCATCTTCTGCCATTGTTACATTTATAGAAGTTTTGTTGTTGATGGCAATTTCTACTGTTTTATAGCCTTGCGAACTAAAAACTAGAGTCTGATTTCCGCTAGCTGAAATTTTAAAGCTTCCGTCAAAATCGGTAACAGCACCATTCTGTGTTCCTTTTATCAAAACATTCGCAAAAGGAACCGCTTGTCCGTCTGCGGTAGTCACTTTTCCCGTAACATTTATTTGCTGGGCAAAAGCGGACTGCAGTAATAAACTAAAGAAAACTAAGAGGTAATATCTCTTCGTTAAAAAGTGAGTGAACTTTGTTTTCATTGATTTTTGCATTTTAGATAGTTTTATTTCTTTTTGTGGTTTGGTTTAATGAAATATGGCGCTTTTTTAGCCGTCTGGTATACGGGCAAAAAAAGAACTAATATTCTTTAGTTGTAATAAATTGTTCATTTTGTTTCAAAATTATTAATGGTTAGTTTTTTCAAACTTTATTTTATTGATAGTGTATTTTTAACCTTAAAATTTTATCAATATCATTTATTTGAAAATTCAAAGTAGGCGCTTTTTATTCAAAATAAAATGCTTCATTTGTGTCAATATCTCTCTCAAATGATTCAAATTGTATTAAAAACAGTCCATTTTCATTCAGCTGCAACATTTTGTAGAATATTGAGACGATTTGCAGAAATCTAGATTTTAGCCTAAAAAATACAACTATGCGTAAATTCTTTCTTTTTTTATATTTCAGCTTTTTTTCGATAAATTTTTCGAATGCGCAAGACTATTATTTTAAACATTATCAGGTAGAAGAAGGACTTTCAAACAACACGGTTTTGACCTCAATACAAGATAATGACGGCTTTATGTGGTTTGGAACTAAAGACGGATTAAACCGTTTTGATGGTTATCGTTTTAAAACCTATAGAAGCAGTGGAGATCCTATTCATAGTTTAGGAAGCAACTACATACAATCATTACACGAACATAATGGCACAATTTGGGTCGGTACTGATAAAGGTTTGTATCATTATGATAAAAAACTGGATCGTTTTACGATTTTGAATGAAGCTATAAATGATCGTATCAACGACATCAATCACGACCAAAAAGACAACATTTGGTTTGTTTCTGGCAACATATTGTATAAATATGCACCAAAAAAGAAGGAAACAACCACTTTCAATCCGAACAAATATTTCATTACCACTTCGATTACGAAAGACTATAAAGGAGAAATCTGGGCTTCTTCTTTAAATAAAATCTATCACTACTCTGAAGAAAATCTTTCTTTTGAAAATATTCCGTTAAATCCGCCAGCGAATAAAGCCAATTTTAGAATTACCGTGATTTATGCTGTCGATTCTGAAAATATTGTAATTGGAACACAAGATCACGGCGTACTCCTATATAATAGAAAAACCAAATCGACAAGCGAACTTAAATTCGCAATCAAAGAGCCTGTTTTTGTACGCCAGTTTAGAAAAAAAGGAAATGATGAACTTTGGATTGCCAGCGAATCGGGGGTTTATGTCTATAATCTGAAAACTAAAACCGCTGTAAATCTTAAGAAAAACTACAACGATCCGTACGCGATTTCAGATAATGCCGCTTATTCAATAACAATTGATAAAGAAAACGGAATCTGGATCGGAACGTATTTTGGCGGTGTCAATTACCATCAGAAACAATACACGCAGTTTAAAAAGTACTTTCCGCAGAACAATCAAAACTCCATTATTGGAAGCGCCGTAAGAGAAATTCATAAAGACGATCACGGCGATTTATGGATTGGAACCGAAGACGCGGGCGTAAATCGTTTTAATCCGAAAACGCAGAAATTTACTTCTTATAATGTTTCGTACTATAATATTCATGCTTTAATGCCTCGAAAAGATAAAATCTGGGTGGGAACTTTTGAGCATGGTTTGGATGTTTTAGACCGAAATTCAGGCGCAATTCTCAAACATTATAGTGCAAACGATGGTCGAAGCGGACTGCATAGCAATTTTATTTTTTCTTTTTATGAAATGAAAAACGGAGACCTGATTGTGGTAACAACATCGGGACTTTATCGCTATAATGAACAAGCCGATAATTTTGAAATCTTGAAATTCTTCCCAGAAACGTATCATTATACGAATATGAAAGAAGACAGCGACGGCAATCTTTGGGCGGGAAGTTATCGCGATGGATTGTTGTTTTATAATCCGAAAACGAAGAAAAAAGAGGTTTTTTCGTATGATTATAAAAATCCGAAAGGAATTAGCAATAATACGATCAACGCCATTTTTGAAGATTCTTCAAAAAACTTATGGATTGCAACCGAAAATGGACTGAATCTCGTAAACAGACAAAATCATACTTTTACCAAATTCACAACCAAAAACGGAATGCCAAGCAATGTTTTCTATTCTATTTTGGAAGACGATTCTAAAAATCTGTGGCTGACGACTTCCAAAGGTTTGGTAAAATTTGGTCCAGATCATAAAACCATCAAGATTTTTACCACTGCAAACGGATTGTTGAGCGATCAGTTCAATTACAATTCGGCTTTTAAAGATGCAAATGGCGATATGTATTTTGGAAACCTAAACGGAATGATCAGTTTTAATCCGAAGCACTTCAGTAAAAACAAATACACGCCTTTTATTTACATTACCAATCTTCAAATTAATAATAAGGATATTGAGGTAAACAGTCCCGATTCTCCTATTTCGCAATCTATCTCGTTTTTGGACGAACTGGAACTCAACAACAATCAGTCAACTTTTAATCTGGAATTTGCATCTTTAAATTATACCGCGCCAGAATTGACCGAATATTGGTTTCAACTAGAAAACGTCAATAATGACTGGGTTTATTTAGGAAGAAACAACAAAGTTTTCTTTACCGAACTGGCGCCTGGCGATTATGTTTTTAAAGTAAAATCTTTGAACAGTTTTGGTGTTTGGAGCAAAGAAGTAAAACTGAAAATTACCATTCTTCCTCCGTTTTATGCCAGCAATTATGCCTATATCTTGTATTTTATATTGTTCTGCGCAGGACTTTATTACATTATCAGATATTCTCAAAATCTGACTCAGATTAAAAATAACCGTAAAATAAAACATCTAAACGACGAAAAAGAAAAAGAAATCTATCAGGCAAAAATTGATTTTTTTACGAATGTCGCGCACGAAATTAGAACGCCTTTGACTTTGATTAAAGGTCCGTTGGAAAAGCTTTTAGGCATGAAATACGAATCGGAAGAAGTACCTCAGCATCTTTCGATTATGAAGAAAAACACTTCGCGTTTATTGAAATTGGTAAATGAATTGCTCGATTTTAGAAAATCTGAAATTGGCGGTTTGAAATTGACTTTCGTCGAAGCGAATATCTCTTCGATGGTTCGAAATTTTCATTTGAGATTCAGCCAATTAATTGAAGAACGAGAACTTGAATTTGACTTAGAATTAGGAGAAAAAGACATTCATGCTTTTGTAGACAAAGAAGCTTTCAAAAAGATTCTGAGCAATTTGATCAATAATGCGATTAAATATTCGAATAAAAAGGTTTCCATATCTTTATTTAGAGATGAAAAGAAACTGCATTTGATTGTAAAAAATGACGGAAATGTGATTCCTATTCATTTAAAAGACAAAATTTTCGAACCATTTTTTAGAGTTGATGATAGCAGTACGGCATCAGGAACAGGCATCGGACTTTCGCTGGCATATTCGCTAGCGCAATTGCACAATGGAAGTTTAGAATTAATTGAAGATGTAAATTACAATATCTTCGAATTGGTTGTTCCGCTGCATCAAGAAGAAGAATTTATGCTTTATGCCGATTCTGAGAAAGAACAAACAGAAAGTGAAACGCCAAAAGAACCAATTGAAATCAAAAACGAAAAAGCACAAGTTTTGGTTGTTGAAGACAACGAAGATCTTTTGAGTTTTATTACTACTGAATTGGCAGGAACTTATACTGTTTTAAAAGCCCAAAATGGCGAAGAAGGCATCAAAATCATTCATAATGAAAACATTCAGTTGGTGATTTCAGACGTAACCATGCCAATTATGGACGGATTTACAATGTGTAAAAAGATTAAAACCAATCTTGAAACAAGTCATATTCCTGTTATTTTATTGACAGCAAAAAACTCGCTAAAATCACAAATCGACGGACTTGAAGTGGGTGCAGACGCTTATGTGGCAAAACCTTTTTCTATGGATTATCTAAAAGTGCAAGCCAATAACTTGATTGAAAACCGCAGACAGATTATGAATTATTATGCTAGTTCTCCCCTTTCGCACATTAAAAGCATTGCTCACAATAAAACCGACGAAAAGTTCCTGAAAAAACTAGACGACGAAATCCTGAAAAACATCACCGATCAAGATTTAAGCGTAGAATCGCTCGCCGAAATAATGAACATGAGCCGTTCGACTTTATACCGAAAAATTAAAGACATTACAAATCTGAGTCCGAACGAATTAATCAATATTGTACGATTAAAAAGAGCTGCAGAGTTACTGCTAAACGAAAACTATAAAATGTACGAAATCGCAGAAATGGTCGGCTACAAATCGCAAACAAGCTTTGGACGAAATTTCCAGAAGCATTTTAATATGTCACCAACGGATTATATACAGAAAAATCGTTGATTATTTAACCGCAAAGTTCGCAAAGGATTTTCGCAAAGAAACGCAAAGTTTAGTTTTTGCATTTTATTTAAAGTTCACAAAGTTTTTCAAGTTCAGCCTTTGTGAACTTAAAATAAAATGTATTGGCTTAGAAATACTTCGCGAGCTTTGCGAAAATCCTTTGCGAACTTTGCGGTTAAAAAAACTATTTAATTCCAAAACGTCCACGCGGTTGAAACCGAGGGCTATGTTTGAAAATTGGAATGTTTTGCTATCGCTCTGTGGCCTTTAAAATAAAATGCATCGACTAAAAACTTTGCGTTTCTCTGCGTAAATCCTTTGCGAACTCTGCGCTAAAAACCTTTTTAATCCCAATTACATGCTTAAAAAAACACAAAATCGGCAAAGCTATTTGTTTAAATAATCGCCACGAATTCACGATTTTTATTCTCAAAGATTATCAAAAATAATTCGTGAATTCGTGGCTAAAAAACTTTGTAAACTCTGCGTTAAAAAACTACTTAATCCCAAGCAACTGATACAATTCCTCTTTTTTATTCAAAGCTGCAGAAATGGTTTTCCCGTCAATCAATTCTACAACATTTCCGTTGAGGCTTCTCACAGCTTCGAGATTTAGAATAAAAGAACGCTGCACGCGAAAGAATATTGGGAGTTTCAAAACTTCTTCCATTGACTTTAAAGTTCCTAAAGTTGTATATGATCCGCCGTTGATAACGAATTTCAGATAATCGTCTTGTGCTTCCACATACAGAATTTCACTCAAAAGAATCTTAATCAGCTTTCCTTCCGATTTGATAAAAATGCGATCTGAATTGATCTGATGAACTGAAGTAGTTTTCTTTAGCGAAAGATATTCTTTGGCGCGATTTACCGCTTTCAGGAAACGGTCAAAACGAACGGGTTTTAAGAGATAATCGGCAGCTCCGGTTTCAAAACCTTCCAAAGCAAAATTGCGGTGCGCCGTTATAAAAATAATAACTGGAGCATTGGTAAGCGATTGCGCCAATTCTAAACCATTAAATTTAGGCATTTCGATATCGCTAAAAACAATATCAACTTCATTTTCCTGCAGAAACAATAATGCTTTAGAAGCTTCTGCAAACGAACCTTTAAGTTCCAGAAACGGAATTTCAGCAATAAAAGATTCGATAATATCTCTTGCAATTGGCTCGTCGTCAACGACAATGCATTTCAACTTTTCCATTATTTTCTTAAAACTATTTTTAAATCGACTTTAAACGAGTTTTCTAGTCTTTTAATTTCTAATTCATATTGATTGGGATACAGCAATTCTAAGCGTTTACGGGCATTCTCCACTCCTATTCCGCCAAAATCAGAATCGTTTGGCGTATCTTCCAAATCGTTCTCTAAACTAAACCAAAAAGTATTGTTTTCAATCTTAATGTCGAGTTTTATAAAGGCATTTTTACTTTTTAAACCATATTTAAAAGCATTTTCTATGAAAGTAAATGTCAGAAGCGGTGCAACAAAAAGTCCTGCGGTTTGTCCTTCAATAGCAACTTGAATATCCGTTTCATCTGCATAACGCATCTTTTCTAAAGCGATATAATTTTTGATAAAATCCAATTCTTTTTCCAAACGGACAATTTCGGTATTCGATTCGTAGAGCGTATAACTCATAATATCTGAAAGATTCAAGATGATTTCTGGAGCCAGATTATCTTTTCTAACCGTTAATCCGTACAGATTATTTAAGGTGTTAAATAAAAAATGCGGATTCAATTGCGCTTTTAAAAAGTCCTTTTCAATTTGAATATTCTGAATTTCTAAAGCTGTTTTCTCTCTTTCAACTTGAAATTTCTTATTATACAATTTCGTGATTTCGACCAAAATCTTTGCAAAGCAAAAAGGCGAAAGCAACGAAATGATAATTATAGTCTGCGAAAGCATTTTTTTTGGCGAAACTGCTTCAAAAAAACGTTGTTCTGCGCTCATTTTAATAACGCCTTTCAGTTCTCCAAAAGTAACTTCAAGACCTAAAGCATAATACAAAAGCGAAATAAAATACGTTGCCGCCATCCAAACAAATATTGAAATTGGAAAAACCAATAGCACCAATATTATAATTCGGGTTTTGCTTCCTGAGAATATCTTTGGCAATAGTAAATAAAACAGCATATAAAACACAATCATATTGACCAATGCCATTCTTATGGTTAGTAAAACAGCATCAAAATAGACCAATTTATAGCCAATTACATAACTCAAAAAAAGCAAAACAGAAAAACCTAACCACATGAAAACATGCAGTAAAATTCGATTTCTTTTGGTGAAAAAGCCGTCAAAATTCAGCGAAGCGATTTTATCTAAAAAATATCCCGAAGTCGATGTGGTATTTGGCATGTAATACTGTTGTAAAGCAGTTTCAAATATAATTTATTTTTTTCCATGAGTGGGAAAATATAATTAACACATAGAAGCATAGATTTTCTTTGCGCTTAAAGACGTTTCACTTTGTTTTAATACACATAGCCATTTCTGAAGATATATACAAAGGTTTACATCTATGTGTGAGAAACTAGTTTCTTTCTCTCTTCTTTTTCGAAATAAAAAAATCTATGTTTCTATGTGTTTCAAAATTAATTAGATATTGAATTCCTTTTTTATAAAATTCTAATAACCGCATTGATCAAATTAATCGTATTATGCCCCAGAATAGAATAAATAAGATTTCCCGAAAACTGTCTTAGAATACCAACGCTCAAAGAAGAAATTAATGTTAAGTATAACATTGTAATTACATCAAATTTCAAATGTAAATCCTGATCTAAAACCGCACCGTGAGAAACTCCAAACAAAACTGTTACAATAACAAATGCCCAACCAAATTTGATTCCGCGATAATTCCATGTTGGCGCAAAAGCTTTGTCTAAAAGCCATAAAGAGATTCCTCTAAAAAGGATTTCTTCTGTTAATCCGGGCATTGAGGCTTGAAAAAGGAAAGTTTCTAAATCGAAAGGATTGCCTTTTGGAAATAAAATCAGTTTGAATATAATATCAAATACCGTAAATCCGAAGAAAACCAATAATCCGAATTTCAAGCTTGCTGGCGAATTGGTTTTAGAAGTAAATCCGATTTTGATTCTTTCTTCTTTTGAAACCGAAAAGATTATAATCAATCCTAAAATTAGACTCAAGATTTTTCCAGCCCAATTAAATTTTAAATCCAAGTCGATTAATTGTTTTCCTGAAGCCTGCAAAAACACATCTGCAAGGAAATATAAAATGAAAAATCCTAAATATTTCAAATTAGATTTTTCAGTTTTGAAATGTGCAATAACAATAATCGGAGCGATTAACAAAATCCAAAGAAGAGGCGTAAATAGTGACATAATTTTGATTTTTAAGGTTTTAATTTAAATCAAAAGTATATCTAGAGTATATCAATTAAAATTGTAATCGGTAGAACACACAATCTGCTCGGTGAAAATGTTGTTTTACTCGATTGCAGATTTTAAAAATGTTCCGTAGGAACATCTCATCGGTAGAAAAAATATGTTTTTTAAGTCGTTTTACGTTCCGTAGGAACGTTTGTTTGGTTTCATCGTTTTTTATATCTAACCTATCAAACGTTCCTACGGAACGTGAATTGGGCTGGACACCATTTTTTTTTTCTACCGACGAAACATTCCTACGGAATGATAGCACCTATTAAAAATGAAGGGATCGATTGAATTCAATTCAATTCAATTCAATTCGACTCAATTCGATTCAATTTAAAACCAACCATTAAATAGAAAATGTGCCAATTAGATAATTACTCTCATTATCTAATTGGCACATTTTCTAATTGCCGCATTAATCAATTTCTACCACGTGTATTTCAAGATCAAACGCGCATTAAACGGTGTTCCTGCCGTAAAATGAATTTCTTCTACAGGATCTGTTTCATTTGCCAATCTTGATTCGGTTAAGAATTGTGTTTCTTTCCATTTTGTATTGAAAATATTGTCAATGTTAACGCCAATCGAAACTTTCTTAATCTGATAATTCACAGAAAAATCGGTAATACAATACCCTTTTGCGACAACCGAATTATCTTCGTTTGCTGGTCTGTCGCCTAAGAAACGCGTTCTTATACTTCCTGAAAAACCTTTTAAGTCCTTTACCGAAAGTCCGCTCATTAAAGTGTTTTTTGGAGCAAGTGGCAAATAATCATTTCCCTTAGGTTCGTCTATTGCTCTTGCGTGCGTATATGTATAATCTGCATTCCAGAATAACCAATTGGTCAATTGATATCTAATCCCAAAATCAAAACCTTTACGTTCTGTTTTACCGCTTGGTTCAACTACAGCTTCGTCTCCTACGTATACAAATTCTTGAGCTAGATATAAATACCAAAGAGCCGAATTGACAATCATTCTTGGAAATGGTTTCCAGTTTAAACCTAAATCTGCTCCGTACGTTTCTGGAAGAATTTTTTCTCCTTTTTGCGTCACAACTACACGGGTATCATTACTGTGAAATCCTTTTCCTAACTTCAAGAAATAGTTTAATTTGTCATTTTGAGTATACAAAAAGTTTAGTTTCGGACTAACAATTGCCTTGGTCTGCGTCTGATTGCTGTAATTTGCAGCCAATTGATCTTCATATCCAAATTTGAAATAATCTAAACGTAAACCTCCATTTATCAACCATTTTCCTGCTGTAAAATCAAGACTTGAATAGGTAAAAAGATTGGTTTGGTTGACATTTCCTAAACTCAAATAATCTAAAACTGTTTTTCTATTTAAAGTATGAGACAATTCTACATCTTTATTATTATCATTTCGAAGTCCAGCGCCTAGTTTAAAACGCCATTTTTCATTCAGTTTTTGATCGTATTCAGACTGAAAACCTACAATAGTTCTGTTTTCTTTCTGTTTGATTTGATCGCCGTTTACAGGATCATTCAAGAAAAATGTAAAATTAGAATACAGTTCAAAATCGTATTTACTTAAATATGCGCTGCTTTTGATATGTGTATTGTCATCAATTTTGGCATCGTATTGCAGATTGAAATTGGTTCTGTTTGTATTTCCTCCTTCATTCGGATCGATTGCTCCAAAATGCGAAATCGTTCCGTCGTTTACCGCACGGTCAGGAATTTGTCCGCTGGCGTCCCATTGACTTTTAAAATGCGAAACCGAAATCGCCAAACGGTCTCCATTTTCCATTTTAGCGTTGTATTTTCCAAACAAATTAATTCGGTTAAAATTCTGAGGAGCATCAAAATAACCGTCAGTCATCATATATTCTCCAGCAAAATAAGCCGATTGGTTTTCTTTATTCAATAAATTAAACATCGCAACGGTACGAAAAGTATCAAATTGCCCGCCTTCAAAAGAGATAGAACTGTTCTGCAATGCATTTTTGGTATTAAAACCAACATATCCGGCAGTTGTAAAATCGCCTTTATCTACAAAATAAGCACCTTTATCAAAATCAATATTATCTACGGTTTCAGGAATCACAAAATGCAGATCAGAATATCCTTGTCCGTGCGCGTGCGAAACCATGTTTACAGGCATTCCGTCTACGGTGATATTAATATCGGTTCCGTGATCGCAGTCAAAACCTCTTAAAAAGATTTGCTCTGCTTTTCCTCCGCCCGCATGCTGACCGATAAAAAGTCCTGGAACTTTTCGCAGTAAATCCTGAGAATTTGAAATAGGCTGAATTTCAAAATCGATTTTAGAAATCGTATTTAGGTATTTTAAATTATTGCTGATTTTAACTTCTTCCAACAAAAATGGCTTTTCTTCCAATTGAATGGAGAGAAAATCCAAAGAGGCAAGTTTAATTTTTTGAGTTGAAAACCCTTTTTTGGTAATAACCAGACTATCATTTATCTGCGTTCCTTCTAAGGTAAATTTTCCATTTGCATCGGTATGGGCGTGTGTTTTTGAATTTAGATTTCGAATTAAAACTTCTGAAGATGCTTTTCCATCAGAATCATTTACGATACCATTTAGAGATTGTGCATTAATAGAAAAAGAGAGAATAAAAAAGAGAAGTGCTGATAAAGATTTCATTGCTATTTTGGTAACTTATTGGAATAATTTGAGCGCAAAAATAGCATAGAAAAGCATTTTTCAGGTTTATTCCAGAGAATCTGAGATATTGTTGCTCTTAGGATCGTAGAGCATGGCAGTACACAAACAATTCTTTCTTTCTTTGCTTAATAGTATCGGACAATTGATACAGCTTTTGCAATTTTCCCAAAAAAGTTCATCGTTTGGTAATTCAGAATAAGTTACGGGTTCAAAACCGAGTTCGTGATTCATTTTCATAACGGCAAGACCTGTCGTCAAGCTAAATATTTGTGCTTTTGGATATTTTTTACGGCTAAGTTCAAAGATTTTTCTTTTGATTTTTTTGGATAAACCTGTATGTCTAAACTCAGGTGAGACAATTAATCCAGAATTAGAAACATATTTACCGTTTTCCCATAAAGATATAAAAGCAAAACCTGCCCATTTTCCGTCTGGTGCAAATGCGATAATGGCTTCACCTTCTTTCATCTTTTTCTCAAGCAGTTCTGGCGGTCGGCCTGAAATGCCTGTTCCTCGAGCTTTCGCAGATGATAATGTCTCTTCACAGATCTCATTTATATAGAAAATATGTTTAGCCGTTGCTTCTTCAATAACGAAATCATAAGATTCGCAAACTTTTTCATTTAAAGAAAAAACAGCCGTATCTGTTCTGTCTTGAATGGTTTTCATACTATAGCACTAAACTATTTTAGCGATTAGCATAACCGTAATAAAAAGAACAACCGTAAATACCATTAAGTTGACGAATCGATCTTTGTTTCGTCTAGATTTATTTGAAAAATACGTTTTTGTGATTTCTTTATTTCTTTTGTTACTTGTTTTCATATTCTTTACATGTTTTACAATTAAGGGCTTGTTTAATAATCCCCAACATAAAAACAAAAGGCGTGCCACAGCAACTCATTATATAATAAACCATTCATTATAAAACAAATAATAAAAAATCAGTTTGAGTTAATTTAGAAATGGCTATCAAAATGATACGATGATTTTCAAAATGAAAGGGATTTAAATAAAAAAGCCCTAAATCGAAATTTAGAGCTTTCTTTAATTTATATAATTGCCTGCAGATTAATCCCATTGACTATTTTTAGAAACGGCAAATTTACCTGCTCCAGTAAAGAACAATGCAAGAGCGCCTAAAAAATACAGCATTAATAATTCTAAAGCATATCCACCATGCTCACTAATTGAGAAAATTTCCTGACTATGCATTGTTGCAACTGCCACCACACAAGTTATTGCCAAAAGAACTGCTGCAATTCTAGTTCTGAATCCTAATAAAATGGCAATTGGCGCCAAAACTTCTCCGATGTAAACCGCATATCCAAATGTACCCAAGCTTTCTACAAGGAACGAAACTCCGTGAATAAGTTTAGAAACACCGTGAAAAAGCATTAATCCGCCAGTACTGATACGCAACAGTAATAATCCAAGGTCTGTGTTTTTTGAAATCATAAATAATTTTGTTTTAGGTTAAAAATTTATACTCAATTGGGTTTGTAAGCCGACTAAAATACAAAAATTTCTTATTTAAAAACACTATTATTTAAAACAGTTCCAAATAACTATTCCAAGCTATCACAAAGCCGATTTTAAGCATTAAAACTTAATCGCAATCTTTCCAATTGTCTTTCCAGATTCCAAAAGTTCATGTGCTTTTTTAAGATTTTCGGCTGTAAGTCCGTTTAAAGTTGTGTTTAAAGTTGTTTTCAGAATGCCGTCGTCCAACAAATCTGCTACGATATTTAAGATATTATGCTGTTCAATCATATCTTCTGTTTGATACATCGAACGTGTGTACATTAATTCCCAAGAAAAAGAAACACTTTTGCCTTTCAGTTTATTCAAAACTACAGGCTCAGCACTTCCAGTAATCGAAGCGATATGTCCCTGCGGTTTAATCAATTCAACCATCGTATCCCAATAAGCATTGGTGTCTACGAAATCTAGAATAAAATCAACATGTTCAAAACCTGCTTCACGAACAGAAGAAACCAAATCTTTATGATCTACCACAAAATCAGCTCCTTGCTGTTTGCACCATTCAATAGTTTCAGGACGAGAAGCTGTTGCAATAACAGTTAAACCTGCAATTTTCTTAGCCAATTGAATCGCAATCGAACCAACACCGCCTGCTCCTCCAATAATTAAAATCGATTTTCCTTTGTCTTTGTCAGCACTAATTCTAATTCTGTCAAATAAAATTTCCCAAGCGGTTAAAGCTGTTAACGGAATCACAGCCGATTCTTCAATAGATAATGATTTTGGTTTTCTGCCGACAATTCTTTCATCAATAATCTGATATTCGGCATTGCTTCCTTGTTTGGTAATATCTCCTGCATAATATACAGGATCTCCAACTTCAAACAATGTAACGCTCTCTCCTACAGCCTGAACAATTCCGACAGCATCCCAACCAATGATTTTTGGGGTATCCAAAACGGTTTCTTTTGCTGAACTCTGGCGAACTTTAAAATCGACTGGATTGACCGAAATCGCATCAATTTTAACTAATAAATCGTGTGGCCCAGGAATTGGTTTTACAGCTTCAAATTCGATAAAACTTTCTGGATTTTCTATGGGTAATGAGGTTTTAAATCCTATTGCTTTCATTTTTTTTAATGTTTAAATTAAAACTATACTACAAATATAAGGCGAGTTGAAATCTCTTAATTGGTATATTTTGAGTGTATATTTGTATATATTAAGCACAATGTGTTTTTTGTTTCACGCAGATGTTACAGATTATAGCTGATTCTGCAGATTTTTTATTTAAAATTTGCTAAGATCTGCTCAAATCCTTTAAAATCTGCGTGAAATAATTTTAAAGACTAAATTTGCTAAAAACAATTCACTATGAATATCAGAAAAGCCGAAAAATCAGACTCAAAATATATTGCACCTATATTATTATTAGCAATGGAAGATATTATCTACAAGTTTATTGCTAAGAATGATTACGCTTCCGCGAAAGACTTTCTGGAATATTTCGTTGAAAGAGAAAACAACCAATATTCGTATCAAAATTGTTTTGTGGCTGAGGAAAATGGCGAAATCATAGGCGCAGTCAATATTTACAATGGTTCTGATATAGAAGCTTTACGAAATCCGATTGTGGAATATGTCAGAGCACATTATAATCCAGAATTTGATCCTGAGTTTGAAACGCGTGCTGGGGAGTTTTATATAGATTCTTTAGGCGTTAATCCAAATCATCAAGGAAAAGGAATTGGTTCTAAACTGCTTGTTTTTTTAATTAACGAATATGTACATCAAAACAAACAGACATTAGGTTTATTGGTAGAAGAAGAAAATCCGCTGGCAAAGAATCTTTATTTAAAACTCGGATTTAAAATTGTGGGCGAAAAAACTTTGGTTGGCAAAAAACTGGAACATCTTCAAATTGGCAATGAATAGTGCTGCTTTCGCTAAAGAAAATCATTAAATTTAAAATCCAAAACAAACCGCGATGAACCTTAATAATGTATTTGAATCGAATTATAAAAAACTGGGATTTCTAATTCTGAATCAGGAAACTGTAGAAGAAATAAACAGCGACGAATACAAAGCGTATATTAAAGTATTATATCTTCCGGAAGAGTACCAGGTTACTATTGATTTTAAACAATATCAAACCAAAAGTCCTTCTCTGTTTTTCATCAACAGCAATCAATATCTGCAGATTAATAAGGAAGGAAAAAAACAGGGTTATTTTATGTATTACAATCGTGATTTCTATTGTGTACAGATTCACGATGCCGAAGTAGCTTGCGACGGATTGCTATTCAATAATATATTTGAAATGCCAATGACCACTTTACCCGATAAAGAGGTTTTGTTTATTGAAGGCATTTTCAATCAGATTCAGGAAGAGTTTGTTTCGCCCGATTCGTCTCAGGAAGAAATGATTCGAACGTATTTGAAACAGCTTATCATTAAAGCGACGCGAATCTGGAAAATTCAGCAATTAGGTGTTTTAAACGAAGAACCTTCAAAAGAAATGGATTTCTTTAGAGATTTCAGCCGATTGGTCGAAATTCATTTCAGAACTAAACATACTGTTGCCGATTATGCCGATATTTTGGGCGTTGCTCCTAAAACACTTTCTAATAAATTCAATCGTTTAGAACTGACACAGCCAAACGATATTATAAAAGACCGCATTATTCTGGAGGCAAAAAGGCTTTTGGGTTATTCTTCTTTAAGCGTAAAAGAGATTGCATACCAGCTCGGATATGAAGATCCAGCCTATTTTAACCGACTTTTTACCAATAAAGTTGGTGATACTCCATCTAATTTCAAGAAAAAATACCTTCAAGGGAAAAATGTACAATTAGAATAGACTTTTATCCATTTTCAGAGCTTTATTACCGCCATATCTTTGTCCTATCAAATTATAAATGATTAAAACATAAAAGATATGAAAACTATTAAAGTATTACAACAGAGTTTATTTATTGCAACATTATTAATCGTAAATACAGTTGCTTCAGCACAAGAAAGACCTTATAAAGGGCAAAATGACCCAGAAATCTTTACAGAGGTTCGCAGCTTTTTAAATGCATTAAATTCAGGTGACGGAAAACCATTAGAACAATTATCTGTAACGGATGCAAGAAACGTTTTAGTAGGCGCTCAAAAATCGGTTCAAGTAGATTATTCTGGTATCGAAGAAACTGAAAAAGTAATTTCTCAAAACGGATTAAAAGTAAAAATTCATATTACTAAACCTAAAGGAGCAAAAGCAAATGCGCCAGTATTCATTTTTATTCACGGCGGCGGATGGGTTTTAGGTGATTATCCAACACACAGACGATTAGTAAGAGATTTGGTTGTAGAAAGTGGTGCCGTTGCGGTTTTCCCAGATTATACGCCATCTCCAGAAGCTAAATATCCTGTGGCAATTAACGAAATTTACGCTGCAACACAATGGGTAGCCGAAAACGGAAAAGAAATTGGTGTAGATGGTAAAAACCTTGCTGTTGTAGGAAACAGTGTAGGCGGAAATATGACTGCTGCGATTACTTTAATGGCTAAAGATAAAAAAGGCCCACATATTAAATTACAAGTTTTATTATGGCCTGTAACGGATGCTAATTTTGAAACTGAATCTTATAATTTATATGCCAACGGACGTTTCTTGACTAAAAATATGATGAAATGGTTCTGGGACAACTACTTGCCTGATACTGCTAAAAGAACTGAAAAATACGCTTCTCCATTGCAAGCTAGTTTAGCAGAATTAAAAGACTTACCTCCTGCTCTTGTTCAAACTGCTGAAAATGATGTTTTAAGAGACGAAGGTGAAGCTTATGCCAGAAAGCTTAATGAAGCTGGAGTTCCTGTAACTTTAACTAGATACAACGGTTTGATTCACGATTACGGACTTTTAAATCCGATTGCTAATGTACCTGCTATTCAAACAGCTGTACAACAAGCTGCAATTGTGATCAAAACGACATTGAAATAAGAATTTCAAAACAAATTGAAAATGGGATAGATTGACTTCTATCCCTTTTTTATGCATTTTATCGATTATTTTAAACAATTTGGCGATGATTCTGTCGTTATTAAAAAAAACAGTTCGACGATTTTTGTCTTTTTGAGATAAAATTTGCAGAATGAAATTGCAATAAAAATTAATAATCAGAATGAAAAACATCACCATATTAGAAGCAGGTTTAATTTTAAGAATAGTTTTAGCCATCACAATGCTTTCAGCTGTAGCTGATCGATTTGGAATCTGGGGAGCGCCAGGTTCAAACGGAGTCGCATGGGGAAATTGGGAAAACTTTGTAGTTTACACTAACACTTTAAATCCTTATGCAAACAAAGCAACAGCCGAAATTTTAGGCGTGGCCGCAACTTTCTTTGAGGTTGTGTTGAGTCTGCTATTATTATTTGGATTTAAAACCAGACTTGCCTCTTTAGGAACTGCTTTTTTATTGTTCTTTTTTGGATTTGCAATGGCCGTTTCGGTTTCGGTAAAAGCACCTTTCGATTATTCGGTTTGGACAAGTTGTGCCGCTGCTCTACTTCTTGCTAATATTGGAAAAACAGCTTTTGCTGTTGACAATAGAATATAGTTTTTGGTTGATGGTTTTTTGTTGATAGTTACGGCTCTCTATAGCTTTGACAAAACTATAAACTTCAAAACGGTCAAAACAAAAAACACTAAAACAAACAACCAACCAAAAACTACAAACCATCAACTATAAACATTTTTAAGGTATATTTAAGTTCGTGAACAAATTTGTATTCGTAAATTAGCAAATACAAAAACACATCACTAAATGACAATACTTACCTTTACGCTTATAATGATTCTGGGTGCTTTTTTAGCAGGTTTTATCGGTTCATTATCAGGCTTAGGAGGCGGTATCATTATTATTCCGCTTCTTACTATTATTCTCGGTGTCGATATCCATTATGCCATTGGAGCCGCTTTGGTTTCCGTTATCGCCACTTCTTCAGGCTCAGCCGCAGCTTATGTAAAAGAAGGAATTACCAATATGAGAATGGGAATTTTTCTCGAAATCGCCACTACTATCGGAGCAGTTTGCGGTGCCTTGCTTTCTACAATTGCCCCTACTTCTTTTATAGCAGTTTTATTCGGTTTAACGCTGATTTTTTCTGCAATTAATTCGTTACGAAAAAAAGAAGAACACATTGTTTTAGAATCTAGTCCTTTGGCTAAAAAACTAAAATTGGACGGAACTTATCCTTCTCACGATGGTGAAGTCATAAAATACGGAACTAAAAACGTGCTTGGCGGTTTCAGTATGATGGGCGTTGCTGGAATGATGTCTGGTCTTCTCGGAATTGGTTCTGGTGCTTTTAAAGTAATTGCAATGGATAACATTATGCGTGTTCCGTTTAAAGTTTCAACCACAACTAGTAATTTCATGATGGGTGTTACAGCGATGGCGAGTTCTGTAATTTATATTCAAAAAGGATATATCGAACCTGGAATTTGTATGCCAGTTGTAATTGGAGTTTTGTTTGGAGCTATGGCTGGAGCCAAAATCTTAGTGCGAACAAATCCGAAGAAATTGAGAATATTTTTTGCCTGCCTGATTTTTGTTTTGGCAATAAACATGATTTATAACGGACTAAATGGAAAAATCTAATATGGTACAGGAAGAAAAATTTGGAGAAAAAGATTTTCAAACAATCATAGGAAACTTGCTTCGTTACGGAGTTTGGATTTCACTGTCAGTAGCTTTTATTGGCGGAATTGTATATTTGATTCACAACGGAAGTCAGATTGAAGACTATTCTGTTTTTAAAGAAAATGATAGAAATATATTTGAAGTGATTACGGCTGTTTACAATGGTGCAATTCAAGGAAATGGTGAATCCTTAATATTTACTGGTATTATTTTGCTTTTCCTTACGCCTGTTTTACGTGTTTTGCTTTCGCTATTTTCGTTTTTATTAGAAAAAGATTATTTATATGTCGGCATTACATTAATTGTTATTGCGATTATTATTATCAGTATTTCATTTGGTTTCTCACACTAGATAATTGTAGATTTTAGATTGCAGATTTTAGATTTTGAAATTTGGAATTTGGAATTTCCCAATATTGGAATTTAAAATTAAGCTTATGGAAATAGGAATAGACAGTTTTGCTTCGGCAATGTATGGCGACAACAACACGCTGAGCAGCGTTGACGCTATGGAGCAGCTTTTGCAGAGAATCGAATTTGCAGATCAGGCTGGACTTGATGTTTTTGGAATTGGTGAACATCACAAAAAAGAATTTTTAGATTCTGCTACGGCTGTTATTTTAAGTGCAGCGGCGGCAAGGACAAAAAATATTCGACTCTCAAGTGCTGTAACCGTTTTAAGTGCAGCAGATCCTGTTAGAGTTTATCAGAGTTTTGCGACTTTAGATTTAATTTCAAAAGGAAGAACTGAAATTGTTGTAGGAAGAGGATCTGCCATTGAAGCTTATCCCCTTTTTGGATATGATTTGAGGGATTATGATGCTCTGTTTAAAGAAAAGCTCGAACTTCTTCTTCAAATTAGAGACAATGAATTTGTTTCTTGGGAAGGGAAATTCCGCCCTACTTTAAATAACTTACCTGTTTACCCAAGAGCTTTACAAGAAAAATTACCCATTTGGCTTGGAGTTGGCGGAACTCCAGAATCTTTTATCAGAGCGGGTTCGTTGGGACTTCCGTTAATGGTTGCAGTTATTGGCGGACAAACACATCGTTTTAAACCTTTAATAGATTTGTATAGAGAAGCAGGAAAAGCCGCAGGATATAAACCTAATGAATTAAAAGTTGGCTTGCATTCGCCTGGTTATGTTGGAACAACAACAGAAAAAGCAATCGAAGAATATTATCCAGGTTACGCCGAATTATGGACAAAATTAGGATATGAAAGAGGCTGGCCTCCTGTAACCAAAGGCAAATTTGACGGTTTAATTGATGATTTAGGCGTTCTAATAGTCGGAAGTCCCGAAAGAGCGGCGGAGAAAATTTTGCGTCATAGCGAAGCACTTGGCGGGGTGGATCGATTCACTTTCCAGATGGACAATGCAGGATTGACACACAAACAATTAATGAATGCCATTGAATTGATTGGAACAAAATTGATTCCGTTGATTAAGAAGGCATAATTATATTCTCGCAATCCCAATAAATATCGGGAGCAAAGACGCAAAGATTTTTTTTAAAGCCACTCCCGATAGCTATCGGGATACACAGATTAAAAGGATTTTTTAGAAATTAAATAGCGTCCAGCTTTAGCTGGATGAAATTATAAGCCAAAATTAAAGGCTTTAGCCAAACATCTCTAGTTTAGCTAAAGCCTTTTGACTTTTAAAATTACAAACCTCCAGTTAAAATTGGAGGCAATCCAAAAGGACAATATTTCAGAATCTTTCTTTGAACCCCTGAACCTTTGTCCCTTTGAACCTTTATTTAGAATTTATAAGCAACACCAACTCTAAAATTTCTTGGAGCTTCAGCCTGCCAGTAGTAAGCATTTAACCAACTGTAGAATGAACCGCTATATAAATATTTATCTAAAATATTGAATACGTTTGCAGTAACTTTGATTTTACCGGTTTCATAAGATAAACCTCCATCCAATTTAAAGTAAGAAGGTAATTTTTGAAGACCTTCACTCCAAGTATCTGTTTGGCGTCCGTCAAGGAAAGTTCCTCCAAGAGAAGCACCAAAACCTTTTAATTTTCCATGCTGAAGCGTGTAATTTAACCATGCATTTGCTGTATGTTTTGCATAACCAGGAACAACAGAACCTTCTTTTATAGTCGAAACGTTTGAGTTAAGTACAATCGATTCAGTAAAAGCATAATTAGCAATAAGATTTAAACCATCAACAATTTTTCCTCTCACATCAAATTCGACACCCTGCGCTCTTTTCTCACCTAATACAACACTAACTGGGTTGCTCGGATTACTTGTAGGATCCGCAGTCAATTCGTTTTTCTTTAAAATATTGTATACCGATAAAGAAGTACTCCATGAGCCATCAAACCAATCTTTTTTAAGACCAAATTCAATATTATTTCCAGTCAAAGGCTTAATTTCCTGTCCTGGTGCAACATTACCTATTTGTGGTAAAAAAGCCTGATCATACAAGCCATATATTGCAAAACTATCTGTTATAGAATAACTTGCTCCAAAACGTGGAGTAATATGACTGTCTGACTTTGTTGGCTCATAACTGCTAGTCTGGCTAATCCAAGTATATCGGGCAGCAAGAGTCAATCTCAATTTATTCTCAAAAAAACCAAGTTCATCCTGAACATATGCAGCCGCATACTTTGAACCGTAAAGTCCGCCTGCTCTTTGGCTTAAAGGGGTATCGTGATCAAATTGCGGAAAACCATTTGAAGGCGTATCATAATTTGGATTATAAACATTAAACGGATTATCATAAGTATCCAAATCATGAGATTGTCCCCAATCTGCCATATAATCTTTGCTTCCTAAATCTACTCCACCTAATAGTTTATGAGAGACATTTCCAGTATTGAATTTTCCATTCACAAAAATCTGTCCTAAATACATATTGCTATCTGCATCCCAAATACCAACATTTCTAATGATATCTCCTTTATCAAGAAAAACATCCGAAATCTTGTCACCATCCGTATCAATTTCAGCTGGTCCAACTAAACTTGGCCACGAACTATATCCTTGCTGAATATACTTAAAATAAGACGTTTGAGCTGTAAGTTTCCAATTTTCATCAAATTTATGTTCAAACTGCAGATAACCACTATGATCTTGAATATTAGTATCTGGCAATCCAGGCTGTGTCATGGTAAAATTACGAGGCAAAGTTGCATAACCTCCTGCTTGTGGTCCAAAAACATAGTAAGAACCTACTTCGGTCATATTTGCATATTGAAAGTTGTATTCAAATGTCAATTTTGTTTTATCATCAATCTGATAAGAAATTACAGGCGCAATTACGTAACGGTCGTTATGCTCAAACGGACGGAATGATCCTTTCTTTTGTGCAGCTCCGTTAAATCTGTATAATAATTTTCCTTTTTTATCTAATTTTCCGTCAAGATCGAGGCTTACTCTATAAAAATCGTAGCTTCCGCCAAGTACACTTACTTCGCCTTTTGTTACTCCCGTAGGCTTTTTAGTCACCACGTTGTATAATCCGCTTGGGTCACCGCTTGAAAGCATGAAACCAGCAGGACCTTTTACAAACTCGATATGATCTACAAAACTCATATCTTCAGTTAATGGTCCCCAAAACGAAGAAACCACGTTAAATCCGTTCCTAAAAGCTTGAATTTGAGAACCTCTCATTGTAATATTCGTATACAAATCTCCCCAATGCTCCAAACGTACAGCACCACTCACGTTACGAATCACACCGTCACTCATGCTCGTAATCTGCTGGTCTTTTAAAGTCTGTCCGCTTACAATTTGTATGTTTTGAGGAATTTCTAAAACTGGAGTCTGAAGACGCAAAGACAATGAAGGTTTGTCTTGTTTGTATTTATTCTTTTTAATTACCACTTCGTCAAGATCTTCCTGACTTTCGGAAAGAGTAAAATTCTTAGTCGTAGTTTGTTTAGAATTTACTACAATTTTATCCTCAACAGACTGAATTCCTACTCCATTTAATACGATAGTGTATGTTCCTGGTTTTACATTTTTAATTTCATAATGTCCTGAAACAGTTGTAATGTCTGAATATTTAGTTCCTTTTAAAGCTACAGCAATGTTTTCTGCAGGTTTATTGCCACTTAAAGAAACTTTCCCGTTTACAGTTCCAAGCTGTTGTGCCATCATATTTAATGAGCTCAAAAACAGCACAAAAAGGTAAACTCTGGCATTAATAATTATTTTCATTTGGTTTTGATTTTATATTGAGCGACAAAAGTATGTGCAAATCTCAACTTATCCAAATTATTTTAATTCATTCTAAATAAATACAACAAATTATACTAAATAAGTCGGAATAAATTTAAAAACAGAGTTACTAGGTTATTTCCTGATAATATTAATCTACATTAAGTTTCAAAACGAAATCTATTTCTATCTTTATACTTCTAAATTTCAAAAACCACAAACAAATAACTTCCTGATATGAAACCAAATACCATAAGAAAAGTGGCCATTGTAGGCTATAACAGAATTCCTTTTGCGAGAGCCAATACAGCGTATTCTAATGTCGGAAACAAAGAAATGATGACAGCATCTCTCAATGGTCTTATTGATAAATACAATCTGAAAGGAAAATTATTAGGTGAAGTTGCCGGAGGCGCCGTAATCAAACATACTTACGACAATAATTTGATTCGCGAATGCGTGATGCAGACCAGCCTTGACCCCGCTACACCCGCATGTGATTTGCAGCAAGCTTGTGATACGGGAATTGAAAGCGCTATTTACATTGCCAATAAAATTGCTCTCGGTCAAATTGATTCTGGAATTGCTGGCGGTGTAGATTCTATCAGTGATATGCCGATTGCTGTGAGTGAAAAACTGAGAAAAATTCTTTTAGAAGCAAGGCAAGCCAAATCGTTAGGTGGAAAAATTAAAACTTTTTTAAAACTTCGTCCAAAAGATTTATCTCCATTAGTTCCTAGAAATGAAGAATCGCAAACTGGACTTTCTATGGGTGGACATACTGAAATTACTGCGAAATATTATAAAATATCACGCGAAGAACAAGATGAGTTTGCTTTAAAAAGTCACCTAAATATGGCAAAAGCATATGATGAAGGATTTTTTGACGATATGATTACTCCTTTTAATGGTTTAGAAAAAGATAACAACCTTAGAAGAGACAGCACAATTGAAAAATTAGCCAAATTAAAACCAGCTTTCGATAAAGTAAACGGAACTCTTACAGCAGGAAATTCAACTCCTTTAACAGACGGAGCTTCTTGTGTTCTTCTGGCTAGCGAAGAATGGGCAAAAGAACAAGGACTTCCTATTTTAGCATATATTACTTTTGGTGAAATTGCCGCAATAGAATATGTTAAAAATCAGCAGAATCTTTTGTTAGCGCCTTTGTTTGCTGCCTCGAGAATGTTGGAAAAAGCAGAATTAAACCTGCAAGATTTTGACTATTATGAGATTCATGAAGCTTTTGCCGCTCAAACTTTAGCAACTCTAAAAATTTGGGAGAGCCCAGAATTAAGTGCCGAAATAGGTTTGAAGAAAACTTTGGGAGCTATTGACCGAAATAAACTAAATGTAAAAGGAAGCAGTTTGGCCGCCGCCCATCCATTTGCTGCAACTGGGGGAAGAATTATTGGTGTAATGGCGAAATTATTGAATGAAAAAGGTTCGGGAAAAGGGTTAATTTCTATCTGTGCCGCTGGCGGACAAGGAGTAACGATGATAATTGAGAAATAACACTTAACATTATTTAGTTTTCACCATAAAAATCTGCTAAATCTGCTGGAGTATTTTTTCCACGCAGATTTTGCAGATTTTTTTTGATTTTCTTAAAAAGCAAATTCTTCAACAGAAGACAATGCCTTTGGCAACGCATTTGCGGCAAAGTCTGAAATTGCGGTTCCTTCTACTCTAAAAGTGGTAACATCTGTCATTCCCAAAAAGCCAAATACAGTTCGTAAATACGATTCTGTGAAATCATAGCTTTTCATTGGTCCTTCAGAAAAAATAGATCCTGATGCTATTGACAAATAGACTTTTTTATTGGTTACTAAACCTATTATTCCTTCGGCACCATAACTAAACGTTTTTCCAGCTCTTGCAATTTGGTCTATCCATCCTTTTAAAACCGCAGGAATTCCAAAGTTATATAAAGGAACACCAATTACAATAATATCAGATTCTAGCAAGTTTTTTATTGCTTCATCAGAATATTTAATTGCAGCAATCTGCTCTGGCGTATGTGTTTCTGCAGGAGCGTAAATGGCGCTTATATGAGCATCTGTCAAATACGGCAATGGTGTTTTAGTTAAATCCAACGTTTGTACTTGACTATTAGGATTTAGTAATGCCAACTTCTCGATAATCGCATCTGACAATTTAGTGCTAAATGAATTTTCTCCATTTGTACTTGTAATAATTTTTAGAATTTTTTGGCTCATTATTTTTAATATTATTTGTTTACAAAGCAAACTTATTTACATTTGCTATACATTTTATAGTACTATCCTCGAGGATAGCGCTATAATTGAGGATAGTAAAGCAAAACATATGAAAACAAAGGCCGAAATAACAAAAGAAATGGGGTGCGAACAGGAAGGATGCCTTGCCGCATTATTACCGGTAAGAGATGCTTTGGAAGTTTTAAGCGGCAGATGGAAATTACCTATTTTGATTGCGTTATCAAACAGACCAAAACGCTTCAAGGAAATCTCTAGAGACATAAACGGAATTACTGACAAAATGCTTTCTAAAGAACTTAAAGATCTAGAGATAAACAAATTAGTTATTAGAACTGTCTATGATACGTTTCCGCCAACTGTTGAATATGCAAGAACAGAACACAGTCATACCTTATATAAAGTAATTAGTGCGTTAAATGAATGGGGAACTTTACATCGTAAGGAAATTATAGGAAAGTAATGTTTTTCAAGTTGTTTTTACAGCATCTAAAACACTACAAAAACTTTACAGCATAATCGTAACTATCAATTATTCTTGATTATTGCGCTACGATCAGCACCTCTCAGAAAAACATAACATCTGAATTTTAAGTAATTATACAGAAAAGGGTTAAATTTGAGTACCCAAACCTATAAAATTTCTGAATAATTATGAGAAAAAATCTACTATTTAAAATTCAAAAGCGATTTAGGCAATTATTATCTATTGCTGTTTTATTTATTTACTCCTTATCTTACTCACAATACATTACCCAGAACCTTGCTCCTACAGCAGTAATAAAAGAAGGGCTTGCTCTAGAACAATCTTCTGACGGAAGAATTTTTATAGCAGAAAGAGCGGGTATTGTAAAAGTATTCCAAAATAATGCAGTTTCTACTGTTTTTACTGTAACAACTGTTACAGACAAAGAACAAGGTTTGCTTGGACTAACCTTGCATCCAAACTTTGCTGCAAATGGCTACATTTATGTTTTTTACTCTATAAATGAAGCAAATGTAATTCGACATAGAATTGAAAGAATTAAGATTGACGCTAACAACCAAGTAATCAATAGGCAGGAAATCTTGCTTTTGGAACCCATTGGTGAGGGTTTTCATAATGGTGGTGACCTGAAATTTTTTAACGGCTATCTTTATGTAACAGTCGGTGATAGTCAGCTGAATACAAATTCACAGGACTTGGATACTTACAAAGGAAAAATTCTCCGCTTGACTGAAGACGGACAGCCAGCGCCAGGAAATCCTTATTATGGAAGCGGTTCTATACAAAGACAAAGCATTTGGGTGTACGGTTTTAGAAACCCTTGGAGATTAGTAGCCAATGAAACTGCCAACAAACTATTTGTCTTAGACGTTGGAACTTCGTGGGAAGAAGTAAACGAAATCAGTAATCCTGCCATCCGTAATTATGCTTGGGGCCATCCGCAGGGAGGCGATGGAAAACAAACCGAAACCAACTTATTTACCAATCCAATCTTTACATATGCCACTGGAAGTATCGGAAATGCTTTGACTAATGGCGTACTTTATAATCCTGCAATATCTCGTTATCCAAATCTTCAAGGAAAATTTATCATTAAAGATTTTGTTCGAACAGAAATCAGATCGTTTGATCCAAATGTTACCGATCCCGTTTCTACGGTCTTTTTTACAGCTCCGCAACAGCAGGCTCTTGGAATGATGTTAGGCAATGACGGTTATATTTATTATTGCGCTTATGGAAATAATGGTTCGCTGATTAAGCTGGATTATATAGAAACTGCAGCACCAACAATCGTAAACCATCCGCTTTCTCAATCTATAATGGAAACCAATCCCGTGACTTTTACAGTTTCTGCAAGCGGAACTGGTTTAACCTATCAATGGCAATATAATAATGCCAATATAAGTGGGGCAACTGGTGCAAGTTTTACCATTCCAAACGTAACAACAGCAAATGCCGGAAATTATAGAGTCATAGTCACCAATACCGCGGGAAATGTAACCAGTAATCAAGCAGTATTAACGGTAACGCCATTTAGCAATGCACCTACGGTTTCTATTGTTTCTCCATTACCAACATTAAAATGGAATGCTGACGATATTATTTATTTCGAAGCCACAGCTAATGATGTTGAAGACGGAGCACTACCTGCAAGTGCTTTTTCGTGGAGCATGGATCTTTTTCACGAAGACGTTCCAGGAGCAGGACATTCGCATCCAGGAGCAAGTCCACAGGGTATAAAATCAGGCAATTTTACGGCTTCTAACCAAGGCGAAAAAACACCAAATGTTTGGTATCGCTTTACGGTAAAAGTAACCGATAGCAACGGATTGACGGCAACAAGTTTTGTAGACATTAAACCGAATTTGGTTGACGTTACGGCAGCAAGTTCGCCAGTGCCCCTAAATTTAGAATTCAACCAAAAACCAGTTACTGCGCCTTCTACAAAACAAGTTGTAGCCAATGCTGCTTTACAGACTCTAAACGCGCCAACACCACAGTATGTAGGCAATATCCGCTATGATTTTGATCATTGGAGTCAAGGCGGAACGGCCAATCAAACCTTTAAGGCTCCAGCCTCAGGAGCAATTACCTATACCGCATTTTATACCCCAACTACACTTCAAAATGCACCTTATCAGGGAATAATTGCGCAAATACCTGGAATTATAGAAGCCGAAAATTATGATATTGGCCCAGAAGCTATTTTCGATATCAATGCTGGCGGAGATACGGCTTACAGACCAGGCGACCGTGTTGGAACTGAAGCTTGTAACGAAGGCGGATTCAATTTGGCTTATGTCGTAAAAGATGAATGGCTGAAATATACCGCCAAAGTAAATACAACAGGAAATTACGCGATAAATTTAAGAATTGCTACTCCTTACAACACCAGAAAACTACATTTAAAAGTAGATGGCACAAACCTAACTGGAACTGTCAATATACCTAATACAGGAGGTTTTCAGAACTGGCAGACTGTCGCAATTCCTAATATAGCTTTGACACAAGGAACTCATGTGATCACTTTATATTTTGAAGAAAATGATATCAATGTCAATAAAATGGAATTTGTCCTTTCAGGAAGCACCACTGCTCCTATTGCCGATTTTGAATACAGTCCGCAAATGGGATGTTTGAATACTGCTGTCACCTTTACTTCGGTTTCTGTAGGCACTGTTGATTCTTATTCATGGAATTTTGGCGCTGGAGCGCAACCGCAAACTGCAACTGGAATTGGTCCGCATTCTGTTATTTTTTCTACAGAAGGAGATCGAGAAATTTCTTTAACTGTTACTAATTCAAATGGAAGCAACACAAAAAAAGTTACTTATGACGTCCATAATTGTAATCTTGGAGTAGAAAATCCAGATGCAGAATCCAATAAAATTATCATTTATCCAAATCCTTCAAAAGGAATATTTCATTTATCAAAAGAGCTAGAATGGACTATTTATTCAGTTACAGGAAGTAAAATTAAACAGGGAACAGGAAATGTTATTTCAATCTCAGAATATCCTGCAGGCATTTATTTCATAAAATCAGACACAACCAGTAAAGCCATGATAATCAGCAAACAATAATTTCATTTTATAAGATTTTTATAGTATATTAGAGTCCCTAAAGTATAGTTGCTTTTAAAGTTTTGCATCAGTTCATTTTAAAATAATAAAAATGATGGAATCAAAAATACCCGAAGGACCACTTTCAGAAAAATGGAGTACTTATAAATCGAAAGCCAAACTGGTAAATCCGGCAAATAGAAAAAAGCTTAATATTATAGTCGTTGGTACAGGTCTTGCAGGAGCTTCATGCGCTGCATCCTTGGCAGAACAAGGCTATAATATTAAGTCTTTTTGTTTTCAAGACTCTCCTAGACGTGCACATTCTGTTGCTGCACAAGGTGGTGTAAATGCTGCCAAAAACTACAAAAATGATGGCGATAGTACTTTCAGAATGTTTTATGACACCATTAAAGGCGGCGATTTTAGATCTCGTGAGGCCAATGTATATCGTTTAGCCGAATGTTCTGCCGCTTTAATTGATCATGCTGTAGCACAAGGCGTTCCTTTTGCCCGCGAATATGCTGGCTATTTAAATAACAGATCTTTTGGAGGTGTTCAGGTTTCTCGAACTTTTTATGCCAGAGGCCAAACCGGACAGCAGCTTTTATTGGGTGCTTATCAAGCTTTAGAACGTCAAAATGCTTTAGGAAAAGTAGCATTATATACCCGTCATGAAATGCTGGAATTGGTTGTTATTGATGGCAAAGCCAAAGGCATAATTACAAGAAATCTTGAAACAGGAAAATTAGAGCGTCATGCTGCAGACGCCGTTGTACTGGCTTCTGGCGGTTACGGAAAAGTATATTATTTATCGACTCTGGCGATGGGCTGCAACAGCTCTGCCGTATGGAGAGCACACAAAAAAGGCGCATTTATGGCTGGTGTAAGCTGGATTCAATTTCATCCTACTTCATTGCCACAGCATGGTGAAAATCAATCGAAACTGACCTTAATGTCGGAATCGCTTCGAAATGACGGACGTATTTGGGTTCCCAAAAAAGCCGCAGACGACCGAAATGCAAATGCCATTCCAGAAGAAGAACGTGATTATTATTTAGAACGCCGTTATCCTTCTTTCGGAAATCTTGCTCCTAGAGATATTTCGTCAAGAGCCGCAAAAGAAAGAATTGATGCCGGTCATGGCGTTGGACCTATGAAAAATGCAATCTATCTCGATTTCTCAGATGCCATAAAAGCGCAGGGAAAAGATAAAATAGAAGCCAAATACAGTAATCTTTTTGCTATGTACGAAAAGATTACAGGAATAAACGCTTACAAAGAACCAATGCTGATTTCGCCTTCAGCGCATTTTACAATGGGCGGACTTTGGGTCGATTATGAGCTTATGACTACGATTCCAGGCTTGTTTGCTTTAGGTGAAGCCAATTTTGCCGATCATGGAGCAAATCGTCTTGGGGCAAATTCACTGCTTCAGGCTTGTGTCGATGGTTATTTTATTGCTCCCTACACTATTCCGAACTATTTGGCAGGCGAATTGAATTTGCCTAAACCTGATATTTCGCATCCCGCATTTGAAGAAGCTGAAAAAACTGTGAGAAGACAGCTGGATCGCTTTTTACATACCAACGGAACACTTTCTGCAGATTATTTCCATAAAAAAATAGGACGTCTTCTTTACGAAAATTGCGGTCTTTCACGAAGCAGAGAAAAACTGGAAGAAGCAATAGTCGAAATTCGAGAACTCAAAGCTTCATTTGAAAAAGATCTCAGAATTACTGGCGATAACACTTTAAACAGCGAACTTGAAAAAGCTGGACGGATTGCAGATTATATAGAATTGGCCGAATTAATGTGTTACGATGCCTTACAGCGTGAAGAATCTTGCGGTGCACACTTTAGAGAAGAATATCAAACTGTTGACGGCGAGGCCGTCCGAAACGATGATGAATTCTGTTATGTATCTGCCTGGGAATGGAAAGGTTTAAATAACGAACCTGAACTCCATAAAGAACCTCTAAAATTTGAAGCGGTAGAACTTGCAGTGAGAAGCTATAAATAAAATGGTGAATTGTAAATTGTAAATTATTAATTCATAACTCATAATTATCTATGAAACTTTATCTAAAAATATGGCGACAGTTTAATTCTTCTTCAAAAGGAGAAATGACCGATTATGAAATTGATGGAGTGTCAGAACATATGTCGTTTCTAGAAATGCTGGATCTTTTGAACGAATCTCTTATTCAAAATGGCGAACGCGTAATAGAATTTGACCATGACTGTCGTGAAGGAATCTGCGGACAATGTGGGGTCATGATTAACGGACGTGCTCACGGACCTCTTAAAAACACTACAACCTGCCAGCTTCACATGAGGAGTTTTAAAGATGGTGACACCATTTATATTGAGCCTTTTCGCGCAAAAGCTTTTCCCGTTTTACGCGATTTAAAAATTGACCGCAAAGCATTTGATTCTATTATCGCTTCGGGAGGTTTTATTGGTGCTTCAACAGGTCAGGCGCCAGAAGCAAACAGTATTCCGATCTCGTATGAAACCGCCGAAGCCGCTTTTGATGCCGCTGCCTGCATAGGATGCGGAGCTTGTGTAGCTTCTTGCAAAAATGCCAGCGCTGCCCTATTTGTGGGCGCCAAAATAACGCATCTAGCACTTTTACCGCAAGGAAAATTAGAAGCGCCCAAACGTGCTGTTTCTATGGTAAAACAAATGGATGAAGAAGGTTTTGGAGCTTGTTCGGATACAAGAGCGTGCGAAATCGAATGTCCACAGGCAATTTCGGTGCTTTCAATTGCCAAAATGAATTTAGAATACATGAAGGCTTTGACTTTTAGGAAGTAAGTTTTTTTTTGCCGCTAAGGCTCTAAGGCGCAAAGCTTTTCGTTTAAAACTTTGCGCCTTAGCGTCTTTGCGAGATTAAATATACTCTAAATACATTGCGTTTATCCTTCGACTCCGCTCAGGAAGACAAACCGCACCAACATTTTTCAATAAAAAAACTTTGTGTCTTAGCGCCTTTGTGGCAAAAAAAACTTAAACCGTAAAATAAGGCGTCAGGATATCTTCAAAATTATATAACCCTTTTTCTTTCTCTTTAAGATTTTCAGCCACAAAAATAACTCCGTTTCCAAAAGCTTCTCTTGAAATTGATTCGTGAATTAAACGCACGGTTTGAAAAGGAAAACCAAAAATAACTTCATGTTTACCTACAATTCCTCCTGCCCTAACCGAATTGATGTTTTCTTTATCTACATCAAGCGCTTCTGCTATTTTTACTGCTGTTCCAGATGTTCCTTGTTTCGTTTTAAAATGTTCTTCGTTCACTTCAATATCCACCCAAGGTGCAATTTTCTTTAAAAACTTGGCTGCAAACAATAAATAGTTGACTCCCAAAGTAATATTTGGCGACCAAAATACAGTAGTCTTTTTCGAAAGCTTTTTTAGAAAGGCAAGCTCTTTATCTTTATAATGAGAAATTGCAGAAATAATTTTTACTTGCTTTTTTGCAGCTACTTCTCCATACGTATATATTCCTTGATGCGACGAAAAATCTATAATGACATCAACGGGATGTTTTTCTAATAATTCTTCAATAGATGTTTTTGAACTAGAATAAATTAAGCCGGGTTCTTCTGACTGCACTCCAAAAAATTCTGGAACCGATCTGTGTTCTAAAACCGTACTTTGACGTAAAACCCATTCTAAACAGAATTTTTTATTTTCTAATAATATTGAAGCTACTGATTTTCCAGTTTTTCCGAATCCGATTAATCCTATTTTCATAAGCATTTATTTTTTTTATGGGCGAAGCTTGCCCGGTTGAAAATATTGATATTGTAAGGTGGTCAATATCAATTCTTTTTTTTTTGTGAAGGTTTTAGAACCGTCTGTTCATAAAAATAGGAAAATCATAACAGAACTGCCAATTAAAATTGGTTTTTATAACAATAAAAACTTTTATTAGTACGCTTTTATTTACAAACACAAAATTGTTTTATAAAATTTTACAGATAATACCTTTTCTAAATTATTCCGTTTAAAATGTTAAAAAGTGCTTTCAAAAAATGAATTAGGCCTTGTACAACTAAACAAATTTTGACTAGATTTATGACCTGATATCCCAAATAAACATCAGTAAGTAATGGCCTACAACAATAACGGACTGCTTCGTTTTTTAGATGCTCAGAACAAATTGTATTTGACAGCTCTAGACGAAATAAAGAAAGGTAAAAAAGAATCTCCTTGGATGTGGTTTATATTTCCGCAGATAAAAGGAATGGGTTCTAATGATACATCCAAATTTTACGAAATCAAAAATGCCGATGAGGCAATTGCTTTTTTTGAACACCCGATTTTAGGAAAACACCTTATAGAAATCACTTCTGAACTTATCAAAAAGGAAGAAAATGTTTCTGATATCTTTGAAAGCATAGATATAGAAAATCTTCAATCGTGCATGACTTTGTTTGCCAGCGTTCAAAATACAGAAACTATTTTTCAGGAAGTGCTTCATAAATACTTTAACGGTTCTTCTGATTTTCATACGCTGCAGCTATTATATAGTAATCTCTAAATTTTAGAAATATAGTATTGACAGATAAGACAAATAAGCCCGTAAAGACCTTTATAACAATGTTTTAGTATCTTTCTTTTGAAATAAAATTCATTTTAAAAAACTTAACAAACTTTAATGTAAAATAAACTGTCATTTTACTATTTTTGGCCAAATTTTTAGAAAAATCTCAATAAAACAATACTTGTACAAATTAAAATTAATGAAAAAACTACTTTTTATAAGCATTTTATTAGTCCTTGCAATTTATGTATTCAGAGAAACAGTCTATAAACCTTATCTATGGAAAGAAGCTATGGAAACTCCAGAGCATAAACTAAAACTAGGAAGTTTTGTTTTCAGTAAACAAAGAGATGAAAATGGAAATAGTGGAACAGCAAAAAAATATTTTGTTTTTAAAGTCACCGAAATAAATGGCGATTATGTACGTTTTTCGATAGTTCGTAAATTATCTGAAAAAGGAACTATCAAATCTTCTGATTTTTCAATGCCAAGAGAAACTTATAGAAGTTTTAAACGTAATATCAAAAAAGTTATAGTAACAGGTATTCTGCGTGAAGATTTAAATAAAGAAGGAGGACATACTGTAAACGATTATCTTTTAAAAAAATATCCTTCGTTAAAAAAATCACTTTACTACTACGAGGAGATTCCTAAAACAGAAGAAAACATTAATGAACCGAAAGAATATTTTAATCTCATTTATTCAAAAGAGAAAATCATCGAGAAGAGAAAACTCATTCCGTACATTGTCTCAGACAATAATGTCCCTGAACTAGCAAGGCATTTATCACAAAGAGTATGTGTAATTCTAAATTAAACTAAGAACTCCCAATCATTATAATTGGGAGTTTTTTTGTGAAAGTTTTCATCAAAGAGAATCCCTTTCTAAACCTATTCTGAATAATTTTTTGAGAAACGAGTAATAATTTTATTTTATTTAGAATTAATATAAATAAACTTTTATATTTGCCGCTTTCTGAGCAAAATTGAGTTGTTTCTAAAATTTAATTAATATTGCTTTTTTGAATGTAAATATCGTTTAATGAATAAGAATGTCCGTTTCGAATTAGATCTTTTCCATTCCTTTAAGGAAGGTGACGAAACTGCATTCAATTTTTTTTACGATAAATATTTTAGAAGAATCCAATCTTTCAGCGTTCAGTTTATCTATGATCAGGACGAAGCTGAAAACCTGGCTCAGGAAGCCTTACTACACTTATGGCAAAATAGAGAAAATGTAGAATCCATTAACGGAATTCAAGCTTTCTTATTTACTTATGCCAAATCAAAATGCTTGAATTTAATCCGCCATAACAAAGTGAAGGACAAATTCAAAAACGACCTCTTAAACCATAAAGAAAGAGAACTGAACATTGAAGTTCTAAACTCAATTCAGTTCGATCCTTTAGAATTAACTGAACTAGAACGAATTATTCAGGAATCTATCAGTGATCTGCCTCCAAAAACTAGAGAAGTTTTTATTAAAAAACGCTTTGAGAATAAAAAAAATGCAGAAATCGCCGAAGAATTAGGAGTTTCATTAAAAGCTGTCGAAGCCCACATGACAAAGGCTTTGAAACTTTTAAAATCCAGATTATCTGATTATTTGTTCTTAATTTTTGTACTTATTTATAATAATTAAGAATAAAAAGATAGGGTATTTTAATTCTGAGGTGTACTTATAATGAAGAGAAGTTTTAAAAAGCAGATATGACATCGGAAATAATAAGCAAATACCTTTCTAACGAAGCTTCAGAACAAGAAGTTCAGGCACTTTTTGACTGGATTGAAGCATCGGAAGAAAACAGAAACCAATTTATAAAGGCTAAGAAGATTTGGGCATTGACCACTCTTTCTTCAGATTTGTATTTTGATGCTGCACCAATACTCCAGATAAAACCAAAAAATAGGACTAAACAGTATTTACAATATGCTGCGGTATTTTTAGTGTTTTTGGGTTTAGGAACCACTATTTTCTTATTGAACAAAACAACTGAAACTCCAAAAGAAATTGTTCTGGAATTGGGCGACGGCCGTCTGGAATATTTTTCAGGAAAAACTCAGAGTGCATTGTTAAATGAAAAAGGTGTGTTGGTTGCCAAAAAATTTCCGACCGAAATTGTTTACTTTGGCAAAGTTCAGGATCATAAAGTGATTTATAATACACTTTCTGTTCCATACGGAAAATGTTTCAAACTTAGACTCTCAGATGGCACTGTTGTGAGTTTAAATTCTGGAACAACTTTGCGCTATCCGGAGCAGTTTGGCTTAAACGGAAACAGAAATGTTTACTTAACCGGTGAAGCATTTTTTGAAGTAGCCAAAGATAAAATGCATCCGTTTATTGTTCATGCAAATCAGGCAGATATTGAAGTTCTCGGGACTACTTTTAATGTGAGCGCGTACCCCGAAAACCCTACAATTAATAGTACATTGATTGAAGGAAGTGTACGAATGTCTGAAGCTGCTAATCCTTCAAACGCTATTTTGCTGGAGCCAAATCAAATGGCAACATGGCAGAATAATTCAAAAAAAATTGTCTTAAAAGAAGTTGATCCCGCCTTTTATACTGCCTGGACAAAAGGTGAACTCGCTTTTAAAGACACTCCATTTTCTACAATTGCTAAAATTATCCAGCGTACTTATGATGTTGAAATCATCAACGAAAATTCTGATTTGGCCAAACAGAATTTTACGGGTACAATTAAAATTAGCGAATCTAGTGTCGAAAACATTTTAGATCTTCTAAAACGTGACACGCCTTTTAATTATTCTATTAAACAAAAAACCATTACAATTACCAATCCGCGATAAATAAATAACCATGACATTTACGATACAGCCCGCTTTAAGAAAAATTCTGTTTTTCTTAGCCATTCTCATATCTGGATTTAAAGGATTTTCTCAGAATAAACTCATAACAGTACATGTAAAAAACAAGCCTATAAGCTTAATAATCAAATCTATTGAAGAGCAAAGTGATTTTAGAATCATTTATAATGCTAAAAAAATAGATACCGATCAATTAGCTGATTTAGATGTTAATAATGTGACTTTAGAAACGGCTTTAAAGAAGTTGCTGAAAGGCACGAATATCTCCTACTACATTCAGAAAAAACAAGTTTTATTGACAGATGCGACTCGAGTTGATAAATCTAATTCTGGTAACCAGGAAACTGAACGGATGATTAAAGGAACAGTTTACAGCGCAAAAGACAAACAGCCTCTTCCTGGTGCCACTATTCGCATAAATGGAACTGGAATGGGTGCCATAACCGATTCAAATGGAAAATTTGCTTATGAACTAAAAGGTGAAAACATTAAGGATCAGATTCTTGAAGTTGCTTATTTAGGAATGGAACCACAATCGCAAACAGCGGGTTACAAAAAAGAATTTGTTTTTTATCTTCAAGAAGTTACAGATGAATTGAACCCTGTTATCATTACTTCTTCTTATGGAACTACAAAATTAAAAGAAGAAATTGTCGGAAGTATTTCGACTTTGACCTCAAAAGATATTCCGGTACAACAAGCTTCTGAAAGTTTTGACAAAATGATTACTGGGCAAATTGCGGGTGTAATGGTTGAGAATACTTCTGGCGTTGGTGGACCAGTTAAAATTAACATCCGCGGACAAGGAACTTTACCTTCTTTATCTGGAGCACGTATTGGTACATCCAGCCAGCCCCTTATCATTATTGATGGAGTGATTATGGGTGAAGAATATGGTATTGACAGTGCTTATTTTAGCGGAAATGGAGATTTTACTGAAAATTTCGGAAATCCTTTAATGAAAATTGCGCCAGAAATTATTGAAACAATATCGGTTCTTAAAGATGCCGCTGCAGTTGGAATTTATGGTGCTGACGGAGCAAATGGAGTAATTTTAATTACCACTAAAAAAGGAAAAAAAGGAAAAACTCAGTTTGGTTTCTCTAATCAGCTGGGTATTTCATCTGCCATTAATCAGATTAAATATCTTAATGGCGAGCAGTACACAGAGCTACGAAATGAATTTTTGAAAAATACTTCTCCAGGAACTGCGCCGCTTACTTACAATGGTGTAAGTACAGATTGGTTTGGACTTTTGAACAAGTCAGGGATTTTTAATAAATACAATTTTAATGTTTCTGGTTCTACATCAAAAATTTCATACCGAACCAATATCAGCTATACCAAAATTGACGAACCGCAAATGGGCAACAGCACCAAACAATTGAATGCGGGAATTAATCTTGGATATAGCTCTGGAAAATTAGATATTAGTTTAATGCTGAACCCTAGTTATATCCAGAAAGATGCTCCTAATATTTTTTATTCTTTTGCTTACCTCCCTACTCTGTCTCCATACAACGCTGATAGTTCTTATTCTTATCTAGGAGTCAGCGGTATGACGAGAGGAAATCCTTTAGCGGCAATCGAGCAGAATAAAAATGAAGCCAATACCTATGGTATTTTAGGAAGTCTTGGTATTTCGTATAAGCTGAATAATTTCTTGAAATTCACTACTCTTTTCGGAATGGATTATGTTGATAAAGACCAGGATCGTTATTTTTCTGCTGAGAACGAAAGCGGTCAATTTACAGGAACTTTTGTCTTAGATAATATTACTTATCCAAGATGGGGACGACGTCTTTTGAACCAAAGAAATGCAACGAAATGGAACTGGCAGGGCCAAGCCTTATTCGATAAACAACTTAATGAAAATCACACCATTGACGGTGTTGTAGGTTTTGAACTTTCTGAAGATAAAACTGATTTTCATTATCAATCTGGGATAGGTTTCGTAAATCCAAATGTTATAAATCCTGTCTCTAATGCAATGCGAGATGATAATCCGTTAACTCCTAATGTGGATGAATCTACAAGCAACCAGACTTATGGAAATGAAATTAGCTATAATTCAAGAGTTTCTTTGTTTTCACAAGTCAATTATAATTATAAAAAACGTTACTACTTGTTAGCTAATTTCCGCCGTGACCAAAGTTCTGTTTTTGGAGATGATAATGATGTAGCCAATAATGGAGGCGCTGGAGCAAGCTGGATTATAAGTAATGAAAGCTTTTTTAACAATAATTCTTGGGTGAATTTCTTAAAATTAAAAACAAGCTACGGTACAACAGGAAACTCTAGAATTGGTTCATATCGTTCAAAAGGATTATATAATTACGTTCAAAACAACTATAATGGCGGTACAGGCGCAACTCCAGGTTACGCACCAAACGGAAATTTAGGCTGGGAAAAGAACACAAAATTCAATGCTGGAATTGACTTCAATATCTTTAACAGAATTGAATTTACACTTGAATACTATCGTGACAACAAAAGCGATATGATTACTACAAGAGATATTCCTACTGAAACTGGTTACAATTCTATGCAATTAAATGCTGCAAGCATGTATAATCAAGGATTAGAATTTCAAACTCGAATTAAATGGATAAAAAATAATAATTTCAAATGGACTACCGCTTTTAATATTTCTACTGTCGACAGTAAAGTGACTGACTTAAAAGGTTTAGGAAGCGATTTTTCTACAGCCGAACTAGCTTTAGCCCAAAAAATTGGTTACAGTTCAACTACAGTTTGGGGAATAAACTGGGTAGGCGTTGATCCAGCAACAGGAAGAGATTTAGTTACAAAAAATGGACAAGTTTATGATCTTGCAACTTACAAATCTTTATTTACTATTGCTGATTGGGAACCAATTGGAGATACTCAAGCAAAAGCTTATGGCGGATTCTACAATAGCTTTACATTTTACAAAAATCTTGCATTAACTTTTAGAGGAGATTTTCAATTAGGGGGTGATTTCTTTGCTTCGGATGCTGTAATTGATAAATATTCGAATACTTCAAACAGAAATCTTTCTATAAATGCCTATAATCACTGGAGAAATCCAGGAGATGTTGTGCCTTATGCTGCTGTAACAATTGTACCAGTCACTGCAAATTTGAGTAAATATGTTTACGATGCTACTTATGTAAGACTAAGCAATATTAACTTGAGTTATAATGTGCCAATCAAAAATATATTTCTAGACTCACTTGCCGTTTTTGCTGATGCTACAAATGTATTGTACTGGTACAAGGAAAAAAGTCCAAAAGGAATGAATGGAATTCGAGAATTTAGTTTTATCTATCCACAGGCAAGAACAATTTCGCTTGGTGTAAATGCAAAATTTTAAAACGATGAAATATTTAAAATACATAACAATAATAATTCTGATTTTTTCATTACAAAGCTGTAGTGATTTTCTGGAACAAGAGCCTGGAACCCAAACATCCATAGATGAACTTTTACAAAATAAAGAAGGGGTTTTAATCGCTCTAAAAGGACTTTACCGCGATGTAGAAGCTAATGTGAGAGGTGAACGTTTTGCTGTTTATTCTGATTTACAAGGCGGGAATATAAAATTTACACCTACCTCATCTGGAAATAGTGCTGGGCAGATTACCTCAGGAGTAAACATTAGAGAAGTGTACTCTTTTGAAGATACTGCAGAGACAAGTAATTTTGTTAGTTTTTACAGTGGCAATTACAGTATCATTAATCAGGCTAATTTACTTTTAGAATATACGCCTAAATTAACTGATGCAACTGATTCCGAAAAAAAACAGATAATAGCCGAAGCTTTAACCATAAGAGCGTATGCCCACTTTTTGTTATCGCAAGTTTATTGCCAAAACTATTCTTATACTTCAAATGCTTCACATTTGGGTATTGTGTACAATAAAGAATCCATAAAAGAGGGACTTAAATATCCAAAGAGGGAAACGCTTGCGGTTACTTATTCACTTATTATTGAAGATCTTAAATTGGCTATAAAAAATTATACCGACAATCCTTCAATGGCTGGACCGACCTATTCTTATTTTAACAGGAACAACACAAAAGCACTATTAGCTAGAATTTATTTGTACAAAAGAGACTGGACAAATGCCTATGAAACAGCAAATGATGTAATTACAAGTTCGGGATTCCAATTAATGAGTTCTGAAAATTATATTGCACAATGGGCGCAACCAGATCTTCCTGTTTCCGAGGCTTTACTAGAGTTTTCAATTCCAAAAGATGCCGAAAACGCAGCAACCTCTTCAATGGCTAGTTATTTTGGCTACAATTCAAATACATATGCAAAGTATGTTGCTTCAAATGATCTTGTAAACCTTTATGAGAATAATGACATCAGAAAGCAATTATTTCTAACGGTTAATCTTCAAACTTTAGTAAATGGGCTGTTAACTCCTCGCCCATACAATTTTACAAGGAAATTTCAAGATAATGCTGGTTATGTAGCCTTTAGACTTAGCGAGATGTATTTAATTCGTGCCGAAGCAGCGCTAGAAAACAACCAGTATGCAATTGCAATGCAAGACATCAATACAATTCGTGCGCGTGCTAATGCCACTTTACTTACAAACACTTCAAACCTAAAAGAAGAAATACTTTTAGAAAGAAGAAAAGAACTTTGCTTTGAAGGACATTTGTTTTTTGATCTAATGCGTAATCACAAAGATATTTCAAGAAATGACGGGTGTATTTCTACAAACTGCAGTATGAAATATCCATCTCTAAAATTTGTGCTTCCAATCCCACAATCCAATATTAATCTTAATGAAAACTTACAGCAAAATGAATCCTATTAAGATATTTAGCATATTATCAGCAGCATTACTTTTGGCTTCCTGCTCAAAAGATGATTACAAACTAGGCTCTGAGATTGACCCGTACTTAAGATTTAACTTCTTGGTAAACAGCAATAATATTCCGTTAGAATATCCTACGGTAAATTCTGTTTTAGTACCTCAGTCCACATATACAAATAGTTCTGTAAAAACCCTAAAAGTTCCGGTTGCTTTAACTACTCGTGCCTTAAAAAGTGCGGTAACCACAAATTTCAGTGCGGTTTCTTCAACTGGAGACAACGAAAGTTTTACTGTAAATCCAGTAAATCAATTAGTATTTGAAGGCAGTAAATTAACAGATACCATTTATGTTTCTTTTGATAAAAGATGGGCTGCAAACCAAAGCATCAATCTAAAACTCGAAACGGTTTCTAATCCTGATATTCATATCGGAAATTTAAACACAGCATATCCAAACAATACTTTCAAAATTGATTTGGGAACAATTGCAACTAACTACACTTTTCCTGTAACGCAATATAATGTCAAAGGTGAAGTGGGCGAAACAGTCGATTTTATAGTGAATTTTCCAAATGGCTTTTTCCCTGAAGAAATTAAAAATGCTAATTTTTTCAAATTTCAAAACGGTTTTGAATATTCTTTAACGCACGATGATTTTGGCGATAACAGAAGTTCTGTAACATATCATTTAACTCTTTTAGAAGATCTGCAAAATGATGATGCCCGTTACGAATCAAAAATTACTTTAATAAATATTCCTAATTACACTGCTACAGGAAACACCAACCTAACAATTGTAAAACCAATAAAATCTCTAAGAGATATTCAGGCAAATCCAGCATCAAAATTTACCGATCCTACAAATGCGTTTTATTTGACTTATGGAGAACATTGGTTTAGCAACGGGACCACTTGTAGTTGGCAAACTTTCAACGCTCTGACTTTTCCGGTTGTAGTTACAAAAGATGATCCAAATGCAATCTTATACAGCGACAAAGGAACAACAAATCCTAATGATGAAGTCTATCACGATGCTTTCAAAATCGGGTTTAACGTTGCGAGCGGAACCAATACGGTCAATTCTTTTGGTTTAAAAAGATGGTTTTCTAACGAAAGTAACTCTGCTGCCATTTCTCCTGGATTTAATATCACTTCGGCTTTGGAGTTTTTCCCTGCAAACGGAAACAGCAAAACCGAAGGAACTGTTTTAGTAATTCCACAAGACATTACAATCGGATCGAGTGCAACAAATACCCATATAATTGCTATTTCTGGTGAAGGAACTTATAAAGAGATCAATAACGGTTTATATGAAATTTCATTTGAATTAAAATTGACCAATGACAAACTCTTCGGAGGAACAGTGTCAACACAATACAGAATTTACAATAATAGAACGTATCCAAAACCAGCGGCTTTGAGTATACCGTGCCCGAAAGAAGTTACTTTATAATTATGAGTTATGAATTGTGAGTTATGAATTGTAAATATTTTACATAGTGAACTTTGTCAAAGTTTTCGGAAGTTAAGACAACCTGAGACTGAGACTGAGACTGAGACTGAAAACTTGAAACTTGAAACAAAATTAAAATTGAAAAAGCTAATCTTCCCTCTCCTATTCCTGCTATGCTTAACGGCTTACAAAAGCGTGGAAAATCCTGATTACATTGATATTCAGGAATTACGAAAACTATATTCTAGCGGAGATTCATCAAAATGGCCTGCTGCAGAATTACACGAAAGCATTGATAAATCCAAATTTCAGGATATTGGCGTTTTGCCAGCCGTCCCTTATCCTGCTTATAATCCGTATTCTAAGGAAAAAGAAAATTTGGGAAAAATTTTGTTTTTTGACCCGAGATTATCCCGAAGCGGACAAATAGCATGTGCTTCTTGCCATAATCCAGAACTGGGCTGGACAGACAATCTAACGCGTTCTTTTGGCCACGATCGCCAAACAGGAAAACGTAATTCGATGACGATTTTAAATTCGGCGTATGCCACTTCTCTATTCTGGGACGGACGTGCTTCAAGTTTAGAAGATCAGGCGCAATTTCCTGTTGCAGATCCGTTGGAAATGAATGAAAAACTAACGATTGCCGTTGATAAAATTGCTAAAGTAAAAGGTTATAACTCTTTATTTGCAGCTGCTTACGGAGACAAAAAGGTGACTTTACAAAGAATTCAATACGCGATTGCGACTTTCGAAAGATCTATCAATAGCCCGAAAAGTAAATTTGATCAGTTTGTAAGCGGAAAATCAGATGTTTACACAGATCAGCAGGTAAAAGGAATGCATTTGTTTAGAACAAAAGCACAATGCATTAATTGCCATAATACGCCTTATTTTAGCGACAATCAGTTTCATAACGACGGACAGACTTTATTCGGAACAAAAAATGAAGATTTCGGACGTTATAATGTAACTAAAGATGTAAAAGATATTGGAAAATTCAGAACGCCTACGCTTCGTGAAGTTGTAAACACAAAACCTTGGATGCACCACGGACACTTTCCGAGTTTATTGGATGTTGTCGAATTATACAATTTAGGAAATCCGTCTCCTGTTCAAAAAAAATATCTAGGAACGGCGAGAGATTCTTTAATTCCAAAATCAGATCCAATGTTGAGAAAATTAGATTTAGGCAAAGAAGAAATCAGTGATTTGTTAGCATTTATTGAAACTTTAAGCACACCAACAAGAAGAATTATAATTCCAGAAATGCCGAAGTAATTTAGTTAAAACTGATTTGTATTTTGCAGATCTCAAAAGTCCTTTTCGTTTTGAAAAGGGCTTTTTAATCTTAAATCTAATCAATTACTTTCATTTTAACCTTAGCATTTTCATTATTTAAAATTGTAGGAGTAAAAATCCAAATTTGATTTTCATCAGATAATTCCATTTTCTTTTCAGGATTAATATTATATAATCCTTCAATTTGTTTTTTATTAAAAACATTTATAGGATATAGCTTTTTAATTGTTCCTTTTGGTATTTGCAAAAGCTTATCTTCCCATATTCTTTCTTGTTCTGGAACTTTTAAAACACTTGAGAAAATATAACTTTTAATTCTTCCTTCTCCATTTTCAAATAAAGTTTTATCATCTGAATATCCATATGCATAATCAATTTTTAAATATTTAGAAATCAGTATAATAATTTCAATGGCTCTTTCTAGACTTTTAGATTCTTCATAAGGCCAGCTAAAATACATATCCATTCTATTTACAACATTTTCATTCGAGAAGATAGAAAAACCTGATTTATATCTGTGGTCACTTGAATGAACTATAAAGCCAAAGAGATTTTTATATCCTTTTTTATCTATTTTATTTTTTAAAGCTTTTTCACCAATAAAACCATCTCCTTTTGAAATTCCATATCCAGAACCTGAAATATGATACTTCAATTTTGAATCCTTGCATAAAGTATTTGCAATGCTTATCAATAATTCTGTCGCATTCTTCTTTTCTTCTTCTGAGTATTCTTTTTTTCCTATATTTAAAAACACTCTCAAATAATTCTTTTCAAATTTTTTCATTTATTAAACAGTTCATTATTATCAGCAAAATTATACTAATCAAAAAATCCAAAGCATACGTAAAAAGTTATAAATGTATTAAGTTAAGCCAATCAATACTATTTCATTATTCTTTTATTGAAGCATAAAATAATACATCAATCAAATCAGATCCAATGTTGAGAAAATTAGATTTAAGCAAAGAAGAAATCAGCAATTTGAAACTTTAAGCACACCAACAAGAAGAATTATAATTCCAGAAATGCCGAAGTAATTAATTTTAAAACAAGCTTTCATGAAATCATTAAACATTATTATAATTCTTTTTTTAGTTTTCAATTCGATGTTTGCACAAGAAATTACTAAAGAGATGATACTTAAAAGAGAGGCTAAAATCGATTCGTTAACAAAAATTGATTTTTTAAGTTATAAGTATACATATCTTGATGGAAATTTTAAGATTATAATGCCTAAAGAAGTTTTCGATAAAACGGTTATTAATTTCAAATTCTATCCAGAAAGAATTAAAAAATACATTGATTCTCTTGGAGTCGCTTTAATGGCTGAATTTAAAGATTCAGATGCTGCAAGAATTGCCGAACTTAGAATCAATTATCAATGGAAAAGAGTTGGTTACTATGCTTGGATGAGCGAAAATGAAGTTTTAGCATTAGCAAAAAAACTAAATGTAAAAATGCCTTATAGACTTCAGGAATTATTCTTGAATAATGATCCAAAAGTAAAAACGGAAATTCAAACTTTAAGAGATAAACTTTTTTTACAATTAGGAAAAGAAGAAATTAAAACAATGTCTACAAAAGAGCTTCTTAATTATCGTTTTAAATATAATCCTGAATTAATTGAAATCAGAAAAAAAGGACATCAACACAAACCGCAAGAAAACAAATGATTTGTATTTTGCCCCAAGTATTTTGCAGATTTCAAAAGTCCTTTTCGTTTTGTAAAGGGCTTTTTTTATTATAAAACAACTCTTCAATACTTTTTTACTATACTTTTATTGAAGCTTAGAATGCTATATCCTTCCGAAAAAAGACTTCATTTTTTAAATTTGTTTAAAACAAAAAGAAATATTCTTTCTATAAAACATATCATGAAGTTAGAACACATTCAAATCGAGACCAACAATATTCTAAAAATAACTGCTTTTTATCAAGATGTTTTAGAACTTTCAATTATAGAAAAAGACGAAAATTCAGTTAGTATACAAGCAGGAAATTCCGTTTTAAAATTCGTTGAAAATTCGAGTTTCAAATCTATTTATCATTTTGCTTTTAATATTCCAGAAAATAAACTAGACGAAGCAATTAAATGGTGTAAAAACAAAGTAGATTTTATTCTTATCGAAGATCAAAATGTTATTACCAATTTTGAAAATTGGAGTGCCCAAGCTGTTTATTTTTATGATACAAACGGAAATTTATTAGAATTTATCGCCAGACACGATCTCAATAATTCGCAAACAGAAGCATTCAATTCTAAATCTATTTTAAATATTAGTGAAATCGGAATTGTAAATGAAAATCCGTTGGAATTAGGCAATCAATTAATAGCAAAACACGGTTTAAATTTCTTTTCTAAAAACACAAACAGCGAAGCTTTTGCTGCCATTGGCGACGATGAAGGTTTATTGATTATGGTAAAACCGAATCGAAATTGGTATCCGACGCAAACTCCTTCTGAAAAAAACAAAACCGAAGTTCGATTAGAAAACAATGGAATTAAAATTGATTTATATTTTTAAATACCCTAAAATTCTACTTAATATATCATCAATAATTAAAATTCTTCTCGTTTATGAAAAGAGCTTTTTTTATCTATATTTCACTTTCAACTTCCCTTAAAACCTCACTTAAAGTTTGCAAATCCAACTTATCAATTTTTGCAATGTCGTTCAAACCATCTTTAATTAAATCAAAAACTATTCTATTCTTTTCTTTTCTTCTTCTTTTTTCTTTTGATAATCTTTGTAATCTTTTAAAACAGCAATTCCGCAAACATAACAGTTTTCATTTCTTACAGTATTGTACAGCGAATTTTCAAAAGAATCAGAAACTTGAATATATAAATGAGTATAATCTGGAAGTTTAAACTTTCTATCGCGAAGTTTATTTAAAATTTTATCACAAATTTCACTATCATAAGGATCAAAATAACGATAACCAATATTTTCGAAATGATAGTAAAATCGTAAATCGCGAATGGCTTTTTTATTTTCGACACTTCTATTTTCTCTTTCTTTTCTATCTTCAGTTCTTCTGGTTAATGCTTCTTGATATAAAAGTGATTCGTATTCTTCATTTAATTTTCTTAAGTCAGTATTTTGTAATTCTATTTCTAAAAGAGATAATACTTGTTTTACCTTTTCAATATCATAAAGATCATCCTTCTTTTTCTTGGCAAAAATTAATTCAAAACCACGATAAATTAATTGAAAAATATCTTCTAAACTTTTTTCATTTGCAAATACTGGTAAAGTTACACTAAGTATATTTTTACCTCTATAAAATCTTGGTAATTTATTAAACCAATCATTATAAATTTCTTTATCTTTTCCTTTTGGTTTATTTGAAAAAAGAGCTAATATAATTTCAATCTCTTTAAAAGGAAATTCTACTCCTTCTGTTCGAAATCTATCTGAAATTATATTTCCTAAATATCTAAAAGGCTCATTAAAAGTACCTCCATATGAGTTAAATCCACTTTTTATAAAATAAATTTGCATTTTTTATTTATTAAAATTTCACAAATTTACTTGTTTGAAAACGTTTAGATGTCTCAATAAAATTAAAAATATATCGAAATAAGACAGAATTTCATACACCTAAAACCTCATCTTCTGAATTCTTACCGCATTCAAAATCGCCAACAACGCCACACCAACATCTGCAAAAACAGCTTCCCACATTGTTGCCAATCCTCCAGCGCCTAGAATCAGCACAAAAGCTTTTACTACAAATGCTAAAGTGATGTTTTGCCAGACAATTTTTTTGGTTTGTTTACCAATGTTAATTGCCATTGCAATTTTGCTAGGTTTATCATCTTGAATAACCACATCGGCAGTTTCTATTGCAACATCGCTTCCTAAACCGCCCATCGCAATTCCAACCGTACTTAAGGCAATTACAGGCGCATCGTTTACTCCATCGCCTACAAAAGCAATCGTTTCGTTTTTAGCTTTAATTTCATTGACTTTATTGACTTTATCTTCTGGAAGCAAATCTCCAAAAGCTTTTGTGATTCCCAATTTATCGGCAACAAACTGAACCACATTGGTTTTGTCTCCGCTTAACATGGTCAATTTTATGCCTAAAGATTTTAGTTTAGAAACGGTTTCTTTTGCATCTGCTTTAATTTCATCTGCAATAGTCAAATAGCCTGCAAATTTTCTATCAAAAGCAATGGCAATTGTAGTATAAACAATTGAGGACGGATCAATATCATACGAAATCAAATATTTATCCAACAATTTAAAGTTACCTACATGCAATTCTTTTCCGTTGTGAAAAGCTTTTAATCCGTGGCCTGAAATTTCTTCAATATCTTTTAATTCTACTGAAGAATCAATTGGTCCAACATGATTGTGGATTGCTGTTGCCACAGGATGCGAACTTTTATTTTCTAAAACATTTACCAGTTTTAATATTTCATCTTTATCAAATTCGGGTTTTATAATTACTTCTTGAACTTTAAAAACACCTTCGGTCATAGTTCCTGTTTTGTCTACCACGACATTCTTAATCGTCGAAATACTGTCAAGGAAATTACTTCCTTTAAACAAGATTCCGTTTCTGCTCGCAGCGCCAATTCCGCCAAAATATCCAAGCGGAATACTAATAACCAAAGCGCACGGACAAGAAATCACAAGAAAAACCAACGATCTATAAAGCCAGTCTGTAAAAACATAATTCTCAACAAAAAGAATCGGAATCAAACAAATTCCAATTGCCAAAAACACTACAATTGGCGTATAAATTTTAGCAAACTTTCTGATAAACAATTCCGCTGGCGCTTTTTTGGTTGTGGCATTTTGTACCAATTCCAAAATTTTAGACAATTTACTGTCGCTGTAAGCTGTTGTTACTTTTACTTCGGCGATTGTATTGCCGTTTATCATTCCTGCCAAAACAGTTTCACCTTTCTTCTTGGTATCAGGTTTGCTTTCTCCCGTTAAAGCAGCTGTATTAAAAGAAGCAGAATCAGATAATAATTCGCCATCCAATCCTAATTTTTCTCCCGCTTTAAGCTGAATAATAGCTCCAATCTGAACGTCTTTGGCTTTGACTTTTACTGCGACATTGTTTTCTAAAACATGAACCTCATCGGGACGTTGATCCAATAGGCTTTTAATACTCGATTTTGCCCTACTAACCGCCATTCCCTGAAAGGTTTCACCAATAGTATAAAACAGCATAACGGCAACACCTTCTGGGTATTCACCAATGGCAAAAGCTCCAATTGTGGCAATGCACATAAGGAAAAACTCAGAGAAAACATCTCCTTTTACAATACTTTCGTATGCTTCTCTCAAAACCGGAAGTCCGACTGGGAGATACGCAATTGCATACCAAACAATTCTAACATATCCTGTAAACCAATCTTGCGGAAAATAATTATCAAAACCAATTCCGATAATCAGTAAAATAAAGGATATAATGGACGGCAGAAACAATTTAAATAGATTACCGCTTGCATTGTGTTCATGGTCATGTCCTCCGTGGTCGTGTCCGTCATTATCAGAATGTACGGGTTCGTCATGTGAACAACAGCAGGAAGGTTTGGCTTTATTTTTTGCAGTTTTTATTTCTTTATCTTGATGTATCATTTTTTCAGTTTCATGTTTCTGGTTTCATGTTTTTGCTGTTCTGAAACTCTGTTTAAATAATGTTCTAAATTTAAGCATTTTGTGGGAAAGTTTATTGCCACAAAGGCACTAAGGCACAAAGTTTTTTTTCTCATTTTTTGTCATTTCTACGAAGGAGAAATCTCCGCGAGAAACTCCACAAAGATTGGATTTTAGGAACGGAGCTACTTGTGGAGATTTCTCCTTCGTCGAAATGACAAATAGTTCGTTTATTCTCTATATAAAAAACTTAGCGTCTTCGTGGCAAAAATAGCTAGTGTGTATGCTCTCCTCCGCCTTTCATTGCTGAAAGCAGATAAAATGCACCTTTTGTCACGATTTTAGCATTTGCAGAAATATCATTTACAAACTTCACTTCGGTAAAACCTAAATCAGTTGTTCCCGGAATTACTTCTATCGCTTTAAAATGCACTTCTTGCTCGTGTACTTCTTCTTTTTCACCTTCTTTATGATCGTGTTTTTCTTCGGCTTTTTCATCTTCTTGAACAAAAACAAAATATTTATCTGCATTTTTGACAACAGCATCTTTCGGAAGCGCTGGAACAGTCGCATTAACAATATTGATATTTGCCGAAACATACATTCCCGGAATCAGACCTTTAGCGTCAGCGGGATCAATTTTAGCGTGAACGGCAACGGTTTTACTTTCGTTAGAAAAAGATTTATTGATTCCGAAAATCTTTCCTTTAATAGATTTATTGGACTGATTTGTTAAGACAAAATCAATCACCTGACCAATTGAAATAGAACCTAAATCTTTCTCATAAACATTCAAATCCAAATGCATTTGACTGTTGTCAACGACTTCAAATAGTGAAACTCCTGTGTTCGCAAAAGCACCTTTAGCAATATTAATTTTTCCAACATAACCATTTATAGGAGAAACAATTGGCACAACTGAAGCAGTTCCTTTTGTATTGACATGCAATGCATCCAGCTTATTCTTTGCCGCTTGTGCACGAGCTCTTTCAGCTGCTAGTTTAGCTTTCACTTCTTGAAAAGTCTTTCTCGGATTGACATTTTCGTCGCTCAAAGTTTTCTGACGATTATATTCTAACTGCAGATATTCCACATTGGCTACAGCCGACTGATAATCTTCCTGCATTCCAATAACTTCCAGATTTTGAATTGTTGCCAAAACTTTGCCTTTGTTTACATACGTTCCTTCCAAAACAAAAATATCCTTAACCGTTCCGCCAATTAAAGTCGAAACTTCAGCCGAATTTTGTGGAGGAACTGTCGTGTAACCATTTGCTTTAATAACTTTATTTAGGTTTCGATCTTCTACAAATCCTGTCTCAATTCCAACTGTTTTAGCTTGAGAAAAGGTTAAAGCTACTTCTGTAGTTGATTTTTCTTCCTCCTGTGGTTCTTCGGCTTTCTTTTCGTTACAACTTGTTAAGGTAACCGCAAAGAGCGCAAAGACAAAACGCAAGGAAATTAAACTTTGCGCTCTTTGCGAAACCTTAGCGCTCTTTGCGGTTAAACTATTATCTATATTTTTCATTTTTAATTGTTTTTGATGGTTGGAAATTGAAGTTCGATGGCACTTTGATTGTAGCTGTGCGTTGCCTCCGCAAATTGTTTCTTAATATCGATTGCTTGATTTAGAAAGCTGATGTACGACCAATAACTCATATCGCCGTTAGCGTAGCTTTTCTGAGCTGTTTCGATAATCTGATCGGCATAATGCAAACCTTCATTTTGAAAATAGGCTAAGTTTTTCTGCTGCTTTTGAAAGTTATTCTGTAATTCTTCTCGTTGCAGATTCAGCATCATTTTGTTTCTATCTAAAGCCAGTTGAGACTGCGAAACACTAATTTCAGCCGCTTTTGCTTTAGTAGTATTAACGCCTCCAAATAACGGAATCTGCAATCCTGCTGTAAAACCCTGAAACAGCGATTCTGTGTTAATAGTTTGTGCAAAATATCCCAAACCGACTTTTGGTGTTCGCAGTGCCTTAAATGTTCCCGCTTCTTTTTGATAAACTGAAATCTGCTGCTGATAAAAATCGGTCATTAGAGCTTCTGCTTTTGTATTTTCCTGATTTTCCATAAAAGTATATTGCAAAGCGGTATTTGAATCAGGAACAATATTTTCATCTGTCTGAATGAAAAACTGTAATTGTTTCTGATAAATAGCCAAATCGTATTCTAACTGCGCTTTCTGCGTTTCAATTTCTTTTACTTTGGCTTTCGCGCTAATTACTTCTATATTTCCGCTTTCTCCTGTTTTAAAACGCAGTTCGGCATTTTTTAGGAATTTCGTATAAATATCATTCAATTCTGAATTGAGTTTTTGAATTGAAACGCCGTACAAATATTGATAATACGCCAATGTAACCGCTTTTTCAATTTCATAAGAAGACAAAGCTTTTCGTTTTTCGGCGAGTTTAGCCAATTCTTCCTGCAATTGTCGGTTGGCTTTTGTAATATTTCCTAACGGAAAAAACTGCTGCACGGAAACATTATGGTCAAAATCGGCACTATTAAATTGACCGCCCTGATACTGCACTTGAAGCGGATCTGGCTGAAAAGCTGCTTTTTTGAGAACGGTTTGTTTTTCGATTTCTTTATCGGCAATTTTTAAGTCGATGTTGTTTGATTTGGCAAGTTCTATGGCTTTTTCCAGACTTATCGTTTGCTGTGCAAATGTTGCTGTTCCTGCCAATAGAAACGCAATTAACCGCAATCCCGATATCCATCGGGAGTAAAACTTTTTCTGTACTTTATTAATTAAATTTTTCATTTTTATAATTTTTGTTTCACGCAGATTTTAAACAGATTTAAGCTGATAAACGCAGATTATTAATTAAAATCAAAATTAAATCTGCTTCAATCTGCAGAATCTGCGTGAAAAATCTTTTTTACATTCAGCAGTAAATTATCTAATAATCTAATTATCAAATTTTCTCATTTACTAATTATCTCTGCGGTTAAATCTCTCCAACAATAAATACAAAATCGGAAGAACGATTAAGGTCAATAGAGTCGCCGAGATTAATCCGCCGATTACTACCGTTGCTAGAGGCTTTTGTACTTCTGCTCCTCCACTTGTAGATAATGCCATTGGAAGAAATCCTAAAGAAGCCACCGCTGCGGTCATTAAAACGGGACGCAGACGTGTTTTGGTTCCGATCAGGATTCTCTGAAACGGATCTGTAATTCCTTCTGTTTTTAATTGATTAAAATATGAAATCAGAACAATTCCGTTGAGGACCGCAATTCCAAATAAAGCAATAAAACCAATTCCGGCAGAAATACTAAACGGCATTCCTCTCAGCGAAAGCGCAAAAACACCTCCAATAGCCGATAACGGAATCGCACTAAAAATCAGCAACGCTTGTTTGGCGCTTTTAAAAGTAAAATACAGCAAGACCAAAATCAGTCCTAAAGCAATTGGCAATGCTACAGAAAGTCTTTTGGTTGCTTCAATCAGATTTTCAAATTGTCCGCCGTAAGTCACATAATAACCTGCAGGAAGTTTGAAACTTTTATCGAGTTTTGCCTGAATTTCTTCGACAACGCTTTTAATATCTCTTCCGCGAACGTTTAATCCAACGGTGATTCTTCGTTTTCCGTCTTCGCGGATGACCTGTACAGGACCTTGTTCGTATTCAACAGAAGCAACCTGAGACAAAGGCACTTGCTGGCCATTTGGAAGCGGAATAAACAAATTGCTTACATCTGTGATATCTCCTCGATTGTTTTCGTCCATTCTAACTACAACATCAAATCTTTTGCTTTCATCATAAATCTTTCCAGCTACTTCTCCTGCAAAAGACGAACGGATAATTTGGTTGATATCAGAAATGTTCAGTCCGTAAAGGGCAATTTTATCGTAATCGTATTTGATAGTAATCTGAGGCAATCCTGTGACTTTATCAGCTTTTAAATCTCCGATTCCTTCAATTCCTTTTATTTTCGAAATCAATTCTGTTGCTTTAGCGTCAAGAATCTCCAAATCATCGCCAAAAATCTTGATGGCAATATCAGATCGGCTTCCCGTCATTAATTCGTTAAAACGCATCTGAATTGGCTGAGAGATTTCGATATTGGCTCCTGGAATAATTTCCATTTCTTCTTTCATGGCATTAGCCAATTCTTCCCAATTACGATATTTGCCTCTCCATTCTTTTTTGTCTTTTAAAACAATAATCAAATCACCACTTTCAATTGGCATTGGATCGGTTGGAATTTCACCGCTTCCTATTTTGGTTACAATGGTTTTGATTTCTGGGAATTTAGCTTTCAGAATCTGTTCGTACTTCGTAGTAGTTTCAACCATCTGCGTTAGCGAACTTCCCGTCATGATTGTGGCATTGATAGCCAAATCGCCTTCTTCGATTGTCGGAATAAATTCTCCTCCCATATTTTGGAAAACGATAAAAGCAAAAGCAAATAATCCAACCGCAACAGAAAGCACCACTTTTTTAAACTCTAAAGCTTTTTTCAATAATGGCGTATAACGGCTTTCTAACCATGCAATCATGCGATCGCTGAAGTTCTCCTTGTGCTCTGTTTTTTTCGAAAGAAACAAAGCGCTCATCATTGGGATATAAGTCAGTGAAAGAATAAATGCTCCAATAATGGCAAAACCAACTGTCATAGCCATTGGTTTGAACATTTTTCCTTCGGTTCCAATTAAAGCTAGAATCGGCAGATAAACTATTAAGATGATAATTTCACCAAAAGCGGCGCTATTTCTAATTTTTGAAGCTGAATTGTAAACCTCAGCGTCCATTTCTTCCTGCGTCAATTCTTTTTTATTTTTGAATTTCTGCAAATGATGCATCGTAGCTTCCACAATAATCACGGCTCCATCGACTATGATTCCGAAATCTATGGCACCGAGACTCATTAAGTTTCCGCTTACGCCAAAAGCATTCATTAAAATAACAGCAAATAGCATTGCCAGCGGAATTACTGAAGCTACAATCAGTCCTGCACGGAGGTTTCCTAAGAATAAAATCAGAACAAAAATCACGATTAAAGCTCCTTCTAATAAATTCTTTGTAATCGTTTTAATGGAATTATCAACGAGTTTTCCTCTGTCAATAAAAGCTTCTGCAACAACTCCTTCTGGAAGGCTTTTGTTAATCTGAGCCATTTTTTCGTGCACACGATTAACCACTGCACTGGAGTTTTCTCCCTTTAACATCAAGACCAAACCAGAAACAATTTCTCCTTTTCCGTCTTTGGTTGATGCTCCGTAACGCAATGCAATTCCCTCACGAACCTGTGCTACATTTCGAACCAAAACGGGTGAACCATTTCGGTTTTTTACCACTACATTTTCAAGATCTTTAATGCCTTTTGCCATTCCGACACCACGAATAAAATAAGTGTATTGATCTTTTTCAATGTAAGCTCCCCCAGTATTTTGATTGTTTTTTTCTAACGCATCAAAAATTTCGGTAATCGTAACGCCCAAACTATTGAGCATATTTGGGTTTACAGCAATTTCGAACTGTTTGAGTTTTCCTCCCCAAGAACTTACTTCGGCGACACCTTTAATTCCCTGCAATTGCGGAATAATAATCCAATCCTGAATAGTTCTTAGTTCAATTGCGCTGTATTTGTTTTCGTAGCCTTTTTTGGCATACACGTCATATTGGTAAATTTCTCCTAAACCTGTAGAAATTGGCGCCAATTCGGGAGAATTTACATAATCAGGAATATTTTCTTCGGCTTGTTTTAAGCGTTGAAATATCTGTTCACGAGCCCAGTAAATGTCTACATCGTCTTCAAAAACAACGGTTACAACCGATAATCCGAAACGTGAAATACTGCGGAGTTCTATTACTTTTGGAACTGTTTTTACAGCTCTTTCTAAAGGATAAGTTATTAATTGTTCGACTTCCTGACTTGCTAATGTTGGTGCAGTGGTAATAATCTGAACCTGATTGTTGGTTACATCTGGCAGGGCATCGAGCGGTAATTTTTTAAGCGAATAGCTTCCCCAAGCAATTAGCACAAGGGTAAATAATAGTATAACGAATTTGTTTCGTATACTAAACTGAATGATTTTATCTAACATTTGAATATATAATGACGTGAGAAATTAGACAATTAAATTGTCTGTAAATGTGTGGAAAGTCCACAACTCTCTCGCCCGTTTCCGATTTTTATCGGACAGGCATAATCATTATGCTATCTGAGGGGGTTGCCAAATACTTCCGTAGAAATTAGAAGTAAAAACAGAATTGTAGCTTGGTAAAGCTATTGAAATTTGATTGTATACTTTAGGAAATTCGAAAATTACAGCAGAATGGTAACTTAAAACTTGCGCGCCACAACAATTGCAGGCACAAAATGGAGAACATAAATCATTTGTTTTATCATGCGAATGATTGTCTTCTGACGCAAACTGAGCTGTTTTATGCATAGCACTGTTTACTTCCATATCTGCACATGGCATATTAGATAATGCCATCAGGTAAATCGACAATATGATTGTTATCCATTTCACAGGTGTAAAAATACAATTTTCCAATTAAATATTAATGTCAAAATTAAAAATAATCTCTTCAGTAATGGTCTGAAAATTATTTCATTAGTTTTTTATTTTATCTAAAAAAATTGTGCGAGGTAAGAAAATTTCGTTAACTTTAACAATAATTTTAACAATTCTTTAAGTTCCCTAATTTTAAATCCTAAAAAATCATTTTCTATAAGCCAAAAAAATAACAAAGATTTCTTTACACAATTAGTACCATTTATTTTTCGCAGTTTAATTAATTAATTTTAAATATTCTAATCAATGAAATGTAATACACTAATATCAGCCTCTTTATTATTTTTCAGCATGCAAATTTTCGGACAGGTTTATACCGATAAAATTGTAGGAGAAAAAAATCAACCGTTAAAAGACAGTCTTAAAACAGAAAAATATCCTTATGCTCTTCCTATTTGGGGAGAAAAAGTAGCTCAAAAAGGCTACAAACTTCCTTATTCTGCCGGAGTTTCTGTGAATTATTTCTGGCAGGAATCTGAAATTGTCATTAATGATTTAAATATTGGGTTTAATCATGGCCCTCAATATAACTTAGATGAAATTGTACGATTTGATAAATCAACCGTTGAAGCTGGGGCACTTACTATAAGACCAGATATATGGCTGCTTCCTTTTTTAAATATTTATGGAATTTTCGGAAAGGCCAAAACGGCAACTAAAATTAATGCTGGCATTTGGGTTCCGGACGCAGATAATAATTGGTCTGAAATTGCAAATTTCAGCACCAAAGCAAATTTTGATGCTACCACTTTTGGTATTGGTATGACACCAACAATTGGTATTGGCGGTGGCTGGCTGGCTCTGGATATGAATATGGCTTGGACTGATATTAGTTCGCTAGATAAACCCGCTTTTTCTTATGTTTTTGGCCCAAGATTAGGAAAAACATTTAAATTCAATAAACCAGACACAAATATAGCGATTTGGGTTGGAGGTTTCAGAGTTCATATTTCTGGAGATACTAATGGAGACTTGCCTTTATCAGATTTTATTGATCTAAGCAGTGCTCAGGCTAAAGTGGACAACGGGCTTCAAAAAGTATCTGAAAATCAAACAAAAGTAGATAATTGGTGGGATGGTTTAACTCCTGCTGAACAAAAAAATCCCGTTAATATTGCCAAACATAATACTGCCGACAGAGCTTTAGAAAGAGCTGGAACATTCCTGGCAACTCTGGACGGCGCATTGAGCACAGCCTCAGACTCATCTGTTCAATATTCACTTCAAAAAAGACCTAAAGATATGTGGAACTTTATTATCGGGTCTCAATATCAATTCAGCAAGCATGTTATGTTTCGTGCAGAATGCGGTTTCTTAGGCTCTCGTACACAAGTTCTGGGCAGTCTTCAGTACCGTTTTGGACTTTAAATTCATGAATTGTATGAAAAAAGGTTTTCTAATCCTTATCACATTTTTTAGCATTACTACGGCGCAGTCGCAAGTTTTGATTTCCTTGATATTTGGAGACAAACTCAATTCGGAATTTTTAGAATTTGGTCTGGAAGGTGGCGCTAATTTTTCTACCATTTCAAATATGGGATCTTCTGCCTTAAATCCAGGTTTTAATCTTGGTTTTTATTTTGATCTCAGATCGAGAAAAAATCCTGCTTGGATGATCAATACGGGAGTAATTGTAAAATCGCCAATGGGTGCAAAAGACATTCCAGTGTATTCATTGAATGATGAAAATCTGGACAATACTTTTGCCGGCGGACATGTCAATCGTGAAATTCGTTATTTTAACGTTCCGATATTAATTAAATACCAGTTCAAAAATAATATCTATCTTAAAACAGGGCCACAATTTGGTTTATTGGCCAAAGCCTTTGATGAGTTCAAAAACGAAATCAACAAAGACGACGTGGTTTATAAGAAAAACATCAGAGACCAAATTCATGTTATAGATGCCGGACTTGCCTTTGGCGCCGGCTATCACATGAATGTTGGGAACGGTTTAAATATTACAGTTCAATATTACTACGGACTTGTTACAGTAATGAAAGGAGACGGTCCAAATAATCAATATAACAGATCTTTATATGTTACCGCAGGATTGCCTATTGGAAAAGGAAAAGCAGCACAGAAAAGAGCTCAGAAAGAAGCTGAACTTAATAAAGTGGTTCTTCCTGAAGATGAAAAAAATTAAGAGATTGAAGATTTTAGATTTCTTTCATCTGAAATCAAAAATCGTTAATCAAAAATCGTTAATCAAAAATCAGTAATATTAATTTCTTTAATAAATTCAAGAATTTCTTCGGTTTTTAAAACAAAATCTGGAACTGTATGTAGAATTGCATTATTAGGCATAAAAGGCATTTCTGCAGAAAGCGGATTCTGCACTACACTTATACCGCCAGCGGCCTGAATTGCACGAAGCCCAATTGTTCCATCTGAATTGGAACCTGAAAGCAATATTCCAACCAAATGTTCACTATATATTTCTGCAGCCGACTCAAAAGAAACATCTATGCTTGGTCTGCTATAATTTACTTTTTCTGAAGTGTCTAATGAAAGTGTTCCGTCTTTCTCAAACAGTAAATGATAATTGGAAGGTGCGATATAGAGAAAACCAGATTCTAGTTTTACTTTGTCTTCTACTTCTTTTACAATGATTTTAGATTTTAAAGCAATTAAGCTTTCTAAGGTTTGCTCGTCTGAGTTTTTTCTGTGAACTACAATTACAACAGCAAATGAGATTGATTTTTCTATAAAAGGCAAAATCTGCAATAATGCCTGTAAACTTCCAGCCGAACCTCCAATTATTACTACTTTACAATTTGTTATTCTTTTATTTTTCTCCATATTTTCTCTTTAGCAAATTGTTTGTATTTGGTTTGAGATATAGAATACTTTATCGTTTCTTTTGTTCCGAGTGCCAAAAAACCCAAAACGGCCAGACTGTCATCAAATAGATTAACAACTCTTTTTTGTAGATTATTATCAAAATAAATTAAAACATTGCGGCATAAAATAAGGTCAAACTCATTAAATGAAGTGTCTGAAACTAAATTATGCTGTGAGAAAACCATTTTCTCAGAAAGGCTTTCGTTAAACTTTGCGAAGCCGTAATTGGCAATATAATAATCTGAAAAATCATGCAGACCACCCGCATCACGATAATTATCGGCATAATCTTTTATCATTCGCAACGGAAAAATACCGCTTTTGGCTGTTTCTAGCACCGAAGCGTTTATATCTGTTGCGTATAATATAGATTTATGCAATAGTCCTGCTTCTTTTAGCATAATCGCCATCGAATATACTTCTTCTCCCGTAGAACACCCTGCATGCCAAATACGGATAAAAGGCTTGGTTCCTAATAACGGAAGGATTTCTTTTCTAAGTGTAAGGTAAAATGACGGATCACGAAACATCTCTGTCACGTTGACCGTAATTTCGTCAATCATTCTTTTGCAATATTCTGGATCTGTACGGACTTTAGACAAAAAATCATGAAAATGCTTAAATCCATCCAAAGTAAAAACCCTACTTACACGTCTTTTGAGTGATGCTCTGGAGTAACTTCCAAAATCAAAACCGTAATATTCGTAAACATCATTTATAAGGGTTTCCAGTTCAATATCTTCAATCATAATTCATTTAAATTTCCTCCCAAGATCTGAAGTAATTTATCAACATCTACAGGTTTTGAGATGTAGGCATCTGCTCCAGCTTGTAAACATTTTTCTTTATCTCCTGCCATTGCCTGTGCTGTTACGGCAACCACCAATGTAGATCCTTGTGATGGAATTGCTTTTATAAGCGGAATTGCTTCATAACCATCCATTTCAGGCATCATCATATCTATCAAAACGACATCTATCGATGAGTCTTCTTTTAATATTTTTAAAGCTTCTTCGGCACTTAGACAAGATACACAATCATAAGATTTTGCTTTTAAGGTATTTACCATAGCAAAAATATTCCTTGAATCATCATCTACAATCAACACACGTTTTTTTCCCATTTAAAGCATTTTAAAGATTAGATTTTATCATAAAGCCATACTCGCAGCAATGATAACAGCTGGTCAACATCTACAGGTTTTGTAATATAATCTGAGGCTCCAGCCTTAATACATTTTTCTCTATCACCGGTCATTGCTTTGGCCGTTACTGCTATTACTGCTAAGTTAAGAAATTTAGGATTGCTTCTTATCTTTTCCGCTGTTTCATAGCCGTCCATATTTGGCATCATCATGTCTAACAATACAACATCTGTGTCTGGATTTTCATCCAAAATTTTGATGGCTTCTTTTCCGTCAAAAGCCGTAATTACATTCATTTTAAATGCTTCTAGAGCTTTTGAAAGCGAATATATATTTCGCACATCATCATCTACAATCAATACTTTTTTCTCAAACAGAATGTTGTTTAGCGAATTCAGTTTCTTATGGTTCTCTTTTTGACTATTCCCATCTTTCTTTTCTTCAACCAAATGAAGGAAAAGCGAAACCTCATCAAGCATTCTTTGGTATGAATGTGCCGTTTTTACAATAATAGAGTCAGCATATTTTCTGATCTTTAATTCTTCTTTTATCGACAAACTTTTTCCTGTAAAAACAATTACTGGCAGATTCTCTAATCCTGGACTTTTCTTCACGCCATCCAGAATCTCATACGCTTGCTTGTCTGGAATTCCCATATCCAGAATCACGCAGTCTACTTCTTCTTTGCTTAACGCCGATAAACCTGCCGAAACTTCACTTTTAATTTCAGAATTGATATTATAAGTTTCTAAGAAATAAGCCAATGCCTTTGCATGTTTTGGGTTATCTTCGATAATTAAAACCTTTTGAGATTCTTTATTGATAATATGTTCGATACGCATAAAAACCTCAGGAATTTTATCAAAAGCAACTGGTTTGTCTAAGAAATCTACAGCTCCTTTCAATAAACTCTCTTGCTTTAATTTGTGCGATGACATAATATGCACCGAAATATGTTTGGTTTGAGAATGATTTTTCAATTCTTCCAAAACTTCCCAACCACTCTTAATTGGAAGTTCAATATCCAATAGAATTCCGATTGGTTTATAGATTAAAGCAAAGTTCAACGCATAATCTCCTCTCACGGCAACCACTCCCTTGTAACCTTTTTTCTGAGTAAAAGCTAGTAACGATTTGGCAAAACTGATATCGTCTTCTACAATCAGAATCACTTTATCTCCTTCTACGATTGAATCTCTGTCGTCTTCAATTTCTTCTGGTACAACTTCGCTAATATATTTTGGTTTTACCTCTTCGCTTTCGGTGGTTTCTTCAACTTCTTCTGCATGCGGAATTTTATTAACCGAAACTTTATTGATTGCAAATCCAAAAACTGGAAGGCATAATGTAAATGTACTTCCTTCATTGACTTTACTATTCAGGATGATTTCTCCTCTTAACAATTTAGCCAATTCACGACTAATTGATAATCCTAAACCAGTTCCGCCATATTTACGTTTTGTTGAACCATCAGCTTGTTGGAAAGCTTCAAAAATTAAAGGCTGTTTTTCTAACGGAATTCCGATTCCGGTATCTTTTACAATAAAGCAGATTATTTTATCATCGTCTGTATCTACCTTAATTTCAAGAGAAACAGTTCCTTTTTCGGTAAATTTAATGGCATTTGAAATCAAGTTTTTCAGAATTTGCTCCAAACGCATTTTATCTGTTTTAATAACAATCGGCGCTTCTTTGGCAATAATTTCAAAATTAATTCCCTTCTCTTTTGCCACCATATAGAACAAATTATGAAGGTTATCTGTAATTTCTTTAGTAGAAACGTCCAAAAATTCGAGATCCATTTTACCAGCTTCAATCTTAGATAAATCCAGAATTTCATCTATTAATCCAAGCAAACTGTTACCTGAACTCTGAATTACTTTTGCAAATTCAATTTCTTCATTATTCATCGTTTTATTGTTATTTTCAGACAATAAACGGCTCAGCAATAAAATCGAATTCAGCGGTGTTCTCAACTCATGCGACATATTTGCCAAAAACTCAGATTTGTAGCGAGTTGTCAGCTCTAAAGCTTCAGATTTCTTTTGAATTTCTGTATTTTTCTCTTCTAATAAAACACTTCTTTCTGATAATTCTTCGTTGGTTTGTTCCAATTCCTCCTGCTGTACGCGAAGTTCTTCCTCCGAAGCCTGCAATTTTTCGGTCTGCGCTTCCAACTCTGCGTTTATGGCTTCCAATTCGCTATGCTGAATTTGCAATTCTTCTGCTTGAGATTTAGTTTCTTCAAGAAGTTCCATTACTCTTTTACGGTTTTGCGTTGCTTTCAAAGCAATTCCGATATTATTGGCAACCATATTTAAAAACTCTAACTGCAGCACAGAAAAACCATAAATACTCGCCAATTCAACTGCACCTTCTACTTTGAAATCCATTAGCGGAAGCGCCACAATATGAGTTGGCTTAATTTCTCCTAAGGCATAATTGATTTGAATATTATCTGGCGAAAGTGATTTCAATTCGAGCATTTTACCCGAAACAATTGCTTGCCCAATAAGCCCTTCACCTTTTTTAATGCGTTCTCTATTTTTACTTGGTATATAACTGTAGCCTCCAGAAATTGCCATTTCTTCTCCATCAACAACATACAGAACTCCAGCGCTACTATTGGTATATTGGCATAAAAATTCGATAACGTCTTTAGATAATTTCTGAATGGTTTTTTCGCCCAGCATTTTATCATTTAAAGCTGCAACTCCCGACTGAAGCCATTCTTTTTGAGATAATAACTCGAAAGAATTTTTCAACGAATCTTTCATTTCGTGAATAGATGTTCCTAGAGCACCAAGCGTATCGCCTTTTCTGTCATCAATCTGAACATCATAATTTCCTCTCGAAATCTGAGACGCAATTCCTCCAATGACTTCAAGCCTTTCCGCAGTTTCTTTATCTTTATTGATCAATTCCTGCTGTAATAGAGATCTTTCGTTATAATCTTTCAGAATTCTAATCATGAAAACAATAGAAATAAGAACGGCAATAACAAAAGCAATAACAATCAAAATCAAGCTGTAAGTTCCGTAACGTTCTGAATTTGAGTTACGTTCTTGCAAAAGATTTTGTTCTGTATTTTCAATTTTCTTGATGATCGCTCTTATCTCGTTCATCATATTTCTTCCCTCATTCAGATCAAAAATCAACGTCTGCTTGCTTAAACGTTTTTTTACAATCTGATTGTTTAAATATTTAAAGAAACCTGAACGTTTTGTATTTAATTCTTCGAGCAGCTTTTGCTGTGAAGGATTATCAGACGTCAATTTATCTAATTTTTCAAAATAACTATTTGATTTGGATTCAGAGTCATTAAAACGATCTACAAACTGCTCGTCTCCTGTAAGTAGATACCCTCTCATGCTAGTTTGAGCTTCTGTTATAATCGACGAACCTTCATTTAGGTTATAAATTACATCTTGGGTATGATTGACCCAAAAGTTACTGTTTAATAAACTTTTGATACTAATAAATGAAGCTACAGAACTAATAGTAAGCACAAGAAGTGAAACCAGTGAACTAATTAATAAGTTTCTTTTAAAATTACCATTCATATATTTCTAAATTATTTTATTCGTATTTTAAAGGAAGTACAATGATAAAACTTGCACCTTCTCCCTGTTTGCTTTTAGCCGTGATTAATCCGTTATGTTTTTCTATGATTTTCTTTGCAATTGCCAATCCGATTCCAGTTCCTTCATAGGTTTGGCGGTCATTTAAGCTTTGAAAGATAATAAAAATACGGTCAAGGTAAATTTCATCAAAACCAATTCCGTTATCTTTTACTGTAATTCTGCAAAATTTTCCTTCTGGAGAAGTCGGACTTTCGATTGTTTTCTCTAAAATGGTTTCAGAAGTAATCTCTATTATCGGTTTTTCTTCATTTCCAGAAAATTTCAAAGCATTACCAATCAAATTTTGAAAAACCTGGCGCATCTGACTCGGAATACTATCAATCGTTGGAAGTTCGTTGGTTTTTATTACAGCATTTTTGCGTTCTATGAGATAATCAAAATCTCCAAGCACTTCTTGCAAAACCACATTTAAATCTGTTTTTTCAGGTTTTACCTGCGCCGAAAGTCTGGAATATGCCAAAAGATCGGTAATTAAAGTCTGCATTCTCTCTGCCGATTTTATAGTTCGGTCTACATAATCTACTGCTTTGTCGTCTGCTTTTAAGTAAAGGTCTTTTATAATTTTAATGAAAATTTGGATTTTACGGATAGGCTCATTCAAATCGTGGGAAACAACCCAAGAAAACTGCTGCAGTTCATGATTTCGGAGTTCTAATTCTTCATTTTTCTGAACCAGTTCTTTGGTTCTTTCTGCAATTTTGATTTCCAGATTATCCTGCGCCTCTTTTCTAATCTTGATTTCTTTAGAAAGCAGGTCTTTCATCGCTTTCAATTCGTTTTGCTGTTCGTAGATTTTAAGGAAGGTCTTTACTTTAAGAATGAGTAAATCGCTATCTACGGGTTTTGTAATGTATTCAACAGCTCCTGTTTCGTATCCTTTAAAGATGTATTTTTTCTCAGTATTAAGGGCCGAGAGGAAAATAACAGGAATATCTTTTGTACGCTGATTTCCTGAAAGGATTTTTACCACTTCAAAGCCGTCAAGTCCGGGCATTTGAACATCCATAATAATCAGGCAGTAATCTGTCTTAAGAATTTTTTTAAGAGCTTCTTCTCCAGATTCGGCACTATCAACATCGATATTATGCAGCTCTAATGTTTTTTTTAGGGCGATAATATTTGCCCTTATATCGTCTACAATTAATACCATGATGGAAAGCTAAATCGGTTGTAAATCAAAATACTTAATTTTAAAATATTATAAAAATTTTCTTATTTTTCAAACAAATTGTAAAATCATTTCGTAAAAAATGATGTGGAAATTCTCAAATGTATAAAAAAAATAACGGGCAGGTTTTTTATTTAAATTGAAAATAGTTACAAAATTCCCATCTTTTGCAATCCTTTTAAATCTACTACGTGATTGCTAACCTATTAGAAATTCATTATTATTTTAACATTTTACAAGAACAGGTGTATTTTCATACATGATTTACCATTTTTGCTTTGATTGAGCTAAACAAAATTTCTTTTAAGACAAAGCTATTTTTAGTTATCAAGTAATTTTAAATAACATACAAAGCCTAAAAAGATTGAGATCATGAAAAAGAAACAAACATTTCCCGAACAGAAACAGAATCTTCCCGGAAACGAACATATGATGAATCCGGAACCTGAGATTATTAGAGAAAATTATGTTGGCAGCGGTAAATTGCTAGGCAAAACAGCTTTTATTACAGGAGGCGACAGCGGAATCGGCCGAAGTGTTGCCATACATTTTGCACGCGAAGGCGCCAATATTGCAATTGTTTATTTGAAAGAAGATAAAGATGCACTCGAAACAAAAGTCTTGGTCGAAAAGGAAGGTCAGCAATGTCTCTTGATAAGCGGCGATCTTAGAGATGAAAAGTTTTGTAAAAGTGCTATTAAAAAATGTCACACCACTTTTAAAAGTCTCAATATCATTGTAAACAATGCAGCGACTCAGTTTCCGCAAAACGAGTTAGAAAAAATAACTGTTAATCAGCTTCATAAAACCTTTGAAACCAATATTTATCCTTTTTTTTATATTACCAAAGCGGCACTTTCATTTCTAAAAGAAGGCGACACAATTATCAATACCACTTCTGTAACAGCTTTTCGCGGAAGCGAACACTTAGCAGATTATGCCAGTACAAAAGGCGCGATTGTAAGTTTTACGCGTTCTCTTTCGACTATGCTGGCCAAAAAGAAAATTCGCGTAAATGGCGTTGCACCAGGACCTATTTGGACACCTCTGATTGTAGCAAGCTTTGACAAATTGTCTGATTTTGGAAAAGATAATCCGATGGAAAGAGCGGGACAGCCATCAGAAGTGGCGCCTGCTTATGTGTTTTTGGCTTCTCAAGATAGCAGTTATATTACAGGGCAGTTTATTCATATTAATGGCGGGGAAATGGTAGGTTGATTTTTTAAAGGTTCAAAGTGGCTAAGTGGCAAAGGTTCAAAGTTTTTTCACTTTGAGTATATTTCCCATCTGGTTTGTCATACAAACCAAGGATAAATTACACATGAAACTTTGTGCCTTTGCGCCTTTTTACCTGTGGAACTAAAAAAATGAAAAAATGAAAAAATGAATTACATAGACATCATAGGCCTTTTTGCTGGAGCGTGTGTTACGATATCGACAATTCCGCAAATTCTGAAGGTTTGGAAAACCAAAAAAGTAAAGCAGATTTCGCTTAAAATGTTTGGTACGCTTACTTTCGGAATTGCGATTTGGGTGGTTTATGGCATTCTAAAAAACGATCTTCCCATAATTATCACCAACAGTATATCTCTGATTTTAAATCTTATAATGGTTTATTTTATTCTTTATTTTGAAAAAGAGTAAGTTATAAAAAGAAAAAAACAGCTCGATCAAAGCTGTTTTTTTTTTGAAAGTGAAGGTTATAATAATGCTTACTAGCTAGCTAATTTTTGATTGTATGGTTCTAATTCTAATAATTTTCCTTTTAGTGTTCGTGCTTGCAAATTCCTTTTAAGATATAAAGCTGGTGCTATAATGTGCCCAAAACCTATATCTGATAGTTTCTTAATTTCACTCAACTGTTTAACAGCAAAGTTTAAAATTGGCACAAATGGCGTCAGATAATTATAACTATGCTGCGCTATCTCTAGTTCCAATATTTCTCGCAAAATGCTTTTCATTAACACATAACGAAGTGCTCCTTGGTTTGGAAGTATTTTAAGTTTTTGTGATTTATCTTCAATTTTGTGATTTTTATCTCCTATGTAAATGTAATTTCCAGAATTGCTTGTAAATATTTTTTTTACTTGCGAAACAAAGTCAATTTCTTGATTTTCGATTGTTGTTGGCATCCCGATTATTGAAAATTGAATCTGCTGATGACTTTGAAAATACAATACACTATTAATCGTAGAAGAATTACTCAAAATACCTGATTGCTGTTTTTTAAGACAATTAATCGCGCCATTGGCACCAAAGCTATGCAAAACATTTCCATTCTCGCAATACGCAAAAAATACAGGTGAAAACGGATTTGATTCAATACTTAAACTAACCTCTTGATTGAAAGTTAAATCAAAACTTAGATATGACATCTCTTTTTCAAAACGAACGCCAGTAATACTCCCTTTTGCCCATTTTGATTTAATTGTCAATTTGTATTCATTGACATTCACTTTATTGACGTTCACTTTTAAGTTTCCGCCAAAACTTTCTTTTAAATTATTAAAAACAGCATCAAAGCTTCCAGTATTTATGTAAAGTTTTTTCATTATATGGTTGTTTTGGTTTAACGAATCAGTTAGTAATTATTTACGTACAAAAACTAACTTTGGTTTTTACTTCATTTCTATAATCCAAATTTCGTTCATATTGTCGGTCAAATCTTTATAGAATTTTGTAGAGATATTTCATAATTTTTATTTAAAGTTGCTGAGATACTAAGTTGCTGAGTTTCTAAGATTTCAAAAAACAGTGAGAAAAAAACTTAGCATCTCAGCAACTTAGTATCTTAGCACCTAAAAAAAAAGCAGCTGCCTCAAATAAATTTGAAACAACTGCTCATCAGCAAAATAAAAATACCAATCTATTTTTATCCTTTTATGTTAGTTCGTTTATGTCTGCATTTTTAGAATAATTGGCTTTTGGAATATCTTTAAAAAATTCGGCTTCTTCTAAATCGGCCATTGGACCATATCCTAACAAATGCGTTCCCTTTCTTTTATCTTTTGTTTCTATAACATACAAAATCGACATATCATCAGGATCGCTCATTCCTTCATATCGATGGTGTGCTACAATAAATATATCTTCAGGTTTATAAGATTCTTTAGTTTCTGCGTCTATTAAACGATCATTTTCGAATAGATAGCTGGCAGTATAACCTTCATCCTGATATCTCTTTATATTGTCGGTTTCATGTTTTGAATCTTCTCGTTTCATATCTTTTAACTTTATCTGTTTATCAAATTTCCGTATAGAAACAAGATAAAATTAACTCAATTGATTTTAATGTTGCCTCATTCAAAAATCGCCTTCAAATGAATATTTATTTTTTCTTAATTTTAGCTAAGGCTAATTTGAATCACTAGAAAATATTGAAAAATTAGCTGATTTTGAGACCAATAAATACAACCTTTAAATGAATAAAAACTATTCTTTTCTGGCTAATGGAGGAGAAATGGGACAACTAACCCGTGCTAAAGATTGGAGCAAAACGGCTGTTGGACCAATAGAATTATGGCCACAGAGTCTGCGCACTACTTTAGGAATTCTTTTAAACTCCAAATTCCCCATGTTTCTGTTTTGGGGACCGGACCATATATGCTTTTATAATGATGCTTATCGCCCAAGCTTGGGAAACGATGGCAAACATCCTTATATTCTTGGTGAAAAGGGTGCTGAATACTGGCCTGAAATCTGGGATTTTATAAAACCTTTAATAGATCAGGTGTTGGATAAAGGAGAAGCAACATGGCATGAAGACCAGTTGCTGCCAATTTACAGAAATGGCAAAATGGAAGATGTTTATTGGACTTTTAGCTATAGTCCCGTAAATGATGAAAACGGAAATACAAATGGTGTTTTGGTAATTTGCAATGAAACTACCGATCAAGTGCTTACGCGCAAAAATCTGGAAGAAAGCGAAAGACGCTTTAGAAATACAGTCAAACAGCTGCCTCTTGGAATCTGCATTCTAAAAGGACCAGATTTTATTACCGAATTGGCCAACACAACTTGTCTTAATATTGTAGATAAAAAAGAAAGCGACATTTTAAATAAAACTATTTTTGATTCGCTTCCTGAAATCAAAGAAGCCATTTATCCTTTATTAAAAAATGTATTTGAAACTGGTGTTCCTTATTTTCAGGACGAATTTGCCTTGACTCTAAATCGTTACAACCAGCAAGAATTAGCCTATTTTAATCTCGTCCTATATCCTTTAAAAGAAGAAAATGATAGAATCACAGGAGTTATAGTCGTTGCCTATGAAGTAACAGCAGAAGTAAAAGGAAGACATTTGCTTACCGAAAACGAGATTGCTTTTCGCAGTATTGTAATGGAATCTCCTATTGCAATGGCCATTTTTAGAGGAAAAGATTATGTAATCGAAATGGCCAATAATGCCATGATGCGTGATATTTGGCAAAAAGAGGAAAAAGATTTTATAGGCAAGCCTTTGTTGGAAGTTTTTCCAGAATTGCGCAATCAGAAATATCCTGAATTATTGCATGAAGTTTTGGTGAATGGAAAAAAAATTCGTGAAAACGAAGCCATCGCTTATGTTAATATTAAGGGAAAGCTTAAAAAATTCTACCTTGATTATCAATATACAACATTATACGAAAAAAACGGAAAAGCTTCAGGAATTATGTGCACCGTTTATGATGTAACCTCCAAAGTGAAAGCTAGAAAAAAAGTAGAAACTACAGAAGAAAGAGCACGTTTAGCTGCTGAAATTGGACAAATTGCTACTTGGGATTTAAATCTTCAAACCAAAAAATTAATTTATAGCGATAACATTCTAGATATCTTCGGATTTGAAAAAGGCACTAAAATAGTACATGAAGATGTTCGAAGCCGTATTCTTCCTAAAGATGAACATATTGTCAAAGAAGCTTTTGCAAAAGCGCTAAAGGAAGGCATTTACAAATATGAAGCCCGCATTTTAAAAGTCGACAATTCGATAGGATGGATTAAAATGCATGGCAAAATCTTTTTTGATGAAAATAATAATCCGTCAAAGATGATTGGGACTGTAATGGATTTTACCGTAGAAAAAAATATGCAGCATGTGCTAATTAAAAGCGAGAAAAAATTTAGACTTCTTGCCGATTCTATGCCTCAACTCATTTGGACCAGTGACACTTTGGGCAATCTAAATTATTTTAATGAAACCTTTTATAATTATTCTGGACTATCAAAAGAAGAAATTGAAAAAAATGGCTGGCTCCAGATTGTTCATCCTGACGACCGCGAAGAAAATGTGAAGCTATGGATGGAATCTATCAAAACGGGACATGATTTTCTTTTTATTCATCGTTTTCAGCGCTATGACGGCGAATATAGATGGCAGCTCAGTCGTGCAATTGCTCAATTGGACGAATCTGGAAAAGTGCAAATGTGGGTGGGAACTAGTACCGACATAGAAGAACAAAAAAACTTTACCAATCAGCTGGAACAACAGATTATGGAACGCACAACACAACTGGAACTCAAAAATAGAGATCTTGTCAACATGAATATAGAACTGCAGTCATTTGCTTATATATCAAGTCATGATCTTCAGGAACCTTTGCGTAAAATTCAGACTTTTGCAAGCCGACTAGCCGATTTGGATGAACAGAATATTTCTGCGAATGCCAAAACCTATTTAGCTAGAATTGAATTTTCGGCAAAAAAAATGCAAAATCTCATACAGGATCTCCTCACCTATTCTCGCACTAATTCTGCCGATCGTGTTTTTACAAAGGTTAAAATTGATGAAATTGCAGAAGAAGTCATAAGCGATTTTTCGGATCGAATTGAAGAAAAAAATGCCATTGTAGAATACCATGATTTGGGAGAAGCTACTCTTATACAATTTCAATTTAGACAGCTGCTTCATAATTTGATAGAAAATGCCTTAAAGTTTTCACATCCTGGTATTCCTCCAAAAGTAAAAATATCTGTTACAAAAGTGGATGGAAAATTGCTTCCAAATGCTGAATTTAAAGCGTACCATCATCTCCAAGTTTCAGACAACGGAATTGGGTTTGAACTTATTTATAAAGAAAAAATATTTGAGGTTTTCCAGCGTCTAAATACTGAAAGCGAATACAAAGGAACAGGAATTGGTCTTGCCATTGTGAAAAAAATCGTAGAAAACCACAAAGGATTTATCACCGTTTCGAGCGAAAAAGGAAAAGGTTCTGTTTTTAATATCTATATTCCCGATTTATCTGAAATCAATATTTAAACACAAAATTGGATTGGTTGGGAATAAATTTTTTCCAGTCAATCTGCATGGCGTGTTCTATAGCTTTTATGATATCACTCATTAAAACTGGTTTGGTAATAAAACAGTTGGCTCCAAGATTAAGACATCTTTCAATATTGCCAGGTTCACTTGATGTTGAATAAATTACAACAGGGATATCTTTTTTATCATCAGATTTTCGAAGTTCTTCTAAAACATCAAACCCATTTTTTCCTGGCATATTTAAATCCAAGAAAACAACAGAAGGAACAACAGAAGGATCAGAAATTGCGTTCAAGAAATTTTGCCCTCCAGAGTAGGTTTGTAACTTAATATTATGAGGAATAGATTCTACGGCATCTGCAAAAATACATAAATCATCTTCGTCGTCATCAGTATAGAATATAGTAAAATCTGTCATGGTATTTTAGGCTTAGAAATTTTAATCTTTCAAATATAATGCAATTTTATGTAACAAATCAGCTTTAGAGTTAATTTCTTACAAAAAAATGAATTGAAATCTCATAATTTATAAGCTTAATTATATAATCCAAAAAAGTGCAAAAAGCGCCAACTTTACTTTTAGAATTTTATCAGACAATATCTATTTGTTTGTCAAACAATTAAATATAAAAACTTTAAAAATATAATGTTATGGGCGATCATAAAGACCTTACAGATGAATTTGCAGTAGACAAAATAAAAGATCTTGCTGCGCATATTAAAACTTGCATGTTTTGTACATATAACGAATACAGATTGCAGTCTCGACCAATGTCTGTTCAGAAAATTGACGATTTGGGAAACCTATGGTTTTTATCGGATCGAAACAGCGGTCAGAATGCAGAAATAACCTTAAATCCAATGGTTGAGATTTTCTTTGCAGAACCGCATGATAAGTTTCTAACGCTTCATGGAACTGCTAGCATTTCGTACGACAGAGAAACTATAGAGAAATTATGGGATCCGGTAGTAAAAATATGGATGCCAGGCGGAATAGATGACCCAAATTTAAGTGTCATTAAGGTAGTTCCAGAAGATGGATATTATTGGAATAATAAAAACGGAAAAATGGTTGCCATTGCAAAAATGACAGCTGCTTTTATTACAGGAAAAACGATGGATGACGGAATTGAAGGAAGTTTGAAATTGTAGTTTTTTTTAACTGCAAAGTTTTCTTTTAACCGCAAAGAGCGCAAAGTATACGCAAAGTTCGCAAAGAAATTATCTTTTACACTTTGAATATACTTTGCGCTCTTTGTACTTATTTTTTATGTTTACGCGCAATCATTTTCTCGCAGATTTTGCAGATCATGCAGATTTACTATGAGAAAAGTATTCTGCAGATTAAAAAAATCTGTTTAGATCTGCAAAATCTGCGAGAAAGAAAAATTAACTACAAAAAAAAAGCTTTGCGATCTCTTTTTAATCTGCATTAAGCGCTCAAAATAAAAAAGCTTAGCGTTCTCCGCGCTAAAAAAAAATCAAATAGTCATCCTTTTTAATTCTAAAGCATTCAGAATCCCTGCTTCGCTTGCAGTATTATTGAAATAAACAAATCCTTTTTTGGAATGAATCTGCTGGTTTACATGTTTTAATTCTTCGGTAGAATAACTAGAATGAAATAATTTTGGAACTCCATGAAAACGCATATAAAGTATTGGAAAATCTTTAAAAATAGTTTGGGGAAGATTGGGATAACTTACACTGCAAAAAGTAATATTATTTTCTTTAAAAGCATTCCAAACCTCATCATTCCACCAGCTCTTATGACGAAATTCTACCACATTTTTAAAATCATGATCGAGAATTCCAATTATAGCATCTAGTTTCTCTCTGCTGAAAGCATAACTTGGCGGAAATTGAAACAAAATAGCGGCGAGTTTGTCTTTCATTCCTTCTTTACAAATTTTATAAAACTCATTCAAACGGCTTTCGCAATCTATAAGCTTTTTAATATGAGTGATTTCTTTTGGAACTTTGACCGAAAACAAAAATGATTCGGGTGTTTTATTGTACCAGTTTTGAAAAATACGAACTGTTGGAAATTTGTAAAAACTTCCATTAAACTCATATGTATCAAAATGCTGGCAATAGAACTCAAACCATTTCTTGGAAGGAAGATTTTGAGGATAAAAAACAGTCTTCCAAAAACTGTTGTAAAAGCTAGAGCAGCCTATTGTTACTTGGTTTTTCATATATATAATTGTTGGCAGTTAGTGCAGAAAAAACTTCTGCGTTTTCGTTGTCCCGTCTGTTTTTTCTGAAACGGAAGATTACATCGCAAACACACACTTTTGGTATACGCTTCCCAATGTTTTTTGAGCTCAAATTTCTTTTTCCAATATAAAAATTCGAAGCTGTAAGTCGAGCATTCGGCGATAAGCTGGCTAATGGTATGAGGCGGAATTTTTTCTACAATTGATTCTGGATGAACATAGCAACGATACAAAACTTCATTTTTGATAATATTACCAACTCCAGAGAAAATATCTTGATCTAAAATAACATCACAAATCATTTTTTCCGGCATTTTTTCAATACTCCTCTGTGCTTTCTTCGGATTCCAATCTTCATTCATCACATCAACACTCCAATCATAATGAGAATTGATATCGCCTTCTAGGATTTTAACCGAGCAGGTGTAGAAATTTATTTCGCCATTCTCAAAAACTAAGCTCAATCTGGGTTTTGAAGCTTTGCGTTCATTTACTCGATACGTTCCAAACATCAGCATGTGAATTTTTACTGTAAATGAATTAAAACAGATTAAAAAATGCTTTCCCCAAGTTTTAAAAGCAAGAATAGTTTTGTCTTGTAGCCGAGCAATATCAATATGTGAGTTTCCAGATACAGAAATTATTTTCTGTCCTGCAAATTGCTGTACTTCTTCTTTTAAGATTACTATAGATGGACCTTCGGGCATATATTCAATTTTTTATTTAACTAAAAAGTGCAGCTTAAGAACTGCACTTTTATTTTATTTATCGCCGCCTTATTCAATTTCGGCGGCTTCGAGATTCACTGCATTTACAGCAACTTCTGTAAGTGTTTTATCAGCACCTTTTTCTTCATCAAGTGTTTGCTCTAGCAAAGTGGCTGCTTCAGCAATACCTAGAGTTTCTGCAAATTGTCTTAAAGTACCGTAAGTAGCAATTTCGTAATGTTCTATTTTTTGGCTTGCAGCAATAATTCCAGCATCACGCACTACTCCAAACCCGGTTTCTTCCAGCATTCCCTTAGCTTCCTCGATTAAACCTTCCATAGCATCGCATTTTTTTGCACTTGCCTTTTTACCAATAATTTTAAATACTTCTTCTAAACGGACAATCTGTTCTTCTGTTTCTGTTAAATGATTGTCAATCGCATCTTTCAATTCTACAGAAGAAGCATTCTTTACCATTACTGGCAATGCTTTTGTCAAAGCTTTTTCTGCCCAGTAAATATCTTTTAGTCCTTCTTCAAATAATTCAGTTAATCCTGAAGCTGCACTCGATTTTGGTTTAGTAACTCCTCTTGGCGTGGTCTCTTTTTTAGTTTCTTTTGCAGTAGTTGCATTTTTACTATCTGTCGTTTTCATGGTAATAATTTTTATGATTAATATGATGATAAAATTACTGCGTGTACTGCCAGAGGGGTTATATGATTTCAACTTTAAATTCTATTCTAAACATCTGTTAATTATACAATTACACTTAGAAATCTTATAAGTAATTCCTTAAATCTTCACGCTAGCTTTGTAATTATTAATCATAAAAAACAAGATATCATGAATACTATCAATAAAAAAAACAGCTATAACACAGATTTAAAAAATCATTTTTCTGATGATCGAAATTTAGGAGAAGACTTAAAAGATGATGGAAGACAAACAGATAATGATAATAGAGAAATTGTCGAAAGAGGCTATATGGTTCGAAATGGCTATAATCCGAATAGGCCAAATCCTGATCAGGAAGATTTTGTAAGCGATGACGATTTAGATGATCTTAATGATGATTTTCATAACGACAGAGACTTAGAAAACAACAACGATGAAATATATGAAGTCGAACTGGAAGATGATAATTATATTGAAGAAAATGACGAATTTGACAATCCCTCAGATCTAAAAGAAGACGAATTTGACTTTAATGAAACCGAAGATGTCCTGGAAGACATTGACGATGAAGATGAAGATGAAGATGAGGATGACGACGATTTCATAGAAGAAGATATTGACAACAATGATACGGACTACATTGAAGACGATGTGCAAGAAGACAATGATGACGAAAGTTATCCAGAAAATGATCCACGTCGATTTTAATATTTTCTTATCAGTAAAAAATAAAAACCGTCTCGTTAAATAACGAGACGGTTTTTTTGAGTCTAAAATTTAACTACTTAATCTCCAATAATTTTCAGTACTGGATTATCGTCCTTCGTGGTTTTATAATTATTACAGAAACCACAAAACGACACATTATAAAAGTCAATGTGCCGTTTTAAATTTATTTTTATTTACTGATATTTTATACCCTTGTAGATCTTCCGCTGATTAATGAAATAACGAATAGAACTAAAAATATAAAGAATAAAATTTTAGCTATACTAGCAGCTCCGGCAGCAATTCCACCGAAACCAAATATTCCCGCCACTATGGCTAGAATAATAAAAGTGACTGTCCAACGTAACATAATAATAGTTTTTTAGTTAATAATGATTTTGTTTGTATTGCAAACTTTTTAAGCTTTTGGAGAGATGCAGTAACTCTTTAGGAACAAGGCGTTTCTAAATTGATTTCGTAATTCTGAATCAATTCAGAAAATGCTATTTCTGATTTTGTAAAATATTTTCGAGTGCTTCGGCTTTTCTTTGCCAAATCAAAATATTGCTGAATAGAACCGTCTTCGTAAGTAGAAATTAAAAGCGGATGAACATAATAATCTTTGCAGACTTTTCTAGTATTTCCAAGCGCTTCGGCCGTGAGATCAAAAGCTGTGATAATATTCTGTTTGATCTCTTTCTCGTCTGAAGTAACTCCCATTTCCATTAAACTTTCAAAGAAAATGATAGAAGCAGCCCAAGTTCTGAAATCTTTTGCACTAAAATATTCTCCAGAAATATTGTGCAGATATTCATTTACAGCATGACTGTCTAAAACTTTTCTTTCGCCATTTTTATCATAATATTTAAAAACCTCATAGCCTGGAATTTCTTCACAACGGCTTACCAGTTTAACCAACTGCTTATTTCGAGTGGTAATAGTGTGCTGTTTTCCCTTTTTACCGATAAACTCAAATCGAAGCGAATTTCTATTGATATTGATGTGGCGTTTTCTTAAAGTCGAAAGTCCATACGATTTATTATCCTTAGCATATTTCTCATTTCCAATTCTAATATGCGTTTCTTCCATTAATCGAATTACCAAAGCGGTCACTTTTTCCTTAGACCATTCTTTCTTCTCCAAATCAAGATCAACTTGTTTTCTAATGGCTGGAAGTTTAGCTCCAAATTCAGCAATTTTATAAAACTTGGTTTGGTTTCGAATCAAATTCCATCTCGGATGATAACGGTATTGTTTCCTATTTTTAAGATCTGTTCCTACCGCTTGTAAATGTCCGTTTGTAACATCTGTTATGCGAACATTCTCCCATGCTGGCGGAAGCACCAAACTATTAATGCGTTTAATTTCATGTTTGCTCTTTACATTCTTTCCGTTTTTTTTATAAACGAAATTTTCTCCTTCGCGGCATCGAACAATAGTTAACTGATGATCATTAATATATTCCAAGTCTAGTTTTTCAATAACTAGATGTGGCGCTTTAATTAGCTGATTCATTAAATTTTCTTTTTTCGCCGCATTCATGGTATTTAAAAATTTATCACAGAAATAGTTTTAAATAATTTTAATTATTTCTTAAAGACTCAATTAAGTCTTTTTTGTTCATATAAGATCTTCCCTTTATGCCTACTTTACTGGCTTGTTTCAAAAGTTCTTCTTTGGTCCATTCATCATAAGGCTTTTCTTTTCCGCCTTTCTTTCCTGCATTTGGCGTATTGGCAATACGAGCCGATTTTTCTTTGCTGTATCCTTTTTTTACCAATGCTTCATATTGCTCTTCATTCTTAATTCTTGGATCTGGCATGACTATATCTTTTTTAAGGGATTAAATTCTAAAAAATCTGATAAGTCAAAGTTCTTCAAAAAGTTAAGCGAATCTGTTATAGAATTTTTGCTGGAAATTTCATTTTTGTAGGATGGGAATTGTGAAAGTGGAGATGTAAATTTTTCTTTTTTTTTGTGAAATGTAAGATGTGAGATGTGAGATGCAAAAAAATCCCAACTCTTTTGGAGTTGGGATTATAATAAGAAAAAAAATGAGTTATTAATTTAATTTTTGCAATTTAATGTTCATCCAAATAAATATAAAAATTGTTCCTATTTGAATAATTAGATTAACTAAATAATTCAATATCCACGAATTGGATAAAATCATTGGTATTAAACTACATAACCAATAAAAAATTTGACCTAAACCAAAAAAAGTTGTAACTAATATAAGAGTTACTGCTACCCTTTGAGAAATTGTGGATACTTTATCTATAAACAACATTAAAAATATCATTGCAATTCCTAATAATATATATACTCCAGATGCCGTAAAATAAAACCAAAAATCACTTGGCGCATCTATTTCTTCTACTGGTTTAACTGATTTTGAAATATTATCTTTTTTTATGTCTTTTCTAAAAGACAATTGAGCAAAGTAATCATATGAATATTCTAAAACACTTTTCCTTGAAAAAATTTCTTCTCTAATTTTTTTAGCTGCTTTAATAGTAACACTATCTGATGCAGGATTAGAAATTATCAAATTTAATTTTTGAATTTGTTCAATTTTATTATTGACAACATAATTACTAGAAACTCCTAGAACATTATTTATGAGCAGCACTCCAAATAGCACTAGTATTATTATAGCAGCTTTCGATGAAATTTTTTTCCTTTCATCAAAAACAAAATCAAAAAATTTGTCAAAAAAATTCATATTCATTAATTAGTTTCTAGAAATTATAATATAGTATAATTAAAATCTTTTAAACAAAAATAGGTTTAATAAAAACTGCATCCAAATCCTATAACAATCCCTAAAAATCCTGTAAAATTTTCTTACAGCTTCTCCATAATTTTACATTATAACATTAAACTATTAAAATCATGAAAAAGTTATTATTAGCCGGAAAAGCCATTTTAGGAGCAGGACTTATCATTATATTCCTTCAATCTTGTAAAAACGAAACCAAACAAGAAGATCCAAAAGAAGTCGCTGAAGATGCAAACGAAGCAAAATTCGATTCTATTGACAGTAAAGAAGATGACTCTGAATTTTTAGTAGATCAAGCCGAAATTAATTTAGCTGAAATTGAAATTGGTAAACTGGCTCAAACAAAAAGTACAAATCCTGAAGTGAAAAAATTTGGTAAAATGCTTGTTGATGAGCATACAAAATCAGCTTCTGAAGTGAGTGCTTTAGCAAAAGCGAAAAACTTTACTCTTCCAACTTCTTTAACTGAAGAAGGTCAAGAAGAATACAATAAATTAAACGAAAAATCGGGTGTTGATTTTGATAAAAAATTCGCTGACATGATGATTGACGGTCACGAAAAAGCAATTAAAAAACTGGATAAAGCTGCAAAAGATGCTAACGATCAAGAAATAAGAACTTGGGCTTCTAACAATATTGCAGGTTTAACAGCTCATTTGGAACACGCTAAAATGCTAAAACAAAACTTAGATAAAAAGTAAAATGAATTAAGACGCTAAGATTCTAAGGTTCTGAGATTATAAGCTTATTGAGTCTAAGAACCTCAAATCTTTGCTAAAAACCCCTTCAAGAGTTGAATTGCTTGAGGGGTTGTTTTTTTGAGATGCTAAGATCATCGTTCTGCTTTATTAATTTCTAAATTCGCTAAGATTCTAAGCACAAAAGAAAAACGTAGTATTTTAGAATCTTAACAACTTAGCATCTTATTTAAGCGACGCCATATCAATCACAAAACGATATTTAACGTCTCCTTTTAATAATCTTTCGTAGGCGTCGTTTACATCATTTACACCGATTACTTCGACATCTGATGTGATATTATGTTCGGCACAGAAATCAAGCATTTCCTGAGTTTCGGCAAGTCCTCCAATAAGAGATCCTGAGAAGCTTCTTCTACCTAAAATCAAGCTGAAAGAAGTTACAGGAAGCGGATCCATTGGTGCTCCAACCAGAGTTAATGTTCCGTCTACTTTTAGTAAATTTAAATATGCATCAATACTGTGTTCGGCAGAAACGCAGTCTAAAATAAAATTCAAACTTCTTGCATGCGCTGCCATTTGCGCTTCGTCTGTAGACAATACCACCTCATCTGCTCCAAGACGTTTTGCATCGTCTGTTTTAGATAAAGATGTTGTAAAAACCACTACATGAGCGCCCATAGCTTTAGCTATCTTAATTCCCATGTGACCAAGGCCGCCGATACCTACAATTCCGACTTTTTGACCTGGACCGACTTTCCAATGTTTTAATGGTGAGTAAGTCGTAATTCCTGCACATAATAATGGAGCAACAGCAGCTAAATCTAACTTATCTGAAATATGCAAAACGAAGCTTTCGTCTACTGTAATGCTTTGAGAATAACCTCCATAAGTTTGTCCTCCTAAATGTTTGTCTGGCGAATTAAACGTCTGAGTACTTCCTTCATCGCAGAATTGCTCTAAATCATTTTTGCAATGTTCGCACTCTCTACAAGAATCAACCAAACAACCCACTCCAGCTAAATCTCCAACTTTGAAGCCTTTTACATGATCTCCAACTTTAGTCACGCGTCCCACAATCTCATGTCCCGGAACAATCGGATAAATGGTTCCATGCCATTCATTTCTAGCGGTATGCAAATCTGAGTGGCAGATTCCGCAATATAAAATTTCAATTTCTACATCATGCGCTTGTACAGCTCTTCTTTTAATATCTAAGGTTTTTAGTGGTGCTTCGGCAGCTTCTGTACCAAAGGCTTTAATGTTTTTTGTTTCCATAATTATATTGTTGTTTTTTGTTTTTGTTTCATCCCGATAGCTATCGGGACAGGTTTAAAACCGTTCTGAAATTGCAATAGAAATCCGGCTGACTTATACTGATTTGCAAACAGTTATATAAATTTCGATTATTTTTATCTAATCAAAAAATATAATCTGTTATAAATCAGTAAGATCTGCGTAAAAAAACTTAGAATCTCAGAATCTTAGAACCTTAGCATCTTTAAAAAGAATAATACTCTTCGTCAGTAACACTATCCAGCCATACTCCCGAGCCTTTGTCTACTTCTGTCACAATGGTGATATGAGAATATTTGGTGTTTGGTGTTGCTCCGTACCAATGTTCTACTCCAGGCAAAACAGTAATTACCTTTCCTTTTTCGATAAGATTAATTTGTCCGCCTCTTTCTTGGTAATAGCCAACTCCATCTGTTACAATGATTAATTGCAAACTTGCATTACTGTGCCAATTGCTTCTCGCTCCGGGTTCAAAAGAAATATCTTTTATTACAGTATTTTCAGGGTGAATTTCGCTTGTTTGCTTTTTATATGACACTTCGCCTGTCATATAAGTGTTTGGAATTTTACCTTCTTCGATTACAGCAGTGAAATGTGTCGACATAATTTCGTTGTTTTTAGGTTAATAATTAATTTTTAAAATTCTTATAAGCTTATTTGAATGAAATAATCAGTACATCGAATCTCTTTTTAGAAGGAGATTTTGATTTTAATTTATACTTTAAAAATTTTATATTTTTCTATTATCAGAATTTAAAACTAAATGCAAAGCGGAGCATTGCTTTTGTGAAGTATTATTTAGTCATTTAAAAAACTGATACAAAGAGTTCGTTGTTTATTTCAGGGCAAATGTAGTGCAATACTGCAATCCCAAAATAACAATATTCAAACAAAAAATTAAGAAATTGAAACAATTTACATTCGAAGCGATTTTGGAACCGTTCCTGTAAGTCTTTTAAAATAATTATTGAAATAACTCGGATACTCAAATCCAAGCGAATAACCAATATCAGAAATGCTCCAATCTGTGTGCTGCAACAAAGCTTTTGCTTCATTGATCACTCTTTCTGTAATGTGTGCCGTTGTCGGTTTTCCTGTAACTTCTTTCACAGAACGATTTAAGTGATTCACATGTACAGAAAGGCTTTGCGCATAATCTTGAGGTGTTTTTAAAACTAATGGCTGATCTTTTGTCTCTATTGGAAATTGTCTTTCTAATAATTCTAAAAACAGCGAAGTAATCCTTGACGATGCATTTTTATGTTTAAAGAAGTTCTCTGAAGGTTGCATTTTCATGGATTCATGAATAATCAAATTGACGTAACTGCGCATCAAATCATCTTTGAAAGCATAATCGGTTTCGTATTCTTGAATCATTTTTTGGAATAAAGAATCGATAAACACTTTTTGTTCAGGAGTTAAAGTAAAAATTGGCGTTCCTCCTATTTTAAACAAAGGCGATTCCTGAAGGGTTTCTGATCGGTCTTTTGTTTTAAAAAATTCCTCAGTAAAAACACAAGCATAACCTTCAAATTTCTCAGAAACCGTTTCCCATGAATACGGAATAATCGGATTACCAAAAAACAAAATCGTTCCGTCGGTTTCTATTCCGCGATCGGCGTATTGTATAATACTTTTGCTAGTGTTTATGCAGATTTTATAAAAGTCTCTTCGGCTGTAAACGGGAACTTTACTGAAATCTCCATTTATAGGATACACTTTAAAGCCCTTCATTTTTAAATCTGAAGTAAAATCGCAATTCTGAGTTTCTGTCTGATTATTCATTTTGCAAAGTTATGAAAATCAAACAATATTTTTTGTTTCAGGTTTAAAGTTTCAGGTTTAACCGCAATCCCGATAGTTATCGGGATTGCGGTTAATTTAATTTTTAAAAATGGCAGCACGTAATCCTTTTGAGGAAGCAGACAAAACTACTTCTTTAGCATTTTCATCTTTCTGAATAATGATTTGCGCATAACCATTAAAAAGCTTTCTTTTCCAAGATTCTGCTGGCGTGATAATTTGAATGATTCCTGGATCTGTATTCATTACATCCCAGTCTTTTACTTTTTGTAAAGGTGTTGCCGCAATATGAATCGTGTTTTTACCTTCTTTTAAAATAGATGCATTCAAAGTATATTTTTGTGAATCTTCTTTACTTGGTTCTACTTTATTTCCATTTATAAAAACCACTGTTTCCGTTCCTATTTTTTTATAAAAGAAGCTCACTGTATTAGAAGCTGAATTGCTCTTTAAATTAAATTCACCTTTATAAATATAAGATGGCGCTTGTTTTTTGTAATCACGGTCTTTAAAAGCTTCTGTCCACTCATTTTCTGAATAATTGCGTAATTGCTGAGGCAGAGTCGCAATTGTTTCTTTTTGTTCCATAAAATTACTTATAGCAACCAAAGCAATATCATCAATAAATTGATCACTTTCTAGCGAAGTTGGATCTCCGTTACCGACTCCTAAAATTTTTCCTCCCTTTATAGAAAACATAATTTCGCTATTTGCGGTCGGAACGTGCAAGCCACTTTTATCTGTAGTTTCAACCGTTACAACCGAAACATTTCCTTTTAAAACATTTTCTTTATCTAATGACAATTTGATGTTTTCTGGTTTGCCCGTTGTTTTTTTAACATCTGAAAGTACTTTTTTACCGTTTTTATATCCAACAGCTTCTAGAGTTCCAGCAACATAATTCACTTTCCATTCTAAATGGCCGTTTTGTTCCATTTTCTTTTTTCCTAAACTCTTTTTGTTAAGGAAAAGCTCTACTTCATCACAATTAGAATACGCCCAAACATCAATTGCTGCACCTTCCATTCCAGTCCAATTCCAATGCGGTAATAGATGCAGAACAGGCTCTTTTCCCCACCATGATTTTAAATAAAAAACATTGTCTTTTGGGAAACCGCAGACATCCATCATTCCGAAATAAGAAGTTACAGATGGCCAGCCATAAGGCGTTGGTTCGCCACGATAATCGAAACCTGTCCAGATAAACATTCCGGCCAAATAAGATCTTTCGGCATAGAATTTCCAGCCTTCTTCGATACTATAAAAAGTTGGTCTCGGTTTTTTATCATAAGCGCTTTGATAATGTTTGGCATCATCAGTAAAATAAATGCCTCGCGTTGCAAAAGTCGAACCTTCCTCGGTTCCCATTCCAGGCTGATTTTTAAACTGATTTCTATGCGCGTCGATATCTCCATTTCCGAGATAATTGTAACCCATAATTTCTACTACAGAAGAAATCCCGCTTTTAAATCCGCTACTAATTCCAACTGTTACAGGTCTTGTCGGATCGATGCTTTTACTAAAATCTTGCATAATATTGGTAATTCTTTCGCCTGTAATTCCGCCTTCAATCTGCCATTCTTCATTTCCAACCGACCAGCAGAAAATACTCGGATGATTTCGGTCGCGCTCCATCATTCGCTGCAAATCATTCAAATGATACTCGTTGATTCCCATTAAACGCGTTTCATCAATAACCAACATTCCTAATTTATCGCAAGCATCCAATAATTCTGGTGTTGGCGGATGATGCGAACAACGATAGGCATTTGAGCCCATTTCTTTCAGTTTTGCAATTCTATAATACTGAATCTCATCTGGAAGCGCCGTTCCAATTCCTGCATGATCCTGATGATTGTTTGTTCCTTTTAGCTTTACATGTTTTCCGTTAAGGAAAAAACCATTTTCTGGATCAAATTTTATAGTTCTGATTCCGAAAGAAGTTCTGTATTGATCAATTACTTTTCCATCACTTTTGATTTCAGTAATTAACTGATACAAATTAGGAGCATCAACATCCCATAAAAGCGGGTTTTTGACATTTAATTTTGATGTATAAGTGTTTGTTTTGTAAAATTCAGGAGCAGAAACATTTTCAGAATTTGTTGCTACTTGCTTTCCTGAAGCGTCTAAAATAGTTTGATTTATTTCAACATTTCCTTTATAATGACCTTTGTTTTCCAATTTTACTTCTGCCGTAACTACAGCATTATTATTTGTAATTTCTGAAGTTGCATAAGTTCCGTTCTGCGCCACATGAAGCGGATTTGTTTTTTGAAGATATACATGTCTATAAATCCCTGCTCCTTCATAAAACCAACCTTCTTCCATTGAAGCATCAACACGGACTACGATTGTGTTTTCGCCACCATAATTAACATAAGCCGTTACATCATACTCAAAACCATTATAACCGCTTTCTTGTGTTCCTAAATAAAATCCGTTAAAAAAGACTTTTGAATTTCTAAAAACGCCATCAAATTTTAGAGAAATTATCTTTCCTAAATCATCATTTGAAATGTTTATCTTTTTTCTGTACCAGCCAATGCTTTTCTCTGGAAAGTTTTTTCCCGTCGCTTTAAATCCGTGGCTAAAACTTGCGCTTTCGCTAAAAGGCTGTTCGACTGCCCAATCGTGCGGAAGATCTAATTTTCTCCATGCGCGATCGTCAAAACCAGAAGCTGCTGGCCCGTCAGCAAATCCTGTTTTGGTCAAATAGGAAAAGTAACCTTCTGCATGCCCGAAATCTTTCTTGGTATCATATAAATGTCCAAATGAAAACCGCCAGTCTTTATCAATTAAAATAAGTTCTCGTTCTGATTTGTTTTGTGCAAAAACAGGAATAGAGAATAGAATAAAAAAACAAAGAATTGTTCTTAAGAGAAAAGTGGTTTTCATAGGTTTGGTTTGTTAGTAAATTCAAATAGCGATAAAAATAAGGCTTTTAGAAAAGAAACATTAATAGTATTTTATCAAAATATGATAACTCATTCATAACAAATGCTTCTAGAATGGGCTTTCAAAATTTAGAATGAATCTAATGGCTTCAGATTCAAAAATAATTTTCTTTTGATGTAATTTTATATTTAAATCATAAAAAGCAATTACCACTATGAGTACTATTATTAACGAAAATAGACTCCAGACAACTTTTAAAAACCTTGATCAGAAGATTAGCAAACTTAATGATCAGAAGATTGTCGCTTTTTTTGAATCTTTAGGATTATTAGAAAGAAAAGATGTTCCGAAAGACTTTTTGAACTGGGAAAACATACTAATTGTTGTTCCAAATCGACATGTCTCGCACGAACTGAAATATTATAAATATACCATTTCACGAATTTCATTCTTAACTAATCCTTACGCAGATCAGATTCATATTTTTGATCTGAAAGATTGGAAAAGCGCTTCTCAAAACAAAACGCAGTTTCAGATTAGAGAAATGCTGAAAACGAATTTTGGAGGTGTAAAGAAAGTGATTAAAGAGTCTTAAGAAAAGAATTAAAAATCTGGAATTAAAAATTAAAAGCCCAATCTTTCTTGATTGGACTTTTGTTTTTAACCGCAAAGGCCGCAAAGATTTACGCTAAGCACGCTAAGAATTAAAAAACTTTGCGAACCTTGCGTAAATCTTTGCGGCCTTTGCGGTTTAATAAAACTACTGTACCTCTAAAAGTTCTTTAATTTTAGCTTCTAAAGCTTGTCCGTGAATATTTTTAGCTAAAATGATTCCGTTTTTATCAATCAAAAAATTCAACGGAATAGATTGAAGCATATAATCTCCTATAACTGGAGACTGCCAGTATTTTAAGTCACTAACATTTGTCCAAGGCAATTTTGCTTTTGCAATTGCTCCTGTCCATAATGGCTTTTTAGTATCCATAGAAACTCCATAAATCGATAATTTGTCTGGATAAGCATTGTGCAATTTGATTAATAATGGCTGTTCCTTAATGCAAGGCCCGCACCAAGAAGCCCAAAAGTCAACTAACACTAAAGTTCCTCGCAAAGAAGAAAGCGCTACTTTTTCTCCTTTTGTATCCGGAAGATCGATTTCTGGAGCAATATCTCCAACATCTACACCTACAACTTGAGCTTTAGAATTGGTAATTGCACAGCATAAGAATGCTACGATAAGTAAAGTTTTTTTCATAATAGATTAAGTTTTGTTTGTTTTGGGAATTTTTTTAATCTCGTAATCAACACACGAGTTTGTCATTTCGACGAAGGAGAAATCTCCACGAGAAGCTCGACAAAGATTAGACATTCGTTGCAGAGTTACTTGGGGAGATTTCTCCTTCGTCGAAATGACATAAAATGAGTGTAAAAACTGCTCATCTCAACGAGATTATAAAAAAACAAATATAAATTTTCTTTATTAAATTACTCTCCATTTCATCATCCCAATCATAAAATTATCCTAAATATTTTTCTTTAAATTCATATATCGGGAAAAGTCGATATATTTGCATCATGGAAACGATAGAAATTTTTAAAGCATTATCTAATAAGTCCCGACTGCAAATGTTGGAATGGCTAAAAGAGCCCGAAATTAACTTTCCTGGCCAATTGGAACATGCAGGATTTGAGCATGGAGTCTGCGTTGGACAGATTCAAGCCAAAGCTGGTTTGACACAATCCACAGTATCCGAATACCTTTCTATTTTACAGCGCGCAGGTTTTATAGAAGCCAAACGTGTTGGACAATGGACTTATTATAAACGTAACGAAGGTGCCTTTGAAGCACTTAGTAAATTAATTCAATCTAATTTGTAAAATTACTATGAGTACAAACAACCTCTTTTCTGAATTTAACTTAAAGTCGTTAAATCTGAAAAACCGAATTGTAATGGCGCCAATGACGCGCTCTTTTTCTCCTAACGGAGTTCCAACTGATGAAGTCGCAGCTTACTACCAAAAAAGAGCTGAGGGCGAAGTTGGATTAATTTTGTCTGAAGGAACTGTTATTGACAGAAAATCTTCTTCTAATGATGCGAATGTTCCTCACTTTTATGGCGATTTAGCTTTAAATGGATGGAAAAAAGTGATTGATGGAGTTCATGCTGGAGGCGGAAAAATGGGACCGCAAATCTGGCATATGGGAATTATGGACAATCATCATTCTGGATGGGTTCCTCCTGTTCCATTTGAAGGTCCATCTGGATTAAATCGTCCTGATTTTAGAAATGGTGTTGCCATGACTGAAAAAGACATTGAAGAAACCATTCTAGCTTTTGGAAAAGCTGCTGCAGATGCCAAAAGATTAGGATTTGATACTGTTGAAATTCACGGTGCACATGGTTATTTAATTGATCAGTTCTTTAGAGCTGAAACAAACTTGCGTGAGGATATTTATGGCGGAAAAACTTTGCCAGAACGTAACCGTTTTGCTATTGAAGTGATTAAAGAAGTAAGAAGACAAGTTGGTGATGATTTTGCAGTAATCATGAGATTTTCTCAATTTAAACCTTCTGATTACAATTATAAACTGGCTAAAAATCCGCAAGAATTAGAAGCTTGGCTTACTCCTCTTGTTGATGCCGGAGTTGATATTATTCACGCTTCACAACGCCGTTTCTGGGAACCAGAATTCGAAGATTCAGATTTGAACTTTGCAGGATGGGCTAAAAAAGTTACTGGAGCGCCAACTATTACTGTTGGTTCTGTTGGACTTTCTGGTGATTTCTTCGGTGCTTTTGCTGGAGAAAGTTCGCAACCAACTTCTTTAGAAGAATTAAACAGACGTTTCGACAGAGGCGATTTTGATTTGGTTGCCGTTGGAAGACCTCTATTATCTGATCCAAATTGGGTTGCTAAAATCAAAGCTGGAAAAACTGATGAGTTGAAGGGTTTCAGTAAAGAAGCTTTGGGGCAATTGGTGTTAGAATAATTTTCTTTTAAGGTTCAAAGATGCAAAGGTTCAAAGGGACAGAGTTTTTCCTTTGATTGTCTTTATTTCTATCCGAAAAAAAGTGGTTGTTTCGATTTCGAGACAGTCACTTTTTCTTTATATATTTTTGTTCCGTAGGAACATTTCATCGGTAGAAAATAATAATTTCATCCCGTTTTTTTTACGTTCTGTAGGAACGTTTGAAATCTCTCAAATGTTAGAAACGATGTCTAAATCAAACGTTCCCACGGAACGTAATATCTATAGGCATTATTCTATTCTACCGATTAAACATTCCTACGGAATGATGACCTGTAATGAAGTAATCCCAAAAAAGAAAAGGGATAAACATTAAGTTTATCCCTTTTTGAATATCTATAACTAACAAAATTTAGAAATTCATTTTTTTGAGGTCTAGAGTTGCAGAGGCACAAAGAGACAAAGTTTTTCACCTCTGTACCTTTGCCACTTTGAAACTTTGTCCCTTACAAAGAACCTTTTTTTCTCTGAAATTTTTTCACAAGCCAGTTTCTTACTGGTTCATCGTATAATTTTAAGCATACAAAAGCCAATATTATACTTACAATCAATACTCCTATTCCTTCTAAATAGCCATTTTCCATGGTTACTTTATTATCTACAATCCATGCTGTAAACCAATAAATTAATGGATAGTGTGTAATGTAAATTGGATAAGAGATGTCTCCTAATAGTTTACAGATTTTTAATGAAAATTCATTTTTAATTTCTCCCCCTGCCCCGATTGCTACAATTAGAGGGAAAATAAAAATAATACAGATTGATTCGTATAAACCGTTTATCCAAAGGCTATTTTCATCTCCAAATCTTGGCAATGCCAAAACAATTGTTATTAGGATGCTACAAACCCAGAAAGCATTTTTTACATGGATTAATTTTCCTAAACGGCACAATAATACTCCAGCAAAAAACGGATACAATAAACGGGTAAAACCAATATTCATTTGTCTCCAATTTAATGACCAGCCGCCGATTACATCTCCTTTTGGTCCAAAGACTGTATAATTAATTAACAGTCCGGCAAATATCAATACAAAAACTGATAGCACTTTATTCGAAAATTTACGGAAGATTAAGGCGTACAAGATGTTTGCAATATATTCGAAAAAAAGTGACCATGCTGGACCATTTAAAGGATGCATTTCTCCCCAACCTCTAATTTCCATTGAAGGCGGAATTGGCAATAACGTAAAACCTATTACCATTGTCAGAATCACTTTCCAAACTTCCATTCCTGCAATCATAGGGAATAATGTATCTGAAGCTTGAAAATAGTAAAATATAGCACCAATGATCATTCCTAAAATTACCATTGGCTGTAAACGGATTAAACGGCGTTTGTAAAACTCCCATTGCCCCATTTTCCCCCAGCGGTCATCGTACGCATAAGCCACTACAAATCCAGATAAAAGAAAAAAGAAATCAACGGCCAGATATCCGTGATTTATAATTTGAACAAATCTATTGCCACCAGCAAAAGCTTCAAAAATATGAAAAGCAACTACTAAAATAGCGGCAACACCACGTAATCCGTCCAGAATTTCGTAGTGCTTTTTGGGTTTAATATCAACTGAAATTGAACTCATTTATGTTTGGTTTAAGGTTAAGTTAGGTTTTTAATTGCAGATTTTAGATTTTCTACACTCTTAAAATTTGAAAATTAAGTTTGGAATTTTTAAATTGGAATTTAATCTATTGGTGATTTTTAAGCCATTCTAATCTTCTTTGGTCTGGTAAATGTTTTACAGAGAAGTTTTCGAATTTTGCTTCAAAGCCTTTTCCATCTGGAGAAGCGGCCATTAAACCAACCATAACTGGAGTGTTGTCTTGCAAAGGCGCATTTCTGGTTAGGATATAGTTTTTATCGTCAAAAGAATAAAATATTTCAACGGCATCTAATCTTCTTACCGCTTTAATCCAAATAAAAGGAGGCACTTTGTCTAAAGTCGTCACACTCCAATCACTTTTATCGTGTGTTACAACTGTGCTGACATTAAATTTTCCGTCAACGAACTCTACTCCTGTTTTGATATAATTCTTTTCGTCAATACGAATCATTAATCCCATCTGATCAAAACGAGCAATATAATTTCCCGTCAATTTTACTTTCGCTTCAAACTCGCCTCCATAAGTTGCGTAATAAAAAGGCGCATCATCTACCGTAAAACCATAATGCGAAATTCTCCAATAATCGCTGTTTGCAGTAACATTCATAATTAAAGCATTGTTTTTAATTTCCCATTTTTCAGGTTCATTAAACCATTGCATTTTATTCAGTGTCTGTGCTGAAATATTTTTCGCAAAAAATAAAGTCAATATTGCAATCGTAATTTTTTTCATGTTGTTTCTTTTTTTTACTATTAAGAAAATTGAGTCTGACTTAATGATTTTAATCTTAATGCTTAAATATTAACAAAATAAAGCTTCTCTTTATGTTTCTTAATGTCTTAATAATGAATTTTTAACCAAAAGCAAAGCTGCAAATTTTTACACTTGCAGCTTTACAAACCAACCAATTTTTAGAAATAAAAAAACTTATTTAAGTGAAAAATTCACTTTAGATTTAATATCTGTCGAAGAAGCTCCAACAATCGCTTCAAAATCACCAGGTTCAGCAACCCAGTCATGTTTTTTATCATCAAAGAAACTTAGAGCCGATTTATCAACTGTAAACGTAACTGTTTTTTCTTCACCTGCTTTAAGAGCTACTTTTTCGAACCCTTTTAATTCTTTTACCGGACGAGGCAATGAAGATTTTAAATCAGAAATATACAATTGTACTACTTCAGAACCTTCTCTGCTTCCTGTATTCTTTACGTTTACTGAGAATGTGATTTTATCTCCAGCATTTATTTGTTTTTTGTCTGCTGTAACTTTTCCATAAGCAAAAGTTGTATAGCTTAAACCGTGTCCAAAAGGAAATAAAGGTTTGATCTTGTTTTTGTCTGTCCAGCGGTATCCAACATAAATGCCTTCGTTGTATTTTACGTCATCACCACCTGGAAATTGGCCTAAAGCATGAGCTCCGTTATCAGATAATTTTACTGGAAAAGTGAAAGATAATTTTCCTGACGGATTCACATCTCCAACCAAAACATTCGCCAAAGCATTTCCTGCCTCTGTTCCTAAAAACCATCCTTGAACAACTCCTGGAACTTCTTTAATCCAAGGCATTGCCACTGCATTTCCAGAAATATTTACAAAAACAATATTTTTATTTACTTTCGCTAATTCGCTTATTAATTTATCCTGACCATAAGACAAATTCAATTCTTTACGGTCGTGTCCTTCATCATCCTGATTTGGGCTTTTGTTCAATCCGCCAATAAAAAGAACAATATCAGCATCTTTAGCTACTTTTAAAGCTTCTGCAGTCAATTCAGCTTGAGGACGTTTCTCTTCTAAACTTACTTTAGCTACAACGCCGTTGTAATTGCTTGTAGGGTCTCCAACATAACCTCTTGCATAAACGATTTCAGCTTGGTTTCCAATTCTTTTCTTTAAACCTTCAAGCGGAGTGATTTCGTATCTTGCTTTAAGTGAAGAACTTCCTCCTCCAACTGTCATCATTTTAATAGCATTTTCTCCAATTACAGCTATCTTTTTAGTTTTAGAAAGGTTGATTGGCAAAATATTGTTGTTGTTTTGCAATAAAACGATTCCTTCTTCAGCAATTTTGCGTCCTGCCAAAGCATGTTCTTCAGTTCCAAAAGATCCAAAAGGACGGTTTCTGTCCATTGTTGTCAAGAAAGATAAACGTAGAATGCGACGTACTTTTTCGTCTAATTCTTTAGTTCCCACCTCGCCTTTTTTAATCATTTCTGCGTATGGTTTTGCTAAATAATAATTGTCATAAGCATTGCTTGTTCCCCAAGAAAGACCGTTTGTCCATGAACCAAATTCCATATCCAAACCATTGTGGATTGCCTGTTTAGTATCGTTAACTCCTCCCCAATCTGAAACTACAACTCCTTTAAAGCCCCATTCTCCGCGAAGAATATCATTTAATAAATATTCGTTGTGGCAGCATTGCTGGCCTTTGTATTTGTTGTAAGATCCCATAATTGACCAAACATCACCTTCTTGAACGGCTGCTTTAAAAGCTGGAAGATAAATTTCATATAATGCACGATCGTCAACAATTACGTTTACAGAGTTACGGTTTGTTTCCTGATTGTTTAAAGCAAAGTGTTTTACGCAAGCAGCAACACCGTTTGACTGAACTCCTTTAATGTAAGGAACAACCATTTTTGCAGCTAAAAACGGATCTTCTCCCATATATTCGAAGTTACGTCCATTTAATGGGCTTCTATAAATGTTTACACCAGGTCCTAATAATACGTTTTTGTTACGGTAACGTGCTTCCTCTCCGATAGATTTACCATATAAAGAAGCCAATTCTTTGTTCCAAGTTGACGAAAGTGCTGTAAGCGCAGGGAAAGCAATACAAGAATCGTTTGTCCATCCTGCTTGATCCCATTCGTCCCATTTTACCTCTGTACGAATTCCGTGTGGTCCATCGGTCATCCAGTTTTCTGGAATTCCAAGACGTTTTACACCTGGAGAACTAAATTTAGACTGCGCATGAATCATAGCGATTTTCTCTTCGGTCGTCATTCGTTTAAGCGCGTCTTCTACACGCTCTTCAATCGGTTTTTTATCGTCTAGATAAACTGGAACTTTGTTCTGGGCATTCGCTCCCAAGGAACTTAGTAAAAGTAAAACAACAATTGTTTTAACGTTTTTTAACATAACAGTAATTATTAAAGCATTAGTTTATTAAGTGGGAAAAGTCTTCTTGAGAAAAAACTTTTATCATATTGTAAAACTAAAACGTTATCGTACAAGTTACATTTTTAGGCAAAAAAAAGTAGTGAATTAAAAAATCAAAATACTGAATAACAGGTATTTAAATTTTAAAAAGGACAAAAAAAAGTAGTAGATTTAAAATATTTTTTTATGCTTTCAAAGCCATTGAGCCTATTTTCATGACCATTTCTTCGAAATCATTTCGCGAAACTGCAGCCTTATTTCGAGCTCTTGTACGATAGTTGTAAATTGTGCTTAAAGAATAACGTAAAAATGCTGCTATTTTAACACTGTCCGTAATTCCAAGTCTGATTAAAGCAAAAATTCGAAGTTCTGTATTTAGCAATTCATTTTGTTTGAGGACAATCTGTTCTTCTGGAATCAATAGAGCATTAAAATCTTTGACAAATGTTGGATATAAGTTTAAAAAGATAATATCGAAGTTTTTGTACAATTCTTCCAGCTCATTATCAACCAAAGTAGTTGATTTTAAAATTTTATAGATTTCATCAAACTGTTTTGCAGTTGCTTTCTTGTTTAGAATAATGCGGTAATTTTCTAGCTTATTGATGTAAGTTGAGCAAAGATTGAAGAAATGTGCAATATATTCTTCTTTAACCAAATTAGATTCAGACAATTGCAAGTTACTTTCCTGCAGCTGGCTGTTGGTTTCGGTGATATCTTTATTCAATTCCGCTAGTTTCTGACTGGTTTCGTAGAGTTCTGTTTTAATTCTCGAAACCTTTTTCATCTGTATATACACATAAATAACCGCAACGATCAAAAACAAAGAAAGCAGACTAATGCAAAGCAGATAAATCTGTAATTCGCTTTTTCGCTGTGCTTCACGCTCTAAATATACTGTGTTGATAATCGAATATACTTCTGACATCAGCAAAGTTCTAAACTGAACATTGCAATATAGCGCATCTTCAATAGCCGATTGGGTGAGTTTATATGCCATATCAACATCGCCAATTTCGTAAAAAACCAAAGCGAGTTCCTGCAATGAAGCATTGTCTTTATTGGCATTTTTAATATCCGAAGTCGCAGAAAGCGCGTAGTATCTTTTTCTGGCTTCTAAATCATGTGTAGCTTCTCCTATTTTTCCTAGCAGATAGGTAATCATAGCATATTGCGGATTTTCCTCTTTCGTTTTATTCAATAAAACCAATAACTGCTTTTTGGGATCATTGTATTTTTTATGAATAAAAATATCTTGCTGAATTCTATTTATTTGATATTCTAAGGTATTCGAGTTGAGAACACTTAATAATGAATCTCGATATTTGCCAATCTGTTTTCTATATTCGGGGCTATAACTATTAGCCGCATAATGCTCGAAAAATTCGCGATATGAAATGTAATAATTAGGAACCAATGAAAGTGCCAAGTTCTTTTTGTTGATACTTTTCAGAATGGCTTCAGATTCACGGTATTTTCCAGAAGAAGAATAAAGCGTCACCAATTGTAACTGAGCTAAATCGTAGAGCTCTTTATCCTGAAGTTCTTCTGCGATTTTGAGATTCTTTTTTACGTACTGAATAGCCGAATCAGAATTTAGTTTCTGGTATTCTAAATACAGTGTTTTATTATAATTGTATTCCTGCTCTTTAGTAAGATTATCTGATTTAATTTTCTTGAAATTCAGAATTCGTTCTTCTTTAATCTTTACGTAATGCTGTTTATTTTTGATTGCTTCGTTTAATTCTTTTAAAATAGCATCTGTGCTCTCTGATGCAAAAAGAGGAAAGCTGATAAGAACTATAAAAAGGGACAGAAATAGATTTTTCAAACTAACAAAAAAATTAATAAGATGTACAAATATAATAAAGTGCAAATTCAATAATATTACAAGTATCCTTTTTTATAATTTTGTTACAGCAAACCTTATCTAAAACTTAAAAATTATGCCACACTTTATAATTGACTGCTCAGAAAATGTATTACGCAGAAGACCTGCAGATGAGATAATGCAAGAGGTTTTTGATGCTGCTTTATCGACGAATCTCTTTATCGCTTCTGAAATCAAAGTACGCATTAATCCCTTTACTTATTATAACAACGGAAATACCTTAGATGATTTTATTCATGTTTTCAGTTACATCATGGAAGGAAGAAATGACGACCAAAAAGGTAATTTATCTAAAGTTATTGTTTCAAAATTAAATACGCTATTTCCTGAAGTTCCCGTAATCTCTATTAATGTAATGGAATTCGAAAAGTCCAATTATTTCAATAAAACGATGGTATAAACATATTTAAAACATAAATATACTTATATCATTAAATAATGTTTCATAAAAAAACTTTGTCAAAGTCTAAAACTTTGACAAAGTTGTTTCAATTCTTATATCACTTATATGGTAAAAAAAATTAGACCGCAATTGGCGCCGCTAAACAGCTTTCAGGAATATTAAAAGCATTTACTAAAGCCACAGCATCTGGGCGAATATCCCAGCAAAGCTGATTGACCATTTTACGGACTGCTTTAGTCTTAACCGCTTCCATATAACCGTCTTCCAAATACCAAGCTTTATTTTTTTCGATTGTTGAAAGTGCGTACAACTGATTCAGTTTAGTTAAAATTGCTTTTGATGATTCATCTTCGACCGCTTTTATTGCAATCTGAAATTGTTCTAAAACTATTCTCTCTAAATACGCCTGCGCTACATCAATCATTTGATGCTGAACGACATTAAATGCATCGTAAGGTTCTAATCCTCCATCAATTAATTTCTTGATGCGTCGCGCTGCCGAAGCCAAAATTGTTTTTTCTCTGTGAACAAATGCCTGAAGATGAAATTCTCCATCTAATAAATGCTCATCGTCTGTTCTACGAGTTGCGATTGGATTTTTCTCTGCTATAGCCGTTTTTGCATTTTCGTACACATAATTAATGATTCCAAGCGAACCCATTTCTCCAAACGCCTTTCTGAATTCTGCCAAACGGTTTTTCGCAACCAACTGCATCAAAACTGTATTATCGCCTTCAAAAGTGGTATAGATTTCCGTATCATTTTTAAGTGCATCGATTCGATTTTCAGACAAATAACCTTTTCCTCCACAAGCTTCTCTGCATTCCTGCAAAATATCTCTGGTGCTCCAAGTAGAATATGATTTCATTCCTGCAGCTAGTGCTTCAATTTCTTGCATTTCGGCTTCGGTTCTATTTAAAAATCTGTTGGTTAAATACTGGAGCGCAAAATGAACCGCATAAGTTTTCGCTAAATGTGGTAATAATCTGCGCTGATGCATTCTATAATTCAAAATAGGCACTTCAGAACCGCCTTCTGGTCCAAATTGTCTTCTTTGATCGCTGTAGCGAATGGCAATTGTCAATCCAGATTTTGCTGCCGCTAAAGCCGAACGCGGAATCCCTATTCTTCCACCAACCAAAGTTCCCAACATGGTAAAAAATCTACGGTTATCACTTGGAATCGGACTTTCGAATTCTCCTTTATCATTCACAGAAGCAAAACGATCTAACATATTTTCTTTCGGAATTATAACATTATCGAAACTAATCGTTCCGTTGTCTACACCGTTTAATCCCATTTTATGGCCGCAATCGCCGATTGTTACACCGTTTACAACATTACCATTTGGATCGCGTAACGGAACCACAAAGGCATTTACACCATAATCATGATCGTCAATAATTAATTTGGCAAAAACAGTCGCCATTTGTCCGTGAACAGCAGCATTTCCAATATATTCTTTTTGGGCGTTTTTGTTTGGCGTATGAATAGTGAAAGTCTGATTGCTATGATTGTATGTTGCTGTGGTTTCCAGACCTTTTACGTTCGATCCGTGATGTGTTTCGGTCATAGCAAAACAGCCAGGAAGTTTCAACGAACCAATGTCTTTTAGATATTTAGCATAATGTTTTTCGGTTCCTAGAGATTGAACGCTCATTCCCCAAAGCCCAAATTGGACACCAAATTTAATTACCAGACTTAAATCGTGATAGCTCAGCGTTTCCATAATGGCAAAATAATCTTCGATATTTCCTCCTCCACCGTATTCTTTTGGATAAGCCATGCTTCCTAAATTTTCATCAGCTAGAATCTTGCACCATTTATAGACAGTCTGTCTGAAAACATTGATATCGGTAGAAGTTTCATAAGCAAATTCGGGTCTCGAAATCACTGCTTTTACTCTTTTTATTATTGCTGCTTCCTTTCCATCTAAAATTTTTGTGATTTTCTGAATGTCAAAACTGACATTAGTTTGAGAATTGGCTGTAAAAGAACCTGCTTTTGTCTTGAAATTTTGCAATGCTTCTTCGCCCAAAATTCCTAAATCATTCTCTAGTTTTTTGAAATCAGATTCGATTGGCGTTAAATCTAAATCGGTTCCTGAAAGTGCTTTTGCAATATCAAAAATCGATTTGATTGAAGAAGTATCTTGAATACTTTTTTCGATATCCAATTTCCATTGTGTGAGTTCATTTCGCGAAGGCGGATTTGAAATATCGGCTTTAGAAAGCAAATATTCTTTTTCTTCTTGAGATAATACATTAAGGGAATTTATAAATTCTTTTAAAGTTGTAAATTCTTTTTGTGTCAGTAAATCATCTGACCACACTAAATAAAATAATGGAGTAAAGGCTTGAAGTTTGGCAGCTTTCATAATATTAAGATTCGGTTTGTAATAGTTTTTTTTTTCCACAGATTACACAGATTAGAAAGGATTTTTTGTTTGCCACGAATTACACGAATTTGCACAAATTTTATTCTCAATTCTATAACAAATTAATTCGTGGTAATTCTTGTAATTCGTGGCAAAAATTTTTAGTCCAAAGATTATAATCTTTTTAATCCTTTAAATCAGTGGCTAAATAATTTTTCTGTTTAGAACATAAAAAAACAGGAATGAAATATACTCATTCCTGTTTAAACATCCTGTTAAGATTCTGACAATTTTCGATTTTAAACCAATAAAAAATATGAAAACTAAGAATTAAGAACCCTTGGATATTGAGGTCATTTTTTGCTTTATGGCAAAAATATGATGCGAATTAAAAACTAACACTGCGGTAAAAATGATACCGTATGCTGTAATCTGCAAAGGCGTAATATTTTCTTTGAAGAAAAAGGCCGCCAAACCAAATGCAATCATCGGATTAATGTTTAACAACATTCCAACTGTCGAAGAGTTGATTCCTGAGAGTGCATACAAATTGAGAAATAACGGAATTATAGTAAATACAATTGCAATGGTTTCAATGCAGAGATAAAACTTAAATTCCGTTGGAACCGGTCCCCCAAAAACCGGATAAAACGGTAATAATACTAATGCTGCCAAGGTAATGTGAAAAGTCAGTACAATAAAGTTATCAAAACCTTTATTGGCGCGCTGGCTTACTAAATAAGAGGCATACGTTAGTCCTATAATGATACTGAAAACCATATCCATAATAGCGGCATATGACAATAACACACAGCCTGAAATGCTTAATCCTACAGAAATCCACTGTGTTTTAGAAAGTTTTTCTTGTAATATAAAATAAGCTAGTATGGTTGTCAGAATAGGACAAACTAAATATGCCAGAGAAGTTGCTTTTACGCTGACATGATTCATTACATAAATATACGTAAACCAATTTCCCATCAAAAATGCGCTCCCGCCAATATTAAGCAGAATTGATTTTCTTTTTTCTGATTTTGGCAACGCTTTAAAGATCTCGATGGTTTCTTTTATTTGTTTTCTTTTGAATAAAAGAGCAATCAAAAGCATCAAAATACTACAGCTGAAAACTCGGAAAAATAAAATATCTAATGACGGATATTCATGAATTGGTCTTAAAACCAAACTGAAAAGTCCCCATGTTGTAAAGGCAGAAATAGCTGCTATATAATATTTTGTTGTTTTCACTAAAGCTGTTTTTGAAATGTTTTCTTTTGATGAAGCAAATTTCTTAAAAATAAAACAGCAATACAGATACAGTTTTTGTAAATTGCAGCATAACAGTTTTTATTTTGATAATGAAAAATTCCAATTACTTATATCTTCAATTTGCTGACCTCATCGAAAAACAAATCAAATCTGGGCTTTTAAATGTAGGCGACAAACTGCCTTCTATAAGAGAAGTATGTGCAGAAACAGGCTACAGCATGAGTACTGTCAGCAAAGCATATTATGAAGTGGAGAGCCGATCTTTGATTGAATCCAGACCGCAATCAGGTTATTATGTAAGTAATATTTCGGCCAGAACAATTCCAGAACCATCTGCAAGTAAACCGCTTTTAACTCTTGAAAATATTGAACGTGAGGATTTAGTGGATTTGGTTTACGGTGATATGCGCAAAAAAGATATTACGATGCTTTCGCTTGGTTTCCCTTCTAATGAATTACTTCCAATAGCAAAACTAAATAAAGGAATGGTTCAAGCTATGCGTCAACTGCCCAACAGCGGAACGAGTTATGAAGAAATTGAAGGAAACAGTAATCTAAGAAAAGAAATTGCACGCTGGTCTTTTACTTGGGGCGGTTCTCTTACTGAAGATGATATTATAACGACTCCAGGATGTATTTCGGCAATTTCAAATTGTTTGCTGGCACTGACTAAACCAGGAGATACTATTATTACTGAAAGTCCTATTTATTTTGGTATTCTTCAGCTTGCAAGATCACTAGGTTTGTATGTAATGGAACTTCCTACCAATATGACAACTGGAATTGAACTCGAAGCGGTTAAAAAGACTCTTGCTTCTAATAAAGTAAAAGCTTGTGTTTTAATGACTAATTTCAGCAATCCGTCGGGAAGTATGCTTCCAAACGAACATAAAAAGGAAATCGTCCGTTTAATGGAATTTTATAATGTTCCTCTAATTGAAGACGATATTCATGGTGATTTATATTTCGGTTCAAGCCGTCCTACGAATTGCAAAACTTATGATGAAAGCGGGATTGTTTTGTGCTGCAGTTCTGTTTCGAAAAGTCTGGCACCAGGCTATCGTGTGGGCTGGGTTTCTCCGGGGAAGTTTAAAAAAGAAGTTCTGAGAACCAAATTGTACCATACGATCTCCAATTCAACAATTACACACGAAGTGGTTGGCGATTTTCTAAAAAATGGCCGCTACGAAAATCATCTTAGAAAAATTCGTCAGATTCTGAATCGAAACTGCACTAACTACATTAATACTGTTTTAGAGTCTTTTCCTGCAGGAACCAAAGTAAGTCAACCACAAGGCGGATTCTTCTTATGGCTCGAATTGGATAAAAAAATCGACACAGCCGCTTTTTATCATTTAGCGCTGAAACATAATATTAGCATTGCTCCAGGAAGGATCTTTTCATTTCAAGATCAGTTTTCAAATTGCATGCGATTGAGTTTTGGATTGCCTTGGTCTAATGAAGTGAGAACTGCTATTCAGACGTTGGGAAGATTAGCGAAACAGCTTTAGACTCCAAAAACAAACACAATATTGTCATTTCGACGAAGGAGAAATCTCCGTGAGAAGCTCGGCAAAGATTGAAAAATTGTAACGGAGTTACTTGTGGAGATTCTTCGTTCCTCGCAAAGACAAAAAAACCGGACAGCGCAACTACACACTGTCCAGCCAACAATTAAAAGAAGACCAAAATTAAATAGTTATAAGACAAAATAAGCGTCTTTTTCGACTTTCTTAGGTTCGTCATTTAAATCAAATTCTTTCAGGATATCAAATTCGCTTTGATATTCGTTTAGCATTTGTTTGATATTTTTTTCAATTGTATTTGCAATTGCAGTAACTGGCGTATCTGTTGGTCTGTTTTCGAACGGATCTTGCAAATGAATCGCCATTCTTTCGATCAAAAAGAAAGCGGCACCGATTGCAGTAATCAGCGGAATGGCAAACCAGCTTAATACGCTTGTTAATCCGAAAGGCAATACAAAAATGAATAAACATAAAGTCAATCTAATGTACATACTGTATGTTGTTGGAAAAATCGTGTTTTTAATTCGTTCACATTTTCCCATTTCATCACATAATCTCGACAAAGTATTATCGATTTCAACCTGCTGATACATGTTGATTCTCTTTTCATTTTTCGCATTTCTCAAATCTCTCGCGTGCAACATTAAAATCGCATTCGGAACGTTTTGATGATTCTTGATATATTTAATTTCTTCTTCGCTAATTAAACCTTCAAGCGGTTTTATGGCATCTCTTTTTCTAAGTGATTCCCCTAAACTGTAACACCACGCAATTTGTCTTTTAGCAAAATTTTCTTTGAATTCACTAGCTTCAACAGAAAAATCAGGATCCTCGTAAAACGTCAATACCTGACGAATTAAGGTTCTGGAATCGTTAACTACGGCTCCCCAAACAATTCTCGCTTCCCACCATCTATCATAAGCCTGATTTGATTTAAAGGCCAATAATAGAGAAATAATCGTTCCGATCATGGTCGGAATGGCAATCGGGATATCTACAGGAAGATTGATAAAATAGTGATGGAAAATTTCAAACAGTATCGTATAAGCCAATACTAGTGCAATTTCTACTTTAATTTTCCCGAGAACGTACTTCATTGGTATTCTTTTCTTTAATAACATATTTCCGGATTTAAATTAATTTTTTTTAAGAGGCTAAGATGTTAAGGTCCTGAGATGCTAAGAATTAAAAAGCTTAGAGACTTAGTGTCTTAGAAACTTAGAATCTCAAACTCTTAAACCATCTCTTCATACAATGAAAGAACTGGAAGTCCTAGTTTTTCATTGACATTTTCTTTTTTAGCTTTTTTAAACTTGATTTTTTCGCCTTTTCGGGTTTCTACTAGCATATCGATGTTGTGTTTTGAAATGGCTTCTGATAAAAACGGCGCAACATTTTCGTAGTTATCTTCAAAACTAGCTGTCTGACTTACAATTTCGAAAGAGAAATTAGCGCTCAAAAATTCCTGCACATCTTTTACATGGATATTTTTGCTAGAATTTTCGACATAGAGTGCTTTATGGAAAACTTCTTTATTGATTTCTGTGCTTAAATGAAGAATTGGACATTTTTGATTTCCTGCCAATTGCACCAAATATTGATGAATTCTTTTGGTTTCTTGTTTATAAGAATGTGTGAGAATGACCAATTTTACCGAAAAAACGTCTATTAATCTCTTAAAAATCGGTGCAGAAAGTCCGTATTGATTATGAACTTTTAATTTGACATTTGCAGTATGATCAATAATATATCTGCAAGTTTCCAGAACTTCTTCTTGGCTCCTAGTAAGTCCGGATTTCATTTCTCTTAAAAAGCCCGATGACGAAAATGTATCAGGAGCTTCTGAAACTAATACTAAAATAATTTCCGAATCAGTGTTCTTAGACTGATTTACCGCAGATTTAACAGCCGAAATGGTGTCATCTTTTAAAGTTGTAGGTATAAGAAAATTTTTCATAAGTATATTCTTTTAGTTTATACTTACAAAATAACTCTCAGTAAATTAGACTGTTATTAATCTAAAATTAGAATTTTCTAAAATTAAACATTAGATTTTTTAATATTGGATTTTTTGAACATAATCGTAACAATTGTTCCCTTGTTTTGTTCAGATTGCACTTGAAGTTCTCCATCGTGCATTCTAATAATTTTAGACGCTAACGGAAGACCTAAACCATAGCCAATATATTTCGCAGCGATTTTACCTCTAAAGAAAGGTTCGTACAAATGCGGAATATCTTCTGGAGGAATTCCTATTCCGATATCATTGATCGTGATTTTGATCATTTCTTTATTTGCCGTAAGATTCACAAACACTTCATTATTATCAGAATACTTTACGCCATTGGTAATAATATTGTTGATTGCCAATTCTAAAAGCGGTTTATTGCACGGCAAAAGCAGTAAATTAGAATCTTCTGGAGCAAAATTAAGTTTAATGCTTACACGGTTGTCAGGATAAATCTTATCGAGATCAGATTTTACATCCAATAATAGTTCGTCCATGCGAGCAATATCCGATACTTGTTTTTGTCCGTCATATCCTGTTTGCGTAAGCTTAAGAAGACTTTCTGTTAGATTCCCTAATCGTGAAGCTTGACTATAAATATTTTGCAAAGATTCTACATATTCATGTTTTTCTCTTTCTTTTAGCAGCATAATTTCAGCTTCAGCAATAATGGTTGTTATTGGCGTTTTTAATTCGTGAGAAGCATTATTAATAAAATTAGCCTGAATTTCGAAAGATGTCTCCAATCGATCCAGCATATTATTAAAAGTATTTGTCAAGTCTGATATTTCATCAGAGTTCTTAACTTCGGGAAGACGATTATGAAGATTAGAAGCGCTAATTCTTTTTACTTCTTTTGTAATTCTGGCTACGGGATTAATGACGCGTTTTGCTAAAAATCGACCTAAAAGAAAGGCAAGAATCACGAATCCAATTCCGCCAAACAGCATGATTTTAACAATATAAACCGTTGTATCTTTTCCTTTGCGATCTCTCGCTCCAACAATCACAATATATTTTTGATCGCTCTCTTGAAAAATCTGCCCTAAATAATATTTGTTATCCCTTTCATAAGAATCTTTTCCTGTTCTAAGAATATTGGTATAAAAAGAGTTTGGAAGATTTAGATTGGTATTATAATCAAAACTATTATGGCTATTGATTTTTAATACATATTCCTCTTCTTCTATGAGTTCTTCAAGCCCGTTTTTTTTAAGATTTTTGTAATACTTAATTTTTTCTGGATCTTTTTGAAAATGGATAGAAGAAACAATTTTTGCTCTATCGTCTAGACGTTTTAAGAAATGGTAACGGTTGTTTTCTCTAAACAAGAAAAAAACAATGATACACAATAGTGACGTACTAAAGGTAGAAAGGGCAACGTAATTAAAAGTAATTTTTTTTCTTATATCCATATTATGGTTTTATAACATAACCCAAACCTTTCATGGTATGAATAAGTTTGGTCGAAAAAGGCTTATCGATCTTTCTTCTTAAATATGTAATATAAACGTCAACAACATTGGTGTTCATATCAAAATTAATATCCCAAACATTATCCAAAATCTGATCTCTGGAAACAATTCTGCCTGTATTTTTAGCGAGATAATATAAAAGTTTGAATTCTTTAGCAGTCAAAATAATGTTTTCTCCATCTCTTTTAACTGTTTTCGCACGTCCATTTATTTCTAAATCACCAATTGTAATAGTGTCGATTTTTTCTGTTTCCTGTTGCGATCTTCTATACAAAGCATTCACTCTAGCATCCAATTCGCCAAATTTAAAAGGTTTAACCAAATAATCATCTGCACCTGCATTCAGTCCCGTTACAATATTTTCTGAGGTTCCTAAAGCGGTTAAAAGCAAAATTGGCACAAAGTTTTTGGCTGCGCGAAGTCTTCTGCAGATTTCAATTCCGTTAAGATCAGGAAGCATAACGTCTAGAATCACCACATCGAAGATATAATTATGAATCATTTCCATGGCAGTTTTACCATCCATAGCAACGCTTACTTCATTATTATTCTCTGCAAAACCTTTTCGTAATATCGATAATAGATTTGGCTCATCTTCGACTATCAGTAATTTCATATTAAGAAGTTTGTATATACAACAAAAATAAGAATACAATTTAAAATAATTTTAAACAACTTTACAAATTATGATTTAATTATGAAGAATAAAAAAAGCAAGCCATATCGCCTGCTTTTTGATATTATTTCTGAATTAAAGTTTTTGATTCTTAATTTTTTGAAATTAAAAAGTTTCTCCAGCATTCAAATAAAATCCTTTAGAATTGTTGCCCCACGAGTAATCAAAAATAAGATTGGTTTTGGACGCTTTATCAATTAAAAGCCTTAAACCAATACCCGCGGCGGGCTGAATTGATTTGAATAATTTAAGATCGTTATCTGAATTACTTGTAGTTACAAAATTGGTAAAAACAGTGCCACTCAGCAATTGATTACAGGTAATTGGAAACCTAAATTCTGTCGATAAATACACTAAACCATTTCCTCTAAACAAACCCTGTGTATACCCTTCTCCACTTCTGCTGCGCTGATCCCAGCCAATTGCAGGAAGATTTAAGTACGGAACTTTCCCTCGGGTCACAAATTGTCCGTAAGTCCAAATGGCCAAAATATAACGCGGATTTTTATGCGAAACAGGAATAAAATGACGGTATTCTGCAAACAAAACATTACTGTAATCCTGATTATCAAAGATTACTGGATTAAATCTGTAATTGATATTGGCAAACCAGCCTTTTGATGCATTTACTTGATTGTCTCGCGAATCATGAACCAGATTTAAACTTACTCCGTTTAAAAAATACTCTGTATTATCAAAACCATATTTTTGGCTGTAATTATAATGATAGGTATATTTTCCATTTGCAATATCTAATTCTTTGTCATCTATACTCGAATACCAGTCAATATTGATGCCTCCACCTACATAATAATTCTCTTTAACCTCAAAAGAAACCGTCTGATGAAATTTAAAGTAATTGTAATCCATATCCTGAGCTAATGAATCTACACTAAAACCGGGCGGACGGTCTCGTCTTGGCGGAATTATATCGGTTCCTAAACCATAATTGGGTTGAGAAAACAGATACAATCGGTAGTCTCCGCTTAAAAAGATTTTATTATTCTTGAGCAGAATATTGTTTTTTACATTGACCAGCCATTGATCTTTTAAGGTGTAAGTAATTCCGATGTTAGCAATAGAATATTTGTCTTTTTCTTCTTTCCCTTTAAATGTGTACTGAGCGACCGCACCAAAAAAGAAACCCGTTGCGGGTTGCGAACCTATTGCAGGAATTACCAAGAAAAAATTGTTTTTTGTAGGCTTAACGACTAGTGCGTCGTCATCTTTTTTAAAGATATCAAATATCGTTTTAGGTGGACAGATTTTTGGGTTTTGAATTTCAGGATTTTGAATTTCTTCTTGAGCGAACAAATTGAAGGAAATAAAAAATAGCAATCCTAGGATTTTACACTTGTACTGAACGGCTTTATTTTCAAAAAAAAACACCATTGTAAAGTTTTGTTTTAGAAATAAGACTACTATCTCATTGTAAATATAAGTCTTATTTTCAACATGTTAAACACTAAAACCAAATAATTTTAAAAATATTTTAACAAAAAAAGCCGTCAAAAAAATATTTGACGGCTTTTTCATATCGCTATTTAATATTATTTAGTTATAAACTTTGGATGAATTAGATTTTCTAAAGAATAAATTTCATCCCATTTTTCTTGTGTAATCAATTTTCGCTCTAAAACCGCAATTTGATGAACACTTTTACCTGTTTTTAAAGCTTCTCCAGCAATACTTGCACTTTCTTCGTAACCTAAAATTGGATTCAATTGCGTTACAATTCCAATACTGTTCATCACCATATTGTAACAGTGATCAACATTTGCTGTGATTCCGTTAATACATTTATCAATTAAAGTCTGAATCGCATTTGAAAGATAATCCAACGAAGTAAACATCGCAAAAGCAATTACAGGCTCCATTACGTTTAATTGCAATTGTCCTGCTTCTGCCGCCATTGTAACCGTTAAATCTTGGCCAATTACATAAAAACAAGTCTGATTTACCACTTCTGGAATTACAGGATTTACTTTTCCTGGCATAATAGACGAACCTGGCTGGCGCGCTGGAAGATTGATTTCGTTAAAACCTGTTCTTGGTCCTGAACTCAATAAACGTAAATCGTTGCAAATTTTAGAAATCTTAACCGCAGAACGTTTTAAAGTTCCCATAATCTGAACGTAAGCTCCTGTATCTACAGTAGCTTCAATTAAATCTGGAGAAAGTGTCAACGGAATTCCAACCTCATCTGCCAAATATTTCACGCAGATTTCAGGATAACCTTCTGGCGCATTTACTTTTGTTCCAATTGCGGTTGCGCCCATATTAATTTCCAAAAGCAATTCTTGAGCATTCTTCAAACGCTGAATATCTTCTCCAATTGTTGTAGCATAAGCTTTAAATTCTTGTCCTAAAGTCATCGGAACAGCATCTTGCAATTGAGTTCTTCCCATTTTCAGGACATCTTTAAACTCCTCGCCTTTTTTAGCGAAAGCAGTTTCTAAACCTGCAAAAGTTTTAATAAAGCTTTCCATTTTAAGATACAAAGCAATTCTAAAAGCCGATGGATACGCATCATTTGTAGATTGAGAACAGTTTACATGATTGTTTGGATGCAGAAAATTATACTCTCCTTTTTTATGGCCAAGATATTCCAAACCAATATTGGCAATTACTTCATTGGCATTCATATTCACAGAAGTTCCTGCACCGCCTTGAATTAAATCGCTAACGAATTCCTGATCAAATTTACCTGCAATAACTTGATCACTTCCGTAGCAGATCGCTTCAGCAATCTTAGAGTCTAATGCTCCGCAATCTTTATTAGCCAAAGCTGCAGCCTTTTTTACATATCCTAAAGCTTTTATGAATAAAGGTTCTTTTGAAATTGGAATTCCTGTAATATTAAAGTTTTCTACCGCTCTAAAAGTCTGGATTCCGTAGTATAAATGATTCGGAATTTCTAATTCTCCTAAAAAATCGTGTTCCTTTCTTGTTGGTTCCATATAATAAAATTGATATGTTTTGACTTAAAAATAAGTGTAAAGCTACAGTATTTTATGCATTAAAAATGTGAATAGAATCAAAATCATTTATGATTTGTTCAGATTATTTTATGCTAAATCACTACCTTTTCACTCTCAAATAATTACCAAAAGGAGTTGAAAAAAGAAAGCGAATATTTTCTTGATAAAGAGTACAATACAATTGTTTACGACAAAGATGATTTGAATTTTAAGGACTTTGAATCTTGCGTTTTTAACAATTGTAATTTCTCTGCCTGCACTTTTCTTGCCGTTACTTTTATCGACTGCGTTTTTAATGATTGTATTTTCAGCGAAGCCAAAATCAATTATGTCGCTTTGAGAACGGTCACTTTTAACCGATGTGAAATTAAAGAAGTGAATTTTGCCATGTGCGACAAACTCATTTTTGAAGTTCGTTTTAATGATTGCATTCTCGATTTTTCTAAGTTTTATACCTTAAAACTAAAAGGAACTCCATTTATCAATTGCAGTTTAATTGCTGTAGATTTTATGGCCGCAGATTTAACGAGCGTAATTTTTGACAATTGTGATTTATATCGTTCAGAATTCAGCAAAGCCATCGCCAATAAAGCCGATTTTAAAACGAGTTTTAATTATACTATTGATCCATCAAAAACTAAATTGAAGAAAGCAGTTTTTTCTTTGAATGAAGTGAAAGGTTTGCTGTTTACTCATGATGTGATTGTGAGTTGAATTAATTTTTAATTTTAATAAAACAAATGAAAAAGCTTTCTATTCTTCTTTTTTTACTCTTTCATCTAATAACATACTCTCAAAAAACAACTTCGCATAAAAACATAGGAGTAATTTTTTCAAAAGATTATGATTCCTATCTTTTTGATAATTCAGAGCGCTTCACCCCTACTTCAAATGAAATCAAAGAATTAGAATTTTTGCTTAATAAAAACATAAAAGCTATCAACACTAATAAATTAACCCCTTTAATACACAAAAACTTAGATAAGTACAATAGACAATATATTGGCTTTTTTAACGAGAAAGGGGAAAGAATTATTTATATAAATTTTCTTTGGAGAGAAAATTACACTTCAGAAAAAAAATGGAAAACCGAATGGTATGATGTCGAAGATGGAGGCAGTTATTATTGGAATATAAAATATAATTTAGTCAATAAAACTTTCTTTGATTTTCGAGTAAACACCCTTGGTTAAATTAAATTTCCTTCTCCATCACATAATCCTCCATCAAATACCCATTCCCAATTTCTATATCAACGGTTTCTTTAATTTCGAAACCTAGTTTTTTATAGAAATTTAAAGCAGTATTAAAGCGATTTACGTTTAATAAAAGTTGATTGGAATTATTTTCTGAAGCCATTTTTGCGATTTCTTCAAATACTATTTTACCAAAACCTTTTCCTTGTGTTTCTGGCAAAAGATAGATTTTATGAATTTTGGTTATAGCTTCATTTTTATAATTGTGTTCAATTCCTATAAAGCCAATTGTAGAGTCAGAATCTAGAATGAGATAAAATAATTGTTCTTTATTCTCAATTTGCTTTGCTAAAGCCTCATCAGAATAAAACAAACCTAACATATAATCTAATTGCTCTTTGGATAATATCTCTCCATAAGTAATAGGCCAAGTGATGTTTGTAATTTTCTGAATTGTAGAGATATCACCTAACCCTGCTTCTGAAATGCTAATCATAATGTATTTTGAAATATATTTTTATTTTGTAAAAACTTGATTTTCTTGTTCGCTTACGCGGATGAAAGTCGTTCGTTTAGTCAATTCTTTTAATCGTGAGGCTCCAACGTAAGTGCAAGTACTTCTTATTCCGCCTAAAATATCTAAAACCGTATAAATTACTTCGCCTTTAAACGGAACTTGAACTGTTTTTCCTTCACTTGCCCTGTATTCTGCAACGCCTCCAGCATGTTTGTCCATTGCGGTTTTCGAACTCATTCCGTAAAACTGTTTGAATTTTTCGCCATTTACTTCGATTAGTTCTCCACCACTTTCGGTATGTCCTGCCAGCATTCCGCCTAACATTACAAAATCGGCACCAGCACCAAAAGCTTTGGCTACGTCTCCTGGAGTTGTACATCCTCCATCGCTTATAATATGTCCGCCTAAACCGTGAGCGGCATCAGCGCATTCTATAATTGCAGACAATTGCGGATAACCAACACCCGTTTTAACACGCGTTGTACATACAGAACCAGGACCAATTCCGACTTTTACAATATCAGCGCCGGCTAATAATAGTTCTTCGGTCATTTCTCCTGTAACGACGTTTCCTGCAATAATGATTTTATCAGGATACTGTTTTCTGGTTTTCTTTAAAAATTGAACAAAATGTTCCGAATAACCATTGGCAACATCAATACAGATAAATTTCAGTAAAGGATTTGCAGAGATTATTTTTTCGATTTTCTCAAAATCTTCTTTTCCTGTCCCAGTGCTTACCGCAATATAATCGTAGAAATCTGGAGTTGCATTTTTTAAGAAATTATTCCATTCTTCTAAAGTGTAGTGTTTATGAATGGCCGTAAAAAGTTTTTCTTTTGCTAAAACCTTCGCTATTTCAAAAGTTCCTACCGTATCCATATTGGCCGCCATAATCGGAATTCCTGCCCAACTAGCAGTGCTGTGCAAAAACTTAAAATTTTGTTCTAAGGAAACTTCAGATCTGCTTTTGAGCGTTGATCTTTTAGGTCTAAACATGACGTCTTTAAAGCCAAGCTTCAGGTCCATTTCTATTCTCATAGTTCGAGATTTTGGTTACTCTCAAATGTAAGAATTTCTGATTTTAGATTTCAGATATTAGATTAACAAAAAGTTGAACTTGTGAACAATTGTCCATTAGTTTGCTTTCGCGAAAGCACTGATTAAAGCTCTTTTAATTTGATGTACTTTGCGCGGGCTTCGACTTCGCTCAGCCTGACAAACTTGAAACTTTAAACCTGAAACAAAACAAACAAAAAACTTATCCGTGAATAGTTTCTCCTTTTCCGTAATTGGTAATGATAGATTCTTCAAAAGCCAACCATTCTCTCCAACGTTTTTCAACATCAATTCCAACTCCGTATTTGCGAGCATAAGTGATGAAAGTGGTGTAATGTCCTGCTTCGCTTTCCATTAATTCTCTATAAAAAACTGCTAATTCTTCATCTTGAATATTTTCTGAAAGCACTTTAAAACGTTCACAACTTCTAGCTTCGATCATAGCGGAAAAAAGAAGCCTTTCTACAAGACCAGAAACACGGCTTCCGTCACCGCTTCTTTTCATGTATTGGTAAAGTTCGTTTACGTAATCGTCTTTACGCTCGCGACCTAATTTTAGTCCTCTTTTAATGATGATATTATGAACTTGCTCGAAATGATCTACTTCTTCTTTTACTAAAGCCAATAAATCTTGAACCAAATCCTGATGCTCTGGATTGTTTGTAATAATTGTAATCGCGTTTGTTGCTGCTTTTTGTTCGCACCACGCGTGATCTGTTAAGATTTCTTCAATGTTTTTCTCAACAATATTTACCCATCTTGGGTCGGTTGGCAATTGTAATCTTAATACGCCCATTTCTTAATTATGAGTTATGAGTTATAAATGCAAAAATCGAAAGTCAAAAATAAGGCTTTTGACTTTCGATTTTAAAACTTTAAGACTTATCTTAATTAGTAAGCAAAAATTGGTCTTTCGCTCATCATATCGTTTACTTGTTCAGCAACTTCTTCAATAACAGCTTCATCTGTATGGTTAGACAAAACTTTATCGATAAGCTCAACAATAGTTTCCATATCTTTTTCAACTAAACCACGAGTTGTGATTGCAGCTGTTCCAACACGAATTCCAGAAGTGATAAATGGAGATTTATCGTCAAAAGGAACCATGTTTTTGTTTACTGTAATTTCAGCTTTTACTAATGCATTCTCAGCTTCTTTACCAGAAATATTTTTATTTCTTAAGTCAATAAGCATCATGTGGTTATCAGTTCCGCCAGAGATAATGTTGTAACCTCTTTTTACGAAAGCGTCAGCCATTGCATTTGCATTTTTTTGCAATTGCATTGCGTAAGTAAAGAACTCATCTTTAAGAGCTTCACCAAAAGCAACTGCTTTAGCTGCAATAATGTGCATTAAAGGCCCACCTTGATTTCCTGGGAAAACCGCTAAGTCTAATAATGAAGACATCATTCTGATTTCTCCTTTTGGAGTTGTTAATCCTTGTGGATTTGGGAAATCTTTACCCATTAAAATCAAACCTCCACGTGGTCCTCTTAATGTTTTGTGAGTTGTTGTAGAAACAATATGACAATGTGGAATTGGATCATTTAATAGTCCCTTTGCAATAAGACCAGCCGGGTGAGAAATATCAGCAAATAAGATCGCTCCTACGCTGTCAGCAATTTGTCTGAAACGAGCAAAATCCATATCACGAGAATAAGCAGAAGCTCCAGCGATGATTAATTTTGGCTGTTCTTTAGTTGCAATTTCTTGAATTTTATCATAATCTAAACGACCAGTTTCAGCATCTACACCGTAGAATACTGGACGATATAAACGTCCTGAGAAGTTTACAGGAGAACCATGAGTTAAGTGACCTCCGTGAGATAAATCGAAACCTAAAATAGTATCACCAGGATTTAAACAAGCGTGGTATACAGCTGTATTTGCTTGAGAACCTGAGTGAGGCTGTACGTTTGCATATTCAGCGCCAAACAATTCTTTAGCTCTGTCAATTGCAATCTGCTCAATAACGTCAACTACTTCGCAACCGCCGTAGTATCTTTTGCCAGGATAACCCTCAGCATATTTATTAGTTAAAACAGACCCTGCTGCTGCCATTACTTCATCACTTACAAAATTCTCAGAAGCGATAAGCTCTAGTCCGTGAATTTGTCTTTCTTTTTCCTCTTGGATAAGATCAAAAATTTGTTCGTCGCGTTGCATTTTTTTGTTTTTCGTTAATTTCACGCAAAAATACAAAAAAACGTTTGTCAAACAGCTAGATTATGATATATTTGACATGTAATTTTTCAACAAACAATTAACATTAAACATGCCAATAACCGCCAACGATACCAGTAGAAAATCATGGTTAGAAGTGCCTCAAAATAGCGACTTCCCTATTCAGAATATTCCTTTTGGTGTATTTCTTACCAAAGAAAATGTCGTTACAGTAGGAACGAGAATTGGCGATTATGCCATAGATTTAGGGGCTTTACAGCAATTAAACTATTTTGAAGGAATAGAATTAACCGATGATATGTTTATGCAGGATACGCTGAATGATTTTATTTCTGACGGAAAAAAAACATGGCGTTTGGTTCGAAATCGTATCGCAGATATTTTCGACGAAAACAATCCGCAACTAAGAGATTCAACAAAACATCGAGATATTGTTATATTTAAAATTGAAGATGTAGAGATGCAACTTCCTGTTTTAATTGGTGATTATACTGACTTTTACTCAAGTAGAGAACACGCTACAAACGTAGGTAAAATGTTCCGTGATCCTGAGAATGCGTTATTGCCAAACTGGCTTCATATTCCAGTTGGATATCACGGAAGAAGCTCTACAATTGTGCCTTCCGGAATTCCAGTTCACCGACCAATGGGACAAACTCTGCCTGCTGGTCATGACACTCCTGTTTTTGGTGCTTCACGCTTAGTAGATTTCGAATTGGAAACTGCTTTTATCACTACAGATGTGAATGTAATGGGCGAGAATATTTCAACTTATGAAGCTGAAGACTATATTTTCGGAATGGTTTTACTAAATGACTGGAGTGCTCGCGATATTCAGAAATGGGAATATGTGCCTCTTGGACCATTTTTAGCTAAAAACTTTGCCACATCCATTTCTCCTTGGATTGTAACTATGGATGCTTTGGAGCCTTTCAGAACAAAAGGTCCAAAACAAGATCCTTCGCCGCTTCCTTATTTACAAACAAAAGGCAAAAAAGCTTTTGACATCCATTTGGAAGTTTCTTTACAACCAGAAGATCAAGAAGAAACTGTTATTTCAAGATCGAACTTTAAATATATGTATTGGTCTATGGCTCAGCAATTGACACACCATACCTCAAACGGATGTCGTGTAAATTCTGGCGATATGATGGGTTCTGGGACTATCTCTGGTCCAACTCCTGATAGTTTTGGTTCTATGCTGGAATTAACTTGGGGAGGAAAAAATCCATTAAAATTGAAAGATGGAAGCGAACGTAAATTTATTGAAGATAATGACACTGTAATTATTCGCGGTTTCTGTGAAAATAACGAAGTAAGAATTGGTTTTGGAGAAGTTTCTAGCCAATTGTTACCTCCATTTACAAGACAATGAAGAGCAGATTTAACATCTGAAGATAAATAAAAATAAAAAACCTTGGCAATGCCAAGGTTTTTTTATGCTTTTACATTAAACTAAAATTGAAAGGAAAAAATTATTTATTATAAAACCACCTTTACCCAAACCAAACGATGATCTGAGCTGGATTCACGTTTTTCAACTAATTGCGACATTGGCTGTCCTTTTGCAGGCCAGAATACACCGCTATTGACCACCTTAAATCCAAGTTTGGACGGCAATACATAATCAGCTCGCATTCTCCAAAAGGCAGTATGATTAACTCCAAAAGGATTTTTAGGACTAAATTCTGCGCCACCTTTACTTGCAGGCGTAAAGTCGCTATTAATTTTCGGACTTTCTATTAAGAATTTTATGCCTTCTCTAATGGCGTCTCCCTCAACCGGCGAAGCGTTTTGATCGCCCAATATTACAAATCGAGAATTTGGAGACAAACCACCTTTTACTCCTTTATCATCATAAATATACGAAGCCGAGTTGTCTGAAATATAATCTCTCCAGAATCGGATTTCATCATGATTTCTTTTTCCGTTTCGATCTTCAGCACCATCAAAAGTAGGAGGAGTTGGATGACTGACTAAAACATGAACTATTTTATTGCCAATCTGTACAGGAACATCCCAATGCGATTTTGAAGATAACGGAAATTCCTTCCATGCTTTCTTACTGTACCAATCCGATCCATCTGTTTTTTTTGTAATCAATGCTCCTGGCATATCTTTCCATTTAAAATGCTGAAAAGTGCGAACTGCCTTAACATCAATAGGATATTTAGACAAAAACATCATTCCATATTGCCCGGGATACATACCAAACGCCCATGCATCATTTCCAAAATTATCCAACTTTCCGTCATTGTTCAAATCGTAAGGACTTGGCTGACCCGTATTCACTGTTGAATAATAGTAGTAAGGATAATCGATAGCTGTTGCTTCGCCTTGGCTCACATTCAAATAATTTTTTATAAACGCCTTTACACCAAGTTCAGGATCTTTAATATAATCAAATTCGTTTAACAGAATAACATCTGGCCTAACGGTCTGAATAATCTGGGCAATATTTCTGATTTGAGTATTATTTCCTGAACTAAGCTGCTTAATCAATATCTGCTCAGATTTTCCCATTGCGCCTTTGGGAGAATAATTATCAGATTCCATACTTACATTGTAGGTAGCAAATGTAAGCTCATTTTTTTCCTGCGACTCAGACTGTGAAAATAGAACTCCTGAAGAAAGCACGGAAAGAATAAAAAATATTTTCTTCATATAAAATTAAATCTGCATTTCTGCATTGTTGAACATACGAATATAAGAAGGATGTTGGGACACGCGGCAAATCTGTCTGTTAAATATACAACAAAAAAAGCTGCCACTTTTGGTGACAGCTTAAATATTATAAGAAAGTCTCTGAATATCTGATCATTTTATCACAGATTAAAAAAATCAAAACGATTACTTTATAATCTGCGGCTACTATTTTTATGCAGGAATCTGCTGACTTAAACAATGTAATGTTCCAAATCCCCAGATGAAATCAATACAGCTGATACCGATTACCTCTCTATCTGGGAAACATTCTGCTAAAATATTTAAAGCTACACGATCATTACTATCGTTGAATGTTGGCACTAAAACACAATTATTCAAAATCAAGAAATTAGCATAACTTGCTGGCAATCTTAAATCTTCAAAATCTACACGTTTTGGCATTGGAAGTGCCACAATCACAGGAGATTTTCCGTTTTCTAATTTTGCGTTTTGCAGACGTTTCAAATTATCCTGCAAAGGTTTGTAATTTGAATCGTTTTTATCTGTTTCTACAATTGTTACAATCGTATCTTCATTGACAAATCGACATAAATCGTCGATATGTCCGTGCGTATCATCTCCTTCTATTCCATCACCTAACCAAATTACATTGGTAACCCCAAGATATTCTTTAAAAACTGCTTCGTAATCTTCTTTGGTAAAGCCAGCGTTACGAACCTGAATTGTTGGATGCATTAAGCATTCTTCAGAAGTCAATAAAGTTCCTTTTCCGTTTACATCAATCGCCCCACCTTCAACAATTACGGGTTTTCCTTTGTACATTACCTGCGTTAGCGGCACATCAATAAAATCGGCCACTTTACCTGGAACAAATTTATCTAATTGATAATTTTTATATTTCGCCCAACCGTTAAAATTGAAATTTAATGCTTCTCTTTTCGAACCATTTTTCACAATAATTGGTCCTGAGTCACGCATCCAGCTTCTGTTGGTTTTATGAATGATATAAGAAACATTTTTAAGATTTACACGAGCTCTTTCAAGCATATCAGCAACTTTTTCTTTTAGTTTTTCGTCGGCTACAACCAAAAAAACAGTTTCAAAAGTGGCTACTTTTTTTATAAATTCTACAAAAGCCCATTGAACTGCTTCGTATTTTCCTGGCCAATCATTACCATTATGCGGAAAGCACAATACAATTCCTTGCTGTTTTTCCCATTCTGCTGGAAATCTTCTATTATTTGTTGACATAAATAGGTTCTAATTTAGAAAGTGCAAAGATAAGCATTCGTTAGGATTATAAAACATCTGATTAAAATTCCTCATGATTTCACAAAATTTATCCTGCAAAATTTAAGTTAAAGATTAAATAATACAGCCTTAATATTTAACAGAGACCTCAGAATTACTTTTGCCAAAACTAAAAACTAACACATGAAAAATTTATCAATCTCATTATTAGCAGCGCTATTCATATTAGCAAGCTGTAACAATGATGAAAACTCGAAAAGCGAACCTGAAGTTGTTGCAAACGAAAATCCCGGAACTTTTAAAGAAATTGGTTCTATTACCATTGGTGGAGAAGCTGCTGCTGAGATTTCTGCTTACTGCGAAAAAACAAAGCGCCTATTTACTGTAAACAACAGCGGTGTAAACCAGATTGATGTTATTGATATCACAGACCCTACAAAACCACTTAAAATCGGAAAAATTGATTTAGCGTCTTACGAAGGTGCTGCAAACAGCGTTTCTGTTTTTGACGGAAAGTTGGCTGTAGCTTTAGAATCTAGTGTAAACAAACAAGGAAACGGAAAAGTAGTTGTTTTTAATACTTCTGACTATAGCTTAATCAAACAAGTTACCGTTGGAGCATTGCCTGATATGATTACTTTTTCTCCAGACGGGAAATATATCATGACAGCAAATGAAGGTGAGCCAAATGCAGATTACTCGCAAGATCCAAACGGAACTGTTTCTATTATTGAAACAAGCTCTTATAATGTAACAACTTTAGATTTTGCTTCATTTGCTGGTCAAGCAGAAGCTTTAAAAAAAGACGGATTCAGAATTTCAAAATTTGCAAAAACTAGTTTTGCTCAAGATATCGAACCAGAATACATTACCATTTCTGACGATTCTAAAACTGCTTGGGTAACCTTACAGGAAAATAATGGCGTTGCAAAAGTTGATTTAACTTCTAAAACGATTACTGCTATTTATCCTTTAGGATTAAAAGACTACAACACAGCTGAAAACGCAATTGATGTAAGCGATAGCGATAGCAAAATTGCCTTTAATCCTTGGAAAGTAAAAGGGCTTTATATGCCAGATGCTATCAGTCATTTTACAGTAAACAATACTCCTTATTTTGTTACTGCAAACGAAGGGGATGCTAGAGAATATACTGCTTATACTGATGTAAAGCGTATGAAAAGCATGACACTAGATGCAACAGCTTTTCCAGATGCAGCTACTTTAAAATTAGACACCAATTTAGGAAGATTAAATCTTGTTACCGATATGGGAGATACTGACGGAGATGGAGATTTGGATCAAATGGTGAGTTTTGGAGGAAGATCTTTTTCAATCTGGAATGGAAACACAGGAAAAATCGTTTTTGACAGTAAAAATGATGTTGATAAAAAGACGAACGAGATTGGCACATATGACGATAAAAGAAGTGACGACAAAGGTTCTGAACCAGAAGCTGTCGTATCTGCAAAAATGGGAAGCCAAAACATTCTATTTGTTGGTTTAGAAAGATCTGATGCTTTTATGGTTTATGATGCTACAAATCCAACTTCACCTCAATATTTACAAACCGTAAAAACAGGTGATGCTCCAGAAGGTATTCTTTTTATTCCGGCTTCAAAAAGCCCTACAAAAAGAAGCTTGTTAGTGGTAAGCAGCGAGGGAGACGGATCTGTTAAAATTTATCAGCCAGATTTAAAATAATAACTCTTTTTAGGATAGCAAAAAGGGCAAAATGTGAATTTTGTCCTTTTTTTATGTCTTCTATTAAACTTATTTTAACGGATTTACACAATTAAAAGCCAAAATATGGGAATTATGTAAGGGCATATACAACACATTCTAAAATTCGACCTCTAATTTTGTTTCAGAGTTTAAAATAAAAACAATTTAATTTTTGATATCATGAAAAAGAAATTAGTATCAGTATCCTTATTATTACTATCATTTGCTGCAGGCGCTCAAAATATGGCTACCACTTCTACCAAACCTAGTGTAGATCAAGAATACAACAAATGGTCGATCGAACTGAATGGCGGGGTTAACAAACCAACCAGAACAATGACTCCAGGTTATACAACAGAATCATTAAACTTTTTCCACGGAGATTTGGGTGTAAGATATATGTTTAGTCCAAAGTTTGGTGTAAAATTGGATGTTGGTTATGACCAATTTAAAGAGAAAAAAAATACTCCAGATTTTGAAAGCCGTTATGTTAGAGCAAGTTTACAAGGAGTTATCAATGTTGGACGCGCTTTAAATTTTGAAACATGGACAAACACAATTGGACTTTTAGCTCATGGTGGTTTTGGAGTTTCTCAAATTAGCACTGAAACTGGATTTGGAGGTCAGGATTACATGGCACACGGAATTGCAGGTTTAACTGGACAAATTAGATTAAGTGACCGAGTAGCTTTAACAGGAGATCTTACCGGAATTGTTAACGGAAGACAAAACTGGAATTTCGACGGAATGGGTAATACAACCACAGGTTCTTTTGATGGCGTTTTATTAAATGCTTCTGTAGGTTTAACGTTCTACTTAGGCAAAAACCAGAAACATGCTGACTGGGTTGGCGAAGAAGATAGAATTAGCGAATTGGAAAAAAGAGTCGACTTAATCGAAACTGGTCTTATAGATTCAGACAAAGATGGAGTTGCTGATTTATACGATTTAGAACCAAATTCTATTGCAGGAGTTGCTGTTAACACAAAAGGACAATCTATTGACACCAATCAAAATGGTGTTCCAGATGAGTTAGAAAGCTACTTAGACAAAACTTACGAGAAAAAAGGAGCTGGAACAGCTACAAACAATACTGTTGAGGAACTAATCAACGGTGGTTATGTAAATGTTTACTTCGACTTCAATTCGTCTAAACCTACAAACGCTTCTTTATCTGGTGTTGATTTCTTGGTGAAATACTTGAAAAATAATCCTGGAAAATCAGCAGATATTATTGGTTATGCTGATGAAATTGGAAATTCAGACTACAACACTGAATTGTCTAGAAAAAGAGCTGAAGCTGTGAAAAAAGTAGCAGTAAATGCAGGAATTGATGCTTCAAGATTGAATGTAATTGCTAATGGAGAAGATACTTCAGTTAACAAAAATTCTAAAGAAGCACGTCAAATCGTGAGACGAGTTACTTTCCAAGTGAAGTAATCTATATATAAAGCTAAAAACAATAAAAGGAGCTATTCAATTGAATGGCTCCTTTTTGTTTATAAAAAAAGAGTTTAAAAGACTAAATTTTGAATACTAATTATAAAGCCTCGAAGAAGTTAAATATTTATAGCAAATGGCAAATGTTTATAATATAAAGCTCCGGCGGAGAGAAATGCTCTTTTGAAACTTATATATGTCGCTCCTCCCGAGCTTTTCCATTTGTCTTATTGAAATGCTATAAATATTTAGCTTCTTCGAAGCTTCCATAAAAAAAGGACAAAATGTGAATTTTTGTCCTTTTTTTATATTTTAGATAAATTGATTATTTATCGATTGCTCTTTTTGTAATATCTCCAAAAGCATCAATTCTTCTATCTCTGAAGAATGGCCAGTTCTGACGTACATTTTCTTGAAGATCTAAGTCAACCTCAGCAATTAAAATTTCTTCTTTATCATGTGAAGCTTGAGCTAAAATTTCTCCCTGCGGTCCAGCGATAAAAGAAGCTCCCCAGAATTGGATTCCTTCTGTTCCATCAATATATTTTTCTAAACCAATTCGGTTAGCTGCTGCTACAAAAACACCATTTGCTACTGCATGTCCTTTCATCACGTTCATCCAAGCGCCGTATTGATTTTCTCCGTATTGTTCTTTTTCTTTTGGATGCCATCCAATAGCTGTTGGATAGAATAAAACTTCTGCTCCTTTAAGCGCTGTAATTCTAGCTGCTTCCGGATACCATTGATCCCAGCAGATTAAAGTTCCAACAGTTCCTTTTTTAGTTTCAATCGCTTGGAAACCTAAATCACCTGGCGTGAAATAGAATTTTTCATAGAAATGAGGATCATCTGGAATATGCATTTTACGATACAAACCAGCTTCAGTTCCATCAGTATCAATGATATAAGCACTGTTATGGTAGATTCCAGCCATTCTTTTCTCGAAGAAAGGAACAATAATTACTACTCCTAATTCTTTTGCCAATTCGCTGAATGCGATAAATGAAGTGCTGTAAAGTGGTTCTGCTAATGCAAAATTCTCTACGTCTTCACTTTGACAAAAATAATGACTGCTATATAATTCAGGTAATAAGATAACTTCTGCACCTTGACTTGCAGCGTCTCTTACCCAGCTGATACATTTTTTAAGATTATTTTCGGCAACATCATTCAGGTTCAACTGAATAACCGATATTTTATACTTTCTTTTCGCCATGACATAAAATTTAGAGTGCAAAAGTAGTAAATTTTAAAGGAATGCCAAAGTTTAGAATTCTACCTAATTTAATGCAAAAACAAAAACCATTTTACATTGATTCAAATCTCTGTAAAATGGTTTTCAACCTAAAAAAATATCAGCTAAACAAGCTGTTATTCGATCACAACCTTCTGAGTTAAGAATTCAGTTTCTGATTTCTTGAATTTAATTTCGAAAGTTCCTTTTGTAGCAGACTTGAATTTGTAAACAGTCTTTTTCGGTTCTGGTACTTGCTGCGTGCAAACTTGTGAAGGATATTTTGCAATTACTTGTAAACCTTTTACAGATCCAATGGTTACTTCTGAAATCTTATCAAATTCTGCACAAGCATTATCAACTGTATATGTTACATCGTAGCTTAGTTCATCATTAACTTTTCCTGTTGCTGGTCCTTTAATTTCTGTCACTAAAGCTGCTTTTGTAGTTGGAGCTGGCGTTTGATCCTTATCATCGTCGTTACTACATGAAATAAACCAAATTGATAAAAATAATACTACTAAAACTGTTTTTAATCTAAAACTTTTCATATAAAATAATAATTAATTGTTAATTACTATGAAGACATGGCTTAGTTGCAAAGGTTGCTTAGAAGAAATGTTAAAAAATTCAAACCTAGAATTAATCTGTTAAAAATCAATAATTTATATAATAAAAAAATATTTAAAAAATACCGTTATTTCCTATAAAAACAAAAACTTTCTGGAATAGCCCCGATAGAAACGGTATCTTTTTGTTGTGGGGTTCACAACAAAAAATATAGTGGATAGCGGGACTGGACTTTCTTTTAAAAATGATTTTTCTGCTTCTAAAAAACAAAAAAAACACCAGCGTTAACTGATGTTTTCTTTAGTATATTTTTTTTTAAGTGAATTAAGCTGTCTTCTTTTGAAAAATCTTTTTGAAGAGATTTACAATTCCTAAAACGATAAAACCAATTATAAGTCCGATTGCAAATTCTTTTACAATTGAAGGAAAGTTTGGCAATAGATGGTGAAAAAATTCAATGTTGTGAACAAATAGTCCACCTGCAACTAAAATCAAGGCAATGGTTCCGATAACAGTTAGCGCTTTGATTACTTTTGGAAGAGCTTGAACCAAAATATTTCCAATGCTTTTTAATAGACTTTTTTCTTTTTTACTGTGTTGGATCATTTTAAATCCTACTTCATCCATACGAACAATAAGTGCTACAATTCCGTAAACTCCAACCGTAGCAATAACTGCAATAATAGAAACAGTAATGATTTGCGATAATAATGGTTTCCCAATCACTGTTCCTAAAGCAATGATTACAATTTCTACAGAAAGAATAAAATCAGTTACAATTGCCGATTTAACTTTGTCTTTTTCAATTACTAAAATTTCTTCTTCAGTAAGTACTTCATCAGTTATTCCTTCCGATTCTTCGTGTGTGTGAGGAACTATAAATTCGTAGATTTTCTCGGCACCTTCATAAGCTAAAAACAATCCTCCCAAAACTAAAATTACCATAATAGCAATCGGAAAAAATGCACTTAACAAAAACGCAATTGGAAGAATAATGATTTTGTTTAATAGCGAACCTTTACTGATTGCCCATAAAACCGGAAGCTCTCTCGATGACGCAAATCCTGAAGCTTTTTCGGCATTTACCGCTAAATCGTCACCCAAAATTCCTGCTGTTTTTTTTGCTGCAACTTTGCTCATTACTGCAACATCATCCATAATTGCTGCGATATCATCTAATAGTGCGAAAAAACCTGAACCCATTTTTTAAATTTATTTTTAGTGATGCGAATCTAGACATTTTGACTTAATCCGCCCAATAATATTGCATCAAAATTTATCTTTTTATTCGTATTTTTCTGTATAGGATTTTTAATTGCATTGCCCTAAAAGAACCCAAAGAATAATAAAAACTATAATAGTTCCGAAACAGCCTCCACCTAACTTTTTAGCGCCATATCCTGCTAATAATCCTCTGAAAATATTGTTCATGACTTTAATTTTTAAATTAATAATTTGCTGATTTTAATAAACTTAAAATTGAATATTTCTTCAAAATTTATTGTTATAAGAATTGAACAAAAAGTTTCAGAATTCACGGCAAAAAAAAGCACCAGCTTTTTAACACTGATGCTTTTTCAAGATTAACTAAACAAAAATAATTATTTAACTGTCTGGTTTCTAAAAACCAATTTGCCGTCGAAAGCATCTAATAAAATGATGCTGTCTGTTGTAATGTTTCCAGCCAAAATTTCTTTTGACAATTGATTTAAAACTTCTCTCTGAACAACACGTTTTACAGGTCTGGCTCCAAATTGAGGATCATATCCTTTGTCTGACAAGTAAGCAATTGCTTCTGGAGTTGCATCCATTGTAATTCCTTGTTGCGCCAGCATTTTGGTAACACCTTTTAATTGCAAGCTTACAATTCTTGAAATATTGTCAGCTGTAAGCGGTGTAAACATTACGATTTCGTCAATACGATTTATAAACTCAGGACGAACTGTTTGTTTTAACAATCCTAAAACTTCGTTTTTAGCTGCTTCTGTTGCTGCTTCAACTCCACCTTTTAAATTTTCAAATTTTTCCTGAATGATCTGACTTCCCATGTTAGAGGTCATAATAATAATCGTGTTTTTGAAATCGGCCAAACGCCCTTTGTTATCTGTCAATCTACCTTCATCAAGAACTTGCAACAAAATATTGAAAGTATCTGGATGCGCTTTTTCGATCTCATCTAACAAAATAACAGAATATGGTTTTCTACGAACTGCTTCTGTCAGCTGACCTCCTTCATCATAACCTACATATCCTGGAGGCGCACCAACCAAACGGCTTACACTGTGACGTTCTTGGTATTCACTCATATCAATACGAGTCATGGCATTTTCATCGTCAAAAAGATATTCGGCCAAAGCTTTTGCCAATTCCGTTTTACCTACTCCAGTTGTTCCTAAGAATAGGAAAGTTCCAACTGGTTTTTTCATATCCTGTAAACCGGCACGGCTTCTTCGAACAGCATCACTCACTGCCTCTATCGCTTCTTCCTGCCCTACCACACGTTTGTGCAATTCATCTTCAAGATGTAGTAGTTTTTCTCTTTCTGTCTGAAGCATTTTCGTTACTGGAATTCCTGTCCATTTTGCGACAACTTCTGCAATATCTTCTCTGGTAACTTCTTCTTTGATTAAAGAATTTCCAGATTGGAATTCTAGCAATTGTTTCTGCAAAGTCTCTTGGCGTTCCTGTGCTTCTTTTATTTTTCCGTAACGGATTTCAGCTACTTTTCCGTAATCTCCATCACGTTCTGCACGTTCTGCTTCGTATTTAAAGTCTTCAATTTCGTGTTTTACAGCCTGAATTCCGTCAACGATATCTTTTTCTTGTTTCCATTTTGCATAGATTTCGTTGCGCTCTTCTTTCAGGTTGGCCAATTCCATACCTAAAATTTTCAGTTTGCTTTCTTCTTTTTCACGTTTTATGGCTTCAATTTCGATTTCCAACTGCATGATTTTACGATCCAAAACATCTAATTCTTCTGGTTTTGAATTGATTTCCATACGCAGTTTAGAAGCCGCTTCGTCCATTAAGTCGATTGCTTTATCTGGCAAGAAACGATTCGTAATATATCTTTGCGAAAGCTCAACAGCCGCGATAATCGCTTCGTCTTTAATCTGAACTTTATGATGCGTTTCGTACTTTTCTTTAATTCCACGAAGAATCGAAATCGCGCTTTCTGTATCTGGCTCGTCAATTAAGACTTTTTGGAAACGTCTTTCAAGCGCTTTATCTTTTTCAAAATATTTTTGATATTCATCTAAAGTTGTAGCACCAATTGCTCTCAGCTCTCCACGCGCTAAAGCTGGTTTCAAGATGTTTGCAGCGTCCATTGCGCCTTCACCTCCACCCGCTCCAACAAGCGTATGAATTTCATCAATAAACAAAACGATGTCGCCTTCTGCTGCTGTAACTTCTTTTACAACCGATTTTAAACGTTCTTCGAATTCTCCTTTGTATTTCGCTCCGGCAATCAAAGCTCCCATATCTAATGAGAAAACGATTTTTTCTTTTAAGTTTTCAGGAACGTCTCCGTCCACAATTCTGTGCGCTAAACCTTCTGCAATTGCAGTTTTACCAACTCCAGGCTCACCAATAAGCATTGGGTTGTTTTTTGTTCTACGAGTCAGAATCTGCAAAACACGTCGAATTTCTTCGTCACGCCCAATAACTGGATCTAGTTTTCCTGTTCTTGCTAATTCGTTTAAGTTTTTAGCGTATTTATTAAGCGAATTATAGGTTTCTTCTGCTGAAGCCGAAGTTACTCTTTCGCCTTTTCTTAATTCTTCAATAGCAGCTTTCAAACCTTTTCCTGTAACTCCCTGATCTTTCAAAATCTGAGAAACTTTACTTTTTGAGTCAAAAATGGCTAAAATTAAATGTTCGATCGAAACATATTCATCGTTCATTTTTTGTGCGATAATTTCAGCTTCATTCAAAGCTTTATTAGCATCTCTGGAAAGCATAACATCTCCTCCAGAAACTTTTGGAAAACTCTGAATGGTACTGTCTAAAATTTGTAAAAACAAAGGCACATTTACATTTAGTTTTTTCAAGATAAATGGCGCCACGTTTTCATCAACTTCAAAAATAGCTTTGAAAATGTGTTCATTTTCAATTTGCTGCTGGCCATTACGCTGTGCTAACTGTTGAGACAGCTGAATGGCTTCCTGCGATTTAATAGTAAACTTATTTATATTCATATTTTTACGTTTTTGATTGATTTTATTTGTTTGACATTTTATAAGATTAAAGTTACGATTTATTGAGGTACTTTTTTAACCCAAATAATTTAACTTTGCATTGAAATAGACAAATTATATTCCACAGTAAAAAAACAGACAAAATGACAGTAAAAATTGAGTTTTTCTCAGTTAAGAACGTCAAAACGTCATAAAACAAACCAAATATGAGTTTTTTTAATTCAATCTTCGGAAGTTCAGAGAACTCAGAAGCCGCAAAAAGTAAAGTAAACTGGACAGAATTAACCGATATGCTTCAATTAATGGAAATTGAAGCCATTTCTCAAGAAAGACCAGTTGTAATTTTCAAACATAGCACAAGATGCAGCATTAGCCGTATGGCTTTAAAACAATTTGAAAGAGAATTTGATCTTGAAGGAGTTGTTGATGCGTATTTTTTAGATTTAATCGCACACAGAGATATTTCAAATGAAATCGCCAGCCGATTTGGAGTGTATCACGAATCGCCTCAATTGATTTTAATCAAAAACGGAAAAGCAGTTTACGATGTTTCGCATAGTGATATTGATGCCGAGGCATTGAAAAGCAAAGTATGATTTTTTTTGCCATAGATTATATAGATTAAAAAGATTTTTTTTCGCCACGAATTCACGAATTATTTTTTGATAATCTTTGAAATTTTAAATTCGTGAATTCGTGGCGATTTAACCAAGATAGAAAATCATTTTAATCTATATAATCTGTGGCTAAACAATTTAAAAAGTTCCTTCTGATCCGCCACCGCTGAACCCTCCTCCTCCAAATTCCATTGGAGAATCTGTTTTGACTTCTGGTTTCATTCCGAAAGTTGAAGCCACGACTAAAGCTTCAGCATTTAATAAACTATCCGAATGATTGATTCTATCTGGTTTAAAGGTCAAACCGCTTTCTTTTTCTTTTAATTTTTTAATTGAGAAATAAGCAATTGCAAATAAAACTATACCGCCAAGTGTAAGTGCAACCTCAATCGGTAAAACCGAATGATAAAATCGAATGGTATAAATTGAAAATGCAATAGCCAAAAAGCTGAGCCAAAGCATAATTCTGTCTTTTGTTTTTAAAGCTTGAACCAAATAAAGCACTGGCACTATAAAAGTGAAAGCATAAAAGAAAAATGCAAACGGAATATCTGTTCCTGGTTTTACTTCTGCTCCTAAAAGTTCTGCCGAAAGTTCTCTAACAACCAAATAATTACAAGAAAGATAAAATAAAACTAGGCAAAAACTATTTGCCAATAATAGTCCGTTGTAATAATACCTTTCGTTCAGATGATTCATCATTTTTTTCGTCAAAAAGTAAAAAACTCCAGCAAAAAACATTGCTGTAAATGGTAAAATAGCTTTTCCGATATCTCCAAATTCAAACATTCCAAAAAACAAAAATGCCGTTGCAGAAAGGCAGAACACAAGCATTGAAATTACATGCAAATACCTTAGAAAGATAAAAAGCGCTCCAACTGCTACAAAAAAAGCAATTACCATTTCGTAACCTTCCGTTGTTATTCCTATTGCTGCTCCTAAGCATAAAAGCGCATTCAAAATAAAAGCATCGTCTAAACCGTGATTATGATACTCCTGATTGGCAAGCAATTCTACTCCTGCAAATCCAACTACAGCAAAAATATAACAGCAGATTTTAAAAAATGTATTCTCAGCGCTTAGCCCAAACAAAGAAATTGCTCCACAAATTGAACCAAATAATAAACAGCCAAGCAAAAAGAAACCTATTCTAACAAGGATATTTTTCTGGCTTTTTAAAACTGGAAGTTCTTTCTCTATAAATTTCTTCTGCTCTTTACTTATAAAACCTCCTTTAAATAAAGCATCCGCTTCATCAACTAAAACTTCATTATCCAATAATTGTTTGTTGTATACTATCATTCTACGATTTCTTTATGGAAGTTTTTAATTAGTTTAATGAACATTATAATTGAGCCAACAAAGTAAGCTGGCAACAAGAAAATAAGTAATTCCCAAATATCAGAGAAATCAACATTTTCAAAAATTCTGAACAAAACAATGTTTCCGCCGATATAAGCGTAAACAATCATAAATACATATAGAGACATTGCTTTATACTGGTAACTGGCTTTATAAAAATAATACGTTGAGCTAGCTAAAATTATAGCAAAAATTATCCATGTTAAAGTATCATAACCTGTTAGATTACTAATTGTCGCAATACTTACAATATGCAATGCAAAAGTGTGAAAAACCAAACTAAAATGAGTTTTAAGAGAAATTCTTAGGCTGTAAATTGTCCATAAAACCAATAAAATTCCTAACATTATTGCTGAATAGCTTAAACTTTGGCTTGCATACAAATTATTGCTATCATTAAATATGTCTTGTGGCGTAACTGAAAGTCCCACATAAGCCGCCAAACCAGTAATGGCAATAGTTAAAACGCTTCGATTATCAAAATAATATGCGCAAAAGAAACTAACAATGGTTGGTACTAAAGTAGCCAAACCGTAATGCTCTCCAAAGGGTTTATATTGAAATTGGAGATACCCAATGAAAATACAGGTTAGAATATTTCCCGCCAAAACCAGATATTCTAAAACAGGATGTTCAAATGTTGTTTCTGATTTCTGAAAACCTTTGGAATGTTTGAAACAATAAAAAAAGCAAACCGCAATCACAATTAAAAGCAATGATAGAATGGCTATATGACCTATGGTATCAATATTTTCATAAATCAAAATTCCAATTCCTGAAGTAAATAATAATACTGATAAATAAAGGAATAACTTTAATTCTGCATTTAAAGAAAAGATATTTAAATTTCGATAGGTTTTTACTTCTTCAAACTGATTTTCAGTTATTAAACCTTTCTCAAAAAGATGGAGAGCAGACTGATCTTTAAATTTTTCCATTGGTACGTTTTAAACTGTTACATCAAATATATGTATTTAGCATGAATTTTCTGCTTTTACATAACAACCTTTACTGTTTTTTTATAAACATATCTTCAGTTTATTTGAATATTATAAACTTAAAAACAACATTTATAATTTTAAAAATCAAACCTTTAAAACACAAAAAATTGATAAATTAATTTGAAATTATTTTAATTCTTTTACATTTGTGCAATCGATTACATTTGACTATTAAACCACAAAAAACCAACACTTAAAAATGAAAGCAAAACTTATTTTATTAGCATTGTTTCTGCCTTGCTCCTTTCTGTTTGCTCAAAATTATTTCATGAGCACTCCAGAAGGTTTCGGAGCTTCTGCAACTGGCGGTGGAAGTGCAACTCCTGTTACAGTTACCACTCTAGCTGATTTGACTGCAAAACTAAAACTAAGTACTCCGCAAGTTATTCTAGTTTCGGGAACTATAAATTGCACATACACCAGTCTGCAAGTAAATGATAAAACAGTAATTGGCCTTCCTGGTGCGCGTTTGGTTAATCTCGATCAAACAGCCGCTGGTTCAGGAATTTTAAGTTTAAAACCTAGTTCTAATAACATTATCATAAGAAATTTAATTTTTGAAGGTCCGGGCGCATATGATGTTGATGGGCGTGACAATCTTACTTCAGAAGCCACTAATCTCTGGGTAGACCATTGCGAATTTCAAGACGGAATGGACGGCAATTTTGACAATAAAGGTGCTGCTGATAACGTAACGGTTTCTTGGTGCAAATTTACCTATTTGAAAGCTCCAAAAGCTGGAGGTTCTGGCGGAGCCGATGATCATCGCTTTTCTGATTTGGTTGGTTCTTCTAAAACTGACGCACCATCTGATGGCCATTACAGCATTACTTTTAAAAATTGCTATTGGGCTGAAGGCTGTAAAGAAAGAATGCCAAGAGCAAGAAATGCTGAACTTCACATTTTAAACTGCTATTATAACACTTCTGTTTCTGGTTCGCTTGCAATTGGTTTAGGTGGCGGAAGCAACAATACAACTTGCTATGTTGAAGGAACTGATTTTGCTAAAATAGGAACAGCTTTTAAAAATTATATAAGCACTGATGGCGGAACAATCGGAATTGCTTTTACAGATTGTTTGAATGCCCCAACAAATTCTGGAACAACAGTAACAAAACCTTCTTATGCATATAGCGTTCTGCCAATCGGGAATGTTGCGGGATATATTTCAAATGCTTCATGCGGAGCCGGAGCAACGCTTCAGGTTACTGCTCAAGGCGTTCTTTCTACAAGCTGTAACAATTTAGGACTTAATGACAATGCAAATAATTTGGATTTGAAGTATTATCCATCAGTTATAAATCGTCTTTTGAATATTGATTTTTCAAGTTCCGATAATGGTTTAGCTGAAGTAAATTTGTTTTCTTCAAATGGTTCAAAAGTATATTCGCATTCCAAAAACGTTTCTCCTGACGAAAAATTAGAATTAAACGTCGGAAATCTTGCAAAAGGCATTTATGTCTGTAAAGTACAAATAGACAATCGAAGCAAAACATTTAAATTAGTAAAAAACTAATTCTTGTATAAAGCAAAAGGTCATTGAAACAAATCAATGACCTTTCTACATTTTACAGCTTACTTTTCACATTTAACAAAACTAAAAAGCCGCCTTCATTTTATCTTTAATCGCATCTAAGCATAAATTATTGATACTTCCTTCGTGCGTGTGTTTTGTTGCTTTTGGAGATTTATATGTTCCCGATTCCAATTGTTCAGCAACAGCTTTGTACGCATCTCTAAACGGCATTCCAGCCACTACCATTTCGTTTAAAGTATCAACCGTAAACAAATAATCGTATTTTTTATCTTCTAAAATATGATCTTTTACCGTGATATCTTTTATAGAAAAGATTGCAATATCCAAACAAGCTTTCAAGTTCTGAATTGCTGGAAATAAACCTTCTTTCAAAAGCTGTAAATCTCTGTGGTATCCGCTTGGAAGATTATTTGTGATTAAAGTGATTTCGTAAGGAAGCGCCTGAATCTTATTGCATTTTCCTCTGATTAATTCGAAAACATCAGGGTTCTTTTTATGAGGCATAATACTCGAACCTGTTGTAAGATGCGCCGGAAGACCAATAAAATCAAAATTCTGGCTCATGTACAAACAAACGTCCATTGCAAATTTTGATAACGTTCCTGCAACGCTTGTCATTGCAAAAGCAACTGTTTTTTCTGCTTTTCCGCGGCTCATTTGTGCGGCAACAGCATTGTATTTTAAAGTTTCAAAACCTAATTCTTGTGTTGTAAATGTTCTGTTGATTGGAAATGAGCTTCCGTAACCTGCTGCAGAACCTAACGGATTCTGATCTACAATTTTTGAAGCGGCATTCAACATTGTAATATCGTCAATCAAACTTTCGGCGTAAGCAGAAAACCACATTCCGAAAGATGATGGCATTGCAATTTGCAAATGCGTATATCCTGGCAATAAAACATTTTGATGTTTTTCCGCCGATTCCATCAGCAAGTCAAAAAGCGTTTTAACCTGCTCTTTTATCGCTTTTAACTCGTCTTTTAAATACAAATGAACATCTACTAGAACCTGATCGTTACGAGAACGCGCGGTGTGGATTTTCTTTCCTGCATCGCCTAATTTTACAGTTAGAAGATATTCAATTTTAGAATGTACATCTTCGAAACTATCTTCGATTTCGAAATTACCCACTACGATATCTGCAATGATTTCGTTTAAAGCATCAACCAAAGAGGTTGTTTCTTCCTGCGTCAACAAACCAATCTGCCCAAGCATTTTAGCATGAGCAATTGAGCCTAATGCATCGTATTTTGCTAAAACTAAATCCAGTTCACGGTCGTTTCCAACTGTAAATTGTTCAATTTGTTTATCTGTTGGTATTCCTTTTTCCCAAAGTTTCATAGGTCATTTTATGTTTCGGAAGAAACCTAACAGGTTTTTAAAACCTGTTAGGTTTGACTTCGATATTATTATAATTTAAAGAAACCCGTTAGTATTTTTATATACAGGTCGACTCCTTCTACAATTTCATTTACAAAAATAAATTCGTCTGCTGAATGCGAACGCAATGTTTCTCCTGGCCCAAGTTTCAAAGACTGACAGCTTAAAACCGATTGGTCTGAAAGTGTTGGCGAACCATAAGTTGTTCTTCCTAAAGCAATTCCTGCCTGAACCAAACCGTGCTCGATTGGAATAGACGATGAATTTAAGTGCATTGATCTTGGTGTTACTTCGGCATTTACGTTTGCTTTTACCACTTCCAAAATTTCAGCATTGGTATAACGGTCTGTTACACGAATATCAACTACCAAATCACATTCTGATGGCACTACATTGTGCTGTTTTCCTGCATTGATTTGCGTTACAGTCATTTTTACAGGACCTAAAACATCTGAGATTTTGTCGAATTTATAGTTTTTAAACCATTCCATTACTGGAATCGATTTGTATAATGCATTATCATCGTTTTGGTGTGCGGCGTGGCTTGCAGTTCCTTTTACTTTTACATCTAAAACTAAAAGTCCTTTTTCTGCAACTGCCAATTGCATTAAAGTCGGTTCTCCAACAATTGCACAGTCTAATTCTGGCAAATGCTTTAAAACACTGTTTAAACCATTTTTCCCACTGCTTTCTTCTTCGGCGGAAGCCACAATTACAATATTGTGAGAAAGATTTTGATTTTCATAAAAATGTACAAAAGTTGCCAATAATGAAACCAGGCATCCTCCTGCATCATTACTTCCTAAACCAAATAGTTTTCCGTCTTTTTCAATTGCTTTAAACGGATCGTTGGTATACGCTTGATTTGGGCGAACGGTATCGTGATGTGAATTTAGTAAAAGTGTTGGTTTATTTTCGTCGAAATATTTGTTGAAAGCCCACACATTGTTATTTTCTCTCTTGAATGGAATTTCATTCTGATTGAACCAATTTTCGATTAAAAGAGCTGTCTGATCTTCTTCACTTGAAAATGAAGGGGTTTCGATTAAGCTTTTTAATAAACTAATTGCTTCCTGGGTAAGCGTATCTATATTTTTCATTTTAATAAGGTTCAAAGGCTCAAAGGGACAAAGCAACAAAGTTTTTAAGCTTTCCTTTGACCATTTTTACTTGCGCAAATTTATTTAAAATACCTCGCGCGCTCTATTTTTTTGCCACTAATTACACGGATTTCCAAACATTATTTTTTTGTTGTAGATTTAAAATCAAAATGAACTTTTTAATGTTTCTCTAAAATTATTTTCTCTTTTAACAGCAAAAATCAAAGTCAATTTGTGGCAACATTTTTTATAATGTAATCGTTGTATGCGGAATATTTGAATTTTGGAGCATTCTGTGATGACCTATTTTGATTTTCTGCACACCTCTTGATAAACTATTAAAACAGTTATCCAATTTTGGAATCATTCCTGAATGAATTACTTTTTCTTCTTTTAGTTTGTTATATAATGTCTCGTTGATTTCTGTAATTACAGATGAATCGTCTTCTGAATCCATCAAAACACCTTGTTTTTCAAAACAATAAGTCAACGTTACATCAAAAACTTCAGATAAAGCGATTGACAATTCGCTTGCAATTGTATCTGCATTTGTATTTAATAATTGCCCGTTTTTATCGTGTGTAATTGCACAGAAAACAGGAACAACTCCAGCTTCTAATAAAGTTGCCAGTAATTTGGTGTTGACTTGTTTTACATCGCCTACAAATCCGTAATCGATTGTTGGGTGATTTCTTTTTATTGACTGAATTAAATTTCCGTCAGCTCCAGAAAAACCAATTGCGTTATTATCTTTTGCCTGCAATTGCGCCACAATATGTTTATTGATTTGTCCTGCATAAATCATCACGACAACATCAAGCATTGGAGCATCTGTAATTCGGCGTCCATCAATCATTTGTGGAACTAATCCAATACTCTGAGCCATTTTTGTAGCCGATTTTCCACCGCCATGAACTAAAACTTTATAGCCTTCAATTTTAGAAAAATCGGTTATAAATTGTTCTAATTCTGCTGGATTGTCGATGATGTTTCCACCTATTTTTATTACGGTAACTTTCTTCATAAGATTCTAAGGTTCTGAGATTCTAAGATACTAAGTTTTTTTCTGCGCAAAGTTTCTTAGCATCTTAGTAGCTTAGAATCTTAGCAACTTCAAAAATTATATTTTCTTAAGAATCTTTTGTAAAACTAATTGTGCTGAATAGGTTCTATTATTTGCCTGCTCGATTACGATTGAATTTTCTCCGTCTAAAACTTCGTCGCTTACAATTACGTTACGACGAACTGGAAGACAGTGCATAAATTTTCCGTTGTTGGTTAAAGCCATTTTCTCGGCTGTAACCGTCCAATTTGGATCGCTGTTGGTTACTTTTCCGTAATCGTTGAAATTACTCCAGTTTTTTACGTAAACGAAATCAGCATTTTCGAAAGCTTTATCTTGATCGTACTCGATTGTACAGTCTTTTGTGATTTCTGGACTTAGCTCATAACCTTCTGGGTGCGTGATTACAAAATCCATATCCTTTTGCATTTGCATCATTTCTACGAATGAATTGGCAACTGCTTGAGGCAACGCTTTTGGATGCGGCGCCCAAGAAAGAACCACTTTTGGTTTGTTTTTGTGTCTAGGTTTGAATTCTTCCATTGTAATTGCATCTGCCAACGATTGTAATGGGTGACGAATAGCGCTTTCCATATTTACAATTGGCACTGTAGCATATTTCAAGAATCCTGAAATTACAGTTTCCTGATAATCTTTTTCTTTATCAACCAAACCTGCAAAAGCACGAATGGCAATAATATCACAATATTGCGAAACTACTTCTGCAGCTTCTTTAATATGTTCTGAAGCGCCAGAATTCATAACTGCTCCATCTTCGAACTCCAATGTCCATCCTTCATTGGTAAAGTTCATTACCATAACGTTCATTCCTAAGTTCATTGCCGCTTTTTGAGTACTTAAACGCGTTCTCAAACTCGGATTAAAGAATAACATTCCAAGAGTTTTATTCTTTCCTAAACTCTGATTTTTAAGCGGATTCTTTTTGATTTTAATCGCTTGTTTTACCCATTTTGATAATGAGTTGATGTCTTTTATTGAAATATAGTTCATTTGTTTTTTTGTTTAATCGGTTAATCGTTGATTTGTTTAATTGTTTTGTTGCTTAAACAAATCTAACTTTATCCTTTTGCTTTTTTATGTTCATTTTCTAATCGATTAACCGAATTAACGATTAAACAGTTAAACGATTTTCGTAAAAGGAATCTCATCCTTCAACGCCTTTAAAATAAAATTATCATTCAATCCATTTACGATCCAGGTTTCGATGTTGGCTGCTTTTGAAATTGCAGCTGCTTCTATTTTAGATTGCATTCCTCCTGTTCCATGTGATGATTTTGATTCACCAATTTCTTTTTCGAGCGATTTTAAATCATTTACCAATTTGATTGTTTCCGGAACTTCATCGTGAATCGAATTCTTTGTATAAATTCCATTTGTATTGGTCGCAATTATCAGAATATCAACATTTAAAAGAACCGCTGTTAAAGCCGCTAATTTGTCGTTATCTCCAAACCGAATCTCATCTGTGGCAACGGTATCATTTTCATTGATAATCGGAATGTAATTGTTTTTAACCAATACATTAATGGTATTTACAATGTTTTTTTTGGTCTGTTCTTTTTCGAAATCAGAATAAGAAAGTAAACACTGCGAAGTATTTAATCCTAAATCTTTAAAGTTTTCATTGTAAATCCGCATTAAATGCGGCTGTCCAATTGAAGCCAAAGCCTGCTTTACAAAAACATCTTTATCTTGATTATCCAGCTTTACAAATTGCTTTGCAGCTGCAATTGCTCCTGAACTTACTATGATAAATTCGTATTCGTCATTTAAAGCTGCAATCTGTACTCCTAGGTCTTCAATCTTTCCCCGCGAAATATGATTGGTTTCTTTGGTTAAAGTATTACTTCCTATTTTTAATAAAATCCGTTTTTTTGCCATTTCTTTAAAAGGTGCTAAGGCTCTAAGATGCTGAGATTCTAAGCTTTTCTTCTTAGAATTTTCTAATTATCTAATTACCTCAATTTTCACATTATCTCAATTACCTAATCTGTCCTTCTCCGTACACGTACCATTTGTTTGTTACCAAATGCTGCAAACCAATTGGTCCGCGTTGATGCAATTTATCAGTACTTATCGCTAATTCTCCTCCTAAACCAAATTCTCCGCCGTCTGTAAAACGGGTTGAAGCATTTTGGTAAACTGCTGCGGCATCAATTGATTCCATAAACTGCTGTGCGGTTTCGTCATCTCTGGTAATAATTGCTGCAGAATGTCCTCCGCAGTATTTATTAATCATATCAATGGCGTGATCTTGAGAATCAATGGTTCCAATTACGATTTTATAATCTAAAAACTCTTCGTACCAAATATCTTCATTTTGAAGTGTTTTAGTATTTTCGAAATTTGCTAATGATTTATCTACAATAACTTCCACTTTTGATTCTACTAAAGCTTCGATTAACATTGCTGTAAAACCTTCAAAATTTGGAAGCTTAGAACTGATCAAAACTTTATCTAGTGCATTACAAGCCGAAATTTTAGCTGTTTTAGCATTTAAAATTACTTTTAAAGCCAAATCTGTATCTGCATCTTCATGAACGTAAACAAAATTATTCCCACGTCCGCTTACGATTACAGGACAAGTGGCATGCGCTTTTACAAATTCAATTAGTTTTTCGCCTCCTCTTGGAACAATTAAATCGACTTTTTGAGTTGGTTTTTCTAAAAAAGCCTGTGTTTCTGTTCTGTTATAATTCAGATATTCCACCCAGTCTTTTGAAACTCCGTTTTCTTCTAAAGCTTTGTGCCAAAGACTTACGATTTTCAAGTTTGATTTTAAAGACTCTTTTCCGCCTTTTAATAAAATCTTATTTCCAGATTTAAAAGCGATTCCGCCCGCTTCGATTGTAACATCTGGACGAGATTCATAAATAATTAAAATCGTTCCGAAAGCGGCGGTTTTATTTACCACTTTTATTCCATTATCATGAGTAAAATGAAAACGCTCGACACCAACGGGATCATCTTGAGATGCTAGTTGATTTAATGATAAAATCATCTCGTCGACTTTTTTATCATCTACTTTTAAGCGTTCTTCCATCGCTAAATCTGAGCCGTCATAATCGGCGAGATCTTCCTGATTGGTTAGGATTATCTCATTCCGCTCCTGCTCAACCAGCTTTGCCATAGTCCGCAAAACCGCATTGCGTGTTTCAATTGATAATGGTTTCATAATTTCAAGTGGGTTGGTTGTTTTTTGGTTGTTTCTTTTTATAGAAACTTATTAATACCTAATAGGTTTTGGAAACCTGTTAGGATAATAGTATTATGTTTAGTTTTTTAATTCTTCTAAACTTTCTTTTAAAGCTTTTACAAACGTATCTATATCTGCTTTTTTCACAGTCAAAGGCGGTAAAATTCTTAATAAATTTTTATTGTTTGCACTACCTGTAAAAATGTGTTTTTCAATAATTAATTTCTTTCTTAAAGCTGCTACATCAAAATCAAACTCTACTCCAAGCATCAAGCCTTTTCCTTTTACTTGTTTGATTCCTTCAACTTCTTTGATTTTCTCTAAGAAATATTCATAAACTTCATTTACATTTTTTTGTAAATTTAGTTTTTCAATTACATCTAAAACTGCAATTCCTGCTGCACAAGACAAGTGGCTTCCGCCGAAAGTTGTTCCTAATAATCCGAAACTTGCTTCGAATTTTGGAGAGATTAAAATCGCTCCAACAGGAAATCCATTCCCCATTCCTTTTGCAACTGAAATGATATCAGCATTGATTCCGTGGTGTTGGAAAGCGAAGAATTTTCCGCTTCTTCCGTATCCAGATTGTACTTCATCTAAAATCAAAACAACATCGTGTTTTTTACATGCTTTTTCTAAAGCCTGAAAAAATTCAGTTGTTCCTTGGTCTAAACCTCCAACTCCTTGAATTCCTTCTATAATTACTGCTGTAACATCTCCTTTAGCTAATTCAGCTTCAACCAATTCGATTTGGTTTAAAGGTAAAAAAGTAACTTCTTGCTGTGCATTAATTGGCGCAACAATCTTTTTATTGTCTGTAACCGCAACCGCTGCAGAAGTTCTTCCGTGGAAAGAATTATCAAAAGCGACAACTCTTGATTTTCCGTTATGGAAAGAAGCTAATTTTAAAGCATTTTCGTTTGCTTCAGCTCCAGAACTGCATAAAAACAATTCGTAATCTTCAAGACCAGAAAGTTTTCCTAATTTCTGTGCCAATTCAACCTGCAAAGGATTCTGAATCGCATTTGAATAAAAACCTAAATGATCGATTTGATTTTTAAGTTTTGCTACATAATCTGGCTGTGTGTGTCCGATAGAAATCACACCGTGTCCGCTGTATAAATCTAAATATTCTACTCCTTTATCGTCAATAATTGTACAATCTACTGCTTTTACTGGAGTTATGTCGTATAATGGGTAAACGTTGAATAAGTTCATCTTTTTTAGTTTTTGGTTGATGGTTGATGGTTGATAGTTTAAACTTGATGTTTCCATAAACTATAAACCAACAACAATCAACTATTATTAAAATCCGCTTGGTTTCAAATGTAAACCTGTGGTTTCTTCTAATCCGAACATTAAATTCATATTTTGAATCGCTTGTCCTGAAGCACCTTTGGTTAAGTTATCGATAATTGATGTTATGAGAACCCGGTTTCCTTTTTTCAATAAACTAATAATACATTTATTCGTTTGCACCACTTGTTTCATGTTGATGTTGGTTGTAGTAACGGTTACGAAAGGCTCGTTTTTATAGAATTCTTCGTATTTAGCAACCAATTGCTCCAAACTATCATCGCAAACTGTATATAAGGTTGCAAAAATTCCTCTTGGAAAATCTCCTCTGTTCGGAATAAAAAGCAATTCGCTATCAAAATCATCCTGCAATTGCACCAAACTTTCTGAAATTTCACCTAAATGCTGGTGTTCAAAAGCTTTGTAATGTGACATATTATTGTTTCTCCAACTGAAATGAGAAGTTTCTGAAAGACCTACTCCTGCTCCTGTACTTCCTGTTGTTGCATTGATATGAACATCATTATTCAGCAAATTATGTTTTGCTAAAGGCAATAAAGCCAACTGAATAGCCGTTGCGAAACAACCCGGATTTGCGATATAATTTGCTTTTTTGATTTCAGCTTTATTGATTTCAGGCAATCCGTAAACAAAGTCTTTTCCTTCGAAATGAGCATCTTTATTCAGTCTGAAATCATTTCCTAAATCAATAATCTTAGTATGACTTGCAAACTGATTTTCTTTCAAAAATGAAATCGATTTTCCGTGACCTAAACACAAGAAAACAACATTCACATTCGGATTGATTTCGGCTGTGAAATTCATTTCGATATCGCCCATCAAATCGTGGTGCGCTACAGAAAGCGGTTTTCCAGCGTTTGTTGTACTGTAAACAAAATCAATGTTTACTTTTGGATGATACATTAAAATTCTGATGAGTTCTCCAGCCGTGTAGCCCGAACCACCAATAATTCCGACATTAATCATGATCTAATTTGTTTACAGATGAGAATATGTTTTGTGCATTTCCTAAAATCTTGATAAATCCTTTTGCATCGTCTGATGTCCAAGCATTGTTCATTTCACCATATTGACCGAAACCTGTATTCATTAAATCATTTTCAGATTCGATTCCGTCCAATGAGAAATGGTATGGTTTTAATGAAACTGTAACCGTTCCATTCACAGTTTTTTGAGTGTCTTGCAAGAAAGTTTCAATGTTTCTCATAACCGGATCCAAGAATTGTCCTTCGTGGAATAACATTCCGTACCAATTTCCTAATTGTTCTTTCCAGTATTGTTGCCATTTTCCAAGAGTGTGTTTCTCTAATAAATGGTGCGCTTTGATGATAATTAACGGCGCAGCAGCTTCAAAACCAACTCTTCCTTTAATTCCGATGATAGTATCCCCAACGTGAATATCTCTACCAATTGCGTAAGCACTTGCCAGTTTTTCAAGAGCCACAATATTATTTGACGGTTTATCTGTTTTTCCGTTTAAGCCAACTAATTCTCCTTGTTCAAAATGAAGCGTTACTTTTTCTTCGCCTTCTTTTTGCAATTGCGAAGGATAAGCTTCACTTGGCAATGGCTGACTTGAAGTTAAAGTTTCTTTTCCTCCAACACTTGTTCCCCAAAGTCCTTTATTGATAGAATATTGCGCTTTTTCCCAAGAATAGTGAACTCCGTTTTGAGCCAAATAATCAACTTCTTCTTGTCTTGATAATTTTAAATCTCTAATTGGAGTAATAATTTCGATTTCTGGAGCAATAGTTTGGAAAATCAAATCAAAACGAATTTGGTCGTTTCCTGCACCAGTACTTCCGTGAGCGATTGCAGTTGCTCCTACTTTTTTAGCATATTTTATAGCTTCAATTGCTTGAAAAACACGCTCTGCACTTACTGATAATGGATAAGTATTGTTTTTTAATACGTTTCCGAAAATCAAGTATTTGATAGCTTTATCGTAATATTTGTCTAAGATTGTAAGGTTTGCGTGTTGCGCACTTCCTAACTCGTAAGCTCTTTTTTCAATAGCTGTTAATTCTTCAGCAGAAAATCCTCCTGTGTCTACAAGAACAGTGTGAACTTCGTATCCTTTTTCATTTTTTAAATATTTCAAACAATACGAGGTATCTAATCCTCCGCTATAAGCTAATACTACTTTTTTCATTTTTTATAATTTAGGCTAATACTTTCGTATGTAGCAGTTTGAGATTTTTTCTAATTAATTTGACTTAAACAAACAATGCCAATATTTTATTCAAGAATAAAGCTTGTTTAATTTTTTTAAGTCTGTTTAAAACAGCCTCGTTAAAAGGATGTCTTGGTGGTGTTTTTTGTTTTTCTTTTGGATCGTACAACATTCCTGTACAAAGGCACATTTTGTTTTCTTTGCTTTGTAAAATCGGGAAGTTAGTACAAGTTTTACAGCCAGCCCAGAAGCTAGGATCAGTTGTCAATTCTGAGAAAGGAACTGGTTTATAACCTAATTCAGAATTTATCTTCATTACAGCCAAACCTGTTGTAATTCCAAATATTTTAGCGTCTGGAAATCTTTTCAAAGAATAATCAAAAACTTTCGATTTTATCTTTTTTGCCAAACCATGACTTCTATAATCTGGATGTACAATTAATCCAGAATGCGCAACAAATTTTCCGTGCTGCCAGCTTTCTATGTAACAAAAACCTGCAAACTTTCCATCAGCCAAAGCAATCATTGCATCACCGTTTGCCATTTTTTTCTGAATGTACTCAGGAGTTCTTTTAGCAATCCCCGTACCTCTTAATAAGGCAGACGATTCTATCGTATCGCAGATTTCTTGCGCATATTTGAAGTGTTCTTCCTGGGTAACAACAATAGAGATCTTCATTTCAATTATTGAAGTTAGAGTTAAAAATTAAAGCATATTGATTCGTTTGAAATCCAGAATTGAATCCAATAAAATTAAGCAAAAAAGAAGTAATACCTTCAAAATCAAAACATTGATTAAGAAAATTTACAAAATAATAAATACTTTTAGGATATGTTTGTCCAATGGACAAATTATGTGATTTCAAAATGAAAAATGGGTATGAATAAATATACGGCTATAAAACTCAGTGAACACTATAGAGCTAGTGTCCGTACTTCGGGAGAAGTAATCGGTGAGTTTGTCCGTGACAAAGAAGTTATATGTAAACTTATTTTATTCATCGGTGCAAAAGTACATCTTTTTTTTATTCACAAAACAAAAAATTAAATTTCTAACATTTTTTTTACGTTTTGTGTTTTTTAAAGATATTAAGGTACTGAGGTTCCAAGACTTTACTTTTTAACTTGAATGAACCCGAAACCTGAAACTTAAGACAAAAGAAAAAACCCGACAGTTAAAATAACTATCGGGCTTTAAAATTCTTTTTATTATTTCTAAATTACTTTCTAGTAAAAGGTATTATTTGACCGTTTGAAAGTATCAAATCGAAACCGTTTTTAGCATCGTTAAATTTAAGTTTCAAACCAGCTCTCGCAGATTCAAAAGTATCTTTTTCGTTTGCAACAGGCTCTAATGCAAACTTAGGATAGTTTGGAAGTTCTGCATTTAAAACACTATTTTTCTCTGTCAATTCAATTGTCAAAGGCGATTTTGACGTAACATAGTTACCAACAAAAGGATCTAAAATAAGATCTTTTTCTATCTTACCTTTTCCCGCTGTCCAAACATTATTAGACGTATTATTGTCTGGAAAAGCATGATCTGGATCTAAAGTAATACTTTCGATTTCCTCAGTCGAATTATGTTTGAAAGACCAAGAATTATTTCTTTGCCAAATTTCTACTGGTAAATTAACTCTTGTCACTTTTCCGTTTTTTGTTTTCACATCTAAAACAATTGGCATTGGCATTTTATCAAAATTTTCAACTGTGATTACAGCACCTTTTGCAGGATCATTTTTTACATATTTTACCGAATTAACGCCTTGATCAAAACGCCAGTTGTTTACGTACCAGCTTCTCCAGAACCAGCTTAAGTCTTCTCCTGCCACATTTTCCATAGATCTAAAGAAATCATCTGGCTGCGGATGTTTGTATGCCCAACGCTGAATATAAGTTCTAAAAGCAGTATCAAAACGTTCTTTTCCTAAAATTTGCTCTCTTAAAATCACTAAACCTGCGCTTGGTTTAAAGTAGCATAACATACCAATATTAGCTTCTTTCATGTTATCAGGAGAACTCATAATCGTTTCTAAATCAGGTCTAGTAAACGGTTCTGCCATATCATGCAAATTTGTTGGTTCTTCTTTATATTCACCATTGTTAAATGCAGCAGTACTTAAAGAATTGATGAATGTATTAAATCCTTCATCCATCCAAGCAAATAATCTTTCGTTTGAACCCACAATCATTGGGAACCAAATATGCCCAAATTCGTGATCTGTTACTCCCCAAAGATCTTGTCCTTTAGATTTCCATCCACAGAAAACAATTCCTGGGTATTCCATACCACCTTCATTTCCAGCCACATTTGTTGCTGCCGGGTAAGGATATTCAAACCATTGTTTAGAATAATGCTCAATTGACGCTTTTACATATTCTGTAGAACGCCCATAAGCGCCTTGGCCTGCACTTTCAACAGGATAAGCAGATAATGCCAATGATTTTTTACCGCTTGGAAGGTTAATTTTTGCTCCATCTAAGATGAAAGCTGGAGACGACGCCCAAGAAAAATCACGCGCATTTTTAATTTTATAATGCCATGTTTTTTCTGTTCCTGAGTTACTATTTGCTGTTGCATTAACCTCTTGCTCAGAACGAATTGTTACTGTTTTATCACTGTTTGCAGCATCTTTATATCTTTTTAATTGCTCAGCAGAAAATACTTCCTGACCATTTAACAATTCTCCAGAAGCTACAACATAATGATTTCCTGGAACTGTAAGTTTTACATCAAAATCACCATACTCTAAATAAAATTCAGAAGCACCTAAATATGGAGCTGTATTCCAACCTCGCACATCATCGTACACACACATACGTGGGTACCACTGCGCAATTGTAAATATTTTTCCGTTTTTTGTTTCTAGAACTCCCATTCTGTCTGATCCTTCAAAAGGCGCAATAAATGAGAATTCAATTTTAACCTTTACAGAACCTCCTTTTGAAGCCAATGCTTGAGGAAGAAAAATCTGCATTCTGGTATCTGTAACTATATATTTAGCATCAACTTCTGTCTTGTTTTTTCCTCCAGAAATTATCTTAACAGATTTAATTTTATTTCCGCCATCAAAAACTTGTCCTTGAGCTCCGTTACGGCTTCCTGTTAAAGGCACAACAGCATTTCCTCTAGAATCGTCTTTAAATAAGTTCTGATCTAAATTCAGCCAAAGAAATGATAATTTTTCTGGACTATTATTAGTATAAGTGATTTCATCTGTTCCTACAATCTCGTTTGTAGTTGCATTTAATTTTGCCGTAATCTGATAATCGGCTCTATTCTGCCAGTACTCTACTCCTGGTTCACCGCTTGCAGTGCGGGTTGAAGTACCATTTTTAGTGTAAAAATGAGGTCCAAAGGCATCATGATAATTGTAATTGTTTACTGGATTTGCTGCTGGTGCTGACGAAGTTTGCTGCGCCCATACTGAAGAAATCCCAAAAAATAAAGCCGCGGTTAAAATGGCTTTTGCAGATTGCTTTTTCATATTTTTTAGCTGTTTATGTAGCAAATTAATGAAAAAAAAAGCTATTTACAGAGAAATTTCAAAACATAAATTTAATTTTAGCATAATTTTATCAATAAAATAATTTAAGCCTTTTTCTTAAAAAACTAAAATTTATAAAATATATTTACATCTCTATAAAAAACATTCATTTTATAATCAATTACTGTGATTACAACTATTTCAAATTCAACATTAAAAGCTTCTATTAAACATGCTGGAGCCGAATTATTTTCTATAAAAGACAATCAAAACAATGAATACATATGGGAAGGGAATCCAGATTTTTGGGGTAAGCATTCGCCAGTACTTTTTCCGATTGTAGGAACTTTAAAAAACAACACCTATACAATCAATGAAAAAGAATACCATTTGCCTCGACACGGATTTGCTCGTGACATGGATTTTGAATTGATCGAAAAAACTGAAAGTAAAGCTGTTTTTTCTCTTAAATCTTCAGAAGAAACATTGCAGAAATATCCTTTTGAATTTGAACTGCAACTTATTTATACGCTTAATAAAAATTCTTTGGAGCTTGAATATAAAGTAATTAATAAAGGAAAAGAAAAAATGCCTTTTTCAATTGGAGCGCATCCTGCAATTGCGCTTCAAGGAAATTTTGAAAATTATGCATTCCAATTTGAAAAAGACGAGAATTTAAAATATTACCTTCTTGAAAACGATTTGATTTCTTCTAAGACTAAAATTTTAGAAACAAAAAACCATTTGGTTCCTTTAAATTATGAGCTCTTCAAAAATGATGCTTTAATTTTCAAAACATTAGAATCAAAATCTTTAACTATTCTTTATAACTCAAAACCTTATGTAAAAGTTGCTTTTAACGATTTTCCAAGTTTAGGGATTTGGACAAAAGAAAATGCACCTTTTGTATGCATCGAACCTTGGCTTGGTTATTCTGATACTGATGGAAATTCAGGCAATTTATATGAAAAAGAAGGAATTTTGATCTTGGATGAAAAGAAAGAATTCTCCGCAAAATTTAGTATTACTACGTTATAACAAAACAAAATGTTAGATTTTAACTTTACTCCATTTCCAATAATAGAAACTGAGCGTTTAATTTTAGATCGAGTTACAGATAAAGACGTTCAAGAAGTTTTTGAATTGCGCTCTAATCCTGAAACAATGAAATATATACCAAGACCATTGGTAAAAGATCACGAAGACGCTCTCGAACATATCAGAATGATTGATGAAAAAATCGACACCAATATTGGAATAAATTGGGGAATTAGATTTAAGGATGATTCAAAATTACTTGGAATCGTAGGGTTTTACAGAATGCAACCCGAAAATTATCGTGCTGAAATAGGCTATATCCTTTCTCCTAATCATCATGGAAAAGGAATTGTCCCAGAAGCTGTAAATCGGTTAATAACATTTGGTTTTGAAGACTTAAAATTGCATTCGATAGAAGCCGTAATTGATCCCGAAAATTATGCATCAGAAAAGGTATTGCAAAAATGCGGTTTTGTTAAAGAAGCACATCTGAGAGAAGTAGAATTTTGGGACGGAAAATTTTTAGATAAGGTAATTTATTCATTATTAGAAAAATAACACTTTATACTTATTAAAACATCATTATAGATAATAATTCTTAAGCATTATACTTTATATTTGCGCTCAAAATTAGCAAACAGCTGTTTTTGAATTCCAAACAATATTTATGAAAAAAATATCCGCCCTACTTGTTCTTTTATTTTGTACCCAATTACAAAGCCAGACATTTGTAAAATTTAACGGAGCAACTGCTCTAATATTAGTCCCAAATATTGGAATAGAAACCAGTATTGGAGAAAAAACCACTTTTAGTGCTGATGTAATGGCTTCTTTCTGGGAATCCTTTAACGGAAATAACCCGATGAAATTTGTCACTGTTACTCCTGAGATTCGTTATCATTTTAAAGAAAAGTACAATGGCTTTTATGCTGGAGCTCATATTGGTGCCGATAAATATAAATTACAAAAATGGAATTATTGGGATACTAATAAGTACGAAGATGGTTTTGGCTATAGAATTGGAGCTACAGTTGGTTACAATTTAAAACTAAGTGATAAATTTTTACTTGACTTTTTTGTTGGCGGCGGATGGCACCAAGGATTTTACAAAGGATACTATAACGACGGAACTCCTGGAAGATATGAAAAAGCACCTCATTGGAATAAAAGTGGAGAATGGCTTCCGTACCGTGGAGGTGTAATGATTTCGTATAAATTATAAAACTCAGCTTAATTTAGGAAGTGTTTTAATATAAAGCTCTTCTACTTTTTTACGAGCCCAATCTGTTTTTCTTAAAAAAGTAAGACTTGATTTTACACTCGGATTTGAATTAAAACATTTAATCGGGATTAATTCTCCTAAAGTATCAAATCCATAATAATCGACTAGAGTTTCGACAATTTTTTGAAGTGTGATTCCGTGTAAAGGATCTTTGGATTGATTTTGCATCTTATACTTTTTAAATACTATCAAAAAGACCGTACTTCAAAAAAGTACGGTCTTCTTTTTTCGCAAAATTACTAAATAGAATTTTACATTAATCAAATAAAGAATAAATTAGAATATGAATTTAAATCCAACAGAAACAGGAGAAGTCAAGTTTGGATTACTTCCTGCTAATGCTGTATTGTAAAATGGGTCAACATTAGCTACATGCGCTAAACCAAAATTGGTCACTGTTGTTTTTTCCCCATCTTTAGCTTTAAGTGTTGTAGAAGTAAAATTAGCCAAATCATAAGAAAATTCTACAGAGAAGTTTTTAGTAACAAAATAATCTAACCCTCCAGATACTGATAATCCAACTTGATTAACTTTTAACTCACTTTCTTTCTCTTTTCCAGTAATAACAGGAATTGCTGCCTGTCCGCAGAAATATAACGAACCTGCTATATTCCAATATTTTCTAATTAAAGGCTGAACAACAATTAAATCTGTCTTTGCTGCTGTACCCGCGTCTGTCTCGGCTTTGATATTAATATATCCAATACCTGCCCCAACAGCAACTGACGGAGTAACAAATGTACCTACAACTGGAATTACAGATAAATTTGTATTTTTATTACCTTCATTTTTAGTCTGTTGATAACCAAATTGAGAAGTTGCAAACCAAGCGCCTTTTAATCCTTGAGACGAATCTTGAGCTTTTGCAGTTAAACCGATTAATACCATACTCACTAATGTTACAATCTTTTTTATTTTATTTTATTTTTTAATTACTGGACAAACTTAGCAGTAAGCTTTTTTCTTAAGACTGACTAAAATCATGGAATTAAAAAAAAACTTCAATTACCTTTAACTGCCTCATTTTTTTTTCAATTTTGTCTTACATTTGCAATCATGATAAAGTCAGTTAACATACTTAACAAAAGAGCCCGATTCGATTATGAAATAATCGACACTTATACTGCTGGAATTGTTTTGGCGGGAACAGAAATTAAATCTATACGTTTAGGGAAAGCAAACATTACCGAAAGCTTCTGTGAGTTTAGCGGTATGGAACTTTTTGCCATTAATACTTATATTGAAGAGTATTCTTTTGGAAATCAATTCAATCATAAATCAAGAAGTGAAAGAAAACTACTTTTAAACAAAAAAGAATTAAAAACACTTCATAAAAATGTTCAGGCAAAAGGTTTAACTATAATACCTTTAAAACTTTTTACAAACGAAAAAGGTTTAGCCAAACTACAGATTGGGCTTTGTAAAGGGAAAAAGAACTATGACAAACGTGAATCTCTAAAAGAACAAGATACCAAACGTGATTTGGACCGTATTAAAAAAGCTTATAATTAAAAGCAAATTTAATTTTCTATAAATGATACATTTATAATATTTTATTGTTATTTTTATTACAAAATAATATAACTGTAAAATATGAAAAAGTACTTCGTTTTGTTTTTCGCTATTGCGGCGTTTACAGGTTGTGGCAGTAATACTTCTATTGTAAATAGCTGGAGAGATCCTGATGTAACAATCACTCAGGAACAATTCAAAAAGGTTTTGGTTGTAGCTTTGGTCAAGGATGAAGCCTCGAGACGAATTACAGAAAACAGAATTGCAGCGGCCAATCCGATATTCAAAACTTCATATCAATATTTAAACGCAACTTCTCAATTAACGCAAGAACAAAAACTAAAGGTTTTGCAAGATGAGAACTTTGATGGAGTAATCAGTATGCGTTTAGTGAGCAAAGAAAAAGAAGTTAATTATGTTCCTGGCACTTACACCGGAATGTATTATGGAGGATTTGACGGGATGTATACTGGAATGTACGGTTATGGATTCGGAAACTGGTACGGAATGTATTCTCCTAACTTTTATGATCCAGGCTATTATCAGGAAACTACTTCTTACATGGTAGAAACTAACGTTTTTTCATTAAAGCAAAACAAATTAATCTGGACAGGAACTACAGAATCACAATACGTTACAGATTTAGGACAAACAGTCGATGCAATTATGCAAGCTGTAGTGAAAGAAATGAGAAAAGACGGCTCTCTGCCTCCAAAATAATTATAGAAAAAAAAGCGGTGTATAAACATCGTTTTTCTTTTGATTTAAAAATTGACTAAATTTGTCAAGACTAAAATTTTCATTAAATGAAATCCTTATTAAAAAACGCCAGAGAACAGAAAGGCTTAAAAACCCGTGAATTGGCTCAACTTGCCGGAATTGATCAAGCCTTAATCAGTAAATTTGAATCTGGAACACGAAAACCGACCAAAGATCAAATTATTAAACTTTCTCAACTTTTAGAAATTGATTATGAAACTTTAATGATTGCTTGGCTTAAAGAAAAGATTCTTTATGAAATTGGGGATGACGAACTTGCCTTAAAAGCATTAAAAGTTGCTGAAGACGAAATCAAATACAATAAAACGGTTTCAAATCTTAAATTATCTGCTTCTTTAGAAAAAATCTTAAAAGAAATTGATGCCTTAAAAGAAAAACTAGATTCTTATCGCCAGTATGACAGCTTTAAAATAAAACAAACTTTAGAATTGGAATATACTTTTGAAAGCAATCGAATTGAAGGAAATACAATGACACTTCGTGAAACAGATATGGTCATCAATGAAGGTTTGACGATTTCCGGAAAAAGCATGCGGGAACATCTTGAAGCTATAAATCATCAGGAAGCAATTGGCTTTATTAAAGATTTAATGAATAAAAACAACTCTTTTAACGAACGAGATCTTTTATCTATTCATAATCTAATTTTACGCGGAATTATTCCGGAAGATGCAGGACGTTACAGAAAAGTTCAAGTTATGATTCAGGGAAGTAGTCACATGCCTCCACAACCTTTAATGGTTTCAAAGGAAATGGAACAATATTTTGTTTGGTATGAAATCAATAAAAACAAACTACATCCTATTATTTTAGCCGCAGAAATGCATGAGCGTTTAATTACAATTCATCCTTTTATTGATGGAAACGGAAGAACTTCAAGATTAATAATGAATTTAATTCTGATGCAAAAAGGTTATCCAATAGCCAATATTAAAGGAGATTATGAAACAAGAATCCAATATTACCAGTCTTTAGAAATTGCTCAAACCCAAAAAGACAAAGAAGATTTTTTTCTGTTTATAGCGCAAAAAGAAAAAGAAAGTCTGGAAAGATATATTTCAATTCTTACCCAATAAAAAAGCCCGTTCTGAACATGCCCCAAAAAGTTAGACACTATTTGGGGCATTT
>NZ_JUIV01000006.1 GCF_004151235.1 Flavobacterium anhuiense
AATGATAAATCCGTTACCGAAATAAGTAACTTTTACAATTCCGACTGAAAGGAGGAATCACACTAGTAACCACAAAGATTGTCGACTACTGTTGAGGAATTCCCAGTGTGATTTCTCCCTTCGGTCGAAATGACAAAAAAAGCAAAAAATAAAAAAACAATGTTTTCAAAAAATAAAAAGTACAACATCAAATTAAAAACTGCTTTCCTAATGTTATCGACTGTGTGCATTCAAGTGACAGGGCAAACAACCGCATGGAAACCAGCCTCATTTGAAATTGTAAAATCAAAATACAAAACGTTCAAAACAACACAATATGCTCATGTATTTTCGGGAAGCAAACACAATATAGTTCGTTTAGCTCCGGAATTAGAAGGCTTGACAGGAATTGAACTTCCTTTAGATAAATATAAAAACGGAACTAATGCATCTTTACAATTGAAATTTAAAGAACCTGTAACTATTTTGGTTGGTATTTTTCAGGAAAATAATTCAGAATATCTTCAAGCTGATAAACTTCAAAACAGCAAGTTAGTTTTAGAAAACGGGATAACTATAACGGGATTGCCTTCAGTAAATGTTTATGCGGTTTCTTTTTCAAAAGGAACACAAACATTAAATTTTGGAAAAGGATTATTTGCTTTTTTAGGAGTTGTAAAAGCCTCAGAAAAACTTGAAGCAAGAAATGCCAATTTCCCAGACGGAAAACTTTGGAATCCAACTTTTATTGTAGAGGGATTTTCAGATGAAAAACCGCTTTTCGAAATTATTGGCGGAGAAAACAAACCCGTTATTGATGAAGGAATGTCTGGAACAGAAGGAATTCAAGGTGGTTTTGAAGGCGGACGTGTGGTAAAAGTCGGCGATACTTATCATATGTTTCCAACCGAAAGAGCAGGAGAAAAAGGCGTTGATTACTATTATGATCGTGTAAAAACCAAAATCGGACATTGGACAAGTAAAGATGCAATTCATTGGAAAAGAGAATCTACCATCTACCAAGCGAGTGGTGTTTATGCTGTTACAGAAGATGATAACCCGATGAATGATCGTCGCGCGGCGATTTGGTCGTATATGTCGGTTTTCAATGAAAAAGCAAATAAATGGTACGGCTATTATTTGGCTTATACTGTTAGCAAAGAAATAGAACCGAATCATTCCTTTGGAAGAATCTGGCGTTGTGAGTCGACTGTAGAAGGAATCAATGGAATTGGCGGACCTTATAAAGATATGGGAATCATTATGGAACCGGGATTAGATTCTCAGCCTTGGGAAGGTCGTCAGGGTGTTGCTTCATTTTTTCCGTATCAGGTAGGCGATAAATACTTTGGATTTTATAGCGGTGCGTATCCGTTCAATTCATGGGCAGATTATCCGAAGAAATCAGGAAAAGGATGGTTTGTGGCTTTAGCGGAATCAAAAAGTTTAGAAGGTCCTTGGTTGAGGATGAACAAAGGTTTGGAACCAATTAAAACCATGCATCCGTTATTCGTAGAAAACCCAATTGTAAGTCAATTACCAAACGGTCTGTACATCGCAATTTTCGACGGAGGTCCGGACGGCTGGGGACATCATTTACCAAATATGATTGCGTATTCGTTATCAGCAGATGGTGTTAATTGGGCAGAAGCACATTATCTGCCAATCGAAACCAAAGTAGATAAATGGTGGGATATTATGAGAACTCCGCTTTGCTTAATTCCAGAAGGAAATGACGTTTATACCATAGTATATAATGCAATCGATTTGAAAAGAAGATTTCATCCAACAGGAATGGTAAAAGTAAAACTGAATAGAGATGTGATGGATTTGCGTTTGAAAGAATTGAAGAAATAGAAGAGAGTGGGGGAAGAAGAAAGATGCAAGAAGCAAGATTTTTGAATATAGAATATAGAGCATAGAAAATAGAACTTTGCGACTCTGCGACTTTACGAGAGCTAAAAAAACTTGAAAAAAAACTTAGTCCCGATAGCTATCGGGATAGCGCCTTCGTGGCAAACTAAACATAACCAAAATGAAAATTAAATATCTAATCCTAGCCATTTCAGCACTTGCCATAACCAGCTGTGCAACCAAATACAAGAAAAGAGAAATTACCGACAGCGTAATGCAGGAGATTTACGAAGAAATCAAAACGCCTTATAAATACGGTTTGGTAATGGTTCCTGCAGACAACTCATACAAAATGGATTGTCCGAGTGTGTTTAGAAAAGATGGGAAATGGTATATGACATATTTAATTTACGACGGAAGAGGTTACGAAACCTGGCTAGCAGAAAGCGATAATCTTTTAGACTGGAAACATCTGGGAAAAATAATGTCGTTCTCAGAAAATGAAAAGCATTGGGATGTGAACCAAAAAGCAGGATATATTTCGTTGCAAGACATGACTTGGGGCGGAAGCTACGAATGGGAAAAGTACGATGATAAATACTGGATGAGCTATTTTGGTGGAGACAGCAAAGGTTACGAAGCAGGCGTTTTATCAATCGGAATGGCTTATACCAAAGAAGCGCCGACAAAACCACATGAATTTCAGAGATTAGAAAATCCGGTTTTAACACCAAAAGACAAAGATGCCAGATGGTGGGATAATAGTACGATGTACAAAAACAGTGTTATTCGTGATAAAGATAAATTGACAGGACATAATTTTATCATGTATTATAATGCTCGTGGAGATAGTATCAATCCTGCTAAAGGCGCGGAACGTATCGCGATGGCAGTATCAAACGATATGAAACACTGGCAACGTTATGGCAGTAAGCCGTTAATCAATCATCATAAAGGAATATCGGGAGATGCTTATATTCAGCGAATTAATGATACTTGGGTGATGTTCTATTTCGGAGCTTTCTGGACGGGTTGGAATCAAGGTGCATTTAACCGTTTCGCGGTTTCAAATGACTTAGTAAATTGGACGGACTGGAAAGGCGATGATTTAGTTAAATCATCAGAACCATACGACGATTTGTTTGCGCATAAATCATTTGTAGTAAAACATGATGGCGTTGTGTATCATTTTTACTGCGCCGTTAACAAAGCAGAACAAAGAGGAATTGCCATTGCAACGTCTAAAGATTTAGGAAAAAGCAAATTGAATTTTGTGGCTCCGCCGGAGAAAAAGAAGAAGAATTAAGAAAAAGTACGTTTTAAACCTGTCAGGTTTAACGACCATAAGATAAATAAAGACACAGTTTTGTCATTTCGACGAAGGAGAAATCTCCACAAGTAGCTCCACACAGAAAAACTACCAATCTTTGTAGAATATCGGGCGAAGATTCCTCCTTCGTCGGAATGACAAAAAAACTAAAAATAAAATAATGTTTAAAACCAATCATATTCAGCAATTTTTCAACTTTCGACTTTCGACTTTCGACTTTTTGACTGTAATTTTACTATTCACAACTTACACGCAGGCACAATCTGTAACAGGAGAACCGGCGGGAGTTCCAGAATTGCATAAAAAATACGAATTTGCTCCTTGGGAAGATCCAACGGTTACAAGCATTAACAGACAACCTTCAAGAGCAACTGCCTATTCATATGCAACTGTTGAAGACGCTTTAAAAGGCGACAGAACCAAAAGCCGAATCCAAATGCTAAACGGCGATTGGAATTTCAAATACGCTGTAAATTTAAAAGAAGCTTCAAAAGATTTCTATAAAAATACTGTTTCAGGCTGGGATAAAATTGAAGTGCCTTCCAACTGGGAAATGAAAGGATACGATAATCCAATTTACAAAAGCGCTGTTTATCCATTTAGACCAATAAATCCGCCTTATATTCCTAAAGATTATAATGGAGTTGGTTCTTATCAACGCAGTTTTACCGTTCCGGAAAACTGGAAAGATATGACCGTGACTTTACATTTTGGAGCTGTAAGTTCAGGCTTTGAAGTTTGGTTAAACGGAGAATTTTTAGGTTATGGCGAAGACAGTTTTCTGCCATCAGAATTTGATATTACACCTTATTTAAAAGCGGGAGAAAATGTAGTTTCAGTTCGTGTAATTCGTTGGACGGATGGCTCTTATTTAGAAGATCAGGATCATTGGCGCATGAGCGGCATCCAGCGTGAAGTTTTCATTATGGCCGAGCCAAAACTGCGTATTCAGGATTTCTTTGTTCAAACTAAATTGGATAAAGAATACAAAGATGCTATTTTCAAATTACGTCCAAAAGTGGAGAATTTGACTGGAGCAAAAATCAAAGATTATACGATGAATGTTCAGTTGTACGATGCCAATAATACTGCTATGTTCAAAGAACCGCTTCAAAGACCTGTGATTGATTTAATCAATGAAAGTTATCCTCGTTTGGACAATGTTCCTTTTGGATTCTTTCAGGAAACGATCAAAAATCCTAAGAAATGGAGTTCAGAAGAACCGAATTTATACACAATGGTCATTTCGATAAAAGATAAAAATGGCAATGTTACCGAAGCTAAAAGCTGTAAAGTAGGTTTCCGTTCGATTGAATTTTCGAAAGAAAACGGAAAAATGCTCATCAACGGAAAAGAAACTTACGTTTATGGCGTAAACCGTCACGATCATCATCCAACAAGAGGAAAAGCGGTTACGAGAGAAGATATCAAACAAGATATAACCACTATTAAAAAGTACAATTTCAATTTTATACGTACGAGCCATTATCCAAACGATCCTTATTTCTACGAATTATGCGATCAATATGGAATCATGGTGATGGACGAAGCAAACCAAGAAACGCACGGAATTGGAGGTAAATTAAGCAACGATCCGCTTTGGACAAATGCATATATGGAAAGAATGATCCGAATGGTAGAACGCGATAAAAACCATCCCTCTGTTGTAATGTGGAGTTTGGGTAACGAAGGAGGAAAAGGCCCAAATCATGCTGCAATGTCGGGCTGGGTTCACGATTTTGACATTACACGTCCAGTGCATTACGAACCAGCACAAGGAAACGCCAAATTAGACGGATACATCGATCCACTTGATCCACGTTATCCAAAAACAATCGATCACGCGTATCGATTCGAAAATCCGCAGGATGATTCTTATGTCGATATGGTCAGTCGTTTTTATCCTGGCGTTTTCACACCAAAATTTTTAGTGGATCAAAAGAAAGACACACGCCCAATTATTTTCGTTGAATATTCGCATGCGATGGGAAATTCAGTTGGAAATTTAAAAGAATTATGGGATGAATTCCGTTCGCTTCCAAGAGTGATTGGAGGCTGTATTTGGGAATTTAAAGATCAGGGAATCGTGAAATTTGATTCCAGATCTGGTCAGAATTATTTTGCTCATGGAGGAGATTTTGGTGAAAAATACCACGATGGAAACTTCAATACAAAAGGAATTGTAGATTCTAACGGAAAACCAAAAGGTTCTATTTTTGAAAACAAATGGGTTTATCAGCCAGCGATTTCGACTTTAAACGGAAATCAGTTAGAAATAAAAAATCGTCAGGCAGTTAAATCTTTGGAAGGATATATTCCGGTTTTAAAAGTATTAGAAAACGGAAATGTAATTAAAACTCAGATTTTAAAACCGTTCAAAGTAGAAGCAGGACAGTCAACAACTTTAGATGTTAGTCCGTATCTTCCAAAAATGAAAGCCGATGCCGAATATATTTTAAATATAGAATTCCAGCTTTCAAAAGAGGAACTTTGGGCAGCAAAAGGTTACGCTGTCGCGGAAGATCAGTTTGTGTTGAAAAAGAAAGAAGTCGTTTCGCCAGAATCCAAAAAAGAAACTTTAAACGTTTCTGAATCCGATTCTGATTTCAAAATCAAAGGAAAAACTTTTGACATTACAATTGGAAAAACAAACGGAGCTTTAAGTTCGTATGTATTTAATGGAGAAGAACAAGTTTTTGCACCGCTATTACCGAACTTCGTAAGACCACTTACAGACAACGATAAACGCGGATGGAAATCGCAAAAGTTATTGAAACAATGGTATAAATCAAAACCAAAATTGGTTAACATTTCAATCGATAAATCAGCTTCAGAAATCAAAATAACAAGCGATTACGAAGTCATAAAAGACAGCGCAAGTGTAAAAGTAATCTACAACATTTTATCAAACGGATTAATAAAAGTAGATTACAGTTTAAAAGCCTCAGACAAACTGCCAAACATTCCAAAAATTGGAATGCAAATGGGAGTTAAAAGAAACTTCGACCAGATTTCATGGTACGGAAAAGGTGAACTAGAAAATTACAGCGACAGAAGTTTTGGTTCGTTTGTTGGGAAATATTCGCTTCCAATAAATGATTTTATCGAACATTATCCAAAACCACAGGAAAACGGAAACCGATGCGATGTAAGATGGATGGCACTTAGTACTCCACAGAAAAACAACGGATTTTTAGTGGTAAATGATACTAAAGTTTTAAGCATGAGTGCATGGCCATATACACAAGAAAATCTAAGCGCATCTGGACATACGTATGATTTGAAAGATCCAGGATTTTTAACGCTGAACATCGATTTAATCCAAATGGGAGTGGGAGGAAACGACAGCTGGACGATTGTAGCACAGCCATTAGAACAATATCAGATTAAGTCTGGAAATTATGAATACAGTTTTTATTTGACGCCTTTCAGCGGTTCGAAGGATGAATTGGAAAATAGTTTGAAGAAGTTTAAATATTAGATTACGATTTATCCTAACAGGTTTCCAAAACCTGTTAGGTATTTGTATTTATTGATAAAGTATATTTTAAGTACAGTTTGTCATTCCGACGAAGGAGGAATCTCCACGAGTAACTCCGCAAAGAAAAGCCAATCTTTCTAGAGCATCTTACGAAGATTCCTCCTTCGTCGGAATGACAAACAAAACGGTTAAAGACAATAAAAATGTTTCAAAAAAAATACCTCTTTTTTATACTCTTTTTGGCAAGCATCATCTCTGCGCAGGAAGTCCATAAAAAAGAATCCTTTCAGCCAACATTAGAATCCTCCAAACCTTGGGTGTATTGGTATTGGATGAAATCGGCGTATTCTAAAGCGGGAATCACAGCCGATTTAGAAGCGATGAAACAAGGTGGAATTGCGGGTGCATATTTAATGACCATTAAAGGGCCAGCTAATCCGCCATTGCTAGACCCGCCGGTTTTACAGTTGACGCCTGAATTTTGGGATATGATTCATTGGGCTTTTAAAGAAGCCGATCGTTTGGGGCTGAAATTGGCTTTTCACGGAGCAGACGGATTTGCAGTTGCAGGTGGGCCTTGGATTACACCAGAAATGTCGATGCAAAAAGTAGTTTGGTCAACAGTCGAAATTTTAGGCGGAAAAAAAGTGGTTTCAAAACTGCCAGTTCCAGCGCATTACAAAGACTATTATAAAGACATTGCCACTTTTGCTATTCCGATTAAAGAATACCAAATCACTTCGCAAATGCAATTGCCAAAAGTAACGACATCCAACAACACCGATGCCTCGTTTTTGGCAGATCCTAAAAAAGACGAAAACTTCAAGTTTGCAGATGCAGGTTGGATTCAGTACGAATTTGCACAGCCTTTTACTTGTAAATCAATAGTTATTGAAACTAAAGGAAGAGATTTTCAGGCACAGCGTCTAATTGTAGAAGTGAGCGATGACGGCGTTAATTTTAGATTCCACGAAAGAATGATTGCACCACGTCACGGCTGGCAGGATATGGATTTCCCAAACACACATACGATTACGCCTGTAACAGCAAAATATTTCCGATTTGTTTATGATCCAAAAGGAACAGAACCTGGAGCAGAAGATTTAGATTTTGCGAAGTGGAAACAGAATCTGAAAGTGAGTAAAATTACGCTTTCAAACCAATCGTTGATTAATAATTACGAAGGAAAATCGGGAGCAATCTGGCGTTTGACTGCGGAGACTACAGACAAAGAAATTCCGAATTCAGATGCATTCAAAAAATCAGAAATTATCAATATATCCAATTTTGTAGATGCTGATGGAAACTTAAACTGGAAAGTACCAAAAGGGAAGTGGAAAATTATCCGAATGGGACATACCTCTACAGGACATGAAAATGCAACAGGCGGAGCAGGAAAAGGGTTGGAAGTAGACAAATTCAATCCAGAATTAATTCGTTTTCAATTGGATCATTGGTTTGGAGAAGCCGTTCGTTCTGCTGGGCCAGAACTGGCTTCAAAAGTGCTAGAAATCCTTCATTTTGACAGTTGGGAATGCGGAAGCCAAAATTGGTCTTCGGTTTTTCAATCTGAATTTAAAAAGAGAAGAGGTTACGATATTGTAGAATATTTGCCTGTAATGGCTGGAATTCCGATAGAAAGTGCCAATTTCTCAGAGAAAGTTTTATACGATGTTAGAAAAACAATTGCCGATTTAGTTGCCGATAATTTCTACGGAACTGTCGCTCAAATTGCCGAAGAATATAACGTTAAGTTAAGTTCAGAAAACGTTGCGCCAACGATGATGAGCGATGCTTTATTGCATTATAAATATGTTGACTATCCGGGTGGTGAATTTTGGCTGAAAAGCCCAACTCACGATAAACCTTTTGATATGGTCGATGCCATTTCTGGCGGACATATTTACGGGAAAGATATTATTCAGGCCGAATCTTTTACGGCTCTGCGAATGGATTGGGACGAACATCCCGGAAATCTAAAAACAACGGCAGATCGAAATTATGCTTTAGGGATTAATCGTTTATTCTATCACGTTTTTGTACACAATCCGTGGACGGATAGAAAACCCGGAATGACTCTGGACGATATTGGAACCTTTTTTCAAAGAGACCAAACTTGGTGGAAACCTGGGCAAGCATGGTTTGATTATTGCCAAAGAGTGCAGTTTCAGTTGCAAAAAGGAAAACCTGTGATTGATTTAGCGGTTTTTATCGGAGAAGATTTTCCTTCTCGTTCTTTTGTTCCCGATAGATTAGTGCCTTTTATGCCAAATGTGTTTGGAAAAGAAAGACTCGAAAGTGAAAAAATCCGTGTAGAAAATGAAGGTCAGCCAACGGCAAAAATGCCAAAAGAAGTGACCTATTCTAAAAATATCACCGATTTATCACAATGGATTAATCCGTTAAACGGTTATCAATATGATTCTTTCAATGCTGATGTTTTGATTAATGGTGCGAAAGTCGTGAACGGAAAAATTTCATTTGAAGGCGGAATAGAATATGGAGCTTTATTCTTCCCAGTAAGTCACAAAATGGCGCCAAACAAAATGCTTTCTTTGGCTTCCGCCGAAAAAATCCTGCAATTGCTAAAAGACGGAGCAACGATTTTTGTAGATGAAAAGCCAACTATTCAACCAGGAATTCAATCAGAAGCAGACCAAAAGAAATGGCAGCATGTAATTGATGAAATCTGGAATAACAGTAATTCATCTTCATGGAAAATCGGAAAAGGAACGGTTGTCAAATTACCGTATTTAGGAAATGATTTTACTTCAATTGGAATCACGCAAGACGTTTATTTTCCAAGTTTAAACAGAGCCGATTCAGAAACATTAGCGTGGACACATCGAAAATCGGATACAGAAGATATTTATTTCATTTCCAATCAAAAAGCAGAGAAACGTTCTTTTGAGGCTTCTTTCAGAATTTCAGGGAAAGTTCCGCAATGGTACAATCCCGTTACAGATCAAACTTCGGCTTTAGCTAATTGGAAAATAGAAAATGGAAGAACAATTGTTTCGATAACTTTAGATGCCAACGAATCTGGTTTTGTGATTTTTAAAGAAGAAACGAAAGAAGTTGTAGTAAAAGGAAAATCATCTGAATTGGAGAAAGTGCAGGCTTTAGATGAAAACTGGGAATTGCAATTTGATCCTGTTTTTAAAGGGCCAAAAGAAGTAATTAAAACAAAAAAGTTTTTCGATTGGAGTGTTTCAGAAAATGATCAAATCAAATATTATTCAGGAACTGTAGTTTACAGAAAAGATTTTGTTTGGAAAGGAAAAAGCACAGATAAAATTTGGCTGGATTTGGGCGAAATTGACAATATCGCTCAAATCAAAATCAATGGAAAAGATTGTGGAACACTTTGGACTTTCCCTTTCAAAACTGATATTTCAAAAGCTTTACAAAAAGGAAAAAATACTATAGAAATTAAGGTGACAAATACCTGGAGAAACCGATTAATTGGTGATCAAAAATTGCCAAAAGAAGAAAGACTAACATGGACAACAGCTCCGTTCCGTTTAGAAGGAGAGCCATTGTTAAAAGCGGGATTGTTAGGTCCAGTTACGATTTTACAAGAGAAATAAATGTTAGCCCGAATTCACGAATTTTTTATTATTCTGATTTTAAAAATAATTCGTGAATTCGTGGCGGAAAAAAATAGAATATGAAAAAATCAATTATTGCATTTTTAACGATTTTAGCAAGCTTTCAAGTGAATGCTAAAATAAAATTACCGGCATTGTTTACTGATAACATGATGTTGCAGCAAAAATCAAATGCACCAATTTGGGGCTGGGCAGAAAAAAACGCCAATATCGTAATCAAAACTTCTTGGGATTCTAAAATCTACAAGGTAAAAGCAAACGCTTCAGGAAAATGGAAAACAGAATTACAAACTTCCACTTTTGGTGGGCCTTACACCATTGAAGTCTCAGAAGGAAACGAAAAAGTAACCATTAAAAATGTTTTGTTGGGAGAAGTTTGGCTTTGTTCTGGACAGTCGAATATGGAAATGCCATTAAAAGGATTTCAAGGTCAACCAGTTAAAAACGGAAATGAAATTATCGTAAGATCGACCAATAAAAATATTCGTTTAATTACGATTCCGCGTGCAACGGTTTTAGAACCTTTACAAGATTTCGAAGGAAAATGGGAAGAAGCTTCTCCAAAATCGACATCCAATTTTAGTGCAACAGCTTGGTATTTTGGATCGCTTTTGCAGGAAGTTTTAGATGTACCAGTAGGTTTGATTCATGTTTCGTACGGAGGTTCGAGCATGGAAGCGTGGATGAATCAGGAAATGCTGAAAGATTTTACCAGCGCTAAAATTCCAACCACAAAAGAAGAATTGGCAAAAGATCCAAATCGTGTTCCAACGACTTTGTTTAACGGGATGCTTTCGCCTGTAATTGGTTACGGAATAAAAGGCTGTATTTGGTATCAGGGAGAATCAAATTATGAAAGAGCAAGTGAGTATACCGCTTTAATGAAAAAAATGGTCAGCAGTTGGAGAACGTTGTGGAATCAGGGAGATTTTCCTTTTTATTTCGCTCAGATTGCGCCATTCAATTATGCTTCATTTCATCCAAAAGATTATTTGGAAAAGTATAATTCGGCTTATTTGAGAGAAGCGCAGTCTAAGGCTTCAAAGGAAATTCGGAACTCAGCAATGGCAGTTTTAATGGATGTTGGTGAAGAAAACAACATTCATCCTATGGATAAAGAAAAAGGAGGAAACCGTTTGGCTTTTCAGGCTCTGGCAAGAACATACGGAATTGAAGGTTTTGAATACGAAAGTCCGAAATACAAATCGATGGAAATAAAAGATGGTGCTGTAACCGTTTCTTTTGATGATGTTGCAAACGGAATAACATCGTATGATAAAGAAGTAACTGGTTTTGAAATTGCAGGAGAAGACAAAGTTTTCTATCCGGCAAAAACGGTTGTGAGAAGAAAGTCAGTGGTTTTGACTTCTGATAAAGTCAAAAAACCAGTTGCAGCAAGATATTTATGGAAAGATTTCGCTAAAGCGGAATTGTTTAGCGCAGGCGGTTTGCCGGTTTCTTCGTTTAGAACAGACGAATGGTAATTATGAATTGTAAATGATTAATGATGAGTTTAACGACTAGTTTGTCATTTCGACGAAGGAGAAATCTTCGCAAGTAGCTCCGCAATCTTTGTCGATCATGCAACGAAGATTTCTCCTTCGTCGAAATGACAAAAGAACTTTAAAAAGAGTAAAATTGAAATACATAAAATACATATTTCTCTTCACCACGCTTTGCCTCAAAGCGCAAATCCCTACGCTTGATAATTACAATCAGGTTTGGACAAAGCAGAGTCAGAATTCATCAGAATCGATGCCTTTGGGAGGTGGCGATATTGGTCTGAATGTCTGGGTTGAGAAAGGCGATTTGTATTTCTATTTTTCGCGAAGCGGTACTTTCGATGAGCATAATACTTTATTGAAATTAGGTCGCGTAAAAGTGACTTTAACGCCGAATCCGTTTGAAGGAAAAGATGGTTTTCGTCAGGAATTAAAACTGAAAGATGGATATGTTTTAGTTGGACAAAGTAATACTAAAATTAAACTTTGGGTAGATGTTTTTAAACCCATTATTCATGTTGATTTAGAAAGTAAAAATGCGTTGAAAATGACAGCTTCTTATGAAAGTTGGCGTTATCAAAACCGTTATCCGAAAGGAAAAGAAAATAATGCCAATTCTTATAAATGGGCACCTCAAGGAGAACTTATTACGTATAAAGATTCTATTTTATTTGAAAATAACGGAATCAAATTTTACCACAGAAACAGAGAAAATACCGTTTTTGACGTTACGGTAAAACAACAGAAAATGGAATCAGTTAAAGATCAAATGATGAACCCGATTGCGAATCTGACTTTCGGTGGATTCATGACAGGAAATAACCTAAAACCAAACGGAACCTATTTAGGAAAATATCAGTCAACAGATTTTAAAGGGTTTAATTTATCAAGTGTAAAACCTTCCAAAAAGCACTCGTTAGAAATATATTTAAACACCAATCAATCTGATTTTTCGACTTGGAATAACGGACTAAAAAGTTTGATTGCTGCAAATAAAAACACAGCCAAACAAGCAGAAAAGAACACTCAAAAATGGTGGAATAATTTCTGGAATCGCAGTTTTATTTTTACGCAAAAAAATCAATCGATAGAAAAAGATTCGGTGTATCAAATCGGACAGAATTATCAGTTGTTCCGATATATGCTTGGATGTAATGCGTACGGAAAATATCCAACGAAATTTAATGGTGGACTTTTTACGGTTGATCCAGTTTATACCAATAAAGATCTGGATTTTACACCCGATTTTAGAAATTGGGGAGGCGGAACGATGACAGCTCAAAACCAGCGATTGGTTTATTTTCCGATGATAAAAAACGGTGATTTTGACATGATGAAATCGCAATTGGACTATTACCTGAGCCTTCAAAAAAATGCTGAATTAAGAAGTAAAGTTTACTGGAAACATAACGGTGCATCATTCACAGAACAATTGGAAAATTTCGGTCTTCCAAATCCTGCCGAATACGAATGGAAACGTCCTGTAGATTACGATCCCGGAATGGAATATAATGCGTGGCTCGAATATGAATGGGATACGGTTTTAGAATTCTGTCAAATGATGTTACAGCAGAAAGAATATGCTGGAGAAGATATTCAGAAATACAATTCATTCATAATCAGTTGTCTTCGTTTTTTTGATGAACATTATCAATATTTAGCCAAACAAAGAGGAAGAAAAGCCTTGGATGGAAACGGAAAATTAATTCTTTTTCCAGGTTCTGGAGCAGAAACGTATAAAATGGCGAATAATGCCAATAGTACGATTTCGGCTTTACAAGTGATTACAGAAAGTCTTTTAAAGCTTTCTGGGAACCAATTATCAGTTGAAGATGCGGCATATTTAATTGACTTTTCAGGAAGAATTCCGCCTTTGAATTTTGGACAAATTGAAAATCATAAAGTTTTGGTTCCTGCTAAATCTTGGGAAAGAGTGAATAATTCTGAAGTTCCGCAATTGTATCCTGTTTATCCTTGGGGAATTTATGGCATTGGAAAACCTGATTTAGAAACGGCTTTGAATACATGGAAATATGATGCAGATGCTTTAAAATTCAGAAGTCATGTTGGCTGGAAACAAGACAATATTTTCTCGGCTCGTTTAGGATTGACAGAAGAAGCGGTAAAATACAATATAATGAAAATGGCGAATTCAGAAAGACGTTTTCCAGCATTTTTCGGTCCGGGTTTTGATTGGGTTCCAGACCATAATTGGGGAGGATCGGGAATGATTGGCATGCAGGAAATGCTTTTGCAGGAAACTGATGGTAAGATTTATCTTTTTCCAGCTTGGCCAAAAGAGTGGAACGTTCATTTTAAATTACATGCTAAACAAAACACTACGATTGAAGCCGAACTCTTAAACGGAGAAGTAAAGGTTTTAAAAGTAATTCCTGAAGAACGAAAAAAATACATTATAAATCTGCTTGGAAAATCTGAAGCAGAGAAAACGAAATTAAACTAACTATTACCACAAAAAAATGATTAAGAAATTACTAAGTGCAACAGTTTTGTCAATGTTTTTGACAGCAAACGGAGAAGCACAGTCAGTTCAAAATACAGACAAACAAATTGTAAAAGTTGACTTTGACTTTTTTCAAAGAAGACTAGAAGAAGTTCATGATCCGAGTTACGATTCGTGGGTGATTAATGAAGGAAAAGAAGCCGAAAAATCATTTAACAATGTGTCATTTAAACTAAAAGGAAACTTCACTTCAAAATGGTACAAAGTGGGCATGAATGCTCCGTTTTACAATAAATTAGGAAGTGACGGTTTAGTTACGGCAGAAAATTTAGAATTAAAAATCAGCGGATTGAAAGCAGGAAAACATACGCTCTTGACTTTTCATAACGCTTTTGATGTCATTACAGGAAAAACTTTTTCTCCAATTAAAATCTTCGTAAACGGAAAACTTCAGGAAACGGTAAATGCAAGTCAGAGAGCCAATGCTAAAATTGATGCTTCGATGGCATATATTACATTCAATGCTGAAAAAGGAAAAGATGTAATCGTTCGTTTTGAAATTGATCCGACTTCAAACCCTGATATTGTAAAACAGATTGTGATTAATGGTTTCGAAATTGATACACCAAACTTGATGAATCAGGCAAGAACTCCAGAACCAAAAAATAGAGACGAACATGTTGAAGTAGGCAAAACTTTAATTTTAAAATGGGATGCTGTAAAAAAAGTAGTATCGCATAAAATTTATTTTGGTGAAGATAAAAATGCTGTTGAAAATGCAACAGAAAGTTCAAAAGAGTTTAAAGGAAAATTAACCGATAAATCTTTTACAGTTTCTGATTTATACAGCGGAACAACCTATTACTGGAGAGTTGATGAAGTAGATAATAATGGGGAAGTGACATTAGGAAATGTTTGGTCGTTTAAACCTGCACAATTAGCATTTCCAGGCGCTGAAGGTTACGGACGTTATGCCGTTGGTGGACGTGGCGGAAAAGTAATTGAAGTAACGAATTTAAATGACGACGGACCGGGAAGTTTACGTGACGCGATTAATCAGGAAATTGGGCCAAGAACGATTGTTTTTAATGTTTCGGGAAATATCAAGTTAGCTTCGAGATTAGTAGCAAATCAGCCTTATATTACTATTGCAGGACAAACTGCTCCTGGCGAAGGAATTACAATCAGCAGAGCGCCAATCGGATTAACAGGAAATGATGGTGTAATTCGATTCTTAAAAGTAAGAATTGGCGGTGGAACTACTTTTGACGGAATGGGATTAACAGGTGCAGATTACAGTATTATTGATCATTGCTCAATTAGCTGGACAATTGATGAATCTTTTAGTTCGCGAGGAGCGCATCATATTACATTACAAAGAACATTAATTTCAGAAGCTTTAAACGTGGCTGGCCATGATAAATACGAAGCCGGAAAAATGCATGGTTATGCTGCTACGATTGGCGGTGATATTGGTAGTTTTCATCACAATTTACTGGCTCATAATTATGGAAGAAACTGGAGTATTGGCGGTGGTTTAAGCGGTGATGGATTTTATACAGGAAGACTTGATATTACAAATAACGTAGTTTACAACTGGGGAAAAAGAACGACAGACGGAGGAGCAAATGAGGTAAATTTTGTGAATAATTATTATAAACCCGGAGCTTCAACTGGAATTTTTGTAGCGTTAAATGCACAGCACGAAGGCGTTGGAAAAGGAATGCAACGTTATTATTTTAATGGAAATGTTATGCCAGGTTATTTTGATGAAAAATCTCAAGATAAAGGAAGAAAATCTACGGTAACAAATAAAGAAAAAGTAGAATATGAAACATTCGTTGATAAACCATTTTTTCCTTCTTACGTAGAAACGCAATCAGCGAAAGCGGCTTATAAAAATGTACTTTCAGATGTTGGAGCAAATCAGCCATTTTTTGATAAACACGATAACCGAATTGTAGATGAAACTTTAAAAGGAACTTTCACATATAAAGGAAGTAAAAGTGGTTTGGGCGGAATGATTGATAACGAACAAGATGCAGGCGGATGGCCGAATTTTGTTTCAGAAACTCGTCCAGCAGATTGGGATACAGATCATGACGGTTTGCCAAATTGGTGGGAGAAAGCTTTTGGGTTGAATGAAAATTCAGCTTCGGGAGATTTTTCAGATGCTAATCAAGATACCGATAAAGATGGATTTACGCAGTTAGATAATTATTTAGATTGGTTGGCTCAGCCTCATTATTTTATCAATTTAAAAGATAAAAAGGTTTTAAATACAGGAGATTATTTCAAAGGTTTTGAAAACAAGCCAGTTTATAGTTTTTCTGATGTTAAAAACGGAAAAGTAAGTTTAAAAGGGAAAGAAATTCAGTTTACGGCTTCAGATAAAGGTTTTGCTTCTTTCGTAGTAACGGTAAAAGATGCTGACGGAGATTCTATGAGCAGAACTATTAATTTCTTTGTTAAGTAAAAAAATAGGTTTGCCACGAATTACACTAATTTCCACGAATTAGTTTTTTGCCACACATTAAAGGATTTACACAGATTATTTATAAAAAAAATCATTTTAATCTTTTTAATCTGTGGCTAAAAAAAGAAAAATTAGTGCAATTCGTGTAATTCGTGGCAAAAAAAATAAATTCAAAATGAAAAAGAACATCATCATATCATCATTATTTCTTTCAACCGTAATCTTTGCGCAGAACAAAGGCTTAGTTGCCAATTCAGAAAGTCCGTATTCTAAATTACAAAGTATTGGTTTACAGGATGTAAAATGGATAAACGGATTTTGGAAAGAACAATTTGATGTAGAAACCAAAAATACCTTGCCGTACATGTGGGATTTGTATCATAACGATGAAGTTTCGCATGCTTACAAAAACTTCGAAATTGCGGCAGGTTTGAGTAAAGGAACTTTTAAAGGGCCTTCATTTCATGATGGTGATTTTTATAAGATTTTTGAAGGAATGGCAGCAACGTATGCCGTTACAAAAGATAAAAAACTCGATGCCGAAATGGATAAGGCTATTGCGCTTTTCGCGAAAGTACAGCGCAAAGACGGTTATATCCATACTCCAGTTTTAATTGATGAACGTTGGGGAACTTTAGGCCCAGAAGAAGTTAAAAAACAACTGGGTTTTGAGAAATACAATATGGGACATTTAATGACTGCAGCTTGTATTCATTATCGCGCGACAGGAAAAACAAATTTCCTGAATATCGCTAAAGGTGTTGCCGATTTCTTGTATGATTTCTATAAAAAAGCTTCACCAGAATTGGCTCGAAATGCCATTTGTCCGTCTCATTACATGGGAATTGTCGAAATGTACAGAACGACAAAAAATCCGAAATACTTAGAATTGGCTAATAATCTAATTGATATTAGAGGAACTACAAATGACGGAACTGATGATAATCAGGACAGAGTTCCGTTTAGACAGCAAACAACTGCAATGGGGCACGCTGTAAGAGCAAATTATCTTTATGCCGGAGTTGCCGATTTGTATGCCGAAACGGGAGAAAAGAAATTACTAGATAATTTAGAATCGATTTGGGATGATGTAACGTACCGTAAAATGTACATTACAGGAGGCTGTGGCTCTTTATACGATGGAGTTTCTCCAGACGGAACTTCTTATGATCCATCTGTCGTTCAGAAAATTCATCAAGCTTATGGAAGACCTTTCCAATTGCCAAATGCAACCGCTCACACAGAAACTTGCGCTAATATTGGAAACGTTTTATGGAATTGGAGAATGCTTCAAATTACTGGAGATGCCAAATATGCTGATATTGTAGAATTGGCACTTTACAACAGTGTACTTTCAGGAATGGATTTAGAGGGAGAAAAATTCCTTTATAATAATCCATTGAATGTTTCAAATGATTTGCCGTTTCATCAAAGATGGGGAAATGTGCGTGAAGGTTATATCGCTTTATCCAACTGCTGTGCGCCAAACGTAACCAGAACAGTTGCCGAGATTGGAAATTACGCTTATAATCTTTCAAAAGAAGGTTTGTATGTAAATTTATACGGGAGCAATACTTTGAATACAAAAACATTAAACGGAGAATCTTTAGAGATTGAACAGCAAACCAATTATCCGTGGGACGGAAAAATAGCGTTGAAAATCATAAAAACTCCAAAAGATCTGCAGGCTTTCTTTTTGAGAATTCCGGGTTGGAGTCAAAATGCGGAAGTTTCGATAAATAATGCAAAGATTACCGATAAAATCGTTTCTGGAAGTTATCTCAAATTGAATCAGAAATGGAAAAAAGGAGATGTAATTGAATTGAATATTCCGATGCCAGTTGAATTGATGGAAGCGAATCCGTTAGTAGAAGAAGTTAAAAATCAAGTTGCTGTAAAAAGAGGACCTTTGGTGTATTGTTTAGAATCTGATCAATTGCCAGCTAAAATTAGTGTGAATGATGTGGCTTTAAAATTGAATTCGAAATTTACAACGAATCCGTTTACATTAAACAATAGAAGTTTAATGAGCATTGATGCTGATGCCGTTATAAATGCTAATAATTCATGGGACAAAACGTTGTACAAACCGCTTTCTGCTAAAAATGAAAATACCGTACAAGTAAAATTGATTCCGTATTTTGCATGGGGAAACAAAGGGCAGGGAGAGATGACGGTTTGGATGTCGCATTAAATTTTGGACACGGATGAAACGGATTGCCCTTGGCAAAACACGGATTAAAACGGATTTTTAAATTTTTGTCAAAGATATTAATCGTTCAGTTTTTCATTTCGACGAAGGAGAAATCTTCACAAGTAACTCCGCAACGAAAAGCCAATCTTTGTAGAGCTACTTGCGGAGATTTCTCTCTACGTTCGAAATGACAAAAAGAAGACGAGTAAACAAAAAACATATGAAATATATTGTAACTCTATTTTTAATAACAACACTTTCTTTATCAGCCCAAACGCTCGATAACAAACTTGTATTAACCGTTGCTCAAGATGGTTCAGGAGATTTTAAAACCATTCAGGGAGCGATAAATAATGTCAAAGACAATTCAGAAAAACGAGTTGTAATTACTATAAAACCAGGAAAGTATGTCGAGAAATTAGAAATTCCTGCTTCAAAATCTTTCATTACTTTAAAAGGAACAGATCGCAGTAAAACGATAATTTCATTTGATGATTATTCAGGAAAACCGCTTCGCGAACCAGATCCATCAGGAAAAAAGGAGTTTGGAACTTCAACATCTTACTCTTTTTTAATTAAAGGTAATGACTGTACATTAGAAAATCTTACAATTGAAAATACAGCGGGAAGAGTAGGACAGGCGGTAGCTCTTCATATAAAAAGCGATCGGGTTATTGTGAAGAACTGTAATCTTTTAGGAAATCAGGACACGCTTTATTTATCAGAAGGAAATACTCGTACGTATTTTGAAAACTGTTTTATCAACGGTACAACCGATTTTATTTTTGGAGCTGCAACAGCGTATTTTTATAAGTGTACAATTGAAAGTTTAACGAATTCTTATATTACGGCAGCTTCAACTCCGCAAGGACAAGCTTATGGTTTTGTTTTTACAGATTGTAAGCTCACTGCAAAAGACAAATCTGTAGACAAAGTTTTTTTAGGAAGACCTTGGAGACCTTATGCACAAACTGTTTTTATTAATACAGATTTAGGTTCCCATATTATTCCTGAAGGTTGGAATGCCTGGATTGATACTAGATTTCCTGACAAAGATAAAACAGCTTATTATGCTGAATATGGAAGCAAAGGAACGAGTGCTAAATATGTGTCTCAACGAGTTTCATGGTCGTATCAATTAAAGAAAGAGGATACTAAGAAATATAATAGAGATTTAGTTTTAAATGGATGGAATCTCATTCAATAGTTAATGCTGAATTAAAATGGATCAACGGAAAGCCCACTAATGTCAATATTAGTGGGCTTTCCGTTTAATTTTTTCTATAACTATAGATAGAAAAAGAACGTTTAAATTTTGTTGGTCAGAATTTACTTTTAAAAATTATTTTTTTTACTAAAATTTATTTAATGTTTTTTTAAGTAATCCTGCTGGTATCCTGTATTATAATTTGTAGGTTTTTTATCGTGAAATAAGTGCAATTGCCACAATTATCTCTATCGTTTTCGTAAAAATTAGAGTTTTCTAAGCGCTTAAATATCAGATAGGATATTGTTAAGTTTTGAAAAATACACAGCAGATGCTTGTTTTTAATAATAATCTTGTTGTTTTTTAATCAAAATGGGTTTTTAAATTTTGTTTTAATCAAACATTTGTCTTAAATATTTTGGTTCATCTATTTTTTCCATTCGTTTTTTATTAATATTGTTTTTTTAGTCGCTTTTTTTTCGAGATTATACGATTAAAACAGGATAGAGCAGGACGGTTCTAATGTGTCATCATCATATTTTTGGAATATTAAAATAAATGTGTTTTAAACATTTAATAAAATTAATTTAAGATTCCATTAAGAAAATTTTGTTATAGACGAGACACATTAAACATGACTAACTAACATTAATAACCTAACCAAAAAAACATTTATGAAACAAGCACTTATAAAAAGATGTAGTTTTCTTTTGTTTACACTGATGAGTGTATTGAGTTATGCTCAAAGTAATCAAGTTACTGTAACGGGAGCTGTTACCGATAATTTATCTGGTCTTCTTCCTGGAGTAAACGTAACTGAGAAATCTACAAAGAATACAGTTACAACAGATTTTAATGGTAAGTATCAAATTAAAGTGAAACCAGGCGCTACTTTGGTGTTTTCATTTATAGGAATGAAAAAATTAGAAATTGCTATTAATGGACGTACTATAGTTGATGCTAAGTTATCTGAAGATTCAAACGAACTTCAAAATATAGTTGTAGTAGGTTACGGTACTCAGAAAAAAGAAAAACTTACAGGGGCAATTGCGACGATTAATGCTGCAGATGTTCAGGATTTGCCAGTTTCTAATTTATCAGACGCATTGAAAGGATTAGTTCCTGGATTAGCTGTTATAGATGGAGGTGGACGCCCTGGTGATGCTGCTTCGTTACAGATTCGTCAAACTTTTAGTTTCTCTAAAGATGGAGGATTTAATACACCATTAATTGTTATTGATGATATGGTACAGGTAGATCCAGTATCGGGTTTCCCTACTTTAGATGCTTTTAACCGTTTAGATCCTTCAGAAATAGAAAGTATTACAGTATTAAAAGATGCTTCGGCTGCTATTTATGGTTCTCGTGCTTCTCAAGGTGCAATTGTTGTGAAAACAAAAAGAGGTAAAGCGGGAGTTACCAAATTTTCATACTATAGCCAATTTGCAGTAAATGACGCTGTTAGCCATAGTAAAACTATGAGCGCTTATGAGTATGGGGTTTGGTCTAATAGATTTTTATCAGTTAAAAATTTAAGTAATAATGGAGTAGGTTATTTTTCAGATTCTGAATTAGAGCAAATGAAAGGCCTAAATTATGATTGGTTAAAAGAAGCTTGGCGACCTGCTACTCAAGATAAGCATACTTTAACTGTTACTGGAGGTAATGAAAAAATGACATATTTTGCAGGTCTTAACTATTTTACGCAAGGAGCAAACTTAGGATCTCAAGATTACCAGAAATGGAATTTTAGAACGGGTATTAATGCTAAGATCTCGAACTCATTAGATTTCTCAGCAGCAATTTCTACTAATTCAGGCGATATAGAAAAATCATTTACAAAAGCGTCAGCTAACATTAATGATAGCAGTTATGGAAGTATTGCTGGTGGAGGTGAGCAAGCCGATTACGGATATTTATTGCACATGCCAAAATATATTCCTTGGGAAACGGTAGTCGATGGCAAAGAGTATTATATGTCTCCTTTTCCTAAAACAACAAGGACTTTAGGAAGCGCAAATGCTAACACTACAATTGCAGGTTGGAATTATTTTGCAACTTTAAACAATGGTTCTAAGCAAGTTTCAGATGATTTCTCATACAATGTGAATATGTCTTTAAATTATAAAGTTCCTTTTGTGAAAGGATTGTCTCTTAAAGGTACTTTTGCAAGAACCGAAAGCACAGGATATACCGAACAAGTTCAGCTGCCATTTGATTTGGCTAGAATTGTTGGATATGAAAAAGCTGATATGCACTTAGCAAGTGCTGCAGTTCCATCTACTACAAACAATGGCGTTGATCCTTATTACCAAATTGACACCAATGTTCGTAACTCTCGTGTATATTATAATACTTCTCTTAGCAGAAATAATCAAGCTAACTTTTTTGCTAACTATGCAAGAGTTTTTGGTAATCATGATGTTGGCGCTATGTTTGGTATGGAGCGTACAGAAGCTGAGTACAGAACTACACGCTTAGCATATGAACAAACTGGAAAAGATTATGGAGGGACATATCAAACAGCTGGTGTAATTTCTTCTAACTCTATTAATACAAAAGGAGAATCAGGAACACTTTCATATTTAGGAAGATTTAATTACAGTTTTAAGTCTAGATATCTATTAGAATTTCTTTTCCGTAGTGATGCTTCAACAAAATTCGCTCCTGAAAACTATTGGGGATTTTTCCCATCACTTCAAGCAGGTTGGATTATGTCTAAAGAAGACTGGTTTACTAAAGCATTACCAGGCATAGACTTTTTGAAACTGCGATATTCTATAGGTAAAACAGGAAAAGATAACGTACAGGCTTGGAGATGGATGCAATATTATGATGTTATTGTAGACAAAGGTGCTGTATTTGGAACAGGTAATACAGGAGGATCTCTAGGAGGAGGAGTTACTCCAAAAGTAAACCCAAATAGAAATGTTGGTTGGGATACAACAATCAAAAATAATATTGGACTTGATATTAATGTATTGAAAAATAGATTACAAATGAGTACTGATTTCTATTACGATAGAACAACAGATATGTTAACTAACATGGCAGGTGCTGTTGGTGTGCCAATTTCAGTTGGTGGTGGTTTTGCTGAACAAAACTACGCTGCTGTTGATGCATGGGGACTTGAGGTAAGTTTGAACTGGAGTGATAAAATCAAAGATGATTTTAGTTATAATGTTGGAGTAAACTTTGGATACTCAGATAACAAAGTAAAAAAATATCCAGATCAAGCTTTGCAACATCCGTCATTTAATGTAACTCAAACAGGCTCTTCTTCTTTCTTCCCATACTGGGGGTTCAAAACTTGGAACGGAACTTCTACAGGAGACGGAATTTTACGTACAGATGAAGATATCGCAAACTACTGGGCCTATTTATCAGAAAGAGCTGCAGCAGCTGGTACAACACCTAGTTTTAATAAAATTACTAGCGTATCAGGCATGGTTAAAGGTATGTTAGCATATGAAGATGTTGGTGGTGCATTTGATCCTACAACTGGAGAACAAGCTGGACCTGATGGAAGAATTGATAAAAATTTAGATTATCAGAAATTAGTCAATGTAAACAGAACTTATGGTTTTACAACCAATTTAGGTATGAAATACAAAGGATTTTATGCAAGAACTCAGATCTCTACTTCTTGGGGAGGATTCCGTGAACTTGATGTTGTAAAACAAGGTACATCTTCTGCGCACAATATGTGGGCTCATGAAAGCTACTGGACAGACATGTATGGACCAGATAATGTAAATGGTAAATACCCAAATTTAGCGCTTTATGACGACGAATTGGTTGGTGCTCCTTCAAACTTCTGGCAGTTAGATACTTTCCGTTGTTTTGTTAGAAACTTAACAGTAGGTTATGGTTTGCCAAAAGACGTTTTAAATAAATTAAACATTAGTAGTTTAGCGATCGGTGTAACTGGAAATAATCTTTGGGATTTCTACAACCCATATCCTAATCACTATCGTAATATGTATGATTCATCGTATGATACTTATCCAACTTTGAGAACTTGGTCTGTTAACTTAAGTGTGTCATTCTAATAAAAAATAAGTAATTATGAAACTAAGAATAAACTCAATATTAACTCTTGCGGTATTACTTATAGTTAGTGCTTCATGTAGTGATAATTTTCTTGAAGACAAGAAAAATTTTGGACAAGTTGACGATTCATTTTATGAAAGTCAAGAGCGTACAAATTGGTATATAAACAATTTATATTATGACTTTTTCTATGCGTATAAGTCGCCTTTAGCAACCTTGGTAGGTCAGTACAATGATTCATACTCTAGATTAACAGAAGAGATTGGCGGAATTCAGGATCTTGTCAATCCAACCAAAACGTTAGTAAATTCAGATGATGCGACTAATTATTTTGGAACAAAATTGGAAGATAAAATTAAAAATGAACCTTACAATCGTATCAGAGACTGTAATAGTTTTTTAGAGGATATTGATGTTAAAGGATCTACATTAGACAAAACATTCCGTGATCGTGCAAAAGGGCAAGTGTATTATCTAAGAGCCGTTCAATATTTTGATTTAATGCGCATCTATGGAGGTATACCTCTTGTGACAACTGTACAAGCCGCGTCTTCAGCTAATGAGGCAATAAAACTGCCAAGAGCTTCAGTTACTGAAGTGGTAAATCAAATTGTAGCAGACTTAGATATGGCGGCTTCATTATTGCCAGGTAACTGGCCAGATGCTGGTGCTGATTATGGTCGTTTTACAAAGGGAGCTGCAATGGCGCAAAAAGCTAGAGTATTGTTAACTTATGCTAGTCCATTATTTAATAAAAACTGGGATGGTTCTACAGAAAGATGGGAAGCAGCACTACAAGCTGGATTGGCAGCAGAAGCTCAATTGACAGCTGATGGCTATGGATTATATGGTAGCAATGCCAAACAATGGGATGAGATGTTTAAAGTTGAAGGTTTTAATAAAGAAGCAATTGTGGTTCAATTGTTAGGAAACGGATCAACTGTTGCAGTAAGTAACAACAATTCTTGGGAAAAAGCTATGCGTTTGGTTAGCCAAGGTGGTACTGGGGCTTTTGAAGCTCCTAAGGAAATGATTGATTTGTTTCCAATGTCTGACGGATCAAAACCGACAGCTGCAAATGGTTACGATCCTTTCTTATTCTTTAAAAAACGTGACCCTAGATTTTATAGAACATTTGCCTTTTCCGGAATGAAATGGGGATATGCTGAAGATGCAAACAGTGTAGCCTGGTCTTACCGTTGGTTAGACGGATCTGATAAAGACAAACCATATTTTAGTGATAACAATCAGGAAAATAGCCCGGCATTTGTAAGAAAAATGTCAAATGTAACAGCATCAAATGCTAGTAGTTTTCAGTATTCTGTTACTAATATCATGGAATATCGTTATGCAGAATTATTGCTAAATATTGCTGAATGCTATGCTGCAAAAGGTGACATTGGTAATGCAATCAGTTATTTAGGAAAAATTAGAGCTCGTGTTGGAATTCCTGCAACCAATAATTACGGAATAGGTATTTTGGCGGATAAATATGCAGCTATTGCCGCTTGTCTATATGAACGAAGAGTAGAATTAGCATACGAAGGAAAACGTTTCTGGGATGTACAACGTTGGATGCTTTATAGTAACGAAGCTCTTGCAGGAACTAGTGGTGGTACTGTAACTAAATTAGGTTTAACACCTATCAATGGAACACAACGCACAGGATTCTACCTGCAATATAAAAATACTGCCACAAAGAACGATCCTTTAAAAAGTGTTCGCGGATCAATCAGTGTTGATCCAGATTCGGCTAATTTTAGTACTCAACTAGATGATTTGGCAGCTTTTTATACAAATAACTTTGTATTCACTAATTTATTGACCCCAATGGATAATGTAAATAACGTTGCAGTACAAATTAAGTTTAATCCGAATTATTATATAATGGGATTACATACTAGTATCCTAACTCAGAATCCTTGGTTACAACAAACTATTGGATGGAATGGAGGATCTAATGGAACTTTCAACTACCAAGAATAATTTAACTATTAAGAAACAGAATTTTATATCAAGCTTTTCACCTGTATTCGTCAAATGATACAGGTGATTTGTTTAAAAAGAATTACCACAACTAGAAATTAACATGAAAAATTCCGCATTATTTATCGCATCATCTCTGCTTTTTTTGGGAAGCGCAAAATGTTTTGCTCAATATCCGAAGATAAGTCCAGAAGTTCAGGCTCAGGAAAAAGCAATTAAAGAAGAAGCTCAAAGACTTTCTGATGAAGCTTGGGCAAAAGCTTTAGTAGTTATCGAAGAAGAAGCTAAACATGGAAAGCCATACATTCCATGGGCATCACGTCCAACTGATTTGCCTCAGGCTGAAATTCCAGCTTTCCCAGGTGCCGAAGGTGGCGGAATGTACACATTTGGAGGCCGTGGCGGAAAAGTGTACACCGTAACAAGTTTGGAAGATCGTGGACCGGGAACTTTGCGTGAAGCCTGCGAACAAGGAGGAGCGAGAATAGTGGTATTTAATGTTGCTGGAATTATCAGATTGAAAAGTCCGTTGATTATTCGTGCGCCATACATTACAATTGCTGGACAAACAGCTCCTGGCGACGGTATTTGTATAGCAGGAGAATCAACTTGGATTGATACGCATGATGTAATTATCAGACACGTACGTTTCCGTCGTGGAGAAACTTTCGTAGGACGTCGTGATGATGCAATCGGAGGAAATCCTGTTGGAAATATTATGATTGACCACGTTTCTGCAACTTGGGGATTAGACGAAAACATGTCAATCTACAGACACATGTACAATCCAGGACCAGGTTATCCAGATATTAAGGTGGGAACGGTAAATATTACCATCCAAAACAGTTTATTCGGAGAAGCTCTGGATACTTACAATCACGCTTTCGGAAGTACTTTAGGTGGAGAAAATTGCTCTTTCATGAGAAATATGTGGGCAAACAATGCAGGAAGAAACCCTTCTATCGGTTGGAACGGAATTTTCAACTTTGTAAATAACGTAGTTTTCAACTGGTACAACAGATCTACAGATGGTGGAGATTATACTGCTAATTATAACATCATCAACAACTTCTACAAACCAGGTCCAGTAACCGATTTGACTCAGCCAATTAGCTACAGAATCTTAAAACCAGAATCGGGAAGAAGTAAATTGCCTTATATGGTTTTTGGTAGAGCTTATGTAAACGGAAACGTGGTTAACGGAAACGAAAAAGTGACTAAAGACAACTGGGACGGTGGAATTCAGTTAGAGAATAAGAAAGGTGAATTAATGACGTATGACGAAGCAAAAGAGTATTTTGCTAAAATGAAAGCAGCTAAACCTTTCCCAATGCCATGGTTCAACAAATTTATGACTGCTGAAGACGCTTATGAATTTGTTCTTAAAAATGTTGGAGCGACTCTTCCAATAAGAGATAAAGTAGATGAAAGAATCGTAAGAACTGTAAAAACTGGAGTTCCAGAATATGCAAAGGGATTAGAGAAAAAGACTTTCTACCAATTTGAACACAGACGTTTGCCGATGGATTCTTATAAAAAAGGAATCATTACAGATATATCTCAAGTTGGCGGATATCCGGAATACAAAGGAAAACCTTATGTAGATACAGACAAAGATGGAATGCCTGATGCATGGGAGAAAAAATATGGCTTAAACCCAAATGATCCATCTGATGCACAAGGAGATCTAAACGGAGATGGATACACTAATATCGAAGATTATATCAACGGTGTAAATCCTGCGATAAAAGTGGACTGGAAAGATTTAGCTAATAATAAAGAAACATTAGTTAGACCTTTATTAGACTTAAAATAAGGAATATTTTGAAGAAGAGCCTGAAAGGCTCAAAGCACTAACATAGGACAAAGTCCTATGTATTAGAGAATAAAGAAAAAAGCCCTGAAAGGGCGAAAGCAATTAATGAAATATGGGCAAAGGCTTACGCCCTTTCAGGGCTTTGCTATATGATTTGTAATTTGTAATTCATAGGGTTTTATCCTATGGTACTGCTTAAAGGCCGTTGGCCTTATGATTGAGTTAAAAAAGTAACTAAAAAAGAAAGACAATGGCACTAAATAAAATAAACATATGCTTGTTATCGCTGGTTTTCGCATTTTCAAGTTTAAATGCACAACAGCATTTAGATCCTGAATATGTAAAAGTTACCAACGAAAGAGCCACAAAAATCGTTACCAAATTAGATTTGAAAAACGAAGCAAAAGAAAAAGCAGTTTCAAACATCATCGCTCAGCAGTTTAGAGATTTAACTGAAATTCAGGACGGAAGAGATGCTGAAATCAAAAAAGTAAAAGAAGATACTTCTTTAGCTAAAGAAAAACAAAACGAAAAGATTGATAAATTAAAAGCAAAAGCAGACGAATCAATTGCGAAACTGCACAAATCTTATATCAAAAAATTAGGTAAAGAATTATCTGAAGACAAAATTACTGAGGTTAAAGACGGAATGACGTATGGTGTGCTTCCAATCACAGTGGCAGGTTATAATGATATGCTTCCAAATTTAACAGCAGAACAAAAAGACTATATCTACAAAGCTTTAGTTGAAGCCAGAGAACATGCAATGGATGCTGGTTCATCTAAAGAAAAACACGGCTGGTTTGGTAAGTACAAAGGAAGAATCAACAACTATTTATCAAAACAAGGTTACGATTTAAATAAAGAAAGTGCTGATTGGCACAAACGTATTGAAGAAAGAGAGAAAGCAAAAGATACTACTTCAAAAGAGTAAAACCTCTCAAAAACTAACTACTATTAACTACACCACAATTTAATGCAAAATATTTTTCCCAACCGTACTTTAAAGAGAACATTAATAGCTTTTTCATTTTGTTCGCTTGTTTCGTCGGCTTATGCCCAATATCCTGTAATTCCAAAAGATGTTCAAGCAAAAGCTGATGCTATCTTAGCTGACGAAGAAAAAAGGCTGAGTGAAATCTGGAACGCTAATCTGCATATAATCAAAGAAGAAGCAAAGCAAGGAAAACCTTATTTACCTTGGGCTTCGTATCCAAAAGATTTTGTTTTTGCTGATATTCCTGCTTTTCCAGGTGCTGAAGGCGGTGGAGCATATACACAAGGTGGACGTGGCGGAAAAATATTTGTAGTTACGAGTTTAGAAGACAGCGGAAAAGGAACTTTTCGTGAAGCCTGCGAAGCAGTTGGAGCGAGAACAATCGTTTTCAACGTTTCAGGAATCATTCAGTTGAAAAAAAGAATCAGCATGCGTGCGCCTTACGTTACAATTGCTGGACAAACGGCTCCTGGTGATGGAATTTGCATTGCAGGAGAAACTTTAGAAATCGATACGCACGATGTTATTATCAGACACATGCGTTTCCGTCGTGGCGCTACCGAAGTTACCAGAAGGGATGATGCATTGGGCGGAAATCCAATGGGAAATATCATTGTAGATCACTGTTCTGTGAGCTGGGGATTAGACGAAAATATTTCTTTGTACAGACATCAATTTGCAGCTAATGCAAAATCAAAACTGGAAAAACTTCCTGCTTGTAATATTACGATTCAAAACACGATTTCATCAGAAGGTTTAGATACGTACAATCATGCCTTTGGAAGTACAATCGGCGGATTAAATAGTACTTTTATGCGCAACTTATGGGCGGACAACATTTCTAGAAATGCTTCTATTGGAATGTATGGCGACTTTAATTTTGTGAATAACGTAGTATTCAATTGGTGGAATCGTACGCTGGACGGCGGTGATTATCGTTCAATGTTGAACATCATCAACAACTATTTTAAACCAGGACCAATTACACCGCAAAACGAGCCAATTTCATATAGAATCGTAAAACCGGAATCGGGTTATATTGAACCAAAACAATATGGAAGAGCTTACGTTTCAGGAAACTTTATTGTAGGTTCACCAGAAGTTACAGCAGATAATTGGAATGGCGGAGTACAATTGGAAAATCTTCCTGAAGCTGAAACAAAGGAATTTTTAGCGGCAATCAAACAGCCAAAACCTTTTTCAATGCCAGAATTCAAAATTATGAAAGCTGAAGAAGCATACGAATTTGTTTTAGCAAATGTTGGAGCTACAATCCCAAAAAGAGATGCAGTTGACGAAAGAATCCTAAAACAAGTTCGTACAGGAAAAATCGAAGTAAAAGACGGTTTAGAAAATTCAATTGGAAAAGAATATATCAAAAGAAGATTACCTGCCGATTCTTATAAAAAAGGAATTATTACACATCCTGACCAAGTGGGAGGATATCCAACTTATAAAGGAAAAGCCTATAAAGATTCTGATAATGACGGAATTCCGGATGCTTGGGAAAAGAAATACGGTTTAAATCCGAATGATCCTTCAGATGCAAATAAAGACGCAAACGGAGACGGTTATACAAACATTGAAAAGTATTTTAACGGAATCGATCCAAACAGTAAAGTTGATTGGACGAAAATGGAAAACAATACAGATACATTGGCGAAATTGAAATCATTATTGCAATAGTAAAGTATTCTCAACGCAAACCTGACAGGTTTTTAAAACCTGTCAGGTTTAAGTACAAAAAGAATGTCCATCTAGTTTGTCATTTCGACGAAGGAGAAATCTTCGCAAGAAATTAACACAAAGTCTATCAAGCATGCGGAGCTACTAACGAAGATTTCTCCTTCGTCGAAATGACAAGATTGTGGAAAAAGACAAACCTAAAAATTATATGAGCTTATATTACTTATATGGTTTAATTTTAAAGTCTAAAAAAATAATAAGGTGAATTTTATCCAGTTAAAAAATACAATCTCTCTTCAAAAAGATAAAATAGTTTTATCTGGTTTGGCGATGCTTTTCAGTATAAACATCACAGCCCAAAATAATTTCCCAGATATCGTAAAAACCAAAGAAGGAAAACTTTCTTTCACAACAGATAATCAAGGTAATCAAATCCCAGATTTTTCTTTTGCAGGATATAGAAATTCTGAAGTTGCGATTCCGAATCTGGAAAACAAGATTTTTGTTTCCAAACAAGAAGAAGATGCAACGCAGAAAATCCAAAACGCTATTGATTATGTAAGCGCATTAAAACCAGATAAAACTGGTTTTCGAGGAGCAGTTTTGTTAGATAAAGGAATTTTTAAAATCAGCGGAACATTATACATCAAAAAATCAGGAGTAGTTTTAAGAGGAAGCGGAAATACTGAAAACGGAACCGTACTTTTAGGAATTGGATTAGAAAGAGAAGCTTTAATTAGAGTTTTAGGTGAAAGTGATAAAGTGTATAAAGATTCATTTGAATTTGCGAATGCTTATACGCCGCTTGGAACTCAGAAAATCCAATTAAAAAACACATCAAAATTAAAAGTTGGAGACGAAATCGAAATCAGTAAACCTTTAACGGATAATTTCATTAAAGAAGTAAACATGCAGGATTTCGGCGGAGAAACTTCTTGGATTGGCTGGAAAAAAGGCGATTGGACTACAACTTGGAATCGTGTCGTAACTAAAATAAACGGAAATGAAGTAACAGTTAACGCTCCAATTACAATGTCTTTGGATGATGTTTTCGGAATTTCAAAAGTAACTGTTTATTCATGGGCAGGAAGAATCGAACATATCGGAATTGAAAATATCTTAATAAAATCAACTTACAATCCTTCAAATTTAAAAGATGAAGAACACCGTTGGCAGGCAATCAGTATTGAAAACGCAAGAAATGCTTGGGTGAAACAGGTTAATTTCAAACATTTTGCAGGCGGAGCCGTTACGGTTTTAAAAACAAGTCAACAAGTAACTGTTGAAGATTGTATTGCAACTGAACCGATTTCAGAGATTGCTTCATTTAGAAGACATACTTTTTATACAGAAGGTCAGCAGACTTTATTCCAACGCTGTTATTCAGAATTTGGATATCATGATTTCGCCGTGGGCGGATTTGGAACAACGGGTCCAAATGCGTTTGTTCAGTGCGAATCGCATTTACCATTCGAAAACAGCGGTGCAATCGGAAGCTGGGCAACTGGAGTTTTATTTGACATTGCCAATATCGATGGGAAATCTTTAAGTTATAACAACAGAGAACAAGGCGGAAGAGGTGCAGGTTGGACAGCAGCGAATTCTGTAATTTGGGAATCATCAGCATCAAAAGTAGAATGTTATAGTCCGCCAACAGCGCAAAACTGGGCATTTGGAGTTTGGGGACAATTTGGAGGAAACGGACATTGGAAAAACGTAAACGAACATATTAGTCCAAGAAGTTTATTCTACACACAGTTAGAAGCCAGATTAGGAAAACTTCCAGTTCAACCTTTTATTTATGATTTAGGTTCAGAAGCTTCTTCAAGTCCGAGTATAGAAGTAGCTGCGGAATTGACTAAAAACTCGGCAACGACAGCAAAAAGTTTACAAGAATTGATTGTAGAAGCTTCAAAAGCAAATCCGATAAACACAGACAGTAAAGGTTTAAAAAATGCAAACGATATAAAAGTTGTTCCAAATAAAACAAAAAAATCGACTTCAAAAGTAATCACAGTAAATGGTTGGTTAACTTTTGATGGAAAAGTAATTGCAGGAAAACAAACCAATGTAGCATGGTGGAGAGGTGATTTAAGTGATGATTTCGTAAACAAATCTACACCACACATTACTCGTTTCGTTCCAGGAAGAACAGGAAACGGATTAACAGATAAAGTGCAGGAAACGGTAGATTATTTGACTAAAAATAATATCGTTGCTTTAGAACATAATTACGGATTATGGTACGACAGAAGAATGGACGATCACGAACGCGTTCGCAGAGTCGATGATGATGTTTGGCCTCCGTTTTACGAACAGCCTTTTGCAAGAAGCGGAAAAGATTTTGCTTGGGATCATTTGAGCAAATATGATTTAACAAAATTCAATGATTGGTACTGGAGTCGTTTAGCGCAGTTTGCAACATTAGCAGAACCAAACGGACAATTGTTAATCAATCAGCAATATTTTCAGCATAATATTTTAGAAGCTGGAGCACACTGGGCAAGTTCACCTTGGCGTTCTGCAAACAATATTAACAGCACAGGATTTCCAGAACCTCCACCTTATGCAGGAGACAAACGCATTTTCATGGCGGAGCAGTTTTATGATATTACGAATGCTCAAAGGAGAAAATTACACGAAGGTTTCATTAGAAAATCATTTGAGAACTTTCAGGAAAACAGCAATGTAATTCAACTCACAAGTGCCGAATATACAGGTCCATTACACTTTATGGAATTTTGGTTAGACCAAGCTCAAAAATGGAAAGATGAAACTGGTAAAAAAGGTTTAATTGGTTTAAGCGCGACAAAAGATGTTCAGGATGCTATTTTGAATGATGCCAAAAGAGTAAAAACAGTTGATGTAATCGACATTCGTTATTGGTATTATAAAGAAGACGGTTCTGCTTATGCACCGCAAGGCGGAGTTAATTTAGCACCAAGACAGCATGCCAGAAAACTAAAAACCGGAAAAGAAACCGATAATCAAGTTTATCGTGCAGTTCGTGAATACCGAGAAAAATATCCGGAAAAAGTCATTTTATATTCAACAGACGGTTCTTCAAGATTTGCATGGCCGGCTTTAATGGCAGGAGCTTCATTGCCAAACATTCCGAAAATTGAATTGCCTCAATTTTATGCCGCTTTAAGCGAAATGAAATTAGTTGACGGCAATACGTTTTCAGATAATCTTTGGAAATTAGAAAACAAAGGAAAAAGTTATCTTTTCTATTTAAAAAATAATCAGGATATCACAATCGATTTATCAAATGAAAAAGGAACATTTGAAGTATTTGCAATTAATGCAACGACAGGAAATACAACAAAAAAGGCCAACATCAGCGGAGGAAAACAATTCACAATTCCACAAGCCGAAATAAAAGAAAAAGTGCTTTTTGTAGCAAGAAAGTAAAAGTTAATAGCCATGAATTCACGAATTAATTAAAAAAATAAATCTGTTTAATTTGCCAAATCTGCGAGAGTAAAAAAAATTTCACGCAGATTTAAAAAGATTAAAGCAGATTAAGCAGATTTTTTAAAATTTAGATCTGCGCAAATCTGCCAAAATCGGCAGAATCTGCGTGAAATAAAAACACAATGATTATAAAAGAAAAATTCGTGAATTCGTGGCTAAAAACCAAAAAACATAAATTCAAAAACAACCCAAAATGAATCTGAAAATTAAATCTTTATACGCTCTTTGTATAAGCTTTATGTTTACAGCACAAAGCGGATTTTCGCAATCTGCTAGAACAAAAGCATCTCTGCCTGAAATCAAAGTATCTAAAAATCAGCATTATTTTGTTACCGAAAACGAAAAACCATTTTTCTGGCTAGGCGACACAGGCTGGTTGGCATTTGGAAAATTGGATAGAGCAGGAATTGAGAAATATTTTAAAGACAGAAAAGACAAAGGATTTAATGTAGTTCAGGTCATGGTTTTGCATAACATCAATGCCGTTAACGTTTATGGCGCTTCGGCTTTAATTAACGAAGACGTTTCAAAACCGTTGATTACGGCTGGAAATGATTTCAAAGATGCGAAGCAATACGATTACTGGGATCATGTAGATTATACTTTAGACGTGGCTCAGAAAAACGGAATTTACTTAGCAATGGTTCCAGTTTGGGGAACCAACGTCTCAAAAGGAAATAAAGTAAGCAAAGAACAAGCAACCGTTTACGCTAAATTCTTGGCCGACAGATATAAAAACAGAACCAACCTAATCTGGTTAAACGGTGGAGACACACACGGAAACGAATTTCAGGATATTTGGAATGTGATCGGGAATACTTTAAAAAGCAACAATCGAAACCAGTTAGTGACTTTTCACCCGTTTGGAAGAACCGATTCTTCAGAGAATTTTCATAATGAAAAATGGCTGGATTTCAATATGTTTCAATCAGGACATAGAAGATACGATCAGGATTCATCAAAAACGAATTTCAAAGAAGACAATTACAAGTTTGTCCTTAGAGATTTCGAATTAAAACCAACAAAACCTACACTTGATGGAGAACCATCTTACGAAGGAATTCCACACGGTTTGCACGATACTTTACAACCAAAATGGACAGCAAACGACGTTCGCCGTTACGGATATTGGTCGGTTTTATCAGGTGGGGCAGGTTACACATACGGACACAATGCCGTAATGCAAATGTTCAGAAAAGGTGATAAACCAGCGTACGGAAACAAAGAATTATGGACATCAGCCATCAATGCTCCCGGAGCAAAACAAATGGTTTATATTAAGAAATTAATGGAAGAAGTACCATTTTTAGAAGGAGTGCCAGATGTTTCTTTAGTAGTAAACCAAGGCGAGAAATATGATTATATTCCAGCCATAAGAGGAGAAAAATACGCTTTATTATACACGTACAACGGAAGAATAATAGAAGTAAAACTTGGAAAAATTGCTGGGGATAAATTCGAAGCAAGTTGGTACAATCCAAGAAATGGTAAGAAAACTAAAATCGGAACATTTGATAACAAAGGGACTCAGAATTTTCAACCAGAAGGTAAAAAAGAAGATGGCAATGACTGGGTTTTGATTTTGAAGTCAAAGTAACCACTCAGTTTGTCATTCCGAGGAACGAGGAATCACACTCGAGAATCGACAAAGATTGGAGAATTACTTTACGTAATTTCTAGTGAGATTTCCCCTTCGTCGAAATGACAAAAAATAAGAATAAAATATTTCACGCAGATTTAAAAAGATTTAAGCAGATTCTGCAGATATTTTTAAAATATAAATCAGCGTTGATCTGCCAAAATCTGCAAGATCTGCGTGAAACCAAAAATACAACTATGAAAAATATACTAATAATACTCTGCTTCATAACAGGATTAAACACCACTTTTGCACAAGACGGTTGGATAAACATCCTAAAAGAAGGCGGGAACAACAAAGGAATAAAATGCACTCAAGCCATTCAGAATGCTATCGAAAAAGCATCTAAAAACGGCGGAGGAACCATCTTTTTCCCTGCAGGAGAATATTTAACGGGAGCTTTAACACTAAAAAGCAACATTACAATTCACTTAGATTCTGGAGCACTTTTAAAGTTTTCAGAGAACTTCGATGATTTTCTTCCTTATGTAGAAATGCGTTACGAAGGAATTGTAATGAAAAGTTTCCAACCCTTGTTTTATGCAAAAGATGTAGAAAATATCACCATTACAGGAAGAGGCGTAATCGACGGACAAGGAAAAGCATGGTGGAACGAAGTTTATCGAATAGAAACAGCAAAAGAACCCCTTCCTCCAACCAAATATCAAACGATGTGGGAAGAGCAAAATAAAGGTCTTTACACTGAACCATATTATAAAAGAACAGTCGATAAGAAATTTTTTAGACCCTCTTTCTTTCAGGCTTACAACTGCAAAAACATTTTAATTGAAGGTGTTACGTTTCAAAATTCGCCTTTCTGGACAATCAATCCTGAATTCTGTGATAATGTAACGGTTACAGGAATTTCTATTTTCAATCCGCATTCGCCAAATACAGACGGAATCAATCCTTCTTCATGCACCAATGTTCATATCTCAAACTGCCATATTAGCGTTGGCGACGATTGTATTACTATCAAATCAGGAAGAGACGGAGACGGACGTAAATATGGAAAAGCGACAGAAAATGTAACAATCACAAATTGTACGATGTTAAGCGGTCATGGCGGAGTGGTTATCGGTAGCGAAATGTCGGGTGGAATCAAAAAAATCACGATTTCAAACTGTGTTTTTGACGGAACAGATCGTGGAATCCGTATTAAGTCGGCTCGTGGAAGAGGTGGCGTTGTAGAAGATATTCGTGTCGATAATATTGTCATGAAAAACATCAAAGAAGAAGCCATCGTTTTAAGTCTTTTCTACGATAAGGGAACTACAGTTGAACCTGTAACCGAGAAAACGCCGATTTTCAGAAACATCCACATGAGCAATATTACGGCTTCAAACGTAAACAAAGCCGGACAGATTTTAGGAATTACTGAAATGCCAATTCAAAATATCACTTTCTCTAACATCAATATGGATGGAAAAGAAGGATTTACGGTAAGCACAGCAACAGATGTTGAATTTCACGATGTAAAAGTAAACGCAACCGTTGGTTCGTCTTTCAAAATCTCAGATTCAAAAAATGTAATTTTAGACAATGTAGGATCTTCAACAGCGATAAAAGGAGTTCCAGTTATCAAATTAGATAATGTTTCGAATGCGTTAATCAACAATAATTTTCCATTCAATCTAACTGATATTTTTATTGAAGCTGATGGAAAAGAAACTAAAAACATTTTTTTAAAAAACAATGTTTTAAACAACGTAACAACGAAAATCAAAAAAGGAGCTTCTTTAGATAAAAAAGCAATTACAGAATAGAGTATAATAACACAGATTTCATGAATTTACATCAATTTTTATTCGTGATAATTAGTGAAATTAGTGTTCAATTTTATATCATGAAAAAAATATTCATCATAGTAACCCTTTCACTTTTTGCGATTAGTTATTCGCAAAAAAAGAAAGATTTATATCTTTTTACGTCGTTTAGAGAACCTGCAACAGAAGGTTTGTATTTGGCATACAGCGAAGACGGTTACAATTGGAAAGGATTGGAAGGATCGTTTTTAAAACCCGAAATCGGAGCCAGTAAAATCATGCGTGACCCGTCCATCACAAAAGGAGCAGACGGAACCTATCACATGGTTTGGACAACCGATTGGAAAGGCGGAAATGGTTTTGGCTATGCAAGTTCAAAAGACTTAATTCATTGGTCTGAACAGCAATATATTCCAGTCATGAAGAATGAGCCAGAAGTAGTAAACGTTTGGGCGCCGGAGATTTTTTATGATGATGTGAAAAAAGAATACATTATTATTTGGGCATCTACAATTCCGTTTAGATATCCAAAAGGTGTTGAAGAGGAGAAAAACAACCATAGAATGTATTATGTAACGACTAAGGATTTCAAAATGTTTTCAGATACAAAATTATATTACGATCCAGGTTTCAGCGTAATAGACTGCGTGATTCTCAAGAAAAGCAAAAAAGATTATGTTTTAGTTTTGAAAGACAATACAAGACCCATGCGAAACATAAAAGTAGCTTTCGGAAAATCACCTTTAGGACCGTTTCAAAAAAGTTCAGCGCCTTTGACAGAATATTTATCTGAAGGTCCAACAGTAGTGAAAGTCGATAAAAACTGGCTGTTGTATTATGATAATTACGGTTCAAAAAATTATAAAGCGTTAAGCACAACAGATTTTGTTCATTTTGAAGATGTATCCTCCAAAATAAGCCTTCCCGAAGGACACAAACACGGAACGATTACAACAATCTCAGCGGACGTTTTAAAGGGATTAATTGAAAAGAAATAGAAAAAAAAATTTCACGCAGATTTAAAATGATTTAAGCAGATCAAGCAGATTTTTTAATCTGTATAAAATCAGAAAGATTAAAATTAAATCAGCTAAAATCTGCCTAATCTGCGTGAAACAAAAAAAGTATAAAATGATTACTTTCCAAAACATAAAAACCAACATCATCACAGCCACAATCCTTTTGGCTTGCACCGTTGTAAATGCACAGAAAGACACAGTCCGTTATGTTGGCAAAACACTATCAAACATCGATTATCATCACGGACAATTAAGTCCTGCGGTTGGAGTTCACGCCACACAAATCATGCGTGCCAGCCGTGAACATCCAGAAAAAGCAGATGGTTTTGGATGGACGTACAACCATCAGCCGATGATGGCGTATTGGAATAACACTTTTTATTTGCATTATTTAAGCGATCCTTCGGGCGAACATATTCCGCCGAGTCAGACTTTATTAATGACTTCTAAAGATGGCGTAACGTGGACAAAACCAGAAGTGATTTTCCCAATTTACCGTATTCCTGACGGATGGAAAAAAGAAGGCGTTGAAGGTGTTGCCAAAAATTTGGATGCGATTATGCACCAGAGAATGGGTTTTTATACCTCAAAAGACAACCGCCTTTTTGCTTTAGCGTATTACGGAATTGCAATGGATGAAAAAGACGATCCAAACGACGGAAAAGGAATTGGTCGTGTGATTCGTGAAATCAAGAAAGACGGAAGTTTTGGCGAAATCTATTTCATCAGATATAACAAAACTTGGGATAAAACGAAATCGAAATTCCCATTTTATACCGCATCAAAAGACAAAGGTTTGAAGAAAGCCTGCGAAGAAATTTTATCAGAGCCGTTAGTTTTACAGCAATGGGTGGAAGAAGCCGATCGAGATGACGAATTAATTCCGTTGCAGAAACCATACAAAGCGTTTAGTTATTATCATTTGCCAAATGGAAATGTTGTTGGTTTATGGAAACATGCTTTAACATCTATCAGCAGAGACGGCGGAAAATCGTGGGATTATATGCCATTGCGTGCGCCAGGATTTGTAAACAGCAATGCTAAAATCTGGGGACAAAAAACATCAGACAATCGTTATGCAACGCTTTATAATCCGTCAGAATACCGTTGGCCTTTGGCAATTTCTACAAGTGACGACGGATTGAATTATAAAGATCTTTTATTGGTTCATGGCGAAGTAAGTCCGATGCGTTATGGCGGAAACTACAAATCTGCAGGTCCTCAGTATGTTCGCGGAATCACAGAGAAAAATGGAACTCCGCCAGACGGAAAAATCTGGGTTGGGTACAGTATGAACAAAGAAGATATTTGGGTGGCATCAATTCCTGTTCCAGTAACTTCTGTTGTAAAGGAAAATGTAAATGACGTTTTTAATAACCTTCCAGACGGACAAGAATTAAAATTATGGAATACGTACGATCTTTCTTGGGCATCAACAAAAATCGAAAAGAAAGCCGATGGCAAAAAATGGCTGACGTTAAGAGATCAGGATTATTTTGATTATTCTCGTGTGGAGAGAGTGATTCCGTTCGCAGCAAAAATGGAAGCTGTTTTTACCGTAATGCCAGAACAGAATAATCATGGTCTGTTGCAGATTGAATTCCAAAATAAACAAGGTTTGCCATCCGTAAGATTGGTTTTTGACAGCGACGGACAATTGAAAGTAAAAACGGGAGCACGTTTCAACACAATTGCAAAATACGAGGCGAATAAAATGTACAAAGTTGCGGTAAAATTAGACGCTAAAAACCGTTCGTACACCGTAAAAGTAAACGACGAAAAAGAGTCAACAAAGATATTGTATGCGCCAACAGATGGTTTTGAACGAATTATGTTCCGCACAGGAGAGCAAAGACATAATCCAAATCCAGACACAGCGCCAGACATAGACGATTACGACGATCTGCCTCAAACCGGAAAACAAATTCAAGAAGCAGTATTCAATATTGAATCTTTGGTGACTAAAAAATTATAAAAATTAAATAGCCACGAATTCACGAATTATTTTAATCGCTGGTCGTAAATTTATTTGCCACAGATTGAAATAATTTCACAGATTAATCGAATTAATATTTCGGTATAAATTCGAAAAATCAAACACAAAGAAAATTAGAGTTAATTCGTGAATTCGTGGCGAAAAAAAATATAAAAGTGAAGTTTTTCAAAAGCATAATAATAACCGCATTCCTCTTAGTAACTCTAGTTTCTAAAGGACAAATTCTGCCTGTGCGCCTAACAACAGAAATGGCTGAAAATCCATTAGCAGTTGTAGAGAATCAGCCGAGATTAAGCTGGCAGTTGATTTCAAAAGAATCAGATGCATCACAAATTGCTTATTTGATTTTAGTAGCTTCTTCTGAAGAAAAACTAAACAATGACGATGGAGACATTTGGAATACCGGAAGAGTAAATTCCGATAAAAACTTGCACATTGTTTATAGCGGAAAACCATTAAAAAGCGAAACCAAATATTTCTGGAAAGTCAAAGTTTGGAATCAATCAGGAAAAGTTTCAAAATGGAGTAAAAACGCTTCTTTTAGAACGGCGCCGTTGGAATCAGATCTAAATCCAACTTGGATTGGTGCAATTGCAAAAGCTGACAGTCATTTACCGGAAGGTAGAAACTTTCATAGTGCAACTTATAAAAGAGAAAAGAAAGATTCGATTATCAACGCTTCTGATTCTCTTTCCAGAAGAAGTATCATGCTTCGCAAACCTTTCGAAGTAGAAAAAGAAGTCAAACAGGCCGTTGTTTATATTTCAGGTTTAGGACATTACGAATTGACTATCAATGGTAAAAAAGTTGGGAACAGCCAATTTGCTCCTCTGTGGACAGATTACGATAAAACAGTTAACTACAATGTTTACGAATTAAGTGCCAAAGATTTTCAAAAAGGTGATAACGTAATTGGCGTTCTGTTAGGAAACGGAATGTACAATACTTTGGCTGAAAGATATACCAAATTCTTCGTGAGTTTTGGTCCGCCGACTTTATTCTTTAAGATGAAAATCAAATACAATGATGGTTCGGAAGAAATTGTAAAGTCAGATAGAACTTGGAAATACAGTAAAAGTCCGATTACGTACAACAGCATTTTTGGAGGAGAAGATTACAATTCGAACCTAGAACAAAAGGATTGGAATAAAAAAGGTTTCAAAGATAGAGATTGGAAAAAAGTAGTCATTCAGGAAGCACCAAAAGGAGTTTTAAGACCACAGACTGCTCCGCCTGTTACGATTCAGAAACAATACGAAGTGAAATCCGTAAAAGAACTGAAACCCAATTTCTACGTTTTTGATATGGGACAGAATCTTTCGGGATTTCCAACCATCAAAGTAAAAGGAAAAAGGGGACAAACGATTCGTGTCTGGGTTGCAGAAGGATTAAATGAAGAAGGTACAATTGCGCAAGGAAGATCTGGAAAACCATATTACTACGATTATACTTTAAAAGGCGATGGAGTTGAAGAATGGACGCCAAAATTCAGTTTCTACGGTTATCAATATGTTCAGATTGAAAACATTAATTACAAAGAAGATAAGAATAAAGATCTTCCAACATTGGTAGATTTAAAATCGAATTTCATTTACAATTCGGCTGGAGAAGCGGGAAGTTTTTCATGTTCGAATGAGATTTTCAATAAAACACACGAACTGATAAACAACTCTATAAAAAGTAATTTCCAAAGCGTTTTTACCGATTGTCCGCAACGTGAAAAGTTAGGCTGGCTGGAAGAAATTCAATTGAATGGCCCGGGTTTAATGTTCAATTATAACCTTCAGAATTTCCTTCCTGCAATGATGCAGAATATTTCTGATTCACAAAGAGAAAATGGTTTAATTCCGACAATAGTCCCTGAATATGTAATTTTTGGTGGCGATTTTACCGATTCTCCAGAATGGGGCGTTACAGGCGTGATTTTGCCTTGGATGTATTATGAATATTACGGAGATGCTTCATTATTAGAAAAATATTTTCCTGTAATGAAAAACTATGTGGATTATCTAGGAACTAAAGCGACAAACCATATCGTTTCGCACGGATTAGGCGATTGGTACGATTACGGAACACATCCTGCTGGATATTCTAAAAATAGTCCGATTGCACTTTCTGCAACTTCTCATTATTATTATGGAGCATATTTGACTGCTAAAGCAGGGAAATTATTAGGTAAAACCGAAGATTTCGAGAAATACAATGCTTTAGCTTTAGAGATTAAAACGGCTTTCAACAAGGAGTTTTTCAACGAAGAAACCAAGCAATACGGAACGAATAGTCAGTTTAGCAATGCTGTTCCGATTTTTATGGATATTGTAGAACCGCAATTTAAAGAAGCGGTAATGCAAAATCTTTTAGCCGATATCAAAGAAAAAGGCGATCGTTTGACAACGGGAGATGTTGGAAATCGTTATTTATTTCAAACTCTGGCACAAAATGGAGAAAACGAAACCATGTTTAGAATGCATAATCATTACGATGCGCCGGGTTATGGTTTTCAGATTAAATTTGGCTTGACCACTTTAACCGAACAATGGGATCCTAGAAAAGGAAATTCATGGAATCACTTTATGTTAGGGCAAATCGAAGAATGGTTTTACCAAAGTTTAGCCGGAATCAAATCAGATCCTGAAAAACCGGGTTTCAAACATTTCTTTATTCAGCCAGAAGTGGTGGGCGATATGACTTTCGCGAAAGCGGATTATCAATCGGTTTACGGAAAAATCGCTTCTTCTTGGGAAAAGAAAGACGGCAAGTTTATTTTGACAGTTCAGATTCCGGTAAATACAACAGCAACAGTAAAATTGCCTGTTGCTAAAAATTCAGAGATAAAAATGGATGGTAAAAGATTTAGGACAGGTTTTGATGAAAAGGCACAAAAGCCTGTTTTAGAATTAGGATCGGGAATTTATACAATAGAATGTCAATTGTAATTATGAGTTATGAGTTATGAGTTATGAGTTATGAGTTATGAATTGCAATTAAGCTCGAAAAAAATAGAGAAATCAATTACCTCCAGCTAAAGCAGGAGGCAATTCAAAAAATGTGTTGAATTATATCAAAATGAAAAAAATAAAATACATCTTCTTAGTTTCCATTTTTGCTTTGACATTTGCCAATGCGCAAAGTACTTCTGATACGAATTTTAGAAAGCCAGTATCAGAAACACTGAAAAAAATAGAAACTGTTTTTAACGTAACCATCAACGATGACAGAGGTTTATTAAAAGGAAAAGAACTGGACTATGCCGATTGGAGAATTGAACCCGGAAATCTGCCACTTTCGCTGACTAATATTTTAGCGCCGTTTGAATTGATGTATTTTAAACAACCCGATGGAACCTACATTATACGCAAGTATGAAAACCATAAAGTTTCGGTAGATAAAGGAAAAGAACGCTTGTTTTATTTAGAAAGCCTTTATTCGACCAAAGAAGAATGGGAGAAACGCAAAACGGAGTTAAAAGCTTGTATGATAACCTCATTTGGTTTAGACAAGGCACCCCCAACACCAAAGTCTAAACCACTTTTGACTCCAAAAAGAATTTACAAAGACTATAGTGTAGAAAATATTGCTTTGGAAATTCTTCCGGGAGTTTATGCCACAGGATCGATTTACAAACCGTATCCGCTAAATAAAAAGTCGGCTGTAATTATCACGCCAGACGGGCATTTCGGAGACGGAAGATACAGAAAAGACGAGCAATACCGTTGTGCCATGATGGCAAAAATGGGCGCAATTGTAGTCGGGTATGATTTATTTGCTTGGGGAGAATCGTTATTGCAGTTTCCTGAAGAAACGCATAGAAATAGTATTGCATCGACAGTCCAATTGTTGACAGGAATTCGTTTATTGGATTATTTGTCAACCGTAAAAAATGCTGATATGTCGAGAGTTGGCGTTACGGGTGGTTCTGGCGGAGGTTCACATACGATGTTTTTGGCAGCAATTGATGATAGAGTAAAAGTTTCAGCTCCGGTCGTGATGGTTTCCTCGCACTTTTCAGGCGGTTGTCCATGCGAAAGCGGACGTGGAATTCACCTTTGCGGAAACGGAACAAATAATGCCGAAATCTCAGCGATGATGGCACCAAAAACGCAATTGATTGTTTCGGATGGAAAAGACTGGACATTGGCGGTTCCTGAACTGGAATTTCCTTTTATCCAAAGAACATACGAATTGTACGGAAAGAAAGATTTAGTAGAGAATGCCCATTTTGCAAAAGAAGGACATGATTTCGGAATCTCAAAACGTATGGCTTTGTATCCGTTTATGGCGAAATATTTAAATTTAGATTTGAATAAAGTGAGGAACGAAAAAGGCGAAATTGACGAATCGACTTGCGTAATTGAACCTTATGATAAATTATATGTTTTTGGTAATAAAGCAGAAAATTTACCAAAAAATGCATTGAAAGACATTAACAAATTATACGAAATGTTCGGAGAAAAAAATCTGAAAGTTTACGAGGTTAAAAAATAGATTTATAGCCACGAATTTCACGAATTATTTTTTATAATGGATATGCAATTTTTGTGTCAAATTAATCGAATTAAAGCTTTCGGTAAAAATTAGAGAAATAAAGCGCAAAGAATAATTAGAGAAAATTCGTGAATTTGTGGCGAAAAAAATTATGAAGTTAAGAAATGATATTTGGGCGTGACCCAATTTGAAAAAGTGGGCACTTTTGTAACCGTTTATTTCGCCCCCTTTCTCAAATCGTGTCGGACTATCCGCGCTACTTCGGTAGCCAGCTTCTATCCCTCACGCGCTCTCGTAACTCAAGAAAATTTGTGCTAATTTGTGAAATTTGTGGTTAAAAAAACAATTCGGGTTTTGCCCATAAAGTATAAAATATGAAGTTTAAAAATAAAATAATTGTTTTTCTAGGTCTTTCGTTATTTGTTTTACAAAACACAATAGCGCAAAACAACAACGACCTAAAACTTTGGTACGATAAACCTGCATCTATCTGGAACGAAGCTTTGCCTTTGGGTAACGGACGTTTGGGCGCAATGGTTTTTGGCGATCCAGCAGTTGAACGTTTGCAATTGAACGAAGAAACCATCTGGGCAGGTTCTCCAAACAGCAATGCACATAATAAATCTATTAAAGCGCTGCCAATTGTTCGTCAGTTAATTTTTGACGGAAAATTTGATGAAGCGCAGGATTTGGCTACTCAAGATATTATGTCGCAGACGAATGACGGAATGCCGTATCAGACTTTTGGAAGCGTTTATATTTCATTCAACGGACATCAAAAATATACCGATTATTACCGAGATTTAGACATCAGCAATGCTACGGCAAAAGTAAAATACAAAGTAAATGGTGTTGAGTTTACAAGAGAAATTCTAACCGCATTTTCAGATCAGGTTATTGTGGTAAAACTTACTGCAAGTCAGCCGGGACAGATTACGTGTAACGTTTTCATGAACAGTCCGATTGATAAAACAGTCGCTTCGACAGAAGGAAACCAGATCATACTTTCTGGAGTTGGAACTAACTTTGAAGGCGTAAAAGGAAAAGTAAAATTCCAAGGAAGACTGACAGCTAAAAATAAAGGCGGCCAAATCGAAGCCAGCAACGGTGTTTTAAGTATCTACAAAGCTGATGAAGTGACATTGTATATTTCCATTGCAACGAATTTCAAAAACTATAAAGACATTTCTGGAGATGAAATTGCAAAAAGCAAAGATTATTTAGCGAAAGCAGAAACAAAAGATTTTGAAACAATAAAGAAAGCCCACGTTGATTATTATCAAAAATTCTTCAACAGAGTGGTTTTAGATTTAGGTTCAAACGAATTGACAAAGAAACCAACAAACGAAAGAATCAGAGATTTTTCGAAACAATTCGATCCGCAGTTGGCTTCGCTATATTTCCAATTCGGACGTTATCTTTTGATTTCGAGTTCACAGCCAGGCGGTCAGCCAGCGAATTTGCAAGGAATTTGGAACGATATGGTCACTCCGCCTTGGGACAGTAAATACACGACAAACATCAATGCCGAAATGAATTACTGGCCGGCACAAGTAACCAATTTGCAGGAAATGCACGAACCTTTTGTACAAATGGCAAAAGAGTTAGCTGTAACTGGTGCAGAAACAGCAAAAACAATGTATAATGCCAGCGGTTGGGTTTTACACCACAATACCGATATTTGGCGTGTAACCGCTCCAGTAGATTCAGCTGCTTCGGGAATGTGGCCGACAGGCGGTGCTTGGGTTTGTCAGGATTTATGGGAAAGATATTTATATACAGGAGATAAAAAGTATTTAGCAGAAATTTACCCCATCATGAAAGGGGCTGCTGATTTCTTTTTGGATTTTATGATTGTGGATCCAAACACAGGATATTTGGTTGTTGTTCCGTCAAGTTCTCCTGAAAACACACACGCTGGTGGAACAGGAAAAGCAACAATTGCATCGGGAACAACAATGGATAATCAGCTTGTTTTCGATTTGTTTACGCATGTTATCGAAGCTTCGGAATTGGTTTCTCCAGATGCATCTTATATAAAAAAAGTAAGCGATGCTTTGGCAAAAATGCCTCCAATGAAAGTGGGAAAACACAATCAGTTACAAGAATGGCAGGACGATTGGGACAATCCGAAAGACAATCACAGACACGTTTCGCATTTGTACGGATTGTATCCAAGTAATCAGATTTCGCCAATCAAAACACCAGAATTATTTGAAGCTGCGAAACAATCATTGATTTATAGAACAGACGAATCTACTGGCTGGTCAATGGGATGGAAAGTGAATTTATGGGCAAGATTGTTAGACGGAAATCACGCTTATAAATTGATTCAGGATCAATTGCATTTAGTTACGGCAGATCAAAGAAAAGGTGGTGGAACGTATCCGAATATGTTAGATGCGCATCAGCCGTTCCAAATTGATGGTAATTTTGGATGCACGGCTGGTTTTGCTGAAATGCTGATGCAGAGTCAGGAAGATGCCATTCATTTATTGCCTGCTTTGCCAACGGTTTGGAAAGACGGAAGCATAAAAGGTTTAGTAGCAAGAGGCGGTTTCGTAATCGATATGACTTGGAAGAACAATAAAGTTTCGACGCTTAAAATCTATTCGAAAATTGGAGGAAACTGCCGATTGAAAGTTGAGAATACATTGAAAGGTTCTTTAAACAAAAAAGCAAAAGGGAAAAATTCAAATCCGTTGTTTTACGATGTTGAAGTAAAGAAACCAATTATTTCTAAGGAAGCAAAATTGCCTAAAGTACAATTGCCGAATTACAATATTTATGATATAAATATGAAAGCGGGACAGACTTATACTTTTACTGGGAATTAAAAATTTTGAACCATATAAGTGATTTAAGAAAATATAATAGCACGCCATATTTGTCATTTCGACGAAGGAGAAATCTTCGTTAGAAATTCGACAAAGATTGGAGACTCACTTTACGGAGTTACTTGCGGAGATTTCTCCTTCGTCGAAATGACAAGATTGTGTGAAAAGAATAAAATAAAAAACAGAATAATGTTGACAAATTTCAAACATAAAATAATAACACTTTCAATAGTAATTGCTTGTATAAGTAGCGGTTGTAAATCGACTGCGAAGCATTCTCAAAGTAGAAAAGCAGTTATTTTAAAAGAAAAAAACTTCAAACATTATGTGGATTATTTCAACACGATGGAAGATGAAAATTTGAAGTTTGCAATTCCAAACGACAGTGCGTGGACTTGGATGGAAAAGAATATTCCGTTGTTTGAATGTCCACAGCAGAATTTCGAGGAAATTTATTATTTCAGATGGTGGAGCGTTCGTAAACATATTAAAAATACGCCGCAAGGATTTGCGATTACCGAGTTTTTGGTAGACCGTTCTTATGCCGACAAATACAATATGATCAGCTGTGCTTTGGGGCATCATATCAATGAATTCCGATGGGTTCATGATCCGAAATATATTGAGCAGGATGTGAAAATCTGGTATCGAGGAAATGATGGAAAACCGATGAATAAATTGTATAAGTTTAGCAGTTGGACAGCCGATGCTTTATACAATCGTTATTTGGTGAATAAAGATGAAAAGTTCTTATTGGATTTGTACCCGGACATGGTTGCCGATTATGCTGTTTGGGTAAAAGACCGTCAGCGTAAAGATGGTTTGTTTTGGCAACATGATGTAAAGGACGGAATGGAAGAATCCTTAAGTGGTGGACGAAAAGTGCAAAATGCAAGACCAACGATTAACAGTTATATGTACGGAAATGCTGTAGCGATTTCTAAAATGGCTGAAATGAAAGGCGATAAGGTTGCGGAAACCGTATATAAAGCTTTAGCTTCTGTTCTACAACAATCAATACAAACGAAATTATGGAATTCTAAAAGTGAGTTTTTTGAAACTTTGACACAAAAAGATACATTAGCTCAAGTTCGCGAAGCCATCGGATTTATTCCATGGTATTTTAATCTTCCTGAAAAAGGAAAAGGTTTTGAAAAAGCTTGGGAGCAAATTAAAGATGAAAAAGGATTTTCGGCTCCGTTTGGATTAACAACGGCAGAAAGAAGAAGTCCGAGATTTAGAACACACGGAACAGGAACCTGTGAATGGGACGGTGCAATTTGGCCATTTGCGAGTTCGCAGACGTTAACCGCTTTGGCGAATGTTTTGAATAATTACAATCAGAATTATGTTGGTAAAACCGATTATTTCAAGCAGATGGAATTGTATGTTCAGTCGCAGTATTACAGAGGTAAACCTTATCTTGGCGAATATTTAGACGAAACAACAGGGTATTGGTTAATGGGCGATAGAGAAAGAAGCCGTTATTATAATCATTCGACTTTCAATGATTTGGTGATTACAGGTTTGGTTGGTTTACGTCCGAGAGCAGATGAAAAGATTGAAGTAAATCCGTTGATTCCACAAGAAAAATGGGATTGGTTTTGTTTGGATAATGTTCTGTATCACGGAAATATTATTACCATTCTTTGGGATAAAACAGGAGAAAAATATAAAAAAGGAAAAGGTTTTAGAATCTTTAAAAATGGAAAGGAAATTGCGTTTTCTGAGAAATTAGAGCGAGTTATTTCAGAATAAAATCAATGCTTAACCGTCTTGTTTGTCATTTCGACGTAAGGAGAAATCTCCGTTAGTAGCTCGACAAAGATTGTCGATTTTGATTGTGGAGTTTCTTGCGAAGATTTCTCCTTACGTCGAAATGACAAAAATGAGTACAGAATTTACTCTCGCAGATTTTGGTGATTGGGGAGATTTTAAATTAAAGCAAAAATAATCTGCTCAATCAGCAAAATCTGCGGGAGAAAAAAATAAAGCCAAAAGCTTAAAAAGTAATACCATGAAAAAGTTTTTTTTACATCTTACATTAATCATTTCACTTTTTACCATTTCGGCGAAAGCCCAAACCAAAATCATTGTAAGTGATTTAAAATGCGAAATGCTGACCAATCCGGAAGGAATTGATGTTTTACAGCCAAGATTAAGCTGGAAAATTAAAGCAGATATAAACCATGTAAAACAAACTTCATATCAGATTACTGCTTCATCAAGTTTAGAGAAATTAAATGCAGGAAACGGAGATTTATGGGACAGCGGAAAAGTGCAAAGTGATGCTTCTGTCAATGTGATTTATAACGGAAAAAAACTAAAAGATCGACAAGACGTTTATTGGAAAGTAACGGTTTTTACCAATAAAGGAGAAATTCAATCAAAAGAAACGGCACATTTCAGTATCGGAATTTTAACTTATGCCGACTGGAAATCGACACGCTGGATTGGTTATGAAAAATTATCGAATGATGACAGTATTTCGCAGTATTCAAAATTGTCAGCGCGTTATCTGAGAAAAGAAATCAACTTGAAAAAACAAGTTAAAAGCGCCAAAGTCTATATCATGGGAATGGGCTTGTATGAGTTGTACATTAATGGGAGTAAAATTGGCGATCAGGTTTTGGCACCCGTTCCTACGGATTATACTAAAAATGTAAAATACAATGTTTTTGATGTGACTTCGCAATTGAAAGAAGGCAAAAATATGTTGGGAACGATTTTAGGGAACGGACGTTTTTTTGCCATGCGCCAAGATTATAAACCCTATAAAATTAAGTCATTTGGTTTGCCGAAAATGGCTCTTCAATTATTTGTAGAATATACCGATGGAAGCAAAGACGTTATCAGAACTGATGATACTTGGAAAATCACAACCGACGGACCGATTTTATCGAATAACGAATACGATGGAGAAGAATATGACGCCCGCAAAGAAATGAAAGGCTGGAGCACGACCAATTTTGATGATAAAAACTGGATAAATGCCAGATACGTTCAAGAACCAGGCGGATTCTACGAAGGACAGATGTCGGCGAATATGAAGATTAAACGTGAAGTAAAACCGATTTCGATCAAACAAACACCAAAAGGAACTTATATCTTGGATATGGGGCAAAATATGGTGGGCTGGTTACAGTTGAAAGTAAAAGGAAACGCTGGCAACAAAATCACGATGAAATTTGCTGAATCGTTACAACCAGATGGTTCGTTGTATATTGCCAATCTTCGTGATGCGAAAACGACTGATATTTATACGTTAAAAGGAGAAGGAGAAGAAGTTTGGGAACCTCGTTTTATTTTTCACGGATTTCGATTTGTAGAAATTTCGGGTTTCAAAACAAAACCGACTTTAGAAAATTTTGTTGGAAAAGTCGTTTATGATGATATTGCAACAACAGGAACTTTCGATTCTTCTAATCCTACTATGAATCAGATTTTTAAAAATGCTTGGTGGGGAATCAGCGGTAATTATAAAGGAATGCCAATTGATTGTCCGCAAAGAAATGAGCGTCAGCCTTGGTTGGGAGATAGAACAACGGGAGCTTACGGAGAAAGTTTCTTATTTGATAATCAGACTTTGTACGCAAAATGGTTGGATGATATTAAAAATTCACAAACTATTGATGGCGGAATTCCAGATGTGGCACCAGCTTTTTGGCGTTATTACGGCGATAATGTAACTTGGCCGGGAACGTATATTACAGTTGCATATATGCTGTATCAGCAATTTGGAGATGCAAAAGTGGTAGAAAAACAATATCCATACATGAAAAAATGGATGGATTATATGGAAGAAAATTATTTGGTTGATGATATTATGACCAAAGATAAATACGGCGATTGGTGTGTTCCTCCAGAATCGTTGGAATTAATTCGTTCGAAAGATCCTTCTCGTTTGACGGATGGCGAATTGATTTCGAGTGCGTTTTATTATCAGCTTTTAAATATCATGAAAAAGTTTGCAGTAATTGCTAATGCAGAAAATGATATTAAACATTATGATGAGTTAGCTTTAAGAATCAAAAAAGCATTCAACGCTAAATATTTCAATGCATCAAAAAATAATTATGCCAATAATACCGTAACAGCTAATTTACTGCCTTTGACTTTCGGAATGGTTCCAGAAGTATTAAAACAAAAGGTTTTCGAAAATCTTGTACATGAAGTAGAAGTTACTAAAAACGGTCATGTAAGTACAGGTGTTATCGGAACGCAGTTTTTAATGCGAACATTAACCAATTTTGGTCGTGGAGATTTGGCTTTCAAATTAGCATCAAACAAAACCTATCCAAGCTGGGGTTATATGGTCGAAAATGGCGCTACAACAATCTGGGAGCTTTGGAACGGAAACACGGCAGATCCTGCAATGAATTCGCAAAACCACGTCATGCTTTTAGGCGATTTATTGATTTGGTATTACGAAAATATGGCAGGAATTAAAAGCAATCCTGAAACTCCCGGTTTCAAACAAATCATCATGAAACCAGATTTTAATGCAGGATTGACTTACGTAAATGCGTCATACGAATCAATTTACGGAACAATTAAAAGCGATTGGAAAAAAGATAAAAAAGTATTGGTTTGGAATATTACTATTCCGGCTAATACTTCTGCAATTGTGTATCTTCCTGCGACTAATGTTTCAGCCATTTCAATCAATAAAGAGAAGCTGGATAAGACTTCTTACACTTATTCGGTAGAAAAAAATAAAATAGTTGTCACACTTTCGTCAGGAAATTATGCGATAAACGTTAAATAATCCGCATTTTTAATAATTCGGGACAGTACAGGATAGATTGTTAATTTTTTGGTGTTATTTTTACACTTATTAAATATTTTTACCTAAAAAAATGTTAGGTATGTATTTATAGTCAAAAAAAATAATTCATAATTTAATTAAGAATGAAGATAACAAAATTAGCATTTGTCTTGTTTGGACTTTTCCTTTTAGGAAGTTGTAAATCGGCTTTAGAGAAAAAGACTTGGAAAGAAGGAATTTTGGTAGATCAATTTGTTTACGATAAAGCGCCTTATCCGTCTTGTCACGCGATAACAATTGTTGAAGCTACAAATGGTGATTTAGTTGCCTCATGGTTTGGGGGAACACACGAAAGGCACCCTGACGTTTGCATTTATGTAGCCATCAAACCAAAAGGAAGCGATACTTGGAACGAAGGAGTAAAAGTTGCTGATGGAGTGATGAAAGAAGGCCCGAGATTGCCAACTTGGAACCCTGTTTTATATCAGATTCCAGGTGGCGATTTAATGTTATTCTACAAAATAGGTCCAAAACCATCAGAATGGTGGGGCGTAATCAGAACTTCATCTGATGGCGGAAAAACTTGGTCTGAGGCTAAAAAAATGCCAGACGGTTTCTTAGGGCCAATTAAAAATAAACCAGTTTTATTAAGCAACGGAACTTTATTATGTCCGTCAAGTATTGAAGGCGACGGATGGAGACTTCGCATGGAATCTACTCCAGATTTTGGAAAAACTTGGGTAATGGGCGATACGCTTCCAAGAGGGAAACAAAAAATTAATGCGATTCAGCCAAGTATTTTATTCCACAAAGATGGAAGTATTCAGGCTATCGGAAGAACCAGAAACAGAGCGATTTTCAGCACATTCTCAAAAGATAACGGAAAAACCTGGTCAGCTGTTGAGTTAATCGGACTTCCAAACAACAACTCTGGAACTGATGCTGTAACACTTAAAGACGGCAGACATTTGTTAGTTTACAATCACGTTTTACCTCCAGGAAAAGAAGCTAAAGGTCCAAGAACGCCTTTGAATGTTTCGGTTTCAAAAGACGGAATTCACTGGAATGCTGCTTTAGTTTTAGAAGATTCAAAAATCAGCCAATATTCTTATCCTTCAATGATTCAAAGTTCAGACGGTATGGTTCATATTGTTTACACTTGGAGAAGAGAAAAACTGAAATATGTGAAAATCGATCCAAGTAAATTAGTGGCACTTCCAATCAAAAATGGAATCTGGCCAGGTGAAGAAGGAAAGGTGGTAACGGCAGTAAAAGCGGAAGAAGAGTAAAATAAAGTTCGCCACGAATTTCACTAATTTTCACAAATTTTTTAAAAACTAATTCGTGGAAATTTGTGCAATTCGTGGCAAAAAAATATAACCATGAAATCTAAAAAACATTTATTAATTGCAATGCTTGTCGTTCTAGCAACGACATTCAACAGCTGTGCAACGGCTCAGTCTTCCAATAAAAAGCAAAAATATAAAGTAGCGGTTTGCGACTGGATGATTTTAAAAAGACAAAAATTGGGCGCTTTTGGTTTGGCTGCTGAAATTAAAGCAGACGGAATCGAACTGGATATGGGAGGTTTAGGAAACCGCCCAACTTTTGATAGTAAATTAGGCGATCCTGTAGAAAGACAAAAATTCCTAGACAAATCAAAAGAAACAGGAGTTGGAATTAGTTCGATTGCTATGTCTGGATTTTACGCACAGTCATTTGCCACAAGAGAAATCACGCCAATGATTACGGATTGTATTCAGGCGATGAAAAACATGAAAGTAAAAGTGGCGTATCTTCCATTAGGAACACAAACCGATTTAGTTAAAAATCCGGAATTGCGTCCAGAAGTAATTAAAAGATTGCAATGGGCAGGAAAAGAAGTGGGAAAAATAGGTGGTGTAATTGCGATTGAAACTTCGTTAAGTGCCACAGAAGAGAAAAAACTTTTAGATGAAGTGGGGTCAAAATACATAAAAAGCTCTTTCAATTTTGCGAATGCTTTAGATAATAAAAGAGATATTTCATCAGAATTGAAAATATTAGGAAAGAAATATGTAGCACAAATTCACGCTTCCAACACCGATCAGTTTTGGTTAGAAAATGACAAAGCGATTGACATGCCAAAAATCAAAGCGACATTAGATGAAATGAAATGGAGTGGATGGCTTATTGTAGAACGTTCTCGCGACGTAACACAAGTCCATAATGTAAAAGCCAATTATGGAGCAAATGTGGCTTACTTAAAAAAGATTTTTCAGAATTAATTTTTTTTTAGCCACAGATTAAAAAGATTTCCACAGATTAAAAAATCATTTTAATCCTTTTAATCTGTGGCAAAAGAATAAAAATAAAATCTGCTTAAATCTGCCTAATCTGCGTGAAAAATTTTTGCACACAGATTTTATATAGATAAAGGAAGAGTTAGCAGATTATTTTTAGAATGAATACCCAAAAACAGCATACCATGAAATATTTACAATTACTCTTTTTATTTTTTTATATCACTTTCGCGACAGCGCAGAACATCACTGTTGTGAGTGATGCAAATTCGCCGAGAGCAAAATTTGGAGCAGAAAAATTATCTGAAACGCTTAAGTCAAAAGGCTTCAGCGTAACTTCTTCTGCTAAATTCAAAAAATCAAAAGATAAAGTAATTGTTATTGGAGAAAAAGGAACCGATTTCTGGAAACAAAATGCTAAAAGCGCTAAGATCAACGACAGCAAATTATCAAAGAAAGAAGGTTTTCAGATTCGCACTCAGAATAATGTCGTTTATATAGAAGGAACAGATGCTTCTGGAACTTTGTACGGTGCATTAGAATTAGCAGATAGAATCAAAAATTCAGGTCAGCTTCATTCAGAAATTAATATTGACGACAGTCCGGAAATGGTTTTGAGAGGAGCTTGTATCGGAATGCAGAAACCAGTTTATCTTCCAGGACGTGACGTTTATGAATACCCATATACACCAGAAACTTTCCCTTGGTTTTATGATAAAGCGTTATGGATAAAATATCTGGATATGCTCGTAGAAAACCGCATGAACTCTTTGTATTTATGGAACGGACATCCGTTTGCATCTTTAGTAAAATTAAAAGACTATCCGTTTGCAGTTGAAGTGAGCGATGAGGATTTCAAAAAGAACGAAGAAATCTATAAATTCCTAACAGTTGAGGCAAACAAACGCGGAATCTGGGTAATTCAGATGTTCTATAATATTCTTGTTTCTAAGCCTTTTGCAGAACATTATAACATTAAAACGCAGGATCGTTCTAGACCAATTACACCTTTATTGTCAGATTACACCAGAAAATCTATTGCAGCATTCATTGAAAAATATCCAAATGTTGGATTAATGGTTTGTTTGGGAGAAGCCATCAATACCGTTGATGATGACGTAGAATGGTTTACTAAAACCATTATTCCGGGGGTTCGCGATGGTTTGCAAGCATTAGGAAAAACGGAAGAACCGCCAATTATCCTTCGTTCTCACGATACAGACGGGCCTTTGGTTATGGAAAAATCACTTCCGTTATACAAAAACTTATATACAGAAAGTAAATATACAGGAGAATCTTTAACGACGTACACTCCAGGCGGCCCTTGGGGAGAAACGCACAAACAGTTGAGTGCTCTAAAATCGATTCATATTGAGAATGTTCACATTTTGGCAAACTTAGAACCTTTTAGATATGGTTCGCCAGATTTTATTCAGAAAACGGTAAAAGCAATGCACAGCGTTCACGGTGCAAATGCATTGCACTTATATCCGCAAGCTTCATATTGGGATTGGCCATATTCGGCAGATAAAACAAAATCAGGAGAACGTTTATTAGAAATGGATCGTGACTGGATTTGGTATAAAGCTTGGGCAAGATATGCTTGGGACAGCAAAAGAGATCGAAACGAAGAAGTTAAATTTTGGGATAATGATTTAGCTGCGAAATTCGGAACTTCTCAAGAAGCAGCAAACAATATTTTAAAAGCTTACGAAGAAACAGGAGAAATCGCTCCAAAAACTTTAAGACGTTTCGGAATCACAGAAGGAAACCGTCAGACTTTATTGTTGGGAATGTTCGAAAGTCAGTTGGTAAATCCATCAAAATGGAGAGTTTATCCGGGATTCCACGAATCATGCGGGCCAGCAGGCGAATTGCTTTTAGAATATGCTAAAAAAGAATGGAACAAAGAACCGCATTCTGGCGAACTTCCAACGCAGATTATTGCTGAAATCACAGAACACGGAAGACTGGCTGTTGAAGCAATTGATAAAGCTGAAGCGAGCGTAACCAAAGATAAAGAAGAATTTGCACGTCTTAAAAATGATATGCATGCCTACAAAGCGTTTGCAGATTTCTTTTCAGAAAAAGTAAAAGCCGCTTTATTGGTTTTAAGATACAGTTATTCCAATGACATTGCCGATTTAGACAAAGCAATGCCTCATTTAGAGAAAAGCATCGAGCATTACGAATTATTGGTAAACTTGACAAAAGATACCTATTACTATGCGAATAGTATGCAGACTGCTCAGCGCCGAATCCCGATTGGAGGAGACGACGGAAACAACAAAACTTGGGCTGAATTGTTACCGCATTACGAGCGTGAATTGGCTAATTTCAAAAGAAATTTAGAAAAGCTAAAATCATCAAAAGACGGTAAAATTGAAACGAAAGAAGGAAAACCTTGGAAAACGGCTGATGTAACTTTTATCGATGAAAAACCAGGAAGTTATTTAGTAAAGACTGGAACGAAAGTGTATGGAACAGATATTTCTGAATTAACGAAAATTGCTCCAGAGCTTCAAAACTTAAGAGGATATTCGTTTGTAGAAAATGAGCAAAACGAAAAAGGAACGCATTTGAAGTTTAGAAATACAAAAGCCGTTAAATTAGTGGTGGGCTATTTCAATTCAGATCAGAAGCGATTTTTATTACCGCCGAGTTTAGAGACAGATGCAGCAGGAAATGCTCACGGTCAAGCCGAAGTGATTTTGGCAAGTGCCATGAATTTAAAAGAATTGCCTCGTGTAAACATTCATACGTATACTTTCCAGCCGGGCGAGAATAAATTGGATTTAGGAAAAGGAAAGGTATTGATTTTAGGTTTCATCGACGCAGATCAAACCATAACACCGCGTGACGTAGGCTATATCGATGCAGGAGAAAAAGCAGCTATTGACTGGTTGTTTTATTAATATTTTGGGCGTGTCCCTCCGGGTCGGGCTTTCGGCTATATCTTTTATTCCGCTCCGCTACATAAAAGGATACCGCCTCAATCCCTCACGCGTACTCGTTGCTAATTTAGACCTAACATGTTTTTAAAATCTGTTAGTTTTAATTGAAAATATAAACACAATCTTGTCATCCCGAGGAACGAGGGATCTTCGCAAGAAACTCCGTACAGTTTGTCATTTCGACCGAAGGGAGAAATCACACGCGGGATTCGACAAAGATAGGGAATAACTGTACGGAGTTTCTAGTGTGATTTCTCCCTTCGGTCGAAATGACAAAACAGGTAAAATAAAAACTTAAACAACCTTATAATCACTTATATGGTTTTAAAAATATGAATAAAATAGTTTTTTTTATTTTTTGTTTTTTTTCAAGTCTTTGCTCTGTTTGGAGTCAGAGCAAAGATTCAGGGAAGTTTCGTAAAGAAATTTCGCTGAATTCGTCTTGGGAAACCGTAATCTTGGATAATCTTCCGCTGAAAGAAGAAGATTTTGTAGAAAATTCAAAAACTGATTCTAATTGGCAGAAGGTTAGTGTGCCTCACAATTGGGATCAGTATTATGGTTTCAGAAGAACAAAACATGGAAATTTGCACGGTACAGCTTGGTACAAAAAAACATTAAAACTCGACAAAACTGCTGCTGGAAAAAGACTTTTTTTGTTTTTTGAAGGCGTTAGTTCTTACGGAACAGTTTGGGTAAACGGTAAAAAAGTAGGAGGACACAAAGGTGGAAGAACTACTTTTACTTTAGACATTACCAAAGCGGTTTCTTTCGATGCAGCAAATATCATTTTAGTAAAAGCTTCTCATCCGTCATTTATAGCCGATTTACCATGGGTTTGCGGTGGCTGTTCGGGAGAATGGGGATTCTCAGAAGGTTCTCAGCCAATGGGAATTTTCAGACCCGTTACTTTGGTCATAACAAACGATGTTAGAATTCAGCCTTTTGGCGTTCATATCTGGAATGATAAATCGGTTTCAAAACAAAAAGCAATTCTTCATACAACTACAGAAATCAATAATTATGGCACTTCACAGCGAAATTTGACTATCGAAAACATTCTTTTGGATGCCTCTGGAAAGAGAGTTGCTATTGCAAAAAGCGATAACAAAATCAATTCGGGAGAAACAAAAGAAATAGCACAGACACTTCCAGAAATTCATAATCCGAAATTATGGTCGCCATTCAGTCCGTATTTGTATAAATTGGTTACTTCGGTTTATGAAAATGGAAAAATAATTGATCAGTTAACAACTCCTTATGGAATTCGTTGGGTAAGCTGGCCTGTGAGTCGTGACGGAAAAGACAATCGTTTTTTCATTAATGATGAACCTATTTTTATAAATGGCGTTTGCGAATACGAACATTTAATTGGAAAAAGCCATTCGTTTTCAGACGAAATGATTCATTCTCGAATTGAGCAAATAAAAGCTGGCGGATTTAATGCTTTTAGAGAAGCGCATCAGCCTCACAATTTATTATATCAAAAAGAATTAGACGAAAACGGAATCTTATTTTGGAGCCAGTTTTCAGCACATATTTGGTACGATACGCCAGAATTCAAAGAGAACTTTAAAACATTATTAAGAGAATGGATTAAAGAACGCAGAAACAGTCCGTCTGTAGTAATGTGGGGATTGCAGAACGAAAGTACGATCCCAAAAGAATTTGCCGAAGAATGCACGCAGATAATCCGTGAAATGGATCCGTTATCGGCTTCACAAAGAATCGTAACTACTTGTAACGGTGGAGAAGGAACAGATTGGAATGTAGTTCAAAACTGGTCTGGAACGTATGGAGGAGATCCGTTAAAATATCATCTGGAAATGACAACTCAGTTATTAAACGGTGAATACGGCGCATGGCGTTCAGCCGATTTACATACCGAAGGTGAATTCGACCAAAAAGGAACTTTAAGCGAAAACCGTTTTTCTCAGTTAATGGAAATTAAAGTTAGAGAAGCAGAATCGGTAAAAGATAAAATTGCGGGACAATTTAACTGGCTTTTTGCTTCTCACGAAAATCCGGGACGCGTTCAAAATGGCGAAGGATTTAGAGATATTGATAAAGTCGGCCCAGTAAATTACAAAGGGCTTTTTACGATTTGGGGTGAACCTTTGGATGCATTTTATATGTATCGAGCGAATTATGTTTCGAACAAAACCAATCCGATGGTTTATATCGTTTCGCACACCTGGCCAAGCCGTTGGGAAACTGCGGGAATCAAAAACGGAATCGATATTTATTCGAATTGTGATGAAGTAGAATTGTTTAATGACGTTGATAAAATTTCACTTGGAAAACTAAAAAATCCAGGAATCGGACAGCATTTTCAGTTTAATAATGTAAATATCCAATACAATGTTTTATATGCTGTTGGTTATGTAAACGGAAAAGCGGTTGCTAATGATTATATCGTTTTAAATAACTTTCCAAAAGCACCAAGTTTTGATGCTTTAACAACTAATAAAGTTGATATTACAAAAGCCAAAAGCGGTTATAATTATATTTACAGAGTAAACTGCGGTGGTTCTGAATTGACAGATTCTGCCGGAAATACTTGGCTAACTGATACGCACAAAAACGGACAAAATACTTGGGGTTCATTATCATGGACCGATAATTTTGAGAAACTTCCAGACTTTTTTGCAAGTCAAAGAAAAACTTTCGATCCAATAAACGGCACAAAAGATCCTGAGTTGTTTCAAAGTTTTAGATATGGCGTTGACAAATTGCGTTACGAATTTCCTGCGCCAAACGACGAATATTTAGTCGAATTATATTTCACAGAACCGTGGTACGGAACTGGCGGAGGTTTAGACTGCAAAGGATGGCGTTTGTTTGATGTTGCCATCAATGAAAATGTAGTTTTAAAAGATTTTGATATTTGGGCAGAAGCTGGACATGATAACGCTGTGAAGAAAACATTCAAAGTAAAAAGTACAAACGGCAAAATTGTGATTTCGTTTCCAAATGTAAAAGCTTCTCAAGCGATTATTTCGGCAATTGCAATTGCGACGAAAGATATTCATGCAAGACCAGCGTCTGAATCTTCAAAAAATATTGAAAACTTGATTTTGAGTACTTATGATAAAAGTAGAAATTGGGTAGCTTCTTGGTTGGATATCAATTCAAAACAATATTCAAATTCAGAAATTATATTTACAGAATTGCCTTCAGAAGTTTTTGGAGCAGATTATTTACAATTTTCTTCTAATTCAAAAGTTTCGGGATCATTCACAGCGAAAGAAGAATCAACTGTTTATGTTTTAGTTGATAGTAAAATCAAAGCATTAAAAGGGCTTTCAGATTATAAAAAAATAGAAGAAAAAGCAAAAAACAGCAACGGAATTTCATTTGATGTTTTCACTAAAAAAATAAAGAAAGACGAGAAAGTTCTTTTTGATAATTCAGAAACTATAAATACAATTGCCGTCGTTCCAACGTATGATATGGGTGAAAAAGACGATTCTAGACCAGTCGTAATTATCGAAGCAGAAAAAACAAAAACAACTGGAACTGGAATTGAAAAGGGAAATTTCAAAAAAGCAGATTATATTGAGTTCGCTAAAAAGACAAATAACAGTATCGAGTTTGAAGTAAAACCGGGCGTTGCGGGAATTTATTTAATGCGTTTCCGTTTTATGAATCGAAATGAAACGCCTTTAAAAGTGAAATTCAAAATGGAAGATGCGTACGGAATTTTAATGCGAAATGATACGATTGAGTTTTTTCCTTCGCCTGAAAAATGGAAGATTTTGAATACGACGTCTGGAGGTTATATTAATGCAGGAACATATAAAATTACTTTGGAAGGTGATGATTTGAAAGGATTAATGTTGGATAATTTTGAGTTTCAATAGGTTTTTGAGAGGCACAAAGGCACAAAGGCACAAAGGTTTCTTTGATAATGGATTGGTTTGTCAGGCTGAGCGAAGTCGAAGTCCACGCAAAGTAATCCCTCAAAGCTTGATAGCGCTTAGTTTGTCATTTCGACCTAAGGGAGAAATCACACAAGAAGCTCGACAAAGATTGACGATTAACATTACGGAGTTACTCGCGGAGATTTTTCCTTCGTCGAAATGACAAGATTGGGGAAATACTGAATTTTAAAAAATGATTATTTAAATATATTATGATTTTAAAAAAGATAATAATTGCTTTAACAATACTATTTTCAGCATCCATTTTTGCGCAAAAACAAGTCAGAATTGTAGAAGATTTCAACAAAAATTGGAACTTTAAATTAGGAGATTATCCAGAAGCAATAAATGCAAATTTCAATACTTCGGATTGGAGAACGTTGCAATTACCACACGATTGGAGTATTGAAGGCGCATTTGATAAAGATGCAAAAACCAAACAAGCGCAAGGATTTTTACCTGCAGGAAAAGGTTGGTATCGTAAAACTTTTACTATTCCGGCGAGTTGGAAAAGCAAAACAGTTTCAATTGAATTTGATGGTGTTTTTAAGAATAGCGAAGTTTTTATAAACGGTAAATCATTGGGAGTTCGTCCAAATGGCTATATTTCTTTTGGTTATGATTTGACTCATTATTTAAAGTTCGGAAAATCAAATACTATTGCTGTAAAAGTAGATAATGATTCACAACCTAATTCAAGATGGTACACAGGTTCTGGGATTTACAGAAATGTGCGTTTAGTTGCGAGTGAAAAACTGCATGTAGGGAAGTGGGGAACTTTTGTAACTACTCCAGAAGTTTCAGCCGAAAAATCAAAAATGCATTTAGAAGTTACCATTGATAATGATAATGCTTCTGCGAAAGAATTTAGACTAGTCACGTCGATCGTAGATTCAAAAAATATTGAAGTGGCAAATATGACTTCAATAGAAAAAATCGGAGCTAAAACCTCAGAAAAAAAGATACATAATCTAGAAGTAAAACAGCCAAAATTATGGAGTCTAGAAAATCCGTATTTGTATAAAGTCATTACAAAAATCTACCAAAAATCGAAGTTGGTTGACAATTATGAGACGCCGCTTGGATTTAGATTTTTTAATTTCGATTCAGAAAAAGGATTTTCTTTAAATGGTGTTCCAACCAAGATATTAGGAGTTTGCCTGCATCATGATAATGGCGCTTTGGGAGCGGTAGAAAACATTCATGCGGTTAGAAGAAAACTGACTTTGATGAAAGAAATGGGAGCAAACGCTATTAGAATGTCACATAATCCGCATTCTTTGGAAATGATGCAATTGTGCGACGAAATGGGATTCATCGTTCAGGATGAAGCTTTTGATGTTTGGAAAAAGAAAAAAGTAACCAACGATTACCATAAAGATTGGGATGCTTGGCACAAACAAGATTTAGAAGATTTTATCAAAAGAGATCGCAATCATCCGTCGGTGATGATGTGGAGTATTGGGAACGAAATCAGAGAACAATTTGATTCGACTGGAATTGCAATTACTAGAGAATTGGCTAAAATCGTAAAATCATTGGACACAACCCGTCCTGTAACTTCGGCTTTGACAGAGAATGTAATTGAGAAAAACTTTATTTATCAATCTGGAGCTTTAGATCTTTTAGGTTTCAATTACAAACATGAAGATTACAAATATTTCCCAACGAAATTTAAAGGACAAAAAATCTTGGCTTCAGAAAGTGTTTCGGCTCTAGAAACGCGTGGACATTACGACCAATCGGATGTTATAAAAGCCTGGCCAACAAAACACGGCGCTCCGTTTGACGGAAATGCAGATTGGACGGTTTCTGCTTACGATCAGGTAAAATCGTATTGGGGCGCAACACACGAAGAAAACTGGAAAACAATTAAAAGTCAGGATTTCATGGCGGGAACTTTTATCTGGACAGGATTTGATTATATCGGCGAACCTGATCCGTATCCGTATCCTGCGAGAAGTTCGTATTTTGGAATCGTAGATTTAGCTGGACTTCCGAAAGATGTGTATTATATGTACCAAAGCGAATGGTCAAAGAAAACGGTTTTGCATATTTTACCGCATTGGAACTGGACAAAAGATCAGGAAATTAACGTTTGGGCTTATTACAATAATGCAGATGAAGTGGAATTATTCTTAAACGGAAAATCACTTGGAACAAAATCAAAACAAAATGATGATTTGCATATTTCATGGAAAGTGAAGTTCGAGCCTGGAACTTTAAAAGCAGTTTCAAGAAAGAATGGGAAAGTGGTTTTAGAAAAGGAAATCAAAACTGCGGGACAAGCTTCTAAAATTGATTTAAAAGTTGATAAACCATCAATTAAAAATGATACTTACGATTTGGTTTACGTAACCGTTTCAATGCTTGAGAAAGATGGAAACTTAGTGCCAAACGCAATGGATTTAGTCAATTTTGAAGTAACTGGCGGAGGAAAATTAGTTGGAGTTGATAATGGATATCAAGCCAACTTGGAATCGTTTAAAGCCAATTCCTGTAAGTTGTTTAATGGGAAATGTGTTGTGATTATTCAGTCTAATGGGAAGAAAGAAAATATTCAGTTGAAAGCAACAACTGCTGGTTTACAGGCCTCAACGATTAAAGTTAAAGTGAATTAATCTCGCAATCCCTGGATTGCCATATTCTTTATACATTTATAAAAAAAAATGAAATGACTCCAACTTTCTTCGCAAATCAATCAGAATTTAGAAAATGGCTTGAGAAAAACCATCAAAACGAAAAAGAGCTTTTGGTTGGTTTTTATAAAGTAACAAGCGGAAAGCCTTCTGTAAGCTGGCCAGAATCTGTAGATCAGGCACTTTGTTTTGGATGGATTGATGGTGTCAGAAAGTCTATTGACAAGGATAGTTATACAATTCGATTTACTCCGAGAAAACCTTCTAGCATTTGGAGTGCGATTAATATTCAGAAAATGGAAGATTTGACTAAAGCTGGATTAATGACAGATGCGGGCTTGAAAGCTTTTAGTTTTAGAACTGAAAATAAGTCTAAGATTTATTCGCACGAAAAAGAGCCAGTTCCGCTTTTGGAATCTTATGAAAAAGAGTTTAAAAGCAATAAAGTCGCTTGGGAGTTTTTTGAAAAACAAGCACCTTCATACAAGAAAGTGATGATTCATTGGATTATGAGCGCCAAACAGGAAAAAACACAGTTGTCACGACTTGAAAAAACTATTTTAGAAAGCGAAAAACAGAAAAGAGTCATGTAAATATTTCGAATAAAATCGTTACTTTAGTAATCTGACTTTTAGTGAAATATGGAAAAAGAAAATACCACGACAATTAAAGGGGAAATTTTGCTGGGTATTATTTTTGCTCTCGAATTGTACGCTTTGCCAACGCAGTTTTATTTGTTATTAGAAGGAGGTCAATTTACCTTTTTTAGTGCTGCAGTCCGCTTTTTTAGTTTCTTTACCATTACAACAAATTCTATAGTTTTCATTTGCTCTGCCATGATATTGTTTGGCGGAAAAAGTGCAATAAATGCCTTCTTTAGAAAAAGTACAACAATCACAGCAATTACAGTTTATATTTTGATTGTTGGAATTGTTTTTAATTTGCTTCTGCGTTCCATTGTTGATTTACAAGGACATCATCGAATAGTGAGCGAAATTTTTCATGTCGTTGTTCCCATTTTATTTTTCTTTTTCTGGCTGTTTTTTGTTAGTCCAGAGAAAATTTCTTTTAAAACTATTTGGTTTTGGTTGTTATATCCCATTATTTACATGATTTATACTCTATTTCATGGTTTTATTTCCAGCTTTTACCCTTATCCCTTTATTGATGTTACAAAACTAGGATTGCAAACTGCACTTATAAATGGAGTTTTTGTTCTAATTGCTTTTGTGGTTTTGTCTGTTATTTTGATTTCGATTTCGAAAATTAGAACCAAAACGGTTTAAAAATTGCTGTTGGTCGAAATTCTAAACAATAGATTTCAATTTATACTACATTTATGCTGTACAGACTATTTTAAAGCAACCAGCAATGAAAAAAATATTCCTTTCCTTATGTCTTTTTGGTGTAATTTCTAATGCTTCAAGTCAGGAATTTGCCAATGCGCCAAAGCCTTTTGGACCAGTTCCGACGCAAAAGCAAATTGATTGGCAGGAAATGGAATTCTACGCTTTTGTGCATTTTTCATTAAATACATTTACCAATAAAGAATGGGGTTATGGTGACGAATCGCCAGAGCTTTTTAATCCTTCGCAGTTAGATGTCCGTCAATGGGCGCGCGTGGTAAAAGAAGCTGGAATGAAAGGAATTATTTTAGTTGCCAAACATCATGATGGATTTTGTCTTTGGCCTTCGGCTTATACAGAACGTTCAGTTAAAAATTCGCCTTGGGAAAACGGAAAAGGTGATTTAGTAAAGGAACTGGCTGCTGCTTGCAAAGAATACGATTTAAAGTTAGGTTTATATCTTTCGCCTTGGGATCGAAATCATCCGCAATATGGAAAACCTGAATATATCACCTATTTCAGAAATCAATTAAAAGAATTATTGACCAATTACGGAGATGTTTTCGAAATGTGGTTTGATGGCGCAAATGGTGGAGATGGCTATTATGGCGGCGCAAACGAAACTAGAAAAATCAATACACTTACGTATTATAATTGGGATGAAACGTACAAATTAATTTACGATATCGCACCAAAAACTTTAGTTTGGGGAGTTGGACCGTCTGAAGCAAGATGGATTGGAAACGAAGAAGGACGTGCAGGAAAAACCAATTGGTCGTTACTTCGTCAGAAAGATGAATTGGCAGGAAAAGTACATTATACAGAGTTTATGTCTGGTCATGAAGATGGCGAAAAATGGGTTCCGGGAGAAGCCGATGTTTCTATCAGACCAGGATGGTTTTATCATTCAGTAGAGGATGATAAAGTGCGTTCGCTTGACGAAATGGTGGATATTTATTACGAATCGATTGGACGAAATGCTACTTTGTTGTTAAATCTTCCAGTGGATAGACGTGGTTTGGTTCATGAAAATGATGAAGCAAGATTAAAAGAACTAGTTGCTACAATTAAGGCCGATTTCAAAACAGAATTATTGGCAGGAACGCAGGTTCAGGCTTCAAACATTCGTGGAAACGATCCTAATTTTGGTCCGCAAAATGTTATCGACGGAAATAAAAATACCTATTGGGCAACAGATGATAAAGTAAAAGAGGCTTCGGTTGAATTTACTTTTAAAAAGCCCACGACAATCAATAGAGTTTTACTTCAAGAATATATTAAATTGGGTCAGCGTGTAAAAGCATTTTCTATTGAAGCAAAAGTGGACGGAAAATGGGAAACTATTGCTAACGAAACTACAATTGGTTACAAAAGAATTTTGCGTTTGAATCGAGTTACGGCTTCAGCACTTAGAGTCAATGTTTTGGATGCTAAAGCAGGATTTGTAATCAGTACAGTTGAGGCTTACAATGCACCGACTTTTGTAAAAGAACCGCAGATTTTTAGAGATAAAAATGGTTTGGTTACTATTAAATCGGAAGAAGGAAATGCGATCTATTACACTATGGATGGAAAAACACCTACTGAAAAAAGTACTTTGTATAAAGCGCCATTCATATATAATAAGGAAGTAGAAATTAAAGCTATTTCAAGAAATACGAAAGAGAAAATCAATAGTGGCATAAAGTCGGCAAAATATGGAGTTTCTAAAGAAAAATGGAAAGTAACTTCGGTTTCGAGTGGTGACAGCAAATCTGTAGAACGAATAATTGATGGAAATCCAGACACAGATTGGGGATTTGGAAATGATGAAAACAAGCTGCCGCAAACTGTTGTTATAGATATGGGAGAATTGATTAGTATTAAAGGTTTTACTTATACGCCGCAACAAGTTGGCAACAATTTAAATTTGATTTCAAATTATGAATTGTACACAAGTGTAGACAGTTTTTATTGGGACAAACAATCAGAAGGAGAGTTTTCGAATATTAAACATAACCCAATTGAACAAGTTAAAAGTTTTTCTGCGGTTAAAGCAAGATTTTTGAAATTTGTCGCTACAGCTGCGGTAGGAAAAGCGCAAACAGTTTCGATTGCTGAAATTGGTGTTGTAGAATAAAACACAGGTTTCTAGTAAAAATCATTCCGTAGGAATGTTTCGTCGGTAGTTTCGATTGCAGAAATAGGAGTTGCGGAATGAATCATAGGTTTTCAGAAACAATTCATTTCGTAGGAATGTTTCGTCGGTAGAACCAAATTTGCGTTAAGATTATACGTTGCGTAGGAACGTTCGATTTATAAAATAGGGTTCCATTTCTATGAATTAGGTGTTCCTACGGAACACAATTTAATGCAATATTTTTTTTCTACCTACGAGATATACCTACGGAATATTAAAATATAATTCGCTTGCAGAAGTGACTATAATAAATCTGCAATTATCCGTGTTTTCGCAAAGCGAATCTGTTCTATCCGCGTATTATTTCATTCCTATTTTGTTTTCTGACGAACGGCAGCCGCTATTAGTCGAATTTTTACTACGAGCGGATAATTTAATTCTACTTTTATCTTGTGTTAATTAAAACAGCAAGCGCGAGCATGATTAAAGAAGATATAGGTTTTAGAGAAGCAGGAAAATTTGAGGAGACTCGTTTTGAGAAAATTCATAACGTTATTTTCGAATCGTCTCAGGAAGCTTCTTTATTGGTTGCTCGTGAAATCGCTAATTTAATTCAGAGAAAAAGTGAGCTGAACGAACCTTGCGTTTTAGGTTTGGCTACTGGATCTTCTCCTATCAAAGTGTATGAAGAACTGGTTAGAATGCACAAAGAGGAAGGACTTAGTTTTGCTGGTGTCGTGACCTTCAATTTGGACGAATATTATCCTATGGATAAAAATGATATTCAGAGTTATTATCATTTTATGCATGAACATCTATTTAATCATGTCAATATTCACCCAGAAAACATCAATATTCCAGACGGGCAGGTGAGTGCCGAGGAATTGCAGCAATATTGTATTGATTATGAGATGAAAATTATTTCTTACGGAGGATTAGATTTTCAGCTTTTAGGAATAGGAAGAACGGGACATATTGGGTTTAATGAACCTGGTTCTCACGTAAACTCAGGAACCAGAAGCATTACATTAGATCATATCACAAGAGTTGATGCGGCCGCTTCTTTTTTAGGAATAGATAATGTTCCTAGAAAAGCCATTACAATGGGAATTGGAACCGTAAGAAATGCAAAACGAATTGTTTTACTGGGTTGGGGAATTAGTAAAGCAGGAATTATAAAAAAAACAATCGAAGGAGAAATTTCTTCGCAAGTACCGGCTACGTATTTACAAGAGCATCACAACACAACATTTGTTCTAGATACAGAAGCTTCATCTGAATTGACAAGAGTGAAAACGCCTTGGCTAGTAAAGTCTTGTGTTTGGACAGATGAATTAAAATTAAAAGCGGTGGCTTGGTTAAGTGAGTTGACTAAAAAGCCGTTTTTGAAACTGACTGATAAAGATTATAACGACAATGGGATGTCAAGTCTTTTAACGGAAGAAGGAACTGCATACGATTTGAACATTAAGATGTTTAATAAAATGCAGCAAACGATTACGGGATGGCCAGGCGGGAAACCAAATGCTGATGATACGTATAGACCAGAACGTTCTGTGCCAGAAAAGAAAAGAGTAATCATTTTCAGTCCGCATCCTGATGACGATGTGATTTCGATGGGAGGAACTTTTGACCGTTTGATAGAGCAGGGACATGAAGTTCATGTCGCATATCAAACCTCTGGAAATATTGCCGTTTCTAATGAAGAAGCGTTGAAATTTGCTGAAATTTCGAAAGCATTGCATCCAGATTCTAGAATGTCTGATAAAATAATCGAATTTCTTCAGAATAGAACTGGAAATGAGATCGATTCATTAGAAGTAAGAAAATTAAAAGGATTAATTAGAAGAAGTGAATCTTTCGGAGCAACTCGCTATTTAAGTTTGCCAGATTCGAATGTACACTTTTTAGATCTTCCATTTTACGAAACGGGAACTGTTAAAAAGAATAATCTTTCAGATGCAGATATCGATATTATGTCTGATATTATAGAAAGAATAAAACCGCATCAAATTTATGCCGCAGGAGATTTAGTAGATCCGCACGGAACTCATAAAGTGTGTCTAGACAGTTTGTTTGAAGCTTTGAAAAGATTAAAACACAAAGACTTTATGAACGATTGCTGGGTTTGGCTTTATAGAGGAGCTTGGCATGAATGGGAATCGTACCAAATTGACATGGCAGTACCAATGAGTCCTGATCAGGTTTTAAAGAAACGACATGCTATTTTTTATCACCAGTCTCAAAAAGACGGCGTTATGTTTCAAGGTGATGACAGCAGAGAGTTTTGGGTGCGAGTTGAAGACAGAAACAGATTGACTGCAGAAAAATACCACAGCTTAGGATTAGCAGATTATTCGGCTATTGAGGCGTTTAAACGTTATCATTTCTAAGTGCTTTTTGCAGCAATGAAGATAATAGACTATTTCATGGTTTATTTTGGTTAGTTACCTATAATTGAGAGAAAATGCGGTCGTGGTTGGCCGCATTTTCGTTTTTATTTTTTTACTGCAAAGTTTTTTTACCGCAAAGTTCGCAAAGTTTTTTTTACCGCAAAGTGCACAAAGGATACGCAAAGTTCGCAAAGAATATTTATTCAAGCGTATATATTTTGAGAATAAAAAAGTTCGCAAAGCTTAATCGTTAAGCTTTGCGAACTTTTTTATTTTTCTTTTATATTGAGCAAAAAAACTTTGCGAACTTTGCGTAAAATCTTTGTGTGCTTTGCGGTTAAACCTTTAGATAGAAGAGTTTAGGATTTTTTGTTTTACTTCGTCTATGTAAGATCTTCCTATAACATATCTTAACCCTTCAATTTCGATACTGTTTCCTTCTACAGCGTCAATTTTATCAATGGCAATGGTGTATGATCTGTGTATTCTAATGAAATCTCTTTCGGGAAGTAAACTTGTGAAATCAGATAAAGTGCTGTGTATGATAAACTTTCCTGAAGTAGTGCTTATTTTTAAGTAATCTTTTAGGCTTTCGATAACTAATATTTCGTTCAAGAAAATCTTCTTCATTTTTTTCTTGTCGATTTTCACAAAAATAAAAGGATTCTCTTTGCTGTTTTCTTGCGGAATTTTACTGGTATTGTTAAGGCGTTTGTTGATTTTGTTTACCGCTTTCATCAAACGTGGAAATTCAATTGGTTTAACCAAATAGTCCAAAACATCAAGCTCGTAAGTTTCAATTGCAAATTGGTCGTAGGCACTTGTGATAATAAGCAAAGGAGGGTTTTCTAGACTTTTAATGAAATTAATACCGTCTAAAACAGGCATATTTATGTCCAGAAAAATTACATCTATAGTATTGTTTTTTAAGAAATTTAATCCTTCAATAGAATTACTGAAAGTGTTTACTAATTCTAAATCCTCAATCTGTTCAATATAATTTTTAATAACGTTTATTGCCAATGGCTCATCATCAATAATTAAACACTTTATTTTCATTTCTAAATAGTATTTTAGGCCGATATTTGGTTTTTTGTAGGTATAGTTTTCTAAACCGATAAAAGCTGAGGCTTAAGTGACTTTTATAACTAGTTTAACGACAAAAATATTCTTTTTATTTTTAAATGAAAGCTTATAGTCATTTTTATTATATCCTAATTCAAGTCTTTTTTTTACGTTTTCGATACCTATGCCACTTGCCTTGTTAAAATTATCTTTATGTACGGTAAATTCGGGCATTGGGTTTGAAACACTGAAATATAAAAAATCACCTTTTACCTTAAACCTGATATCAATGAGAACATTGCCAGTGTTTTTGTTTACTCCATGTTTGAAGGCATTTTCGACGAAAGTCAAAAGTAAAACGGGAGAGATTTCTTTGTCATGTATATCTCCCGAAATGGACATATCAACTTCTAAACGTTCTCCGTTTCTAATTCTTTCCAAATCAAGATAATTCTGGATGCACATAATCTCATTTTCCAAAGTCTGCTTTTTGCCTTTTGTTTCATAAAGCATATATCGCATTAGCTCAGAAAGTTTTAAAACTATTTTAGGCGTTTTATTTGATTTTTCTACCGAAAGAGAATAAATGTTATTTAAGGTATTGAAGAAAAAGTGCGGAGAAATCTGTGACTTCAAAAACAATAATTCGGTTTCCAACTGTGACTTCTCAAGATCGGTTACACGTCTTTGTTCTTTCAAGAAATCCAAAGTGATTTTAATTGCTGTCACAAAAGTCATTACATACAATTCGCCCATCATCATATCGATAGTATAATTGAGCGTTAGCGTGTTTATGGTTTGAGGACCTTCAGGCCAGACATCGTGTGTGATCAGTAAATATGTTAGATTAAATTTTAGGACGACCATCACAAAAATTGCCGACAATACAGTTACTATATATAGGAAGTATTTTTTTTTGTAAACCAAATGAGGCATCAAAACCAAAATATTCAAATAACACAATGCCATGTGAATAGGAAATCCAAGCAAAGTGGTTTTTAAGGAATAAACATAATCGTTAAAATAACTTCCCCATCGGAATGTGTTAAACACAAAATACGTCAGCCAAAAGTAAACATGATAGCGTATAGGTAAACTATAAGGTTTGTTGGAGTTGAAAATCATAATCGTAGAAAAAAATGTCGTTTGTTACTATTTTTTGATGTTTAGGGCTGTTTAAATGTCGTCCGTCTAAAAATATTTTGGTAAAAATTGAATTTATCTAAATTTAAAGTTAAATTAATATTGTTTTGATATGAGGAAAATTACTCTGCTTTCTTTAACGGTAATTTTTACTGCAAGTTGCAAAATAAATGTAGATAAAAATACGCATCACAAAAGTTTTGCAGTAAATTATGTAGATCCTTTTATAGGTACTGGGGGCCACGGACACACATATCCAGGTGCGACAGTTCCGTTTGGGATGCTGCAAGTGAGTCCAGATAATGGAATTTCTAGCTGGGACTGGTGTTCAGGCTATCATTATTCTGACTCAATAGTTTCTGGATTTAGTCATTTACACTTAAGCGGAACAGGAATCGGTGATTTGGCAGATATTTTATTTATGCCGACAAACAAAAAATTAGATTTAACCGCCAAAGCCGCTTCACGCGATTTCCTTCCGTATAAATCAAAATACAATCATGTACACGAAAAAGCAGTACCGGGTTATTACCAGGTTTTTCTTGAAGATCCTAAAATCAATGTAGAACTAACTTCTACGCAAAGAACCGCATACCATAAATATACCTATAATAATAACGACACACAATCTGTTGTTGTCGATTTAGGTTTTGCCATTAACTGGGATAAAGCGGTAAAAACTTCTATTAAAATTGAAGATGCCAATACTATCAGTGGTTATCGCTACAGTACAGGCTGGGCAAAAAATCAAAAGGTGTTTTTTGTCGCCAAATTTTCGAAACCTATTACAGAATCTATTATCACTGCTGATAAAAAAGTAGTTTCTGGTCAAAACGCTGAAGGCGAAAATACCGCTTTACAGTTGTTTTTCCACTCTAAAAATTCTAAAGAATTAGGCGTAAAAGTGGCACTTTCTTCTGTCAGTGTTGAAAATGCAAAAGACAATTTAGATGCTGAAGGACAGAGTTTTGAAAAAGCAAAATCGGATGCAGCTTCAGATTGGAACAAAGCTTTAAGCAAAATTACAGTTGAAACTCCAGTTGATTCTTTGAAAACTATTTTCTACACCGCTTTATATCATGCACAAGTTGCACCTGTAACGTACAGCGATAAAAACGGTCAGTTTAGAAGAGAAGACGATAAAATTATTACAGCGAAAGATTATACAGCATATTCTACATTATCACTTTGGGACACATTTAGAGCAGAAAATCCATTGTTGACGATATTAGAACCAAGGAAAGTTTCAGATTTGATTAACTCGATGTTAGCGTATTATGAAACAAAAAAAATACTTCCGGTTTGGACCTTATATGCTAATGAAACTAATACGATGACAGGATATCATTCGATTCCAGTTATTGCAGATGCTTATTTAAAAGGCATTAAAGGTTTTGATGCTGAAAAAGCTTTTGAGGCGATGAAAGCAACGATGATGCAAGACGAACGCGGATTGAATTTCTACAAAAAATACGGTTATATTCCGTATAATCTATTAGATGAATCAGTTACGATTACTTTAGAATATGCTTACGATGATTGGTGTGTAGCTCAAATGGCGAAAGCTTTAGGAAAACAAGCTGATTATGAGTTTTTCTCTAAACGTGCTAAAGCTTACGAATATTTATTTGATTCGAAATCTGGTTTCATGAGAGGAAAATCGGAAGATGGAAAATCTTGGAATGAGCCTTTCGACCCAAAACACTCCAATCACAGAGAACATACCGATTACACTGAAGGAAATGCTTGGCAGCACAGCTGGTTTGTCCCTCATAATGTTGATGATTTTATTAAGCTTCACGGAGGAAATGCCACTTTCACAAAACGTTTAGAACAATTATTCACGGAGAGTTCTGAAATTACAGGGAACAACGTTTCGGCAGATATTTCTGGTTTGATCGGACAATATGCGCATGGAAATGAGCCAAGCCATCATATTGCTTATATGTTTAACCACGCTGGACAGCCTTGGCGAACGCAATATTGGGTACGTCATATTTTGGATACTCAATATAATACAACAGCTAATGGTCTAAGCGGAAACGAAGACTGCGGCCAAATGTCGGCTTGGTATGTATTTAGTTCAATGGGATTATACCCAATGAATCCAGCTTCTGGAGAATATGAAATTGGAAGTCCGATTTTTGAAAAATCAACTTTAAATCTTCCAAACGGAAAAACTTTTGTAATCGAAGCAGAAAATGTTTCAGACAAAAATTTCTATATCCAATCGGCTACTTTAAACGGAAAGGCATTTAATAAAACAGCCATTTCTCATCAAGAAATGTTAAAAGGCGGCGTACTTCATTTTGTAATGGGAGCGCAGCCAAACCAAAACTGGGGTCTAAACTAACTAATTCAAAATAAATAATTTAATGAACATAATAGACGTATCAATCATTTTAATCTATATCGTACTCTCGGTCGGTATTGGAATCTGGATTTCAAGAAAAGCATCAAAAGGACTTGACGATTATTTCCTTGGCGGGAAATCAATCAAATGGTATTTTTTAGGATTGAGTAATGGCTCAGGAATGTTTGATGTTTCAGGTACTTCCTGGATGATTGGAGTTTTGTTTTTATATGGTGTAAAAAGTTTCATGTTTATGTGGCTTTGGCCGATATGGAATCAGATTTTTGTCATGATGTTCCTTGCCATTTGGATTAGACGATCAAAAGTAATGACGGGTTCTGAGTGGATTTTAACTCGTTTTGGAAGCGATCAGGCAGGAAAAGCATCCCATATTATTGTGGCGATTTTTGCGATTATTTCTACAATTGGTTTTATCGCTTATTTCTTTGTTGGAATAGGAAAATTTGTAACGATCATTCTTCCTTGGGATTTGACAGTTCATATTAATGGTTCAGTTTTCTTAACATCAGAACAGGCTTATGCTTTGTTAATCATTTTCTTAACTACAATTTATACGGTTAAAGGCGGAATGTTTTCTGTTGTAGCAACAGAGGTTGTGCAATATTTAATTATGATTGTTGCCGGAGTTTTAATCGCTGGTTATGCATTCATTAATTATACTGATATTCAGATCAATTCGGTTATTACACCAGAATGGAAGAATGTTTTCTTCGGATGGGAATTTGAAACACAGTGGAGTGATAAATTCGAAACATTCAACAGATTAATTGATACGGAAGGATATAAAATGTTTGGCGCTTTCATCGGAATGACGCTTTTTAAAGGCTTCTTTGCAAGTGTGGCTGGACCAACTCCAAGTTACGATCTACAGCGTGTCCTTTCTACAAAATCGGTAAAAGAAGCGGCTTATATGAGCGGTTTCACGAATTTGATTTTGTTTATTCCTAGATATTTATTGATTACGGGAATTGTGGTTATCGCTTTAGTGAATTTAGCACCAGAATTAAATGCAAACGTTAATCTTACTGGAGCAGATTTAGAATTGTTGATGCCAAAAGTGGTCAATCTTTATATTCCAGTTGGTATTAAAGGAATTCTTTTAGCGGGATTATTAGCAGCCTTTATGTCTGGATTCTCAGCTTTCGTAAATGCAGGACCAGCATATATCGTAAATGATATTTATAAAAAATACTTCAAACCAGTTGCGTCAAACAAACATTATATCAAAGTAAGTCAGATTTCTTCTTTCTTAGTGGTTGGTTTAGGAGTTTTCATGGGGTTCTTTGCAGATTCTATCAACTCTTTAACACTTTGGATAACAAGTGCTTTATATGGAGGATACGTTGCGGCCAACTTCTTAAAATGGATTTGGTGGCGTTTCAACGGATGGGGTTATTTCTGGGGAATGGTCGGCGGATTAATTGCGGCTTCTCTTCAATTTATTTTAGATCAAAACAAAGGAAATTTAGCAGCGGGTACATTCTTGCATGATCTTTCTCAAGTTCCATCGATTTACTTGTTTCCATTAATTTTCGGAATGTCAATTTTAGGTTGTCTTTTAGGAACTTACTTAAGCAAACCAACCGACATGGAAGTCTTAAAATCGTTTTACAGTAATGTAAGACCTTGGGGATTCTGGAATCCGGTTTACAAACAATTAAAAGCGGAAGATCAGTCTTTCCAAAAAAATAATGATTTCTATTTAGATATGATGAATTGTGTTATCGGAATAGTTTGGCAGTCAAGTATGATTCTGCTTCCAATTTATTTCATCATTAGAGATTATCCGAAAGCATTAGTGGCTTTAGCGGTTTTCTTGGTTACAACTACGGTATTGAAATTTACTTGGCTGGATAGAGTTAGAAAGATTGAAGAGTAAAGACTTGATAGAGGCAAGATTAAAGAAGCAAGATTTTAGAGTAGAGAATTTCTCCAAAGTTTGTCATTTCGACGAAGGAGAAATCTCCACGAGTAACTCTACAAAGATTGGCAACTTACGAGATGGAGCTTCTTGCGAAGATTTGCTTCGCCTGTTCGCTATCGCTCGGGTCTCCTTCGTCGAAATGACAAAACAGTGTGTGACAGTTCAAAACAACAGTCACAAACAAAAGAATAAAAAACAAAAAACTAATAAATAAAAAAAACAAAAATGAGTACTATTCCTTGGCAAGACAGACCCGAAAACAGTAAAGATGTAATGTGGAGATATTCTGAGAATCCAATTATCGACAGATATTCGATTCCTTCATCAAACAGTATATTCAATAGTGCAGTTGTACCTTTTGGAGACGGATATGCTGGGGTTTTCAGATGTGATAATAAAGCGGTTCAGATGAATATTTTTGCTGGTTTCAGTAAAGATGGAATAAATTGGGACATCAATCACGAACCAATTGAGATGAAATCTGGTAACACAGAAATGATCGAATCGGCTTATAAATACGATCCACGTGTAGTTTGGATCGAAGACCGTTACTGGATTACTTGGTGTAACGGTTATAACGGACCAACAATTGGTATTGGTTATACTTTCGATTTTAAAGAATTTTTCCAATGCGAAAATGCCTTTTTGCCATTCAACAGAAATGGAGTTTTGTTTCCACAAAAAATCAACGGAAAATACGCTATGTTAAGCCGTCCAAGTGATAACGGACATACGCCATTTGGAGACATTTGGATTAGCTATAGCCCGGATATGAAATATTGGGGAGAACACAGATTAGTGATGAAACCAAGTCCATTTGAGCAAAGCGCTTGGCAGTGTACAAAAGTAGGTGCAGGACCAATTCCGATTTTAACTGACGAAGGTTGGTTAATGATTTACCACGGAGTTATCAATACTTGCAACGGTTTCCGTTATGCAATGGGTTCAGCACTTTTAGATGTTGATTCGCCAGATCAGGTAAAATACAGAACGCAACCTTATCTTTTAGGACCTGCAGAAGCGTATGAAATGGTTGGAGATGTGCCAAACGTAGTTTTCCCATGTGCTGCTTTACACGATATCGAAGAAGATAAATTAGCAGTTTATTACGGTGCGGCAGATACTCATGTGGCTATCGCTTTCGGAAAATTGAGTGAAGTAATTGAGTTTACAAAAAATAATAGTTTATAATATAAAGATGCATAGTAGAAGTAAATTATTGTCCCTTGCCGTTTTTTTTGTTGGATTGATGAGTTATGCGCAATCTGAAAAAGAGGTTACACCGAAAAGTTATATTGCCTATAAAACATCAAAAGAAATTGTTATTGACGGCGATGAAGCAGACAAAGCTTGGGAAAAAGCATCTTGGACAACACCTTTTGTCGACATAGAAGGCGTTGAAACTCCAAAATATAAAACTCAGGTTAAAATGCTCTGGGACGATAATTACTACTATATTCTGGCAAAAATAGAAGAGCCTCACGTTTGGGCAAATCTAAGACAGCGTGATACTATTATTTTCTACAATAATGATTTTGAAGTTTTTATCGATCCAGATAATGATACTCATAATTATTATGAATTAGAAATTAATGCGTTAAACACGGCTTGGGATTTATTCATCAATAAACCTTACAGAGAAAAAAATACGGTTTTAAACGACTGGAATATCGATGATTTAAAATCGGCGGTAAAAGTTGATGGAACTTTAAATAATGCTTCAGACATAGATAAAGGCTGGACATTAGAAATTGCCATTCCGTGGTCAGTTTATAAAACATCCTATTTCGATAATATTGTTCCGAAAGATAAATTTTGGAAAGTCAATTTTTCTAGAGTGAATTGGCAGCACTCAGTTGTTGACGGAAAATATGAACGTAAAAAAGATTCAGAAGGAAAGTTTCTCCCAGAATACAATTGGGTTTGGTCGCCTATGGGAGTGATAAATATGCATGAGCCCGAAAAATGGGCTTATGTATATTTTTCTTCAAAAGAAAGCGATGATAAATTTACAATTCCACAGGAAGAAAAAGTAAAATGGGAACTGTATACATTGTATCGCGCTCAAAAGAGATATTTCGATAAAAATAAATCTTGGGCAAAATCACTGCAAAGTATCAGTAAAAAAAATATAGTTGTTGATGGAAAAGTTTTAAAACCAGTTTTAGAAAATCATTCATCTGGATTTAATATCTTGGTAAAGAGTCCTTTTTCAAACAAAACCTTAATAATTAAAGAAGATGGTAAAATTATTACGAACGAATAAGTTGCAAAAACTATCAAAAGTTTTAGTATTAGCGCTTTCGCTGAGTTTATTCTCTTGCGGACAAAAAGAAAATAAAGATCAAGAAAACGGTAAATTCACTTTTGGAGTTTGGACAACTGTTGACGCTAAAAAATCGGATGCAGATTATTCGAAAGAATTCAAAAAATACAAAGACGGCGGTATTGACGAAGTTTTAATAAACACGCAAACCGACCCAAAACTATTAGCAAGATTAGTTCCACTTGCAAAAAAAGAAGGACTAAAAGTACATGCTTGGATTATGGCAATGAATCGTCCAAACGATTCAGTTGCTTTGCAGCATCCAGATTGGTATCAAGTAAGCAAAGAAGGAAAATCTTGTTTTGATAATCGTCCATATGTAGATTATTACCAATGGCTTTGCCCAACTAAAGAAGAATCTAGAAACCACGTTTTAGGTTTAGTTGAAGGATTGGCAAAAGTTGAAGGAATCGAAAGCGTACATTTAGATTACATTCGTTTCCCAGATATTTTTCTGCCAATCAGTTTATTGCCAAAATACAACTTGGTTCAAGATGTAGAATTACCACAATTTGATTTCTGTTATTGTGATGCATGTGTTTCTAAATTCGAAAAAGAACATCATAAAAATCCAAAAAACAGCCACAATACTTCAATTGATATGGAGTGGAAAAACTTCAGATTAAATGCTGTAAAAGCAGTGGTTGATGATGCGTATCAAATCGCTCATAAACACAATAAAAAATTAACAGCAGCAGTATTTCCTTATCCAGAAATGGCAGATCATATGGTGCGCCAACGTTGGGATAAATGGAATATTGACGAAGTATATCCAATGATTTATCATAGTTTTTACGATGAAGAAATTGACTGGGTGGGTTACGCAACCAAACAAGGTGTAGCCGATTTGGAGGGAAAGCAGACGAAAGTAAATACAGGAATTTACATTCCGGGATTAAAATCGGATGCTGAATTAAAAGAAGCGATTTTGCTAGCTAAGAAAAACGGTGCAACCGGAGTTTCGTTTTTTGACGGAAACGCCTTATCAGATAGTAATTTAAAAACAATTGCAGCTGTAAAATCGGCCTTGTAGTCGATTTTTGTGGGATTAAAAAGTATTACTGATTAATTTAGCAACATCAAGAATATTTTGTTTTTGAAAGTTGAATTTAAACCAAAAGACATGTCAAATAGAAGAGATTTTATCAAGAAAACCACTTTGGGCACATTAGCCATTAGTTCTGTTTTGGGCGTAAGCGGATTTGCAGCCAATCATGAAAATGAGCCAGAAGTAGAATCAAAAGAAAAAAAACAGACAAAACCGATTATCATCTCGACATGGAATCATGGTTTGCCTGCTAATAAAGAATCTTGGAAAAATTTAAAAGAAGGAAAATCAGCTTTAGATGCAATCGAAGCCGGAATGAAAATACCTGAAGCCGATCCAAATGTACGCAGTGTTGGTTATGGCGGATATCCGGATCGCGAAGGAAAAGTGACTCTTGACGCCTGTATCATGGATCACAATAGCAATTGTGGTTCGGTTTGTTTCCTTCAAGGAATCAAACATCCAATTTCTGTTGCAAAAAGAGTTTTACAAAATACACCTCACGTAATGTTAGCAGGGCAAGGTGCATTGCAGTTTGCTTTGTCTGAAGGTTTTAAAGAGGAAAATTTATTAACTCCGGAATCAGAAAGAGATTGGAAAAAATGGCTGGAAGATTCTAAATACAAGCCAGTTATTAATATAGAAAATCACGATACCATAAGCATGCTAATGTTAGACCAAGAGGGCAATCTTTCTGGCGGCTGTACCACAAGTGGAGCAGCTTGGAAAATGCACGGACGCGTCGGTGACTCCCCAATAATCGGCGCGGGTCTTTTCTTGGATAACGAAGTGGGAGCCGCTGCGGCAACAGGTTTAGGAGAAGCCGTAATCAGAACTGCTGGAAGCGCCATGGTGGTTGAATTAATGCGTCAAGGAAAATCTCCTTTTGATGCTTGTAAAGAAATTACAGAACGTATTTACAACAAACATAAAAACCACAAGGATATGGAATACTTGCAAGTTGGTTTTATTGCTTTGAACAAAAACGGTGAATATGCAGGTTACAGTCTAAGATCTGGTTTTAATTTTGCCGTTTCTGATGATGTAAAAGGCCACAGAATGGAAGACGCAAAATTTAAAATGTCTTGGGAGAAATAATTTTAATCCATTGAAGAGATTAAACGCAATATTTGTCATTTCGACGAAGGAGAAATCTCCACAAGAAACTCTACAAAGATTAGTGAGTTACTATGAGGAGCTACTCACGGAGATTTCTCCTTTCAGTCGAAATGACAAACTAAACGTAAAAACCTAAATCTCTAAAAGTTACTCAAAAAGTACTTTTAAAGAAACCAAAAAACAAAGAATGAAAAAATTACTAGTCCTATTAACCCTAATCACTTCAGTGCTATCTGTTAATGCTCAGAAAGTGTACACGGAAAGTGATATTCGTATCATTCCGAAACCGACTCAGACCCTTATTAAAACAGGTGTTTTTGAATTCACAAAAGACACAAAGTTTGTCGTTAACGGAGATTTTCAAAAAGATGCTGCTAATGCTTTGGCTTCAAGATTTGAAACTGCAGCAGGATGGAAACCAGAAGTAACTGCAAAAGCTCCAGTAAGTAATTATGTTTTGCTGAAAACAGATCCGAACTTAAAGAATGAAGCTTACGTTTTAGATGTAAATCCGACTAATATTGTTATTTCTGCAAAAGGGAATAATGGTTTTTTATACGCTTTAGAAAGCATCAGACAATTACTTCCAGAAGCTATCGAAAGCAAATTTGCGATTACTTCTGCAAAATGGCAGATTCCAAGTTTGACCATTAATGATGAACCTCGTTTTAAATGGAGAGGTTTAATGCTAGATTTTTCTCGTCATTTTTTCGATAAGAATTATGTTTTAGCTACGATCGATCGTTTGGCAGCTCATAAGATGAATGTTTTGCACATGCATTTAGTGGATGATCAAGGCTGGAGAATCGAAATCAAAAAATATCCAAAACTAACAGAAGTTGGTGCTTGGAGAGTAGATCAGGAAAATAGAAGCTGGAATGCCCGATTGACTACAAATCCAGACGAAAAAGGAACTTACGGCGGATTTTTTACGCAGGAAGAATTAAAAGAAATTGTAAAATATGCCGCAACAAAAGGAATTGAAGTAATTCCGGAAATCGAAATGCCGGCACACGTAAGCAGTGCTATTGCGGCGTATCCTGAATTGGCATGTTTTAATCAGAGAATTGGTGTTCCGTCAGGTGGAGTTTGGCCCATTACCGACATTTATTGTGCTGGAAAAGAAACTACGTTTGAGTTTTTGCAAAATGTAATTGATGAAGTAATCACGATTTTCCCTTCAAAATACATTCATATTGGAGGCGATGAAGCTACTAAAACCAATTGGACAAAATGTCCTTACTGCCAAAAAAGAATTAAAGATGAGCGTTTAAAAAATGTTGACGAATTGCAAAGCTACTTTGTAAAACGCATGGAAAAATATATCAACACAAAAGGTAAAAAAGTTATCGGTTGGGATGAAATTTTAGAAGGTGGGTTAGCTCCAGATGCAACAGTAATGAGCTGGAGAGGAATGAAAGGCGGAATTGAAGCAGCAGATCAAGGCCACGATGTGATTATGACACCAGAAACACCTTGTTATTTCAACTTTTATCAAGGGCCACAAAACGAAGAACCTCTAGCTTTTGATGCTTACAATCCGTTAAGTGAAGTGTACAAATTTGATCCTGTAGTTTCAACAATGACTCCACAGGAAGCTGCTCATGTTTTAGGAGGTCAAGCCAATTTATGGGCAGAATATATTACGGGTCCAAAAGATTCTGAATATATGATTTTCCCAAGATTGGCCGCTTTATCAGAAACGTTATGGAGTCCGAAAGAAAAACGCAATTGGAATGATTTTACATCAAGATTGTTTTCAATGTTTAAACGTTACGATTATCAGGGATTGAATTATGCGAAAAGTGCTTATTTGGTAACGGCTTCATCTACAGCTGATTTGGCTAACAAACAAATCAAAGTAGAGCTGAAGAATGAGTTTCCTAATCCAGACATTAGATATGTTTTAGGAAATCAAAGCATTGAGCATCATGCAATAAGATATACAAGTCCAATTGAAATCAAAGAAACAACAGTTTTAAAAGCTTCTTTATTTCAAGATGAAAAACCTGTTGGAAAAACATTTACAGATACTATTGTTTTCCATAAAGGGTTTGCAAAAAAAGTGAAATACTTAACGCCTTTCAACCAGAGTTATAAAGGAGATGCTAATACAATGGTAAATGCCATTCGCGGAAGCAAAAATTTCCATGACGGACAATGGCAGGCTTGGCTGGTTAATGATATGGAATTGGTAATTGATCTTGAAAAAGTAGAAAGTATTGAACAAGTATCTGTAGGAGCTTTAGAAAGTCAAGGTGCAGGGGTTAATTTCCCAATTCAGATAAAAGTATTGATTTCTACTGATGGAATTAAATATACGCAAGTTGGAAAAATTACACGCCCATATGCAGCAAATCCGGTTCCTGAATTGAAAGATTTCAAAATCAATTTCCAAAAACAAAATGCACGTTTTGTGAAAGTAATCGGTGGTAACTTAAAGAAAAGTCCGAAAGGAGAAAGTTCTTGGTTGTTTGTGGATGAGATTTTGGTGAATTAAATATTTTAAAAAATGAATAAGATATTATTTAAGCTTGGAGTAGTATTGATTTGCTTGATGCCTTTTTTTACTAAGGCGCAAACAAAAGGATTTTCTATATCTAATGGAGAATTTCAAAAAGATGGGAAAATTGTAAAAATACATTCAGGAGAAATGCACTATGAGCGTATTCCTAAAGAGTATTGGAGACATCGATTGCAAATGCTTAAAGCAATGGGATTGAATACCGTGGCAACTTATGTGTTTTGGAATTATCACGAAATTGAGCCAGGTGTATGGGATTTTAAAACTGGAAATAGAGATTTGGCAGAATTTTTACGTATTGCTAAAAGTGAAGGATTATACGTAATTCTTAGACCAGGCCCTTATGCATGTGGTGAATGGGAATTTGGAGGATATCCTTGGTGGCTGCAAAATAATCCAGATTTGGTAATTCGTACCAATAACAAAGCATTTTTAGACGCTTGTAAATCGTATCTGGAACATTTATATGCGGTGGTAAAAGGAAATTTTGCTAACCAGGGAGGGCCAATTATTATGGTTCAGGCGGAAAATGAATTTGGTTCTTATGTTTCTCAAAGAACCGATATTAGTGCCGAAGATCATAAAGCATACAAAACTGCCATTTACAACATGCTTAAAGAAACTGGGTTTCCAGAGCCTTTTTTCACTTCTGACGGTAGTTGGTTGTTTGAAGGTGGCGCTGTTGAAGGCGTGTTGCCAACTGCCAATGGAGAATCAAATATAGAGAATTTAAAGAAACAAGTCGATAAATATCATAAAGGGCAAGGGCCTTACATGGTTGCAGAGTTTTATTCTGGCTGGTTGGATCATTGGGCAGAACCATTTATTAAAATTGGATCTGAAGAGATTGCAAGCCAAACTAAAAAGTACCTTGATGCAGGCGTTTCTTTCAATTATTATATGGTGCACGGCGGTACTAATTTCGGATTTACCTCTGGAGCAAATTATAATGAAGAAAGTGATATTCAGCCGGATATTACAAGCTATGATTATGATGCACCTATTAGCGAAGCAGGTTGGGCAACGCCAAAATTTATGGCTATTCGTGAAGTAATGCAAAAGTATTCTAAAACAAAATTAGCACCGATTCCAGAGAAAATACCAGTTATAAAATATCCTAATCAGCCTGTCAAATCAAGTATGGATGTTTTAAGTTGGATCAAAAAAGAAAAACCTGTTGTAAATGACCAGCCATTAACATTTGAAAAGTTAGGTCAGGGAAATGGATATGTTTTGTATCGAAAAAGATTTACGCAGCCAATTTCTTCTGGCAAATTAAAAATAGAGGGATTAAGAGACTTTGCTACCGTTTATGTAAATGGAGTTAAGGTGGGTGAATTGAATAGAGTTTTCAAAAATTACGAGTTGACCCTTTCTATTCCTTTCAACGGTATTTTAGAAATTCTGGTTGAAAATATGGGACGTATTAATTACGGAGCCGAAATAGTGCATAACACTAAAGGTATTATTTCTCCAGTATTCATTAATGAATATGAAATTAGTGGTGGATGGGAAATGTATAAAATGCCAATGAGTGAAGTTCCAGCTGTTAAAAATGAAACAGTAAAATCTGGACGACCAGTTTTATATGAAGCTACAGTAAACATTGATAAACCAGCCGATACTTTTCTTGATATGACCAATTGGGGAAAAGGAATTGTATTTGTTAACGGACACAATCTTGGTCGCTATTGGAAAGTTGGGCCGCAACAAACGCTTTATGTGCCAGGCTGTTGGTTGAAAGCGGGTGAGAATAAATTTGTTGTATTGGAGCAGCTTAATGAAAATGCTCAAACAGAATTAACTTTTACAGATCAACCGATACTTGATAAGCTAAACTAAAAAACAAAGAATAATAAATTATAAATTAGATTAAAGATGAAAAAAGGAATATTCATAATCGCCCTTTTATTTTCAGCTCAGATGTTCGCGCAGGCGATTTATGAAGATGAAAGATACGTACCAGAAACAGATCCGTTAGTTTTAAAGAACTTAGACGAATGGCAAGGCAAAAAATTTGGTTTGCTAATGCACTGGGGAACTTACAGCCAGTGGGGTATTGTAGAATCTTGGTCTATCTGCCCTGAAGATTACGGATGGTGTGAACGTAAAAAAGGAAGTAATCCATCTAATTATAATGATTATATCAAAGATTATGAAGGTTTAAGAAAGACTTTTAATCCTGTAAAATTTGATCCTGCAAAATGGGCTAAAGCGGCTAAATATGCAGGAATGAAATACATGGTTTTTACCACCAAACACCATGACGGTTTCAATATGTATGATACGAAATATTCTGATTACAAGATTACTAGCAAAGATGTTCCTTTTCATACCAACCCAAAAGCTGATGTTTTAAAAGAAATTTTCAACTCTTTTAGAGGTGAAGGCATTTCAACTGGAGCTTATTTTTCTAAACCAGACTGGCATAACGAAAACTATTGGGATCCATATTTTCCTCCTTTCGACAGAAACGTAAATTACGATCCGTCTTTATACCCAGAAAAATGGCAGAAGTATGTTGATTTCACGCACAACCAAATCTTAGAGATTCTTTCTAATTACGGTAAAGTAGATATCTTATGGTTAGATGGAGGATGGGTTAGAAAAAGAGACCAAGTGAACATCAAAGAAAACTATGACGAGAAATTTACTGAAAACGAATCTAAAAACGGTTTCATCAAACACAGAGTAGTTGATCAAGATCCTAAAATGGATGAATTGGTTGTAAAAGCGCGTCAAAAACAACCAGGTTTGATTGTTGTGGATAGAGCGGTTCACGGTAAAAACCAAAACTACTTAACTCCAGAAGGACGTGTTCCTGCTAAAACATTGCCTTATCCTTGGGAGTCTTGTATCCCTGCAGGCGGAGGATGGTCTTATTCTCCAGGTGCTCAATACATGACTGGACGTCAAGGAATTCACTTATTGATTGATATTGTTGCGAAAGGCGGAAACTTATTATTAAACGTTGCGCCAAGTCCAGAAGGAGAATGGGATAAAGGCGCTTACGATTTATTGCAAGCTTATGGTGATTGGATGAAAGTAAACAGCACAGCGATTTACAACACAAAACCAATCGAACCTTACAAAGAAGAAAACATTTGTTTTACACAAAATAAAGCAGGAAATGTATTTGCATTTTATTTAGCTAAAGAAGGAGAAGATAAAATTCCTGCTGAAGTTACAGTAAAATCTATCAGTCCTAAAAAAGGAACAAAAATTACAATGTTGGGTTCTAAAACTTCTTTAAAATGGACCAAAGAAGGAAACGGATTTAAAGTAGTAATTCCGGAAAGCTTAAGAAATAATCTTCCAGCGAAAGAAGCTTGGACTTTAAAAATAGAAGCGATCAACAGATAAAAATGAAACCTATGGTTTTAAATACAAACAAATTTCAAACAGCATGTATTTTTTGCATGCTGTTTTTTAGCATTACCATTTTTGCGCAAGAACCTGCCGATTTTGTTAATCCGTTTATTGGAACTTCCAATTATGGTGCTGCTTTTCCTGGGCCAATTGCTCCGCGCGGAATGGCAAGTATAAGTCCGTTTAATGTGGCTGGAGTTAAAAATACTCCAATGGAAAAAGACAGTCAATGGCTTTCTAATCCGTATGTGAATGAGAATACTTTCTTGACTGGATTCTCTCAAGTAAATTTAAGTGGAGTTGGCTGTCCAGATTTGGGTGTTATTCTATTGATGCCGACAACTGGAAATGTAGAAATCGATCATTTAAAATACGGCTCGACTTATTCTAATGAAGTTGCCAAAGCAGCGTATTACAGCGTAAACATAGACAAGTACAAAGTAAAAGGCGAATTTACCACTTCAAAACGAGTAGGAGTGAGCAGATTCACTTTCCCGAAAGGGCAATCTAATATTTTACTAAATCTTGGATTGGGATTAACAAATGAAGAAGGCGCCATGATAAAAGTGGTTTCTTCTACAGAAATTGAAGGAATGCGTTCGGTTGGTTCGTTTTGTTACAACAGTCCAGAAGATGCTTACCCAGTTTATTTTGTGGCTCAATTTTCTAAACCTGCCCATAAATTTGGAGTTTGGAAAAAACCTGCAAAATACAACGGCGTTGAAGCGCAATGGATGGGTTACAACGGAAAAGCGAGAATAATGGAAAATACCATTAAAACTGTAGTAGGTGACAGTATTGGAAGTTATTTTACGTATAAATTCGAGAAACAAGAAACGGTTGAAGTGAAGATCGGAATTTCGTACGTAAGTATCGAAAATGCTCGTGAAAACTTAGCAAAAGAAGTGGGTAACAGATCTTTTGACGCAATTTACAAAGAAACCTACAACGAATGGAACGAAGAATTGTCTAAAATTTTGGTTGAAGGCGGTACAAAAGAGGATAATACGATTTTCTACACAGCTTTGTATCACACTTTAATTCATCCAAATACTTTAAATGATATTAACGGACAATATCCTGTAATCAAAAGAACTAAAATTGCTAAAACCGATGACACCCGTTATACCGTATTTTCTTTATGGGATACGTACCGAAATGTGCATCCATTGATGTCTTTGGTTTATCCAAAACAGCAATCGGATATGATAAAAAGTATGTTGACTATGTTTGATGAAAACGGCTGGTTACCCAAATGGGAATTGAATTCGACTGAAACTTTTACCATGGTTGGAGATCCTGCAAGTATTGTAATTACAGATAGTTATATGAGAGGAATTCGTGATTATGATATTAATAAAGCCTATTATGCGATGTTGAAAGGCGCAGATAATATTGAAAATAATCCGCTTCGTCCGGGATTGAGAGATTATATTAAAAAAGGCTATTTGACAACCGACAACAAAGGCCCAGTTTCGACGACTCAGGAATACAATATTTCAGATTATTCTATTTCGCTTATGGCCAACGAATTCGGTGACAAAGACAATGTAAAACGTTTTAAAGAACGCTCTTTATCTTATAGAAAATTATTCGACAAAAACTTAAATCTACTTCGTCCAAGAACGCCTGACGGAAAATGGTATGAGCCTTTTGATCCAAATTCAGGAGCTAATTTTGAAGAAAATGTTGGTTTTATTGAAGGAAATGCTTGGCAATACGCTTTTATGGTTCCTCATGATATTGTAGGATTAAAGAAATTAATGGGCGGTGATATACCATTTTCGGCTCAATTGCAGAAAATATTCGACAGCAAACAGTTTGATATGGCAAATGAGCCAGACATTGCCAATCCGTATTTGTTTAATTATGTGAAAGGCGAAGAATATAAAGCTCAGGACATGGTAAAGAAATTGGTTCGCGAATATTTCAAAAACGAACCAAAAGGATTGCCAGGAAATGATGATACGGGAACAATGTCGGCTTGGTTAGTGTATTCGATGATGGGAATTTATCCAATATCTCCGGGAGATCCAATTTATACGATTACGACGCCGATGTTTCATAGAGTAACAATCAAATTAGATCCTAGATATTATAAAAAAGAAAACATCGTAATTGAAAGACAAGAAAATAACGGTGGAAAAATCAATTCGATTGAGCTAAACGGAAAATCACTTAATACCTTTTTTATTTCGCACGATGCTTTTGTGAACGGAACAAAACTTAAAGTGATTCAAAACTAAACACAACACAACTATGTTACAATTAAGAATGAAGAAAACGGCCATTATTTTTGTAATGGCTGTTGGTTTTTTAAACCAGACCCATGCCCAGAAAAAGTATCTGTATCAGGATGCGAAAGCGCCTGTTGAAGACAGAGTAAAAGACTTATTAAGCCGTATGACGCTTGAAGAAAAAGTGCGTCAGATGGATATGTACAGAGGAGATTTTTTTAAAGATAAAGAAGATTTTGCTAAATCTAAATCGGCAGAAAAAATCGGGAAATTAGGAATTGGAGCGATTCATGATTTGTATCCGCGTTCAGCGAAAATGATTAATGATTTGCAGACTAATGTAATCAAAGGAAACCGTTGGGGAATTCCTGCCTTGATTATGTGTGAAATGCTTCATGGCTATTTAGACGAAGGAAGCACGGCTTTTCCAATGAATATTGGTCTTGGAGCAACTTGGGATATTGCAACAATGGACAAAGTGGGAAAAGTAATTGGTATGGAAGCCAGAGCACATGGAGTTCATTTTGGTTTTGGACCAAACTTAGATTTAGGACGCGAACCAAGATGGGGACGTGTTGCGGAAACTTTTGGTGAGGATGCATTCTTGAATAGCGAAATTGGTTTGGCTTTCATCAAAGGAATGCAGGGAGACGATTTAAAATCGGATCGTTCTATTATTGCCGAACCAAAACACTTTGCCGTTCACGGTATTCCGCAGGCTGGAGGAAATTCTTCGCCAATTTTGGTTGGAGAACGTTCAGCTAGAGAAGATCATTTGCCATCTTTTGAAAAAGCATTTACAAAAGGTGGTGCTTTAGGAACAATGTGCGCATATTCTGAGTTAGACGGAATTCCTTGTGCAGCCAATCATTGGTTATTGACTGATGTTTTAAGAAACGAATGGGGTTTTAAAGGATTGGTAGTTTCAGATTTAGGAGCAATTAAGTACATTCAGACAACACATAAAGTGGCTGATTCTCCAAAAGATGCTATTAGAGAAGCGGTTTCGGCGGGTGTAGATATGCAGTTTTATGATTTTTCAAACGAATTCTGGCAGAATACTGTTATCGAATTGGTAAATGAAAAGAAATTGACAATGGAAAACATCGACCGTGCGGCGGGAGCAGTTTTGCGTTTGAAATTCTTATTGGGATTATTTGAAAATCCGTACACAGATAAAAATCTGATTAAAGAGCGTTTTCATACTCCAGAAAATCAAGCTGTTGCTTTAGAAGCGGCGCAGAAATCTATGGTTTTGTTGAAAAATGACAACAATACTTTGCCTTTAAGCAAAAACTTAAAAAACATTGCGGTTATCGGACCAAATGCAAATGCTTCAAGAATGGGAGGTTATGCTCCTAAAAATAGTGTTGGAATGACGGTTTATGAAGGAGTTAAAGAATTGGTTGGAAAAACTGCAAATGTGGTTTATGAAGAAGGAGTTCCGTTAATTGTGAAAGGACAAATTATTCCATCTAAATATTTATTTACTCCAGACGAATCTCAAAACGGATTAAAAGGAGAATATTTCAATAACAGAAACTTAGAAGGAACTCCAGCATTGACTCGTATTGATAATCAGTTAGAGTTTGACTGGCCTTGGGCTCCTGGTGATGGAGTGAATGTGGATGATTTTTCTATCAGATGGACGGGATTCTTAAAATCAGATCAAGCATTAGACGGGTGGTTAGGTTTAAGTTCTGACGACGGAATCAGAATGTATATTGATGATCAATTGGTTATCGACAACTGGACAAAAGGGGCAACAAGTATGGTTACGGTTCCTAAAAATATCGAAAAAGGTAAAAAATACAAAGTCCGCATTGAAATGTGGGAAGGAGGCTGGGGAGCGAGAGCTCATTTCCGTTGGAATTTAGAAAAAGTTAACTTACAGCCAGCAATCGATGCTGCTAAAAAAGCAGATGTTGCGATTGTAGTTTTAGGAGAATCTAACGAATTGGTAGAAGAAAATAGAGATGTAGCTTCTTTAGACTTATTCGGAATTCAACAGCAATTAATTGAAGAAATTCAAAAAACAGGAACTCCTGTAGTTTGTGTATTATTAAACGGTCGTCCGCTTTCTACAAACTGGATTGCTGAAAACATTCCTGCAGTTCTAGAAGGTTGGTTCCCAGGTGAATTAGGAGGAAGAGCAGTGGCTGATGTTTTATTTGGAGATTATAACCCAGGAGGAAGATTGCCAATCACAGTTCCAAAATCAGTTGGGCAGTTACCTATATATTATAACCAAAAGCCGTCTGCGATTCATAAATATGTAGCAGAAAGCGAACATCCTTTATATACATTCGGTTACGGATTGAGTTATACGAAGTTTGAATATTCTAATTTAAAACTGAATACTACTGAAATTAAACCAAACGGAGAAGTAAAAGTATCTGTTGATGTTAAAAATGTTGGAGACAGAGACGGAGACGAAGTAGTTCAATTGTATATTAATGATGTTTACAGCAGTACAACTACACCAGAAAAAACACTAAAAGGGTTCAAAAGATTGAACATTAAAAAAGGCGAAACAAAAAATGTTGAATTCACACTTACACCAGACGAGCTATCTCTTTGGAACAGAGAAATGAAGCGCGTTGTAGAGCCCGGAGATTTCGAAGTGATGGTCGGCGGAAATTCGACCGATTTGCTTAAAACTAAATTCAAGGTTTTGAACTAAAAACCCAAAAACGCCGAAGATTTTTCGGCGTTTTTGCTTTAAAAAAATGAATACAATTATAAAAGGCTAAAATCTATTCGATAATAGTGTTTTTGCCTTTTTTTATAAGGCAGAGTAGGATTACAAATGAAAACGTTTTCTTTCAATAAAACACTAAAGATTTACCAACACCTTTTCAAAATTGTCATTTGTCGAAATTATATTTTGTTAACAGAATGTATTCTTAAGTTTAACATGTTATTAACTCTAAAAAAACAACTAATATGATTAAAAACGTACTAAAATTACTGTTGGTCATATGCCTTTTCGGGTTTCAAAGCCTACAAGCGCAGACAACAGTAAAAGGAACGATAACAGATGCTCAAAGCGGGATTCCGATTCCTGGAGCAAATATTATTGTTAAAGGAACTAAAACAAGTGCTTCATCAGATTTTGATGGTAAATACAGCATTAGCGTTCCTAATCAATCAGCAGTTTTAGTTTTTACCTATGTAGGATCTGCTACAAAGGAAGTTGCTGTGGGATCTCAATCTACAATTAATGTAACTCTTGGCCCAGATACGCAGCAGCTAGGAGAGGTAGTGGTTACGGCTCTTGGTATTAAGAGAGAGAAAAAAGCGATTACGTATTCTGCACAAAACGTTTCTGTAGATGAGTTATCAGAAGCAAGATCATTAAACGTTGCCAACTCACTTTCTGGTAAAGTTGCAGGTCTTAACTTCTCTACGACTTCAAACGGTGTTGGTTCTTCTTCTAGAATTACTTTAAGAGGTAACAGATCTCTTAATGGAAACAACCAGCCTCTTTATGTAGTAGATGGTGTTCCAATTAGTAACGGAACAACTACAACTAACCCTGATATTGATACAGGAGGAACTACACAGCCAGATGGTATTTCTAACATTAACCCAGAAGATATTGCTTCGATGACTGTTCTTAAAGGACCATCTGCAGCGGCTCTTTACGGTTCTAGAGCATCAAATGGTGTAATCGTTATTACTACTAAATCTGGTAAATCTGGAAAAACTTCAGTTTCGTTATCATCTAACTTTATGGCTTCTTCAGCTTATAATTTGATGAATTTACAAAACGAGTACGGTCAAGGAACAAACGGAAATTATGTTTCTAACTCAAGCTCAAGCTGGGGTGCACCTTTAGACGGACGTCAGGTATCTGCTTGGCAATTGGTTCGTAATCCAAACTATGCTGGACCAGCTACACAAAGCTATTCTCCACAGCCAAACAACGTTATTGATTTCTACAAAACAGGTTATAACTTGGCAAACACTTTAACAGTTACTGCAGGTAACGAAAAAGCGCAAGGTTATTTCTCTTATACTAACACACGTGCTGAGGGTATTGTTGGAGGAAACCAAATGGACAGACACAATCTTAACTTAAGATTGACAAGCAAAATTTCTGATAAATTATCATTGGATGTAAAAACAAACTACATTGTTCAAGATATCGATAACTTATTGAGAACAGGTGAAGAGTCTATCGGAACATCTGCTTATTTATTGCCTCGTAGTATCGCTTACAACGATTACAAAGATTTCGAATATTTTGATGCTGCAGGACAAAGACAAGTAAACTATTTCCTTGATGAAACTGGAGCGCCAGGTGGAAACCCATTCTGGTCTGCTTTAAGAGATGATGCTCGTACAGATAAAAGAAATAGATTTATTGGTTTAGCTTCTCTTAAATATGAGTTTACAAAAACGTTAAGCTTGCAGGGTAGAGCTGGTTTAGACCAGATGACAAACAAAAACGTAAGAAACAGATATGCAACTGCGGCTTTCAACAGCAATTTAGGTTCTTATAGCGAATCTTATGAAACCGTAAGCGAATTGAACGTAGATGCTTTACTTTCTTACAACGAAAAATTCGGAGATTTCTCTGTGGGTCTTAATGCTGGTGCGAGTTCATTGCAACAAAACAGTTCTGCTTTAACTTCTGGAGGAGTTTTAAGTAAAAGAAACTTCTTCGCATTATCAAACGTTCAGACAGTTCAATCTACTTCTACAGCTTCAGAAAAAAGAATTAATTCTGTTTATGGATTTGGTCAGATTGGTTTCAGAAACTATTTATTCTTAGATTTAACAGCTAGAAATGACTGGTCTTCTACATTGCCAACAGATTATTTCTACCCATCTTTTGGACTTTCAGCAGTTGTTTCTGATATGGTTACATTGCCAGAAGTAATTAGTTTTGCTAAAGTAAGAGCTTCTTACGCACAAGTTGGTAATGATACAGATCCTTATCAGACACAACAGAGATATTCATACATCGGAGGAAACGGTGGTATGTTATACGGACAAAGCACAAAAGCAAATCCAAACTTGAAACCAGAGATTTCTTCTTCTTCTGAGTTTGGTGCCGATGTTAGATTTTTCAACAACCGTTTAGGTTTAGATTTTACATACTTTAAAACGTTAACGAACAACCAAATTTTCTATATCAACACTCCTGAGTCTTCTGGATATTCTAGAGCAATCGTAAACGGTGGAGATATCGAGAATAAAGGTATCGAGTTCACGCTTACTGCTACGCCAGTTCAAACAGAAAACTTTACATGGGATGTTACAGCTAACTACGCTTCTTATAAGTCAAAAGTAAAATCTATCTTTGAAGGAAGAGATGAGTTAGTTCTTGGTGAAGGGCGTTTAGTGAGAAGTAAAGTGGTTCAAGGTGGTGAGTATGGTGATTTATACATCAAAGGTTTCCAAAGAAATGATGCTGGACAAATCATTGTTAACAGTGCTGGTATTCCATTAGCTACAAATGGTTTTGATGTTCGCGCTGGTAACTTTAATCCAGATTGGACTGCAGGTTTCAAAAACAACTTCAAATACAAAGATTTCTCTTTAAGCTTCTTAGTAGATTTCAGAATCGGTGGTGAAGTGATTTCATACACTCAAGCTAGACAAGCTGGTTTAGGGGTTAGTGACATTACATTAGCAGGAAGAAATGGCGGAATTATTGTTGATGGGGTGGTTGCTAACGGAAACGGAACTTACTCTCCAAACACAACAAGCATTAATGCTGAGCAATACTGGACAGCAATCGGACAGAGAACTCCAATTGCAGAACCATTTGTTTATGATGCTACAAACATCAGATTAAGAGAGCTTGTTTTTGGTTACTCAATGCCAAAACGTTTATTAGGTAACTCAGGATTTACAAGCATCGATTTCTCATTAGTAGGTAGAAACTTGTTCTTCTTCTTAAACAAAGCGAAGTACTTTGATCCAGAAGCAGGAGCAGGTACAGGAAACCTACAAGGGATAGAATCTTTCAACATTCCTTCAACGAGAGATTATGGAGTTAATGTTAAATTCGGATTTTAATTAAAAAAGAGATATCATGAAATATAGTTTTAAAATAAAAACACTAGGACTTGCTATAGCGATGCTGTCTACTTTTTCTAGTTGTACAAAAGACTTCGACGAAATAAATACAGATCCTAATTCGCTTACAGAAAGTCAATTAGATCCAACGTTGGCAGGTCCAGCATTTGCATCTGCACTTTATGCAGGTATCCACAATGGATCTTATTCGTCTCCAGGAGTAGATGATCAAGGTACTTGGGGTATCGCGACAGGTATTTTATCGTCAACTTTTATCCACTATTTAAACTGTGGGTACGGAACAGAAAGAAATGCTTTCGTAAACGGATACGAAGGTAGAGGATGGACAAGATTTTACACCGTTGCGGCTCCAGCTTTAGCAAATGCCTTTAAAGCATCTGAAGGAAATGCAGAAGCGACTGCAGTATTAAAAATCTGGAAAGTTTTCATGTACAACCAAATGGTTGATGCTTACGGACCAATTCCTTACACTGAAGCAGGAAACGGAAAAGAAAAAGTTCCTTACGACAGCGTAGAATTTATCTATGCAGATTTCTTTAAATTATTGGACGAAGCTAATGCAACACTAACTTCTACTTCTGCAACTTCAGTTGCTTCTCTTGCCCCAAATGATAGAGTTTATGCAGGAAGTGTTGATAAATGGAGAATCTTTGGAAACAGTATGAGATTACGTCTGGCTTTAAGAATTTCTGATAAAGATCCTGCAAAAGCAAAAACTCAAGCTGAAGCCGCAGTAGCTGCGGGAGTTATGCAGACAAACGATCAGAGCGCATTCTTTAAAGCAAGTAATATTACACCAAACAACTTAAACATGATCGTAAATAGCTGGGGTTATGTAATGACAGCTTCTATGGAAAGTATCTTAGTAGGTTACAACGATCCGCGTTTATCAAAATGGTTTGCCCCAGTTTCTACAGGTGCTTATAGAGGAAATCCAGTTGGAGGTCTAGAAGATCAATTTGGAACTACGGAGTTCTCTAAATTTAACAATGATGTTTTAGGAAATGGTGCTGCTAACACGCTTAGCGAAACTAAAAATATTGAAATCTTTATGGCTTCTGAAAACTACTTAAGTAGAGCGGAAGGAGCTTTAAATGGATGGAACATGGGCGGAGATGCTAAGACTTTGTATGAAACAGGTATTAGATTATCTCTTGCACAATGGGGAATCACTGATCCTACAACTGTTAATGCTTACATCAATGGTTCTACATTGCCAACATTGCCAAACATCTTGACATTATACCCAACTTTAGATTTACAAGATGTTCCAGTTAAATTGCCAGTTGCTTGGTCTGCATCTACTGCTGATCAAAGAACTCAAATTGCAGTTCAAAAATACTTAGCCATTTTCCCAGAATCTTGGGAAGCTTGGGCAGATTTACGTAGAAGCGATGCTAAAGTAATTTATCCAGTTTTAAACACTGATAATCCAGATGCTGGAGTTGGTAAATCTTTGATGAAAAGAATTATTTACACTACAAATGAGTACTCATCAAACAAAGCTGCTGTAGAAGATGGAGTTTCTAAATTAGGAGGTCCAGATTCAGGTGGAACAAGACTTTGGTGGGACACAAAATAATTAATTTGGTAAAGTAAAAATCAATCGATTTGTTACTTGAGCAGAAGGAGAGGTAACTCTCCTTTTGTTTTTTATGAAGACCTATGAATTTTTGCCCCAACTTTAATTCATAATTAGCAGTTTCCTTTGTGTGAAATTGAACAAATTTAATTTTAACACATAGAAACATAGGTTCTGTGTCTAAAAAGAGAAGCAAAGAGAAAAATATTTCTTTCACATAGATATGTGTTAGAAACTAGTTTCTTTCTTTATTCTTTTTCGTAAAAACAAAAAATCTATGTTTCTATGTGTTTAATAATTTCAAAATAAAATGATTGTAAAGACAAAATATACTGTTGTGGCGTTATTGGCTTTATTTCTTTTTTCTAATGGAATAAAAGCGCAGATAAAAGCTGTAAATATCGAAAGCAGTTATATTGCAGACCCGCCTGTTACAACCAATAGCCATGCCTCAACTTTGGTGGAATACAAGCCAAACGAAATTTTAGCGGCTTGGTTTGGCGGAAAATACGAAGGTGCAAAAGATGTCGGAATTTACATTTCGGCCTATAAAGACAAAAAATGGTCTGCGCCTAAAGAACTGATTCAGCCCTTAATTAAAAACGGAGACACACTGCCATGCTGGAATCCAGTTTTGTTTAAAAGCAAAAGTCAGAATTTGTATTTGTTTTATAAAATTGGAAAAAATCCGAGGGAATGGTTTGGCGCTATGATTGTTTCGAAAGATAACGGAACAACATGGGGAGAACCAAAATATCTTCCAGACGGAATTTTAGGACCAATCCGAAATAAACCAATCGAAACCACAGCAGGCGTAATTTTGTGCGGAAGCAGTACAGAAAGCGTCAACACAGACGAATGGCGTGTGCATGTGGAAGAATATACAGAAGCAACAGATTCTTGGAAGAAAATAGCAGTAGAAAACAATCAAAACTTTGATGTTATCCAACCGACATTTTTGATTCATGGTAAAAGCGATATTCAGATGCTGTCTCGAAGCAAGCATAATAAAGTGGTTTCTAGCTGGTCGGGAGATAATGGTAAAAGCTGGATTAGAACCAATACCATAAACGTCATCAATTCTAATTCTGGTATTGATGCTTTAACGGTAAACAAAAATCTGTTTCTATTGGTAAATAATCCGCTTCCAATAGGTAAAGATTGGTTTAATGGACGAAATATTCTAGATGTTGAATATTCTAAAGATGGTTTAAATTGGACTAAACTATTTGATCTAGAAAAACAAGAAAAAGGAGAATTCAGTTATCCAGCCATAATCCAGACCGCAGACAAGAGAATACACGTTTTGTATACTTATGATAGAAAATATATTAAACATACTTCTTTTGATTTAAGATAATAGAACGCTGACAAAACGGATTCACTTCGTGAAAACGCGGATAAACACAATATTTAATTTTAACACATAGAAACATAGATTTTTATTGCTTTAGTTTAAGATTATAGAAAAAGCTAGCTTTAACACATGGCTATGTGTATTTAAATTAGTGAAACGCCTTTTTAGAGTTATTGTAAGCTATGTTTCTATGTGTTAAAAAAAAACAATTTAAATCAGTAAAAATCCGCGTTTTTGCAAAGCAAATCCGTTTCATCCGCGTCTCATTTATAGATAATTAAATATGAAATTAAAACTTCTTTTTACAACTGCATTTTTATGCTGCACTTTCGTGAATGCACAAATGGCTAAGACTTTTTACAAACATGACAAATATCTTTCATCTGACAAATTGGAAGGACGTTTTGTGGGAACTAAAGGAAATAACGACGCCGCTGCATATATCAAAAAGTATTTTAAGAAATATGGTTTACAGCAATTCAATGATAGTTATTATCAGCCTTTCAAAGTATTTGTCAAAGAAGGAATCAATAAAATGAAATCGGATAGTGTGGCTACACAAAACGTTGTAGGTTATATTGAAGGTTCAGATCCTAATTTGAAAAACGAATACATTGTAATCGGTGCGCATTACGATCATTGGGGTTGGGGTGGACAAGGTTCTGGAAGTAAAAAGAAAGAAGCTTTTGCCATTCATAACGGTGCAGATGATAATGCGTCTGGAGTTTCGGCTTTGCTCTGCATTTTAGAAGAAATTTCAAAACAAAAAGTAAAACCAAAAAGAAGCATCATTTTTATTTCGTTTAGTGGAGAAGAAGAAGGATTATTGGGTTCAAAGTATTTTATTAATCATCTCCTAGTTCCAAAAGAAGCTGTAAAAGTAATGCTCAATATGGATATGGTCGGAAGATTGAATGATAAAAAAGAGCTTTATATGGGAGGCGCGGGAACTTTTCCAAACGGAGTTGAATTAATGAAAAAACTGCAGGAAAACTCAGGACTAAATCCTGTTATTCACGCAGGAGATGTAGGCGGTTCAGATCATGTTTCTTTTTACAAAGTATCCATTTCAGCTGTTGGTTTTCATACAGGCGGACATCCGCAATACCATACGCCAGATGACGATATTGAATTTATTAATTCAGAAGGAGGAGCGTTAGTCTCAAAATATATTTACAATGCGCTCACACAGATTGCCAATTATGAAGAAGCTTTGTTTTTTATCAAACAGAATTAAACAAAGCATTATTCCATACAATAAATTAAGTCGATTAGTGAAATTAATGCCTGATCAATTTCATATAAAAAGTTAAGTTAATTAGTTTTTGTTTTTTTGAAAAGACGGTGTCTATTAAATATTATAGACTCCGTCTTTCATTTTAAAAGCCCATGAAGCCATGGCGTCAATAACAGGGAGCAAACCAGTTCCTGCATTACTTAATCTATAAGTTACAAACGGAGGAACAACAGGTTTTGCCTCGCGAATAACCAATCCGTCAGCTTCCAGCTGCTTTAAATGCTGAATTAGCATTTTTTCTGTTACGGCCGGAATAGCTCTTTTCAGTTCGCTATAACGTTTATCTCCAGTCGATAAATGATATAAAATAATAGGTTTCCAGTAGCCTCCAATTTTTTCCATAACAAAAGTCACGGGACATTTTTCCAACGCATACTGCTTGTTTTCCTGAATTGTAGACGATTCTTTAATTGCTGTCATAATACATACTTTAGGGTAAGTACTTGTATAAAAGTAAGTACAAAGATACCTTTGTCTTGTTAAATAAAAAAACATTTAAAGATGAAAATTATAATCTCAGGTTCATTAGGAAACATAGGAAAGCCATTAACGGCACAATTAGTACAATCAGGTCACGATGTAACCGTTATAAGCAGTAATGCAGATAGAAAATCTGCTATTGAAGATTTAGGCGCAAAAGCAGCAATTGGTTCAGTTAGCGATGCCGATTTTCTTTCTAAAACTTTTGCCGATGCTGATGCTCTATTTGCCATGACACCTCCGAATATGGGCGGAGTAAATATTGTGAAGAATACTACAGATGCTGGTGCCGCTTTCGCGAAAGCAATCCAAACAGCCAAGATTAAGAGAGTAGTGATGCTAAGCAGCATTGGAGCCGATTTGCCAACAGGAAACGGACCAATTGCAGGATTGTATAATATCGAGAAGATTTACGAAAAATTAGACACTTCAATTACCTTTTTAAGAGCAGGATATTTCTACTTTAATTTCTTTAATGATATCCCGATGATAAAAGGAGCAGGGATTATGGGGGCTAATTTCCCAGTGTCAAATCGTATTCCGTTAGTTCATCCAGAAGATATTGCAAACGCAGCTGCCGAAGAATTACAAAAAAGTACAGAAGGTAAAAACATCCGTTACATTATAAGTGATGTAAAAACGCCTTCAGAAATTGTAAAAGCATTTGGAACTGCTATTGGAAAACCAGAGCTTCCGTGGATTGAATTTACAGACGAACAATATTTTGGCGGAATGACTCAAGCAGGAGTTCCAGAAGAAATGGCAGGTTTATATACCGAAATGGGAACAGGGTTAAGAAACGAAACCATTGCCGCAGATTTTCTAAAGAATGATGGAAATGCAACGGGTAAAATCAAATTAGAAGATTTTGCAAAAGAATTTGCTTCAAAATTCTAATTGCAAAAAAATCAAGAAAGGAATTTTTCGCACACTGTTTACACAAAGCATTCTATTGCTAATGTAGTTAAAATGATCTCCTAATGTCAATAGCTATCGGGAGCTAAGAGTAAAAACTTATTTATGAATTGCCTCCAGCTTTAGCTGGAAGTAATTCATAAATCACGATTCATAACTTATAAGGAAAGTTTTTAGACTTAACTATTTTTCCTTTATCCGTAATCAGAACACAGCTGTAATCGGGAAATTTTTGAAGTAAAAGCAAACCTTCTTTCTGACCTAAAACCATCATAGAAGTGCTTAATCCGTTAGCGGTTTCGGCGTTTGGACCAAGGACTGTTACACTGCACAAACCAGTTGCAGGATAACCAGTTGCGGGATTTATTATATGAGAATATCTTTTTCCGTTAAAAACTACAAATTTTTCATAACTGCCAGAAGTTGTTACAGCACCTTCTTTAAGCGGAATTGCAGCTAAAATCTTTTCAGGCTTAAACGGATTTGTAATTCCGATTTTCCAATCTTTTCCGTTAGGCTGTTTTCCCCAAGTGCTCATATCTCCCGAGCCATTTATAATTCCGGCTTGAACCCCTTTTGCAATCATCATGGCGCGGCATTTATCAGTTGCATAACCTTCTCCTAAAGCGCCAAAACCAATTTTCATTCCTTTCAATTTCAAGAAAATAGTCGATTCTGTGCTGTCTAGGATAATGTTTTTGTAGCCGACTTTCTCAACCGATTTTTTTATGGCTTCCGCCGAAGGCATTTCGGTCATCGAACCGTCAAATTTCCAGATTCTGTCCATTGCTGCAAAACTGATGTCAAAACCACCATTTGTAATTTCAGAAAGTTTGATGGCTCTTTTAGTCAACTCAAAAACTTCTCGATCGACTTTTACAGGTTTTATTCCAGCATTCTGATTGATTTCAGAAACCTGAGTAGTAGGTTTCCAATCGGAGATTAAATATTCAATTCTAGTGATTTCAGCAATAACTTCATCTATATTTTTTTCCGCAGAAAGCGAATCTTTGTCAACAATTGAAATATCAAAACGTCCCCCCATCAAAAGCGTAGTTCTTTTTCGTAATACTTGAGAATGTGCTGATAAACAGCAAGCAATTACAAAAAACAATGAAATTTTATAGGATAATAATTTATGCATGGTAATCTAGTCAAAGTTGAAAATCAACAATCAGCAATCTAAAATCTAAAATCTAAAATCTAAAATCAACAATCAATAACAGTCCGTCAAAAATTGTTTATTGGCTTTGTATTCAGAGAGCGTTTTTAATCCTTTTGTTTTGCACAATTCACTTAAAATATTCTCCACATCTTTCTGCATTGCCAGTGAACCGCAAATCATAATGACACCATCTTTTTTCAATACATTCACGAAGAAATTGGCATCTCTTTTAATCAAATCCATTACATAAATATGTTCTGCTTCGCGAGATAATGCAACATGAAAATTTTCCAGTTGTTCTTTCTGAATCATAATTCCAGCAAACTTTTTGTATGCCATCAATGTTGGCGTTTCCATTCTGAATCCGCTGTAAAGATGAAGCTCTTGTTTTGCTTTATTCTGTTCGATCATTCCTAAGAAAGGAGCAATTCCTGTTCCGTTAGAAATAAAAGCCACTTTAGAAGCTTTTTTCGGAAGATGAAAAGCAGGATTTTTAACAATCTGTGCTTTAATTATATTTCCAGGTTCTAAAGCATTCAAAAATCCTGAACCCAATCCGTTTGGATGTAATTTTACAACAAGCTGAATATTGCCAGAATGATTTCCGATAGAGTAGAGGCGCTCTCTAGAATCGTTGGCAGGATAAATTGCCAGTAAATCGCCTGAGCTAAATTTAGTTCTAGCATTAGATTTTAAAGTCAGAATAAAAGTATGCTCGGTTTCAGAAATTGGTGTTTTATCTAAAACCATAAATTTTTGCAGACCTTTTGGAACGTGGTTATATATTGACGGAGTTGTCGCCAACGGAATTCCTGTTTTTTCGCTCCATAATTTTACCCATTCTACAAATTCAACAGCCGATTTGTCATTGACAGTTTTCAAATCCAAATAACGATCTGCCCATTTTTGTTTTCCTAAAAGTTGATCTATCTCGATAGCAAACTGGCAAAAATCGGGATATGATTTTGAACCAAAACCAACTACAGAAAAATTAATGTTTTGTTCTTGATTTTGTTTTTCTAGTAATGCTTTGAATTGCGTTCCGTTAGAAGGCGCATCTCCCAAACCGTGAGTCGACGTAAAAACGATAATGTGTTCTGCTTTCGGATAAACTGAAAATTTATTCAATTCACTAACAAAAACTCTTTGTCCATGATCAATTAATTGTTTCTGAATCGCATTAGCAAATCGGAACGTGCTTCCGTTTTCTGAACCTACCAAAAGTATAAAAGTGCTTTCGTTTGCTTTAAATTTATTTTTAATTCGGCTTGACCTTCTTTTTAAAGTAATCGCAAAACCCGAATTAATAAAGAATAAAATATTAATGCAGGCAATTGCTAGAATAACAGCCCAGATTCCATTAATTCTTCCTGTATGAAGATCAAGACTTAATGCCGCAAATTGTGCCGTCATTGGCGATAGTTTTTCAGAAATTACAGCTCCTGTAACTTGATTTACTTCAATTTCTCTGTCTTTTAATTCAATGATATAATATTCTTCAGGATCATCTGTAAAAGGAAATTCGATTTTCTTTACATCAGATAACAAAGTGGTATTGAAAATTGAAACTGTTTTAGATTTTTCTGAAAGTTCTGTTTTTACAGGTTTAGCTTTTTCTTCACCCATAAAAAAATTGAATCTTTCCAACGATAAATAGGTTCCCGTTAATGCAATAATCAAAATCGGAATTAAAGCCAATCTTCCTAAAAGAACATGATAATATTGAGCAAAATATTCTTTGATTATTTTAGAAAAGAAATTTCGAATGCCGCGCTGTCTTTTCAAAACCAGCACAAAACCCGAAATGGCTATTAATAACAAGCAAAAAGAAATTACGCCCACAAAAAAACGTCCCGCTTCATGAAGAAAAAGCGAACGATGCAAACTCGTAATCCAGTTTATGAATTCGGTTTTCTTTGCAGGAGTTCCTAGTGCTTTTCCTGTTTTTGGATCAATGTATGCTTTAACGTCGTTTCCGTCTGCATCAATGGCCTGAAGCGTTACAAACTGATTGTAATCTACACTCAATTCTGTAATTTCAGAATACTCTTTCTTTAAAATTGGCAGCGTTTCTCCTAAAGTTATTTTATTAAAATCTTCTGCTTTATACGGAAGTGTTTTTTCTTGAACTGCATCAACTGCCAGAATAATTCCGGTAACGGAAGCTAAAAGCAAAAAAATAGAAGAAAATAAGGCTAGAGCCAAGTGTGCGTAACGCCAGAAAGAAAGAGTCATGGAGTGTATTCTGTTATAAAACGTTTAAAGCTTTGTCAAAGTTTAGAACGATGACAAAGCTCAGATTTTAAATCTAAGTACAAAAATAAAATTTGTGCTCATTATAAGGTTAAAAAATAATGTGCTTAAGATTATATTTTGTTTAATCTTACGTATTTAATGTAGCCTTTACCATCTGTTTTTTCAGCAAGACCTTCTGTCGTAAGCGGAACTTCAAGATCGCTTACATAGTATTTCTGATCTTCTACAGCCGATTCAAATCGCAATTTATATCCTTTGTTTATTTTAGAATTCTCAATTTCGATTGTAGTTACACTGCGGTCACCACCTGTTACAGAAGCGCCAGTTTTGGCACTAATATCTTCATTTTTCTTTGAGTGGAATTTATTCCATTCTTTTAATGATTTGTACCATTTTTTATCATCGCCCATTACATAAAGCGTTTTTTCATATTCACCAGCCGAATTAACTAACGAAACAACGATATAAGCGCCTTCTCCCATATAGTTGTTCATTTGAAGCATGATTTTATATTTGCTCGATTGTGCTTGAGATTGGAAAGAAACTAAAAAGATAAAAGCGCTTGTAAGAGCAATTTTTAATATTGATTTCATGAAATTTAGTTATAAATTATAAATTATGAGTTATAAGTTTTGAATTATTTATGAGCTTCATTTTTAACTCCTAATTCATAACTCAAAACTCATAACTATGTAAAAGTTATTTTAAAAACTCAACTGAGATATTATTTTTGGTAAGCACTTCATTTTCTTTAGCCAAAGCGTAAGCCGTTTCGTCAAATTCTGTGCTGATGTCTTTTTTAGCTCCAGCAGAAACTAAATATTTTAAAATAGCATCATCTTTAGAAGTCATCGCCGCTCTGTGTAAAGCCGTTAAACCATCTTTATTTTTAGCATTGATGTCCACTTTTAAATCGGTAATTTTTTTAAGAAGCGAAACATCGTTTTTAGTAATCGCTAAATGATATAAAGTGTTTCCATCGTTTTGAGGAGCTGCTAAGTCCAAACCTTTTTCTTGAAGCAGTTTTGCTTTTGCATCAAAAGGATCTGTTGCAGCTTTTTCTCTTCCTGCCGGACGATAAGATTGTACTAAATAAACGCCTAAGTTGTTTCCGTCTTTGTCTTTTACATTTACATCAGCACCTTTAGCCAAAAGTAAATTTACAGCTTCTGGAGATCCGTTTTTTACAGCAAAAGTCAAAGCCGATTCTCCTTTCAGATTCTGAGCATTGATGTTTTTAACTTTTGGAAGGAAAAGTTCTAAAACTCCCGTTTCTCTTGCAGATGCAGCAGCCATTAATGGAGTATTTCCTTCTTTGTCGGCTTTGTTTAGATCAACTCCTTTTGCTAAAAAATATTGAATAATCTCTGTCTGATTTGGTTTTCCAGCCAAAAGATGCAATACGTTTTGTCCTGCTTTGTTTTGAGCTGTAGCTTTAATTTTTACTTCTTCAACCAAATATTTATAAGTTTCAAGAGTATTTGTCTCTCTTCGGCTTCCTTGTGCAGCAAATAAAAGAGCGGTGTCTGTTGGTTTAATTCCTTTTTCTAAAAGTTTTTTCAGAAGAGCGATATTTCCAGATCTTGCAGCATAAGTAAAAGCGGTGTTTCCGTCGTTGTCAACATCTTTTAAAGACATTCCTTTAGTAGAAAAATATTCTGCAGCTTTTAAATCCTTATCAGAAGCAATAGCCAAAAGCAAAAGGTTTGCGCCATTTGCATATTTTTTCGTCGGATAAAGACCTGCTTTAAAGAAAGCATCATACATTGCTGGATTTGACTGGCCATTTGAAGCCGCAAAATCAGCTGGAGCTGTTCCGTGGCTGTCTTCAAAGTTTACATCAGAGCCTTTTCCAATTAAATATTGTACTAATTCAGTATTGCCTCTATTGGCAGCCCAGTGCAGATAAATGCGATTATCGTGAGTCAGTTTTGTAATTGAGTTTCCAGGCTGTTCTACTAAAAATTTGATTGTTGCAAAAGGAGCATCGTTATTTATGGCTAAGGTAGTAACGTCAAACGCATTGGCATTAGCTTCAGTTGGGTTATTTCCTTTGGCGATTTCCGCCTGAACCGTTTCAACAGTTGGAGAAGTTTTCCAGAAAGCAGCATCTAACAATGAGTTTTTTTGCTGGGCACTTACAAATAAAGTAGCAGCAAATGCAAAAGAAACAAAAAGATTCTTTTTCATATTTTGATAATTTATGGTTTTTGAGTTGTACAAGATTAATTTAATTTGTTGGAAATTCTTATTCTATTTAGAATAAATAAAAATAAAAGCAAATGTAAAAATTTATATTCTTAATACAAGAATAATTTACTGTAAAAAGGCATTTTAACTTCAGTTTTGCCCAAAAATTAAAAATTGCTTAAGTCCATTTTAATTTTGTTTTATTTGGACAATAATTGATGTCAGTTTTTAGGATTGTTTTCTTCTTTTAGGCGTTATGAATTTTGAAATGTTAATTTAGTTAAGCATTATAGTTTTTTATGCTGATTTTGCTGTGTTTTGAAAGCTTTTTGCAAATGTATTTGTTTTAAATATCTGTAATAAAGAATGTTATGTTTTTCGGGTAAATGATATTATTTAGAATTATTATCAATAGAAAACTTTTTTTCAATTGAAATTGTCTTTCAAATTTCTATTTTCAAAAAATTAAATGTTGATAACTGCTTTTGCTTTTGATCTCAAAAAGCACCTTTTTTCATGTTGATAACTTGACTTTAATTTTAGTGAAAATGCTAGTTCATTGCGAATTAGAACTTATTATTTTCATGTTGATAAGATTTCTAAAATCACTGTTTTTTGAAGTTTTAAAACTGTTGATAATTGGGCAGATTTTTAACATCTAAAACTAGACAAAAGAATAACTCTGGGCTAAATTTGTAATTATAGAAATCACGCTAATACCACTCCCCAACTTGAGCGCTCGTATTTCTATTTCAAAGTAGTCACTTAAAACTCTATATATTATGTCAATTTTCGATAAAAGGATCAATTATAAACCTTTTGAATATCCTGAGGTTCTGCAATTTACCGAAGCGATTAATAAAGCTTACTGGGTACACACTGAAGTAGATTTTACTGCCGATACGCAAGATTTTCATGCGCATTTAAATCTGGCTGAAAAAACGGCAATCAAAAATAGTTTATTAGCAATCGCTCAGATTGAGGTAGCTGTAAAAAGTTTTTGGGGCAATATATATGAGCATTTTCCAAAACCAGAATTTAATGGGTTGGGAACCACTTTTGCAGAATGTGAGTTTAGACATTCAGAAGCGTACTCTCGTTTATTGGAAGTTTTAGGCTATAATGATGAATTTGAGAAATTATTGGATGTTCCTGTTATCCGCAGACGTGTAGATTATCTTTCGAATGTATTGAAAGACACAAAATCTCAAGATAACAGAAAATATATGGTTTCGTTGATTCTATTTAGCATCTTGATTGAAAACGTGTCTTTGTTTAGCCAATTTGCTATTTTGTTGTCTTTCACAAGATTCAAAGGGTATATGAAGAATGTGAGCAATATTATTGCTTGGACTTCAATCGACGAGCAGATTCATGCCAATGGCGGAATTTATATCATTAATAAAATCAGAGAAGAATTCCCAGAATATTTTGATGCAGAAACTTTAGAATTGGTAAGAGAAACGGTTAAAGAATCTATTGGTGTTGAAGCTGATATTTTAGATTGGATTTTCGAAAATGGTGCTGTTGAAACTATAAATAAAGAAGATTTGGTAAACTTCATGAAATTTAGAATTGACGAAAGTTTAAAACAAATCAATATCGAAACTATTTTTAATGTTTCTCCAGAAGAATACTCAAAAATGACTTGGTTTGAAGAAGAGGTTTTTGCAAACAGTCTAGATGATTTCTTTGCAAAACGTCCTGTAGAATATACAAAACACGATAAAAGTATCACTGCAAACGATCTTTTCTAATACAAGCCCATAATACATTATGAATACAACAGACATAAACCCTGAAAACAACAATTTTGAACCACAAAACGGCACTAAAATGTGGTGGAAAAATTCTGAAAGCGAACAGATTTTAAACCGCGGTTATCTTTTAAAAGGAGAAACTGTAGAAGGAGCAATTGATAGAATTTGTACAGCTGCCGCTAGAAGGCTTTACAAACCAGAATTGAAAGAATCTTTCATGGAAATGATCGAAAGAGGTTGGATGAGTATCAGTTCGCCAGTTTGGGCCAATATGGGAACAGAAAGAGGTTTGCCGATTTCTTGTTTTAATGTGCATGTTCCAGATAAAATTGAAGGCATCACGCATAAACTAGGAGAAGTAATTATGCAAACCAAAATTGGAGGTGGAACTTCTGGTTATTTTGGCGAATTGCGCGAACGTGGAAGTGCTGTAACAGACAACGGAAAGAGTAGTGGAGCAGTAAGTTTTATGAAGCTTTTTGATACGGCAATGGATACCATTTCTCAAGGTGGAGTTCGTCGTGGTGCGTTTGCTGCTTATTTAGACGTCGATCATCCAGATATCGAGGAGTTTTTGAAAATTAAGAGTATCGGAAACCCAATTCAAAATTTGTTTACCGGAATCTGTGTGCCAGATTACTGGATGCAGGAAATGATCGATGGAGATGCAGAAAAAAGACAAATTTGGGCGAAAGTATTAGAAAGCCGTCAGCAAAAAGGATTGCCGTATATTTTCTTTAGTGACAACGTAAATAAAAATAAACCACAAGTTTATAAAGATCAAAATCTTAGAATCAACGCAAGTAATTTATGCAGTGAGATTATGCTTCCATCAACTCATGACGAATCATTTATTTGTTGTCTTTCTTCTATGAATTTAGAATTGTATGAAGAATGGAAAGATACTGAAGCAGTTAAATTGGCGATCTTTTTCTTAGATGCTGTTTTACAGGAATTCATCGAAAAAACAGAAGGGAATTATTATCTTTCTGCGGCTAATAAATTTGCAAAAAGACATCGTGCGCTTGGTTTAGGAGTTTTAGGATGGCATTCTTATTTGCAGAAAAACATGATTCCGTTTGAAGGAATGGAGGCTAAAATGAAAACAACTGAAATTTTCAAACATATTAGTGATAAAGCCGATAAAGCAAGTCAAGAATTGGCTAGAATTTACGGTGAGCCAGAATTGCTAAAAGGTTACGGAAGACGTAATACAACTACAATGGCAATTGCTCCAACCACATCTTCTTCCGCAATTTTAGGACAGACTTCGCCAGGAATTGAGCCTTTCAGCAGTAATTATTACAAAGCTGGATTGAGCAAGGGTAATTTCATGCGTAAAAATAAATACCTTAAGAAGCTGTTAGAAGAAAAAGGTTTAGATAACGAAGAAGTTTGGAGAGGAATTATGTTAAACGGAGGAAGTGTTCAGCATATGGAACAATTGACTCAACAGGAAAAAGATGTTTTTAAAACATTCAAAGAAATCAGTCAGTTAGAAATTGTACAGCAAGCAGGAATTCGTCAGAAATTTGTAGATCAAGGACAAAGTTTAAATCTTAATATTCCAGCAGAATTGGCAATTAAAGATGTAAACCGTTTAATGATTGAAGCTTGGCAACAAGGAGTAAAAAGTTTGTACTACCAAAGAAGCCAAAGTGTTTCTAAAGAATTAGTAACAAGTCTTGTTTCGTGCAGCAGTTGTGAATCATAAAAATCAAAACCGGATCTTAAATTAGATTCGGTTTTTTTATTTAGAATGTGTCAGAAAGTTTCACGCAGATTCACTTGCAAAAAAAGCAAAGGGTTTCATGCAGATTTTAAAAGATTTAAGCTGATTAAGATAGACATGAATAGCCTCCAGCTTTAGCTGGAGGTTTTTGTTTTAAATTGTAAAAGGGTTTAGCCAAAATTTGAATTTGGCTAAAGCCTTCTTACTCTTCTTTTTTATCTCCAGCTAAAGCTGGAGGCAATTCATGTAAAAAAAAATAAAAAAAAACTTAGAGTCTTAGCGTCTTAGTGGCTAAAAAAATAACTCTAAATTTTAGACTTCAACCGACTCAAAGTTTCCTGAGAAATATTAATATAAGAAGCCACAATTTTATTCGGCAATCTTTTTACAATCGCTGGATTTATCTTCAAAAGTTGATTGTATCTTTCCAAAGCGTCCATTGTGGTAAAAGACATTAATCGATTGGCATTATTTACATACGCTTTTTCCAGATAATTGCTGTAAAACTCACGCCATTGCGGAACAATTTCCATTAAATGATTAAAATCTTCATGGGAAATGCTCAGCAATTCTGATTTCTCCACAACCTGAATATTTTCAAGCGCTGGCATTTTAGTTATAAAACTGACTAAAGCTGTAGCAAACTGATTTTCAAAAGCAATATATCGGGTGGCATCTTTTCCTTCTTCATTAATAAAAAAGATTCTTAAACAGCCTTTTGCAACAAAAAAAGTTTCTTGGCTAATTTGGCCTTTAGCCAGCAAAATCTCGTTTTTTCCTTTTTTGATAAGTTTAAAATAAGAGAGAATAGTTTCTAAATCTTCATCAGAAACGTTTATGCTTTTTCGAATGGAATTACCAAGCTGTTCGTATATCATAGTTATTTATAATGCCCCTTGGGTGAAAATAAACAAAATTTAATTTTAACACATAGAAACATAGTTTTTGTTGCTTCTGTTAAAGGTTGCAGAAAAAGCAAGCTTTAACACATAGACCTCTGTGTATTATTTAGAGTGAAACATCTTTTGTAGATTTCTAAAATCTATGTTTCTATGTGTTAAACAAATTTCGGCAGACGGGCTATTTATAATCTCTAACAAATTTGCGGTAATAAATAATATCTTCAATAGATAAAACCACCAAATCGTGTTCTTGTGCAAAGCTAACGATTTTGTCTAGTTTCGCCATGCTTCCGTCTTCGTTCATCAATTCGCAAAGAACAGCTTCAGGTTGCAAACCTGCTAATTTCATTAAATCGACACTTCCTTCTGTGTGGCCGTTTCGTCCTAAAACGCCATTATCGTTTGCTCTAAGCGGAAAAATATGTCCAGGTTTAGCTAGATCTTTTGGTTTTGCATTTTTTGCAATTGCAGTTTTTATAGTTGTAATTCTGTCTTTTGCAGAAACTCCTGTTGTCACTCCATTTTTTGCTTCAATCGTAATGGTAAACGGAGTTTGAAAACTGCTTGTGTTTTCTTTTACCATATAAGGAAGTTCCAATTCATCGGCTTTTTCATTCGTCAAGCAAATACAGACAATGCCACTGCATTCACGAATCATTAACGCCATATCCTGAACATTTATGTGTTGCGCAGAAAAGATAAGATCTCCTTCATTTTCGCGATTTTCATCGTCGGTTACCAAAACACCTTTTCCGCTTCTTAGCTGTTCCAAAGCATTTTCAACACGTTCTTTACTTGAAATTCCAAATTGCACTAACGGATTTAATTCTGTACTTATCATAAAAAGTTTTTAGAAATAATAAGAAACAAATCTAAAGCGGTTTAAAACCAAAAAGTTTGATATAAGTCAATAAATTGATATTCTATTTTTTTAATGTTAATCTAATTTAGTTGCCATAAAATCTTAATTTAGTACCCGAATTCTATCATCCAAAATCCAATACATACCCTCAAATGGAGAATTTTACTGTAATCATAATGCTGCTTTTCGGTGTAGCTTTTCTTAGTCTTGTTAGCAAAAGATACAATTTTCCAATTCCGATTGTTTTGGTTTTATGTGGCGTTGTAATTAGTATTGTTCCAGGACTGCCCGTGATTGCTTTGAGTCCAGAAATTGTATTTATAATATTTTTACCGCCTCTTTTATATCACGCCGCGTGGCACACTAGTTGGTCCGATTTTAAGCAGTCGATTCGTCCGATAACTTTTGCTGCTGTAGGTTTGGTCTTTTTTACGACAGGATTGGTTGCCGTTTTTGCGCATTGGCTAATAGATGATATGTCTTGGCCGTTAGCTTTTTTGCTTGGTGCTATTGTTTCGCCTCCAGATGCGGTTTCGGCAACAGCCATTACAAAAGGTTTAGGGCTTAATCCGAGATTAATTGCTATTCTAGAAGGAGAAAGTTTAGTAAACGACGCTAGTGGTCTTGTAGCGTATAAATATGCGCTTACGGCAATCACAGCAGGGAATTTTGTTCTATGGCAAGCTGGATTAAATTTTGTGTTGATGTCGGTTTTGGGTATCGCAATAGGTTTGGCTGTTGGTTATGTCATGTTTTATATTCATAAAAGATTTGTTTGTGATGATATTATCGAGGTGACATTGACGTTATTGACACCCTTTGCGTCTTATTTGCTTGCAGAACATTTTGAAGGCTCAGGAGTTTTGGCAGTAGTGACAACAGGCCTTTTTCTGGCAGCAAGATCAGGAACAATCTTTTCTCACGAAAGCCGAATTATGTCGAATACAATTTGGGATGTTTTAAATAATATTCTTAATGGTTTAATTTTTATCTTAATCGGACTTCAATTGAGGCAGATTATCGCAGGAATTAGCAATTATTCTGGGAACTCATTGTTTATCTGGGGAGCGGTGATAAGTATTGTAGTGATTTTGGTTCGTTTCTTATGGGTTGTTCCTGCAACAATGATTCCAAGAATGCTTAGTAAAAGAATTCGTGAAAAGGAAGCTTTTGATTATCGAAATATGATCATTTTTGGCTGGTCGGGAATGCGAGGAGTGGTTTCTATGGCAGCAGCTTTGGCGCTTCCGTTGATGTTGAATAAAACAGAAGCATTTCCGCTTCGAAATTTAATTATATACTTAGTTTTCTGTGTTATACTTTCAACTTTAGTGATACAAGGACTTACACTTCCGTGGCTGATTAAAAAGCTTAAAATTGAGCGTTATTCAATACTTGCAGAAGAATACAATATTCGAAATGTAATTGTTTCAGAAACCATAGCACATATAGAAGATAATTTCTCGCTATTGAACGATGAATTGTTGCATAACATTAAAAGTAAATATGAGGTAAAATTCAATCGTCTTCAAAAAACGGAACTTCCTGCTAATTTCTTCGGAAATGGAAAGCTTTTAGGAGGAGAAATTTTCAATGATTTCACTAAAATTCAGATCGATTTACTAAATGTAGAACGAGCAAAATTAGAATCAATGCATAAATCGGGTTCTGTAAACGAAGAAATCTTCCGTAAAATAGAAAAAGAATTGGATTTGGAAGAAACTCGTTTGTGGATGGAAATGTACGAGGAAAATTAATTGTTAATTGTTAATGGTGAATTGTAAATGATTCCCTTTTTAGAAAATTAATAATTAACAATTCACCATTAACCATTAAATAACCCCCATTTTCTGCATTAGGAAAGTTGCGCTTTTGTTTTTGCAGATTCCGTTTCGGAGTTTATAATCGAAATGTAAATCGTTGTTTCGAATCTCAACTTCGAAACATTGATTGGTTAAAATTTCAGGATATTCATTTGTGGTCAGACAAACTTCGATGTCGTGAGTTGCGATGGCGCCAATTGCTTTTTTAGAAATTATCTTTTTTACCACTTCTATTGTTCCATTTCTTTTATCATCAGAGTTTGTACCTCTTAAAATCTCATCCAATAAAACAAATGCAGGCTGATTTTCAAGTGCATCCATAATTTGTTTTAAGCGTTTGATTTCAGCAAAAAAGTAAGACTCGCTATCCGATAAAGAATCTGATAATCGCATTGAAACCAATACAGGAAGCGGATGCACTTTAGCTTCTGATGCACAAATAACTGATCCGATTCCACTCAATACCATATTAATTCCTAAGCTTCTCAAAAATGTACTTTTTCCAGACATATTAGATCCAGTCAAAATCACAAAAGATTTTGGATGAAATTGAGTGTCATTTCCAACTCTTGTCGCAGGATTCAATAATGGATGGCTTAGATTTTTAAACTCAATTTTATAATCAGAATTGATTTCAGGAAAAACGAAATCTTCATTGTTATACGCCAAATTTGCCAGAGTGTTTAGCGCTTCAATTTCGCCAATAATAGAAACCCAATGATTCATTTCTGAAGCATAATCTTCTTTCCATTTTAACAACGCTTTTAAAACATGAAGATTAAATAAAAATGTTCCGTTGAATAAAGTGGCTGTAACAAAGTTATTTATTGTATCCATTCTTGAAAACAACTCAGAAAGCTGTTTTAAATGCTGGCTCGCTTTGGCATTCTTGAAATTCAATTGTTCTTGTAAACGAAGTAACTTTTTAGATTGGAAAGATTCACGTTCAATTTTTTCAATCAATAAACTATATTGCTTTATGATGTTAGCGACATTATCCGCTTTTGCAATTTCCGATTGAATTCGCTTTACAGCTCTTCCTAAAACAATTAAATTGGCAATAAAGACATACGTTAAATAAGAAAGTATAATGGTTTTTGATGTAATAAAATACGCAGCCAGAAATCCAAAAAAGGTTACTGGAAGAATAAATGATAGTACAACTAAAACTTTAGGTAGCGAATTGTTTGTAAAAGAAGTCCAATGTTTTATTGCTTCGTAAGATTGTTTAGAATCTTCACTTATAATTGCTAAAGCCTGAAATTTCTGTCTCCAATCAATTTTATTTTTCAATTCGTTTATTGCTTCCTGATTTTCTAAAATTTCAGCTTCTGGAAGCGTATGCAGCAATAGTTCTGCAAGTGTTTTTTTTCCGATAAAAGAAGCTGTTCGGTTTAGATTTTGAAATAAAGAATGTTCTCCAAAAATATCCAAATCATAAGCATAAGGATGATGAAAATCGATAAATTCGGCTCCATTTTCAAAAGGTGTTTTTTCTCTTTTCAGAAAAGCAATTTCATTTTTATTAATTTTTAAAAGCGTTTCTGCCAGCAATCTTTGAAATGATACTTTTGAATGTATTCTCATAAAAAAAATAAAACCAGCAAAAGACAAAACAGCTAGAATAACATAAAGTATTTGATCTGTCTTGATGTAATAAAACATTAAAATCAAGAAAAGGAAAATACTTAATAGCCTCAAAAGGCTTATGCTGTTGTATTTTTTGTTGGTTTTATTATAGAGTTCTGAATATTTTGCAACGTTGTCTGGATATGCTTTCATTCTATTATTTTGCTTGAACTACAAATATAGACTTTAAGTCACAAAATCATCATCGATTAAGATTAATCTTCATGCATAACCAAAATCGGAATGGTCACTTCTTTGGCTATTTTTTTTGAAAAGCTTGAGTCAAATAAGCTTTCAAAGAATGAGCGTTTATGTGTTATTGTAGTTAAAACATCAATGTCTTTGTATAGAATAAAATCCAGAATGGTTTCTTTGACATCATCACTTGGTAAAACTAAAAATTCCACATTTTCTCCAGCGAAATCTCTTTCCCATTCTTTTAGAGTTTCTTCTGTCACATCAGAATTAGAGGTTTTAACGTATAAGCTTTTCACTTTTGCATCGGTTTTTTTAGCGATTTTCAAGATTTTTTTAAGTTCTTTTTTATCTTTTTCACGGTAGCGTGTGGTAAAACCAATCGTTTTTACCTTTTTGTATTTGGCGTCGATAGGAACACATAAAACAGGAACTTCAACTCCAGAAATAACAGATTCGGTATTAGAACCCGTAAAGAATTTTGTCCAGTCAGAAGCGCTGTTTGTACCCATGATGACAAAATCGATGTTATCTTCTTCAACTGCGTTTTTTAGATTATAAATGAGGTCACCATCCATTAGGCGGTGTTTGATTACAATATCTTCTAAATTACGTTCAGCTGCAATAGTTCTTAGTTTCGGAATTTCATCCTTAAACATTTCAAATTTTGCTAGTTCGATGGAACTGTATATAGAAGCGTAATTCTCTGGGAAGAATTGGCTGTCGTAAACAGGAATCTCGAATGTATGAAGTAAGATTAATTCGGCGTTTACAACTTTAGCAAATTCTAAAGCATGAACAAATGCATTGGTAGCAGCGTCAGAGAAATCGGTTGGAAATAATATCTTTTTCATAGTATTTAAGATTAAGGTTTGTCTCTCAAATTTACTCATTCTGCGAAGAAAACAACCTGATATTTATCAGTATTTTAACACTTAATGATTTATTAATCTCAATTAATTTGAAGATTTCGTGTTTGAATGGAGTTGCTTTAACGCAGAAAAGAATTTGAGCGTTTTTTTATACCTTTGCAGCATGATAAATCAAGATTCTATAGTTGCTTTGGCTACGCCTTCGGGAGCTGGAGCTATCGCCATAATTCGTATTTCTGGAGCCGAGGCTATTACCATTGGTAATTCGGTTTTTAAATCTATTAAAAACAAAGATTTAACTAAGCAGAAAACGCATACGCTTCACTTAGGACATATTGTAGACGGAAGCAAAACGCTAGACGAAGTGTTAGTTTCTGTTTTTAAAGGACCTAACTCTTACACGGGAGAAGATACAATTGAAATTTCTTGCCACGGATCGACTTATATTCAGCAACAGATTATTCAATTGTTATTGCGAAATGGCTGTAGAATGGCAGATGCAGGTGAATTTACATTGAGAGCTTTCTTAAATGGAAAATTAGACTTATCACAGGCAGAAGCGGTTGCCGATTTGATTTCGTCAGATAACGAAGCTTCTCACCAAATTGCGATGCAGCAAATGCGTGGCGGATTTAGTAATGAAATTGCAAAACTTAGAGAAGAACTTTTGAATTTTGCTTCTTTAATTGAATTGGAATTGGATTTTGCAGAGGAAGATGTAGAATTTGCTGATAGAACGCAGTTTCATGAATTATTGAATCGAATTGAATTTGTTTTAAAACGTCTGATTGATTCGTTTGCAGTTGGAAATGTAATTAAAAACGGAATTCCAGTTGCAATTGTTGGCGAACCTAATGTTGGGAAATCAACTTTATTAAATGCTTTATTAAATGAAGAACGTGCCATTGTTTCTGACATTGCGGGAACCACTCGCGATACAATTGAAGATGAATTAGTGATTGGCGGCATCGGATTTAGATTTATTGATACAGCCGGAATCCGTGACACGAAAGATGTTGTAGAAAGCATCGGAATAAAGAAAACCTTCGAAAAAATCGATCAAGCTCAAGTTGTAATTTATTTATTTGACGGATTGAAATTCCAAACTTCAAGTTCAGAATTTGTAAATGAAATCGAACAGATTAAGAATAAATATCCGCTAAAACCGCTAATTATTGTGGTAAATAAAAAAGATATTTTATCTGCTGATGAAGTAGCGAATATTACCAATCAGTTAGAAAAATTAAATGCGAAACTGTTATTGATTTCTGCGAAAGAAAAAATAGGGGTAGAGGATTTAAAAAATGAATTATTGTCTTTTGTAAATACAGGAGCGCTCCGTAATAATGAAACGATTGTTACTAACACAAGACACTACGATTCTCTATTAAAAGCTTTAGATGAAATTCAGAAAGTGAAATTTGGTTTAGAGTCAGGTCTTTCAAGCGATCTTATGGCACTAGATATTCGCGAAGCTCTGTATCAATTCGGACTGATTACTGGGCAAGTATCTAATGATGAGTTGTTGGGGAATATCTTCGCCAATTTCTGCATCGGCAAATAGAGGGCGCAAAGAAACACAAAATAAAAACAAACAAAATAGCTAAAATGTTGGTAATTAACATTTTGGCTATTTTTTTATTCAATTGTTTTTTGGAATATTTGAGTGTTGTTTTGTTAAAATTTATACCTCATTTGTACCTCGGTTTCCGAGGTACAAACTTTGTGACAAAAAGGGATGAATTATGACACACTTGAGTACTTTTTAAAGGTTTTATAAAGTGTTAATTTCAGGTAAAGAAGTTAGCAAAAATATTTAAAACAACCACATCGTTAGTTATCTGTCCAAAGATATTTCTAAAGAATATATTATATAGAAAATGAGTTTGGGAGATGATTGCTACAGTTCAAAGAGCTTTTAAGTAATGTAGGAAACCTAAATTTTAAAATTATGAGTTCAAACATTAGGATTACCAAAGTCTGCCAATTCTGCAATAATGAATTTACGGCAAAAACGATCAAAACAAGATTCTGCTCCCTTGCCTGCGGGAGTAAGAGCTACAAAAAAAGGAGCAGGGATAATAAAAAAGAGGCAGCAAGACTGCAAAGGGAAGCGGTTAATAATGCCGAAATTCAAAGACTTGGAGAACTTGACTTTCTCAGCATTGATGAGGCCAGCATTTTTATAGGAATAAGCAGAAGAACCCTTTACAGAGCCATATCTAGAAAAGAACTTAAGGCCGGTAAGTGTGGTTCCAGAACTTTTATCGAGCGGTCAGATATCACTCAGTTTAAAGAGAATCTGCATCAAAGCTGGACAGACAAAGAAGAAGCAAGAAAATTTCCAGGAATTGAAAACTGCTATACAATGTCCGAAGCCCAGATAAAATTTAAGGTTTCCCCTTCTGCTTTATATGGTATACTGAAAAGAAAAGGGATCTTGAAATATAATTACGGCAAGTTTGTCTATACTGCCAAGAGAGATTTAGATGAATTATTTAACGTTGAGAGCCATGAGTAAAAGTATCGTAACACTTAGAAAAAAAGCTATTTCTCAGGGGAGGATGTCTCTTTATTTAGATTTTTATCCTCCCGTATGGAATTCGGCAATTAACGATTATACCAGACGCGAGTTTTTAAAAATCTACGTATATCAAAAACCAGCTGACCAGTACCAGAAAATAGCCAATAAAGAAAGTCTACATACAGCGGAGCTCATTCGTGCACGTAGACAGAATGAAATCAACAAAAGTGAAATTTATTCCGCATTTGAAAAAGAGCAGCTGGCAATTCAGGCAGTCGGGAATGAATCTTTTCTGCAGTATTATAAAAATTTAGGGAATAAAAAGGTTGGTAACAATTTATCAATCTGGGCCTGTGCTATTATTCATTTTGAGGCTTTTTTAAAAGGAAGGGATTTATCATTTAAAGAGGTGACAGTTACTCTAATTGAAGATTACAGAGATTATCTTTTGAAAGCTAAAAGTTTAAGGAAGAATAAGAAGCAGCTGTCGCGTAACACTGCTCTCTCTTATTATAACAAGATTAAAACTACTCTAAAAGCAGCCTATAGAGAGGATAAGCTTAAAACAGATATCAATGCAAAGATAGGATCAATAAAGGAAATGGAATCCCAACGTAATTTTTTGACTCTCGAGGAAACCCGAAGGCTGTTTGAAACTCCCTGCCCGAAATTGATTGTAAGAAGAATTTCTATGTTTTCAGTTCTTACAGGCGTGAGGTATTCCGATATTGCCAAGCTGACCTGGTCAGAATTGCAACATGTTGAGAATGACGGGCACTATATTATTTTCAGGCAAAAGAAAACGGAAGGCACTGCATCCATACCGATCTCCGATGAAGCTTTCGAATTGCTTGGCAAGAGACGGAGAGAAAATGAGAAGGTATTTAAAGATTTGAACAAATGGGATGTTGACCGTACGCTTCCTGTATGGGTGGCATTGTCAGGCATCAATAAGCATATTACCTTTCACTGTTTCAGGCATACTTATGCTACATTACAGCTGACGGCTGGAACTGATATTTTTACCATATCTAAAATGCTTGGTCATAAGAACGTTAAGACAACGCAGATATATGCGAAGGTAATTGACCAGAAGAAAAGGGACGCAGCAGGCAGAATTTCTTTAGAATAAAGTTTTTTCTTTAGCAATTTTTTTAACGCTTTACCCAAATAGAGGTAAGGCGTTTTTTATTTTTTTTAGGATTAAATGATTTTTAGATTTTTTAGAAATTATTATTCAAAAAATTGCAGGTTTTACAATAGGTTATCTTTTTATATGGACTCTTTATCTTTATTTTCTTGTTTTTATTTTCGAGATTTTCATGTAAAGCTTCTTCTTCTTTTGTAATTTTATTAGTTTCCGGATCTTCTAAGATTTTTTTAACGCTAATTCCAGCTATTAACCTAAGAAATGACAATATTTCGGCTGTTTGTGCAAGAGTAACATCCATTCCTTCGTCAGTTAACATTTTTAGTGCTTTTTCAGGTGTGATTTTTCCAGTATGATTTTGATTAAATTCCATTTTTTACTTTTTTATATTTTGTAATTAATGTAAAGATAATCAGTTGTTTATGTGGCTTTAGGAAGTGGTTTATTTTGTCCTGTTGGGGGACGGGGACAGGACAAATTACAACATCATTTTTGGATGATTTGAAGCAATTGGCTTTCTATATGTAGTGTCTGTCTTCCATTGGCTATGTAAATTTGGTTTAGATGTCCTGTTGGGGATTGATGCAAAAATTATAAAAAACTCAATTGATTCATGGCATAACACTAATATAAATTTATAAATATTATGGAGCATTTGAAAAGATTGTTATAGTTAAGGCAGAATTGTCTTTCTTTGGCTCTATGGATTACTTTATGCTATTTAGGTTTTGTGGCACAAATGTAATCCCTTTCAGCTTAGAATGCTTAAAAAAATAGGTCATGCAAACAGAAATTTTAAGGAATGGCAAAAAGAAAAACATCTTATTTGCGAATTCGATTTTTGTTTGCATTTCCAGAATTATAATTATTCTATATCTTATGCGAATAGAAATAGCAGTGTTAGATTTTTTTTGTTAAATTTACCATAATCCCTAAAGTATTTTTTTTACCTACTCATAATTTAAAAGTTTTGTCAGGAATTTGTCCGCTGTCTTCTGAAAGCTTTTTTTAAATAATTTTTGTTTTTTTTGAATTAATACCTGTTGCACCATCTGGTTTCACATAAAGATTTTTTTAAGAATAAATAAATAATAAATTTTAAGATTATGAAGAGATCACTTTTACTATTTGCTGCTTTTCTGCTTTTTATAAGCTGTAAAAAAGAAACAACAACAACACAAAACGCATTAAGTGCTGAAGAAGCAAAGTCTATCGCAAAGGAAGCATACATTTATGGCTATCCAATGTTAATGGGCTATCGGGCTTTGTATGCCTCTACAGTGGATAAAAAAAGTCCTGCCTACCGAAGCGGCTTTAATATCATAACCCATGACAGACGTCCGGCAGATGATACGAGAAAAGATGTAGTTTCCATGAATGCGGACACGCCTTATTCTTTATTTGCTCTTGACTTAAGGGCAGAACCTATTGTATTGTCTGTTCCTGCGATAAAAGACAGATATTATGTATTTCAATTTACGGATCTTTTTACGCATAATTTTGCTTATGTAGGAACAAGAAGCACAGGCAGCGAAGCAGGAGATTATCTGTTTGTCGGTCCGGATTATAAAGGAGAAATACCAAAAGGAAAATTTAAAAAGGTTTTTAATGTAGAGAGCCAGCTTGCAATTGGCATTGGAAGGACCCAGCTATTGGGCAGCAAAGATTTAGCAAATGTTATCCAGATTCAGGATAAGTATAAAGTTACTTCATTGAGCCAATTTTTAGGCACTGCATCTCCGAAAAAAGCATCTGAAATTAATTGGATTGCCTTCAATCCAAAAGACATAGAAGATGCAAATTTCATTAAATATATGAATGTCTATCTGGACTTGGTTAAACCTTTCAATAAAGAAGATGTCGAGGATCTTGCAAAATTTGAAAAAATTGGAATAAAAGCGGGAGCCGATTTTGATTCTTCACAGCTAAACGAAGAAACCCTCAAAGCCATTAATGATGGTGTTCAGGAAGGAATAACGGCAATTAAGGAAAAAGCCGCTCATATCAGCGAGCAGAAAAATGGATGGAATATGATGGATCCTTTCGGAAATAGAGAATTCTACAAAAAAGACCATCTTTTGCGCGCTGCCGCTGTTATGGTTGGAATCTATGGAAATGATAAAATTGAAGCTTTTTATCCTGTTGTTTACAATGATAAAGAAGGGCAGACTTTAAACGGAAAAACAAACAAGTATAAAATTCATTTTTCTAAAGATGAAATTCCGCCTGCAAAATATTTTTGGTCCATAACTATGTATGATAAAAGTGCAGATGGAACAGGAGGATATTTAATCAAAAATCCAATCAATAGATTTCTGATTAATTCAACTACAGAAGGATTGGTTTATGATAAAGACGGAGGCTTGACAATTTATATTCAAAACCAAAAACCAGATAAATCTCTAGAGGCTAACTGGCTTCCAGCCCCTGCAGAAGAATTTTATCTAATGACACGGATTTATGGGCCAAAAGAATCTGCCCTGAATGGTACATGGTCGCCTCCAGCAATTGAAAAAGTAAATTGAACTTCCAAAAGCAATTCCAAAAAGAAGAATTATGAAAAATAAAATATTAATTTTTGTTTTAGCAGCTGCTACAATGGTTTTTGTATGCTGTAAAAAAGAAGGTAAAGAAGGTCAGACTAGTATATCAGCTGCCGATGCAAGTAATATTGATCTAAAAGAGATTAGGGAAATTACCAAGGAGGCTTATATTTACGGATTTCCTATTGTAGATAACAGCAGGATTCAATATGCATATTTTGTAGATAAACAAAATCCAGAATACAAAGCTCCGTGGAATAAGATTCGTAATGTTCCCAGAGTTTTTACCTCAGAAGATAAAGCGGTTCAAACTCCCAACTCAGATACGCCTTATTCTTGGATTGGATTAGATTTAAGAAGCGAACCTATTGTTTTTGTGATACCTCCAATTGAAAAAAACAGGTACTGGAGCCTGCAGCTAATTGATTTGTATACTTTTAATTTTGCCTATTTGGGAAGCCGCACAACGGGAAATAATGGAGGCGTTTATATGCTTTCCGGCCCTAATTGGAAGGGAGAAAAACCCAAAGGGATTGATAAAGTTATTCCGTGCGAAACAGAAATTGCTTTAGGAATAATCCGAACACAGCTTTTTAATCCAGGTGATTTAAAAAATGTTGAAGCAATACAGAAAAAGTATGATGTTAAAACGCTTTCAGCGTTTTTAGGCAAAGCAGCTCCAGTGCAGGCAAAACCAATTGATTTTATAAAACCGCTTTCTCCGGAAGAACAAAAAAAATCATTGGAGTTTTTTAATAATCTAAATTTTGCTTTACAATTTTGCCCCGTAAATGCTTCCGAAAAGGACTTAAGAGCTCGATTTGCAAAAATTGGAGTTCAAGAAGGTAAAGCTTTCAATCCTGACAGTTTAAGCGCTGATGTTAAAAATGCCATGAACGAGGGAATAAAAGACGCATGGCTTGAAATAGCTGAGTTAAAGAAAAGGATCGTAACGGGTGAGCTTTCGTCAGGAGACGCTTTTGGAACGAGAGAATTTCTTAAAAATAATTATCTTTTTAGGATGAGCGGAGCGTTTTTAGGTATTTATGGAAATTCAATAGAAGAGGCAGTGTATCCATCTTATTATGTTGATTCGAATGGCGAAAAATTAAATGGTAAAAATAAGTACACTTTCAAATTGCCTCCAGGACAGCTTCCTCCAGTCAATTCATTCTGGTCCCTTACAATGTACGACCAGCCGGCAAGTCTTCTTGTTGCAAATCGGCTTAATCGCTATCTGTTAAATTCAACAATGCTTGGGCAGTTTAAAAAAGATGCTGACGGAGGATTTACGTTTTATATTCAAGCAGATTCTCCAGGAAAAGATAAGGAATCTAATTGGCTTCCAGCTCCAAAAGGTGATTTTGCTCTGATAATGCGATTGTATTGGCCAAAAGAAGAAGCTTTGAACGGCTCATGGAAGCATCCTAAACTGATTAAAAATTGATTTTTTTGTTTATTAGTTTATAATAGTCTCAGTTATTGAAAAGTGAATTAAATAAACTTAACTACTTTTATCTGTTTTATATTTCGTACCTTAAGGAAGTTTTAGAACCGGTAAAATTTTCATAGCCTTTTTTCTTTAACCCAATAGAATTTATGTATCTGCCGGATGAATTATATAATCTTAAGTTTGCTGAACATTTTAAAGAAATGAAGAATATGTATGCAGCTGATCAACGGTTTAAGCTGATCTGTAATACCTATTGCAGAAGCATAAAGAATAATAGGAAATTAATAAATAGTCCCAATAAGTGTTTCTGCCAAACAATAGAATCTGAAAATTTATGTAGAGAACTTGAAGAGGAAATACTTTTTTATATAATACGGAGAATGTGAAAAAATGGATACGATGCTGAAAATTTGGAATTAATGTAAGCGGGATATCTGTAGTACGTATTTATTTGCAAAAATACAGAAGACTTGGTTAAAATCTAAACTTTTCCAAGGCTGTTTTGAGAAATTGTGCTCAGGTCTATTTTATTTTTTTGCATGGATTTAAAGAAGGTTTATTTTGCATGCCGAATGTGAAGTTTAGGGAATTGATACTTTATGCCGTAAACAAATTGTACAAAACAGTTTTAGAAATGGGCACTTGCTACGGCAAGTAATGCAGACAGATTATTTCTCCTTCTTAAGTGTGCCAACAAAAAGAATGCATGGCAAAACAGTATTTAGTTTTTATTTATTTGGAGCTTAAAGTGCAATGTTTTTTAAATTTATTGTTTTTTCCGATAGATTTGAACTTTCAATTACCCATCATGTATAATATGATGTTCCCGGACAGCACTATTTACAGTATAGCTACAAGTTTTGCAAATGTATTCGAATATTATTAAAGCGAAGCGACAAACCATAATTAGAAGGAGGGATTAATACCTAATGTGCCAGCCATAAAAATCCCTCCGATTCTGATTGCTTCGCGGCAAAAAACTGATGTTTTTTTGAGCTGGCATAAAAAAACTAATTTTAAATAAAGCGGTTCAGGCTAAATTTCATTCCCTGTACTTAATCGGCTATTGCTTTGCTGTTAGATAAAAGTCATATGAATATACATTATAAGGAAGCAGTTTTTTTGAAAAAAAATACGAAATTACAGTTCCAAGCGCAATAGGGACAAACAATAAATATCCGTTTGGAAGCAGATTACAGATCAGAACCAAAGAAGTTAAGGGAGCGGAAAGAGAAGCCGATAAAGCAGCCGCCGCCCCTACCAAGGCAAAGTTTAAAGGGATTAAATCTGCTGAAAAATAAGCATTGCCAATAGAGGCGACAAGCAGCCCTAGAAATGCTCCTGAAACAATGCTGGGCGCAAATACGCCTCCGTCTCCGCCTGCTCCAAGTGTAAGGGATGCCGCCAGGGGTTTTAGCATTGTAATGATTAATAAGAAAAAAAATGAAACGCCTGGTGCCTTTATGGATTCATGCAGCACCTCATGAAGGGCATCATAACTATCGCCGTATAAGCCTGGGTACAAGTAAATTAATGCACCAACAGTTAAAGCCCCTAAATTAACGCGTATGAAATTGTTCGAAATAGTCCCGAAAAGGCCTTTAATCCGGGTAACTAAAAGTGTGAAATAAACTGCCAATAACCCTGAAAGAAGGCTTAAAATAATAAAAAACGGAAAAGCCGTCCAATTCCAATCTGCAATGGTATATAAGAGCAAAGGCTTATTATCAAACAAAGAAATAAACAGCCAACTTGCCAATGCTGAACAGGTACAGGCGATAACCAGTGTTCTGTTTATTTTCCTTGCAATAACCTCCATTGCGAATAGCCAGCCGGCTAGAGGGCTGCAAAATAAAACAGCAACTCCCGCGGTCACTCCCGCGCAGATTAATTCCGTTTTATATATTTTTGCACACAGATCCTTTTTGTAGGCAAAGTTCCCAATAGTGGCCGCAGCCACTACAGTGGATACTTCTATACCTGTTGACCCTCCAAATATTACTGTTAGAAATCCATTGATGTAATGCGAGGGGATTTTAAATAGCGGCAAATGGTCTTTGCGCTGATCAAGTGTTTTATATATTTCGGTTATTCCTTTGTTTTTCCTATTCTTGAATGCATATTTTCTCAAAAAATAAATCGCGGTAATTCCAATGGTAGGAAATAAAATTATTCCTATTGAATAATTGCTGGCAATATTAAACAGGAAGCGTTCAAAAAATTCTGTCAGCTTTTTTAGTGAAAATGCGAGCAATGCCCCACAGAGCCCAACAAAAATAGATATAAGCATAAGTTTAAAGTAATTTCGATGAATTATCTTGTGTCTTTCCATTGAGCGGGTAAATATTTTTTGTTTAAAAAAAACAAGGTTATGTATTAAAATATGTTATTTATAATTTCTATTTTTTACGTAGAAATTTAGTAGTAGATTGTTAAAAGATTTTTTTAAAGCCAAAAGAGGTCTTCACATTCTTTATTATTTATTTGTAAAAAAACCTTTCGTGTTTACTGTAATTTGATTAGATGCCATATTGTTTCTGATTAAAACAAATATATTTTTCTCTTCGAAACGTATCAATATTTCAAGATCTTCCTCAATGCGGCTTAATGATTTTTCAATTTCAAGATTTTTTTTAAAATGTTTTTTTATTCTTCTGGCAGAGATAATGCTTTTTTTATGAGTTCATTTTCCATTCCTAATATAGGAAAAATAAATTCTTTCTCTATCTCAAAATGCTGGGCCAATTCATTGCTGTAATGCCAGTCGGCGTAATTTTTAATTCTTTAAGGGGCAATTTTCTGCCACGGATTGCCCAGCATAATTCTAACGACTGCTGGTGGTCTATATGCAAAGAACTAAGCAGATGCCGTAAATCTCTTGGGGCACCTGCATTAATTATAACTTCTTTAAAACTCATTTTTTTATCAATTTAATTAAAGGGTTTAATATCTCTAATATAATGCAGCAATTTCCATTCCGAATTAAAATAGACCTTCACAAAAGAAGGCCTATTTTCTGATGGAAATATTTATGAAAACTACTAATTCCAGCCACCTCCTAATGCTCTGTAAACATTAACAAAGGCGTTCATCTGCTGTTTTTTGGTTTCGATAAGTTCAAATTTAGATTCTAAAGCATCTTTTTGAGTCAATAAAACTTCCATATAATCTGCTCTGGCAGAACTAAACAAATTGTTAGATATCTGAACAGATTCGTTTAAAGCATCAACTTGCTGTGACTTCAAGTCATAGCTTTTTGCCGTATTTTGAATTTTAGACAATTGGTTGGCAACTTCAACATAAGCATTTACCAATGTTCTTTCATAATTGTATACAGCCTGAATTTGCTTAGCTCCAGCGGTAAGATATTCTGCTTTTATTGCATTTCTATTAATTAGAGGAGCAACCAAATCGCCTGCTATAGAATACAACAAAGATTCTGGAGAAGTCAGTAAATATTTGGTATTAAAAGCTTCATATCCAATCCCTGCTGAAATGCCTAGCGAAGGGTAAAATTTCGCTTTAGCAGCTTTAATATCCAGTTTTGCGGCAATTAGTTCCATTTCTGCTTTTTTAATATCTGGACGATTTTCTAAAAGCTGGGAAGGTACTCCTGCGTGAATATCTGCCGGAGTAATAGTGCTGAAAGTATTGCTGCTTCTAGCAATTTTTTGAGGAAAACGCCCTAATAAGAAATTGATTTTATTCTCCGTTTCGGTAATTTGCTGCTGAATATCAAACTGAAGACTTTGCGTACTCAAAATCTGCGCTTCAAATCTACGTACAGCCAGTTCGTTCACTCTTGCAGCTTCTTTCTGTATTTTAACCACTTTTAAAGCATTGGTTTGAATGTCAATGTTTTGTTTGGTGATTTCTAGTTGATTATCTAATGCTAAAAGTTCATAATACGAATCGGCTATTTCTGCAATCAAATTGGTAATCACAAAATTCTTTCCTTCAATAGAACCTAAATAACGGTTTAAAGCGGCTTTTTTTGCATTATGAAGTTTGTTCCAAATATCTATTTCCCAACTTGAAGTCAGTGCAAAACGATAATTAGGAAGCGGATCAGGTGTTTCTTTGCCAGGCATAATATCTGTTGTTGCTTCGCCAGAACCTGTGCTGGTGTATCTTCCAGATTTGGTTAAATCGGCACCAGCGCTAAAACCAACAAAAGGCAAATATTCTCCTTTTCGTGCTTTTACTTCGCTTTTAGCAATTTCAATTTCTTGAAGCGTAATATTCAATTCCTGATTGTTTTTCAATGCAATATCAATCAGATTCTCCAAATTTTCATCTGTAAAATAGCTTCTCCATTTAACTTTTCCGGTATTTAGAGTGTCTAAACCATTATCAGCATAGTTTTCGGGTACCGTTTTATTTTCTGTTTTTTCTACAATAGAAGTTGTTTTACAACCCGCTATAGATAGTAATACGCAGATAAGACCTGCGTATTTTATATTTCTGTTATTCTTCATTTTCCTCCGTTTGATTGTTTTTTGAAAAATCATCTACATGATGTATGAAATCATCAGATAAAGAGCTTTCTTCTTCTCCTTTAATTAGTTTTCGGCCTTGTGCCAATGAACCAAAAATGTAATATAGTCCAGGAACTATGATTACTCCGAAAATGGTTCCGAAAAGCATTCCGCCAAGCGCAGATCCTCCAATAGTTCTGTTTCCAATTGCGCCCGCTCCAGAAGCAAAAATTAACGGTATCAAACCAGCAATAAAGGCAAATGATGTCATTAAGATGGGTCTAAAACGAACTTTGGCGCCTTCAATTGCAGCTTCGAGAATTGTCGCGCCTTGCGAATGTTTTAATACAGCAAATTCGACGATCAGTACGGCATTTTTACCAAGCAATCCGACCAGCATAATCAATCCGATTTGAGCGTAAATATCGTTTTGCAAGCCCATTATTTGTAGAATGACAAACGAACCTAAAATTCCAACAGGAATAGATAAAATTACAGACAACGGAATAATAAAACTCTCATATTGTGCAGCCAATACGAAGTAAACGAAAGCCAATACCACTAAAAAGATATAAAGCGATTCGTTGCCTCTTCCAGCTTCATCATAAGAAAGACCTTCCCATGCAATATCATACCCTTTAGGAAGTGTTTTAAGAGCGGTTTCCTGTACCGCTTTAATGGCATCTGCAGTAGTGTATCCTTTTGCAGGCTGACCCTGAATAGCAGCAGAATTATACATGTTGTAACGCGTGATCTCATTAGGTCCCTGTGTTTTTTTAAGAGTCATAAAAGCAGAATAAGGCACCATTTCTCCATGATCATTTTTTACAAAGAGATTCAATACATCTGATGGGAGTCTTCTAAATTTCGGGTCAGATTGCACATATAATTTAAAGAAACGTCCAAATTTGATAAAACCTTGTTCGTAGGTACTTCCAATTAAAATATTTAAGTTTTCCATTGCCTTACCAATAGAAACGCCTTTTTGCATTGCTAAATCATTATTGATCTCCAATTCATACTGCGGATAATTGGCGGCAAAGAAAGTAAACAAACCAGAAAGCTCTTTACGTTTGCCTAGTTCTGCCATAAACTGCTTGTTGATTTTATCAAATTCCTGATAATTGGTGCTGGTAGTTTTGTCTAGTAAACGCATAGAAAAACCGCCAGAAGAACCAAATCCTGGAATTGCAGGCGGTTCAAAAAACTCTACGACAGCACCTAGATCTTTAGATTTCTTTTCTAATTCTTCCATGATTTCTGTTACAGAATGTTTTCTGTCAGACCATGATTTTAAGTTAATCAAACAGGTTCCAGCATTAGAACCACGACCTTCTGTCATGATTTCATAACCTGCCAAAGAAGAAACAGATTCAACGCCTTCGACTTTTTCACAGATTTTCTGCAATTTTTGAGCAACCTGATTGGTTCTTTCTAAAGTAGCGCCAGGAGGCGTTTGAATGATTCCGTAAATGGTTCCCTGATCTTCGCTCGGAATAAATCCAGAAGGAAGTACTTTATTTTCTATAAAAATAAAAGCACAGAAGGCAATTAGAATTCCGAAAGTTAAAACTCTTCTGCTTACAATTGTTTTTAAAACCACAACATAGCGGCCTGTAAGTCTTTCAAACCATCTGTTAAAAGCATCTAGAGATTTTGTCAGGATATTTCCTTTTTTCTGTTTTCCATGATTGTTTTTCAAAAGAATGGCACAGAGAACAGGAGTAAGGGTCAAAGCTACAATGGCAGAAATAATAATTGAGCTCGACATCGTAACCGAAAATTGTCTGTAGAAAGTTCCTACGGGACCAGACATAAACGAAACAGGAATAAATACAGAAACCATAACGGCTGTAATAGCAATAATGGCACCTCCAATTTCGCCCAATACTAATTTAACGGCATGATAAGGTGTAATATGCGGAAATTCTTCAAATTTGGCATGGACGGCCTCGACGACGACAATAGCGTTATCGACTACAATTCCGATTGCTAATACCAATGAAAAGAGAGTAACCAAGTTGATTGACATTCCAAACAGCTGAATCACAAAGAAAGCGCCAATTAAAGATACGGGAACGGCAATAATTGGAATTAAAGTAGAACGCCAATCTCCTAAAAATATAAATACAACCAAAGCAACCAAAATGAAAGCATCTCTCAAAGTATGAACAACTTGGTCGATAGAAGCATCTAAGAATTGAGAAACGTCATAACTAATTTTATAATTCATTCCTGGAGGAAAACTCGCTTTCATTTCTTCGAGCTTTGCTTTAACATCATTAATTACGTCACTCGCGTTACTTCCGTAGTTTTGTTTTAATACAATTGCTGCAGAAGGATGACCGTCTAGATTCGAATAAATATCAAAGAATTCGCTTCCTAATTCAACTTTTGCAATGTCTTTTAATCGAATGCTTTCACCTTCAGAATTGGCACGTACAATTACATTTTCATATTGTTTAGGTTCATCATATCTTCCTTTATACGTCAGCACATATTCTAAAGATTGTGCAGCAATACCAGAACTTTGTCCTAATCGCCCAGGACGACCAATAATGCTTTGTTCTTGAAGTGCTTGCATAACTTCTTCAACAGAAATTTTATAAGCTCTCATTCTATCAGGATTCAACCAAACGCGCATGGCGTATTTACGGCTTCCAAGAATCTGAGTTCTCGCAACACCTTTAACACGGCTAATTTCTGGAATCATTTTTACATCGGCATAGTTGTAGAGAAACTTCTCATCCATGCTTCTGCTCTTCGAGTAAAGGTTGATATACATTAACATACTCGGTTGAATAGGAGTAATAACGACTCCTTCACGCTGAACCAGTTCAGGTAATAATGGCATTACCTGATCTACCCTTGTTTTAACTCTAATTACAGCTTCATTAGGATCGGTTCCTGGTTCAAAAATTATTCTAAGTGTTGCTTCTCCGGCACTCGTTGCATCTGTAGCCATGTAACGAACACCTTGTGTACCATTAAGCGAATTCTCTAAGGTAATTAAGGTAGATTTTACAAGTACATCGGCACTTGCACCTGGATAAGCGATAAAGATATTTACGGTTGTGGGCGCAATTTGTGGAAATTGCGATATAGGAAGCTGTTTGATGGACAGCGTACCTATAAAGACAATTATAATCGAAATTATAATTGCAAAAACGGGTCTATGTATAAATTTATTAAACATGTGTTCTTTTTTTAGATTCGGTTATTCTGCATACAATTCTAAATTGGACATAACCGATTGCGGTTTTACCACTTCGTAGTCTATTTTTTGATTTTCTTTTACAAGACGAAGCCCTTCTAAAAGTATTTTATCATGAAGAGACAAACCTTCCTTTATTACAAATAGGTGAGGCATTTCGGCAGCAATAACAACCTCTCTAGATTTTACAGCATTATTTTTATCAATTACATACACATATTTTTTGTCTAAAACTTCAAATGTCGCTTTTTGAGGTATTAGCATAGCATTTTTAAGTTCGATAGGCATTTGAATGCTTCCTGTTTCTCCGTGTCTTAATAATCTTTTTGGATTAGGAAAAGTGGCTCTAAAAGGAATATTTCCGGTTTCATTATCAAAGTCGGCTTCAATGGTTTCTACAACTCCAGGATATTGGAATTTTTTGTTGTTAGCCATCAAAAGATTAACTTTCATTTTACCGCTTTTTCCGGTCTTTTCCTGATAATCTAAATATTCAGATTCTGGAACGTTATAATATACCCACATTGAGCTGTTATCTGCCAATTCTGTAAGCAATTCTCCTTCATCAACTAAACTTCCCTGACGTACGTGAAACTTGTCAATGATTCCATCAAAAGGCGCTCTGATTTCTGTAAACTGAAGATGAACTTTGCTTAAAGCCATTTCAGCATTTGCTTTTTCTAATTTAGCTTTTGCCATTGCCAGTTCATTTAGAGAAACCACCTTTTCATCAGCTAACTTTTTAGCGTTTTGATATTCAATTGAACTGAAACTTACTTCAGCTTTTGATTTTTTTAATTCGGCTTCATAAAGAGCAGGCATGATTTTAAATAGGAGCTGACCTTTTTTTACCATTTGTCCTTCGTCTACATATATTTTTTCAAGATAACCGCGCTCTTGAGCTCTTATCTCAATATGTTGAATAGAATGTATTTGTGATACGTAATCTTTTGTAATGGTAGTATCTTTTTCGATTGGATTTGTAACCAGAAATTTGGTTTTTTCTTCTTTTTCTTCTTCTTTTTTAGAATTGCAGCCCGCAAAAACTAAGGCGCATAAAGTCATGATCATGAAAATTCTCTTCATAATTATTTCAGCATTAAAACGTAATTTATTTTTGATTTTAGATAAAAAGGTCTTTGGGAATAGACTATAGAAGTTCATATCCGTCTATTATCTAACTAAAGAACACAGAGGATAAAACTATAAAGTGATTGGCTATTGGCAAGCAATAGCGTTAAAAATCAAATTCTAAAAACCTGAAATAACAGATATACTTTATTGTCAAGTAAACTGAAAATTTTGCAGTTATTTACTTTTTGGGTAAAAGCAGTCGCAGAAACGACAAAATGATTACTTGTATGAAAAATTAAAAAGTAGTTGTTTTTTACAAGCTTTTTTTGGGTAGCCGAAAAATTATCCTCGTTTTCTTCATTATCGAAAAGGCATATTTTTCTTTTAAAAGATTCAAATGAACGTCCTCGATTTAATTTGGATTCACTTTGAGTATGATCTGCAAGAGTACAGAACGAAAACTTTTTATATAAAACAATGTTATTGTGTGCATAAACATTCCCATATCCATTTAAGAGAATGACTATTGAAAGTAAAAATTTAGTGCACCAATTTTTCATAAGAGTCACAAATTTAAACAAACGATGCCATAAAAGCAATGGTTTGACTTTATTTATTAGAAAATTTTATTTGATATCTCCCGATTATCATGATTGAGAAGGATGGACAAAACAATTTTTGACTGCAGCTGGGCTGCAATAAATGTGTGGAAATAGGTGGGCGGTAAATGAGGTTATAAAGCTTAAATCTTTTTTGTTGCGATCAAAATAATTGATGAAATTTTGAAATTCTTTTCGTTTAGCCCAAATTGTAAACAATGACTTTTTTAGGGCTTCTTTAGTAATAACTCCTTTATTAATGTTTTTTTGCGCTTTCCAAACATCATAAATACCAGACTCAAATGAGATGGTATTAAAACCCATTTCTTGATGCAAGGACTCAACAATCTTGGTTTTCATTTCAAAAACATTTCCGTCAAAATGTGTTTTTTCGCCAAGCATTACCACTTGAGCTTCTTTTATTTCTTCCTTTAAAAAAGAGAAATCTTCTACCGAAGTGTTTTCAGGTAAAACAATAACTTTCTGATTTAAACTCTGCGCTTTACCAATCTGGCAAATTAAAATAACCAGTAGTAGAGTATTTTTCATTTAAATAAATTGAAATTATGTTGAATGTAGACAAAGAGAGTTATAAAGATCGTTAAAAACAAAAAAAAGCTTCAGGTTTCTTTTAAGCTTTTTGCCTTAGCGGGAAAAGGACTCGAACTCGTTCGTAAAAAAATATTTCGGATTTATTGGATGGACCGTTTCGAACCTAAATCTGTCACTACCGTATTTTTCTGAGCTTCTACTTTTTGATAACATGACGCGGCCAGATCATCCGGAAATGAATGCGGAGTAATCAAGAGCTGTTTTTATTGGGAAAACTACAATTTTTAACATACTTCACTATCTCGGAAAAAGATTAAATTTTATATTTGGGATGAGAATACAAAAAGTTTCAAACAACAGATCTTTTGCTATGGAAAAAGCTATACGATTAAAAGTGAGAAAAGATTTGGACCCCCGCCAGCAGCTCACCTTTATCAGATTAAAGGGCAGCCTTATATCAAAGGGCTATACAGAAATTATCCACATTATGGACCAGGACGATGAGTTTCATATTAACAGCTTTGAAACGCTACCCGAGCATCGCAGGGAAGTGGAGGAATATATTTCGGGATTCATCAGCTCGGAGAATCTTGCCGATACTATTTCCATAAACAGCTATTAAATTTAAAGCTGAGAAGAGTTAAACTGCCAGACAGGGAGAGATGAGCCTGCTGTCTGATGATGTGGTATGTTTTTTTATTGCAACGGAATTTTTTAAACCAAAATTTTAAGCACTAGGCGAGATTTGGCCTGCAAGCAGGGGTTGTCTTTTATTGGCATTATGAGTTTGGTGTGGGTGTACTGTTTGGGATTGATTTAAAAATCAATATGATTTCTTAAATTATTCCCGAGAAAATAATATGGGATAATTTGTTAAGTAAAATAGGTATTGTGAATTCTGTATTCTGAATAATAGAGTTTAAGGTAATTTAATGAATTCTATATTCCGGGCTCTGGACAGGCTCACTTTCATTGAGCTAATTTTATTTTTTTGTCTTTTAAAAAATAAAGACTTCCACCATAATCCATAATATTATAAGCATTTTGGCAAGTTGAAACTAATTGATATTCGTTCTATGGCTTTAATTGAAAAAAATAGTTTCCCTTCTTTTTGAAAGATCATTAGAGAAGCAAACCAAATTTTAGCTTCAGTAGAACAGTAGATTAATAAGTAGTTCAGTAAAAAAAAGCAATCTGCCTATTCATTGAATGGTTTACATGATTTCTGATTTTTTAAAAAAGACGCTCTGCGATTCAAATCTCAGCGGTGAAGAGCTTGATTTTAAGGAACTAGGTGCAAGGTAAAGGCTTAAGGGCAGGATTCTGCCATAAAATTTGAAATGGAAAATTCTTTGCAAATCCGCCTAAACTTTTTGTGGTACTTTTGAAGGCAACTCCATATTTGATTTAATTCCTGTTTTTTATTTATTTTCTTTATATTTGTTAGGTAGGTCTGTTATCTTCTCTGTCAAAACTTCATTTGTAACAGCTTGTATTTAGTTTTATATTTCTTTGGAATTTAAAGTTAATATCGGATTTTTTCTGATTATTTTTCATTTAACCTAATTATTAGAAATTATATGCAGCAATTTCACAAAAAAAAACAACACTTAGTATAGGTGTTACGGTGCCCAGTTTGGTTTTTATTATAGGAATTTGTGTGCTGTCGGCTATTTCTCCAGGCTTTACTGAAGATCTTCTGAATGTCATGAAAAATTTCATTTTTGTTAATCTGAACTGGGTATACGTTTGGTCAGTTACCATTTTTGTTTTGTTCTTGATTTATCTAATGATAAGCAAATACGGAAATATCCGGCTTGGAAGGAATAATAGCAAACCAGATTATTCTTTTTTCTCGTGGATTTCAATGCTTTTTGCTGCAGGAATGGGAATTGGTTTGATGTATTTTAGCGTTGCGGAACCGATGCAGCATTATTCCAATGAAATTTTTGCTGGAAAAACTCTTGTTCAAAGAACTCAGAATGCCCAGCTTTATACCTTTTTTCATTGGGGAATCCATGCTTGGGCAATTTATGGAGTGGTCGGGCTTTCCTTAGCTTATTTTACATACCGATACAGATTGCCGCTCTCGCTTAGGAGTTGCTTTTATCCTTTATTGAAAGATAAAATTAAAGGCAGGTGGGGAAATATAATTGATGTTTTTGCGCTTTGCAGTACATTTTTTGGAATTACTACAACGCTGGGCTTTGGTGTGGTGCAGATCAATTCAGGGTTACAGATGTTGAATGTTGTGCCTGAAAACAGTTTTGTTTATCAGGTTATGATTGTTGCCGTATTAGTTTCTTTGTCCATTTTTTCAGCGGTGAGTGGCTTGGATAAAGGAGTTAAAATTCTCAGCGGAATCAATATTGCAAGTGTAATACTTTTGCTTCTTTTTGTATTGATTCTGGGTCCGACGGTCTGTCTTATTGGTAGTTTTACAGAAGGAATCGGTACTTATATCAATAGTTTTTTCAGCCTTACTTTTAATACGCACATTTATGAAGAAAATACCCAGCCTTGGTTTTATAACTGGACCATTCTTTACTGGGCTTGGTGGATTTCGTGGTCGCCTTATGTTGGACTTTTTATTGCTAGAATTTCTAAGGGCAGAACTATTAGAGAGTTTGTTGGCGCTGTTTTGATATTGCTGACCTTGTTTAATTTTATCTGGATGTCTGTTTTTGGCGGAAGCGCCATTTGGTTTGATTTGCATACAGCCAACGGCGCACTGAGTGCATTAGCGGGTAATCCTGATGCTTTGATGTTTAGTTTTTTGGAATATCTTCCTCTGACAAGAGCGTTGAGTTTCATTGTAATTTCGATCATTATTATTTTCTTTGTAACTTCAGCAGACAGTGGAATTTTTGTAATGAATAGCATTGCAACCAAAAATGCTGAAAATTCTCCTAAATGGCAGACAATAAGCTGGGGAATTCTTTTGGCAGTGCTTGCATTGATGCTTCTTAATGCCGGTGGTTTGGCAGCACTTCAGAGCATGACATTGATTACTGCACTTCCGTTTTCAATAATAATGCTGCTCTTTATAGTAAGTCTTATGAAAGCTCTTTCTATAGATAGAAAGTATTATGAAAAAGATTTTTCCCGCACTACCGTTCCCTGGTCGGGAGCATCTTGGAAAGAGCGCCTAAAGCAGATTGTTTCTTTTCATGATAAATCATCTGTTGATGAATTTATCAATACCAGTATACATGAAGCATTTATAGAATTAGAATCCGAATTTGCAAAAAGTAATATCCAGGCCAAAATTAATTCCTATGAAAACCCTCTATAGCACTTTTATAACATACCCCTGTAATAGTAATGGATATTACATCCATAAGAAGTGGAGTGGAATCGACAGAAATCAGTGGTAATTATGTAAAGAATTTAAGATACGAGATACGTATGCATGATAAAATCTTCCGATAGGCAATTGCTTATTTTTGATATTGACAATACTAGTGCTGAAGCCTGTTATTTTATTTGTTGCTACTAAAAATGAACGATGAATTCTACAGAACAAACCTTCAGGCAGTTTCTCTTGCATTTCAGTAATGGATTGGTAGGTCTTATAACATTCTGTAGTGGTAAAAATCAACAAATAATTGCCTTGAGATTCAAAATAGCTTATTTCTTCCAGAAAAAGTTTCACCATCTTTCTTTCACATTTCACAAAAATAAACGGATTTTCTTTCTCTTGTTTTTTAGAATGTAATATCGTTTCATTGAACTCTCTGGCTTTACTGTATTTATTTATAGCTTTCGTAAAACGTTCTAGAGAAATTGGTTTTAAAATATAATCGATAGCATCAATCTCAAATCCTTGGACAGCATATTCTGTATAAGCAGTTGTGAAAATTACAGCGGTTTCTGCATGCAGACTTTTGGCAAATTCTATTCCTGATTTTCCCGGTAAATTTATATCTAAAAAAATAAGATCAATTTTGTACGATTTTAAAATATTCTGCGCATTGGAAACACTGGTAAATTTTCCTTTCAAATCCAGAAAATCAAACTTCGCAATATGAAGTTCCAGTAAAATAGAGGCCGGTAATTCATCTTCAATTATAATACAATTAATTGCTGACATCTTTTATCTTTATTTTTAAGGAAACAAAAAAACTTAACATCTCATTTTTTATGGTCAAAGTATGTTTTGCAGGATATAGCAGCTCTAATCTCCTTTTTACATTTGCAATTCCAATTCCGCTGCGCACATTATCTCCTATAGTATTATAATGCTTAGGCAGGCTATTTTCAATTTTAACCACAAGCCATTCATCGCTTGCATTAATAGCAATTGTAATCCAGCCCTGATTGTTCTCATCTAAACAATGCTTATAGCTGTTTTCGATAAATGGAAGTATCAAAAAAGGCTCAATAAAATGATTCTCAACATTTCCATAAAGGCTAAAACTCAATTGAAGCTGATTTTCAAAACGCAGCTGTTGTAACGAAATATAATTTTTGAGATAATCTATTTCGTTTTGCAGAGAGATACTTTTATTGTTCAAATCGTAAATCGAAAACCGAAGCAGATCCGATATTTTAATCACAATTTCAGCAGAATCATCTGATTTGTTCAAAATTTTAGAGTATAAGCTATTCAGGACATTGAATAGAAAATGTGGATGGAACTGGTTTCGGAGCGAGGATAATTCTGCTTGAAGCTTTTCGGATAAAATCGTCTGGACCTTATTTTTTTCTTCTGCTAAATAATATAAAAGTTTAAATGCAATTGGCGTTGTAACTACAAATTGTAATTTACTCACATTGTACAAAAAGACTGGTGCCGACAAAAGAGGTTCTCTCTTCCAGAAAGTCATATAATAACGTAATATTATATAATTGTCAATTAGCCGCTGCAAGAATGCAAAAACTAGAATCAGAAGAACATAGCAACCGATAAAAATGGCAGTTTTTTTCTTAAATAACAAATTAGGCATTAAAAACTCAACAATAATAGTCACGAACAGTATCTTAGGCAAAACGCTGTACCATTCGTTTCGCCAAGCCATAATGAAATCGTCTTCCGGAAGTCCCTGGATCATACTAAACAGTAAAATATAACCCAACCAGTACAAGGTATAGAGTTTTATCTTTTGAGATTTGTTTTCGGGATTGTAGCTGATTTGCCCCAATTGGTCAAGTTTTATATTAATGCAAAAATAAGGCTTTATTTCAAATCAAAATTGTTGTCTGCAATGCAAATCATGTTGTTTAAATAAATTCTTTTTTTGGAATGAAAAAGAAAAATAACTTTCGTTCAAAAACTAACTTAAAAAATAACCAAAGATGAAAAAAAAAATCTTTTTTTTCTTGATTTTAATGTCTTTAGCATTTATTGCAAATGCTAGTAATTCTACAAGTCATAAAAAAAAACTAACCAAACCGAGCATGAAGCCAATGTATTTAATTGCAGTAATAGGAATTCTTTTTGGAATAAGCAGTTTACCAGTTTTTGGACAGCAGAAAAAAAACACAACTGTAAGTGTATTTCAAAATCGCGTTTTTAACGGAGATAAACACATGCTATTAGGCGATTTAAAATGGGCTTTTAAAACAAGTGGAAAAATATTTTCTTCACCTATTATTTATAATGGTATTGTTTATATAGGTAGTGAGGATGGCAATCTTTATGCTATCAATCAGAAAACGGGCAAAACACATTGGAAATTTAAAACGGGAGGTGCGGTACACAGCTCTCCGGCAGTTTTCAAAAACACTGTCTATATTGGAAGTTTTGATGGCTACTATTATGCTCTTGATATCCACACAGGTCATATGAAATGGAAATTCAAAACAGGTGGAGAAAAGTGGTTTGACGAAATAGGTTTTCTGAGTTTTAAGCCTGTGGACAAATGCATGGATGATTTGTGGGATTTCTTTTTGTCCTCTCCTGTTATAAAACCCGACGATAAAAATCCAAGAATTTTCTTTGGCAGCAGTGATGGGAATGTATATGCACTCAATGCAAATACAGGAGAGTTGGAATGGAAATTTGCGGCAAAAGGATCGATTCACTGCAGTCCTGTCCTGTATAAGAACACACTCTATATTGGTAGTTGGGATGCTAATCTGTATGCCGTAGATACAGAGACTGGAAAAATGCAATGGAAATTTGCAACAGGAATGCAATTGGGCTTTAAAGGAATTGAATCTAGCGTAGCAGTTGCTAATGATATGGTTTATTTTGGCGCTCGTGATCCTTTTTTATTTGCGCTCAATGCCAAAACCGGAAAATTGGTTTGGAAGTATGACGCGGCTTATTCCTGGATTATCAGTTCGCCAGTTGTAGCGAATGACGTTCTGTATGTCGGCACATCCGACACTTTTGCACTGTTGGCCCTGGATGCAAAAAGTGGAAAAGAATTATATAAGTTTAAAGCAAACGGTTATGTATATTCTTCTCCGGCGATTGCTGGTGATACGGCTTACTTTGGAGATTTTACCGGTAATTTCTTTGCAGTAAACGTTCAATCTTCGGGCAAGCAATGGAACTGTTTCAGCACAGATAGCAGAATGTTATATGCCTCTGAAATATTAAATAATGGCTTCCTTGACTTTTCTTATGCTGCCAAAGGGGCTGATCTTTCTTTTTACGATGTCAATAAAACCGTGATGGATCAATTTTATAAATTGGGCTCCATTGTTTCTTCTCCTTTTATTTCCAATAACACTGTTTATTTTGGAAGCGCTGACGGGAATTGTTACGCAATTGGGCTAAAATCAAGAAATAATTCATACTCAAAATTCAAATAATTTAAACCCAAATAAAATTGTACGGCTATACAATGAAATGCGGTTTTTTTTCTGGCATTCCTATTCTCTTTTTATTTGTTTAGGATAGGATATTTCCAAAATCGAAAAGAAAGTTAATGCCATAAAATCATTAGGAACACGATGCCTGTTTGGATATTGAGGGGGCAAACAGATTTTATAGGAAATCTTTCTGATGAGAATACACCGCCAACAGAGCAGACGAAATCTAAAATACTCTGTGATTCCAAATTCCTGTACTTTGCTTTTAGATAATATGGTAATGAACCGGATAATCATAAAACGTTTGTCGAGAAGTGATGGCTTTGATGGCGGTCGGTTGACGTTAATACTGACAGCTACCATGATAAAAGACCGGGGTTCTCATTTGCCATAAATATCGAGAGTAAAGAGTGATTAATTTAAAGAACGGTTGGTCTCTCGGTATTCTGGAAAGTGTAATGACAGACTAATATGTCAAAATCGATAGTGGTCAAGAACGACAAGAAGTGCATATAGAACCGCTTACCAATAATCTTGTTGGTTATGTTAAAAGGATTTTAACGGCCGAAATAGTTTTTTGGGAGCAATTGTAACGGCAACCAGCAGAAATACGGATGAACCGCAATTTCTGCTTTTGCGAAAAGCAGCGTATTCCGGCGGATTGGATTTCAAGCACAATTGGAAAAACAGGAAATATTTTATTGGTGGAAATGCAATCTCCAGCCATGTCTTAGGTTCAAGAGAATCGATTACGAACACGCAGAGAGAAATTTCACATTTGTTTCAAAGAGCAGATGCTGATTATATTTCTGTTGATAAAAGCAGAACGTCACTTACGGGGACGGGAGGAAAGATTGAAGCAGGAAAGGCCTCTGAAGGACACTGGCGATATAATGCGACACTAACCTGGCCTTCTCCGGAATTGGAGCTCAACGATATTGGCTTCTGTGTCAGGGGGATGAAATCAAGCAGATTTTTTATGTAGTGATCAATCCTTAAAATCTTTTCATGATGATGCGTTTTGAGCCACGACTTTTGATTTTGGTGGATTTCATAATGCAAGATAATAATATTAAACTATAAACTTAATCTAAACAAAATAAACACAGAATGAATAAATTTTGGACTTTATTCCTTATTATCTGCCTTCCTGTACAACTATATTCTCAAGATGAAATTAATTCATTGTTAGATGAATTAGATGCGGCTATTGATAAAAGAGAAATCTATCATAATAAAAAGGAAACTGAAATAAGTAAACTTGTCAGTTTGAAGAAATTAACTTCTACGAACGTTCAGAAATATGAGATATTTGAAAAGTTATATAATGAATACAGGGCTTATCAGTCAGATTCAGCTTTAAATTATGCCCGTAGAAGTTTAATAGCGGCTAACATCTTAAAGGATTTAACCAAAATTAATACTGCAAAATTGAATTTAGCATCCATTATGGGAACTTTGGGGATGTATAAAGAAGCAACCGATATTTTGCAAGGGATCGATATACATTCTACGCCTGAAATTAAGAGCTTCTACTACGGCGTACAGAGTTCCCTGTATCTGTATATGTCCATATATGCCGCCTCCAAACAGGAAAAAAAAAGCTACGAACAATTGAGCGAACAGTTTCGGGATTCCGTTTTTAAGTACGAGTCAAAATCGAATGTTATTACTCAAGCGAATATTTTGTTTGAAAAAAGGCAATATGACAAGACCCTTCAAATGTTACACGATTATTTTTATAAAATGGATAAAAATGATCCTGATAGAGCAATCGTAGCCTATATTATATCTAGAACCTACCAAAAGAAGAAAAATTTCCATCAGGAGAAAAAGTGGTTAATCAAATCGGCAATTTCAGATTTGAAATTAGATAAAAGGGAATACATTTCACTTCGATCTTTGGCTTTTATCATGTATAAAGAAGATGATGTAGACCGGGCCTATAAATATATCCAACGCTCTTTGGAAGATGCGCTTTTTTGCAATGCCCGTTTGAGGACCTACGAAATTTCTAGAATGCTGTCTATCATCGATCTAGCTTATCAAAAACAGAATGAAACCAACCGTTGGCAATTGATAATGTTTTTAATAAGTGTGAGTATTTTATCTCTATTGTTAATGGTTGCTTTGGTTTTGCTATTTAAAGAGATGAAAAAAAAATCCGTAGCCAAAAGGGAAATTAGTTTGGCCAACAGTAAGCTCGTTGAATTAAATAAAGAGTTGAACAGTTTTAATGAAAGATTAAATTATGCCAACTCAACGCTTATAGAGGCTAATTTGGTTAAGGAAATTTACATTGGGCGTTATATGGATCAGTGCTCGCTATATATTAGCAAGTTAGAGGAATATCAGCGTAGATTGAATGTTATTCTTTCCAGTGGAAAAACAGCCGAATTAGTCAAAGCCGTGAAATCTAAAGAATTCATTGAAGTGGAATTAAAAGAATTTTACAAAAATTTTGACAAGACTTTTTTGTCTCTTTTTCCAAATTTCATTGAAGAATTTAATGAATTGCTTATTGATAATGAGTGTATTAAATTAAAACCCGGAGAGTTGATGAATACTGAATTGCGAATATATGCCTTAATCCGACTAGGAATTTCAGATAGTGTAAAAATTGCGGATTTTTTGCGCTATTCTTTATCTACGATTTATAATTACAGAACCAAACTAAGAAATAAAGCTTTAGGTCCTCGGGATAAATTTGAAGCAAATGTGATGCGAATAGAGACTAATATATAGTTTTTTTTAAAATTTGCCGCCTTTTTACTCTTCTTATAGTAAAAAGGCTTTTATTATTCTACCAAATTACTACTTTTTCGTAGGATTAAGTATCGTTAAGTTATTTAAAATAAATTCATTATGCTTTTTAGGGCTGACTTTTTGCTACCAAACCATCATAGCAAGAATTGTGGCCGAAAAAACGCTTTAAATTTGATGGAACTAAAAAAGCTAAAACAAACCATTAATTTTATTAACTCAATTCAAATGAAACATTTCTTACTATTGACCTTGCTGTGCCTGGCATCTAATAGCTTGTTGGCGCAGCAATTAAAATCTCCCAATCAAAAATTTCAAATGAAGTTTTCTTTACAAAGTGATGGCACACCCATTTATAGCTTGAATTATAAGGACAAGGTAGTTATTAAGCCGAGCAAACTGGGATTGGAGCTGAAAAATGATTCAAAATCATTACTGAATGATTTCACAGTTATTGATTCTGCCAAGAGTACTTTTGACGAAAACTGGAAGCCAGTTTGGGGAGAAGTAGCCAGCATTCGTAACCATTATAATGAATTGGCGGTAACCCTAAACCAAAAAGGAACCGATAGACAGCTGGTTATCCGTTTCCGATTGTTTGACGAAGGTTTAGGCTTTCGCTATGAATTTCCTTTGCAAAAAAATCTAACTTATTTTATTATTAAAGAAGAAAAAAGCCAGTTTGCAATGAATGGAGACCATACCGCTTTCTGGATTCCAGGAGATTATGATACTCAGGAATACGATTATACGACTTCTAAATTGTCTGAAATAAGAGGTTTGACTAAAAAAGCCACTACCGAAAATGTTTCGCAGCAATCTTTTTCGCCGACAGGAGTCCAGACGGCCCTGATGATGAAAACAGCAGATGGGCTTTTTATCAATCTGCATGAAGCCGCCTTAATTAATTATTCATGTATGCATTTGAATTTGGATGACAAGAATATGGTTTTTGAATCGTGGTTAACGCCAGACGCCAAAGGTGATAAAGGCTATATGCAGGCACCTTGCCAATCGCCTTGGAGAACTATTATGGCAAGTGATGATGCCACGGAAATTTTGGCTTCAAAAATGATTTTGAACTTAAATGATCCTTGTAAAATCGAGGATACTTCTTGGATTAAACCAATGAAATACGTTGGGGTTTGGTGGGAAATGATTACAGGGAAAAGCACTTGGGCCTATACCGATGAATATCCAACAGTGCAATTAGGGCTTACCGATTATGCAAAAGCTAAACCCAACGGAAAACATGGCGCCAATACGGCTAATGTAAAAAAATACATTGATTTCGCAGCTGCAAATGGGTTTAGTGCGGTATTGGTAGAGGGTTGGAACGAAGGCTGGGAAGATTGGTTTGGCCAGTCTAAAGATTATGTTTTTGATTTTGTAACCCCTTATCCTGATTTTGATGTAAAAGGAATTCAGGAGTATGCCAAATCGAAAGGGATTAAAATAATCATGCATCACGAAACTTCCGGCTCTACACGCAATTATGAACGTCATATGGACAAAGCTTATCGTTTTATGAAAGACAATGGTTATGATGCTGTAAAGAGCGGCTATGTGGGGCCAATCCTTCCGCGCGGTGAAAATCATTATAATCAATGGCTTGTCAATCATTATCAGTTTGCAATTGAAAAAGCGGCAGACTATAAAATCATGGTCAACGCACATGAAGCGATTCGTCCAACAGGGATTTGCAGAACTTATCCAAATTTAATTGGAAATGAATCGGCTAGAGGAACAGAATACCAGGCTTTTGGGGGATCCAAGCCTAATCACGTTACAATTTTGCCATTTACCAGATTAATTGGCGGCCCAATGGATTATACTCCTGGAATTTTTGAAATGAATATCAGCAAAATTAATCCAGAAAACAATTCGCATTTAAACAGCACCTTGGCAAATCAATTAGGATTGTACGTAACAATGTACAGCCCATTGCAAATGGCTGCTGACTTGCCGGAAAATTACGAGCGTTTTCCAGATGCTTTCCAATTTATTAAAGATGTTGCTGTAGACTGGAGTGAGAGTAAATATTTAGAAGCTGACCCTGGAGAATTCATCACAGTTGCAAGAAAAGCGAAAGGAACGGAGGATTGGTTTATAGGTAACGTAAATGGTGAAAAATCAAGAACTTCATCTATTACTTTGGATTTCCTAAAAAAAGGTAAAAATTACCAAGCAACCATTTATGCAGATGCAAAAGAAGCGCATTACAAAACCAATCCGCAGGCTTATATTATTCGAAAGATAAAAGTTGATAGTAAATCTAAATTAGCGCAATATACTGCTCCGGGAGGCGGTTATGCTATAAGTATTATTGAATTGAAATAGAGCCTAATGACTTTGGAAATTAATTTTACCTATTTAATTGTTTAAATAAAATCAAAGCTGTTTTATTATCCCTAAACCCCTCAAAGCAATTTGAGGGGTTTTTATCTTCATTGTGCAAACAGTCCTATTCATATTCTTTTTACTTCAACTCGGAAAATTTCAATTCCAAGATGCATCCCCATAAGTACTTCCTAGAGTGCTTTCTTTCAGTTGAGCCTCCAACGATTATGGTGCTGAATATTCCTATAAGTTTAGTCTCCTTCAAGTTTTTAATGATAGATGGCTTTTTAGCCATCAGCATTCAAAAGCGGATCATATTCACAATTAAAAGATATATTCGGTATATCAGCCTCAAAAGATCCCGCCATTTCGGCAAGGATGCTACTCTGAAAATTCAATTTCTGATCTGTAATTGCGTATTTAGGCTGATAACTTAAAGTTTCTCCTTCCTGTTTTGTGACTTTTTTTTTGGAGATTCCTAGCAAGAAAAAACTATTGAAACAAACCTTTGGCGGTGGGCAGAATTAAAAATCTTCCTGCATATTCTGCATTATCAACACTTAAGGATCAAATCAGAAAATCTTCTACAAAATATATTAGATTTTGTGCCTTCAGGATTATTGAGAGAGATCAAACCAATTAGTTTTTTTAAGGCATTTTAATTTAAAATATTTCGATTGAAGCGCAGAGCATTAAAGAATTAACAATTTTTACTAGCGTAATAAATCTAATGTTAAACTAACTTTTTTGCAAATGCGATTTGCCTAGCTCAAATCTGATTTTTTACTACATAGGCACTACTTTTTACAGGTGTTAAATGGTGTTAATTATTTGTTTTTAAGGTGTTTGCGCGTATGTAACAACTCGTTTAGCTACATTTTTTTTATTGTCAAAATTAAGACTTTAAACGCTTCATAATTTTGTGTCAGCGAAATCGAAATAATCTCTCCTTAGATCATAGCGATATTTGCAAAAACAGTATTACTAACAACCAAACTTATTTAAACCAAACTTATGAAAACAATTTACAGAAAGTTGTTATTTTTATTCCTATTGGTGCCTTTTACAGTATTAGCCCAGAACACGTTAAGCGGTACTGTTGCTGACAAAAGGACGGGTCAGCCAATACCGGGAGTAAATTTAAATGTACAAGGTGCTCCAAACGGTGCATCTACGGGATTTGACGGTAATTTCCAACTGTCAAATGTTAGAAGCGGAAACAAAATTGTTGTTTCTTTCATTGGATACAAAACCCAGACCATTGATTACACAGGGCAAAAAACATTAAATGTTTTTTTAGAAGAAGATGCAAACCAGCTCAAAGAAGTTCTAGTTCAGGTAGGTTACGGAACTGTTAAGAAAAAAGATGCAACAGGTTCTGTTTCACAAATTGCAGCAAAAGACTTTAATAAAGGGATTAACGTTACTTCTGAGAGTTTAATTAAGGGCCGTATTTCAGGCGTGAATATAACAGGCGGAGGAGCGCCTGGAGCAAAAGCGGACATTAGAATTAGAGGAGGCTCATCGTTAAATGCTTCAAACGAACCTTTAATTGTAATAGACGGACTTCCCACTAGTAATGCGGTACCTAACGGAGCTACAAGTATTTTGGCTACAATAGATCCTAATGATATTGAGTCGTTTACAGTTTTAAAAGATGCATCTGCGGCTGCAATTTATGGATCTAGGGCTGCAAATGGTGTAATTGTAATTACAACAAAGAAAGGCTCTAAGGCTGGAATGAAGGTTTCATTCAATTCTCAAACCGGCGTGGATACTGTTGCTGATACAGTCGATGTATTGAGTGCTGATCAATTTCGGAATTTAGTAAATGAAAAAGGTTCAGCAGCTCAGAAGGCATTGTTAGGCACTGCCAATACAAATTGGCAAGATGAAATTTTTCATACTGTACTGACAACCAACAATAATGTATCCGCAAGCGGTGCACTATTTGGCAAGCTTCCTGTTAGGCTTTCTTTAGGCAACACAAACAACCCTGGAATATTAAAAAATACAAGCTTTGAGAGGACTACTGCTTCATTGACTATGAATCCTGTTTTATTTGATAACCATTTAAAAGTTGATATTAACGGTAATTTGTCTTTTGGTAAAAATAGATTTCAAAATCAAGGCGCTGTGATTGGCAATGCAATAGGATTTGATCCTACGCAGCCAGTATACCAGACGGGATCTCGTTATGGCGGATATTTCGAATGGTTAGAAGCAAATGGCAATTTACCCTTATTGCCAGGAAGGAACCCTGTGGCTTTATTAGATCAGACGAACAACAGTTCAACCTCTACTAGAAAATGGGGAAATGTAAGGTTAGATTATAATTTGCATTTCTTTGAAGATTTAAGGGCTGTGCTTGAATTGGGCATTGATAAATTTGATAGCAACGGATTTATAGATATAAGCACTGAAAGTGCCACTGGATATCAGCCTAATGTTTTTAGCTCAGGAAATTGGGTGAATAAAGGAGGAAATACGCATTATACGGACTCGCGCCAAAATAAAAACTTAAATGCCTATTTTAATTATAGCAAAGATTTAGGAAAGTTTAAAACTGATGTTACGGCAGGCTATAACTATCAAATGTTTCAAAGAGAAGGATTTACAACTAATAATATAAGAGTTCCCGGTACTGAGCCTGATGTTCAAACGGATCCAGATATTAATTTGCAGTCTTACTTTGGTCGTGTAAATCTAGGATATGATGGCAGGTATTTATTAACATTGAATTATAGAAGAGACGGTACTTCGCGTTTTTCTGAAAAAAACAGATGGGGTAATTTTTCAGGCGCTGCTTTCGCATGGAACATTTCAAGTGAGTCGTTTTTGAAAGATAATAGTGCTTTATCAAATCTTAAATTACGATTAGGGTATGGTGAGACTGGACAGCAGGATATTAGTGCTTCGTACGATTATCTAAAAAGAGTGACTTTGGGCACGGTGAACTCTCAGTATATTTTTGGAAACACTATCTACAGGGTAGCAAGGACTGAAGGTTATAATCCAGACATTAAATGGGAAGAATTAGCTGAAGCCAATATAGGTTTAGATTATGGATTATTCAATAATAGAATAACAGGATCCATCAACTATTTTAATAAAAAGTCAAATGATCTTTTAGCTTTTATTGCTTATCCTGATGGCGCGAATATGAGAAATCAGGGTTTTTCTAACGTAGGCAGCGTAAAGACAGATGGTGTTGAATTTAGCATCGAATCAGACATTATAAAAAATGATAATTTAAACTGGAATTTAGCTTTTAATGCAACTTATATTAAACAGGAAATAACCAATTTAGGCTTTACTGTTCCGGGTTTTCAAGGATATACCACTGGAGGTATTGCAGGTGGTAATGGTAATCAGATACAAATTAACTCTGTAGGATTTGCTCCCAATACCTTTTATGTTTATGAGCAGCTATATGATGCAAATAAAAGACCGATCCAAGGAGCTTACGCAGATAGAAATAAAGACGGGCAAATTAACACCGAGGACCGTTACAGGCTTCACAAAGCGGCACCGGATTATACGTTTGGCTTTGTCAGCACATTGAATTACAAAAATTTTGATTTTACAATGAATTGGAGAGCTAGTTTAGGAAATTATGTTTTTGACAATATAAGCTCTGATAAAGGATACCTGCAGGCAGGCTTAAGAAGAGAAACTGATTTGGCCAATGTTACTATAGATTATTATAACACGGGTTTTGATGCTGAAACTAATTCAAATGGAACCCAACGCAACTATTCTGATTATTTCATAAAAGATGCATCTTTCATAAAATTAGATAACCTGACAATAGGCTATGCATTAGGGAAAAAGATATTAAAGTCTGCCGCATTGAGATTTTCTGCAGGAGTTCAAAATGTTTTGACTTTCACAAAATACGACGGTTTGGATCCTGAACAGTTTAATGGCATTGATGGTAATGTTTATCCAAGAGCCAGAACTTACTTCTTTGGAGTTAATGCCAATTTGTAATAGTACATTCATGAACAAATTTTAAAAAAATAAAAATGAAAATATCATTTAAATATATAGCTTATTTTCTTCTATTCATTTTTGGATTAAATATGGTGCTTACTTCGTGTACAAGCGACCTAGAAGTGACCCCAAAAGACGATGATGAATTTTTATCAGATTCCTTTTTTAAAGACCCCTCATCCTATAAACAAGGATTGGCTAAGCTGTATGCAGGTTTATATGTCGGAGGAAATGATGGTGATGGAATTGCTGATATTGCTGGAATTGGAGGAGATTTTAGCAGCTATTTGAGGTTATTGTTTGCAATGCAAGAGTTTACAACGGACGAAGCTATTGTATCGTGGGGAGATGATGGTCTGCCAGCATTAAATTTTCAGACGTGGAGCACCAATAATCAATTCTTATATGGATTGTATTCCAGAGCTTTTTACCATATTAGTATTGCTAATGAATTTTTAAGGCAAACCACAGATGAAAAATTAGCAGAAAGAGGTGTTGATGCCAGCCTGAAAAGTGAAATTACCACCTTTAGGGCAGAGGCCCGCTTCTTAAGAGCATTTTCATACTATAATTTGATGGATCTCTTTGGTAATGTGCCTATTATCACGGAGAAGGACCCAGTTGGTTTTTTCTATCCCGAACAAAAAGCAAGAGCAGAAGTTTTTGCATTCATTGAATCCGAATTGAAAGATTTAGACAAAAGCCTTGCCGCTTCAAGAGCAAATGAATACGGAAGAATAGATAAAACAGCTGCTAAATTTTTATTGGCGCAAATTTATCTTAATGCAAAAGTATATAGCGGAACGGCAAAGAATGATGAGGCAATAGCGGCCTGCAATGATGTTATTAATTCAGCTTACAGTTTTGCAGATGTGCCATACCGATATTTATTTGCAGCTGACAATAATGTCAATGGAGCGCAAAATGAATTTATTTTCCCGGTGATCAATGACGGTAATGCTATTAGAGCTACAGGCGGAGGTATGAGCTTCATTTTGCACGCTTCTATAGGAGGAACAATGGATGCCGCGACCCAAGGGATGGATGGGGGCTGGTCAGGCATCAGAACAAGAAAAGAATTTGTTCAATTGTTTCCCGATGAAAATGCTACTGGAGATGTCAGAGGCACTTTCTATACCAATGGACAAACCTTAGATATTGCTAACGTAGGTGCTTTTTCAAACGGTTACGCAGTTACCAAGTACACTAATGTAAATTCTGATGGAAGCGCAGCGCAAAGAAATGATATTCCAGATACAGATTTTCCGATGTTTAGATTATCAGATGCATATTTAATGTATGCTGAAGCAACTTTAAGAGGTGCATCAAACGGCAATATCGAAACAGCTTTAGGTTACGTGAATAAAATCAGAAAAAGAGCTAATGCAACTAGTATTTCAACTTCCGATTTAACATTAGATTTTATTCTTGCGGAAAGGGCAAGAGAATTGTTTTGGGAATGCCACAGGCGAACTGATTTAATTCGATTTGACAAATTTACCGGTTCAAGTAAACTATGGCAATGGAAGGGAGGCATTCAAAATGGGACTTCTACACAATCCTACAGAGATATTATGCCAATTCCCAGCACAACCATTCAAGCTAACCCGACTTTAAAACAAAACCCTGGATATAACTAACATATAAAAGATAATAAAATGAAAAATATATATAAAATTCTGGCTGCATTAATTGCCATATTAATAGTGTCATGTAATGCTGATGATGTTGAAAACAGACCGGTAATCACTGAGGGGATTGCGCCAGTACTGCTCACTCCGCAATCTAATTTTAATATTGTGCTCGAAAATGCCAATGCTACAAGCTTAGCGACTACTTTTGTTTGGAATGAAGCACATTATGAGGGAACTGAAACAGTTATTAATTATACAATTGAAGTGGCAAAAGCTGGTACCGATTTTAAAAATCCTACTATAGCGAGTGTAACCACCGCTACATTTAAAAGCTTTACAGTTGAAGAATTAAATGCCGTCGCTTTAAATGCTGGGCTTACATCTTTTGTCGAAGGAAAGCTGGATGTACGAATTAGATCTACAGTCGGTGCAGTTAACGCACTGCCGCAAACATCTAATTTTTACACTATCACCGTAACGCCATACCCTGCATGGCCAAACTGGGGCATAATTGGCAGCGCGACGGCAGCAACAACAGGTGGTGACGGTTGGACAGCCGATGCTGACTTAAATTATAATTCAGCTTCTAAAAAATATTCCATCACGATGGATTTAGCCGCGGGGGAAATCAAATTTAGATTAGATGATGACTGGGCAACAAATTACGGCGATAATGGAAGTGATGGAACTTTAGATGCAGGCGGCACGAATATTCCAATTGTAACAACAGGAAACTATACTATTGTAGTTGACTTCACTGCAAAAACTTACACTGTTACAAAAAATTATTAATTTTCCATTGTGATAAAAGGCCATCTTAGGATGGCCTTTTTTTAATAATGCTATCGGGACAAATCGAAATTACTGCCAATCAATAGTTTGTTCGTAGTTAGGTTATATTCTTTTTTTTTTTTGATAGCCCTCACTGCTGTAGCTACAATATTTTGAATCATAATGCTCACTTCTCGATCGGCTTCGCTGATTCTTTTTGTCATGTTATTTTCAGAATCAGGCAAGAAATTATTTTAACAATTTTTCTATTTCTTGATAGTAAATTTTATCAAGGGATAAGTGTAATTATTCTTTAATTGCATATCCTTTCTTATAAAAATCTTTGCCTTTTAAAAAAATCTTTGCCTTTTAAAAAAATCTTTGAACAAACTTATATTGCTCTCTTTTTTGTATGCTAATGCTAAATAGTAATATGTTTCCGCTAAATAGTCATCTATTATAAGTTATTTTTTTTCTGCTTTCAATCCGCAGAATTTTATCGAAATCTTCGAGGTCAAAATTTGACTGTATGTCCTGTAAGTTTGAATTAAGAACAGATTTTATTTTATTGATCGGTGTCTTTTTTTGACTAATGTTCTAAAAGCGTGTATCATAGTTCTGTAATTTTCTTCTGTAAGGATAAACCGCAAAATTAGCAAATCACTAGACAGACTATCGATAACAATTGTTTTAAAAAAAAGTTTTTATCGCCTGTTGAGAACCCTGATGAGCGATATAGATGTGATGCCTAAAATAGGAAGCAATGTAATGTTGTGGGATGACTTGTATGATTTAGGTACAGGTCCTAAGACATCCTTTTTCAATGAAAAACATTGTTTTTGAAACACTGCCTTCTTCCAGCAGTATGGTTCTGGCAGGAATCTCTATTGGAGCAAAAATCGGTATTAGAATACACCATCTGTCGGTATTGGTTTGTGTTTTTTCTGGCATGGCTGCATCTTTACTTGACCGAAAGGGTTATATTATATAACTGATGTTGATTTTTACTAAATTTATTGAAAACAGAATGATTATCTGCAGGGTTAAATGTACTTGTAATCTTCTGAGGTGCTATACCCGTGAGCTGCAATAGTTATATGGATGAGCTACTGACGTATTTGGACTATTGGTTTTCCGTACCCAAGGGTGGGCTTTCAAAAACTATGGCAAGGTTTATGTGCTTATGCATGGATGGTCAATAACTCGATTTATTATATATACAAAAAAATCAAGATGGATTTGTAAGAACCTCTTGTTTTTATTTTTAAAATTCTTGCCATCATGGCCGACATTTTCCGGTAGATCTGTGTTGTCATTTTATTTTTTTAATTATTTCTACTATTGTTTTTGGGAGGAAGGTTTGGACCAGTTATGCGGGTAACGCTTAAAATAGCTATCAGATAATCTGGCCAGTAAATTAATTAGGTATCAGCAATGGTCAGCGGAATCTAATTTGGGTGATCAGTATCGTCATTGTATTTAATGTTTTTTTAGGTTTAATATTGTTTTTCATGAGCTTTTCCAACTATGCGTTCACAAAGGGATTTCCACTGCACATTAGCAAAACGAACTGGCGAAGCAATCGAGGAATAGCTGGTGGCATAGATGGTTTTGCGTCAATTAGCGGTGCATTCTCATGTACCGCTATTTGTAAAGGCAGCATTTATGCAGTATGACTTCGGTTAGATAATGTATGGTTTCTTGCAAAGCGGTGGCCTGCTATGAAATAGGGATTTTTAATTTGAATGCGTTTAACCTCAATACTTGTCTACCTCACCATATTTCTTTGCAATATCTCCATATTCCCGAATCTGTTTCCAATATTCCTCCATGTTTTTTGGCCTTGGCCTCCAATCAGGATCTGCTACATTTTCCTGGGCTTCATTCCAATTGCTCGCAGTTAAAAATTTCGGATCAATATCGCAACCAGAAAGTTTATTTATTGGTGCCAGAAATATATAGCCATCATAAAAATTTTCCAAAGTAAAGTCCTGATATCCCATTGAATAATAACTATTATCCTTAAGCTTTCCAAGTGGAGTATCAGCCAAATCGAAACCAACTGGTGTATTATTGATTTTCTCCATTATAATTTCGATTTTTCCATCTGCCGGAGAAATCAAATTCGGTTTTGTATCAGGACGATTACTGAAAGGTTTATGCAATAAAACAGAATAAACTAATCGTGGATATTTAGCATAAAGCTGATTCCCAAAATAGCCATCTTCAAATCTTATAAAATCAGTACCCAAAAAATCATAAACTGGAAATTTATACTTTGTAAATGCATGGACATCTCCGGTGAGAATCAAAATTTTCTCTCTCTTAGTAACAATTTCTTTCTCCACAATAGAGAATCGATATGTTTCAGTGTTTCCTTTGTAAAAAACCTTCTTCATTTTTTCAGAAGTTCGTTGTCCAGAAAAGGAAGACCAATCGTAACGATAGCTTAAATTTAAAATACGAAATTTTTTCGAAGATTTAGGAAGGGATCTATTAAATGACCATGCAGCCTCATACAAATCGGTATACCCCTTAAAAGCCCACCCTGAATTGTAGTTAAACATTAATTTTCGAGCTAAATCCTTGTTATATTCAGGAGCAGAAATTAAAGAATCTAATTGCGCTTGATTTTCACTTGCGCCAAATTCCATTCCTAAATTATATACTTTATTTTGATATAAAACAGGAATCAAATTCTTTACAAATTGAAGATTTTCCTTAACCCGATGCTCTTCTGACAGAAGGATTATATCCTTTTGAGCAAATTTTGAAGCAATATATTCCTCTGGCGTATTTTTGTTATTGGATAAATATTGGACTGATTTTTCAATCTCATCCGATTGCGAAAAGATACAAAGAGGAAAAAGAATCAGAAGTAAGAGTATATTTTTTTTAAACATTTTTTATTTTTTAGAGATTAGTTTTTTCTTCATAGCAAAAAGCGATAGGTCATTTTGAAAATAAATGTATTCTGCGGTTGTTTGCCTAAAATTTGTGTGTCCAGATTAACAAATAAATCGTCCATAGGATTTCCCGAACCATTTGTTCCTTGCGACCAAACCAAATAAATTTCTGAGCCTGGTATATATTCCCATCTTAAAACCAAATTGGAGCGGAACTGAACAAATGAAAAGTCAGGATTACGAAAGGAATAGTCATTGGTCCCATTTTGATTTTCGTCAACATTATAAATATTTGTTGCACTATCAAATGAAATCTGCTTTTGATTGTATGTTACAACTCTATCTGCAAAATAGGCTGCACGGGGGTTGGTAACGTAATTAAAATCTGAATATTTTCCAGTTGACACAAATGGCTGTCCATAATACTGAATAGTAAAATTGGGATTTATGCTATAATTGAGCCGCAATGAAGCGCTTAATGTCTGCTGTTCCAAATGCGAAGTTATATATCGAATTCCGTTTTCATAATTTGATTGCGTTACATATTGTGTTTTACTCTGATTAACATTGAAATTTGGATTCAAAGTAATCGACAACGCATTTGTTGGCTGATATGTCACACTAGGATCTATTGCCTTATACGAGAAAGAATTGTTTTTTCCTTGGGCGAAAAACACTCCAGCTTGAAAACGAAGCTTTTTTCGCGGATCCGAACCAAAAGTATTATAGCTTACAAATTCTTCTGAAAATCTAAATTTTGGCCCGCCCTGCAAATAGGCATTATTATAGATTCTAGGTTTATAAGAAAAACCGATATTCGCCCACCAATAGTTCTTAAATTCTGATTTCCCCAAAAGATCATAATAAGTCCGATTGTGAAAACCTCCAAAATCGTAGGTTACAAAAGGTTCTAAACGCACCATTCCGCTTCTGAAAATCCCAAAAGGTTTTAAAGATTGATAGCTTACATAGAAAGTCTGCTTGATTTCATCCGCCTGACGCAGAAAGCCAATGTCATTGAGCTCCAATTCCGGCGAACGCCAGGTTAGTGTCGCATTATATCGCCAGTGTCCCTCAGCTGCTTTTCCTGCTTCAATCTTTCCTCCCGTCCCCGTAAGTGACGTTCTGCTTTCATCAACAGAAACATAATCAGCATCTGCTCTTTGAAACAAATGTGAAATTTCTTTCTGCGTGTTCGTAATCGATTCTCTTGAACCTAAGACATGACTTGAAATTACATTTCCACCTATAAAATATTTCCGATTTTTCCAATTGTGCTTGAAATCCAATCCGCCGGTATATGCTGCTTTTCGCAAAAGCAGAAATTGCGGTTCATCTGTATTTCTGCTGGTTGCCGTTAAGATTGCTCCCAGAAAACTATTTCGGCCGTTAAAATCTTTTTGAACACGGCCTACAAAATAATTGGTAAGCGGTTCTACATGAACTTCTTGTCGTTCTTGACCGTTATCGATTTTGACATATTCGTCTGCCGTAACACTTTCCATAATTCCTAATGACCAACCATTTTTTGTTTTCCCGCTAAATTTTGCGGCACCCAAAATGGTTGTATTTTGAGGACGTTTGATAAAATCTTCTTTTTGAGTTGTAATTATCCCTTGCGGACTTCGACCGATACGTCTGGAATAAAAAAGATTGTCTTCATTGTTTCCAAAATTGCAATCGAAAATGTTTTTGTTTTCGATAAAAAAAGGACGTCTCTCTTGAAGAAATATCTGAAATCCATCCAAAGCAATTACAGCAGGATCGGCCTCAACCTGACCAAAATCAGGGTTTATAGTCAAATCCAGCGTCAAATCATTTGTAACTCCAATTTTAGCATCAAGTCCCGCATTTAATGTGAGATCTTCCCCGTCTCTAAATGGATTTCCGTTTTCTTGTTCATATGTATCAAGCTGCGTTAAAAAGTAAGGCTGAATTTCCAATTGTTTTTGGGGTTTAAGATTGGCTAAACCCTCTAAATTTCCAAATTCACTTACCCAGCCCGGCGCATCAGCCGGGATACGTTGCCAAACCGATCGCTCCTGTTTTCGAAAATACCTGCGCGTAGCTTGAAAACCCCAAATTTGATCTTTGCCCGCACTGAATTTTAACTGACTGAGCGGAATTTTCATTTCAGCAGTCCAGCCTTCTGAGTCAATATTTGTTTTTACATACCAAATCGGATTCCAGCTTGCATCCCAGTTATTCCCATTATCTGCAATAAATTCATCACTTTTAACTCCCGATGCCGAAATAGTAAACGAAAATCCAGTACGCTTGTCGTGATAACTATCAATATTCACTTCGACAAAATCGCCGTCAAAACCATCTCGTCTTGACAAACGTTTTACAATTTTTTCGGGCTCTTTATCATAACACTTGAAAGCAACATATAAAAATTTAGCATCGTAAAGAATTTTAAACTTAGTCTGCTCTGTTGGAGCTGTATTTTCATCGGGAAGATTCTCTATAAAATCGGTTTGCCAATCTACGATATCCCAGCTTGAATCGGTTAAAATTCCATCAATTATTGGAGCTTTATTATTTTCTAATGATTTTGTGGTATAACTTCTTTTTTCAATTTTAGACTGTTCCTGTGCTAAACAATATTGAATTGAAAAGAAGACTGTCAGCAAAATCTTTATTCGCTGTAAAGCCATATTGGTTATTTTTGCCGATTTTTTTATTTACTTAATTCCAGAACCCACATTTTTGTTGCTGGAATAACTGTTTTTTGAGAAGTCGAAATTTTTTCTTCTGTAATAACATTTTTAGCAGAAGCAAAACCGGCTGTCCTTTCATTATATTTTTGAAAATCAATTTCTTTTTCAGAATTGCTTGTATTCATCACACACATTATTGTTTGGCTGTCATCATATCTAAAATAAACATATAAGCCATCTACAGGCGTATAATGCATCATTTTTCCCGTTTTTATTGCTGATGCATTTTTTCTAAAATTAGCCAGCTTGCGAACCAATTCCTGTGTCGATTTTTCGTCATCAGTCATTCCTTTTCCTGTAAAAGCATTTTTCTCATCTTCTTTCCATCCTCCTGGAAAATCAGCTCTTAGTAAGCCATCTGGATTTTTAAATCCCTTCATCAAAACTTCAGAACCATAATATAGCTGTGGAATTCCTCTGCAGGTCAGCAGCCACTGAAACCCAATTTTTTGCTTTTCTGCATTTTCTCCCATTAATGAAAAAAATCGAGCCTCGTCATGATTATCTAAAAGCAATACTTTCTGCATTGGATTTTTACTCAAAAAATCACTGCTCAAAGTATAATACAATTGATTGACTCCGCCTTTCCACCCAAAAGGTTCTGTCAAAGCTGGAATGATTCCGTAATACAGACTCTGAAAATCTACAACTGAAGGCAAATTGCTTTTGAACGGTGTATCTATATTATTCTGCTCAAAATAAGCCTGATTTGCTACCCCGTGCACCATTATTTCGCCAAAAATGGAAATCTTTGGAAACTCATCCATTATAGCTTTGTTGCAGCGGTTGGCAAAATTCAGGTCATTATAGGTATAAGTATCAAGGCGAACTCCATCAATACCAAACTTTTCAATATGCCAAATGCAATTTTGGATAATGAAATTGGCCATAAACGGATTATCTTGATTAATGTCTGGCATTATTTTATCAAACCAGCCATCGCTCATTTTCTTTTTGTCAGATTTTGTTCCGTAAGGATCAAAAAGCGGAATCTCTCTATAATTGGTTTGAGTATATTCGGGCCAGCGGTGAACCCAGTCATTTGCAGGAGGATCTAATTCTAGAAAATGAAATGACCCAATATGATTATAAACAGCATCAAAAATAAGCTTCATTCCTCTTGAGTGAAGCTGATTGCTCAATTTTTCATACATCGCATCTCCGCCATATCTTTGATCAATTTTGTAATGATTTGTAATTGCGTAACCATGCTCTGTTCTTTCCTCCATATCATTTTCCATAACCGGAGTAAACCACAATGCTGTAACTCCAAGCCCCTGAATATAGTCCAGATTATTAATCACACCTTGCAAATCTCCTCCATGACGATCATACATTTCTTTTCGATTAAGGGACTGGTCACGCATTCCTTTGATTTTATCATTGGCAGTATCTCCATTACTAAAGCGATCAACCATAATCAATTCGATAAAGTCGCTGGAAGTCACTCCCTGCGCATATTGTATTCCGTTACCAGCTCTTCGGTTGTATATAGGCCATTTTATTTTCTGTTTCCCAGATTTTTGATTCAATTCAATAATTACATCACCAGCAGCAGTTTCGGGTGAAATAGTAATATCTACCGCAATGTATTTTGAATTTGGAAAGGAATAAGTTTTGTTTATCGCTATTCCCGGATAATTGATGTTGATTTTATCTGTAGTAAAAGAGTCATCAGTACTTCGAATTAATAATTGAATGGAATTGGTCTTCATTCCTACCCACCAATTTGTTGGATAAACTTCTGTATTTTTAGCATTAATTGCTAAAGAAAAGCAGCATAGCAACATTAAAATAAAAGAGGTATTCTTCATAATATTTTTTTTAAAGTTAGAATAGTCGGCGAAGATATTATGCTTTTTAGCAATCAAAAAGGCAATTATTTAAACAGCATGATTTGTGTTGCAGACAGCAATCCAGAATCAATTATGCCATTTACAGAAGAAAACTGTTTTCTGGATCAGTCCAGTTTTTATTTTAAAACAAAAACATTAACTTTAAAATAAATGACAAGTTAAAACCAGCTTACTTATATCAAGAGGATGTTCGAGAATATTTTATATAAGCCGAATTCATAGAGAATCTTTGCACATTTAGAGTATAATTATACAGTGCGCAATTTGAGAAGATTTTTTTTTCAATAAACATGTAAAGCTGCATGTCCCAAAGAAATAAACAACAAAAATTTTTGTCTTTGCCCTATATTATATTTCTATAAACTGCAGCATTGATGCTGCATTCAAATATGGTCAAAGCCATTACGGCTTCATGACGGAGTGATGTTTCTATTGCTTCAAATCAGGTTTTTCGCATCGAAAGGATTGATATTGTTATTTCTAATAACTGATATGCAAAATGCTGCAATACACAATTCATTTTGGATCTTGTAGCTAAACAGACGGTTGCTTTAACTGATTAAATGCGAATTATCTCAAAAGACAAATGCATATATTAGACCCGTATGTTAGAGTGAGTACGGATGAGCAGGCAGAGAAAGGGTTCTCACAGCGCAATCAGGAGGAAATGATGAGAAAGTATTGTAGTATAAACCATATACAGATACGTAATGTAATATATGAAGACCATTCGGTAAAGACCTTCAACAGGCCTCAATGGAAAAAATTTCTTGCTGATTTGAAAAAATACAAGAATAAAATCAACATGGTGCTTTTTATGAAGTGGGACAGGTTCAGTCGTAATGCCGGTGATGCTTACCAAATGATCAATGTTTTAAGAAAATTGGGTGTAGAACCACAGGCTATAGAACAGCCGCTTGATTTAAGTGTTCCAGAAAATAAAATGATGCTTGCCTTTTATCTGGCTGCGCCCGAGGTTGAAAATGACCGTCGGGCATTAAATACTTTTCAAGGTCTTAGACGCGGGAAGAAGGAGGGGAGGCACATGGGAATGGCGCCTTATGGATATGCAAATAAGATTACTGAGGATGGAAAGAAATATATTGCTATTGTGCCGGAAAAAGCGGCAAAACTTATTTGGATATTCGAACAGGTTGCAAGAAATGTTTTTAGCACCGAGTCTATTTACCAGATGGCAAAAGATAAAGGGCTTGTCTTATCTAAGAGCAATTTATGGGTAATTCTAAGAAATCCGCTCTACTGCGGGAAGATAGTTGTGCCCAAATACAAGGATGAAGAAGAAAAATGGGTCAATGGACAGCATGAGCCGATTGTCAGCGAGGGATTATTTTATCGGGTACAGGATGTTCTGGACAGTAAAGCTAGAACATACAGACCGAAAATTAAGACTATTGAGAACTTTCTCTTGCGGGGCTTTTTTCTTTGCCCGCAGTGCGGTCAGAAATTAACAGGAAGCAAATGCAAAGGAAGAAGTAAATATTATTACTATTATCATTGTGATAAGGATTGCAGATGGAGAATAAACTCAGAGGTAGTTAATAAAATATTTAAAGAACATTTAAATAAATTAAAACCTTTAGCAGAAGTAAAGAAATTATACACGGCAGTTCTGCTTGAAGCTTACAGAGAGCATACAGGTGTGGTCGCCAATGAAAAGAAGAAATCCCTTGAGCAGATTGCAGTTTATGAAAAGAAATTATCAGTTGCCAGAAATTTGCTGGTTACAGAGAAAATAGATCCTGAAGATTATAATCTCATGAAAGCGGAGTACAATGCTGTTATAAGTAAGCTGGAAAAAGAGATTGGAAATGTAGAGGATGATAGGACTAATATAGAGCAGTTAACGAACTCAGGACTGGAAAACCTTATAAAACTCGGCGAGACCTTTGAAAATGGGACTTTAGCTGATTCTAGGGAGATGATTGGTTTAATTTTTCCTGAAAATTTCACATTTGAAGAAAAGAAAATCCGCACCGCCCGAATCAATGAAATGGTCAACTGCATCTATTTGGTAAACAATAGATTACGGGCAAAAAAAAACGGGACAAAAGATGATATTTTTCTTTTGTCCCGAGTAGTGACCTTACTGAACAATTTACAAACCATTTTATGATGATTTAAAGAAATTATTTTATTTTCAAGTGATTTTGTAAAATAATTATTTTTGTTTTTTATTTTGAAGCGGTTTATATATCCTGTTAGGGTTAAATGTTAAAAAATGCTAAAACAAAATTGTAATAACATTTTATAAAACTTTTAAATATAAATTTTTAAACTAATAGGAAATCAACTTGTTACAAGTGAATTTAGATTATATTTTTTAAAATTTCCCAATCAAATTTAACCATTAAAGCAGTTTTAAATTTTTTATTTAAAAAACATCAATTTGTAAGTTATTATATTTTTAAATAATTTTTGGCAGTTAGAAATAATAATAATTTATGTTAAATTTGCCTCGTGCGAAAACAGATTGTCTACATATTTATTTTTCTAATAGCTTCCAACAGCAGTTTTGTGCAGCAGTTTTATAAATTGCCTGTATTAATGCAGCATTACCAAGAGCACAAACAATTAATGGACTTAAGTTTTTTGGATTTCTTGTCCATGCATTATTGGGGAGAAGATTTAAAAGACAATGACTCAGACCGTGACATGCAACTTCCCTTTAAAACAATAAACAGCAGTTCAGTACACTTTGTCTTCATTTTAGAGGACAAAGATTTACTTCCGGTTCCTTTCAATCCGGAGATACCACAATCAAAAATACCAACTTATAGATCTGATCTTTTTTCAGATCCAAATCTGCTTTCCCTTTTTAGACCTCCAATCGCATAATTATTTTTTAAAATTTTTATTGAAGTGGCTGAAACGTATTGTTTCGAGCTCTTCATTTATTATTTTTTCAATTAATACATTATGCTTAATAAAGTAATTCAGTTCTCAGTTAAGAACAAACTGGCAATTGGAATCTTTACACTGCTGTGGATTGTCTATGGCGTGTATGAGGTTACCCAGTTGCCGATTGATGCCGTGCCGGACATCACAAACAATCAGGTGCAAATTATTACAACAGCGCCATCCCTTGGAGCTGAAGACGTAGAAAGACTGATCACTTTTCCGATTGAACAGGCGATCAGCAATATTCCGCATCTTAAAGAAAGCCGTAGTATTTCTCGCTTCGGACTTTCATTAGTAAGTGTTGTTTTTGAAGACGATGCCGATGTGTATTGGGCAAGACAGCAGATAACAGAAAGACTCCAACAGGTAGAAATCGATCGAAATGCCAACAGACCCGAAATGGCTCCTGTCACTACAGGTTTAGGAGAAATCTATCAATATGTTTTAAAGCCAAAACCAGGCTTTGAAGAGAAATATTCTCTTGAAGATTTAAGAACCATTCAGGATTGGACAATTAGGAGACAGCTTTTAGGAACAGCAGGAATTGCAGATGTCTCAACTTTTGGAGGGAAATTAAAACAGTATGAAATTGCAGTAAATCCTGCCAGATTGAAAGCTCAAAATCTAACCATCAGCGAAGTTTTTACAGCTCTAAATAGCAGTAACGAAAACACTGGGGGAGCTTATATCGAGAAAGGGCCAACGGTTTCCTATATCAGAAGTACTGGTTTAGCTAAAAGTATTGAAGATATTGAAAATATTGTAGTTAAAAGTACACAAGGCGGACTTCCAATTTTAGTAAAAGATGTTGCTGATGTTAAGATTTCTTCGGCAATTCGTTATGGTGCATTGACTACGGACGAATACGGAGAATCTGTCGGCGGAATTGTTATGATGCTGAAAGGAGAAAATGCCAATAATGTTATTGTTAATGTAAAAGACAAAATAGCCGAAATTGAAAAAATTCTTCCAGAAGGTTTAAAAATTGAGCCTTTTCTAGACCGAACCAAAATGGTAGACAACGCCATTGGAACAGTAGAAAAAAACTTAATTGAAGGTGCTTTAATCGTTGTCCTGATTCTGGTTTTATTCCTTGGAAATCTAAGAGCCGGTTTTATTGTAGCTTCAGTTATTCCATTAGCTATGCTTTTTGCCATTATTATGATGAATACTTTTGGCGTAAGCGGAAACCTAATGAGCCTTGGCGCCTTAGATTTTGGACTAATTGTAGATGGAGCTGTTATTATCGTAGAAGCCATTCTGCATCATCTTCACAGCTCAAAAAAATACAAAGCAATAGATTCTATTTCGCAAGAAGAAATAGATAAAGAAGTGACAGGATCGGCCGCACGAATGATGAACGCAGCAGTTTTTGGACAAATTATCATTCTGATTGTGTATTTGCCAATTCTTTCTTTACAAGGTATTGAAGGTAAAATGTTCAAACCAATGGCGCAGACTGTTGCCTTTGCCATTTTAGGAGCTTTCATTTTATCATTGACTTATGTGCCAATGGTTAGTGCTTTATTTTTAAGCAAAAAAATCAGCCATAAAAAAAATCTTTCTGACCGTGTTATGGAAAGATTAGAAAATGCTTATGAAGGTTGGCTGACGAAAGCTTTACGCATTAGAAAATCGATTGTCATTGGAGCATTTGTACTTTTCGGAATCGCAGTCTTATTGTTTGCAAGAATGGGAGGAGAGTTTATTCCGCAGTTGGAAGAAGGAGATTTTGCCGTTGAAACCCGTTTACTTCTTGGAACCAATCTTTCAACAACTACTGAAACCATCACGAAAATTTCTAAGGAATTGAAAAAAGAATATCCAGAAGTTCAGCAAATAGTTTCCAGAATTGGAAGTGCTGAAATTCCAACCGATCCAATGCCAATTGAAGGTGGAGATATGATTATTGTTCTAAAAGACAAATCGGAATGGGCAAGCGCTTCTTCGTTTTCTGAATTGGCTGATAAAATGACTAAAACGGTAAAAAAAGTTGCTCCAGGAGTTACAACTGGATTTCAATTTCCTGTTCAAATGCGTTTTAACGAATTAATGACAGGAGCAAAACAAGATTTGGTTTGTAAAATCTATGGAGAAGATCTTCAGAAACTTTCTGAATATGCAGAAAAACTTGGAAACATAAGTAAAACCGTTGAAGGTGCAGCCGATTTATACGTAGAAAAAGTTACTGGAATGCCTCAAATCGTAATTGATTATAATTGGGCAGAAATGGCGAAATACGGTTTGCGTGTTGCTGATGTGAATGCAACAATTAACGCCGCTTTTGCAGGTGCTGTTGCAGGAAGTATTTACGAAGGTGAAAAACGTTTTGATATGGTGATTCGTGTAGAAGACAACGGAAGAAAAGGTATTGAAGACGTTAGAAATCTGTTGATTGCAACACCATCAGGAATGCAGATTCCGCTTTATCAAGTGGCTAAAGTAGATGAAGTTGAAGGGCCAAACCAAATTCAGAGAGAAAATGCCAAAAGAAGAATCATTGTCGGATTTAATGTTCGAGGTAGAGACGTTCAGTCAATTGTGGAAGAATTACAGCAGAAAGTAAATCAGCAGATTAAATTTGATCCAGGTTATTATGTCACTTATGGTGGAGCTTTTGAGAATCTTCAGCAGGCAAAAGCGAGATTGGGAGTTGCAGTTCCTGCCGCTTTATTGATGATTTTCGCTTTGCTTTATTTTGCTTTTAAATCGTTTAAAGAAGGAATAATCATTTTTACCGCCATTCCATTATCTGCAATAGGAGGTGTGTTTGCTTTAGCCTTGCGAGATATGCCTTTTAGTATTTCGGCAGGAGTTGGTTTTATTGCGCTTTTTGGAGTTGCAGTATTAAACGGAATTGTTTTGATTTCCGAGTTTAACCGAATTCAAAAACACGGGGAAATCACAGATCCTTTTGACATTATTTTATTAGGAACCAAAAATAGATTACGTCCAGTTTTAATGACCGCAGCTGTGGCTTCATTAGGATTTCTTCCAATGGCTTTAAGTAATGGTGCAGGAGCAGAGGTACAGCGTCCGCTAGCGACAGTGGTAATCGGTGGATTGGTAACAGCAACACTTTTAACTCTTTTTGTACTTCCAGCTATTTATTTGATGACTTTTCACGCTAAAGGGTTTTCTCAAAAAAGAAAAAAACACATGAATAATCTAACCATTTTATTGAGCATTCTTTTTATTGGTAACATAGCAAATGCGCAAGAATTACCAATTTCGCTAGACGAATCTATTTCAATTGCGATTCAAAACAACAGAACGATTAAATCGGCAAAATTAAACGAACAGTCTAAGGGCCATTTGCAAAAAACAGGATATAATCTTCCGCAGACACAAATCGATGCCGATTACGGACAGTTTAACAGCGTAAAGAAAGACACGAGATTTGGAATTAGCCAGACTTTTGCTTTTCCTACCGTTTACAGCAATCAGAAAAAAGCATTTCAAGCCGATTTTAATAAAGCAAAAGCTGAAGTGCAGCTGACTTCTCAGGAAATTAAAACGAGAGTTCGGACTATTTATTACAATTATTTGTGGCTGAACAGCAAAAAAGAACTTTTGGTCTATGCCGATTCCATTTATAGAATCATGGAAAAGAAATCAGATTTAAGATTTAAAGCAGGTGAAGCCAATGTTTTAGAAAAAAGCGCTTCGCAATCTGCGAGACAATTCTACAGCAATCAACTTGTAATGGTAAACAGAGATATCGAAATTGCTTTAAATTCATTCAATGCTATTCTTCAAGATAAAGTTGAACATGCTCCTAAAAAGCAAAAGCTAAAAGCAGTTTTAGATAGAGCTTCAATCGAAAGTTTAAAAACAGAAAATCTTCCTGCTGTTCAGCGTTCGCAATTTGAATCGGAATCTGCCAAATGGAGATGGAAGACAGAAAGTGCCAAAATGCTTCCTGAAATTACTTTAGGTTATAATAATTTAAGTATTATCGGAACTCAAACTAACACTTCAGGTCAGGAAGTTTATTATGATAGTTCACAAAGATTTAATTACATAAATGCTGGACTTTCGATCCCTATTTTTTTCACGAGTCAATCTGAACGAAAAAGAGCGGCAAAAGCAGAATATGAAAGTTATGCAGAGTTGTCTGAAGCTTTAAAAATAGAAGTAAAAACTAATATTGAAAATGCAGATCGCGAGCTGAAAAAATACGAAGAAAGCTTGGCGTATTATGAAACGGACGGACTAAAAAATGCTCAAACCATTATCGAAGCTTCAAGCAGCCAATTGCAGAATGGAGATATCGATTACTTGCAATGGGTTTTAGTAGTAAATCAAGCCATTACAATTAAAAGTGAATATCTAGACGCATTGGATGCTTATAATAAAGCAGTTGTTACACTGCAAAATCTTAATAATATTTAAAATGAAAAAATATATTTCAGCGTTTGCAAGCGCATTAGTACTGATCTCTTGCGGAAAGAAGCAAAATGAAGAGAACAAGAATGCCGAGGATAAAAGTATATCGGTTATAAAATTAACTACCGAACAGGTTAAAAACGCAGGACTAGAAACAGGCAATCCAACGCTTAGAAACATACAAGAAGTTTTACAGCTGCAAGGTACTGTTACTGTTCCTCCAAAAAGTGTTGTGAGCATCAGCATTCCATTAGGAGGATATGTAAAAAGCACGAACTTGATTGCGGGGATGAATGTGCAGAAAGGACAAGTTTTGGCCGTATTAGAAGATATGCAGTTTATTGAATTGCAGCAGGATTATCTTATGGCGAAAGAAAAATTTGAACTGGCTCAAAATGAATATAAAAGGCAGAAAGAACTTAATACAAACAAAGCGAGCAGTGATAAGGTTTTGGAGCAGATTACTACCGAAATGAGAACACAGCGTATTACAATGTCTTCTTTGGAGCATAAACTCACTTTATTGGGAATCAATCCAAAAAAGCTTACGGTTTCTACAATTAGCAATACGATAAAGGTGATTTCACCAATAAACGGTTTGGTATCAAAAGTGAATGTCAATGTGGGGAAATATGTAAATCCAACCGATATGCTTTTTGAATTGATTGACAAAAAAGACATAGTTCTGACTCTAAATGCTTTTGAAAAAGATGTTGCTTCCTTATCTGTGGGACAGACCGTTATGGCTTTCGCCAATAATTCGGATACTAAAAAATACCCGGCAAAAATTGCCTTTATCAATCAAAGTTTAAATGGCGATCGTGCTGCAGAAATTATCTGTAAAGTAAATGTTTATAATCCGTCACTTTTGCCTGGGCTGTTTATCAATGCCGAAGTTGAAGTAGGGAATCAAAAAGCTCTTACAATTCCTGAAGATGCTGTAGTGCGCTGGCAGGGCAAATTTTATGTTTTTATAGATATTGGTAATAATCAGTTTCAAATGGTGGAAGTGAAGTCTGGAGTTAAAAACGAAGGTTTCTGTCAGGTTGCTTCAAATGAGTTAAATAATTCTTCTAAAATCGTTGTGAAAAATGCCTACACTTTATTGATGTCTGCCATGAATCAAGATGAACAATAATTCATAAATTTCTCATTACAAATTTAGTCTTAAACAATAAAACCTCAGTAAAATTAAGCTTTACTGGGGGTTTCGTTTTATTTAGTTATCCTTTTGCATAGAAATGGAAAATAAAACAATTTTTTGCTTTAGTCGAGCAACAATTATATTTAAAAGAGAAGTAAATCAATTTTTAAACTCAGTTGAACAACAATATTTAATATCAAAAAATTATGATAAACCAAAGAGAAAAAATCCTATATCTTGAATGGGATTTCGAACGATCGTCCAGCTTCGATTAAATCTCTAATAGCGCCAGTTTAACACTGTTTATTTCAAACAGACTAAGAATTTCTTGTGAAAAAATCGAACCGCAAATATTATGCTGTGAAGGCTTGAAAAATCTACGTATTAGGGCATAAAAAAAGAGACAACTATTTGCTAGTTGTCTCCTTAAATGACCTTACTGAGCAATTTACAAACCATTTTATGAATGATTTAAAGAAATTAGCATATTTTCAGGTGAATTTGCAAGGTGATTATTTTAATTTTTTATTTAGAAGCGGTTTGTATGTATCGTAGAAGTTAAATGCTAAAAGACTATTTTAAAAATATAATTGAACCTCTAAAGAATATTTATTAAATTAAAATCTATAAGTTTAGTTGATTTATTATTACAAGAATTTGATTCAAATAATAAATTATATAAATCTTTATCCTAAATAAATATCATATTTGTTTAGGACAGGAATGTTATTGGTGCTGGAATTTTTTAACTTTGGCTATCTATATTTTATATTAATACTGACAATATCTGAAGCCATATTAGTAGTCCTAGCATAATGGCCATAACGAATCTCCAAAGTATTCCAGTGTTTGAGACCAAATACACCATTTGGAGGTGTAAATTTCATGCCCATTCCAAAGAAACTGCTGTCAAACTTTGATAAATCATAGTTGCTGGTATAGAATTCATCGGCTGCAGTATGTTCTCCGTAAGGTTTGAAATACTTGGTTCCGCTTTGGGTGTAATATCTGTAAAAAGGACTCAATGAAAATGCCTGAGTTAATTTGACAGGAATCTCCAGATCAGCAGTATGCGCTTTGATACTCCAATCATCAGTGTAATATCTATAGTATGCCCTGATAATCAAATTATCACCTAAGAAATAGCTTGCTCTTATTCCCAATGGAATTTTTAGTCTTGTGTCTGGCATTTTTTCTTGATGAACAGAACCGTCTGCAAAATAAACCCTGTGAAAAGGAAGGCTTAAATATCCGTTTTGGCTGATAACATCACCTACAATCATGACCTGTAAATTTTTGTTTATGACCTGTGAGTAACTCAAGGTTCCAGCAAAAGTATTCCTGTTGGCACTATCATAACCTTCGCTTCCAGGAGCACGGAGTTCAATTGGTTCAATTAATTTAAGCTGATCAATAAAAGTCTGAAATCTGGCAGTAAATTCACCGTTTTTGTCTTTTGTTTTTTGAGAGAAACTGATATTTCCTCCAAATGACTGATAATCAAATTCTGTCGATGAAGAAACGCCGATTCCAAGAGTTCTGCCTTTTTCTTCATTTTCTCTAAAATAAGTCAAAGAAGGATAGAAGCGGTTGTCTGAAGATGAAGCAGATGAATTTGCACTCAAATCAATCATATCTGACGAGGCGGAGGTATAATGATCGATTCCGGCTTCTATATCAAAAGTATGTTTGATTCCTGTCTCTCCGTATTTAACCAGTTTTACATCAATGGTATTGGCAATATCTGTAAGATGTTCAGAACCAATTCCTCCTGTAACTGCAGAATTGTTCCCATCCTGTTTATAGTAGCTTGACACTAAATTTACTTCTTCCAATTTTAATTTTTTGCTTTTGTAACTGGTAGAATCAGTTGGTGCATTTTGAGCCCTTGTCTGAAATAATGCCAATAAAGCAAATCCTGTTATGAATACCCTTTTCATTTTTAAGCTTTTGAGTATTAGTTGCAGCCGCAGCCACCACCGCTTTTTCCTGAATTCGCCCCGGAAGCTCCCTCGCGGTAGGATTGGAAACTAAGTTCCGTTTTTTCGATTTTCCTGTTGGAGAGCACCATTTCAGAATCGTTGAGTTTTCCCTTTTGGTATTCCTTTACAGAGGTGCAGGAGGTAAGCAGCATGCCATTAAAAGCAGTACTGCATAACAATACGAGAATTTTTCGCTTTGCCCTTTTCATTTTAGACGGATGTTTTTGGATGTGTAAATTTTGTTGTTATCATCAATTATTATGCAGTATAAATCAGGTATCTGATCTATTAAAAACAAGCCAGCTTTAATTCCCATAACAGCAATTGGAGTCGCCATTGCATCTGCAAATTCTGCATTTGAAGAGATAATGGTTACGCTTTTTATTCCAGTTATCGGAAGCCCGGTTTTTGGGTCAATAGTATGCGAATATTTTTTCCCATTAATGGTCACGAATTTTTCATAGTTGCCTGATGTAGCCACTGCTTTATTGGATATTTCCATATAAGAAAATGCCGCATTTGGCGCATCAGGATTAGCCACGCCTATTGTCCATTTTTTACCGTTCGGCTGCAGTCCCCAAGCGCAAAGATCTCCGCTGGCATTAATAATGCCGCTTTGTACATTATGTTTGATAAGAATCTGCTTTGCCATTTCTGCGGCATATCCTTTTCCGATGCCTCCAAAACCAATACGCATTCCTTTTTCTCTTAAAAATACGGTTGTGTTTTCTCTATCAAGGATAATATTTCGATAATCAATAAGATGTACCATTTTTAATGCTGTTTCAGCATCTGGCAGTATAGTCATAGATTTGTCAAAATTCCAAAGGCTTTTGTCAATGCTTCCATAAGAAATATCAAATGCTCCTTGCGTTATGCTGGAGATTCCGATAGATCTTTCGATAAGATTAAAAACTTCCAAATCTACTTTGACGGGTTTGATTCCTGCATTCTGATTGATTTGATTCGTCTGGCTATCCTCTTTATAGGTAGTCAATAGTTTTTCAATCCGCTTGATTTCTTCAATGGCCAGATTAATATATTCATTTCCTGTTTTTTCATTCACTGCAACAACTGTTATAGTAAAGTTGTTCCCCATAAGTTTCAGGGATTTTGAATATTTCTGTTTATTTGATATGTTATTTATGGCTGTCACAGATCGCTTTTATTTCGGCAGTCCATTGTTCAGGAGCAGTTTCTGGTTTTCCATGCCAGGTTTTGATTACTTTGCCATCAGCATCCAAAAGAAGCGTTAAAGGAAAACTTCCATCTTTATTATAAATTTCTGCTAAATCCTCATTTCGTTTAATCTGCTCAGGAGTTCCGATATTTTTCTTTTTTCTCGGAAAATCAGCATTGACAAGCACTAGATTTTCATTTGCCATGGCAGTAAAAACTTCGCTTTCAAAATAGTCTCTACGTGTTACAATACATGGGCCGCACCAGTCTGAGCCGGAGAAGTTCAATAGAATCAATTCGTGTTTTTCCTTTGCAATTTTTTTAGCATTATTAAAATCAGGTTCCCAGTTTATGGTAATTGCTGTTGTCAATAAAAGGAACAAGGTAATCAGCTTCATTTCAGAGTTTAGTTTTTTTAGATATTTACGAAATAACGGATTCTTAGCTGTCTTATTTTTTTTTATTGCTTAAGATTGGATTAATTTTTTTAATTAGCTAAAAGGCACATTCTGCCTTTTGGGATCTTAACACCAAAATATAACCTGACAATGCTGACATCGCTATTGCTAAGTACCCCGGTTGCAAATAAGAAGAACTGCCTTCTAATAGGTCTTTTTCAATAACATTCATTTTGATTGTTTTTCCAAATAAAATTAACTCAAAATACCTTTCGTTTTAGGGTAATTCCACTAGAATGATTCTAAATTTTATTTTCAGTTTTTGAGTAACATCCAGTTACAGCATGTGACTTAGTAGAATTTTGATTTCTTTGATTATTCTTTATCTGAATTTCTGCTTTTATAATTTGCTGTGCTACGATTTTTGACTAAAACTTAGATTTTAAATAATTTAAAGAAAAGCCTTGACTTTTTGTGATAAAAAAGGTTTCGCTCTAATAATGGTTCAAGTCATTTTTAAGATTGATGAAGATCATTTTCCCTCCCATATTCTTTAATCAATTTTTTTTTTGTCACAAAAAGGATGTTTGCTGTAGAGGTTCGATCTGCAGCACTGAATTAATTTTTTAAACTAAAAAGCGCCATGAAAAAGAATAATGACATTTTAAGAAAGGAAGTAAAAGAATCCCTAAAATGGGAGCCTATTTTACATAGCACTGAAATTGATGTGCTTCGCGCGCCATTGTATCTTTATGGAACATGTTATTATGAAAAACAATCCGGGGAACGGTATTTATAAGCTTTTCCATTTTTGTTGAAGATCTTGCCAGCCATGCGAAAATATACTGAAGCAGAATAATCAGGAACACTACGACAGCACCTTCAGCTATTGGTATCATAGCCAGCATAATATCGGAGAGAGTAGATTCGAGTGCAATCGAAGCAATGAAGTCAAAAGCGTTGAGCTGTTCAAGGGTTCTTTTTCCGGAAATTCTAACAAATAGGAATAGTACAATAAATGCAGTGACAGCTGTAGCTGCCGCTCTTATTATACTCTGCCAGTCATAGAAAAATATTTCTTTCATTACTGTTGCTTTTTTATTGTTGTCAAATGTCACTCTACTATATCATTGCCAGCGGCCACCAGACGGAAAAAAGGCTCATGCTTTTTTAAGTGGAGATCCAAATTATGATGCATGGCAACTGGTCCTATACTTCCCTGAACGCAGTAAAGTTCATAAACGGTCTGCGGATAAAAGGGGTAGGCGAGATCGGCGTTGTGGGAATGCTCCCGGCGATTGCCAATGCTGTTTTCAATGCTGCTGGAAAGCGCATCCATGATCTTCCGATCCATTTTGAAAGGCTTTTGTAATCCTGTGCATGAAAATAAAAAAGGGAAGCCCTGAACTGGGATTTCCCTTTATATGTCAAACCGTTAGAAATTTTTCCACCGCGGCATTGAGGTCCTTTCGAAGCAGCTCTATGGAATACTGCTTGGTGAGGAACTGGGCGGCATGGTTCTCGGCTGCAAATTTTTTGTCTATTTCGCTGGAGGATGTGCTGTAAATAATTACCGGAATATCCTGCAGCGAGGTTTCCTTTTTGATCTGCTGCAGGAACGCGCGTCCGTCCATAATGGGCATATTCAGGTCAAGAAAAATAAGATCTGGTTTGGAAAAGCCTTTCGATTTTAATTTCCCGAAGGCGGCAGATCCGTTTTCGGCCTGCTGGAATATAATCGACGGATGTTCCTGCTCGAGGATTTCCTGAAAAATCTCGCGGTCGTCCGGATCGTCGTCAATCAAAAAAATGGTGTTCATAATCTAGTATAAGCGGATGTAAATATACTGTTTTCCCCGCCACTTTCTTACAATCCCCCGATTTTTTCGTGCTGTACCGGCATAATGACCGTAAAGGCAGTTCCGATGCCTTCCTGTGAGGAAGCGGTGATCTCCCCATTATGGTTCTGCATGATCTTGCGACACATGGCAAGGCCGATTCCCGTGCCCGAGAACTGGTCATTTCCATGCAGGCGCTGGAAGATATTGAAGATTTGTTCGGCATGCTGCTGGGAGAATCCGATCCCATTGTCGCGCACTTCTATTTTTACATATTCAAGTTCGAGATCCAAGGCATGCAGCCTCTTTTCGGATTCCGGCATCGCTGATGCCGTAATGCTGATGCGAGGAGCCGCGTCAGGCTTGGTATATTTCAGGGCATTGGAGAGCAGGTTGCCGAAAAGCTGCGACATCTGAAGCGGTATGGCCTGCACAACAGGAAGCTGCCCGATCTGGATCACAGCATTTTTCTGCTCGATGATCAGGTCGAAATCAGCCAGTATATCTGTCAGTACATCGTTAAGATCTACCGGTTCGAACTCTTGCGCAATATTGGAGAGTTTCGAGAACTGGAGCACGTCCTTGATGAGGTTTTCCATCCTTCTGGAGGATGACATGATCTTGTCGATGTAGAAATGTACCTTCAGGGGATTCTTCTCCAGGTTGCTTCTCATCATATCGGTAAAGACGCTGATCTTGCGGATCGGTTCCTGCAGGTCATGGGAGGCGATGTAGGCAAACTGTGAGAGCTCCTTGTTGTTGGCTTCCAGTTCGGCATTGGCGGACTGCAGTTCTGCTGTCTTCTCCTTTACCTTGAAAGCCAGTTCCTGCTGGAGTTCCCTCTGCTTGGTCACATCCTGGGCGGTACCGCTCAGGGAAGCCACCTGTCCTTCGTTGCCGAACTGCACCTGCGCATTGGCGTGGATGATGCGGTGCTGTCCCGTTGTTTGGTTTACGATCTCGAATTCGTAATCATAAAAATGCTCCGCTGAGCCGCTGAGCGCCTCCTGAAGCGCCTCGACCACCTTATGCCTGTAGGGCTCGCTGATACGCTCTAGAAACTCCCCTCGGTCCGCTGTATTGCTTTCCAGTCCGAGCCATTCTTTAAAACGGTCTGAACAGGTTATGGTCTTGTCTTGGGCGTCAAGGGTCCAGGTAGATAGTTCTGCCAGTTCGATGGCGCCACTCAGCGCCATTCGGACCTCTTCGAGTTTTTTGGAGGCGATCACCTGCTCGGTGACATCTGTGGCAATATCCATGATGCCGTATACCTCGCCGTTGGCGTTCCTTACAGGGGCATAGGTGAATTCAAAATAATAGGTGCTGATTTTCCCGTTGAGCTTCAGGTCCGCCGGCATGGCGTGGCCGTAATAGGTTTCCCCGGTGCGGTACACTTCGCGTAGGATATCCATAAAAGGCTGCCCGATAAGTTCGGGCACTGCCTGCAGAAAAGGCTGTCCAATCACAGACCGGTCCTTGCCCCAGTATCCTATCATAATATCGTTGGCGATCTCAATTTCCATATCATAGCCGGTGAACAGGCAGATCCCAAACGGGGACTGTTCGATCATGGCAGTGACCTTGTACTGGCTTTCAATTACCGCCTGCCTTGTGGAGATGATTTCATCAATATCCATGCAGAAGCCGGCGTAGCCGCCATACTGCCCGTCGGTATCATAGAAAGGGTCTCCTGCGGCACGGCACCAGATGAGCTCGCCCGTATTTTTTCTTGCCCTGAAAAGAACGTCAAAGTGCGTTTTTTCGGCAAGGGCCTTTATATATGTTTCTTTTGTCCTGCCGTAGTCCTCTTCTGCGATGACCCAGGTCCATCTGCCTGCCAGCAGCTCTTCATAGGGAAGTCCCGTAAAGTCGATGAGGGTCTTATTGAAATAGGTGATCATCCCTTCGGCATTGGAGAGCCATAATCCGGTAGGAGAACTGTCGGTCACGTTCTTGAAATGGCGGTCTGCCTCGCGTTTTGTTTTCTCAAGCCTTGATTCCGCCTGCTGGAGTGCCAGACGGCTGTTTTCCCTTTCGGTGATATCGGCAACGGTTCCAGAAAAAGCCGCGGTCTTCCCATCGGAATTGATGATGCGGGCTGCCGATACGGCAATGCGGTGCACGCTTCCGTCATCCCAGATGACCCTAGGGGTGTAGTAAAAGGTACCGTTTTCCATCCCGCTCTCAATGGCGCTGCCCCTCAGGTGCAGGTCGTCAGGATGCACGTACTTGAGGAATTCCTTCCTGCTGAGCCCCGGTTTGAAGCTGCCGCAGAGGATCATGCTGAACTCTGGTGAATATTCAAGGGTATTGGCGCCGTAGTCCACGCTGAACAGCCCCAGCCCCATACTCTGAATGGTAAGGTCGGTAAGCTGTCTGGATTTATGGAGTTCATCGGCGGCTTTCCTGTGCTGGGTTACGTCCTGCACGGTGCCGTTGAAGCGGTATGCCTGCTTATTGCCGTCAAACCATGCTTTTCCAAGGGCACGCACTATACGGGGCTGTCTGGTTTTTGGATGTATGATGGTATATTCGATATCATATCTGCCGCCTGATTCGTACTGAAGGGCGGTATTGATTGAATCAGCGACGCGCTGGCGGTCCTTCTCTGCTATAGCCTCAAATGCCGCGGTCAGTTTTATCTCTTCATTGTTTTTGAGCCCAAACCATTCCTTAAGCCTTGCATTGGCGGAGAAACGGCGTGTTTTTGGGTCAAGGTCATAGGTCCCGAATTCAGCCGCATTGATGGCAAATTCGAGTTCATCCCTGTTTTGTTTTAGCTGGATGCTGCTGTTTACCTTTTCGGTGGTTTCATTGCAGATTACCAGCACGCCCTTTATCTTGCGGTCGTCATCTCTGACGGGGCTGTAGCTGAAAGTCCAGTAGGCTTCTTCCATTTTACCGTTGCGCAGGATGGGCATGAGCAGGTCATCATACCATACGCTTTCCCCGGCGGTCAATACTTTTGTGATCAGCGGATGGATAAAATCCCACATTTCAGTCCAGCATTCGATGCCTTTCTGTCCCATGGCTCTGGGATGTCTGCCTTCCTTGCCGAAAATAGGGCGGTAGGAGTCGTTGTAGAACTGGATCAGGCCGTCTCCCCACCAGAGGAACATCGGGAATTTTGATGACAGTATGGTGGCGATGGTATTTTTCAAATTTTCAGGCCAGCTGTCTGGCGTGCCCAAAGAATGGCTTTTCCAGTCAATATTTCTAATAAGCTCGGCGGATTCTCCTCCGTTCTGAAGGAAGTAGTAGTCTGAAGTGGTAAGGTCTTGGTTCAAGTCTGTGGTTTTGGGCAGGAATTCCGAGCGGAGACTGCCATTGGTTTTCCGTAAAAGTAGTCAATTTATTTTTTCCAGTCGTTTTGATGAAAAAGAAGTTCTTCTTCCTGTTCTGCATCTTCTCCCAGCCCTTCAGGCGCATAATGATGTTTTTCGTATTCCATTAGATATCTTTTAAGAGGCTGTGGTTTGGCTATTCAACCTATATAATTTTTAAAAGTACTCTTTTGGACTCAGGCCGTTTTACACAATTACGTTCCGGCGTTTTAAAATTTTCACCTTGCAGCCTTCCTGCATTTTTTAACACATTCCGCTGATGCGCATATGGTCTAAATATTTAAATTTGGTTGAGGAATAAACAAAAAAACAGCAATTTTTCACAATGGAAAAAGCGATACAACTAAAGGTGAGAAAAGATTTGGATGCCAGACAGCAGCATACGATCCTAAAACTCAAGGGAAGCCTTATTTCAAAAGGCTATACGGAAATCATCCACATCCTTGACAAGGACGAGCAGTACCATATCAATTATTTCGAGACCGAGGCGGACAGGGGCACCGAGGTGCGGGATTACATCAGGGCATTCATCAGTGATGAAAACCTCATTGATGCCGCCGAGATGCTTTCATAAGAGGCTATAAATGTCCGGGCGCATTTTGGTAGATGAACTCCTGGAGCTGTCGGTCGATCTGGGCATCCACAGGTGAAGAGGTGGCATTTTTGCCATAGAAGCGGATGCGTTTTTCTTCCCGCGAAATCGCTGAGCCCCGAAAGGGCGTCCGCAAAACCCGCCGGGAGCGATTCCCAGCAGAGCTTCTCGGGCGAGGTGAGGTCCTCGAGCCTTAGGATGTACTCAGGGTTATGGACATCCGCACCGTTTTGGCGGATGGTCAGTTCAAAATCATTGTCATGGTCACGCAGCGAGCCTGTCAGAAAGTAGGATAGCATCATAATTCCAGTTTAAGGTGAGATCAGTTCAACATCCCGCAAGATAGCCTAAAACCAAATGAAGGCTGTTATATCAGGGCATCTTAAAATTTACAGGATTCCGACTGGAAATGATGCCTTACAGTGTCTGCGCGCCAAAAAAAAAAAACCGGCATACTGCCGGCTCAAGCCAATTCTTTTTTTGCTTTCTTTTTCTTCATCCTGTCCCTTATCCGGCACAGGTTCTCGGAAAGCATGCTTAGAATCTTTTTGTGATATTTTGAGGGCTCGTTCTGCATGCCCCTGCACTGCAATATTTCCATACGGCTCAGGGAGATTTCAATGGTTTCAACGGATTTCTCTGCGACCTTAGCCGAAAGAATCAGCGAATCCTTTCTGCTGTAATACTCATTAGTAAACACGCAATGGTGCAGTTCGTCGCCCTCGACCATAAAATCCCTTACGTTTTCTATCACAGAAATGCTCAAGTCTTTTTCCTGAAAGGACAGCCCGAAAAAGCGCTTCTTGTCGCTTGAGTACCTTTTCTGCGCCTTTTCGATTTGAAGGCGAAGGTCGTGGAGCTTTTTCTTTCTGAGCAGATCCCTTTTTCTTTTCACTAAGCGGTCATGCGCTTCATGCAGGTTTTCAGGGCAGACAAAGAAAGGGTTTGAAAGGTCTTTGCCGAAATAGCGCAATAGTTCCAAATAATCCTCCCAAATCTGCACATCTGAAATTTTGCAATTGTTTTTAATGACCGTTTTGACTGCCTGCCAATTGCGTTTTATGTTTTGGCGTGATGCGCCGAGATAGTACTGCAAAAGGTTCAGCTGACGGGATTTGAGCAGGGTTTCTGCAATGGGGTCGGACAACAGCGATGCAAAGAGCAGGTGGGGTGCAATGTCATAAACTGATGATTTAAAACCGTTGCGTTTTAAGATTGGAAGCACTTTAATTTTCGGATAGACCTTGAAAGGATTGATATAGAACTTGGCATTTCGGGTGAAATCTTTTGGCTTTATTTCGAGCGGGGAGTAGAATTTCCAAGCATCGTGGGTGCTTGAAAATACATTGGTAGAGAGCGCAAGGGTGCGCACGTCGCCTTTGGGACTTATCCAATGCTGCATGACCTCTTTGTGGAAATAGGTCGGGGCGAGATTCTTTTTCATGTGCTTGTGGGCAATAACCATACGCACCACCTGAAACCCCGCACAGGTTTCCACTACGGCAAAGTATTCGGTTTCCTTGAAATGCACCTGATTGTAGGGCATCATTTTGAGCTTTCCTGCGCAGGCAGGACAGGTGGTGAACTTGGCGCAGGTATCTGCACAAGAGGGTTTCCATACGTGGGCGCATTCCAAACAGCAAAATTTGGAGCGTGACAATACGCCCCATTTGAGAAAGATATTCTGCTCCGCCCACAGAAATATCTCTTCTCTAATGGGTGCAAGTGAGGCGCTCAGCGCCGTCAACTGCTTTTCGATGATGGTTTTGGGTATCATAGGTCAAAGAGTGTCAGGGCGGTCTGCACCGCAGGTTTTACGTCTTTCTTTATTGTTGGAACAGGCTCGGTTCTCATAGGCACAGCAGGGGCTGCAGGCTGTGAGAACAGGTCGGCGGGCGCAGGGGTCTGCACCACGGCTCTGCATGCAACAGGGGCGGGCGTGCCGATGGAATCATCGGTGTAGTATCTGACTGCCATGTCGAAGATTTCCTGATTGTCAAAGGCGCAGAAACCTGTTTTTTTGACCTCGCCGAAAATGTAGTTCAGACAGCTCTCCAGATTCTTGGAAGCTTTGGCGTAGTGTGGCGCAAAGGCTGTATCGCCCTGCGCCAAAGTGCTTAGATAATTCTCTATGGCTTTTCTAAAATTTTCAGAAGCTTTCATAATGAAGAGATTTAAGATTGAAAATTTTCACTCAAAGAGCCTTGAATAGAGGTCATAGCAGTATTCCTCAAAGCAGAGCCAGCACACAAAAGTGTAGTGCAGGGTCTGAAAACGGTTCTCGATCGGTTCGCCGATGGCTTGTTCGAGTTCGGCTCTTATATTTTCAAGGTCATCGATATGTTCGATGTAAAATGCTCTGCAGTCATCGTGGTAGATAAATTCGGATATCATCCCGCTGATGCACCCGCCCCTCTGCAGGTCAAGGAAAAAGGATTTGAGCTGTTCTTTGCGTTTTCCGTCATAGGAAGTGATGCTTCGCAGAATGATTTGGTTAAAGGCATCGCTTACACGGTACTGGGAATAAGAAGATTTTTGTAAGGCTTTCATAATATTTCATTTAGGCGTGTATAAAAATTGGCTTGAAAAGTCTAGAAAGGCAGGTCGTCGGGATTCTCCGATTCCTCCTGCTTTTTGAGGGCGGGTGCAGGCGCACTATTCTGCGTTTGGGCAAATACCAGTATCTTGATATCCGAGGTGTGAAAGGTCAGAGAGCCGTGCGCCTGGGCGTCATTTCCGATATAGACATTCAGCCCGATGCGCCCGAAGAGCTGCACCAAAGTCCCTTTTTTGAGCCACTGCGCCAGTCCTGCGCTGAGCCAATACGAGCAGTCGATATAGGTTACAATCTTTTTGGTTTCGGTGCTTCCTTTGGGCTTGTAGCTGTCGTTGACCGCTATGGAGAAGTTTACCACCTCACGGTTTTGCTTTACTTTAAAAACTGAGGCATCTTTTACAATTCGTCCTGTGATTTCCATGACATAAAATTTTTAGTGAATACTTGTTCGAGTTTTCTTTCCCCGTCGTCCGAAACGCAAATTTTTCAAAAGAAAAAACGGGAAAAAAGAAAGCAAAGAACCAGTGGGCGCAAGGAGCCGGAGTGCTATAAGTCCCGAAGGGCGGCGGGGAGCCGTTATGCGCATGCAGGTGAGGGCGGACACTACTTTGGCTGCCCTTTTAACCCGTTTTGAATTGGAAGATTTTTATATAATTCTTTGAAAATCAGTATTTATACGCAGCTAAAAACAAATGCAAAGCTGTAGATTTGAGGGTCTTTTTAACTGAAAACCAACCTCTTAACCAATCGAAAATTATGGGAACGATCAAATACCTTAAATCAGAAACAGCGAAAGTCTATAAAGCAAGCGATGCCGAAGATGTCCTTATCGAACTGCTCTGGGGAGACCGTGTAGAGATCCTTGACCCCGTACCCCAGAACGGCCTTCTGCGCGTGCACAGCAGATGGGCGCCGTCAGGGTATCTAGACCCCAAATACCTTGGGGATAAACCGCTTTAGGAGGTTTACTTCATTGATGTGGGACAGGGTGACGGCATACTGATCGTGACCCCTGACCGCAAGCATATCCTGATTGACGGGGGCTATACCCGAAAGATGCAGCCCCATGGCAAAAGCGTCGCCGATTTTGTGGACTGGAAGTTTGCCATCGATTACAAGGAGCAGAAAATCGTTATCGATGAGATGATCTGCAGCCACTGCGATGCAGACCATTACGGCGGTCTGTGGGACCTGATCAATGCGGCGGAAAATGCCGAACTGGACTGCACAAGCGTTGAGATCAAGAAATTCTATCATGCGGGGGCAGGCTGGTGGACCAAGGATGGGCAGAGAAGCCTTGGAAAGATCGAAAACGGATATATCAAATCGCTTTTGGATGACCGCAATTCCATCATAGCAGGCCTCGAAGGTGGTGAATACAAACTTCAGGGAGAGTGGGCGAAGTTTATGGAATGCATCAAAACGACGCAGGCGGAATGCAAAAGGCTGTACTACAATCCCAAAAAAGACTTCGGCCACCTGCCAGGGTATGAAAAAGAGAAACCGCTGTCGATAAAAGTACTCGGTCCGATCGAAACCACTGTGCAGGGACAGCCGGCCCTGAAAGACTTTAAAAGCCCTTCCCAGAATACCAATGGGAATTCATTACTGCTCAGGCTGGACTACGGTAGGAGCAGAATCCTGCTCACAGGCGATCTGAACCAGAAAAGCCAGCAGCATATACTGGAAGCCCTGGCGGGGAGCACCCAGGAACTGGCAGCCGATGTGGTGAAGTCCTGCCATCATGGAAGTGATGACTGTTCGTATAGTTTCCTGCAGTACGTGCAGGCTGCAGCCACCATTATCTCCTCGGGAGATGATGAAACGCATGCCCATCCAAGGCCTAATATAGTCGGCGCATCGGGAGCAACAGGTTTTCGAAAAATCTCAGGTGACAAATTGCTCACGCCGATGATCTACAGCACGGAGATCTCCAGAAGCCTTAAAATCGGGAATCCCTACAGGGTCAGCTATAAAGACTACCAACATCAGGGAAATATTTTTGACTTGAACCTCTTAGACGAAAAAAAGATACAGGTATCCTATAAGCAAACCAAATCAGGAGGACTAAATGCGGAAGACAAGACCACTTCCTTATCCAGATTAAGGGTTGCAGATAAATTTGTCTACGGACTGGTGAACGTGCGCACCGATGGCAATAAGATATTGTGCGCTGTTTTAAACGAAGGCAACAGCAGCTGGGAAATCAAGAGTTTTGAATCAAGATTCTAGCCTGCTGCTTCATTAGATTCTAAATTCTCCAAAGGGCAGCACCGCCGAATTCAGCGGTGTTTTTTATGTTTAAATCAGGAAGGCAATAGAGTGTGGAATTGTACTGCTCACTTTGTGCACTACTGTCTTACATGTTTTCTGAATGACCTGACGATTTCAAAAATGCCAATACTGACCGCTATCCTTGCTATGAAATCCAATAAGGCGCTCCAGGCACCCAAGACTGCGATATCCTGCATGAAATCAATCCTGTGCAGCGGATTTAAAAACTGTGGAAAGAAAGGAAGATAATTGGTCAGGAAGGTATTGATTCCTGTTATGCTTACATCCAGGCCAACTGCTGAAAGGCTGGCTGTAAAAAAGCAGAAAAACAGGAAAGACATTAAAACTGTGACCATACAGGCCTGAGGCCAGTTAGTGCCGTGGCTGCTGTAAAATTTTGAGACGATGATTGAGAAACGCGATCCTCTATGCCGCTGGTCAGATACTGATTCGTATCTGAAATATTTATACAGATAGAGCTGCGAAATCCGGTAGTATTCCGCCTTATCTTTAGTATTGTTCTGTTTAGCGGCTGAAGAGTACAGGTCATTGTATATATTATAGTAATTCAGAAAATCATCTGTGGAGTTGACATCTGGAATCTGGGAATTTATAAGTTTAACAGCAGACAGGTCGGAGTTAAGTAATTTCAATGCATATCTTTCAAACATTATGCTTTTTAATTCCAATATGCCTGCAGAGGAGTTGTTAATGGTAAATTCTGCTGAGAGGTCATCGTAATACTCCAGAAAATCGGTATAGTAGTTCTGTTCTATAAATTCCCTGAATCTTAAAACAGGGTGGTAGCCGCTGTAAATTTCCAGTGTGCTTATGCCTTTTCTGTAGAGTGCGTGCACAATCTGCAGCTCGTTATGATGAACTTTGTCAAATTCGCTGTATGCCTTGATATACTTTTCCAGCGTCTGGTCTGTAAATCTTTTGACCCCGACCGGCCTTAGTTTGGAAAAATAGAATTTACCGTCGTTATTGAGATCATTGAATTCTATTTTTTTATTGATGATATTATTGAAATCAAGCCGTGAGGAAACATTATAATAGCCAGAAAGGCTGATATTGTTGATGACCGCTTTTTTCGCAAAAATAGTTGCACCTGAAGAAGAATCGACGGCCAGCGTATCTACAAGGAGAAATTTACCCGATAAAGAAATCTGCGTTTTTTCATTTAACGGCTTGAGGTCAAGAACCTGAATAAAGCCGCCTTCTATAGTGATGCCATTTGTAGATTCTGTTTTGGAAAGCGTAAGGTATTTTAATTTACAGTGATTTATGGTAAGCCCCTGATGAAAAAGGCAGTTGTTGAAAATTAGTCCAGCGCCTTCAATATCAAAAACGATGAATTCCTTTTCAAAGGAACAGTGCCTGAATTCCACCCTGTCTGCCATGGTTGTGTTCTTTATGAAAACATCATCAAAATGACAGTTGGAAAAAGTGACAGGTTCGTTGATACTGTCCACCTCTATGATCAGTATTCCTTCGATTTTCCTATCTGTGATATGTTTGGTGGCATACGGTGTTACTGCGCTGATTAAAGCTGTGTTGCGTAAGAGTTTCAGGATATCTGCCGGAATGCTGTTTTCCAAGAGTATGATTTTTTTAATTTAAAGACCTTGTGCTTGTGCTCGAATAGTTATTTCAAAGATAGTGAATTTATATTGTCAGAATAATTGTTCAAAGCAGCGGCAGGTGTATTTTGAGATTTCGCACTATAGTAGTATCTTAGCAGAGAATGAAAAGTACGCCCTGCAAAGGCTAACAGCAATTATGGGACCCGAACAGTATATCAGACTCTCACAGCTCAACGACCAGATCCAGGACACGATCAATTCCCGCTTCAAGGGACAGACGTACTGGGTTGTGGCTGATATCACCAACCATTCCTTCAAGGCCGACAAGAAGATCCATTACTTTGAGCTGGTGGAGAAATCAGCCAGCAGCAGCGCGATTACAGCCAAAATACTGGGCAAGTCGTGGGGAGCCGGAGCGCTGAAGATCCTTGATTTTGAAATCGCAACCGGACAGCGCTTCAGCAACAACCTTCATGTGCTGGTGCAGGTGAGCGTGGACTACCATCCCCTGTATGGCCTGTCGGTGAACCTTCTGGACATCGACAGCAATTTCATGCTCGGCATACTGGAGCAGCAGCGCAATGCCACACTGGCAAGGCTGACAAGAGAGAATGATTTCATACACAAAGAAGGCGAGGGGTATTCCACCCTCAACAGCCGTCTGAAGCTTCCTGCGGTCATCCAGAGGGTGGCGGTAATCTCTTCAAGCAGTTCTGCGGGAAACGAGGATTTCCGCCACACGATGCAGCATAACGATTTCGGGTATGTCTTTCAGATCGATGACTATCATACAGTCGTGCAGGGCGACAACAACGCCAAGCTGTTCCTAAACAAGCTTATCGAGGTCTACAACACCGGTATTTCTTACGATGCCATTGTCATTACAAGGGGAGGCGGATCGCAGTCCGATTTCCTGATTTTTGACAACTACAATATCGGAAGGGCTGTCGCCAAGTTACCCATTCCAGTGATCACCGGAATCGGACACCAGAAAAACGTCAGCATCACCGACCTTATGGCGCATACCCATACCAAAACCCCGACCAAGGCGGCGGAGTTCATCATAGCGCACAACCGCAGTTTTGAGCAGCACATCCTCTCCCTGCAAAGGACCATAGCCATGAAATCGCAGCAGCTTTTCCTCCGATATTACAAAGAACTCAGCGAACTTAAAAGTATGGTCAGCCACAATGCAAGGGAACTGATCGCCGCGCAGAAAGAAGAGCTTGTGCTGCAAAAGCAGCATATTTCGCAGGCAAGCCGAAACCTGCTGGCGAAAGAAAGGCAGAACCTGCTGCTGAGTGCCCAAAAAGCACTGCAAAGGCCGCAGCGCATCATCCAGCAGCAAAAAAGCGACCTTGAATATTTAAAAGGCAGCCTGAAGATCTTTACCGTCCAGTACCTGCGCAGCCGAAAACTCCAGCTGGAGGATCACCGGAAAACCATAAAACTGCTGTCCCCGCAGAATGTGCTGAAAAGAGGGTATGCCGTGATACGTAAAAACAGCAAAATTGCAAACGGGGCTGAGAACATACAAGAAGGAGAGGAAATAGAGATAGTACTAAAAGATGCCATACTTAAAAGTACGGTCAATGAAAAAATACAATACGATGGAAAACACACTGACTTATGAGGCAGCAGCCAAAGAGCTGGCCCTGATTGCAAAAGAAATGGAAGATGAGAGCATCTCTGTGGACGAGCTGGCGGCCAAAGTGAAAAGGGCATCCGAGCTCATCGAGTTCTGCCAGGCAAAACTAAAATCCACCGAGGCGGAAGTGGCCAAAATCATCAGCGGAATGGAGAACCCGAAGGAGTAAAGACGGCGCCTGCATACTAAAAAGGCATTTTCCGGCGTTATAGTATCAGATATAAGCCGATCAAACGCCTGTAACGAATACCGTTCTGCAGGAGAGATACAAGCCTAAAAACGTACAAAAGCCCAGCCGCTGATAACAGCACTGGGCTTTTGCATTGATAATGATCAAACAAAAAAAACTAAAAAGCTAAAAATAAACAGAGAAGCTAAAAGATAACAAATAAGCTAAAAATAAATAAAAACGAATCTTAAGGTTTCTCAAAGTTTCCACCACTTTTTTGCATCCTTTTTGTCTTTTTGAGTATTTTCATCCGGCTCCGCATCAAAAATAGCATCGGGGGAAAATTCCGGATTGTCCTTCGTTTGCAGTGCAGGGTCCTGCCCAAAAGGGTCAGGAGCTGTTTTCAGATGCTCGGCAAGTTCCAGAAGTTCCTTCGGCCCTTCTGAATCCCCGCTGTCCTCGGAAAAGGCGGTCAGATGCCTGAAGCCGAAATCGATGGGCTTTACTTTTCCAATATCGAAAAAATCCACCAGATATTCCTTTTTCTCCAGATTCACCGTCTGTATTCTTCCTTTATTCCAGATCGGATGCAGGACCATATCGCCTTCGCGGAAAGCGGTGTTTTCCGAAGGCTGAGCAGCGCCCAGGCTGTTTCGGCTGTTTTCTATGATCTGCTGGGAGAGCACCCCTTTTCGGACATAGAATTCCTCCTTGATTTCAAAAAGAAACCTTGAAGGATATTTATTGAGTCCCGTGGTAAAATTAAAGCCTTCGGAATCGGTCATGTAGAAGCGTTTTTCGGCGCGTGTGACGGCCACATACATGAGCCTTCTTTCTTCTTCAATGGCACGCGCCCTTCTTTCCTTGACCGACAGTGCGCTCGGCAGCACGCCCTCCGTGAAACCGCATAGGAAGACATAAGGGAATTCAAGCCCTTTGGAAATGTGTATGGTCATCAGTTTGACCTTGTCCTGATTGTCGGTATCGGCATCCAGATCGGTATACAGCGATACTTCCTGCAGGTATTCGATGATGTCCACAGGAGCGTTGTTTTCCTTTTCGAGCAGCAGCATGGAATTGACAAGCTCCTTGATGTTCTCCAGCCTGTCCTCGTCACCGTCTTTGCGGTAGAGCTCGGAAAGCCCGCTTTTATCGAGTATGATCTTCACAAGGTCCGATATGGATTTCGTTTTGGCTGTTTCGCGCAGTTCTGCAATCAGCCCCAGAAATTCAACAGCGCCTTTTTTTGCCAGTTCCTTGTCTGTTATATTGTTTTCGAGTGCCTGCAGGAGCGATAGGTTCTGTTCGCCTGCCAGAAGGCTGAGCCTTTCAAGGAATTTTTTGCCCAGTCCTCTTGAAGGATGGTTGTGCATGCGCAGGAAAGAGAAATTGTCCCCCTGTACGATAAGCCTTAAAAGGGAGAGTACGTCCTTGATCTCTTTTCTTTCAAAGAAACGGATGCCCCCAAAAATGGCGTAGGGAATATTGTCCTTGATCAGCGCCTGCTCAATATTTCTGGAAAGATGGTTGGAGCGGTACAGTATGGTTATATCAGAATACGAAGCCTGCTCAGCCTGCAGTATCTCCTTGATTTCAGCGGCTATCCACCGGCTCTCCTCAAAGTCATTCTTTCCGTGAAAGTGCACCACTTCAAATCCTTGAGGCTTGTCGGTGACCATGTCCTTATCCACCCTTACCGTATTGTTCTTGATGATGTGGTTCCCGATCTTCAGGATGTTCGGCGTGGAGCGGTAATTGCGGTTCATGATAATGGTCTGCGTATCGGGGAACATGCTGTCAAACTCCACCAGATATTCGGGCTTGGCACCGCGCCATTCGTAGATGGTCTGGTCTGGATCCCCGACAAGGAAAAGGTTCTGGTGCAGGCGCGAGAGCATTTCCACCAGATGGAACTGGTTCTCGGAGCTGTCCTGCGCCTCATCCACCTGAATATAATGCAGGTTTTCCTGCCATTTCAAAAGCACATCGGGGTTGGTGTCCAGAATAAAAGCCGTGAAATGGATCAGATCATCAAAATCCAAGGCATAGTTGCGTTTGAGCTTGTCCAGATAAATCTGGAAGATACGGCTGGAGAGCGAATCGCTTTCATCCGGTTCAAAGCCTTTGTTTTCAAGGATATAGCCCAGGTAATTTGAAGTGCTTTTCTGCTTGGATATAAAGCGCAGCACCTGTTTGAAGGTCAGGTGTTTGGAATTGATCTGCAGCTCGCTGAAAATATCGCGCAGTATGCTTTTCTGATCTTCGGCGTCCAGTATGATAAAGTTCTTCGGATAATGTATTTTGTTGATCTCCTCACGCAGGAACCTTACGCAGAAGCCATGATAGGTGGTGATGAAAGCCAGGTCATAGGTATCTCCGATAAGCGCCTTGACACGTCTTTTCATTTCCTGGGCGGCCTTGTTGGTAAAGGTAACGCAGAGTATGTTGGAGGAGTTTATCCCAAGCCTGTCCACAATGTAGGCAAAGCGAGAGGTAAGGGCTTTTGTTTTCCCAGATCCCGCACCCGCAATAACACGCACGTATCCTTCTGTGGTCTTCACGGCCTGAAGCTGGCTGGGATTAAGGTTTTCTAGAATCGGGTCGTTCATTTTCTGCAGCAATAATTTTTTTGGTCTTGTTGATTTCAAGACAGGCAGACCAATACCTGTTATGCAAATTTAGGCAATTATTTCCAAGCCGTACCGAAGGCTTAAATAGAATTGTGTTTTTGTGTGAAACCCATAGATATACTTTTGTAAAACATTTATATAATGGATTTTATGTTGTTTTATCTAAACTGTCTGTTTATTATATAGACCCTTGCAGCATGCAGAAAGAGGATCGAGGGAAAGATAAGGCATAATAAAAATCCTGAAGGGAACCTGCAACCGATAAGGCCGCTAAGCTATCTTCAAGATCTTATTTCATGCTTAAGATTTCCAATCGGTTTGATCCTGTTCTCTTAAGCCATTTCCATGCGATTTGCGCTACTTATTTATGATAAGTCTGATCCTAGTTCAAAAAATAGTTTTATATCCGTCACAGGGCGTAAAAACCCCTTTAGCCTAAACAGCAGTCAAAACTCAAGGAATCAATTCATCGTCATCCTCAACTGCTTTTTCTTCGTCAAGGGTTCTTCTGTCAGCATCGGGGTTACGCTCATCCGGACGTGGATTGGCGTGTTCTGAAGCATCGCTGTGAATTCCGGTGGTATCATTCTCGTGCTGGTTGATGGCCGGATCTTTTTTCTCCAAAAGTTCTGAATTTATGGAATCATCTGCTGCGTGATAGGTACGTTCATCCTGATCGTATCTATTCTGATTTTCTCTAGACATGATCTTCTTTTTTTAGTGTCATATTAAAATTTGGCAAAGCATTCAATTTTTTGATTTGTAGTATTTTAATGTATTATTACTAGTGTAAAACTTTAATATCGATAATTAAAGGAAAAATGAAACTATAAATCAATATATACTGCTTTTTTAAAAGCTTAAAGCTGTGATAATTTTGAAGGGTCCGTTGCCTCTTCAATGCTTTTCTCTTGGGGATTATAATGGGCATCATCATGCCACGGGCCGTCTTTCAAGCGGACCGATTCCGATGCGCTTTCCCTTGAAGGGGGATTCTCGCTGATATGTTCCACAACTTCCTCTACCGTTGTGCCGGCAGCCCTAACGGCATCTTTTAAGATTTCCTCAGGCACATTGAGCTTTTCTGCCCACAGCTGTATTTCGTTTTGATCGGAGATATCGATATGGGCATTATCCTCTTGCCCTGTTCTGTTTATATTTTCCATGATTCTTAATTTTAATGGTTTATCCAAAGTTACTGTGGGCAGACCCAATGCTGTTATATTATAAAACAGGAATATTATAGGATTGCTATGATATTCAATGATTTATAATCTGTATCTAAAGCAATGGATCAATGGCAGTAAAAATGGAAAAATAAGAGCGCTGATATATAAATAATAAAAAAAAAACGTTAGACTTCCCTGACCTGACGGAAGGTAAGGTTGATCCTTGGCAGGACAGGACGGGCGGTCTTGGGAACCTGATGCTCCCAATGGGTATTGGTATGGCCTGCCATGAGCAGAAAGGTCCCGTGGTGCAGCGGGATTTCTATCGGCGCAATATGTTTGAGCGTTTTATGGCGCAGGCGGAACAGGCGCGTTTCCCCGAAAGTCACAGAAGCGATGTTCATGTCCTTGTTGCTCGATGAAGTCTTGTCGCTGTGCCATCCCACGCCGTCAGTGCCGTCCCTGTAGAGATTCAGCAGCACGGCGTTAAAGTTTATGCGGGTTTCCTTTTCCACACGCTGCCTGATCTGGAGCAGCTCCAAGGGCCAGTCGGGATTGGATCTGCGCTCGGGCCTGCCCGAATCCCCATACCATGAGATCATGCGCGGAGCCGTGACCACCTTGTCGTACATCGGCATTTCATATTCCCTCCACTGGGTGCCATGGTATAAAACATTGTAATAATGATCGGATTCGGCTTTGCTGAAAAAATTATCAATCAGCAGCAGGTCGGCATCGGGGACGTCAAATATTCTTCTGCCGCCATTACCCGATGAAAAAATTTCGGTATCATCAAAAAGCATCATCTTTTTTATTTTTTTAGTTCATACTCAGGCTGCCATCGTAAAGCCGGAAGAAGCCTGTCAATTGCCCATTTTGAGCCTTGGAATATTGATTTCATGTTCCTGCGGATACGGCGCACGGTGGGTCATGCTCACATCTTCGCGTATTTTCTGCTGCGTCCTGTATTTCCAGTCGTTCTCATGCTCATAGCGGGGATCGGGTATAAAGGGCATCTTGGCCATCTTTGTGACCGTTATGGTCGGAAAATGGTAATCCACCTCAACACTGCCCAGCAGCAGGTAGCATCCGCCTCCCTGGAAAGGGTACGACGCCAGGCTGTCGGTAAAATGCGCAGTATCAAAAAGCTGCCCTTCAGCATCTATCCAGGTCCCGAAATACATGGCGCCCATCTTGGTGGGCACATGCTTGCGAGAGATCAGATAGGCCAGCATACGCACCTGTCTTTTATGATGGTCCAATAGGTCTTTTGCCATCACATTGCCCCTGAAAGGGGTCTGGAGCAGGTCAAAGGGGGAGCAGGAGACCGGAAAGCCCAGCAGCTCGATCTCATCAAAGGCATCTTCAAAAGCGGAGCGATCCAGCTGGGGAAGCACAAATTCCTTAACAGGCTCCTGAAGCAGCATCGGGCTGCGGTTCTCGGGCTTGAAGTTCACCAGGATCAGACGGGCAATGACCAGCAGCTGGTTTTTTGTTTTTCCCGTGAAGCGGAATGCGCCGATGAAAATCAGGATCTGTATGGCTTCTATTCCAATGGGTATGCGGTTGATGAAATCCTCCAGCGACTTGTAAAGCCCGTTTCTTTCCCTTTCCTGCTGGATCAGAAGGGCTGTTTTGGATTCAAGGCTCTGCAGGTGCATGAAACCCAGATATACATCAGATCCGTATAAGGTGGTTTCAAATTCGCTTCTGTTCACACAGGGATTGTGCACTGCGGCTCCCGACATCTTCGCTTCATGCACATATACTTCGGTGCGGTAGAAGCCTCCCTGATTGTTGATCACCGCTACCATAAACTCGATGGGATAATGCACCTTCAGATACAGGCTCTGGTAGCTTTCAACGGCATAGGAGGCAGAGTGTGCCTTGCAGAAGGAATAGCCTGCAAAGGACTCGATCTGGCGGTAGATTTCCTGGCTCAGCGCCATGGGATGCCCCTGCGCCGCGCAGGATGCAAAGAAGTTGTCCTTTACCTTCTGCAGGGCGGCCTTTGAACGTCCTTTTCCCGACATGGCACGGCGCAGGATATCCCCGTCGGCAGCCGGAAGCCCGCCGTAATGCAGGGCAATTTTGATCACATCTTCCTGATAGACCATAATGCCGTAGGTTTCCCCGAGCTGCTCTTCGAATACCGGATGGAAATATTCAAACCTGTCGGGATGATTGTGCCTGAAGATGTATTCCTTCATCATTCCCGACTGCGCCACTCCGGGACGGATGATGGAGGAGGCTGCCACAAGGGTTTTGTAGTTGTCGCATTTCAGGCGGCGAAGCAGCCCGCGCATGGCAGGGCTCTCGATATAAAAACAGCCTATGGTCTTTCCCATTGACAGATAGCTGTTGCAGCTTTTCTCATCCTTTGAAATCGTGGTGTCACGTATATTGAGCCGTATTCCCTGGTTTTTCTCAATCAGCCTAACGCTGTCGTCAATATGTCCGATTCCGCGCTGGCTCAGGATATCAAACTTTTCAAGCCCGATATCTTCCGCCGTATGCATATCAAAAAGCACTATAGGAAAGCCCTTGGGAGGCATCTCCAGCACGGAATAATTGGTGATGGGCTCCTCGGAAATCAGGATGCCACATGAATGCATGCTTCTCTGGTTGGGGTATTTCTCCAGCATCATGCCGTACTGCTGCACTTCGCGGACCACTTCATTGGCGGGATGCAGGGTCATCGGGTTTTTGGCCAGCGCATCCAGTTCTTCCTTTGGAAGCCCGAAAACCTTGCCGACCTCACGGAATATGGAGCGGTATTTGAATTCCACATTGGTGCCGCAGAAAGCCACATGCTCATAGCCATAGCGGGAAAAGATATATTCAAGGATCACGTCGCGTTCCTTCCAGCTCCAGTCGATATCAAAATCCGGAGGGCTTTTGCGGTTCAGGTTCAGAAAACGCTCAAAGTACAGATCCAGCTCCAGAGGACAGATATCGGTGATGCCAAGGCAGTAGGCGATGATGCTGTTGGCGCCGCTTCCGCGTCCTATATGCAGAAACCCCTGGGAATTGCTGAAACGGATGATATCCCATGTGATGAGGAAATAGCCACTGAATTCCAGCTGGTCAATTACCTTTAGCTCCCGGAACATCCTTGATTTAGCCTCTGCATTGTTTTTTCCATAGCGCCATTCCAGCCCCTGCTGGGCAAGGGTGGTCAGAAGCTGCAAGTCGTCCTTTTTATTGTTTGTATAGTATTTCTTGTTTTTAGGCGTTTTGAAATCAAACTCAAAATTGCACTGTTCAATAATCATTTCCGTATTGGAAATGATCTGCGGATAGTCTTCATAACATTTTAGGATCCTCTCCATATCCACCATAACCTCTGTCTGCCTGCAGTGATCTGATGCAGAAAGGCGTGAAAGAATTACGTTCAGGTCAACAGCCCGCAGTATCTTATGCAGTTTGAATTCCGTTTTGGTTCGGAAGGTAACAGGCTGGAGCACTACCATTTTATCTATTTTGGTCTTCCAGCCGCCCAGCACCAATGTCGGGCGCTGTTCGGGACGCAGGCCGATGAATTCATGTTCCTTTAGAACGGGGGGCACATTCTCCAAAGGATAGATCACAAAAACATTTTCAAAGTCGGGAGCAGACAAAGGAAGCGGGGTATTCTCAAAATTATGGCGGGTCAGAAAACGGTTCATCTCGGCAAGTCCCGCCGCATTTTTTGCCAGCCCGATATAGCGCAGCTTATGTCCTGAGCGGAATTCCATTCCGACAACTGGCTTGATGCCCGCAGCCTGGCATCCCTTTATGAAATCATAGATTCCTGTAACCGTATTGATATCAGTGAGTGCCATAGCCCTCACACCTAAGTCTGCTGCCTTGGATATCAGGTCCTCAAGCGGTATGGTGCCATAACGCAGGGAGTGGAAGGAATGGCAGTTGAGATACATGATTTATTTTTTGCGTTTTAGAATTTCGTCTTTGGTATTGGGCTTAAATGAAGCCCCGGCGCACCGCATCACCGCATCAAAACCGTAACGGTTTTTCATCCGGTCCATGGCCTGGTAGAGCGCCAGCATTTCTTCGGTATCATTGAAGAGGTCAATCTGGTAGGTTCCGCGCACCAGTCCGCTGAAACGCACGCCGATAAGGCGCAGGCGCATACGGCGCTGGTAGAGCTTGTCAAAAAGATCCATTGCGGTCTGGGTCAATATGTGGTCAGCCGAGGTATACTGGACCCTACACTGCCTCGTTTCGGTATCAAAATTGGCATACCTGATCTTGACCGTTACAGTCGAGGTCAGCCACTGCTCGGAGCGCAGCTGATAGGAAAGCTTCTCGACCATCCCCAGGATAACCCTTCCCAGTTTATCGATATCAATTGTATCCTGGGAGAAAGTATGTTCGGTGGAAATAGACTTTCTCTCCGTGTAGGGCTCAACGGGATTATTGTCAATGCCGTTTGCTTTCTTCCAGAGTTCGATTCCGTTCTGTCCGATCATGCGCTGCAGAGCCTCGGCGGGCATTTCCGATAGGGTTTTGATGGTGCGTATCCCGATGCGGGAGAGCAGCTGGAAGGTCTTGTCGCCCACCATCGGTATTTTGCGCACCGAGAGCGGGTTTAGAAATGACTGCACTAAATGTTCGGGGATCTCCAAGTTTTGCTTCTGCTTTCCTTCACCGGTTCCAATCTTGGATACCGTTTTATTGATTGAAAGGGCAAAGGTGAGGGGCAGTCCCGTTTCCTTTGTGATGCGGCGGGCCAGCTCATCGGTCCATTTGTAGCTGCCGTAGAATTTGTCCATTCCGGTAATGTCCAGATAAAATTCGTCGATAGATGCTTTCTCCACCACAGGGGCTTTTTCCTGAATGATTTCGGTCACATCATGTGAAAGCCTTGAATAGAGTTCCATATCGCCTTTCATGACTTTGGCCTGCGGGCACAGCCTGAGCGCCATCTGGATCGGCATGGCCGAGCGCACCCCGAAACGCCGCGCCTCATAGGAGCAGGAAGCCACAACACCCCTTTCGCCCCCGCCGATAATTAGCGGAATGCCGTTAAGCTCAGAATTGGTAAGCCTTTCGCAGGATACGAAAAAGGTGTTCATGTCAATGTGTACAATAGCCCGGTTCATAATCTTGATCATTTTATACTTGTCAAAATTAGTACAGGTAGCAACAATTTTTAAAAATTAAATGTTCTAAATAATAACAAAATTCAAAAATCCTTATTTTTCAGGGCATCCAAAAAACAGCTTTTTGATGCATAAGTGGCTTTATTCAGAATTTTCAGAAGAGAGGATAATCAAAGAAAAGCTTGTGCTTATTTGAAGATTATTGTGTGCTGTTTTTGTTTTTTATTCAATGGAATCGGCAGATCGTTTGAAAAAGCTCAATTATTGCGCCTGCTATGGTATTTATTTGAGTAAAATTCGTACATTTACAAGCTATCAACCGCTCCACGGATATAATTCAACCGTTTATCGATTTACAAAGACTTATATTTTTATATAGACTTTTGCAGATTCTTAGACTCTTGTCTTCTGTACTGCAAAAAATATAGGCCATGTCAAAACTCCACGATCCCCATAAAGTCATATTGATAGCTGACGACGATGAAGACGACAGAATGCTGTTTTTGGATGCTGTCGAGGATTTGAATCTGCCTGCTGCCGTAAAGGCTGCCTGCGACGGGCAGGAACTGCTCAATACCCTTGAGAAGACCGCAGACCGCCTGCCTGATATGATCTTCCTGGATATCAATATGCCCATCAAAAATGGATTTGACTGCCTTGCGGAAATCCGCAGCAGGGAAGATGCCCTGAAAGAAGTCAAGATCATAATGCTCTCCACGAGCAAAAACGCTGACAATATCGAGCTCTGCCATAAACTCGGCACTGATTTGTACGCTGTGAAACCCAGCAGTTTTCAGGGGCTGAAGGACCTGCTCCAAAAAGTATTTGAGATTGACTGGAGCAGCATCCAAAAAAGCAGCAACAGATTCCTGCTTGCCTAAGCAGTACATCCGCATTATACTTAGGAAACAAAAAACTTTATCTTTCGGAAAATCACAGATCAATCTGAGAATCCATTGCATCCAAAGTTTAACCTATTTCCGTACTCTTTTTTGATTCAACCAACCGAAACAAAGAAAATAGAGAATTCAAACTTCTCATTAAATTCTGCGATCAGAAAATCATAAGCTCTCCTTAAATGAAATTCGAATTATGATAAATGGAAAGGCAAACCTGTAAATGCTTCTCTGCCTTGCGTAATAATTTTGCGCTTATTCAAATAATTTAAAATATCATATTATGAAAACGCACGAAAAGAAAAGAACAAGTGAAATAGAGAAAGCGCAGGATTCAGTAAAAAGAAAAAGCATGATCATCAATGCAATGGTTTTTTCAATACTTTCTTTTATAGCAGTCCTGCTGATTACACAAATCGTCTAAAGCATTTAACTGACGCTCACAAAACTAAAAAAACAAACTTTATACTTCCGTCTTCTGTTCTTCCGGAGCAGTGCGCTTGATAAGGAGATAAAAATCTTTAAGATGCCACCAGGCGGGGCACATTTCCAAAGGGCCGTTAAAAGTCCTGATCCCTGTATAGCAGCTTTTCAAAAATAGCTGGGAATCGGTAATCTTTGCCCAAGGCTTCCAATCCACCTGTAAAGGAGGCGGCGTATTGTCAAAATATCGTTTAATTTCTTCGGGATTCATGACGCAAAATTAGCCAAAAAGCAGAAGTCTGTCAAGATGTAGACCCTATTATGACTGTAATATCTTTAAAGTTTCAGCGACGATTTTCTACAGCAGACTGAGCGCCACAGAATTGCCGCCATTGAGATAAATGAACTTTTTGAAATTCCACGCAAGATAATTTAAAATGGAGTAAATCATGTCTGAGTTTTTTGTTTTTTTATTATCAGGTGGACTAGAGAGGGATTATGAAACATACGCTGAAGTTCTGAATCTATAAGTTCTGAGATGTCCTGTTTTACCTGAAGGTAATTACGCTCTACCATTGTCCTGTTGATGGTTCTTACAGGAGTGATATCTTCAAAAGAATCCTGTTCTTTTTTAAGCGCTTCATGGTCATTTATGATATCGCAATGAAACGCTTTGAGATCTATCCTGCAGTCCGGATCATCTGCAACAATGCCCACAAATTCTCCAGAGCTTAATGTGGAAATGGTAGAAGCGGGAACTGCGGATTCCAGCTGTTTGGACCTGCTGATGGAAGTATCAGAGCTGTTGATGGAAAGGCTTTCACGATCCTGCATTATTTTGCCAAATCGCTCCGACAGCTGTTTTGCAGTATCACCAGTGACCTGTCCGCTTATGATATTTCCTGTAATGTTCAGTATTACATCTGCCTGCTCTCGCCCGTAATCCTTACGCAGCTGGCTGAAGTCCTGAATGCCCAGGCAAGTGCTTACTTTATTGCTCCTGGCGGTGGCAATAAGACTGTCCATATTATTGAGGTAAATAGTCGGGAATTCGTCGAAAACCAAACTGCTTTTCAATTTTCCTTTCTGGTTAACCTGTTTGATAAGCCTGCTGACAAACAAAGAAAGAACTGCTCCATAGGTCTGTACTTTCTGTGGATTGTTTCCCATACATACTATTTTAGGTTCCAAAGGATTATTGATATCCAATGTGAAATCATTTCCAGATAGCACATAATACAACTGGGCGGAGGAGAGCCTTGCCATTGAAATTTTTGCAGAAGCTATTTGTCCTTCAAGCTGCTCCATCACATCATTGAGATAGGCGCTGACAAATGGATTGATGAGCACTTCAATTTCCTTTTCAGTACGCAGCAGGGTAAAAAGGCTGTCATAATCCGCCTGCATGAGTTCAATTACATGCGGGAGTGTACAGAATTCACCATCATTATATCTTCGCAGGTACCAGATAACAGCACTAAGGAAATTAATGGGAGATTCCACAAAAAAATCACCCTGCTTTTTGATCCATTCCCTGTTCAGCCCCAAGAGAATGGTACGTGCTGATTCGGCGGCATCGGTGATATCGTTCATAGATTTCGGATCAAGGGGATTGCAGCGGTGCGAGCGGCTCAGATCATCAAAATTAATAATGTAGAATTTTGGCTCAATATTATAAAGATGTTTGAATTTCTTCCAGGTATTCCATGCAATAATGGTTAGGTCATCAAACTTAAAATCATACACGAACATACTGAACTTTTTCCTGATATGCTGGGTGATGATATGGCGGATTACAAAGTAGGATTTGCCAGAACCGGGCGTACCCGCAACCAGTATGCTTCTAAAAGGGTTTATTATATTAATCCAGCTTTTGCGAAGCTTGTTCTTCAGATAATATTGGGCAGGAAGATTGATGGAGTATTCATTTTCCAGCAGCCGTTCTTCCTGCGGGAAAGTCTCATTCTCCTTATTAAAAATATCTTTGGAATTGAGCTTTCTCTGTATCAGACGTGATAGGAGCGTGCCGCCTGATAAGATCAGGAGAAATCCTGCTGAAGTGATAATGATATACCAGACAAAATCAGTAAATGCAATTAATATGAAGTAACTGCTAAAGTATAACAGCAAGCCTAAAGCAAGATAGTAAACTGCGCCTCTAAAGGTCAGCTTTTCATTTTTTCTGCCCTTTGCACCCAAAAGCGAAATGAAGAGAAAAATAAGGGAAAGCAGTTTTGAGGTATGAAAGCTGTCAAATAATCCAGTATGAAACACATTTCCCAGCAGTTTATCGCTGAAGGTAAATGCAAGGTTCCATTCTTTAAAAATGGCATATCCATAATAATAGAAGTGCAGGCCTAAAAGCACAATAGCTATTAGTCTTGTCATATCCAGAATCTTTCTCAGCGCCTGTTCATTTTCTCCCGTCTGCATGTTTTGCTGATTTAGAATTATTTACAATCACTAAATTAGAAAAGAGCTTTGGAGAATCCTAACCCCGTTAAATTTTGCCTATAAAGGATTATTGAATTTCGCTGTTTTTTTAATGGGCAAAGCGATCTAAGAAAGATTTAGAACTGATTTTAGGATATGCAGATATTTTAATTTTTATCTGAATTCCCTGTGAACTTATCGATTTCAGGTGAAGTAGAAACAGTCTTTGCATTTCCCTTAACCATAGTCTCGGTAACGAAAATTAATTCTCCCTTTTTATTGGCAAAGTAATCGGAGTGAAGTACTCTAAAATGTCCCTGCCTAAAGTGAGGTATTTTTGATAGTGGTGAGTTTTGATTTTCTTTAATCTTTTCTGATGATTGAAAAGTAAAGTTTTTTGCCAACTTATTTTCGTTTCTTTGTAATAGGTTTTGTGGCACTCCATCAGACACACAATCTGGGAAACACTTCATATAAGCAATCGTATTGATGGCAAAACGAAATACTTTTGCTTGAGTTAGAGAAATTGCATCATTTTTTTTATTGACATCTGCATAGAATCTATCCGACATACGACCGCCATTTTCTCCCAACGCAAAGTACAGCTCTACGCTGCCATCAGCTTCAATGCTTAAAGAAAAAGCATAACCATCAGCTTCATAAGGTAAGTGCAAAGCAAATTTATACACTACCGTCTCCCTTTTTTCATTTGAATATAAATGAAGAATTTCTCTTTTCTGCCCATTTTGGTAAAGGAACTTTTTAATGCCTTCTATATCCGATAATGGAGTTTTTTCAAGGAAGTCACGCAATTCCCTATCTAGAAAGAAAATATGTAAAAGTTCTCCCATGTAATCGTCCCTCCACAATTCCAGCCCTGATATTATGAGTCCTCTAGACTGCGGAGTTTCAGATATACCCAAAGGGGCATTTAAAATATTTCGCCGAAGTACAGTAAATATCTGGTCATTGGTAAAATCAGGGGTGAATTTTTTTTGAGTCCCATAGTAATGATGCCAAAAATATTTTAATGGTTTGCTGTAGTAGATTTTTTTCCCCATATCAATTTACTTAGTTTAGTAATTAGAAATATTTAGCTGGCAAATGTGATGTTAGAATGAAATATCATTCCAATCAGTTTTGTTTTCATCCTTTGATTTATTTATGCGATTTTCTAAGGCTTCAATAAATTTTATCATACTCGAAATACTATTGAAAACTAGTACACTCTCTTCGTAATTAAGGATAGGATTGTCGTGAGCAAAACTCTTGTTATTTCTTATATCATTAAAAGAATCCAAATTACTAATTGAAGTTTTGAGAATTCTTTTGGACATTTCAGTTTCAAGGAAGCCCATTTCAATTAGAAATTTGATATACTTTCCAAAGATACTATGTAAAGCTTCATCAGCTGTATATTTGATTCCGTGCTTTTTACATAACTCCCTTATATATTTCATTACAAAGGTATGTAATCGATCTAATGCAATTTCAGGCAAATTTTTTTCTATACTCTCCCTAATTGATTCAGAAAGTTTTTTAAAATCCACATCGTCTGAATTGGGTTTTATGGCACCAATATCATCCACTATATTACCTTGTAATCTTTGAGTTATTTTGAGGGATTCCTGATAAAGCTCTTCACTATTTTTAAATTCTTTCTCATCTTTTTGATACCATGAAGTTGATTGTTGTTCTTTCAGCTTTTCAAAATAGTAATGAGACATTTCTTGAAGAAGCTTTCCAACAGTATTGTCGTTTTCCACTTTAATAAACTGTCTTAATCTATTTGCCTTTGAGTTAGATGAATAGTGGTATTTTGGATCATCAATATCTAACCCTGTAACTGCCCCAACAAATTCTTGAAAAGTTCGGTCTGAAAAATCGGCGACGTATCCGCTGCCCATTCCTAAAAATTTTTCAATTTTAGCTTTTTCTTGAATGCTTAGATCTGCCATAATTTGTTTATTTGAATTATCGAAGGCGTTCCTGCCATAAATGGTTTATAATTATGGATTTGCTGATTGATAAACAAATCTATAAACAATATTTTTATTACAAATTAAATGATTTTTGCTATATTAAATGTATTTCATTCAGTAGATTTATAATACAAAATTTGGTGCAATGTTTTATAAAAGTGAGCAATTTTAGTCTAATTTATAAATTTGAGAAAGCAAAAAAAGACTTATAGATAGTATTTCAAAAAAATTGAATCCTATTATATTTTTCTTCTATTTCGTTTTTTCTTTTTAAACTGCTTAGGCAAATACTCAAGAGTCCTTTCAGGTTTGAGTATTGAATCTAATAATTGTATAATAACTGAGGAATCGAAAGTTTTTACAGAAGCATTTTCAGAAGAGAATGTTTCCAGCCGTTTATTAATCCAATCTCTTTTATCCAGATTGAATTTATTTCCACAGCGTTCTATTATTGCCTTTGCACTATACTCTTTGCCTAAACTTGATCCATTAAAAACATTTTTTGTAGTATGGTCGATGTAGGTAATGCCATAAACTAATCCTTCACTACTTGTTCTAAAAACGGTTTTTATTCCTTCCTTTTCCAAAAATAGGGAAAGCTGATTTACATTATTAATGTTTTCCCGTAAAATGGTCATGTCAATTACATTTTTTAACCTGACTTTATCAGACTCTTTTCTTGCTCTATTATATGTAAATTTAGACTCCAAAAATTTTAATGTAGGCTTAAAATAAAAATCGCTGGCTTTGATGGGAACACCAGTCGGAATTCCTTTTTCATCGAGTATGCGGTACACCATTCCCTTATTCAAAAAAACTTTTGAATGCTCAGTGCCACGATCGGCCAATACATTATAAGATTGCAATACAGCATTAAGTTCGGCAAGACTTGAATATTTATAACTGTATAAGACTTGATTGAGAACTGCTGCAAGAGCTTTTTTTGATTCAATTTTCCCATAACATACTTTTCCAATTGAGATAGGCAGTAAGTTAAACTGTTTATTTTTATTGAGACTTTCAGCTTTAATAAGTCCGAAAGTTTCCTCAATTTCTTTTCTTGCCGGTTCAGATTTTCTTATCCCTAAATGGTGCAGGTCAATCCTTTTTCCATCCCTTTCAATATTAATGGTTATTACATGGATGTGCGGATGCCCTGCATCAAAATGCTGATAGACAAGATAGGGCTGTTTCCCAAAACCTATCTTATACATGTATGTATTTGCAATTGCCATCAGTTTTTCTTTTGAATGATTTTCTGATGGGTCAAAATTCAGAGAAATATGTACGCTGTTGCGCTTGGTATTTTCATTTAATTGAATCCTTTCAGTAAAGCGGCTCAGCTTCATTGCATCGCTCATTTGAGATATTTCTAAAAGAAAATTTGCTGCTCCGATGCACTCAGCCTTGCCAGTTTTAACTTTGTTTTCATTGTAGTTAAAAATACTTCTTATAGAATTACCTGTTTTGATTATTGAAACCATTCTTCGGAGATTTTTTGAATATGATTATGAATCTCATTTATCTTTTCAAAGAGTTTTCTCTGCTTTAATTCAAAGCCAATGGTCCATTCTTTTGCATCGTAAATCTGACTTAATATGTGAAGTTTTCTGGTGGTCTGATTTAGGTTGTTTCCTATAGCATTAAGCTCATTTCTAAGGACGATTAGCTCTTCAACAAAATCATCTAATGACCTGTTTCGGTAAGTACTAATAATTGCTTTCCCAAACAATTGTTTGCGCATATATTCACTTAATTTCTGGCAGGTTGTCGTCTTAAATTTTGACTCTAATACTGTATATTCCGAGGGTGTCAAACGAATAGTGATTTTTCGTGTTTTGTTTGAATTTTCTCTTTCCATTCTCGCTGTCATAATTATTCATCAATCTCATTTTCTAATAAGAAATCTGCTGTATTTTTTTTTGTATATGGATTTCATTTTTAAACTTCCAGCAGCTTTCATGTATCTCTGATCCCGAGTTCCGAGGATAGATCAGCCAGATCCGGTTGTCCGACAATCGTTCATCTGGCCGATTGCAGGGACGTGGCAATCTTGAACCCTTTTTAAGAAAAACTAAATTAGAAAAGGCTTTAGCAATAAGCAATCCCCACTAAATTATGACTGGGCTTAATTCTTTAAAGCTTTTTACATTTACTATTTCTAATTATTAATTAAAAACGTGGAAGTTATGATTACAAAAAATGAAGTGTCCAAGGTTTATGATACGGTATTGAGTATCCCTGGAATGAATGAAATGGTGAAGATTGATTTGAGGATTTCACGAAAAAATGTTTTACTGTTGTGCCGTCTTATAGAGCAAGGACTCTTGGCTGAAAAAGATGCCGCGAGTCTGATAGGTATTCTTTCGAATGAAAGTGTCAATGAGCTTAGAAATTTTTCAGACGACTGCCTGCAGAAATCTGGTCTTGTCGAGCTGAACCAAAAGCTTTTGGAATTAAGTGCCGGCCTCAAAGATTGATTTTAAAAAATAATTTTTTGTGCTTTACAGATCTGCAAGATTTGTAAAGCACATTTTTTTTGCAGGAAATTGGCTTGATTTTGAAAACTTTTGGCTTGATTTTGTCAACAGTTTTTTTTAGTGAACGATTTAAATTTGTGTAAGCATTTTCAGTAAATGAATTACTATACAAAATTTCAATTATGAAACTACAGGAAAATTATAAGAAGCTGATTATTGAATTGATATGTTTTCTATATGCACTTTTGTTTGTCTATGCCGCGGCGAGTAAACTTGTTGATTTTGAAAGGTTTCAGGTACAGCTGGCACAGTCTCCCGTACTTAGTATTTATGCTGAATGGATTTCCTATTTTGTAATTGGTTTTGAGCTGATTATTTCGGGGATGCTTTTATTTTCGGCTACCAGAATCATAGGTTTGTATTTTGCATTTGTTTTAATGAGCATGTTTACCAGTTATATTTTTATAGTGCTTCATTATAGTTCTTTTATACCCTGTTCATGTGGAGGTATCCTGGAGAAAATGAGCTGGAAAACACATTTGATATTTAACTCGCTTTTTGTCATGATGGCAGCTGTTGCAATTATAATTCTTAAAAATAAGCGTCAAGATGATTTTTCAATAACAAAAAATAGCAGTAAAATCTGGACTCTATTGGCTTCTGCTATAATGGCTACAACAGCTGTTGTTATCTTATTCCTTTCCTCAGAGCAGGCTATTCATCATAAAAATCCCTTTGTCAGAAGATATCCAAAAAAAGCAATCGAACTTGATAAGACTATTGATCTAAGATGGAATTCCTATTATTTTGCAGGTTATGAAAAAAATATCCTTTATCTGGCAAATTATACAGATCCCCTGCATCTTCTTTCCATTGATAGCGATGGAAAACAAAAGAGGATAAAACTGTATTTAGATTATCGTAACCAATCTTTTAAATCAATAAAAATTGTAGTTCAAGACGGCTGGTTCTACTTGTTTGATGGTACACTGCCGCGCATATACAGAGGAAATACCAAAGATTGGAAATTAACGGCAGAATTGAAAAGAACCCCAAAATTTAGCCTGGCGCAGCCCATGGACAGCGTTACTATTGCATTTCGGAATAACACTGGTAATGACAGAGCGAATGTAATAGGAATTTTTAGTGCAGAAAAAGATACCGTTTTGTATTCGCAAAACCTTCTTACAAGGCAGATTGACGGAATATTTGATACAGACGGCATACTGCTCTACAACCAGAACAGGAAGCAGATCCATTACATTTATTATTATCGCAATGAGTTTATCACAGCTGACCGAAATGGGGAGCTTATGAGAAGAAGCAATACTATTGATACCAATAAACAGGCTAAAATTAAAGTAGCATATCTCAAAAATAATACAGAAAGGCAGATGGCAGCTCCTCCCTTAAAAGTGAACTCGATCAGTGCAGTTAGAAATAATCTTTTGTTCATCAATTCGAAAGTGCCCGGAAGATTTGAAGACGAGAAATTTTGGAAAAAATCTTCAGTAGTAGATGTTTATAATTTGGATAACAATAGTTATGTCCTTAGTTTTTATGTCCAGGAAATTCCAAACCAGAAAATCCAGAACATTTTTGTAACCGATGATCATCTTTATGTTACAGCAGGTACAAATCTGATGGTTTTTAATCTCGGATATTTGTTAAAAAGTGAAATGAAACGCGAATCAGAGCTTAAAACTGACCGCTGAAAAATATATTGGCCGATATCAGGAATTAGATCGAAAACCTGTAGAAAAAAGTAGATCACGTTTAATTTAAATTTATAGTTATGAATACGATATTTTTAAAAAAAATGATGCCATTTGCCATAGTAATGGTGACTGGTACAGCTGGGGCTTTTTTAACCACTTCCATGCAGAAAACTGCCGGTAGTGCTGCTCCTGAAATTGGATATGTTACAGACGATAACAACATCCCTTGTAACAAAGAAGTGGATTGCAGCACAGACTTTAATTTACAGCTCTGTCGTGTAAGCTATGCCCCTCCAGGACAACAAGCAAAAGGCAAGGATAATAATTGTGATGAAACGCTTTATCGTCCTTCCAATTGAATCATGTTTAACCAGAAAAGCAATGCAGTTCTTGGAACTGCATTGTTTTTTTGAGATATCAATTTTTATCAATCCATTGCTCGGGTGTTTCATCTTTAAGATAAAACCCAAACCACTGTATTATTTTGCGTGTTAAGTCTCTTTGATTTATGGGATTTGTAATAGTGTGTCCTTCATTTGGAAACAACAGCATTGTGTTTTTTTTGCCAAGTCTGCGAAGTGCCATATGAAATTCTACTGTCTGATGCCAGTCAACATGATTATCTTCCTTTCCTGCATAGGATAGTAGAGGAGTCGTTATATTTTTAACAAATTCAATAGGAGAATTTAGATTATAAATTTCGGGATTTTCAGATGGAGGCTGTATCATTTTCAACTGCCCGTGTATGAAATAATTCATAGTAGGACGGCCGGTGTCCCAGTCTACTGTATGGTAGTAACTTTTAATGTTTGTAATTGCCGCACCTGCTACCGCCGCCGCAAAAATTTTTGTCTGTGTTATGATATAACAAACCTCAAAACCTCCGAAAGAATGCCCCATCAAAGCAATTTTGTCCGGCTGAACCAGTCCTCTGGCGATGATTTCTTTTGTGGCTGAAATTGTATACTTTAAAGCGGAAGGGCCTTCATTCTGTTTTTCGGATATTATATCGGGACAAAGCACAAAATATCCCTGACTGGTTAATACCACAGGATTGAAGCCTGCTTCATTTTCTAAATCCGGTAAAGAGTATTTGTAAAGATTTTGAGTCTGCTTTTCATAGATATTTACAATCATAGGGTATTTTTTATCGGGATTATATGATGCAGGATAGTAAAGCAATGCGCTCATTTTTATTCCATTCTCGTTTTGGAATTGAATTAGTGAGGCGCTTCCCCAATCGTAATCTGCCTGATGCGGACTGCTTTGAAATACAGTACGGGTAACTTTATCCTTTTGGAATATAATTTTTGGAGGTTTGTCAAATCTTTGCTGCTGATAAAACAGTACTTTTCCTTTGTCTGTCGTGTGGAGTTTGTCAATATAACAGCTGTCATAGACAAGGGGAATTTCTCCAGTATTTTTTTTCCATTTAAAAAATCCTGTTCTGCCATCCTCGCCAGTAGCTGTAAGCAAAACTGGATGGGAAAAATTAATTGATTTATATGTATAGCCATCATAGCTTTTCTCAATTTCCGAAAATTTTCCCGGTGCATATATTCTTAATTGGATCTGTTTTTCCCTCCCTCTGGTAAGTCTTTTTAGAGTAAAATTCTCAGGTGAAATTGTCCATATATCATAATTATCATATACTACGAGCTTATTGTCGTTTGCAGTCCATCCAACTGGAGTCAGTATAAAGTTTCTGCTGTTTTTTTGATTGGTCAGCGAAAGGTATTGCGAAATAATTCGGCGGGTGATGTTTGTGTATGTTTTTGAAGCTGTATTATAAATCCAGCAGCTATCATTAAGTATGTAATTTATATATTTACCTTCAGGGGAAGAGATAGGAAGTGGTTCAGACGGACTTATTTTTTTATTTTGAAGCAAGAGTTTTTTTTCCCCTGTCAGCAGATTTAAAATATAAAAATCGCGGGGGGCATCATATTCAAACTGAGGCTCATACTTTTTTGGATCAGAAAGGACTGCATATTTTTCATTGCCGCAAAGCATTACTTTGGATAATTCATCAGAGGTGATTTCGGAAAACTTTCCCGTTAGAGGGTGCCATAAAGCAAGACTATTTTGCTTTTTAAAACGTAAACTTTTCTGCATAAAAGGGTAGATGTATGTATCGCTGCTTTTCCAAATTTCTGCTTTGGATACGGCATCTTCTGTACTGTTAAAAGAATTCTCTTTTTTATGGCTTATTGAAAAAAATACCCGTTGAAGATCATTGCTAATAGTTATAGCATATTCTGCATTTTCATTAATAACTGCCTGAGATGGGAAATTATCTTTCGTCTTTGGATCAAGGACGTAAAGGCTTTTATTCTCCAGTATATAATAATAAAGTTTTTTGTTTTCTGTGCCAGAATTGGATTCCGTCAAAAAAGATACTGCCCTTTCTTTTTTATCCCATGTCAGCATCTTAAAGTTCACAGATTTTTTCTCATGAATCCATGTGGTTTTAGTTTTTTGCACTAATTCTAAGACGCCAATCGAACTTAAATTTTGATCCGCAATGGAAAAGAGAATTTTTTTATTGGCAGGCCCCATTCTCATGCTGGTAACGTTTTCAATTGTCGATAAAATCTTTCCATTTTGATCAAACACACTAATGGACTGCTTTTCTGTGAGTTGAGATTTTGTCATTACTACTAATCTCTCAGAGTCTGGCGAAGAAAAATAACCAGTGACATTGGCTATTGTTTTTTTGTTGCCATTCTGAAGATTTAGAATATGAATTCTATCAGCATCCTGATAAACAAAACTATTATCTCCCAGAAAATCAGGTTTAGTGCCAAGCGGAAAGGAGTACAGTTTGTTTTTTAATGTATTTTTTACGTATAAGGTATCTTTTCCGTTTTTATAGAACATTGAAAAACCGACCCAGTTTCCATTGCGCGAAGGTTTATGGAATAGAAAATTACCAAATGAATCATAATCTGATGCCGTAAGGCTTTTTTTTTGCAATGCCTGCCCCCGTAGGGGACAGACTACTAATAGCAAAATAAAAAATAAAAATAAAACTGCAGCAGGTACAGCGGTAAAGCCGCCCCTGTTTTTTAGATATGAAATATTCATGTGATGTATCTTTTAATAGCCTTCATTCTGCGGCAGAAGATTTGGATTGAGTTCCAATTCGGTCTGAGGCAGTGGAAATAAGATGTCGGTTGTGTTCCATCCCGGCTTTTGAGCTGATAGAATGGTGTTTATATCTCCTGAACGTTTAAGGTCAAAAAAGCGATGGGCGTATTCGGTAAAAAGCTCATGTCTGCGCTCTTCGGCTACAGCCTGAAGCAGTTCTTCTTTTGTGGAAATATCCGTACTTGTAAGGCCTGCACGATTTCGTATTTTGTTAAGATCTTCTCTGGCACCGATAATATCGCCCTGCTTTGCACGTGCTTCTGCACGGATGAGATATTGTTCAGCCAGACGCATCACAATTGAATACTCGACAGAAGACGCAGTAGTGCTGTTTTTCTTGTACTTATACGCAAAGTACCATTTAGAGGCACCGCTGGAAACCGAACCCATCCAGTGCTTTTTTCGCAGATCATCCGAAGAAAAGGAATTTACCAGAATGTTGTTCAGACAAACTGTTCTTGGAGGACCGCTGGCAAAAATAAATGCCACCGCTTCATCCGTATTTTTTCCTGAAGCTGAAGGCTGCAGCTGCCAGATTGTTTCTTTTGACTCCTTTAAAAATGCACTATCAATATTTTCAAGTGAAAAAGTTCCAGATTCATTGAGCACGGCAGATGCGCTGTCGGCAGCCTCTGCCCATAAACCAGAATAAAGATATACCCGTGAAAGCAAAGCTCTTACAGTAAACTTAGATGGACGTACCCTTGTACTGCTTAATTCAGCTGTATTTAAATTTACAGCAGCGAGCTGAAGATCAGTCTGAATCAATTGGTAAATTTCTTTAACAGGAAGTTTGCTGACAACAGTATTGATTTTATATTCTGTTGTGGTGACGTATGGGATATCCCCATACAGATTGACCAGATAAAAATGCAGCAGTGCCCTAATAAAAAGAGCTTCCCCTTCAAGCTTTTGTTTATTTGCTGTTGACAGGGATACAGAACTCCTGCTGCCTTCAAGCACGGCATTTGCTGCATATATATTGCTATAGGCTGCTTTCCAGTAATCGTTCACAGAGGAAGTGGAAGGCAGCAGATTATTGGTATAAAAATTTTCAGTAGTACTGAGCGGGTTTCCAAACCATGTCAGTTCATCTCCATAACAGCCTAGCTGGAAAGAGATTCCCACTCCAGAACCGGTCAGTATTCCGGTATCCCTCATTTTGGAGTAAATACTGGTCAAAGCGGCATCTGCGGTCTGATTATCTTCAAAAACACTTTCTTTGGTCAGCTGGTTCTCCGGCAAATCAATATCTAAAAAAGAATCGCAAGAAATAATTAGAAATGCCAATGACAGTACCAATTTATTCATGGATATTCTAGAGTCCCTTGTGAATAGGTTTGTGACTATTTTTTTCATGGTCTATTTTTTAAAAAGTTAGCTGTATGCCAAAAGTCATTATTTTTAATGGCGGAAGAAATCCTGTACTTATGAATTCGGGATCTCCATCTTTGTATTTGGTAAAGGTGAGCAGGTTCTGACCCTGGGCAAACAGTCTGCACTGAGTCTTAAATCCTGTCAGCGGAAGATCATAGGATAATGAAATATTTTTAAGCCTTATGAAGGAGGCATCACTTACCGATGCCGTGCTTTCACTAAATCGTGATCCTGCAGTTACCGCGGCTGCGTTATATCCGGCAGTAAAAATCTGGTAAGAAGCTGTATCTCCGGTATTCTGCCAGCTGTCGTTCAGTTTCTCTGGCTGGTTATACATCTGTCCTGCAGGACCTACCGGATAATTGTAGTTTTTCTGACTCGCAAATTGAAACAAAAAATCAAGCTTTACGCCTTTATAACTCAGCTGATTCTGAAGTCCGCCGAAATATTCCGGATTCAGGTCACAGATGATCTGTTTATCACCAGCGGCTGTTATTTTACCGTCGTTATTCAGATCATTAAACTGATAGATGCCAGTCAGGGGATCAATGCCTTTATAGTCGTATAAAAGAACAATGTTCAATGGTTTATTAATGCGGTATCTCTGGCTGTAGGTTGACCCTTGAAGCCCCGGAAAACTAAGCAGTTTGTTTTTTGAAAAGCTGATATTCAGATTTGAAATCCATTGAAAAGCTCCCTTGTTTAGATTTACAGTACGGAGCGTAAATTCTAAACCGGAGTTTTCCACTTCGGCATCAAGGTTTGACTGAAGGCTCTGAAAGCCTGTAGTTGAAGCCATTGGTATACCTACCAGCTGATTAGAAGATCGATTTCTGTACCAAGCAGCCGTCAAAAAAAGCTTATCCTGTAGAAAACCAGTTTCAATTGCTGCTTCCAGTTTTCTATTGGTTTCCCATGCAAAATTCGGGTTATAGAGGCTCGTTGGCTGTAAACCTACATTTCCATTGTATAAGACTCCTGATACAGAATAAGTATCAAGGAATTTGTAATCACCGATTTGATCGCTGCCGGTTGTTCCGTAGCTGGCTCTTAATTTACCAAATGAGAGCCAATGGAGACCTTTGGCAAAGTTCTCTTTTGAAAAAAGCCAAGCAGCTCCTGCGGCTCCAAAAAAGGCAAACTGATTTCCCGGACCAAAACGGCTGGAACCATCGCGGCGTGCCGTAAGGTTTAAAATATAACGTTCTTTATAGTTATAATTGGCTCTTCCAAAGAATGCCTGATATTTGTAGAGGGTCTCGGTATCTGCAACTGCACGTACTGTGGTAGAAGAAGAGAGGTTATAAATTAGGCTATTGGATGGGAATCCTGTCCCGGACTGTACAAGCTGATCGGTTAACTGGTTCTGAAAAGTAGCCCCAAGAAGAAGTTCCAGTTTTCCTGCACTGAGATTTGAGTTCCAAGCGAGCTGCGGTTCCACAATCCATGAATTCCGGCTGGTATTGTTCAGAAATAGTGTAGAGTACGAACTGTTGTAATTAAGTTTAGGGTCATATATTGTAGAAGGCGAAATCCTCGTTTCGGTATGACGCAGATCGCTGTATCCAAAACTGCTTTTTATTAGAAGCTTCTCTGTTATTTCATAAGTCAGTACCGTATTGGCAAGGAAATCATAGCTTTTGGATTCGAATTTTGCCGGCAGATTAGCAAGCGGGTTCTGCCATGTACTGCCTTCCCAATTGAGGCTTTCATCACTTTTGTACAAAGCAGGAGCGTTTGGAGCCAATGTCTGTGCTATAATAGTAAGATCCGAAGACGGCTGGTCATTATCCTGAATTGTATATCCTGTTGAGAATTGTATTTTGAATTTCTGATTTTCTGACCGGTGGTTCAGACTAAACTGTGAACCGCCTTTTTTATACAAGAAATCACCGGGATAAACGGTAGTTTCAGTATGATAGTTTCCGCTGAGAAGAAAATTGGTATTTTGTGATCCTCCAGAAACTGTACCCTGTAGATCTGTAAAAACAGAAGTGCCTCCAAGGAGCTCTTTCTGCCAGTCCGTATATCTGTTCTGGTCCCATTTTCCATTCACATCATAGGCTGAAGCAGGATAGGTGGTTACACCATCATTGGCATAAGCCTGGCGACGCATTGCTAAATACTGGGAAGTATCCATTAGTTTTATAAATTTGGTAACACTCCCAGCTCCTGTGGTCGCATTTACCGTAAATGTCGTTTTTCCGCTTTTTCCTTTTTTTGTAGTAATCAGCACTACACCGTTTGCACCCCGTGAACCGTAAATAGAGGTTGCATCGGCATCTTTAAGCACTTCAATGCTCTCGACCTGGTCTGGATTGATTCCGTTAAGAGGGCTGGTCAATGTCGGGAAAAGAGTCGCGGTCTGCCCATGGCCGACAGTGTCAGAGGAATAAGGCACGCCGTCTATAACATACAAGGGGGCATTTCCTTCAGCCCGCAGACTGTTCTGTCCCCTTATCTTAATGTCAAAACCTCCGCCGGGCACTCCTGTAGTCTGGATGATCGAAACTCCCGCCATCCTTCCCTGCATTGCGGCAAGGACATTGGTCACAGGCTGTGTTTCAATATCCTTCGAGGTTATGCGGGAAATGCTTCCCGTACGTTCGCTTTCCTTAACAGAATAATAGCCGGCATTGACACGCACTTCCTGCAGGGTTGTGGTGTCGTACTCCAATTTAATGTCAACCTTAGTATTGCCTTTCACGGGAACAAGTTTTGTCTTGAAACCGAGAAATGAAACCAAGAGTGTGTCATTGGGTGATACATTTATGGAATACTGTCCGTTGTAGTCTGTGATTACAGCATTATTTCCCCGTCCCTTTACGGCAATGGTGACACCGGGAAGGGGAGCGGTTCCATCGCTGACGGTTCCCTGAACCTGATGCTGCTGATAAGAGAAAGTGAAATGCCGTTTCGAATTTCCGGCCATAGATGATGAAAAAGACAGCAGTATGCCAGCAAAAAAAAGGCAATAAAGCGCTTTCCCATCCTTGTAAAATGAAAAATAATTCATAATATTGGAATTGGTTAGTTAAAGATGATTTGATTAGCTATAAGTCCTCTGCTATAGTTTGGTCGCTGTTCAGAGGATTTTTTTTATAATTACATAAGGTTAAATTTTTAAAATTACTGCATAAGAAAGTTAAATGTCAAAATGCAATTTCAAAAACATAGAAGTAGTGCTAGAATCAAAAAGGAAGTGACCTAAAATAAAAAGGGCAGGTACTCAACTTAAACGTTATCGAGGTACTGGCGGTACCCTACCACGAATAAGTGAGCCCACGCCCTAATATAAGGCGTGAGCATTAGCACTTATCATCTCGTGGTTATTTTAAACGCCAGTTTTCGATAACGAGATTCAAAGCGAATGCTTCAAATATTTTTATGAAGAATCGCAAAATTAATATATTAAAAAATAATATGTTGCAGTAAAGATAAAAAATAAAATGACAAATATGTCATTGTTTGTGATTTTTTTTCTTGGTTGCTTTGAAAATTATGGGACAAATTAAAAATGATAAACTTCTAAATGCTGTTAAGTTGGTTCTTAAAGAGCTACGTTTAAAAACTGGTTTGACCCAAGAACAAGTATCTAATGATATTAAGGCGAATAAAAATTTGTCTATACATATAGCACGAAATGAGTCTGCTAATTTAAATATTACAATTAGTACACTTTATGAGTTGTGTGATTACTACCAAATATCAGTCTCAGATTTTTTTACTAGAGTTGAAGAGTTGGATAAAGAACTGAAAATTAAAAAATAATTATTATTTCAGTTTATTTTAAATTTTCTTTTACAAATTTCAAATTCCAATGCTGTATTTCATTTTTTAATTGTTATTAAAACTTAAAGAATGTTTATATTTATTTTAGCTTCACTTACTAACTAAAAAAAATTACTTTTGTATGGAAGCAAAATAAACGAGAAAAACTTGTGATTAAAAATAAAATAAAACCATTTTTGAAATGGGCAGGTGGTAAGACACAAATGCTAGATGAACTTAATAACTATATTCCAGAAAAATACAATAAATATATAGAACCATTTCTCGGCGGAGGTGCAATGTTTTTTTATATTCAACCCCAAAATGCAATTTTATCTGATTTAAATCCGGAGCTTATTAATTGTTACATCATAGTTAGAGATCGTGTAGAAGAGTTGATTATTGCTCTAAATAAATATTCTAATGATGAAGAGTTGTTTTATAAGGTTAGGTCTTTAAAAGTAGAAAATCTTAATGAATTAGATAGAGCGGCTAGGTTCATTTTTCTCAACAAAACATGCTTTAATGGGCTTTATAGAGAGAATAAGAAGGGAGAATTTAATGTGCCTTTTGGTAAAAATAAAAATGTAAATATTGCAAATGTAGATGTTCTACGTAGTGCCAGTTTAGCGCTTGCAAATGCAAAAATAATTTGCGCTGATTACAAATACACTTTAAGAAGATATTCGGAAAAAGGTGATTTTGTTTTTTTGGATCCCCCATACGATGCAGTAAATGCCACTTCTGATTTTCAAAGATATACAAAACACTCATTTTATGATGATGATCAAATCAACTTAAGAAATGAAGTAAATAGACTAGTGAAATTTGGTGTGAAAGTTTTGTCTACAAATTCTAACACTGATTTTATTAATGAACTTTACAATGTTTATAACAGAGATGTTATAGAAACTAAAAGAATGATAAGTAGTAAAGTTGATAAACGCACGGGACAAGATTTAATAATTCATTCACTTGCGGAGAAAAGTAAAATCAATACTACCGATGAGTTGTTAGAAAATTTTCCTGGAACACGGTATATGGGGAGTAAATACAAAATCTTACATTTTTTATGGGATTCTATAAAAGGTTATGATTTTGATAATGTATTAGATGCGTTTTCAGGAAGTGGTTGCGTTTCATATATGTTAAAGCAAAAAGGAATTGAAGTTTACAGTAATGACTTTATGACTTTTTCTGCTAATATTACAAAATCGCTAATAGAGAATTCTAACATTAAACTGACTAAGCAGGATGTAGAGTTTCTATTATCTAAAAACAAATATTCTAAAAATTTTATTTTAAATACATTTGAAGGATTATACTTCAACGACGAAGACAATAAATTCTTGGACAATTTACTTGAGAATATTAATCTTATAGAGGATGTATTTAAAAAATCTCTTGCATTATCTTCTATAAGTAGAGCATGTATGAAAAAAAGAGCGAGAGGCATATTTACATATGTTGGACAAAGATATGATGATGGACGTCGTGATTTGCAACTTTCTCTTGAAGAACATTTTATAGAAAATGTTGAAAATTTCAATCAAGCAATTTTTGACAATGGAAGAAAGAATAAATCTTTCAATTCCGATATTTTTAAATTAGATATTAAAGCTGATCTTGTATATTTTGACCCACCATATTTAACGTCCAATTCAGATAATGATTACGTAAGAAGATATCATTTTGTAGAGGGATTATCTAAGAATTGGAGAGGTGTTGAAATACAGCACGAAACAAAAACCAAGAAATTTAAAAAATATCCATCTCCATTTGATTCGAAAAACACTGTAAATGAAGCTTTAGATAGAATGTTTAATTTGCACAAAAACAGTATATTAGTGGTGTCTTATTCTTCAAATTCGATTCCCACAAAAGAAGAAATGATTAAACTTTTAAAAAAGTATAAAAGTAAAGTGGAATTAAAAGAGATAGATTATAGTTACTCAATTGGTAATCAAAATAAGAATGTTGGAAATAATGCCAATAAAGTTAAAGAATATTTATTTATAGCTAGTTAAAAATGAGAATATCGATTACACAAGTACCGCAAGCGGATGAATTAAATAAAGTGATCAATACTGTTGAAGCAATCTATAATGGCTGTGTTACTGACTTACAAATTGCCGATTATGTAGGTTTTACAGACAGACAAGGGAGATATTATAGACTTGCTGCTGAGATTTTAGGATTAGTTGAAAATAACAAAAACAATGCAAATCTTACACCGCTTGGAACAGAGCTTATAGTTCTCGATGATCAACATAGACAGAAAAAAATTCGAACAATTTTAAAAGACAATGAGTTATTTAAAAGTGTATTGAAATTTATTGAAAGCTCAAATGAGGGAAAAAAACGAAACGAGATTTTAAACTATCTAGGAAATTTAATTGAAGGTGCTGAATCAACAATAGCGCGAAGATTATTTACAATTATTAACTGGCTTTTAAGCTCAGATCTTATTGTGCTCGATATTATAGAGTTGGGTGAAAACGAAAAAGAAACTGTTTACAAAGTTAATGAAGAACTAGAGGAAGATGATTTCATTGAAGATTCTGATTTTAAAGATAGTATTTATCCGGCAAGTTATAATAATGATGACGAACTTGACATTAAAGAAGTTCACATGCAGGTTGTAACTCTTTTGAGAAGAAATGAACAAGATAAAATTGTTATTCCTCCTTTTCAAAGAAATCAGGTTTGGAAGCAGCAACAGAAAAGTAGGTTTATAGAATCATTAATTTTAAATATTCCAATTCCACCTTTTTATATTAGTCAGGATTTAGAAGGTAAAATGATAATTGTTGATGGATTACAGAGATCATCAGCAATTTTTGATTTTTTAAAGGGTAAATATGCATTAGTAGGTCTTGAGGCTCTGCCATCTTTGAATGGCAAATACTATTCAGAATTAGGTGAATTACAAGCTAGAATTGAGGATCGTGAACTATTACTATATATTCTTAAACCTTCCGTACCATTATCAATAGTTTATGATATTTTTAATCGTATAAATTCTAACGGGACACCATTAACAAGGCAAGAAATTAGAAATTGTATATATATAGGCAAAGCCACAAACTTATTGAAAGAACTTTCTGAGAAAGATGAATTTAAGATGGCTATTGACAAAGGAATACCTTCTTTAAGAATGAAAGATAGAGAAGCTATTTTACGTTTTTTTGCCTTTTCAGAAGCCAATGCGCAAGAGGATTATAAAGGAGATCTTGATGACTTTTTGGGTAAAACGATGAGGAAAATTAATAGAATGTCGGAAGCTGAAATTAATTCTTTGTCAGATAGATTTTTTAGAGTAATGAAATTAACATTTGATTTTTTTGGATATACTAATTTTAGACTTCCAACTCAAAATAGTCGTGGCAGGATTAATATAGCTTTGATGGAATGTATTTCGGTTTATTTTGATAAAAAAAGTGACAAAGAGCTACTAGATAGAAAGATGAAAATTGTGGAAAATTATAACAATATTCTTTTAAAAGATCATTCATTTAGAGAATCGATAAGAATTTCCACTGGTAGCGTAAGTAATGTGAAAATAAGATATAATAAAACATTTGAAATTTTAGACAAATAATGATAAAGCAAGTATCAATAGACAATTTTAAATTATACAAGGAGAATGTAAAAATTCCTTTGTCAAATTTGAATCTGTTTACAGGAATCAATGGTAGAGGAAAATCTACTGTTTTACAAGTTTTTTTACTTTTAAGTCAATCTGCTTTTTCTAATAGAGCGACAAACAGAATATTTCTGAATGGTGAAAATGTCAAGCTTGGAAGTTTTGATGACGTGAAAAATAAAGAAGTTTCATTTTCTGAAAAAATTCATTTTGGATTTGAATTTGATAATTTTTCAATTGATTACTATTTCTATAATAATTCTACAGATGCTTCTGAAGTTTACATAGACGAGATTAAAACCAAATGTGACAAAACGGAGTTCGTCTTAAAAAGAATGGACGAATGGTATCAAGCGAACTTAAATTCAAAAAATGTAATAAACGGAACAGGAACAGCTTTGCAGTATCCGCTATTTGATTTATTTATTAGTGACGCAACTATTGAACAATATTTTAAGGAAACAAATATCTCAGAGATAAAGTCAGGAATTAATTTAGTAGGTATTCATTATGTTTCTGCAGATAGAATTGGACCAAAGAATTATTATGAAAACAAATCATTAAGTCACTTTGTTAGTGTCGGAGCATTAGGAGAAAATACTGTAAATGTATTACATCATAAAGGAAGTGATAAAGTTAATGAGGTAATGCTTACTCAATATGCAAAATTGTTTAGGGAAAACATTGAAGAACTTAGCTGGACTATACTTGATAATACTAATTATTGGATTAACAAAATTTTTCAAGGCGCTAGTATAGATATTACTAATATTAAAGGAGAAGATTTAATTAAGCTTCGTATTAATTCAGACGGAAAAAGTTCATACTTTAAACCTACGAATGTAGGATATGGTTTTACTTACTCTCTTCCAATTATAGTTGCTGGATTGATTGCTAAGCCAGGAGAAATTCTTATAGTTGAAAACCCGGAAGCGCATTTACATCCTTATGCCCAATCTATATTAGCAAAATTTTTAAGTTTAATTTCGCTATGTGGAGTTCAAGTACTAGTTGAAACGCATAGTGAGCATATTCTAAATGGATTTAGAATTGCAATAAAAGATAGTATAATCAAACCTAAGTCTACAAGCGTTTTGTATTTCGATTATAAAAATGTCGATTTCTTCGAGGAAATTATCATTGATGAAGACGGTGGTGTAGATCGTTGGCCAACTGATTTCTTTGATCAAGCAGTGAAAGATTTGAATTATTTATTAGGGATATAGTTATGGAGCTGTTTATTAATGAATCCTCGCTGCATGGTCAGTATAATGATAATAATCAATTTTTCAGAGCTTTTAAAATATTTCTTTCATCCCTTAACAAAATATCTGAAATTAAGAATCATAAGGAAATTTTTAAAAGTGATTATTTTTTCTATTTTTCCGGTATCGATGGCATTTTTCTCGAATCGTTGATAAAAAACAATCCAGCGTTAAATCAAACTTTTGCTCAGAATTTACAATTACTTAATCCTAAAAGCTGGCAAAAAAATCAAATGCACATTGATGATTGCAGTTATGAATTTAATAAAGAAAATTTTGTTGGTACATCAGTTGCAGAAATTTCAGAAAGATCTTTAGTTACAAAAGATTTTTTTGGTTTTCTTTTAAATTTTAGTGAGTCAAAGTTTGGGAGTAATGAAAATATAAATGTTCTAAAAAATACGGAAGAAAAGATATTTATTGACTCTGTAATTTCTTCTGAAGATATAGAGAATTGGCTTATAAATAGAGGGTTTATTATTCCTGCTGAAATATATGATGAAAATTCAAGAAACCCTCCAACAGATTATCAGACCGTTTTAAAAGATAATTTAATTTTTGAAAAGACAAATTATCCTAAAAATAATGGACGTACAGTATACAAGAAGAAAGACTCAAATGAGCTTTGGGTTGTAGATAGCGCACCTAAGCATGCTGGTTCAAAAGCACACATAGAGGTTTTTGATGAAAGAACAAGAAAACACTTAGGTACATCTTTATATAATGTGGTAAATTTAAATACAGATTATAAAGTTGATAATCGTACGATCAATTTAGGTTAAAATTAAACTATATATTAACCTTCAGTGAACTCTACTTATTAATTTCTGCAATAAAAAAATTAACAGGCATTTCAGTCCTTGCCTTAAAAGCATTTACAAACTGTTGTGTACTGCTAAATCCAGCTTCAAGAGCAAGAGCTGTATTAGTATAATTTCGAGCCATTTTATTTTCCTTCAATAAATTAATAATAAAATCAATTTTTAAATCATTGATGTATTCGATAAACCGTTTATTTTTATAATGGGATATAATTTTATACAAGTATTTTGAATTCGTATGGAGCATACCGGCTACCGTTGTTAATCGTACATCTTTGGCTAGAAATTTCTTTTCTGATTCAAATTTTTCCAGTTCTTTCAATACAAAAGCAATAGTTTCTTCAGGAATATCAAGAATTTCTGCTTTTTCTTTTTTAAGTTTTAGGATTGGTTTATCTAATGAAGCAGGACTTTGCATTACTTCGTCGAACTTCTTTTTGTAAAACTTTTTGTTTTTATGATAGCGATAGGTTAGGAACACTGAGAATGTAAAAAGCATTAGAACAATTGTGATCAAAATAACATCATAATATTTTTCCCTTTTAAGCTGTTTATGAATTTTTTCCCTCTCAACAAGCAGCTCTTTGGTATCGTATTGTTTATGAATTTTTGTAATTAGATATTTGTTGGTTTCATTTAGTAAAGAATCCGCTTTTAGTAATTGGTCGATGTACAAAAGCTGGCTTTTCTGATCATTTTTACTTTTGTAATAATTGATAAGCAGTTCATAAACTTCACGAAGATCAGGACGCATATAATTCTTCTCTGTAAAAGTTTTATCAACTTTTAAAAAATAGGGAAGAGCTTTCTCTTTTTTATTGAGAGCCCAATAACTTTTACCAATATAGAAATTCCCCACGGCCTCATTTGCAAAATCCTTATTTTCCCTAATACTGTCAAGGGAAGATTCTATGTCTGCTATTGCAGTGCCATAATTTTTTTTAAAGTATAAATTTATACCTTCTGAGTGCTTGAAATAAGGAATCATTTCCAAATTCTTTAGTCTTTCGCTTTCAGAAATTCCCTTCTTGTTAATTTCTGAGCATAATCCATAATTCCCAATTTTGTTGTTAAGGACGCCAAGTGAATGAAGGCAATTCAAATAGGCTCTTGTATCTTCTTTTATATAATATTCTAAACAATCCTGAAACAGTGAAATTGCCTCATCATAAAAGCCTAGTAAATATTTGACCTGAGCCATATGGTATTTCACCTTATTATGCTGGTATTGATCATCAGTTAGGGAAATGTAACTATTTGCTGTAATGTAATTATCAAAAGCGCTTTCATATTTTTTTTGTCCATAATACACAATCCCTTTTGAAAGGTACGCAGAACCTATTAAAGCATTATCTGTACTTTTTTTTGCTGCATAGACCATACTGTCCGCATAAATAATTCTGATTTTTTCAGGAGATTGATGCAATATGTTCTGGTACGCATAAACGACCTCTTCCCAGTTTTTTTCCTTTAATGCCTTGTACAGATAAGTGTTAAGGTATGGTGCAGCCTTGGAGCTGTCTTTCCTAAAGCTGTACATCTTATCATCGAGATAATTATAACTTTTATTTTTAAGAGAGTCAGGAACTTTGATGCTGGTTTTCTGACTGAACATACAATTAGAAATGTACAGTAATGACAAGAGGATTAAAAATTGTTTCATAGATTAAATATGTAGGGGAGACATTTCTTTCTATAAATTGATCTTGAAAATTAGTGGACGATTCAGGATAATGTCATAAAAAGCAACTTCAAATATAAACTAAATAATTGAATTGTAGGTAATTATGTACGTTTAAAAGTAGTATGGAATTCACGGAATTCCAAACCATAAATTCATGGAAACCCACAGATATCGCCTTGTGTGAGGATTTTTATCGAAATAGATTTGCTTCGAATTCACGGGCAAAAATGTTTAGCAGGGTGCTGGATAAAAGTTCTGCCAATCCGGATGAAATGAACTGAGAAACTATTCTCATTTACTTTCAAAACTATTTAATCATGAAAAGTTTATTATTATGCATTGCAATTTCACTTTCAATGTTTTCTTGTACAAATGATCAAGAATCATTACCAACATTATCCAAAGATTTTAAAGATGAATCTAGTTCTAAAGTAACAGATGCAGCAAATCCAAACAACCCATTTGATCAAATTGGACTGGATTATTATAATCATTTTAAAAATTTTGAATTGGAAAACGGGCCTGTAAAAAACCAAGCCCAACTTATTGAACAATTGCTTTATCTGACCGATAAAGGAGATGTAAAGCGTAAAACAAATAAAAGTGTTATTACGATCACACCTGAAATGATAGCAGTGATACTCGCTGACCCTGAAAACAAGTTAATTGAGCTTATCAATGATGCGTCTTTAAGTATCTCAGTTAAAAACAATTTGACTTATTTCGTTAGTGAGTTAGTCGATAAACAGGATGATGATTACGATGATGTCCATAACTACATTCTAGATTATGAAGACGGCGTAATTGCAGATTCTGTCCTAATACAGGAAGAAAAAGACACTATTTTAAAGGTTTCTGCCATATCAAGGTATTCGCTGTATGCAGAAGCGCGTAAGCGAGACAGAGACTGGGAAACTTCTGTAACCAATAAGCCGTCAAAAGGAATTAATCTCAAAGGAAATGAGATTACACTGGTTACACTAGCCGTTGTTTTCAATAATCTGTATTAAAAAATTATGATAAGATCTCTTAATATGAAACTTCAGCTTTTTTTATATTCATGTCTGATCTTAATTAATCTGGCAAGCCTCTATTTCATCATTGATCTTTTTCGGTATGATGAAATAGAAAGCCTGCTTCGATCTGGACAGGAGGGTGCAATATCCGTCCGCATCCTGGCTTACCTGTTTTTTATTACCTGTCTGCTTAATCTCTATTTACTGTCTTATCTCATGATTAGGATAAGATTTAAAGATTAACGAAAAAGCATCAAATACCAATTAAGATGATAAAAGATCTCATTAATACTGACCTAAAAAAACTTCCTATAGAAGGGCTGGATATCCATATTATTAAAAAGTATGAAAGAATAACTTTAAACGATGAATTGTTTAAAACTGAAAATTTATCGATTTTATTAATTCGATCGGGTAGTTTAAAAATTAAACTTCAGGAAATAACACAAGATTTAATATCTCATGAACTTATTGTAATCCCTAAAGATTCTTACTGCACTTTTTTAGAAGTTCGTGACAACTTACAGCTATATTTAATATTGTTTTCTTCGGATTTTGTACATAAGAACTGCCTTAAAAAAGATTTAGTAGAATCTTTGTACTTTTTTATAACTAAAGAACCTCTCAAGATTGCCTTGGAAGAAAAGGAATATCAGGTTTTATCACTCATTTACAAGCTTATTTATTTTGTAAATCTAGATGCTACGCGAAATGGCAACGATAGCGATCTGCCTCGGATAAGTTTAAGTTTATTTCTTTACGAACTCAAACTAATTTATTCGAAACATTCAGCAAATTCAGTAATCAGTTTTAATAGAAAGGAAAACCTTGTGATGCAGTTTTTAACTATTTTGTCAATACATTATAAAAAACAGCACTATGTAAAGTTTTATGCTGGTGCATTATTTGTTACTGCTGGATATTTAGATAAAGTAGTAAAAGAAATTACCGGAAAAAGCCCTAAAAGTTTAATAATTGATTCCTTAATTACTGAATCTAAAATCCTGCTTGATGATCCTCATTATACTATTGCTGAAATAACACAGGAAATGGAGTTTAGCAGTGTTTCAGTATTTAGTAATTTTTTTAAAAAACATACCTCGACCTCCCCATCTATTTACCGCTCGAAATCTACAGAAGGATTTACTGCTCTATAGTTTTCGTTGTCTGGCCTACATTAAACAAGTGTACTATGAATACTATATATCCTTTAGAATGGTTAGATTATGTTATACTGCAAATACTAAATCCAAATAAATCGAATGTTACCATTTTAACTAAAACAGAAGTAACATTAATTACAGAAAATATTGTAAAAGAAGCGAATCATATTCAGGTTCGCATGAAGAATGAAATTTTTTCATTAGTTAAAAAGAGGCAGATACGATTACAGGTACGTAAGTACCATTCTAATTTAATATATCTTCTTGATAGTGCAGTTGAAAATCAGCAATGCAAGGAACTAAAGAAAAAAGACTTGGCAAAAGTTATAGAACTAATTATAAGTACGCTTGATGAGCTTCTTTCTTTTGTGGAAAATAGATTTTCTAATTTTTTGAGTCTTGATGAAAGAGTACCGATAACTTACCTTGCAGTAACGAGAAAAGAGTTAATTCATAAAATTGCAATGTTAGAAAAGAGGCCATTTGAAACGGAAAAGGAAAGAAGTACAATTGATATTATTAAAGATGCTTTATCTGAATCTGTTCAAATTTCACACAATAAAGCTTCTTTTAGACAAATTTTGTATGAACGCCAGCTTATGAATCGTCTATTGGAAACATCGTACGTCAATCAATCCTTATCTATATTTTCAGCATTAGATAAAATCTTAATTGAAACTAATTTCAACAGCAAGAGATATATTGATTTCCTTATCGACAATTTATCTAAAAATACTAGTCTTATCGAAGATGCAAATGAAAGGCTGAATTTTCTTATGTGTAATTCAAAAGAGTTAAATCAGCTGTATTCTAATGAAAATGTAACTTTTAATCCTGCTACAAAAAAAATTAAAAGTATTCTACTGGACTGGTTTAGTTATGAGGCTGCGTATCTTGAGAGTCAGATTAATGCAGAACATTTGGTTTCAGAACAATTAGGCAAATCAAATGATAAAGTTGAATGCATTCTGTCAACTGATCAAATGGCTTTGATTTTACGAGCAAGTGATGAATCCAGGGTTTTAAAAGCAAGATCAATGAACTTGGTTTTTAAAACTATTGTGCCTTTTTTATCTACGCCTTTCAAAAAAGATCTTTCGTATCAATCTGTTCGAAGTAAATCTTATAATGCTGAGGACAGGGATAAGGAGATTGCTATCCAAACACTTAAAAAAATTATTGAAAAGATTAAGACATACTGAATAATCAATCTGCGTAACAAAATTGAATATTCACGACAAACTACTAAACATTCTAGATTATGACATTAATAGCAATATTTTTCCCTTCACTTTCCTTTTTCTTAAGGGGTAAGATTTTTACAGCAATCATTTGTCTCATTCTGCAGATTACTTTGATTGGCTGGATACCAGCGGCAATCTGGGCGGTTTTATCGCTTCAGAATTCGCGAGCTGATAAACGTAATGCGAAATTAATTAAAGCTATGCGTTCAAAATAAAAACGACTTATATTATTTGAAAGGCTTTTGTGGTTATTCTAACTGCAGAAGCCTTTTTTATTTATCAGTGTGAATATGTACATTTTATCTTCTGCTGACCAATAAATTCAAGGGGTACAAAAGGGTACAAGAAAAGTTGTACTTGTAGAAGCTTCATTGTAGTCGTTCCTTTGGGATGTAAAATAAATCATATCTCTAAGATTTTGATTTGGATAGATGAATGTTGAATGATAAATGAAGATGATTATGTTTGCAAGTGTTTCATGGGGCAGCTACCTTACTGTCATAGGTGTAATCTTAGTGGTATGGTATCTAATAGTACTGCTTAAATTCTATAAAGGCGATTTAAAGGAATTTTTCTCTAGCGAAAAAAGAAATGGCCCGTTTAAGAAATCTACAAGTTCTAAATCTTTGCTGCAAAGAAAAATACACACAGGTTTGTCATCATCTTTTTCAGAATCTTTTGACACTTTAGATGACGCAGAAGAACTTTCCGCCAGAATACTTCAAGCTGTGAAGGAAAGTGCCGAGAAAAACTTGTTTAAAGAACAATTCGAAAATTACCTGCGAATGGTTCTTGATGAATATCCGTATGTGAAGATCTCTTCACTGCGTGAAGATATAAATCATTTAATAGTCTCCGAAAGCGAAAAGCACCCTCAGTTTTCTTTAACGTTTGCCGAAGCGGATCAACTATGGGAGGAGACTATTTCTTAAAACTCAGCGGAGGAATAACCCCTGTTCTCTCTGGTGCGGTATGGCTTTGTGTGACAAGATGATAGAGCTGTAACGGCGGTTTTCCTCTGCTTTTTAACTATAAATAATCTTTAAAATGACGTGTGATGAAAAAATGTTGGTGGAAGTTAAAGGAAGTAAATGAAGAAAAAGTATTGTCCTATTGCATTTTGGTATTACTGCTAGTGTATGAAACTAAAATTCATGCGCAAGACGGAGTAGCAGGAATTAACGAAGCAAATCAAAAAGTTAGAAGCTATTTTGATGCCGGTACGGAACTGATGTATGCAGTAGGCGCAATTCTTGGCCTTATCGGGGCTGTAAAAGTATATCAAAAGTGGAATGCCGGTGATCCCGATACCGGAAAAGTAGCTGCCGCCTGGTTTGGCAGCTGTGTATTTCTTGTTGTGGTGGCAACTGTTATCAAATCTTTTTTCGGAGTCTAATGAACAGTGTGTATCAGATTAATAAGGGAATTAATCAAAGTATTGAATTTAAAGGCCTAAAAGCGCAATACATCTGGTACTTAGGAGGTGGAGTCGTATTTCTTATGATACTCTTTGCAATTCTGTATATCATAGGTGTTCCTTCTTTGATATGTGTTGGTATAATTGGAACGGCAGGTGGATTTTTGGTTTTTAAAATCTACAGGATGAGCAACCAATACGGCGAATATGGAATGATGAAAGCTTTCGCAAAAAAACAGATTCCAAAATTTATAAATGTAAAGAGCAGGGAAGTTTTCATAAAGATATAGCTGTAAAACGTTAAATAAAAAAGGAGAGAGATGGGGAAGAGGATGGAAGATATATTGCCAATTATAGCAGTAGAACATGATTGCATATTATCAAAACAAGGTGATGTAACTGTAGTATTCAAGGCGGAGCTTCCCGAAATTTTTACGCTCTCGGACCAAGAGTATGAAGCCTTTCACCAGTCTTGGATAAAGGCATTGAAATTGCTGCCTAAACACTGCATTTTTCACAAACAGGATTGGTTTCTAGAAAAGAAGCATGTCGCGGACTTTTCAAGCGATGACAGCAGTTTTTTGACAAGGAGCAGTGAGCGCTTCTTTAATGAAAGACCTTTTCTGGATCATACCTGCTATATCATGCTGACTAAGAAACCGGCAGGGAGGAAAAATTCCAGTTCTTTATTTTCCAGTCTTTTGAGGAATACATTGGTGTCTCAAGAAACGTTGGACCCTCAAATACTGCAGGATTTTATTGATTGTACGGGACAGTTTCGCAGGGTTATGGAAGACAGCGGATTTATAAAGCTTGAGCGCCTTAAAAATAATTCCATTAAAAGTGAAGGCAGGAAGATTGGTATTATTGAACGGTATAGTCTTTTATCAGAGAGAGAAGATTCTTTTGTTTTTAACGACATAGTTTTTGATGAAGGGCTGAAGGTTGGCGATAAATACTGCCAGCTGTTTACTTTAGGTGATGCTGCAGACCTGCCTGGACTATGCGGATCGAGGATTAATTTCGACCGTTATTCGACCGATAAAACAAAATTCAGCATTGGTTTTGCATCTACGCTGGGTCAGCTATTGTCCTGCAATCATATTTATAATCAGTATCTGTTTATTGAGGATGCGCAGAAAACAATTCAGAAACTCGAGAGTAAAAGATTGAGGCTTCAGTCGCTGTCTGCCTACAGCAGGGAGAACTTGATTGCCAGAGATGCCACGAATGATTTTCTTAATGAAGCTATATCCCAGCAGAGACTTCCTGTAAAAGCACACTTTAATGTACTTGCCTGGAGTGCGGATAAAGAAGAACTAAAAGATATTAAAAACAAGGTTTCATCAGCACTGGCGCAGATGGATTCGGCTGCAAAACAGGAGACTGTAGGTGCACCGCAGATTTATTGGGCAGGAATGCCGGGGAATGCTGCAGATTTTCCAATGAATGATACTTTCGACACTTTTACAGAACAGGCTGTATGCTTCCTCAATATGGAAACTGGCTACAGATCGTCTCTTAGCCCTTGCGGTATACGACTCGGAGACAGACTGACGGGAAAACCAGTTCATGTGGATATAAGCGACGAGCCTGTGAAAATGGGAATCTGCACCAATCGGAACAAATTCATTTTAGGGCCTTCAGGAAGCGGTAAATCTTTTTTTACCAACCATATGGTAAGAAGTTATTACGAGCAGGGCACACATATTGTTCTGGTAGATGTCGGGCACAGTTATAAAGGGCTTTGCGATATGGTTGGCGGCTATTACTTCACCTATGATGAAAAGAATCCGATTCGTTTTAATCCATTTTACATATCAGAGGGAGATAATCTCGATACTGAAAAAAAAGAAAGCATTAAAACACTGCTGCTGGCTCTTTGGAAGAAAGATGATGAAACTTTTAACCGCAGTGAATATGTCGCACTTTCTAACGCCCTTCAGCTGTATTATGAGAAGTTAGAAATCAATTCAGATGTCTTTCCCTGCTTTAATAGTTTTTATGAATTCTTAAAAGATGATTTTGTTCCCATTCTGGAAAGTGACAAGGTTAAAGAAAAGGATTTTGATGTCAACAATTTTCTCTACGTACTGCGTCCCTATTATAAAGGAGGTGAGTTTGATTATCTGTTAAATGCCACGGAAAATCTGGAACTTTTAAAAGAAAGGTTTATTGTTTTCGAGCTCGACAACATTAAGGATCATCCTATTTTATTTCCGGTAGTCACCATCATTATTATGGAGGTCTTCATCAGCAAGATGAGAAAACTGAAAGGGGTTCGTAAAATGATCCTGATTGAGGAAGCCTGGAAAGCTATTGCGAAGGAAGGAATGGCCGAATATATAAAGTATCTTTTCAAGACTGTCCGTAAATTTTTTGGTGAAGCTATAGTAGTCACTCAGGAAGTGGAAGATATAATTTCATCACCTGTAGTAAAACAGGCTATCATCAACAATAGTGACTGTAAAATCCTGTTAGACCAAAGCAAATACCAGAATAAATTTGATCAGATTCAGGAGCTGTTAGGACTGACTGAAAAAGAGAAAGCACTTGTGCTCTCGGTAAACAAGGCAAACGATCCCAGCAAGAAATATAAGGAAGTGTTTATCTCGCTGGGGGGTATGCTATCAAAAGTGTATAGAACAGAAGTTTCTTTAGAGGAATACTTAGCTTATACAACAGAGGAAAGCGAAAAGGTGAAAATGAATGCCTATGCCAAAAAATTCGGCGGGGACATTAAAAAAGGAATTGCCGCAATGGCTCAGGAAATTCGAAGTGGAAATTAAATGAAAAGAGAAAATGAAAAAGAAATTAGCGGGTTGTTTTATTTGTATTCTGCTGGTTGCAACTCCGGTCAGACCAGCTGAAAAAACAGCAGCACTGCCAATACTGGAAATCGTTAAAGCTGTGACAAAGAAAGTAATCAAAGCTATTGATCTTCGGATCCAAAAACTGCAGAACAAAACGATTTGGCTTCAGAATGCCCAAAAGCAGGTCGAAAATGTGCTCTCTAAACTTAAACTCGACGAAATCTCAGAATGGACGCAAAAGCAGAAAGACCTTTATAAAGGTTATTATGAAGAGCTTGCGAAAGTGAAATCCATTATCACTTACTATCAGAGGATAAAAGAAATTACTGCGAAGCAGACAAAGCTGGTTCAGGAATACGAAAGAGCATGGAATCTGTTTAGACAGAATAAGCACTTTAAAGCAAGTGAGATTCGGTACATGGAGAAGGTCTATACCGGTATTTTAGAAGAAAGCATGAAGAATATCGATCAGATATTTTTGATACTGGATTTGTTCACTACCCAGATGACTGATTTGAAAAGACTGGAAATCATTAATAAGGCTGCTGACCAGATTGATGCTAATTATGATGATCTTACTATGTTCAATCAGCAGAATGTTTTACTGAGTCTGCAGAGGGCAAAAACAGAAGCAGATGTAAATCTTGTCAAAGAATTTTACGGAATACCATAATTCAGATAAAAATCATGAAAAAATTATTAATACCCTTGTTTCTAATACTTGTATTTCAGCAGGGACTACAAGCGCAAGCCAAGCAGCGCAAGGAACTGCTTCTGCAGATTGCAGCACTTCAGGTGTATATTGATTATGCGAAAAAAGGTTATTCTGCCGTTTCGAAAGGACTCAATTTTATAGGGGATGCCAAAAGAGGGGAAGTAAACCTTCATGGTGATTATTTTGCATCTCTGGCAAAAGTTAATCCAAAAGTCAGAACCTACTACAAAGCAGCAGAAATTATTTCGCTGCAGTTTCAGATATTGAAAATCTGTAAAGAGACTTTAGTCAGTTTAAAAACGCACGATTTATTTCATGGAAGTGAGCTGGACTATGTGGAACGTTCTTTTGTAAGACTGCTTCAAAGCTGCAACGACACACTAGAACAGCTTTTAGTCCTCACAACTGATTCGAAACTGGAGCTAAAAGATGACCAGAGAATTGAACGGATTGATATGCTGCACAAAAAAATGACAGATGATTACAATTTCTGTACTTCATTCAGCAATGATGCAAAACTGCTTTCTCTTTCTAAGAGAGCAGATCTAAATGATTCTAAAAGTATAAGAGCCTCATATGGATTAAATTAAAACTTATGAAAAAGATATTAATTCTAGGAATAATCATCATCTTTTTATTTGTACCGGACAAATCAAATGCACAGTCAGCAGAAATCCAGCAGCTGATATTGAATATTGAAAAACTATCGCAGTTCAAAAAGATACTTAGCGATATGAAAAAGGGTTACGAACTTCTGTCTAATGGATACAAGACGGTTAAAGATATGTCCGAGGGAAACTTCAGTCTTCATAAGGCTTTTCTAGATGCCCTGATGCAGGTAAGTCCAATGGTAAAGAATTACAAAAGGGTGGGAGATATTGTCAATTACCAGATTTTGCTGGTAAAAGAAAGCAGGAACGCACTGGGCAGATTAACAAAAAGTGAGAATTTTAGCGAGAAGGAAATAATATATTTTGATCAAGTTTATGCCAACCTCCTGAGTGAAAGCCTCACGAATCTTGATGAGCTCACAATGGTTATTACCGCCGATAAGTTGAGAATGTCGGACGACGAGAGATTGGAAGCTATTGATACTATTTATCTGCAGATGCAGGATAAGCTGTTTTTCATGCGAGATTTCAGTTCATCTGCAAACGTATTGCTTCTCCAGAGAGCAAAAGAGAAAAAAGATGTTTATGCCTCCAAAGCAATACAGGAACTTAAAAACTAAGGGTATGAAACTGTCAATTCGAAATAAAATCCTTTCTGTAATTCTGGTGATGATCCCTCTTTTTAGTTCTGCTCAGGGATTGGGAGATGAAATGCAGAGCCTTCATTCCGTTTTAGATAGGCTTTATGATGAAATGATGCCCTTGTGCTCAAATCTTATCGGTGTGGGGCAGGGAATTGCGGGTTTTGGAACCATCTGGTACATAGCTTCAAGGGTTTGGCGACATATCGCCAATGCCGAACCAATAGATTTTTATCCCTTGTTCAGACCGTTTGTGATCGGATTCAGCATTATGATTTTTCCATCTGTACTGGCACTCATCAACGGCGTTATGAAACCGACCGTAACTGCAACGGCTGCCATGGCTGCGGGATCGAATAATGCAATTGCTGTTCTTTTAAAGGAAAAGGAAAAAGCAATCAAAGAAACAGACACATGGAAAATGTATGTCGGCGGGACTGGCAGCGGTGATAGGGACAGATGGTACAAATATACCCACGATGGCGCTGATCCTTCAGATGAGAGTATGCTTGCAGGAATTGGGAATGATGTGAAATTTGCAATGGAAAAAGCATCTTACGGCTTTAGGAATTCAGTTAAAGAATGGATGAGCGAGGTGCTAAGGGTATTGTTCGAAGCTGCTGCGCTATGTATAGATACGCTAAGAACATTTCAACTGGTAGTTCTTTCTATATTGGGACCGCTTGTTTTTGGAATAGCAGTGTTTGATGGATTCCAGCATACCCTCACAGTATGGCTGGCAAGATATATCAATATCTACTTATGGCTTCCTGTCGCAAATATTTTTGGAAGTATTATCGGAAAGATACAGGAATTAATGCTGAAACTAGATCTTTCACAGGTACAAGCAACTGGAGATACTTTTTTCAGCAGAACAGATATTGCATACCTGATATTTTTGATAATAGGTATTATTGGCTATTTCACTGTACCCTCAGTGGCTAATTATATAGTGCATGCAGGAGGCGGGGGAGCACTGGCGCAAAAGACTACGAGCTTATTTGGCGGTTCAACCAGTTCGGTTATTTCCAAAGCATCACAAGGAACCGCGATGGTTATGGACAGCATGGGAAATGCGGCAGGGAAGATGTCACAGAGTATGTCCACATCTTCAGCTTCATCTCCCTATTTTCAAGAGAAAGGAAATTACATGGGTGACAAGCTCAAAGGAAATTCATAATAAACTTAAAAAAACAGATGATGTTTACTAAAATGAAGAATATTGATTCAGCTTTTAAATATGTAAGAAGCTTTACAATGCTGGTTATTGCAGGCTGTGTTGTTATCTGTTGTTTTGCGCTTTATAAAAGTTTCCAGACTGTAGCCAGAATGCAAGACAAGGTTTATATCCTGGCAGCGGGCAAAGCACTAGAAGCGTATGCTTCTGAAAGGAAGGATAATATACCAGTGGAAGCCAGAGATCATGTCAAAACATTTCACAAATTTTTCTTTACCCTTGACCCTGATGACAAGGTAATTAAAACAAATGTGACGAAGGCATTATATCTGGCTGATGAAAGTGCAAAAAGAATCTACGACGACCTAAAGGAAAATGGATTCTATTCAGGAGTCATATCAGGAAATATCAGCCAGACTGTACAAATAGACAGCATAAACATCGACATAAAAGATTATCCATATCGATTTAAATGTTTTGCCAGACAAAGTATAATTCGAACTACAAGTATTTTAAAAAGAAGCCTAATCACCGAAGGAAGCCTTCGAAATGTATCAAGAAGTGATAATAATCCTCACGGCTTTTTAATCGAACGTTTCAATACTATTGAAAATAAAGACCTCGGTGTAGAAAACAGAAAGTAGATGAAATCGCTATTTAAAAAAAGAGAAGCGCCATTTGTATACAACAGATACTATCTGTTTCTACAGGAAAAATGGGTGCGAAAGATGGAGTTTCTTACGCAAGGATTCTCCAAAAAGCAACTGATTCTTTTCCTGGTATTATTTATTGCATTTAGTTCTGCTTATTTTCTATTTATAGTTTATGAGGCTTTAAACTGAGATATTTTTCAGTCGGGGAACAGAATGGTAAAGCCTTCAACAATAATTTAATTCATTTTAAAAAGTAAAGACATGGAACAAAAAAATATTTCTATGAAAGAAGATAAAAAAAGAAAAATGCTTTTAATGCTGCCATTGATAACTCTTCCCTTCATATCTATTTTGTTTTACACATTAGGTGGAGGAAAGATGAGTACAGATGCGGCAGAAAATAAAATTAAAAAAGGTTTCAATTTTAATCTGCCCATTCCAAAGTTTAAGGAAGATTCATCTTTAAATAAAATGAGCTATTATGACCAAGCGGCGGTAGACTCCATTAAACTGCAGGAACAAATTAAAAAAGATCCGAATTACTCTAATAATAAGCTGCTTGATCAATCTCAGAGTCCATTTGCTGAATCAGATGTGAGGTTAAAAGATTTTTTAAGCAATGGTCGAGGGCTAAATTCAGAACCGCTGCAGAACAGAAATGAAAAAAAGATATATGAAAAACTTTATTTGTTGCAGAAAGCCATCAGTCAGCCATCTACAGTAGACAAGTATGGGCAGGAGATGAGCGAGTTTGAGAAATATGGTTCATCCAACGAAGTTTCTACTCAAATCAAGGACTTAGAAAAAATGATGTCTACTATGGGGGAATCTCAGCCAGATCCCGAACTGCAGCAATTGAGCGGTATGCTTGAAAACATACTCGATATCCAACATCCTTCAAGAGTTGCGGAAAAGCTGCTTAAAAATTCAGAAAGCAAGAAAGGAAAAGTTTATAACGTAGATAGCAAAAAAGCATCAGTAAATATTACTTCACTTCAGGAAAATAAAGCAGAGAACAATTTTCAACAGAATGCTTTTTATACAGTAGAAGATGCAACAAATGGAGATTCTCCTCAAAATGCACTGGAAGCATTTGTGCATGAAACCCAGACTGTTGTCAACGGATCAATTATAAAATTAAGACTCGGAGGTGATGCGGCAATTCAGGGTACAGTAATTCCAAAAAACACTTTCCTATATGGTGTTGCCGCTTTGAAAGGGGAAAGACTTGAAATAAAGATAGAAAATCTGCAATACCGAAGCTCCATATTCCCAGTTCAGCTTGCGGTTTATGATATTGATGGAATGGAAGGGATAAATATTCCAGGTGCAATCGGCAGGGATGTAGCGAAGGCTTCTGCAGACCGATCAATACAGACTTTAGGGTTGACCGGTGTTACAGATTCATGGGGAGCTCAGGCAGCTGGAATGGGTATCGAGGCGGCAAAAAGTCTTTTAAGCAAGAAAGTAAAACTCATCAAAGTAATAGTTAAAGCAGGATATCAGGTACTTCTGTATGATGAAAAACAAAAGAATCTAAAACCTTAAAGTGAAAAAAAATGAAAAGAATTAATCATTTATTTAAAATGAGTTTATTGCTGTTTTCTGTTTTAGCCTATCCTCAGTTGAGTGTAAAAGAGACGATAGCGAACGAAGACCAATACAAAAGCGTTCAGATCGGATACTCCAAAACAACAAGTATTGTTTTTTCCTATCCAATCAAGAGCATTGATAAAGGAAGTGATGAGGTACTGGTACAGAAAGCCAAAGGTGTAGAGAATATATTACTGATTAAAGCAGCTAAACAGCATTTCATTCAGACCAACCTGACTGTTGTGACTTCTGACGCGAGATTATACGTATTTGTACTGAATTATGATGATGACTGTCCGGATTTGAATGTCAAAGCCGTGAATTCCATTGCTGCCAGTAAAGATGTTTTATTTTCACTTGAGAACGAAAACCAGAAAAAAATAGAACAATGTGCCTCCCTGGCATTATCTAAAAAGAATAAAATCGGCGGTTATAACAAATCTAAGTATCAGATAAGACTAGAGCTAAACGGTATTTTTATTTATCAGGATGTTTTGTATTTGAGGATAGTATTTGAAAATAAGTCAAAGATTAACTATGACATTGATCAGTTCCGATTTTTTATCAGGGATCAAAAAAAATCAAAACGTACTGCATCGCAGGAAATAGAAATTGAGCCGCTTTATCAAAGTACGTCATCCACTTTGATCCCCTATAAGTCTGAAGTAGTAAAAGTTTATGCGCTCGAAAAGTTTACTATTCCTGAAAACAAATATCTCACACTTCAGCTAATTGAAAAAAATGGTGGAAGACATCTTGAACTTGATATCAGCAGTAACCTGACCGAGAAAGTATTTCCAATCGAGGCATTTAACATGGATAAATTTTAAACGAGATATATCATGACAATAAATGTAGCAGATGCTGAAAAGCTGTTATCATACGCGGAAGAGATGGTTTCATACGGTTATCAATTTGCAGCATATCCTTTGAAATTAATTACTGACAGCGATACTATTCAGTTTTTTAGAACATCGATGGCTGCAGCGGATTATTGCCTTGTAGGGCCTAATGATGTTGATTATTTTAAGAATATTCCAATAACATCTCTCATCAATGACTTAAACATAATTCTACAGAGCGGTATTGATACTTCTCGAATAGAGACCGTTGATGTAAATGATTTCATGCATCTGTATAAAGAGAGAAATGAATTGAATGAAAACAACTTAAATGCAAATACAATGAACGAGAAAAATTTAGAATATCTAAAGGACCAGTTAAAATACACTGGAATGGGGGAAACGTTTGAAACAGAACTAAAAGAGAACATGCAGAAAGGTGATAAGGATTTTAAAATCATCCATAGCGGGATTATGAATAATGGAGTGCCAAACAATGATACTTTGACAGTTGAATTGAATTTCAAGAAATCAGATCAGAGTGACATTTACTTTTTTAATTCTTATCATGTGAATCTGCAGAAAGAAGAGAACAAGCCTGGACTGGAGCAAACATTTTATATAAATAATGATGGCACAAGTATAACTCTTAAGGAAGCTTACAATTTGATGGAAGGCCGTTCTGTGAACAAAGATCTTAAAACCAAGGAAGGGGAATCATACAACGCATGGTTAAAAATGGATTTTAAAGAATCAGAGAACAATGGCAATTTTAAAATAAATCATTTTCATCAAAATTATGGCTATGACCTAGAGGCGAGTCTCGAAAAACATTCTATTAAAGAGCTTCAGACTCCAAACTACAAAGAAAATCTGATGAGCTCACTTAAGAAAGGAAATCTACAGTCAGTAACTTTTGTTGTCAATGGTGTGGAAACTAAAATGTTTGTGGAGGCCAATCCTCAGTTTAAAACATTAAATGTCTATGACGGAAGTCTGCAGAGAATCAATCATAGAGAAAGCAAACAGCAAAAACAGTCGGAATCTAAGGATAAAAATGTCAGCAAGGATAGTGATGGTGAACCAGCACAGAAAGAGCAGAACTCAACAGCTCGCAAAAGAAAAGCGGGTAAATCTGTGTAGGATTAATAATCAAAAGTAAAAAATGATGGACAATCAGTCCCTTACCAATAGGCTTGCAATTGAAATAAATGATTGGAATAGTAAAGAGGAAAACCTAAAAAAACTTTTCCGTTCCAGTCCTTCAATTGAAACTTCTCTTTTAAAGCAGAAGTTAAAATGGTATGAAAGTGTGCTGGTTAGATATCGTAAGACGAATAGTGTTTATGAAAACCTTACTCTTCAAGTTGTGAAAGGCGAGCACGATAATCTGGTAAACCAGTTATACCCCGAAAAGCTAAGAAGGTTTATTTATAAAAACTTAATTCTAAAGATGACTATCAGATTAAAATCTGCTATTTACAGCAAAACTGAAGCGAAATCTAACAATGAGCTTAAGGAAAAATTGGAAAGAATAGGTTTTAAAGATGCTTTTAAAAAAGTCGAGAGATACATGAATCTGGGAGAAACGAAATTTATTGTGCCTGTTTCTTACTATTTAAATGAAAAAGAGAGACTAGATCATTCTCTTAATTTTAAAAAAGATGAGTCCGGCCAATATAAATTCGAAGGATTTAAAACCAGTCTTTATTCACAATCCAAAAATGAAGATAATAGACAGCATTTTTTTACAGACGATGGTGTTAATGCAAGACAGTCTTATGAATTACTTTCAGGTCGGGCGGTTTTGATCGATGGAATCTGGAAGCAATTGGATTTAAATGATAAAGATGCATCTGGCAGTTATAGAGTAAAAGAATTTCCTCAAGAGTACGGCTATGATTTAAAGAAGGCTTTGGAAGAATTGCCTATAAATTCTTTGGATCAATTACAGGTTGGGGAAATCTTGAGATCTTTAAAAAATGGAGGCAGAGAACTGGTTAAATTAGAAAGAAATGGCAGTTCTCAAAATTTTTATGTAGAAGCTAATCCACAAAATAGAGGGCTTGTGATCCACAATGAAGATTTAAAAAAAGTATTGCTTCCGGATCTTTTAAATCAAAATTCCAAAACTTCAAACAAGCAGGCACGGAATGTAGCGATACAGAACTCTCAAAGACAACATAGAACAGCTAAAAGTAAAAGTTTATAAATTATTCAAAATGGAAAATTTAAAACCGCTATCGGACTTTTTTACAGCAATTGAAAATGATTTTCGGATAAGCTCAACACATATTGCAATTTACATGTCTTTGCTTCAATATAGGACGCAGAATCAGTTTGTAAACCCAATACAGGTCTATAGACATGATATAACACCACTAGCAAAGATTTCCTCTCCGCATACTTATCACAGATGCATCCAGGAATTGAGTGATTATGGATATCTTAAATACGAGCCTTCGTTTAAGAAAACACAAGGAAGCAAGATTTACTTTTACGATTGAACTTATATAATAATAAAAGCCCGTAAAATGGGCTTTTATTATTTTAATTAGATGATGACGGAAGATGAAGAAGAAAAAATTAGAGGGAAGTTTACTCCAGAGAAAGTTATGCAAATGTTAGACTCTGAGGGGATGAATGTTACAATTGAAGAAGCAATTGAAATTTATTTCCTTTCAGAGAGCTTGAAACCAGCCAAATAATATTGATGCAAGCCTTTTTGCATCTACAAAACTTATGAATATTATGAAACCATATAAATTTGAAGATTTGCCGGATATTTTAGGAACCCTTTCTTTGCGACTAGAAAATATTGAAAGGATTTTAAAAAATAATGCGAAAGAGGATAAAGAGATTGATGATAATTTACTTACTATCCAGGATGCTTCAAAACTCTTGAAGCTTTCTGTTGCCACTATATATTCTAAAGTATGCAGGAATGAACTGCCAGTAAGCAAAAAGGGCAAGCGCCTATATTTCCAAAAGACTGAACTGCTTGACTGGATTAAGTCCGGGCGAATTAAGACGATAGCAGAAATCCAAAAAGAAGTAAATAACAGGTTAGATAAAAGATACTAAAATTAAGAACTGCAATTTTTTTGCAGTTTTTTTATTTGTACCCCATTTGTACCTTTTGCCAATGCATCCCTTACAAATTCTGGAAAGTGAATTTCTGGAACTGGATTTCTCACTGTTATAGAAGTGTAAATTTATTTTGGATTTTATGAATGATTTGGAGAGATAAAATCGCTCACTACTGAATTTTACTGTTCTATCTCGAGTAGTCCCTTTATCTTATCTGCCTATTTCATTAAATGGATTCAGCAATTGACTTTTTCTTCTATTTTTAATTCAATCATCTTCTTTGCATTTTCCCATTCAGAGTCGATAATGCTAAAAATGCAGTATCTCTAGGATATCCATTTGGCTCAATCTTGTCTTTACGGAAAACGCCTTCGAAAACACCGCCGATTTTTTCGATAGCTTTTCTCGAGCGAATGTTATCAGCTTTAGCTCTAAACTGAACCCGATTTGCATTTAATACATCAAAAGAATAAGAAAGCAGAAGCAGCTTAAAAAATATTTCCAAGGATTTCTCCTTGGATAGATATAGTTTCTCTATTAATAATCAAAGATATGATACTGAAAATTCACGTAATTATCCTTGTTTATTTGTTTGCAGGTTTCTGATGCAGCTTGCTTTTTGAAAATTGTATTATATTCGTTAGTGTTTATTTATCAATTAGATATAATAAAGCAATTGAAATGGAACAAATAAAAAAGAAAATTATGTGGCAATATTATTTAATCCTAGGACTAGGGCTAGTGTTCCTTTTACTGGCAATATTCTGTTTCCGTAATACAATATTATTTCTAAAAAATGGAGATAAAGCTACTGCAACTGTTATTGACCTTTACAGATACGAATCAGATGGCATAGTGTTTGCTCCAATCTTTACTTTTCGGACAAAAGATAACCAATTGGTAACATATGAACTAGCAGAAGGAACAGATCCTCCTTCCTGGAAAATAGGCGAGACGACAACTGTCATCTATAATCCTTCAGATCCATCGGAAGTAAGTTTGTGTAGTTACTTTAGAGTATTTATATGGACATTGGTTCTGTTATCAATTGCTCTTCCATTATTAGTTATTGGAGGGGGATATTTTATCGCAGCGAGATTTATCCTCTAATAAATAGCAGAGGTGTTGTTTTGCAATTGTGCTGCAGGCTAATTTTTAAGCGTTGCTTTCTTTTTTTCAGTTTTCTTTTTCATTAGTTTTTTCTTCTGGAAAAAATCGCTTAAAGCTTTTTCTTCAGTTGGCGTCAGAGAGTTTAGTCCGCCTATGCTGTCTATTTCCAGGTCTAATTTTTTTGTTTTCATAATTATTTATTTTTGAAAATATCTATTGATTAATTTCAAAGCTGATTTTGTTTCAATTATCATAATCCTTCCGCCAAAATGGAATGCTCCAAGCGTTTTTTCATAATGGCCGACTAATTGCGACTTTGAAAGGAAAGAAACATTTCCATCATGTCCGCGCTGAAAAGATAATTTGCAGGCATAAGCGACCAGATTGCCGGCGACGCCTACATAAACTTTTGTTTTGCCTTTATTGAAAGGGGCACTTTCCACCAAATGCATGTAAACATGATCCGACTTTACTTCCAAACTTATCAGACCTTGAATTATTGTTGAATTTCCAACAATTGTAAGTTTGTAGATATCTCTGATTGGGTTTTTAAATTCTTCTTTCCAATTGAAGAGCCAGCCGTTTTTCTTTGTCAGATGCTTTAAATCAGAATTCTGGAGAACAGAAATTTCTGTTTGAAAGCTGTCTCCGGTTATGGCATTTTCTATAGAGTTTGTCAGTTTGTCAATTATAAAATCAAGCCCCGATTCGTTTTCTTTATCCATCTAGCTAATTTAAGGAATAAAATCCGATTTTGAAAATATTTTTGCCATGTGTTTAGAAGGCGGCAAGCCACTGGGCAAGAGTTTTTTTTATTCTGAGTTAGTTAGTTAGTTAGTTAGTTAGTTAGTTAGTTAGTT
>NZ_JUIV01000007.1 GCF_004151235.1 Flavobacterium anhuiense
AATAAGTAACTTTTACAATTTCGACGAAGGAGAAATCTTCTCGAGAAGCTCCACAAAGATTGGATTTTCGTTACAGAGTTACTTGCGAAGATTTCTCCTTCGTCGAAATGACAATATTGCGGAGATTGAAGTTTTACTGTTGGAATTTGAAATTTAAAAAATTGGAATTTTTTAAAGAAATTTAGCTTTTAACTCTGGAGTAGGAATCATGCAACTTTCTTTTTTGCCATACCAATTGTATCTGTTTTTGGCAACGTAATTGTAAATTCTGTCACTTATAAAAATTGGAATGATTCTAAAAATTGGAATTAATTTCCAAAGTCCGCCAAAATTTTTAGCTATTTCAATAACAGCAGAAGATTTGTAGAAATAAGCTGTTCCAGGATCAAACAAAATAATACTATCCATTTTTGAAAAACTGATTCCCAGATGTTTACAAATGGAAATACCTAAGTCAGATTGTAATGCGACAAATCTAAAAACATCTTTTTTGTCGTGATTGATAATAAACTGTACAGCAGAACTGCAAAGATTGCAAACTCCGTCAAAAAGAACAATTTTTTTATTTATAGGAAGGCTTTCCATTATATGGCTTTAAAAGTAAACTTTAAAAAGTTTATATCTAATATTATTAAATTGGTTTTATCTATTGAATTTTGTTTTTGTATAAATTTAGTAAATTAAAAACAGCATTCATAAATTGTTTTAAATGAATTTTTAAAAAATGTTGACCTACTTTTGTGTAATTTTTAAAATAATTGCTTAAATCGCTTTATTTTAATTTTGGCGTTTTTTGGTCAATTTTTTTACTGAAAACTGTCACTGCGACTGAAAACTTTATTTCTTAACAGCCTCTACCAATTCCAATTCATCCAAACTTACTTTAGAAGTAAAAATGCCATAATTTACAGTTGCTTTATTTTTTTCGATTAAGTCTATGCTTCCAACAGATCTTCCGTCAAGCATTCTTACTCGATCGCCAACTTTTAAAATAGGCTTTGGTTTTTCTACAACAGGTTTAAGTTTTTTCTCTTTTTTCTCTTTTCGAATTTCTTCAACTTTTACCTGTACTTCGGCAATAATCTCTTTTTGTTTTTCAACTTTTGCTTTTACTTCTTTCGGAGTTGCTTTTTTACGTTTTGAATTTTCAATCTCAACAATTTTCAAAAATTCGCCAATAAGTTCTTTTTTGTTTTTGTTGTTGAAATACTTCTCAGCAATATCATCAATTTTTTGTCCTATATATATAATCTTCTGATTGCTGTCGTATAGTTCCTGATAGCTTTCCAGTTTTTGCTGAATCTTAGTATTGATGGTTTCCATCTTTTTACTTTCTTCACGCGCACGACTTTCTTCTTCTTTTAAATTGAGAGAAGTTTTTTCAAGCTTCGATCTCTCTTTTTGAAGATTGGCAATAGTTTTATCAAAACGAACTTTTCCAACTTCTATTTTCTTTTTCGCACGATTAATTAATCCAAACGGAATTCCATTTTTTTGTGCTACTTCAAAAGTAAAAGAACTTCCTGCTTGACCAAGAGCCAGTTTATACATTGGCTCAAGAGTCTTTTCATCAAACATCATGTTGGCGTTTGTTGCGTATGGCAACTCGTTTGCCAAAATTTTTAAATTTGCGTAATGCGTTGTGATAATTCCAAAAGCTTCACGATGATAAAATTCTTCCAAGAAAATTTCAGCCAAAGCACCACCCAATTCAGGATCAGAACCTGTACCAAATTCATCAATTAAAAACATGGTTTTTCGATTACATTTCTTTAAAAAGTAATTCATATTTTTTAAACGATATGAATAAGTACTTAAATGATTCTCAATAGATTGGTTATCTCCAATGTCAGTTAAGATTCTGTCAAATAAGAAAGTTTCACTTCTTTCATGAACTGGAATTAATATTCCGGATTGCAACATTAATTGTAATAATCCAACTGTTTTTAAAGAAATAGTTTTTCCACCCGCATTTGGACCAGATATTACAATAATTCTGTTTTCTTGTTTCAGTTCAATTGTCTGCGGATGCGTAACTTCTTGTTTTTGTTTATTGTTCAAATACAAAATTGGATGATAGGCTTCTCTAAAGAATAATCTTCTTTCTTCTGTAATTGCTGGAAGAATTCCGTTAATGCGATTTGCATATTTTGCTTTTCCTGCAACAACATCAATATCGCTCAAAAAGTCTTGGTATTCAACTAATAAAGGAAGATAAGGGCGAATTACGTTTGATAAATTCTTTAGAATTCTCGTAATTTCTTCTTTTTCTTCATATTCCAGATTGGCTAATTCACGAGAATATTTTAGAGTAGCTTCAGGTTCAATGTAAGCAATGCTTCCAGTTTTAGAACTTCCTAAAATTGAGCCTTTTACTTTTCGGCGATACATGGCCAAAACGGCTAAAACTCTACGGTTTTGAACAAAACTTTCTTTAATGTCGTCCAAATAACCCAAGCTATTGTATTGAGTTAAAGCTACGCCAAAACTTTGGTTTACTTTTCCGCGAACCAAATTCATATTCTGACGAATTCCAGACAAAGCAGGAGAAGCATTGTCTTTTATTTCGCCATATTTATCTACAATTGCATCAATTGCCGTAATGATGTCTTTAGTTAATTCTACTCTTGAAGCTCTAGCATTTAAGTTTGGATAATAGTCGTCAAACTTTTTTAAGAAATTCAATAGAACATTTGTAGTCGCAGAAAGATTGGCTATTTTTCTAAAACTTCCAACTTCTAAAAAACTGTCTTCGATGGCAAGAAACTTAATTTCATGCGTTATGGCGTCAAATCCTTGATTCGGAATGGCGTTATTATTTTGAAAAGAAGACACGTACTCTGATGTCTGCATCAAAGCTTGCATTAATTCTTCTTTATCTCTAAATGGTTTTATTTGTAAAGCCTTTTCTTTTCCAATATCGGTGTTGCAACCATCAGATATGGTTTCGAGAACGGTTGGAAATTGTAAGTCTTGTAATGTTTTTTCGGTAATACTGATCATTTAATTTCTTTATGAAAGCAATCACAAAAGTACGAAAACAATAATGAATTATGAGTTATGAATTATGAGTTTTTAGTTTGCTTAACTTGTGACTTTCGATTTTGGACTTTTTTGATTTTAAGTATTAATTTCAGAAATTCGCATAAAAAAATTATGGACGTAAAAATGCATTCTTCTTGGAAGCCTGTTTTGAATGAAGAATTCGAAAAACCATATTTCAACGATTTAATCGAATTTGTAAAATCGGAATATGCAACAAAAGTTTGTTATCCAAAAGGTAGCCAGATTTTTTCCGCTTTTGATCATTGCCATTTTGATGAAGTAAAAGTGGTTATTATTGGGCAAGATCCGTATCATGGGCCAAACCAAGCAAATGGTTTGTGTTTTTCTGTGAACGATGGAATTCCGTTTCCGCCATCACTTCAAAATATATTTAAAGAAATTCAGGATGATTTCAATATACCAATGCCTAATACAGGTAATCTGGAACGTTGGGCAGATCAAGGTGTTTTTCTTTTAAATGCAACTTTAACAGTTAGACAATCTGAGGCAGGAAGTCATCAGGGAAAAGGTTGGGAAAAATTTACTGATGCAGTGATCAAACAAATTTCTGCTGAAAAAGAAAATGTTGTTTTCTTGCTTTGGGGCGGTTTTGCTCAAAAGAAAGCTTCTTTGATCGATGCATCAAAACATCACATTTTAAAATCGGGACATCCTTCGCCTTTGAGCGCCAATAGAGGTTTTTGGTTTGGAAATAAACATTTTAGCCAAACTAATGAATTCTTGAAATCGAAAGGATTGAAAGAAATTGAATGGTAATTTTTTAGAGTTACAAAGGCTCAGAGTTGCAAAGAGACAAAGGGAAAAAAACTTTGTGTTTTTGTGGCTTTGCGAGAAATATTTACAGCTAAAAAAAAATCTTTTGAATCTGCAATCCCTATAGCTATCGGGAGCGAGAAACAAAAGATTTTTTTTATTTTTTTACGATTTCTTCTAAAACGGCTTTGTTTTCGTAATTAACCACTTTCAGAATAATTTCCTGATTTTTTACTGTTTTTCCTTCAATGATATACAGTTTTCCTTTTTTGAACGGAACATTGCTTTGGTCAAAATCTACGTCTCCGTAAGTTAAAGTATTTTTGATATCTGCTGTGTCAACCCATTTTTCGTTTAAAGTCTGAACCGCTTTTGGAGAATATTGAAAAGGTTTTGTTCTAAGATTGTTTAAAACTCGGGCATTTGGAAAATAATTGCAACGGGTGTCTTTTCCGATAAAAAATCCGGATACAATAAAACATCCCATAACGAGACCAATCAGGTAATATGCAAAACGGTGTACGAACTTCATGAAATAAAATTTTTGCAAAGGTACATTAAAGTTCCCTTAAAATACAAGTAAATTAATATCGTTATCTGGAAGATCAAACCAATCGCCAATAGCTTTGTTAGTTAAAATTCCGTGATAAAGATAAATTCCGTTTTTAAGGCCTTTGTTGCAACGAATTGCACTTTCAATGCCACCATCTTCGGCTATCTGATGTAGGTAAGGAGTCAAGATGTTACTGATTGATAATGAAGCAGTTTTAGAGTATCTTGAAGGGATGTTTGGCACACAATAGTGTAAAACATTGTTTTTTATGAATGTTGGTTTTTCATGAGTCGTAACTTCAGATGTTTCGAAACAACCGCCAGTATCAATGCTGACATCAACAATTACGGCACCTTTTTTCATGTGTTCAACCATTGTTTCATTCACTACGATCGGACAACGCTCTTTACCGCGCATGGCGCCAATTGCTACGTCACAGCGTCTTAAAGCTTTTAATAAGCCTTTTTGCTGTATGGTTGAAGTAAAAATTCTTTGATTTAGATTATTTTGCAGACGGCGTAATTTGGTAATGGAATTATCAAAAACTTTTACGTTTGCTCCTAATCCAATTGCGGTTTTAGCTGCAAATTCTCCAACAGTTCCAGCACCAAGAATTACAACTTCGGTAGGAGGAACGCCAGTTATGTTTCCGAATAAAAGTCCTTTTCCGAACTCGTTTGTAATCATTAATTCGGCAGCAATTAAGATTGAAGCTGTTCCGGCAATTTCGCTTAAAGATTTTACTGCTGGATAAGAACCGTCTTCATCTTTTATATATTCAAAAGCTAAAGCAGTAATTTTCTTTTTTGCTAAAGCCTCGAAATATTCTTTCTTTTTGGTTTTTAGCTGAATAGCAGAAATAATAACCGTTTCAGGATTTATCATTTCTATTTCAGTTAAAGTTGGCGGTTCTACTTTTAATAGAAACGGGCAACTAAAAACTCTTTTAGCGTCTTTTGTGATTTCTGCACCAGCATCGGCATATTCTTTATCAGTATAACTCGAACTTTCTCCAGCGCCAGATTCGATCATAACGCGATGTCCTTCATAAGTTAAGGAAGCGACTGCATCGGGCGTAAGACAGATACGACGTTCCTGATAACTTGTTTCTTTAGGGATTCCTATAAAAAGTTCTCTTTTAAAACGACCAACCTCAAGTTTTTCTTCCTGTGGTATTAATTGTTGTTTTGTAAATGGAGTTAACGTGATTGACATGGATTGTGCAAAAAATTAAGAGTACAAATTACGTAAAAAGTTTTAAAATTAGTGTAAAAATTCTGCTAATACTCAAAGCGAAAAGTTAAGAAATATAATATCCATCAATTAAAAGTACTGATTGAATATTTTTAGACCAATTCTAACTCTCTTTTACCGTCAGAAAGTAATTTGATGTTTATTGTAGAATGTTCTTCTGGAATTAAACTTGCGATTTTTTCAGACCATTCAATAAAACACCAATTTCCAGAATATAGGTAATCATCAACTCCCATATCTAGCGCTTCTGTTTCTTGTTTTATTCTGTAAAAGTCAAAATGATAGACTTTTTTTCCGCTTGGAATTTGATATTCGTTTACTAAAGAAAAAGTAGGGCTGCTAGTTGCGTCAGTAATTCCAAGACTTTTGCATAACTGTTTGATCAAAGTTGTTTTTCCAACTCCCATTTCTCCATTAAAAAGGATGGTTTTATTAGGATTTGAAGCTATAATCTGCTCTGCAACTTCTTGAATTTGATCTAATGAAAAAACGATGTTCATTGTTATTTAATTTTTGCCACGAATTTCACAAATTTTCGCGAATTATTTTTTAATGCCACAGATTAAAAGATTAAAAAGGATTTTTTAATCAGTGATAATCTGTGAAATCTGTGGCAAAAATTATTTCTATTTAATTGTATTCATTGCTGAAAACTGAAAACCGCGACTGAAAACTTTTTTACTTCGGGTTAAATACCAAGAACGGAATAATCATTTCTTCTAATGAAATTCCCCCGTGCTGGTAGGTGTTTTTGTAATAACTCACATAATGATTGTAGTTGTTTACGTAAGCCAAGAAAAAATCATTTTTGGCAAAAATAAACGAACTGCTCATGTTTATAGCCGGCAAACCAATAGTTTTAGGCTCTTTTACTACATAAACGTCTTTTTGCTCATATGTTAAGCTGCGTCCAGTTTTGTAACGCAAATTTAGACTTGTATTTTTATCTCCCACAACTTTCGACGGATTTTTTACATTTATTGTTCCGTGGTCTGTTGTTAGAATCAGTTTGAAACCTAAAAGTTGAGCTTGTTGAATGATTTCTAACAAAGGTGAATTTTTAAACCAGCTTAAAGTCAAAGAGCGATACGCTTTATCGTCTGAAGCCAATTCTTTTACCACTTCCATCTCTGTCTTAGCGTGTGAAAGCATGTCAACAAAGTTGTAAACTACCGTTACTAAGTCGTTTCCTTTTAAGGCCTTAAAGTTTTCTGCCAGTTTTTTTCCTCCAGCATAATTGGTGATTTTAAAATAATCTTCCTTAATATTTAAGCCTAAACGCTTTAATTGAGCAGATAAAAATTCTGCTTCGTAAAGGTTTTTTCCGCCATCTTCTACATCATTTTTCCAATATTCAGGAAACTGTTTTTCCATTTCTAAAGGCATTAAACCAGAAAAAATGGCATTTCTTGCATATTGTGTAGCAGTGGGAAGAATAGAGTAGTACGGAACTTCTTTTTCTAGTTTGTAATAGTTTGAGATTACACCTTCAAAAGCTTTCCATTGGTCGTAACGAAGGTTGTCAATTACCACAAAAAGAATTGGTTTGTCTTTCTTTTTTATTTCTGGGACCACTAATTCTTTAAATAAAGTATTGGATTGAATCGGTTTGTCTGCTTTTGGCGCAAACCAGTCTTCATAATTTCTTTCAATATATTTTCCAAATTGAGAATTCGCCTCGACTTTTTGAGATTCTAGAATTTCAATCATCGCTGTATCGTTGATGTCTTCTAGTTTTAGTTCCCAAAAAAGCAATTTTTTATACAATTCAATCCAGTCTTCATACGAATTAACCATTGCCAATTCCATCGAAATTTTTCTGAATTCTTTCTGGTAATCTAAGGTTGTTTTTTCTGTAATCAATCTCGAATCATCCAGATTTTTCTTCAAACTTAACAGAATCTGATTCGGATTTACAGGCTTAATCAAATAATCGGCGATTTTAGAACCAATGGCTTCTTCCATAATATATTCTTCTTCGCTTTTTGTGATCATAATCATTGGTATGGCCGATTTTTTTTCTTTCATTTCAGAAAGCGTTTCCAATCCGCTCATTCCAGGCATGTTTTCATCTAAAAATACAATATCAAAATTATCTTCTTCAAATAGCGCAATCGCATCGAGTCCGTTATTGCAAGTGGTAACTTCGTAATTCTTTTTTTCTAGAAATAATATGTGAGGCTTTAAAAGATCGATTTCATCGTCGACCCAAAGTATTTTTATCTTATCCATAAATCAATTTAATTTTACTGCAATTTAAAGTTATAGAACTTAAAAAGTATTAAAAATAGTATAAAATTACCAAAGATGAAGCATGATTTTATTTTGAAATTTAACATTTTTAAATGTATTTTATTGATAATCATGGCAATTTGTACTGTGATTTTTAAATAAAAAACACCAAGCTCTTTATACTTATTTACTTATATTTGTTGACCTAAAAAATAACCAGACTGTGACTCAGATCAATAAATTAAAAATATTCAACGATCCTATATATGGCTTCATTACGATTCCGAATGAGCTGGTTTACGACTTAATTCAGCATCCTTATTTTCAGCGTTTGCGCCGTATTTCACAGATGGGATTATCATATTTGGTGTATCCAGGAGCCAATCATACCCGTTTTCATCATGCTTTAGGCTGCATGCATTTAATGAAAAAGGCTATTGATACGCTTCGTTTTAAAGATGTCATTATTTCTGAAGAAGAAGAAAATGCGCTTTTAATAGCAATTTTACTTCATGATATAGGACATGGGCCATTTTCGCATGCAATGGAAAAAAGTATTGTAGAAGATGTGCATCATGAAGCTATTTCATTATTGTTTATGAATCAGCTTAATGAGGAATTTGACGGGAGATTAAGTTTGGCGATTCAGGTATTTAAAGGAGAATATCATAGAAAATTCATGCTGCAATTGATTTCAAGTCAGTTGGATATGGATCGAATGGATTATTTAAAACGAGATAGTTTTTATACAGGTGTTGCAGAAGGAAATGTGAATTCTGAACGATTGATTCAGATGATGAACGTAGAAAATGATGTTTTGGTAATTGAAGAGAAAGGAATTTATTCGGTCGAGAAATTTCTGCTTTCGAGAAGATTAATGTATTGGCAGGCTTATTTGCATAAAACGAGCTTAGTAGCAGAATTAATTTTAATGAAAGTTTTAAAAAGAGCAAAAGAACTTGTTTTAAAAGGAGTAGATCTTCCTTGCAGTGAACCACTTTCTTATTTTATGCATAACAAAATCGCTCTTGAGGATTTTGACGCAGAGAAATTGGATTTATTTTCACAACTTGACGATTTTGATATTATAAGTGCACTAAAAGCTTGGCAGAGGCATAATGATTTTATACTTTCTACTTTGAGTAAAATGATTATTAATAGAGATTTGTTAAAAATTAAGCTCAGTGCAGAAAAAATTCCGATGGAAGAATCGCAATCTTTGAAAGAGGAGTTTGCAGAAGCACATCAAATTTCGGCAGTAGATGCTGGATATTTTATTTTTAGAGGGAAAATTAAAAACCAAGCCTATAGTAAAGAAGCAGAACCTATTCGTATTTTGAAAAAAGATAAAACAATTGAGGATGTTGTTGAAGCTTCTGATCAGCTGAATTTGAAATCGTTATCTAAATTGGTAACAAAATATTACATCTGTTTCCCAAAACAACTTATATAAAATTAACATTTAAATCCTATTTTTTATATTTTTGTCGCGATGAAATTTACAGCAGAACAAATAGCAGGAATTTTAGAAGGAGAAGTTGTTGGGAATCCCAATGCAGAAGTTTCTAAGCTTTCTAAGATCGAAGAAGGTGACGAAGGATCGCTTACTTTTTTGGCTAACCCAAAGTATATCAATTATATATATACTACAAAAGCGACAGTAACAATTGTTAATGATAGCTTTATTCCTGAACAGGAAATTAGTACTACACTTATTAAGGTAGAAGATGCTTATGCAGCGTTTTCTAAACTTTTGCATTTTTATAATCAGGTAAAATTAAATAAAAACGGTATCGAACCTCAGTCTTTTATGTCTGAAGGAACTAAATACGGAGAGAATTTATATTTAGGTAGTTTTAGTTATATCGGACAAAATGTGGTTTTAGGCAATAATGTAAAAATTTATCCAAATAGTTTTATTGGCGACAATGTTACTATTGGTGATAATGTATTCATTTTTGCTGGTGCAAAAATCTATTCTGAAACCGTAATTGGTAATAATTGCACGGTACATTCTGGTGTTATTATTGGTGCTGACGGTTTTGGTTTTGCTCCAAATGAAAACGGAGAATACAGCAAAGTGCCTCAAATCGGAAATGTTATTATAGAAGATAATGTTGATATTGGTGCTAATACAACAATTGACAGAGCAACTCTTGGTTCTACTATAATTAGACAGGGAGTTAAATTAGACAATCAGATTCAGATTGCTCATAATGTAGAAATAGGTAAAAATACTGTGATTGCTGCTCAAAGTGGTGTAGCAGGTTCTACAAAAATAGGCGAAAACTGTATGATTGGTGGACAGGTAGGTATTGCAGGTCATTTAACAATAGGAAATAATGTAAGGCTTCAAGCGCAGTCGGGTGTAGCCAGAAACATTAAGGATGATGAAGTTCTACAAGGAACTCCATCTCTTGGATATACGGATTTTAACAAATCGTATGTTCATTTTAAGAATCTGCCTAAAATCGTAGCTGAAGTTGAAGAATTAAAAAAACAAATAATAAACCCAAAAAATGGAAATAATGGTTAAACAGAAGACCATCAAAAATGAAATTTCGCTAACAGGAGTTGGTTTACACACTGGAAAAGAAGTTACAATGACTTTTAAACCTGCACCCGTTAATAATGGTTTCACTTTTGTAAGAGTAGATTTGCAAGGTCAACCAGTCATTGAGGCTGATGCTAATTATGTTGTTAATACTCAAAGAGGAACAAATCTTGAGAAATTAGGAGTAAAAATTCAAACACCAGAACACGTTTTAGCTGCAGTAGTTGGCTGCGATTTGGATAACATTATTATTGAATTGAATGCCTCTGAACTTCCTATTATGGATGGTTCATCAAAATATTTTGTTGAAGCGATTGAAAAAGCTGGAATCGAAGAGCAAGATGCGCAACGTAATGTTTACGTAGTAAAAGAAGTAATTTCTTTTACAGACGAAGCTACAGGAAGCGAAATCCTTGTTATGCCAAGCGATGAATATCAGGTTACAACAATGGTAGATTTTGGTACAAAAGTTTTAGGTACTCAAAATGCTACTCTTAAAAGTTTGTCAGATTTTAAATCTGAAATTGCAAGTTCTAGAACTTTTAGTTTCCTTCACGAATTAGAGTCATTGTTAGAGCACGGACTTATTAAAGGTGGAGATTTAAATAATGCAATCGTTTATGTAGATAAAGAAATCTCTGAGTCTACAATGGAGAGTTTAAAGAAAGCATTTGGTAAAGATGAAATTTCTGTTAAACCAAATGGAGTTTTGGATAACTTGACTTTACACTATCCAAACGAAGCTGCAAGACATAAATTGCTTGATGTAATTGGAGATTTGTCCTTAATTGGAGTTCGTATTCAAGGAAAAATTATTGCTAATAAACCAGGACACTTTGTAAATACTCAGTTTGCAAAGAAATTGGCTAAAATCATTAAAATAGAACAGAGAAATCATGTTCCTACTTACGATCTGCATCAAGAACCATTGATGGATATTCATAAAATCATGTCTATGCTGCCTCACAGACCACCATTCTTGTTGATTGACAGAATTATCGAAATGTCTGATCGTCACGTAGTAGGATTGAAAAATGTTACTATGAACGAGAATTTCTTTGTAGGTCATTTTCCAGAAGCTCCAGTTATGCCGGGTGTATTAATTGTTGAAGCAATGGCACAAACAGGAGGAATATTAGTATTAAGCACTGTTCCAGATCCTGAAAATTATTTGACATATTTCATGAAAATTGATAATGTTAAATTTAAACACAAAGTATTGCCAGGTGATACTTTAATTTTTAAATGTGAGTTAATATCTCCTATCAGAAGAGGAATTTGTCATATGCAGGCAAATGCTTATGCAAATGGTAAATTGGTTACTGAAGCAGAATTAATGGCACAAATAGCAAGAAAACAATAATAAATTATCAAATTTATTGTTTAGGTTTGTTGCTTCAAATTAGAATATTTTAATTAAAAATATAAAACATACAGATGAATCAACCATTAGCATATGTTCATCCAGGCGCGAAAATCGCTAAAAACGTTGTAATAGAGCCATTTACAACAATTCACAATAATGTTGTTATTGGTGATGGTACTTGGATTGGTTCAAACGTGACCATTATGGAAGGTGCTCGAATTGGAAAGAATTGTAATATTTTTCCAGGAGCTGTAATTTCTGCAGTGCCACAAGATTTAAAATTCGGAGGTGAAGATTCTCTTGCTATTATCGGTGATAATTGTACAATTAGAGAATGCGTAACTATAAATAGAGGAACAATTGCTTCTGGTCAGACTGTAATTGGAAATAATTGTTTAGTAATGGCTTATGCTCACATTGCACACGATTGTGAAATCGGAAACAATGCAATTATTGTAAATGGTGTTGCTTTAGCAGGTCACGTAGTTGTTGGAAATCATGCAGTTATTGGAGGATTGGCAGCAATTCACCAGTTTATCCATATTGGAGATCACGCTATGATTTCTGGAGGATCTTTGGTTAGAAAAGATGTTCCGCCTTATACGAAAGCAGCAAAAGAACCATTATCGTATGTTGGAATTAACTCAGTTGGTTTAAGAAGAAGAGGTTTTACAACTGAAAAGATTAGAGAAATTCAGGAAATCTATAGAATTTTATACCAAAAGAATTATAATACAACTCAGGCTTTAAGTATTATTGAAGCTGAAATGGAAGCGACTCCTGAAAGAGATGAAATTCTAGATTTTATTAGAAATTCATCAAGAGGAATTATGAAAGGTTACTCAGGAAACTATTAATTATTTTAGTCCCGATAGCTAGCGGGATAGATTTCTGAACTTTGAAATAAATATTAAATAAAAAATGAAGATTGATTCTATATGAAGAATCTGAAATCTACATTCTAAAATCTAAAATAAAAAAAACAAATGGCATCTACATCAGATATTAGAAACGGATTGTGTATTAAATTTAATCACGATATCTATAAAATTATTGAATTCCTTCACGTAAAACCTGGAAAAGGTCCAGCTTTCGTAAGAACAAAACTTAAAAGTTTAACTTCAGGAAAAGTATTAGATAATACATTTTCTGCAGGTCACAAAATTGACGTTATTCGTGTTGAAACGCACACATTCCAGTTTTTATATCCAGAAGGAGATGAATTTCACTTCATGAATGCTGAAACGTTTGAGCAAATTTCTTTAAATAAAAACATTCTGGATGCTCCAGAATTATTAAAAGAAGGTACAAATGTAATGGTTCAAATCAATACAGAAACAGATTTACCATTATCAGTAGATATGCCTGCATCTGTTATTTTAGAAGTTACTTATGCTGAGCCTGGTGTAAAAGGAAATACCGCTACAAATGCTACAAAAAATGCTACAGTAGAAACAGGAGCAAACATCAACGTTCCTTTGTTTATTAATGAAGGAGATAAAATTAAAATTGATACTGCTACAGGTTCTTATATGGAGCGTGTAAAAGAGTAGTCTTTTAATTAAGATAAATTTGACAATGAGTCAATTAGATAATCTGTGAATCGACATAATTTTGTATATTCACATTCTAATTGACTCATTTTCTAATTGACAAATTTTCTAATTATACTATATGAAATTTCCAAAGAGTCATTCTTTACAAGAAATTGCTAATTTGCTTAACTGCAAATTTATTGGAGACAAAGACTTTCAAGTTTTAGGCATGAATGAAATACATGTTGTGGAGCCTGGTGATATTGTTTTTGTTGACCACCCAAAATATTATGATAAAGCTTTGCAATCGGCAGCGACCATTGTTTTAATAAACAAAGAAGTAGAATGTCCAGAAGGTAAGGCCCTTTTAATTTCTGATGATCCCTTTAGAGATTTCAATATTCTTACAAAACATTTTAGACCTTTCCAGTTTGCTAATGTTGCAATTGCTGATTCTGCAGAGATAGGAGAAGGTACTGTAATTCAGCCAAATACTTTTGTTGGGAATAATGTTAAAATCGGTAAGAACTGCTTAATACATTCTAATGTGTCTATTTACGACCATACTGTAATCGGAGACAATGTAATTATACATGCTGGAACTATTTTAGGAGCAGATGCTTTTTATTATAAAAAACGCCCAGAAGGATTTGATCAATTAGTTTCTGGCGGAAGAGTTGTTATTGAAGATAATGTTGGTATTGGTGCTTTATGTACGATAGATAAAGGGGTTACTGGAGATACAACTATCGGTGCAGGTTCTAAGTTAGATAATCAAGTACATGTTGGTCATGATACTGTAATTGGAAAAAAATGTCTGATTGCTTCGCAAACGGGTATTGCAGGTTGTGTGATTATTGAAGATGAAGTAACCTTATGGGGGCAAGTAGGTACAACAAGCGGTATAACAATTGGAGCAAAAGCCGTTGTTATGGGGCAGACTGGTGTAACTAAGTCAGTTGAAGGAGGAAAATCGTATTTTGGGACACCAATTGAAGAATCTAGAGAAAAATTGAAACAATTAGCCAACATTAAGAAGATTCCTGAAATTTTAAATAAATTGAAGTAATATGTCTATTAAAGAATTTGTTCAGAAATTTTATAAGTCAGATGCCTTAATTGATAGCGAAATTTTAAAAACATATCTGCATCCTGATGTAACGCTTGAATGGAACAGCAGCAAAGGTTTTATTCAAATGGATTATGATTCGATAATTGAAATGGCGAATGAGCTTAGTCGTGCTTACGTGCGTTCTAAGGTTAGAATTAGCCATATTATTAGTGAAGATGATTTAGTATCAGTGCGTTACTCTCATTTTGTAAAAACAATCGAGAATCCGAGAGAAGAGATGCTTTTAGCACATTTCGCAACCATTTGGCAAATAAAAGATGATAAACTTTATAGAGGTTATCAAATGAGTCAATTTTCTTAATATTTTTTTGACAATAAAAGAGTCAAAATACATTACAAAACCTTATTTTTGCAACACAAATTTAAAAACTACATAAAATATATATCATGAGTGTTTTAGTTAATAAAGATTCCAAAATAATTGTTCAGGGATTTACAGGAAGTGAAGGAACTTTCCACGCTTCTCAAATGATTGAGTACGGTACTAATGTTGTTGGAGGTGTAACTCCAGGAAAAGGTGGTACTAGCCATTTAGATCGTCCAGTTTTTAATACAGTAAAAGATGCTGTTGACCAAGCTGGTGCTGATACTTCTATCATTTTTGTTCCGCCAGCTTTTGCTGCTGATGCAATTATGGAAGCTGCTGATGCTGGAATTAAAGTAATTATTGCTATTACAGAAGGAATTCCTGTAGCAGATATGATTAAAGCAAATAATTATGTTAAAGAAAGAAATTCAAGATTAATTGGTCCAAACTGTCCAGGTGTAATTACTCCAGGTGAAGCTAAAGTTGGTATTATGCCAGGTTTCGTTTTCAAAAAAGGAACAGTTGGTATCGTTTCTAAATCTGGAACTTTAACTTACGAAGCTGCTGACCAAGTTGTAAAACAAGGTTTAGGTATCACTACTGCAATTGGTATTGGTGGAGATCCAATTATCGGAACTACAACTAAAGAAGCTGTTGAATTATTAATGAACGATCCAGAAACTGAAGCAATCATTATGATTGGTGAAATCGGTGGTCAACTTGAAGCTGATGCTGCAAGATGGGTAAAAGCAGATGGTAACCGCAAGCCAGTTATTGGATTTATAGCTGGAGAAACTGCTCCTGCTGGTAGGACAATGGGTCACGCAGGTGCAATCGTTGGTGGTTCTGATGATACAGCTGCTGCTAAAAAACAAATCATGAGAGACAACGGAATTCACGTTGTTGATTCGCCAGCTGAAATTGGTAAAAAAGTAAAAGAAGTACTTGGATAATTTTCAAGTCTCAAAATAACAAATTTTAAAAAAGTCTCAATTTCTTGTTGAGACTTTTTTACATTTTTAAAATACTGAGGATAAATATAAAAAAAAACTCAGCATCGATCCCGATAGCTATCGGGACAGTATCTTAGAAGCTTAAAAAAGAATTATGTACAAAGAATTAGAAAAATTTAAATCAACAAACAGTTTTACTTTTACAGTAAATGATAGTTTAGAAGAAGCTTGCAACGCGCCAGAAGGAAGCGCTGGAATCTTTATTGTATATGCTGTTGAAGGTGATACAAAAGAACTGATTATGGTTGGTTCTACAGGAACTGTTCAGAATGACGGAACTTTAAAAAGCAAAAATGGCGGACTTTACGATAAAATAGTAAACGGTCATCAGTTTGCTAAAACAGGAAGAAAATATTCTTGGCCGGCTCAAATGAAATTAGAGAATATTTCTGAGCTTGAAGTAGTTTGGTATGAAACTTTTGCGGGTGATGCAAAAGCTATTCCAACAGCTGTTGAAGGGCAAGTTTTGCAAAATTTCTTGGATGAAAATGGTAAATTGCCAAGATGGAATGTAGCTTTTTAAGTTACTTTTATACATCAGATTATAAAAAACCTTATTAAGTAAATTAGTAAGGTTTTTTTTATAAGGCTATAGGTTTTTAACTTTGGGTTTTATATATTTAAACACCAAAAACTAACAACCCTATGATAAAAAACTACCTGCTATTACTGACTTTGTGCTTTTTTTCTTCATCAAAAGCGCAAATAATTACTTTTCCAGATGCCAATTTCAAGGCAAAATTGCTTCAAGCAAATGGTTCTAACACAATCGCAAAAGATTTAAATTCAAATTACTTTAAAATTGATTCTAACAACAATGGTGAAATTGAAATAGCTGAAGCTTTAAATGTAAGCTATTTAGATTTAAGAGATTCTAATATTGCATCGCTGGATCAATTGTCGAACTTTTCTAATCTAACTGATTTTAATTGTTCTAATAATAATTTGGGAATTTTAGATGTCAGTAGTTTAAAAAAACTTACTAGATTAGTTTGCTCTTCAAATTTAATTAGTGACTTAAATCTTTCAGATTTAAGCAAAATAAGTTCACTTATTTGCGGGCAAAACAAATTAACTTCATTGAATGTTAGTAACTTAACAGAATTAAACATAATTGAGTGCAACAATAATGATTTGCAATCTCTGGATGTTTCGAATAGTTCGCATTTGCGAGAACTCGTTTGCTACAAAAACAAGCTTACTGAGTTAAAGCTCCCTAATTCAACAGTATTATGGTTTTTTAAATGTGCACAAAATTTATTGCCAAGCCTAGATATCGCAAAATTGCCTGGACTTGAGTATTTAGATTTTTGGGATAATAAAATAACCTTTCTCGATTTTTCAAATTCTAAAATAATAACAGATTGTTACGGTGGGGCAAATCCAATTGAATCTATTGATTTATCAAATCAAGTGCTTTTAGAGACTTTATGGATTGGGCATACATTAATTAAAACCTTAGATATTAGTAGTTCGAAAAACTTAAAAGAGTTAAATATATCAGATTGTCCAAATTTAGAGTTTCTTAATATTAAAAACGGAGCTGTTAAAAATTTAAGTTTTTTAGAGACACCTTTAAGTTCGTTAGGCTACAATGGTTTTAATTTGTCAAATTGTCCTAATCTGCAATATATTTGCGATGACGATTTTAATCTGGCATTGGTTACAGAAAAAATAGCACCATATAGATATGAAAATTGCTTAGTTGGAAATTATTGCTCATTTGAGCCAGGCGGAACAAACTACACTATAAAAGGCAAAAGCCAGATTGATGTTGATAGTAATGGCTGTGATACTGGTGATATAGGAGCTAAGTACTTAAAATTTTCAATTTTTGATGGTACAAAATTGGAGTATTTTACCGCAGATTCTAATGACGAATATGCTTTGAAGATTCCTGCGGGTTCTTATAAAGTAACTCCTATTGTTGAAAATTCTAGTTATTTTACGGTTTTACCATCTTATGCGGATGTTGTTTTCCCTACGCAGGTAAGCCTTTTTAATCAAAATTTTTGCATTGTTCCAAATGGTGTCCATAACGATTTAGAAATCAATATTATACCGATCGATGCCGCTAGACCTGGTTTTGATGCAAAATATAAATTAGTCTACAAAAACAAAGGGAATACGGTTCAATCAGGAACTGTAAATCTTAATTTTGACGATTCAATTTTGGATTTTGTTTCTTCAAACTCTGTGGTTTCTAGTCAAAGCTCTGGTAAATTAGTTTGGAATTTTTCAAATCTAAAACCATTTGAAAGCAGAGAAATTGATTTAGTTTTAAACGTCAATTCTCCTGTTGAAACTCCAGCAATAAATATTGGAGATATATTGAAGTATAAAGCTATCATTAATTCTGCAGAAACTGATGAAACATCTGAAGATAATGTTTTTGAACTTGCTCAAACGGTTGTGGGTTCTTATGATCCAAATGATAAAATCTGTTTAGAAGGAAAAGTTATTAAACCTGAACTTATTGGTCAATATGTTCACTATCTAATTCGTTTTGAAAATACGGGAACTTATAATGCTGAAAATGTAGTGATTAAAGATGTGATTGATATATCGAAATTTGATATTTCGACTTTAATTCCTACTAGTGCAAGTCATGCTTATGAAGTGAAAGTTTCTGATGTAAACAAGATAGAATTTATCTTCAAAAAGATAGATCTTCCTTTTGATGATGCTCATAATGATGGCTATATTGCCTTTAAAATTAAAACTTTGCCAACTTTAAAGGTAGGTGATTTATTTGAAAATGAGGCTAATATTTATTTTGATTATAATTTTCCAATTTTAACAAACAAGGCAACATCAACTTTTAAAACATTAGGAAGACCAGATTTCGAACTTTCATCCCATTTAAATATTTACCCAAATCCAGTTCGAAATTATCTACAAATAGAATCTAAAGATTTAGTAGAAATTGAATCAATATATGTTTATAATGTTTTAGGGCAAGTGATTGAAGTGATACCAAATGCTCAAAATATTTCTAAAATTGATGTCTCAAAATTTCAATCAGGAAACTATATTCTTCAAGTCAAAACTGCGTCTGGAGGCTCAATTATGAAGTTCGTTAAAATTTGAAAGTGTTTTTACACTCAAGAAAAAGTCTTACTTTTTGTAAGGCTTTTTTTTTTTTTTTTTTTTTTTTTTGAGATTTTATTTGATAATAACTATGAAACTTGTCAATTGTGTCATATAATTCTGTTAATAAAAATTTAAATTATCGTAAATTTTAAGTTTAATCAAAAAAATAAGGTAAAAACTGATGAATTTGGAAAAAGAAGCAAATTTTAGCGATTTATTGGGTTTTAACCATTTGCTTTTCTATATTTATCACACAAAAACAAAAATTAATGTTAAAATTTAATTCTTTTGAGATGGTCAAAGCTTGGTGAAATGTAAAAGACTTATTTATTTTTTGTTAAATAATGTTTATTATAAACCATTTGAACATTTAAGAATCAAATTTTCATTTACGATTTAATCTCTTGCAATTAATCTTCTTTTAAGAATGATCTAAAATGATTGATTTTTTGCCCAAAGTATCTTATATGAGCCAAATTTTAAAAAACAAGGTTTTAGACGATTTTATTCTATGGAATAATTTGAAAAATGGAAATGAGAAATCTTTCTCTCTGCTTTTTGAAAAATATTATAGAGATCTAATTAGTTACGGCAATTCACTTTGCCCGTACGCTGAAAAGGTGCAAGATTGTATACAGGATGTTTTTGCAGATATTTGGCTTTATAGAGATTCTCTTCAAGATAATGTTGTTGCTAAGGCATACTTGCTTTCCAGCGTTAGAAAGAGAATTGCACGTTTGCATGAAAGAGATCATGTATTTAGAAAGACCACAACCACAGATGTTTTGGAATTCCTTTTTGATTTTTCTATAGAAAATGATTTGGTTGAAGATGAAGTAACAGCCGAACGTGTTCTTCTTTTAAATAAATTACTAAATGATTTGCCTGTACGCCAAAAAGAGGCTTTATATTTACGTTACCACCAAGGTTTGAGCGTTGATCAAATTGCCGATTTACTGGAGATGAATTATCAGTCTGCTAGTAATCTTCTTCATCGTGGTTTGTTAAATCTTCGTAAGGAATGGAAAGGCAGTATTCCGTTTCTAGTCCTTATATCTTCAGGGGTTTTTTAAAAATTTAAGAAAAAATCAAAAAAAAATCTTAAATAAGTGAGTATATAATATAAAAACTGTCCTCTATGTTTTTGTAACCTTAATAATAAGATGCAAAAACGTAACAATTATATCGAAATAGAAGACTTCTTGGCTGATGAATCTTTTCAACTATGGATTTTATCAAAAGTTGATGAGCAAGGCTGGGAAGAATGGACTTTAGAAAATCTTCAGAGAGCTAAACTTGTTGAAGATGCTAGACTTGTATTGCTAGCAATGCGAGTTCCAGAGTCTAAACTTTCTTCAAATGAAGTTCATGAAGCCTTACAGCAAACTTGGCGTAAAATTGAGCATAGAGAAGGACTCTCTCAACAAACCTCAAAAATTAAAAAACTTAAAATACAAAGATACTGGATCACTGGTATTGCTGCAGCTGTATTGGTTGGTGTTTTTTCTACTTGGTTTTTTAAAAATAACATAATAACTAACGATAATGTCGTTACGTACAATGAATTAGTTCAGGATAATGATGAAGGTTTGGTAGAACAAACCAACAATTCTGAAAAATCGCAGATAATCACTTTGTCTGACGGAAGTTCGGTTTTATTACAGCCCAATAGTAAATTAAGTTACCCTAAAATCTTTACCGGAAACGAAAGAAAGGTGTATTTATCCGGCGAAGGTTTCTTTGAAATTAGTAAAAATCCTAAAAAGCCTTTTTTTGTTTACGCTAACGAGATTGTAACTCGCGTTGTTGGAACAAGCTTTAGAATAAAGGCTTACCCAGACCAGCAAAACGTTGAAGTTCTTGTTCGCACCGGTAAAGTTAAGGTAAAGTCAAACGATTTAGTTCGTGCTGTTGAAAACAAAGAAATTGTTCTTCTTCCTAATCAAGCATTGCGTTTTGTTCGTAAAGAAATGGTTTTTAATAAAATAACCAATATAACAGAAGATCCAATTTTAGTGAATAGTGTTAGAAATATCGAACAATTAAGTTTTGAATTTACAGATATCCCTGTAGCACAGATTCTTGAAACTATTGAACAGGCTTATTTGGTAGATATAGATTTTCCTCACGACAAATTGAAAGACTGCCGTTTAACAACTTCATTGAGTGATCAGCCTCTAGCTGAAAAACTTAAAATAATCTGTAAAAGTATCGGAAACGACACCAATTATGAGATGAATGGAAATCAGATTGTAATTACGACTTCTGGCTGTAACTAGAATTCTTAATTCAATTAAGATAAAAACAAAAAAATCCAAAATCAAACTAATTAAAAACTAAAAAAAAATAATTTGTAATTGCCTATGTGAAAAACGAATACATAAAAAAAGTGCCGAGAATGCTGTAACATTATCGACACTTAAATCTGAATAAATTACTCTCTGTAAAGGATAATTTATGATGTTTCTTAAAATACACTCGAATAGTATTAATCAAAACAAACCAAAATTATGAAAAAACCTGTTGTCAAGCAACGATTACTTCACCAAATCATGAAAATAACGCTGTTTCAGTTTGTGTTAGCGCTTGTATTTTCAAGCGTTACCCTCGCAAATAATGTAAATGGGCAGAAAAAATTAGATACTAAAGTAACTATTACAGTTGATAACCTAACTTTAGACAATGCTTTATCTAAAATCGAGAAATCTGCTCATGTAAAATTTTCCTATAACTCAAGACTTCCTCAACTTGGAGAGAAAGTAAGTATAGAAGCAAATCAAGAAACTCTGTCTAGTATTTTGAGCAGAATATTGGTTCCTTTTAATATTACTTTTTCTGAAGTGAGTAACCAGATTGTATTGCAAAAGAATTCTGCAAGTTCGTTTTCTTATGCAAATAATCATGATGCCTTATTTGAAGTTTTAGCTTTTGGTCCAATCATTAAAGGAAAAGTTACAGATCAGAGTGGTTCGCCTCTTCCTGGTGCTACCGTAATGGCAAAAGGAACAAAAACTGCTGTTTTAACAGATTTTGATGGAAACTTTTCTATTGAAATGCCTGCTAATGTAGATCGTTTGGTTATTTCTTATGTAGGAATGGAAACAAAAGAAATTGGAATTAGTAATCCCAATCCAACAATTGTTTTGACAGAGGCAGGGCAAAATCTTAAAGAGGTTGTCGTTACAACAGGTTACGAGAAAACTTCAAAAAGAACATTCACTGGAGCGATCAGTAAAATTTCTGGCACTGAATTAAAAGTTGACGGTGTGGTTGATGTAAGCCGAATGATCGAAGGAAAAGCAGCGGGGGTTACAGTACAAAATGTTACAGGAACTTTTGGTACGGCACCTAAAATTACAGTTCGTGGTTCTTCTTCAATTTTTGGAGATACAAAGCCATTATGGGTTATCGATGGTGTTGTTCAAGAAGATATTATTAATATGTCATTTGCAGATTTAGCATCTGGAAATTCGGAGACTTTATTAAGCTCATCTGTAGCTGGTTTAAGTGCAAATGATATTCAAAGTATTGAGATTCTTAAAGATGCATCGGCTACTTCGATTTATGGTTCGAGATCATTAAATGGAGTTGTGGTTGTAACAACAAAACAAGGACGTAGAGATTCTCCATTAAAAATTTCTTATGGACTAGAACAAACGGTTAGGACAGTTCCGAATTATAGCCAGTTTGATATTTTAAATTCTCAAGAGTCCATGAGTATTTTTAAAGAAATGGAAGCTAAAGGTTATTTAGATTTGCCTTCTACAGTTAACGGAAGATATGGCGGCGCATATAACATTTTAGGAAGAGCAATAAATACATATAATACAGAAACAGGAACTTATTTAGTTAATAATGATCCAGTAAGCCGTAACAATTTCTTAAAAAAATACGAGCAGGCAAATACAGATTGGTTCAATGTATTATTTAGACCTTCAATTACACAAAACCACTCTTTAAGCTTTTCTGGTGGAGGAAAAAACAATACTTTTTATGCATCATTGGGTTACTATACAGATCCAGGATGGACTATTGCCGATGATGTTAAACAAATCTCTAGTAATATAAAAGGGACATTCTACGTAAATGACAAGTTGAACATCACATTATCTACATTAGCGTCTATTAGAGATCAAGGTGCTCCAGGAAGTTATGAAAGCGAAAAAGATGTCGTTTTTGGTAAAGTAACTCGTGACTTTGATATTAACCCATTTAATTATGTTTTAAATACAAGTAGAACTTTACGCCCTTATGACGAGAATGGTAATTTAGAGTACTACAGAAATAACTGGGCCAGAATGAATATAATAAACGAATTAGCTAATAATTTCATGGAAATTGAAGTGAAAGATATTCGTTTTCAATTGGATTTAGATTACAAGATTAATCCGCACTTGACTTATAATTTAACGGGTTCTGCTCGTTATGCAAACACAAGCCGTGAGCATAAAATCTTAGAAGGTTCAAACGTTGTTGGAGCCTACAGAGCAGGAACAGCAATTGGTGAAGATGGAGTAAATACTCTTGTAAGAGATCAAAACATATTTTTATACCAAGACCCTAATGATTTAACGGCTCCAAAAGAATCTGTATTGCCAAACGGAGGATTCCTAAGAAAATTTACCAATGACATGACTTCTTATAATTTAAGAAACAGTGTTAGTTACAGAAATATATTCAGCGAAAAACATGAGGTAGAAGGTTTATTTGGAACTGAAATGAGAGTGGTGGATAGAACCAGCGATCAATTTACTGCAGCAGGATTACAATACGATAGAGGTTTAACAGCTTTTACAGATCCACGAATTATTGAAAAAATAATTAATGCGGGGGATTCGTATTATGGATTTAATGAAGAAAAAGAAAGAACTGTAGGTTTCTTTGGTAAAGTAGGTTATACTTATGATCGTCGTTATACAGCTTCTCTTACAGGGCGTTATGATGGATCTAACCGACAAGGAAATAGTGATTCATCACGATGGCTGCCAACGTATACTGTTAGTGGAAAATGGAATGTTGCCGAAGAAAGCTTCATGAAAGATGTTTCATCAATCAATACATTAGCAGTAAGAGCATCGTATGGTTTAACAGCAACTGCTGGACCGGCAACAAACTCTTTGGCTATTTACAAAAGTGCTATTACAGACCGTTTTGGACTTGACGACAGAGAGTCTGGAATTCGTATTGAAGAATTGCAGAACGGAAACTTAACTTGGGAAAAACAATACGAAACAAATATCGGGCTTGATCTTGGAATGTTCAATAACAGACTTCAATTAACAACAGATGTTTATCGTCGTAAAGCTTTTGATTTGGTTGATTACGTAATTACATCTGGAATTGGAGGTCAGAGAATCAGACAAGGTAATAATGCCGACATGGAGACTAAAGGTTGGGAGGTTGGAATTACAAGTAAAAACATTAATGGTAAGGACTTTAAATGGTCAACAAACCTTAATTTTTCTATTTACCACCAAGAAATTACAAAATTGCAAAATACGCCAACCGCATTTGATTTAATTGATGCAAACGGAGGTAATACAGTTGGACATCCTAGAAATTCATTGTATTCTTATCAGTTTACAGGTTTAAACAATCAAGGTCTTCCAACATTCAAATTGCAAGATGGAGCCGAAAACAATATTACTGACGCCAATTTTCAGGATAATTTAAATGTTACAAAATATTTAAAGTATGAGGGATCAATTGAGCCAAATAAATCAATTGGTTTAGCAAACACATTCACATATAAAAACTGGTCTTTATATGTATTCATTGTAGGTTCAGGAGGAAATAAAGTTCGTTTAAACCCTGTTTATGATAGTACTTATGACGACTTGACAGTATTTACAAAAGATTTTACAAACAGATGGATTAATCCAGGTGATGAAAATTACACAAATGTGCCAGTTATCGCAGACAAACGCCTGAATGCCAATTATGGTGGTGAGCGTACTTTGGCAAGAGCTTATAATACCTACAATTATTCAGATGTTCGCATTGCAGATGGAGATTTTATCAGATTGAAAAATATATCATTAAGCTGGGAATTCCCAAGTGATTTCAAGAAAAAAATTGGAGTGAGCACTTTTACATTAAAAGGTTCGGCAGTAAATCCTTGGTTAATTTATTCTGATAAAAGATTAAATGGGCAAGATCCTGAGTTTCGTAATTCTGGAGGGGTTGCTTTACCAGTAACATCTCAATACACATTTACTTTAAACCTTTCATTATAATAGTCAAGATCATGAAAAACTTAAAAATAGCATTATCCCTAATAATACTGATTTGTATTACTAGCTGTGATGATTTCTTATCAGAGAAACCAGATAATAGAACAGAAATTGATACACCAGAGAAAATTAAAGAATTATTAGTAGAAGCTTATCCTCAAATGAGTTATTTTGAGATTGCTGAAACTATGTCTGATAATGTTTTTGATAGTGGATTAGCTACAACATTAGTAAGAAACGAGCAGAACTACAATTGGGAAATTAATACAGAAGCAACTGATATTGATACTCAAGCGTATTATTGGGATGCTTGTTATAAAGCAATCGCACACGCAAACAAAGCACTAGAAGCAATAGAAGAACTAGGTAGTCCAGCAAGTTTAAATCCACAAAAAGGTGAAGCATTGATGGCTAGAGCTTATTCTCATTATATGCTAGTTTCATTATGGTCAAAACGTTACAATCCAGCAACTGCCGATTCTGATTTAGGAGTTCCTTATGTGACAAAACCAGAAACAGAGCTAATGGTAAAATACAAAAGGAATACAGTTGCTGAAGTTTTCGCTTTTATTGAAAAAGACATCGAAGAAGGTTTGAAATATGTGACAAACGATTATAAAGAACCAAAATTTCATTTTAATATAGCAGCCTCAAAAGCTTTTGCGAGTAGATTTTATTTAGTAAAAGGAAACTGGGATAAAGTAATTGAGTTGTCTAATGATTTAGGATCAAGACCAATAGGGAAGTTAAGAGATTTTTCTACTTACGAATCTATTGGTGTAGAAGACCAACAATTAAAATACGGAGCAAGTGATGTTGAAACCAATTTATTAATCGTTTCAGCAAACACTATTGTAGGAAGATTATATTCTTTAAACCGCTTTAATTTATCAGGTTTACGTCGTCCAGAAATTTTTGGGGGTACAACAAATCTTTTTAATAAAGCGTATTATTATAATTTCTATTCTTCAAACGGTAGTATTACATTGTTTCTTCCTAAGTTTTATGAATACTTTAAGTATTCTAATGTAACTGCAGGAATTGGAGATCCTTATGTTGCTGAAGTTTTGCTAAGCAATGATGAGTTTTTCTTGAACAGAATTGAAGCTCACGTTATGAAAGGAGAAATAGATACAGCTACCGAAGAATTGGAGTATTTCTTGGCAACAAGAACTCCGACATATAACCCAACAACAGATCGATTGACTGAGGCTAAAGTAGTGGCAAAATTTCCTGTAATTGCAGATGAGTATACTCCATTTTACAGTATGACGCCTGTGCAGACTTCTTATGTAAAAGCAATTGCAGAAACAAGAAGAAGAGATTTTATACACGAAGGACTTAGATGGTTTGATATTAAACGTTTTAACATTGTAGTAAAACATGAGACATCAAACAAGCCGGCTAACATATTAGTAAAAGACGACAACAGAAGAGCTTTGCAGATTCCGTTGCACGCTTCAAGCACTGGCTTAGAACTAAATCCTAGATAATCTTAAAAATGAAAATTATGAAATTATTAAAATATAATAAAATTGCGGTTTTAGCACTAGTTTCAATAACGCTGTTTTCATGTGGAAGTGATGACCTTCCAGGAGAAAGCCAGTTAGACTTTACGCAGCCAGAAAAAACAAGTTTAGATAACTGGATTGATGTTACGTATTTAAACCCATACAATATTAACGTACAATATAAATGGAATCAAAACACTGTAGATAATAGTCGTTATTTATTCCCGCCCGAAGTTGATAAAGTAAAACCTGCACTTGAAATCGTAGAAACAATATGGCTAAAAAGTTATGCAGCAATCGGAGGTCCAGACTTTGTAAAGAAGATTGCTCCAAGAGAAATTGTATTGGTCGGTGGAGTTAATTTAAATAGTGTTGGAACAAAAACTTTAGGTTTAGCCGAAGGAGGGCAGAGAGTTACTTTATTTGAAACAGATTATATCGATAAAGCAGACCGTGAAAACGTATCGCAGTTTATACACACGATTCAGCACGAGTATATCCATATTTTAAATCAAAATAAACCTTTTGATGAAAAAACTTGGAAAACGTTGACACCAGGAGGTTACACAGCAGATTGGTACAATTATGAAATCGAAGAATCTAATGAGCTTGGATTTATTACAAGTTATGCAAGATCTAATATTAATGAAGATTTTGCAGAAACAGCTGCAATGATTCTAATTTACACAAAAGATGAATATGCTGCATTTTTAGCTGGCATTCAGAGTCCATTTGCTCTTCAAGCTTTAAAAGCAAAAGAAGCGATTGTGGTAAAATATTTCAAAGAAGCATTCAATATGGATTTTTATGCTTTAAGAGATGAAGCAGAAAAGAATACAACATCTGTACTAAATTAAAATTAGCATTATGAAAATGAAACAACTATATAAGTATTTATTTGCAGCTATTTTAATACTGCAATTGACTGCATGTAATAATAATACAGATGCAGAACAACTTTTTAATGAAACACCGACAGCGCGTTTAAACCAGCAAAAGTCTGAGTTGAATGATGCATTACTTTCATCGCAATACGGATGGAAAGCGGTTTATTTTACAGACAATACAGTTTTAGGAGGATATACTCATTTGTTTAGGTTCGCAGAAGATGGAACTGTACAAATGGCTTCTGATTTTGATGCTGATACAAAAACGTATAAAAGTGAGTATGCAATTCAAGTAGGAAGTACAGTAAGTTTGACTTTTACGACAAAAAATAGAATTCACCTTTTATCAGATTCAGACAACTATCCAATTCCAGCTTTAAGAGCGAAAGGGTATTTAGGGGATTTTCAGTTCTTATATTATGGACAAGAAAATGGAGAAATCATTTTCAGAACCAATAGAAATAACAGAGAACTGCGTTTTGTAAAAGCAACTGCAGAAGATTGGCTGAATTTAGATCAAAATCTTGTAATGGAGCAAAATGTTATTGGAGGTGAAGAAAGACCGCTTTTTAGATTACTGGAAACCAATGATGGAACAACCGTTCATAAATTTGATTTTTCATTTACAGCGGCTACCCGTTTTGCCAATTCAAATTCTATTGAGAGCGGTTATTCTGTAAGTTATAACATGGGAGTTGGTTATACTCCAACAGGAATAATTGTAAGTCCAGCAGTTGAAGTAGGCGGACAAAAGTTGTCGGATTTTACATATAATGATGCCGACGGAAGTTTTACAGCAACAGGAACAGGCGGTGTATCTGCTGTAATTAAATATACAACTAAGCCTTTAGTTCTTACAGACGATTATAAATTCTTGCTTCCTGGCCAGCCATTGGCATGGTTTGGATTCTTTGTAGACGATTATACTATAGATTCTCCTGCGAATTCACCATTGTTCTATGCTGAGTTAGAAAAAGTAAATGCAGCTTTACCAGCAGGACAAAGCATTGCATCAATCCAAATATATGCAAATCATTCTATTGGAACTTTTATTTATTACACTTTTGTTGGAAGAAATCCATTGCAACATCATGTGACTGTCCAAGAAGATGCAGTAGGTAAAAAAGCAATCTTAAAACATAAATCATGGAACGGAAATACTACTGTAGCAACACCAGCTTTCTTAGCGAGTATAGATAAATATTTTATGGATCCTGAAGGGCTTTACGTAAAAGCAGAAAGTTTCAGATTGTTCTATTCTGATCCTGTTTACACTTTTACAAGTGCGTCAAGTCCGTTTAGAATGACAACTTGGAAACTTCAATAATATAAAAAAAAGCAGCTCATTCTTTGAGCTGCTTTTCCCAACATAATTTCTGAAGCAAAATAGTATCACTTTAAAATTTCTGAATATTATGATTAAAAGAATACTTTCACCAGCAACTATTGCAATACTGTTTTGGGGAACAGGTTTACTTATTATAAATGGATATTATTATGAGTATTTAAGGCCTTATTTGTACGTTTCCATACTGTTAATTATTCCAGTAACGATATGGAGTCTAATTCAAAAGAGAAAAAATGATAAAATTAGTGGAACGAAAGAATTTCAACATGCTATTTATAGAATGTTAATTATGTCAATAGTCATGATTGTAATATTTTTTGTAACGAAACAAAATCACATTTAAACTTTTTTAGTTTTGTTTTTTATTTTGGGGGGAAACAGCTCATTTTATGAGCTGTTTTTTATTTTTTTAAGTTAAAACTTTCTTTTTAAACATGTATTGCGTTTATTTTCTTATATTTAGACGAAATATTAAAATGTCTGAAAACTCAACAGACAAAAAAGGATTGAGTTAGCAAAAATCAAAAAACTAATTATTATGTTAAAATCAATTTTAAATTTTAAAGGAGTAGAGATTTTGAATCGCGATGAGCAAAGAAGTATTAAAGCTGGAGAATTTTTTTGGGATTGCCAAACAGGAGAAGGTGGTGTAATGACGCCGCCGTATATTGCACCATGTATTGATCAGCCTGTTGAAATCATTCCTGTTCCAGAGTTTGATTTGCCATAATCAATATAATTAGATTAAAAAAAACGTTTCAAATTTCGAAATGGTTTTTTACTTTCGGAAAACAGCTCATAAAATGAGCTGTTTTTTTTGTTTTAGTAGCATCTGAAATTCTTAAGCCATTTTTTGGATTACAAATTTTATTAAATGCTCAAATAATCTATATTTGTAATTCAAAAAATAAAACGAATACCTTAATATGAAATTACTAGAAGGAAAAGTTGCAATTATTACTGGTGCAAGCCGTGGAATTGGAAAAGGAATTGCTGAAGTTTTTGCTAAACATGGAGCAAATGTTGCTTTTACATATAGCTCATCTGCAGCATCTGCAGAAGCTTTAGAAGCAGAATTAAATAGTTTAGGCGTTAAAGCAAAAGGATACCAATCTAATGCAGCAGATTTTAACGAAGCTCAAACTTTTGTTGACGCTGTTTTAGCAGATTTTGGAACTGTAGATATCTTAATCAATAATGCTGGAATTACAAAAGACAACCTTTTAATGCGTATGTCTGAGGCAGATTTTGACCAAGTAATTGATGTAAACTTGAAATCGGTTTTCAATATGACAAAAGCGATTCAGAAAACTTTCTTGAAACAAAGAGCTGGATCTATCATTAACATTAGTTCTGTTGTTGGAGTTTCTGGAAACGCAGGTCAGACAAACTACGCAGCATCTAAAGCTGGTGCAATCGGATTTACTAAATCTGTAGCTCTTGAGTTAGGTTCTCGTAACATTCGTTGCAATGCAATCGCTCCAGGTTTTATCGAAACTGAAATGACTGCAAAATTATCGGAAGATGTAGTAAAAGGATGGAGAGAAGGTATTCCGTTGAAACGCGGTGGAACTCCAGAAGACGTGGCAAACGCTTGTCTTTTCTTAGCTTCTGATATGAGTGCTTATGTAACAGGACAAGTTCTTAATGTTTGTGGAGGAATGCTTACCTAAGATTCTAAGTTGCTAAGATTCTGAGGTACTAAGTTTTTAAGCTGACTCAGGAAAGATCACAATTTTTAATCTGCTTACTGCAAACTGATACTGAATACTAAATAAATATGACGACAAACACGATTCTTTTATTATTGCTTTCTTTAGTAATTGCTGGTGGTTTATCGTACTTTCAATATTTTTTCAAAGCCAAAAGTAAATCTAATGTGATTATACTTTTGGCTTTTTTACGTTTTCTAGCCATTTTCGGATTATTGGTTTTATTGATTAATCCGATAATTTCTAAAAATTCTTTAGAGGTTACCAAAACGCCTTTGGCAATTGTTGTCGACAATTCAAGCTCAATCGTAGCTTTAAAATCTGATAAAAAAGCGGTTGAATTATATCAAAAACTAGTTTCAAATCCTGCTTTAAAAGAAAAATTCGAAATTCAGTCGTATCAGTTTGATAACGATTTTAAAACTTCAGATAAATTTGATTTTAAAGGAAATCAAACCAATTTGGACGAAGCAGCAAAGAATTTAAAAAGTATCAACAAAAATCTGATTTTCCCAACGGTAATTATTACAGACGGAAATCAAACTACAGGAAACGACTATGTGTATAGATTTGATCCTGTCAATAAAGTTTATCCTTTGGTTGTGGGAGATACAACCACTTTTTTTGATTTAAAGATTAATCAATTGAACGTAAACAAATACGCGTTTCATAAAAATAAATTTCCTGTCGAAGTTTTTCTGCAATATGCTGGTGATAAAACCACCAATGCAGAATTTACCATTTCGCAAGGAAATACTGTTGTGGCAAAAGAAAAACTTTCGTTTTCACCATCAAAGAAAACAGCTTCTTTAAATTTGCTTCTTCCTGCAGATAAAGTAGGATTACAGATTTATAAAGCCAGTATTCAATCTTCGGCTAAAGAAAAAAATAGCTACAACAATATCAAAAATTTTGCAGTTGAAATTATTGATCAGAAGTCTACAATTGCTATTGTTTCTGCAATAAATCATCCAGATATTGCTTCTTTAAAACGTTCGATTGAAGTTAATGCACAACGTAAAGTAATATTGGCTAAACCAAATCAAATCAATGATTTACAAGATATTTCTGTTTTGGTTTTATATCAGCCAACAACAGCTTTCAAGCCGATATTTGATAATAATAAATTAAAAGGCACAAACACCTTTATTATAACAGGAAACAATACTGATTTTAATTTTTTAAATCAGCAGCAAAATAATCTGATTTTTAAAATGAGCAATCAGCGAGAAGATTTCCTTAGCGAATTCCATTCAGATTTTAATTTGTTTGCCATCGACGATATAGGTTTTGAGAATTTTCCGCCTTTACAAAATCCGTTTGGAAATATCAGCACAAATGGAAATGTATCTGTTTTGCTTTCATCAAAAATTAGAAACGTTTCTACAAATGCTCCATTATTAGCTTTCGCCGAAAATCAAGGAAAAAGAACTGCTTTTCTTCTTGGAGAAAATAGCTGGAAATGGCGTTTGCAAAGTCATGTTGACAATCAGTCATTTGAAAAGTATGATGTTTTTATTGATAAAATCATTCAATATTTGGCGTCATCGGCTTCAAAAAAATCTTTGGTAGTAACTCATGAAAGCTTTTATAATTCGGGAGAAGAAATTATCATCAACGCGCAGTATTTCAACAAAAATTATGAGTTTGACGAAAAAGCCAGACTTACAATCAGCGTGGTAAATGCAGCAACCAAACAAACTAAAAATTACGATTTACTAAAAGGAAGCAATTCTTTTTCGGCTAATTTGGAAGGGCTTCCAGCTGGAAAATATAACTTTACAGTAAAAGAATTAAATTCAAATACTTCATACGCAAGTCATTTTGAGATTTTAGATTTTGATATCGAAAAACAATTTGTAAATCCAGATGTAGCTAAATTGCAGCAATTGGCACAGCAAACTGGAGGAAAAGTGTTCTTCGAAGATCAAGCAGATCAATTGATTAATACGCTTTTAGAAAACAAAGAATATAAATCAATTGAAAAAAATATTTCAAGTAAAACTCCAATTATTGACTGGGTTTGGTTATTGATTTTGATTGCAGCTCTCTTAACAACGGAATGGTTTGTTAGGAAATATAATGGGCTTTTGTAGTTTTTAGTTTAAACTAACTTTTATAATTATGTCTAATTTTTCCGCAAATAATAATCAGAAAGATGATGTTGTTTTTAATAAATTTCAAAAACAACTAGAAAGAAATGGATTAAGAATTGAGTCAATTGATGCGGATGGGTTCATTTATGTCAATATCGGAGAAACTGATCTGAAAGTTAGTTTAGAGAATGTTAGACGAAATTACGAAAGAGATTTTGATGAAAGACATATTGCTGATTTAGTAGAAGTAATTGTGCAGCATTCATTTAAAATTGAAGATTGGGAACAAGTAAAAGACAAAATATATTTGCAGTTTGTTCCAAATGACTTTGAGTTTGAAAATATTATAAATGAAAAGGTAACTAGTGAATTTAGTAAAGTTTTTGCATTAAATCTTAATAATGGTTTTTCGTTTATAACTAATGACGATTTATCAGATTGGAAAATAGACGTTACAGATTTAGAAAAACAAGCAGATTTTAATTTAGGGATTCTATTAGATAAAGTAAAGATAGAATTTGAAGATATAGACAATCATAAACTAGGAATGATTAATGTTGAAGAAGTGTCACTTAAAAGTTCTTGTCTTTTTTCTTCTAAGATAAAAAATCTAGTTGAAAATAATATTGGTTTTCCTTTTTATGCTGTAATTCCGGTAAGTGATTTTTGTTATATTTTTGCTGAAAAAGATTTTGAATATTTTTCGCAACGCCTTGGTTCTGTAGTTCTTGATGAATATAATAACTCTGGATATCCGATTACAACAGAAATTTTAAGATTTTCAGATACAGGTGTTGAAGCAATTGGAAAATATTAAATAGAGAAATCATGGACTTTCGGTTAAAAGTTTTCTACACTGTTGCACTCCGCCTTAATTTTACTAAAGCGGCAACAGAATTGTATATTACTCAGCCGGCAGTTTCTAAACATATTCAAGAATTAGAAGAAACATACAAAACCAAACTTTTTGAGCGAAACGGTTCTAAAATCGCTTTAACCCCAGCGGGAAAAATACTTCTAAAGTATACTAAAAGTATTTTTGATATTTATCGAGAAATAGATTTTGAAATGAGCTCATTTAATGCGGAACGCCAAGGCTTGCTGAGACTTGGAGCGAGTACTACCATTTCACAATATATTATTTCTCCAGTTTTAGCTAGTTTTCATCAAAAGCAAAAAGATATAAAAGTCAATCTGCTAAATGGAAATACAGAACAAATCGAAAATGCTTTAATCAATAAAGAAATCGAGATTGGAATTGTAGAAGGGCATTCTAAAAATCAATCCATAAAATATATTCCGTTTTTAAAAGACGAACTGGTTTTGGTCTGCAATAGCAATAATCCTTTTGTCAAACAAAATGAAATTTCGGTAAGCGATTTAAAATCAATGAAATTTATAACTCGAGAACGCGGATCAGGAACACTTGAAGTTATAGAATTTGCCTTAAAAAAAGCGGGTTTAAAATTTTCAGATTTACAAATCGAAATGCAGCTCGGAAGTACAGAAAGCATAAAATCATATTTGCTAAATTCGGATTGCTTTGCTTTTATGTCTATTCATGCAGTGAATAAAGAATTGAAAAACAAAGAATTGATTGTTTTAGATGTGGAGAAATTATCTGTAGAAAGATATTTTTACATTGCCACTTTACAAGGAAAATCAGATTCATTATCAGAACTGTTTATTCAAAATTTAGCAAATCATTATAACTTGAAGTTATAGCCGATTGTAATTTACGATTGGTGTTTTCAATATAAACGGCGGAACTTTGCGACATAATATCAATACCCATTTATTTTGAAAACAAAAGAACAAACCACAGCACAATTATTTGAAATTAATCAATCTTTACAGCAAGTGCTTTTTCTTGCCGTAATTCTACTATGTTTATTCTCGATTATTTCTCCGCCAATTGCACTTTTGTTAGGCGTTTTGATTGTGAATCTTTTCGGAAATCCATTTGCAGAATTCAATCATAAAGCCATTACATTTTTATTGCAGTTCTCTGTAGTTGGTTTAGGATTCGGAATGAACGCCAACAGCGCAGTTTCAGCTGGAAAAGAGGGATTTGTCTTAACTGTTTTTTCAATATTCAGTACATTGCTTTTCGGATTTTTGTTAGGGAAATGGCTTAAAACAGAGAAAAAAACATCGCACTTAATCTCTTGCGGAACAGCAATCTGCGGAGGAAGCGCTATCGCAGCGATTTCACCTGTAATCAAATCAAACGAAAATCAGACTTCAATTGCTTTAGGAGTTATTTTTATACTGAATTCAATTGCCTTATTTGTTTTTCCGTTTATCGGACATCAATTGGGTTTATCACAAAAAGATTTTGGTTTATGGTGTGCCATTGCCATTCATGACACGAGTTCTGTAGTAGGTGCGGCAAATAAATATGGTGCAGAAGCCTTGCAAGTTGCTACAACTGTAAAACTAGCCAGAGCATTATGGATTATTCCCATTTCAATCCTAACCGCTTTCCTTTTTAAGAGTAAGAATTCAAAAATAAAAATTCCTTATTTTATTGGATTGTTTGTTTTGGCGATGCTAGTAAATACCTACGTTCCTTCTACAGCCATTTTTACTGGACATATTGTAGGAATTGCTAAAATAGGTTTGACCATAACTTTGTTTTTAATTGGAGCAACTTTAAATTTTGCCACTTTAAAAACAGTAGGAGTAAAGCCTTTACTTCAAGGGGTTTTTCTTTGGGTTTTTATAGCCGTTTTAGCTTTGTTTTCAATTCTTTATTTGGGTTAATATTTTTTAACCGCAAAGAGCGCAAAGAATTACGCAAAGTTCGCAAAGTTTTTTTGCTATTATTTTACATTGGAGAATTTTACAATTGGTTTGTCAATCATTTTGTAAAATTTTCCTTTGAAAGCATAACGTCTTTCAATCTCAAAATTAAATGATTTTTTCGTTTTCGCCATTATTGCAATTTCTTCAGGAACATTTGTTTCAAATTCGTCTTGTGCTTTTAAAGCTTTATTAAATGTTCCTGTTGTTTTTATGATAATATCTCTAAAATGTTTTTTGGTGTTATCATTTACAACCGTATAAGTTCCAGACCATTTTACGCTTTCAACATTGGTAAGCTGATAATTATCAACTTCCATTATAGGCTGATATTTTCCGTCAAAACCAGCAACCAGATACAGCCAGCCTTCAAAAGGTCCGCCCGCGCCACCATTAACATGCAATAAGGTAAAAGCAAATTGATCCTCTCCAATTTCAACCAATTTTGGAGTTGGGCATTGCGCAAAAGCACCAAATGCAGCAACTGCAGGCTGAAAAGATCTCATATACCAAGAATTGCCATTTTTTGCAAACTTAGCCAAACCTAACAATCCTCCAGAAAAACGTCCTGTCTGAAGTCCGTCTTCATCATGAACAGAATGATTAAAAGCTAATATTTTAAATTGATTTCCTTTTGAATCAGAATAGTCAATATTAGCTAAAAGTCTTGTTGCAACACCTTCAGAATATGGAAACAATTGATCGCCTTCAACACCGTTTACGTCCAAAAAAGGTGAAGGTTTGCAAGATTTGCATTTCCAGCTTATAAAAGTATTTTTATCTGAAAGATGATATAGATTACCAGGAAACAATTTTTGAATTGTTTTTATGCCGTCAAAAGGTTCAGAAACTTTAAGAGTCCGTTTGGTGTTTAATATAGTATCTGTAACGTTTTTAAGCTGTAAATCAGTTTCTTGAGCAAAGCAGAATGAAGAGGTTAGCAGGAAGAAGCTTAAGGTAATTTGGCGCATAAAAATATATTTAAATTATGAAAACAAATATATAAAGAAATTTATTGTTAATACGGGCTTCTTGTCGATTTTAAGCCGTAAAATATCAAAATGCTAAATTATGAGAATCTTAATAACAGTATTTTTTGCGTATTCTTTAATTAAAGCTAAATTTGCTCCCTCTAATAAAAAAACAAATGAAGAAAATCCAAATGAGACCAAAACTAATCGCTTTCGGAGCTTTAATTATTGGGTTTATTATGCTGTCATGGGGAAATGTTGGCCATGAGCGTATTAACAAAGCAGCTGTAATGGCTTTACCAAAACAATTACAGATCTTTTTTTACAACCACATTGATTTTATTACGCAAGAAGCTTCGGTTCCAGATATCCGTAAGTATGCTTTAAATTATAAAGAAGAAGGCCCAAGGCATTATTTCGACATGGAAAACTTTGGAGCCGCTGACACATATCCACAGACATTAGAAGAAGCAAAACAAAAATATGATGCCAAATTTTTAAGCGATAACGGAATTTTACCTTGGTATATCGAGGATATGATGGCAAAATTGACTAAAGCTTTTAAAGAGAAAAATAGAGCTGAAATCTTATTTCTTGCTGCAGATTTAGGTCATTATATTGGCGATGCGCACATGCCTTTGCATACTTCTAAAAATCACGACGGACAATTGACTGATCAAAAAGGAATTCATTCGCTTTGGGAAAGCAGATTGCCGGAATTATTCGTTAAAAATTACAAATTAAATGTTCCAGAAGCTCAGTATTATACTGATGTTCATAAAGCGATTTGGGATATGATCAATGATACGCACAGCTTTGCGCAGCCTTTATTGGATATTGATAAAAAGCTAAGAACAGCAACTCCTGAAAACAAAGTTTTTGAAATGGATGCTGATGGTAAGATCGCTAAAACAAAATACAATACTTCTAAGTTTTCTGATGAATATGCTACAAAATTGCATGCAGAATTAAACGGAATGGTAGAAAGCCAAATGAGAAAAGCAATTGCTGCAACAGCAAGTTTTTGGTATACAGCTTGGGTAAATGCAGGAAAACCAGATTTAAGTGATTTAGATTCGCCAGCTGTTACTCAAAGAAACTACCAATTTTTACAGGATGATTTAAAATTGTACCAGAAAGGAAATTTATTCGGAATGAAAAATCAAAATGATTAATTTTTGTTTGAAGTTTTCAAGTTTCAAGTTGAACTGAAAATTATAAAAAGCCTCAGATTCTTTACGAATTTGAGGCTTTTATAATTTAACAAACCCTAACAGATTTTTTTAACCTTTTGGATTATTTTAAAATTTTAACGAACTTTTGCATATAATTTTTTATTCTTATCTGCCAAATCTTTAAACTGATATTCTTTCTCTTTCAAAACATACGATGCTGATTGATAGTAAGAAATGGTTTCGTCAAGCAATTCCTTGTTCTCAGTTTTCAGTGGAATTTCATCGTAATGAATTTGAAATTCAGGAGCAATGCCAGTTTTCTCATTAAGTTTCAGCTGAAACTGTTTTATCTGTTGTTTTGGAGATAAAATCGTCAAGACATTGTCTTTTATTAAACCTAAGTCCTGATAAGTTGCTATAAAGGCTCGTGGCTGATAATCTGGTTGAAATACATCTTGTCCAAAGAATTTGCTTTCATAATCAAAATTTAAAAGCCCAAATAATGTTGGCATAATATCAATCTGTGACATTAATTTGGTATATTTTTCAGGCTTCATTTCTGGCGTATAAATCAAAGCTGGAATTCTGTATTTGTCTAACGGAAGTTCTGTTTTTCCTGCACTCGAAGCACAATGATCGGCTACAATTACAAATACTGTATTCTTAAACCAAGGCTGTTTTTCAGCTTGTTTAAAGAATTGTTTAAGAGCATAATCGGTATATTTTACACCTCCATCACGAGATTTGATGTTTCCAGGAATATCTATTTTATTGTTAGGATAAGTAAAAGGTCTGTGATTACTTACAGTCATAATATGATTGAAGAAAGGCTTGTTTTGTTTTGCTTCATCATTCATAACTTTAATTGCTTTATTGTACATGTCTTCGTCGCAAACTCCCCATACGTTTGAAAAAGTGATTTCGTTTTCTGCGAAACTTGATTTGTCTATAATTTGATAGCCATTTCCGGTAAAGAAATCCTGCATGTTGTCAAAAAATGCATCTCCGCCGTACATGAATTTTACATTATAGCCTTTTTGAAGAAAAACAGATCCTGTTGAGAATTTATTTTTGTTGTCTTCTCTTTTTACAACACTTTCTCCAGCGGTTGGAGGCAGGCATAAAGTTACGGCTTCAAGACCACGTACTGTTCGGTTTCCTGCAGCATATAAATTCGTAAAAAGCAAGCTTTTTTGTGCCAAACTGTCTAGGAAAGGTGTGATGTTCTGCTCATTTCCATACATTTTCATAAAGTCAGCACTTAAACTTTCGATTGTTATTAAAACAACATTTTTACGTTGTTCCAAAGAATCTTCTTTTATTTTTCGCAATGTATTTGTCCCTGCAATATTTGGAAGTTCTTGCTTTAATATAGCAAATGCTTTTTCGTTCGGAATTGTTTTGTAGAATTTAAAATAATCCAATTTGTTATTCTGAAACGCCAGATAGAATTTGTAAATACCGTTTGATTGCAGTTCATTAACAAATACATTTTTAGAATTTTCTGTTTTAGCCAATTGAGGAGTGGCTAGTAAAGAAATAACAAATAGAACAGCATATAAGGCTGTAATTTGTAATTTTTCATTAAAGCTAGGAATCTCATCTATGTAATTTTTAGATCTTTTAATGATGAAATAAGTAATAATTCCTGTAATGATAAACAAAGCAGAAAATATAGGAATTACAGGATACGACTGCATAATGTTTCCAATGACTTCATTGGTGTAAATCAGGTAATTAACTGCAATGAAATTGTATTTTGCTCCAAATTCGTTCCAAAAGAAAAATTCGCTGATTGCGTTTTGAAGAATCAGTAAAACATATAGAAAAATCACAAAAGCAAAAAGCCAAAATCTGATTTTATCTCTGTGCTTTGGAAGGAAAAGGAAAAGAGAAAACAAAAGTGTTTTTAAAGAAACAAAAATCAAAACGATTTTTGGCAAAGCGCCACCGTATTCATCAAAAATGCTTTTTCCAGAAGCTACGTAAATTAAAAGTGCTAGAAAACCTGCGAGTATAATATATCCGTAAGGTTTATTGTATTTTGAGTTTGAAATAAAAATGAGATAAAGCCATAAGAAAACCGACGCTAACACGAATACAAAAAAGTCTGACAGTAAACCTAGCGAGAATATTTTTAAGCTCTCTGCAAAGGTAAACGAACTCTGGGTAATGGGATGAAAAAGCAATACCAGTCTAAGTGTAAAACTTACTATAAAGTACAGTAAGGCAAGATTGTAGAAAGGCGAAAGTTTTTTGTAAAAATTCATCGGATTTATTTTTTTACAAAATTAATTTCCAATGATTAACACCAGATTAAGTTCAACTTTTACCTTACTTAACATTAACTTAAAGTTTGCTTAAGATACTGGTTTTCTTTATTTATTGATATGTCGGACTATTTCTGAGAGGTAAATTATCTATCTTTGAATTGAAAAAATGAAATTCAAATTTAATCAGATACGATAAATGCATATTTTAATAGTTGAAGACGAAGTAGGAATTGTTCAATTTCTAAAACAAGGTTTGCAAGAAGAAGGCTATCAAATTACTACTGCTGCTGACGGTTCCAAAGGATTTGAATTGGTCCGGGAGCAAAAATTTGACTTAATTCTTTTAGACTGGATGTTGCCAAAGATTAACGGTTTGGATTTGTGCAAAGCTATCCGAATTAAAGACCAAAGCACGCCAATCATTTTTTTGACTGCAAAAGACACAGTTCAGGAAACTATTGAAGGTTTAAAAGCGGGCGCCAACGATTATATCAAAAAGCCTTTTAGTTTTGAAGAATTAGTAGAGCGAATTAAAGTCCACTTTAGAAATAAAAAGCAAACTGAAAACTTAACTCTCGGAAACATTACGATGGACCTATCCAGACATATTGTTTTGAAAGCAGAGGAAGAAATTTCGTTAACTCAACGCGAATTTGAATTATTGGCTTATCTAATTCAGCATAAAGGAAAAGTCTGCACTAGAAATCAAATTTTAAGGGACGTTTGGGAAATTAACTTTGAGTACGATACAGGTGTTATAGACGTGTTTATGAATGCCATTCGAAAAAAACTGAACCTTAAAATCGAAGAAGATTATATCAAAACCATCCGAGGCATTGGATATATTGCCAATGATTAACAAATGACATCGTTATCTTTTAAAGACAGAATTGCATTAAATTATATTGTAGGAACCGGACTGTTGGTTTTAGCGGTCTTTTCTGCTATTTATTTTATTGTAAAACTTACGGTTTATAACCATATTGACGAAAACTTGAATATTGAAATTCAAGATCATTTGAAAGAACTGAGAATTGAGAAAGGTAAAGTTATCTTTATGGATGCTGAAGAATGGGAAGAAAGAGAACATAATTCAGTAGATGTAAATCCTATTTTTGTTCAGTTTTTGAATGTGAACAAACAAATCATTGAAAAATCACCTAATCTAAAGAATGAAAAACTCGTTTTTCACGGAAAAAAAGATCATTTTCATCCTTTTGACACTAAATTATTAGGTAATAAAATTCGTCAGATTCAGGTTCCGCTTCATGTGCAATCCAAGAAAGTTGGTTATCTGATTATCGCCATGTCACTTTCAGATTCTTCAAAAGTTTTGGATAATCTAATGGATGCTTTATTGATAACATTTCCCATCATTTTGCTGATTTTGTTTTTCTTAGCTAGATTTTATGCAGGAAGAAGCATCAAGCCAATAAATAATATCATTCAAACCTCAAAAGTTATTACTAAAGATAATCTTAAAGCGCGAATTCCGTTGCCAAAAACAAGAGACGAATTGTTTACGCTTTCTAAGACCATTAATAATTTATTGAACCGAATTGAAGATGCAATTGAACGTGAAAAACAGTTTACATCTGATGCTTCACATGAGTTAAGAACGCCCCTTACAGTTATTAAAGGAACACTTGAAGTACTCATTCGTAAACCTCGTGACAATAAAGAATACGAAGAAAAAATTAATTATTGCATCAGTGAAGTTGATCACTTGAATTCGCTTGTTGATCAGTTGCTTATGATGGCTCGTTTTGAGAATCAAAAACAGAATATTCTTAAAGAAAATATCTACTTAAATGCTGTAATTTTAGATGTGCTGAAATTAAATACAGAGAAAATTAAACTGGGAGGAATAAATGTAATTTTAGATGCACCAGAAGAATTTTATATTTATTCGGATACTTATTTAACAGTAACAATTCTTCGAAATATCATTTCAAATGCAGTGAAATATTCAAAATCTAATAGTGAAATCCGCATTTCTTTATCTAGAGAAAATCATAAAATTATCTGCAATATTTTAGATCAGGGAATCGGAATTGCAAAGAAAGATCTTGAGTCAATTTTAAATCCGTTTTTTCGATCAGACTCGCTCAATCATTCAGAAATTAAAGGGACTGGGCTTGGTTTGTTTATTGTAAAAAGAATGACCGATCTGCTTCATATTAAGTTTAAAATTGAAAGTGAAATTGGAAAAGGAACCCAAGTTTTATTGGTTTTTGAAGAATATGATAATTCGTTAAAGCAATTTTAAAATTATTAAGCAAAATGTGCTTCAAAACGATTTTTAACAATAAACTATCGTTAAGTTAAAATAAAAATTGCTTTTTAATTATTTTATCTAGTATATTTGCAACCGAATCAAAGAAGTAAAAAAACAAAACAAATCATGAATTCAATTCAATTACATCATCATCATTTACATTATTGCTCTCAAGCGATGTGTTAATGGTATGCGTGTAAATCATCATATTTTAAAACCCGTTTGAGTACATCAAACGGGTTTTTTAATTCAAGCTCTCTTTGTACTCAAACTATTAATTCAACAAACAACTAAAAAAATGAGTACTTTAAAAATTGCAATTCAAAAATCTGGGCGTTTAAACGAAGACAGCATTCAAATTCTAAAAGACTGCGGTATTTCAATCAACAACGGAATAGACCAGTTAAAAGCCGAAGCTTCAAATTTTCCTCTTGAAGTTTTATATCTTAGAAATTCAGATATTCCTCAATATTTAATCGATGGAGTGGTAGATTTAGCTATAGTTGGCGATAATCTTTTGGTAGAAAAAGGAAAAGGAATCGAAGTGGTTCAGAAATTAGGATTCTCAAAATGTAAAGTTTCTGTAGCAGTTCCTAAAACCTTCGAATACAATTCGGTACAAGATTTAGCTAATCTTCGTATTGCTACCTCTTATCCAAATACAGTTACCGAATATTTTAATAAATTTGGTATAAATGTAGATATTCACCAAATATCTGGTTCTGTGGAAATTGCGCCAAATATTGGTCTTGCAGATGCGATTGTAGATATTGTTTCAAGCGGAAGCACTTTATTCAAAAACAACTTAAAAGAAGTTGAAGTTATTTTGAAAAGTGAAGCAGTTTTAGCAGTTTCTCCAAAAGTTTCTCCAGAAATACAGAAACACATTGACACTTTAAAATTCAGAATTCAAGCGGTTTTAAGAGCTAGAAATTCAAAATATATTCTAATGAACGTTCCAAATGACAAAATTGAAGCAGTTGGAAAAATTCTTCCAGTTTTAAGAAGTTTAACTGTTCTTCCGTTGGCGCAAGAAGGCTGGAGCAGCGTTCACTCTGTAATTGACAAAGATACTTTTTGGGATGTAATAGATCAGTTAAAAGAAGTAGGAGCAGAAGGAATTCTAGTTTGCCCAATTGAGAAAATGGTACTATAAAAAAGAATTTTCAATTTTTAAATCCCAAATTCCAAGCTTAGCGTTGATCTTTAAAGAATTGGAATTTGGAATTTTAGAAGTTTGGAATTTAATATCGAAAATATTATGAATAAAATAGATAATCCAAAACCAGAAATCTGGTCAGAAATATTAAAAAGACCGACTAAAACTGTAGATGATATAGAACTTACGGTAAAAGAAATCTTCAAAGAAGTTCAAAGAAAAGGAGATGAAGCTGTTGCAAAATACACTTCGATTTTTGACGGAATTTCTCAAGACAATTATGAAGTTTCGCAAGCAGAAATTGATGAAGCAATTAGTTTGATTCCGAACGAGCTGAAAGAAGCTATTGAATTAGCGAAAGACAATATTTATAAATTTCACAATGCTCAAAAAACAGATCGTGTTTCTGTTGAAACTATAGAAGGTGTAAACTGTTGGCAGGAAAAAAGACCAATTCAAAAAATCGGTTTGTATATTCCTGGAGGAACAGCGCCTTTGTTTTCGACTGTTTTAATGTTGGCTGTGCCTGCTGAAATTGCGGGTTGCAAAGAAATTGTGTTGTGTTCTCCGCCGGATAAAAAAGGAAAAATTAATCCGGCAATTTTGTATGCTGCAAATTTATGTGGTGTCACTAAGATTCTAAAGGTTGGCGGAATCCAAGCTATTGCAGGAATGACTTTTGGAACACAATCAATTCCTAAAGTATATAAAATCTTCGGCCCAGGAAATCAATTTGTGACTGTGGCTAAACAGTTGGCAACTCAATTTGGTGTTGCAATTGATATGCCTGCAGGGCCTTCAGAACTGTTAATTGTTGCTGATGATACAGCGGTTCCAGCTTTTGTAGCGTCAGATTTATTATCTCAAGCAGAACACGGAACTGACAGTCAGGTAATTTTAGTTTCGACTTCAAAAAAGCTAATTTCAGAAGTAGAAAAAGAAGTTCAGTCACAATTGGAAGTGCTTCCAAGAAAAGCTATAGCAGAAAAAGCAATTGAAAATTCAAAATTGATTTATGTCGAAAATGATCAGATTGCTTTAGATTTAATCAATGAATATGGCCCAGAACACTTTATAATCTGCTCAGAATACGATGATTTCTATTGCAACGGAATTGTAAATGCAGGTTCTGTCTTCATCGGAAATTATACGCCTGAAAGTGCTGGGGATTACGCTTCAGGAACCAATCACACATTGCCAACAAATGGTTATGCGAAGAATTACAGCGGTGTAAATCTAGACAGTTTTATGAAATCAATGACATTTCAGAAAATTTCAGAAAAAGGAATTCAAAACATTGGGAAAGCGATAGAATTGATGGCTGAAGCCGAAGGGTTACAAGCGCATAAAAATGCTGTGACGCTGAGATTAAAGAGTTTAGAATAAGAAAAAGAAAAGAAGCAAGAAGAAAGATATTGAGTGGGTAAGATAAGAAGTCTTTTCTCTTGTTTCTAATAGTCCAAAAAACAACAACAAATGAACATATTCGATATAAATACAATTACACGTGAAAACGTAAAATCTTTAAAACCCTATTCTTCTGCGAGAGATGAGTTTGAAGATTTTGATACAGCCGAAATGATTTTTTTGGATGCCAATGAAAATCCGTATCAAAATGGAGTGAATCGTTATCCAGATCCACAGCAGAATTCGGTTAAAGCGATTTTGGCCAAGAATAATTTAGTAAAGCAAAGTCAGATTTTGTTAGGAAACGGAAGTGATGAAGTTTTAGATTTGCTTTTTAGAGCTTTCTGCGAACCTAACAAAGACAATATTATTTCGCTTCCTCCGACATATGGAATGTATGGAGTTTTGGCAAATATCAATGCAGTAGAAAATAGAGAAGTTTTGCTTTCAACTGATTTTCAGCCACAAGTAGAAAAGATTCTAGAAGCCGTTGACGAAAACACGAAAATCATCTTTTTATGTTCTCCGAACAATCCAACGGGAAATTCTTTCTCAGATGAAAGTGTTGTGAAATTACTTCAAAACTTCAAAGGTTTGGTTGTAATTGATGAAGCTTATATTGATTTTTCAGATAAAGAAAGCTGGCTGACAGAAATCGACGAATATCCGAATTTAGTGATTACTCAAACTCTTTCCAAAGCGTATGGTTTGGCTGGAATACGTTTAGGAATTTGCTACGCTTCTGAAGAAGTGATTTCAATTCTAAACAAAATCAAACCGCCTTATAATGTAAACGAACTTACGCAGCAAAGAGCTAAAGAGCGTTTAAAAGATTCTGATAAAATTAAACAAGAAATTGTTTCTATTATTGAGCAAAGAGAAGAATTGCTTAAAGTATTGCTTGAAGTAAATTTTGTTGAGAAAGTATATCCAACAGAAGCCAATTTTATCTTGGCAAAAGTAGATGACGCTAACAAAAGATACGACCAGTTAATTGAAAAAGGAATCGTTATCCGCAATAGAACAACACAACCTTTATGTGAAAATTGTCTTCGTTTTACCATTGGAACAAAGGAAGAAAATGCTGTTGTAATTAGAGAATTGAAATTATTGAATTAGAAATTATTAGCCACAGATTAGAAAGATTAAAATGTTTTTTTTCTGTGCGTGATTTAGCCACGAATTACACAAATTACCACGAATTAAATTAGAGAAATTCGTGAATTCGTGGCTAAAAAAATCATATTAATCTGTGAAATCAGTGGCAAAACAAAATACATATGAAAAAAGTACTTTTTATCGATCGTGATGGTACGATTGTTTTAGAACCTGAAAATTATCAATTAGATAGCTTAGATAAACTAGAGTTTTACCCAAAAGCATTTCAATATTTGGCTAAAATTGCTGCTGAATTAGATTACGAACTTGCAATGGTAACGAATCAGGACGGCTTAGGAACTGATAGTTTTCCAGAAGATACATTTTGGCCAACGCAGAATTTTATTCTAAAAGCATTTGAAAACGAAGGAGTTGTTTTTGATGAAATTTTTGTAGACAGAACTTTTCCAGAAGAAAATGCACCAACTCGCAAACCAAGAACTGGAATGCTAACTAAATACTTGAATAATCCAGAATATGATTTAGAAAACTCTTTTGTTTTAGGTGATCGTTTGACAGATGTAGAACTGGCTAAAAACCTTGGTGCAAAAGCTATTTTCATGAATGATACAGATGGAATTGGAAGCAACGAAATTTCATCAAAACGTGAAGAATTAAACGAGACAATCGTTTTGCAAACAATGGATTGGAAGAAAATCTATGAGTTTTTGAAATTAGAAGCGCGTTCAGCCTCAATTACAAGAAAAACCAACGAAACGGATATTTACATCAATCTAAATATTGACGGAACTGGAAAAAGCAAAATCGATACTGGAATTGCATTTTTTGATCACATGTTAGACCAAATCTCACGTCATGGTCAAATGGACTTAGAAATCACAGTAAAAGGCGATTTAGAAGTCGATGAGCACCATACAATTGAAGATACAGCAATTGCCTTAGGAGAAGTTTTCGCGAAAGCGTTAGGGAATAAACTAGGAATCGAGCGCTACGGATTCTGCCTTCCCATGGATGATTGTTTAGCACAAGCTGCAATTGATTTTGGAGGAAGAAACTGGCTTGTTTGGGAAACTGAATTCAAACGCGAAATGGTAGGTAAAATGCCAACAGAAATGTTTTATCATTTCTTTAAATCATTTACAGACGGCGCAAAAGCCAACTTAAATATAAAAGCAGAAGGAATTAACGAGCATCACAAAATTGAAGCTATTTTTAAAGCTTTCGCTAAAGCCATAAAAGTAGCCGTAAAAAGGGATACAGAAAAAATGATTTTGCCAAGTACTAAAGGTATGTTGTAAAAAGTTTAACCGCAAAGTACGCAAAGATTTACGCAAAGCACACAAGTGTTTTCGCGTTCTTAGCGTAAATCTTTGCGAACCTAGCGGTTAAGTAAAATAGTATTAATGATTTTAAGTTGAAGAGAAATCTAAAATCTAAAATCTAAAATCTAAAAATAATTTTGAAAATAGTAATTATAAATTACGGAGCAGGAAATATTCAGAGCATTATGTTTGCTATTGAAAGATTGGGTTTTAAGGCTGTTTTGAGTAATAATCCAGAGGAAATTAAATCGGCTGATAAAGTGATTTTTCCTGGCGTGGGCGAGGCGAGTTCAGCTATGGCTAAACTTCGTGAAAGCGGTTTGGATAGCCTGATTCCAGAATTGAAACAGCCTGTTTTAGGAATCTGTCTCGGAATGCAATTGATGTGCAATAAAACTGAAGAAGGAGATACAAAAGGTTTAGGGATTTTTGATGTTGATGTTTTGAAATTTTCAAACAACGTAAAAGTGCCTCAAATGGGATGGAATCAGATTTATGATTTAAAGACTGATTTGTTTAAAGACATTTCTGAAAATGAATTCATGTATTTGGTTCATAGTTTTTATGCACCAAATTGTCCAGAATCGATCGCAACAACAAATTACGATGTTGAATACGCGTCAGCTTTACAAAAAAACAATTTCTACGGAACACAGTTTCACCCAGAAAAAAGCGGTGATGTTGGCGAAAAGATTCTAGGTAATTTTTTAAAAATGTAAAAACTTCAATATCAATCAAATATCAAAAAAAAAAAGCAACAATTTCAATTTTTAGAATCTAAAATCTAAAATCAGAAATCTAAAATAATAAAAATGAGAATAATACCAGCCATAGATATCATTGATGGAAAATGCGTTCGTTTGTCCAAAGGTGATTATGATACGAAGATAATTTACAACGAGAATCCACTTGAAGTGGCAAAATCATTTGAAGCACATGGAATCGAATATCTGCATTTAGTGGATTTAGACGGTGCAAAATCAAGTAAAATTGTCAATTATAAGATTTTAGAACAAATTGCTACGCAAACAAGTCTGAAAATTGATTTCGGTGGCGGTTTAAAATCGGATGATGATTTGAGAATTGCTTTTGAAAGTGGTGCAAATCAAATCACCGGCGGAAGTATTGCGGTAAAAAACAGAGCAATTTTTGAAAAATGGATTTCAGAATATGGTTCAGAGAAAATTATTTTAGGCGCTGATGCAAAAGATGAAAAAATTGCTGTTTCTGGTTGGTTAGAAGAATCAAATGAAGATTTAGTTCCTTTTATTCAAGACTATCAATCAAAAGGAATTCAGTATGTTATCTGTACAGATATTGCCAAAGACGGAATGCTTCAAGGCCCAAGTTTTGATTTGTACAACAAAATTTTAGAAGAAGCTAAAGGGATAAAATTAATAGCTTCTGGTGGAATTTCAACTTTCGACGAATTACCAAAATTAGCAGAATTAGGCTGTGAAGGAACAATCATCGGAAAAGCGATTTACGAGGGAAGAATTACTTTGAAACAACTTGAGGATTTTATAATTAGAAAATGAGAAAATTTGATAATTAGATAATTTACACAGTATGTGAAGTAATTATCTAATTGACTAATTCTCTAATTAACACATTAGATAAATGTTAGCAAAAAGAATCATACCTTGTTTAGATATAAAAAACGGAAGAACCGTAAAAGGCGTTAATTTCGTTGACTTGCGCGATGCGGGAGATCCTGTGGAATTGGCTGCAATTTATTCAGCTGAAGGTGCAGACGAATTGGTTTTTCTGGATATTTCGGCAACAGAAGAAAGACGTAAAACACTGGTAAATATGGTGCGAAGCGTTGCAGAAAAAATCAATATTCCGTTTACGGTTGGCGGTGGGATTTCATCTGTTGAAGATGTTGATATTCTGTTGAATAACGGAGCTGATAAAGTTTCAATCAATTCATCGGCAGTTAAAAATCCACAATTAATTAATGATTTAGCGCAGAAATTTGGAAGCCAATGTGTTGTAGTAGCAATTGATGCCAAGCAAATCGACGGAAAATGGATTGTGCATTTAGTTGGCGGAAAAGTACCAACTGAATTGAATTTATTTGACTGGGCTGTTGAAGTGGCAGAACGTGGTGCAGGAGAAATTTTATTCACTTCAATGGATAATGACGGAACCAAAAATGGGTTTGCAAACGAAGCTTTGGCTAAACTTTCAGAATTAGTAAATATTCCAATCATTGCTTCTGGAGGAGCTGGAAACATTCAGCATTTCGTAGATTCGTTTCAAAAAGGAAAAGCAGACGCCGCTTTGGCTGCAAGTGTTTTTCACTTTAAAGAGATTGAAATCAAAGCCTTAAAACAAGAATTAAGAAATAATAATATAGAAGTAAGATTATAAAATTCCAATTTTTGAAGCGCCAAATTCCAATCAATAGCAATATCAAAAAATCAAAAAAAATAAATTTTCAGTTTTTAGAATCTAAAATCTGAAATCTAAAATCTAAAATAGACATGGACATCGATATCAAAAGCGCACACGGATTAATTCCGGCGATAATTCAGGATTCAGAAACAAAAAATGTTTTGATGCTGGGTTATATGAACGAAGAATCGCTTCAAAAAACAATAGAAACACAAAAAGTAACTTTCTTTAGTCGTTCAAAGCAAAGACTTTGGACAAAAGGCGAGGAGAGTGGTAATTTTTTAAACTTAGTAAGCATTAAAAATGACTGTGATGGCGATACGCTTTTAATTCAGGCAAAACCTGTTGGGCCAACGTGTCACACGGGTGCAGATACCTGTTGGCAGGAGCCAAATGATGCTAATTACGGTTTTATTTCACAATTAGAAAATACAATTAAAACCCGTAGAGAAAATGCTGATTCTGAACAGAGTTATGTGGCTTCTTTGTTTGCAAAAGGAATAAATAAAATAGCGCAAAAAGTAGGTGAGGAAGCTGTAGAAGTCGTTATCGAAGCGAAAGACGATAATGACGATTTATTTCTTAGCGAAAGCGCCGATTTGCTATTTCATTATTTGATTTTATTGCAGGCAAAAGGTTATCAATTAAATGATGTTGTTGAAGTTTTGAAAAAGCGTCAGAAGTAAAATATTTTGTTTCAGGTTTCAGGTTTCAAGTTCCATGGGATAATCTGAAACTTAAAACCTGAGACAAACTAAACTCACTCCATAAATTCAAAAACAGCAAATTCTGCTGGTTGATGGAATCCAAAAACTGAAGTTTTATACGGCTGTAAAGCAAGATATTCCGTTGTATCGCCGTAATCAATTCTAAAAGTGTTTCCTCTCCATTTTGTTCCAATTTTTGGTTTTTTAAATCCGCCATTTTCAATTTTTTTGAGGTTAGAAAAAGGGATTTTGATTTCTACTGTATAGCCATCAGAATTTATTTTGCTAACAGATTCCATACCTTTAATATCAAAATCCATCGAAGTATTCCATCCTCCGCATTCTGGCGTAATGCATTTTAAAACCAAATCATAATTTGTAGAAAATGCATTCACTCCAATTTCAATATAATTCTGTCCATCTCCATCCGGATCTAGAAAAATTTCAGCTAAATCATCTGTGTTGAATATTTGAGAATCTTTTGTTTGCGCTGTGCCAATGATTTTAGAATCAGTGCATTTATAAGCTAAATAGAAGTTTTTGCTATTCCACGAAAGTGAAACAAAAGTTTGTTGGGAAGCTTTTTCGCCTGTATTATGAATTACAAACGGACCAAGAAAAGGGGGTTTCCATTCTGATAAATCGCCATCAATATTAATTTTGCCATTTGTTTTATGAACAGGAAATGTCTGAGAATAAACGGATAATTGGCAGAATAAAAGCGAAACAATAGTAATGTATTGCAATTTCATAAAGCACTGAATATAATTGAATAGCTAAAGTAAAGAAAATGCGTTTATCTATTGTTTTTGATTGTTAAAATGATAAAAATTTAAAAAGTTTGATATGAATGTTTACATTTGTTGAAGATTAAAACAGGTTTGACAACCTTATTTATTTCAAATTTATAAATAATGAAAAAACACTTTTGTGGGGCATTTATCGCCTTTTTAGTTGGTTTTGCGGCCAATGCTCAGGGACTTTTAAATAAGTCAGAAACCGTTTTTACACATCAGGATACTTTACGCGGAAGCATCACAAAGGAAAGAGCTTGGTGGGATTTAAAATATTATCATCTTAATGTAAAGGTAAATCCAAAAGAAAAATCAATTTCAGGTTCGAATACTGTTCGTTATACGGTTTTAACAGAAAATAACCGTATGCAGATTGATTTGCAGCAGCCAATGAATATTACCAAAGTAACGCAAAACGGAAAGGAATTAAAATTTGAAAGAGATGGAAATGCGTTCTTTATTACTTTAAATGAAGAACAAAAAGTTGGTGACACTAAGGAGATTATAGTTTATTATGAAGGAAAACCGAAAGAAGCTGTAAGGGCACCATGGGATGGAGGTTTTTCTTGGAAAAAAGATAAAAACGGAAAAGATTTTGTTGCTACATCTTGTCAGGGTTTAGGCGCTAGTGTTTGGTGGCCTTGTAAGGATCATATGTATGATGAAGTAGACAATATGCTTATTAGCGTAAATGTGCCAGGAGATTTAACGGAGGTTTCTAACGGAAGACTGAAAAGCGTTAAAAAAGAAAAAGACGGAACAAAAACCTTTAATTGGTACGTTTCTAATCCAATTAATAATTATGGTGTAAACATCAATATTGGTGATTATGTAAATTTTTCTGAAGTATTTAAAGGAGAAAAAGGAAATTTAGACTGTAATTATTATGTTTTGAGAGATAATTTAGCTTTAGCTAAAGAACATTTCAAAGATGCTCCAAAAATGCTGAAAGCTTTTGAAAGTTGGTTTGGACCATATCCTTTTTACGAAGACAGCTATAAATTGGTAGAAGTGCCTTATTTAGGAATGGAGCACCAAAGTTCTGTAACTTATGGAAACCAATATAAACAAGGTTATTTAGGAAAGGATTTAAGCGGAACTGGTTGGGGACTAAAATTTGATTTTATCATCATTCATGAATCTGGACACGAATGGTACGCTAACAATATCACCTACAAAGATATTGCAGATATGTGGGTTCATGAGAGTTTTACCAATTATTCTGAAAGCCTTTTTGTAGAGTATTATTATGGTAAAGAGGCTGGTGCTGAATATGTTATTGGATGCAGACAAAATGTTGAAAATGATAAGCCAATCATCGGGCATTATGATGTAAATAATGAAGGATCTGGAGATATGTATCCAAAAGGAGCCAATATGCTTCATACAATTCGTCAAATAATTAATGATGATGCTAAATGGAAATCAATCTTAAGAGGTATGAATAAAACTTTTTATCATCAAACCGTTACAGGAAAACAGATTCAAGATTATATAAATGAACAATCTGGAATTAATTTCAATAGAGTTTTTGCACAATATTTAACTACAACCCAAATTCCAGTTTTTGAATATATGTTTAAAAATGGAACTTTTGGATATCACTGGACTAACTGTGTTTCTAAATTTGATATGCCTGTAAAAGTTAAAATTAATGGAGTAGAAACTTGGTTAAAACCAACTACAGAATGGCAGTCTATAAAAACAGATAACGAAGATAGAAAACTGGAAGTAGATAAAAATTTCTATGTTACTACTTCGAATATAGTCGAATAAATTCTTTTAGTTTTCAATAGAAAAATCCCAAATTCCAATTTTACGATTGGGATTTGGGATTTTTTATTAAGATTTGAATTGTCTGCGTTTAGTAACCCGACAGGTTTTTAAAACCTGTCGGGTTTGTTTTTATGCGTATAGTATGTCATTTCGACGAAGGAGAAATCTCCGCAAGTAACTCCGTTCCTAAAAATGCCAAACTTTGGCGAGCTACTTACGGAGATTTCTCCTTCGTCGAATTGACAAAAAGCTCTGAAAAATTATTTTTCAGAGCTTTTTTTATTAGAATTTGATTCCGAAATCTCAGAGTAAATATCGAACTTTAAATCTTATCGGTTATTCAATTTCGCTTTCTCCTTAATAATATCAGCGATTTTTCTGTTTTCTATTTTGCTTTCAAGCCACGAAATAATATCTAGGTATAAGAAAGCCCTTTTTTCGTAAGTGTTTTTTTCAAGTTCAACAAAACGCGTATGCATTTTTTTGAATTCTTTTTTAATGTCAGCAGGGTAGAAGTTATTTAGGTTTCTTAAGAATTTAATGATTTCTTTTTGAACTTCATGCAAATCGTTCATTTTCAATAAGAACTTGTAAGTACTTTTTAAATGATTTTCTAAATAATAATCTTTACCAAGTTCATAATGAGCAATCAATGAAAGTAATCGCGCAAAACACATTAAATCCTCGCGCATTGTCAAGTTTTTATTGTTGATGATTTTATCTAAGTAATTAATGCATTCATTATACTTTTCGTTACCAAAATAAATGGAAGCAATTTTATAGAAAAACAACATTTCGTGATGCTCATCTAGATGTTCGCTGTGCAATTTTAGTTTGTTTAAAATCTCAGGAATTAGATATTCGCTTTCTGCAAATGTTCCTTCTAATATATGCAGATTCAATTTATTGTTATAAACATATAAGAAAGACAATGAGGCAAGATTATCATTTACAGGAAATTTAGGATCAGCGATTGTTTCTTCCAGAAGATTTAGATATTTCTTGAAATTCGATTTATATTTTAACATATAAAGCGATTCTAAGAAATAATGATTTCCTTTTAAGAAGAAAACAGGATTCAGATAAATCATATTTGGATTATCATAGAAAAGCTGAACCCATTTATAAGCAAATTTATAACTCGCTAAAAAATCTTGAACTAGAAAGCTTCGCCAAAGGTTGGCATTGTAAAACCAATACTTTTCTCGGAAACCAAATTTACTCTCGTCAAGTTTAGAAATATGCTTATTAAAGTAATCATCAATATATCGATATTCTTCGTCATTTTTTACGTAACCTGTTTTCAGCATGATTCCGTATAATTGAAGAGATAAATTGGATAATTTGCTTGAAATTGTATTTCTATAATTTAATTCTTTAGCCTGAACTACCAATTCGTCAGCACGACCTTGAATACTTCGGGTGATGTATTGCGATTCAATTAGTTTTTCAAACTCTACAATTTCATAGGCCATGTATTTTTCATCATTTTCTAGAGCTTGTTGTTTTGTTTTGTCTAATATTTTTAAACTCTGTTTGTATAATCCTTTATTATAAAGAATAACAGCAAAATCCATTTGCTCTCGAAGCTGATAACGAATATTCTGACTAGGAATATTTAGTCTTATACTCACTAGGATTTGTTTGTATAAGTATGATTTTAAGTTAGATAACTGTACTTTTTGGATAACTCCGCTTTTCAGAATAAGTTTTTCATCGTAAACTTCAGATTTATCTAGAATATTGAATAATTCGATAAATTTTGTATTTGAACTTGTTTCTAATCGGCTTGCAAAAATTTTAAATTGCCTTTTTTCTGATTTCGAAAGTGATTTGATTAGAACAAATAAGAAATCTTTTTGATGGTTAGCCATTGTAAAAAATAATAATATAACTTACTGATTATAAGTTAGTTAATATAGTATAAGTCGTTTTATAAACAGTATAATTTCATTAAAATGAATTTCATACTGTAATAGTACAATATATATTTGTTATCAAGATGTGAAATTACATTAAATAAATGAATATGAATAGAGAGAAAGTTCAAATTTTTGACACCACATTGCGAGATGGTGAACAAGTTCCAGGATGTAAGTTAGATACTAAACAGAAATTAGTTATCGCAGAACGACTAGACAAAATGGGAGTTGACATTATCGAAGCAGGCTTTCCAGTGTCAAGTCCGGGCGATTTTTTATCGGTCTCTGAGATTTGTAAAATTGTAGAAAATGCAACCGTCTGCGGACTAACAAGAGCCGTAAAAAACGACATTGATGTTGCTGCAGCTGCTTTAAAGCATGCTAAGAAACCTAGAATCCATACTGGAATCGGAACTTCGGAATCTCATATACTCCACAAATTAAATACTACGCCTGAAGATATTATTGCAAGAGCAAAATTTGCTGTATCACACGCTAAATCTTATGTAGAAGATGTTGAGTTCTACGCTGAAGATGCTGGTAGAACAGACAATGCTTTCCTTGCTAAAGTTTGTGAAGAAGTTATCAAATCTGGAGCTACTGTATTGAATATTCCTGATACTACTGGATATTGTCTTCCAGAAGAATACGGAGCAAAAATTAAATACTTAAAAGAAAACGTAAAAGGAATTGAAAACGTAATCCTTTCATGCCACTGTCATAATGATTTAGGAATGGCAACTGCAAACTCAATTGCAGGAGCTATAAATGGAGCAAGACAAATTGAATGTACTATTAATGGTATTGGTGAAAGAGCTGGAAACACGGCACTTGAAGAAGTGGTAATGATTTTCAAACAGCACCCTTACTTAAATTTAGATACAAACATTAATACAAGAGAATTAAACGAAATGAGTCGTTTAGTTTCTGAAAGTATGGGAATGATTGTACAGCCAAATAAAGCAATTGTTGGAGCAAATGCTTTTGCACACAGTTCTGGAATTCACCAAGATGGTGTAATCAAAAACAGAGCAACCTACGAGATCATGGATCCGCTAGATGTGGGAGTGAATGAATCTTCAATCATTTTGACAGCAAGAAGCGGAAGAGCAGCCTTGGCTTACCGTGCTAAAAAAGTAGGTTACGAATTGACAAAAACACAATTGGATATCGTTTACATCGAATTCTTGAAATTCGCAGATATTAAAAAAGAAGTTGTAGACGCAGATATCCACCAAATTATAGAAGCTTCTAAAATAGAAGGAGATTTAATAAGAAACTAAAATAGTATAAAAATAAGAGTTTAAGGAACAATAAGGATTTAAAGACATAAAGAGCGAGAGATTATGAATTTAAAAATTGCAGTTTTACCAGGAGATGGAATTGGACCTGAAGTAATATTACAGGCTAAAAAAGCTTTGTACGCCATTGGCGAAGTGTATAATCATGAATTTGTTTTTGAAGAAGCGCTGATGGGAGCGGTTGCTATCGATAAAACAGGAAATCCGTTGCCGGAACAGACTTTGAATCTGTGTTTGAATACAGATGCAGTTTTGCTTGGTGCTATTGGAGATCCTAAATACGATAACAATCCAAATGCAAAGGTTCGTCCAGAACAAGGATTATTAAAATTGCGAAAAGAATTAGGATTGTTTGCTAATATTCGTCCTATTAAACCTTACAAAGCCTTAATTGAATCTTCTCCTTTAAAAAGAGAAATTATTGAAGGAGCTGATTTTACCATCTTTAGAGAATTAACTGGTGGAGCTTATTTCGGAACTAAAACACTTAATGAAGCAGGAACACATGCTTCAGATTTATGTGAATATTCAGAAGAAGAAATTACAAGAATTGCACATTTAGCTTTTAAATCGGCGCAAAAAAGACGTAAAAAGCTAACAATGGTAGACAAAGCAAATGTTTTAGAAACTTCAAGATTGTGGAGAAAAGTAGTTCAGAAAGTGAGCGAAGAGTATTCAGATGTTAAACTTGATTTCTTATTTGTGGATAATGCAGCAATGCAGTTAATCTTAAATCCAAAGCAGTTTGATGTGATTTTGACTGAAAACTTGTTTGGGGATATCTTATCTGATGAAGCTAGCGTAATTACAGGTTCAATTGGCTTATTGCCATCGGTATCTTTAGGAGAAAAAAATGCTTTATTTGAGCCAATTCACGGATCATATCCGCAGGCAAAAGGCAAAAACATTGCCAATCCGATTGCTTCTATTTTGGCAGCGGCGCTTTTGCTGGAGCATTTTGGATTAACTAAAGAAGCTCATGTAATCTACAAAGCGGTAGAAAAAGCAATTGAATACAAAGTAGTTACAGTTGATTTGAAACCAGACTCAAAATTCGGAACAAACGAAGTAGGAGAATTCGTTTCTAATTTTATTTTCAGCAAAGATGATTTGCTTTATTTCAATAATGATAATGTAAGTATTGGACAATCTACAATTGTTTAATATTTTTTGTTAAAATGTGAAGATAATCACAAGAAGTGTTGTAAATGTTGAGATTTTATTTTTTTACTTCCAGAAGTTTATTTACTTTTGTGACACTAAAAAGATAAATGATGCAAATCTCAATTATTATTACTTCTGTCGTTGTTGTCAATGTGATTCACACATTTGCATCGGGAATGTTATAAATATAATTGAAAGACTATATTACAAACCTTCCAAATACTGGAAGGTTTTTTTTTGAATAAAAAATTAAAAAAAATAAAACTATAATGGAATTAAATAAGTACAGCAAGACCATCACACAAGATCAAACACAGCCTGCGGCGCAAGCGATGTTGTATGGAATTGGTTTAACTGAGGAAGATTTAAAAAAAGCACAAGTTGGTATTGTGAGCATGGGTTACGATGGTAACACTTGCAACATGCACCTGAATGATTTAGCACAAGATGTTAAAAAAGGTGTCTGGGGTGCAGATCTTGTCGGACTTATTTTTAATACCATTGGTGTCAGTGACGGTATTTCTAACGGAACTGAAGGTATGCGTTACTCACTAGTTTCTCGTGATGTAATCGCAGATTCTATCGAAACAGTTGTAGGAGCGCAATGGTATGATAGTTTAATTGCAATTCCTGGATGCGATAAAAATATGCCAGGTGCTTTAATTGCAATGGGAAGGTTAAACCGCCCATCTCTTATGGTTTACGGAGGTTCTATCCATTCTGGGAAATGGAAAGGAGAATCTTTAAATATCGTTTCTGCTTTTGAAGCTTTAGGAAAAAAAGTAAAAGGCGAAATTACTCCAGAAGATTTTAAAGGTGTTATCCAAAATGCTTGCCCAGGAGCTGGGGCTTGCGGTGGAATGTATACTGCAAATACAATGTCTTCTGCTATTGAAGCATTAGGAATGAGTTTGCCTTATAGTTCTTCTAACCCTGCTTTAAGCCAAGAAAAAAGAGACGAATGTTTGGAAGCTGGAAAAGCAATCAAAATATTATTAGAAAAAGATATCAAGCCAAGAGATATTATGACTCGTAAGGCTTTTGAAAATGCGATTACAATTGTAGCTGTTTTAGGTGGTTCTACAAATGCTGTTATGCACTTAATTGCAATGGCTCACTCAGTTGGAATCACAATTACTTTAGATGATTTCCAAGCAATTAACGATAGAACACCAGTATTGGCAGACATGAAGCCAAGTGGTAAGTACATGATGGAAGATATTCACGAAGTTGGAGGTATTCCTGCAGTAATGAAATACTTATTGAAAGTTGGATTGATTCACGGAGACTGTTTAACGGTAACTGGAAAAACAGTGGCTGAAAATTTAGCTTCAACTCCAGATTTACAAGACGGACAAGAAGTAATTCATGAAATTCAAAAAGCATTAAAACCAACAGGAAATATTCAGGTATTATACGGAAATCTTGCTACTGAAGGTGCTGTAGCAAAAATCAGTGGTAAAGAAGGAGAGTATTTCGAAGGGCCAGCTGTTGTATTTGAAGGCGAATTTGAAGTAATTCCAGGTCTTCAAGCCGGAAAAATTAAACCAGGTAATGTAGTCGTCATCAGGGGTTGTGGACCAAAAGGTGGTCCGGGAATGCCTGAAATGCTGAAGCCTACATCTGCTATTATTGGTGCTGGATTAGGAAGCAGTTGTGCACTAATCACAGACGGTAGATTCTCGGGCGGTTCGCACGGTTTCGTGGTAGGACACGTTACACCAGAGGCATATGACGGTGGTGGTATTGCACTAGTAAAAGATGGAGATTTAATTGCTATCGATGCTGTGAAAAATACGATCGACCTGAAGATATCTGACGAAGAATTTGCTGCAAGAAAAGCGGCTTGGGTTCAGCCAGCTTTAAAAGTTGACAGAGGGGTTTTACTTAAATACGCTAAGTCGGTTTCTAGTGCATCAACAGGATGTGTAACCGATAAATAATTATAAAAAATCAAAAATCAATTTCAAAAGCATTGAAATTGATAAAAAAAATATACTATGAAAATATCAGGGGCAGAAGCCGTTATAAGATGTTTATTAGCAGAAGGAGTAGATTTAATTTATGGTTATCCAGGTGGAGCTATAATGCCAGTTTACGACGAATTATATAAATTTCAAGATCAGTTGCACCACGTTTTAGTACGTCACGAACAAGGTGCAACGCATGCAGCTCAAGGTTATGCAAGAGCTACAGGAAAAGTAGGAGTGGCAATTGCTACTTCTGGACCAGGAGCTACCAATTTAGTAACTGGTATTGCAGATGCTCAGATCGATTCAACTCCTTTAGTATGCATTACTGGTCAAGTTGGAAGACATTTATTAGGATCTGATGCATTTCAGGAAACAGATATTATCGGAATTTCAACTCCGGTTACAAAATGGAATTTCCAAGTAACCGAAGCTTCTCAAATTCCTGAAATTATTGCAAAAGCATTTTACATTGCTCGTTCTGGACGTCCGGGACCTGTATTGGTAGATATTACTAAAAACGCTCAGTTTGATGAGTTTGAATTTAGCTACGAAAAATGCACAGGAATCAGAAGTTATGTTCCGGTACCGAAATTAAACTTAGACAAAGTTGCAGAAGCTGCAGCTTTAATCAATAGTGCAAAAAAACCGCTTATTGTTTTCGGTCAGGGAATTATCTTAGGTCAGGCAGAAGCTGAGTTTAAAGCAGTAGTAGAAAAAGCTGGAATTCCAGCAGCTTGGACAATCTTAGGTTTATCAGCTTTACCAACAGATCATCCTTTGAACGTTGGTATGCTTGGAATGCACGGAAATTATGCGCCAAATTTATTGACCAACGAATGTGATGTTTTAATTGCTTTCGGAATGCGTTTTGACGACCGTGTTACAGGTAAATTAAGCACTTATGCAAAACAAGCCAAAGTAATTCACTTCGAAATCGATCCTGCTGAGATTGATAAAAACGTTAAGACAGATATTGCTGTTTTAGGAGATGTAAAAGAATCTTTAGCTGCTTTATTACCGCTTCTTGATGCTAAATCTCATGATTTGTGGCACAATGAGTTTAAAGAATTAAGTAAAGTTGAATATGATTCTGTAATAAAAGAAGAATTAAATCCAACAAACGGTAAAGGAATTTCGATGGGAGAAACTATCGAAATGATCAACAAACATTCAAAAGGAGACGCTATTATCGTTTCAGATGTTGGTCAGCACCAAATGTTTGCATGTCGTTATGCTAAATTCAATTCGACTAAAAGTAACATTACTTCGGGAGGTTTAGGAACTATGGGATTTGCATTGCCAGCTGCAATTGGAGCAAAAATGGGAAAACCAGAGCGCGAAGTAGTGGCGATTATCGGTGATGGAGGTTTCCAGATGACAATTCAGGAGCTTGGAACTATTTTCCAGACAGAAGTTCCAGTAAAAATTGTGGTTTTAAACAACGAATTCTTAGGAATGGTTCGCCAATGGCAAGAATTATTCTTTGATAACAGATATGCTTCAACCAAAATGATTAATCCAAATTTCATTGCAATTGCTGAAGGATATCATATCAAATCTAAAAAAGTTACACAGCGTGAAGATCTTGATGCCGCGGTCGCTGAGATGCTCGCATCAAAAGATTCATACTTCTTAGAAGTTGTTGTCGAAAAAGAAAACAACGTTTTCCCAATGATTCCAACAGGAGCTTGTGTATCAGAAATTAGATTAAGTTAAGGAAAAAGTTTCAAGTTTTAAGTTTCAGGTTTCAAGTTCTGTTGAGAACGTGAAACTTGAAACGTGAAACAAAAAAAAACTAAAAACAAATGGAAGATAAAACATTTACCATATCGGTATACTCAGAAAATAATGTGGGTTTGTTAAATAGAATATCTGGAATATTCTTAAAGCGTCACATTAATATATTAAGTCTAAATGTTTCAGAATCAGAAATAGAGAATGTTTCAAGATTTATCATTGTAGTAAATACAACTGAAAAATGGGTTCAGAATATTGTAGGCCAGATTGAAAAACAAATTGAAGTTATAAAAGCATTTTATCATACAGATGAAGAGACTATTTTCTTAGAAAATGCTTTGTTTAAAATCGCTTCAAGTTTGTTGTTTGACGAGAAACAAATTCAGAATATCATCAAAGAAAGCCAGTCTACGATTGTAACGGTTTCTCGTGATTTCTTTGTGATTTCAAAATCAGGAAGACGTTCTGAAATTGAAGAATTATACCAAAAGTTCAAACCATACGGAATTATGCAGTTTGTGCGTTCGGGAAGAATATCGGTTTCTAAACAAAAAATGGAGATTTCTGCATTGCTAGAAACCTTTAAATAATAAAATCTTAGTTATATAAAATCAATATTAAAATTTCATTTCATTAAATATTAAAACAAAAATGGCAAATTATTTCAATACATTACCACTTAGATTACAATTAGAACAATTAGGAGTTTGCGAATTTATGGAGCAATCTGAATTTGCAGACGGAATTGCAGCATTGGCTGGAAAAAAAGTTGTAATTGTTGGTTGTGGAGCACAAGGTTTGAATCAAGGTTTAAACATGAGAGATTCTGGTTTAGACATTTCTTATGCATTGCGTGCAGATGCAATTGCAGAAAAAAGAGCTTCTTATAAAAATGCAACTGAAAATGGTTTCAAAGTAGGAACTTATGAAGAATTGATTCCAACAGCAGATTTAGTTTGCAACCTTACACCTGATAAACAACATACAGCTGTGGTAACTGCTATTATGCCATTAATGAAACAAGGTTCTACTTTGTCTTATTCTCACGGATTCAACATTGTAGAAGAAGGAATGCAGATTCGTAAAGACATTACTGTTATTATGTGTGCTCCTAAATGTCCAGGTTCTGAGGTGCGTGAAGAGTATAAAAGAGGATTTGGAGTTCCAACTCTTATCGCTGTTCACCCAGAAAACGATCCAAACGGATTTGGTTTAGATCAAGCAAAAGCTTACGCTGTAGCAACTGGAGGACACAGAGCTGGAGTTTTAAGATCATCTTTCGTAGCTGAAGTAAAATCAGATTTAATGGGTGAGCAAACTATTCTTTGTGGTTTACTTCAAACTGGATCTATTTTATGTTTTGATAAAATGGTTGAAAAAGGAATCGATGCTGCATATGCTTCAAAATTAATCCAATACGGATGGGAAACTATCACTGAAGCTTTAAAACACGGTGGTATTACAAATATGATGGATCGTTTAAACAATCCTTCAAAAATTGAAGCTTACGAATTGGCTGAAGAATTAAAAGATATCATGCGTCCGTTATTCCAAAAACACCAAGATGATATCATTTCTGGAGAATTCTCTAGAACTATGATGATCGACTGGGCAAATGACGATGTGAATTTATTGAAATGGAGAGCTGCAACAGGAGAAACTAATTTCGAAAAAACGGCTCCACAAGAAGCTCCAATCTCTGAGCAAGAATATTTTGACAATGGAGTATTAATGATTGCGATGGTAAAAGCTGGTGTTGAATTAGCTTTCGAAACAATGACTGAAGCTGGAATTATCGAAGAATCTGCTTATTACGAGTCATTACACGAATTACCATTAATTGCAAACACAATTGCAAGAAAGAAATTATTCGAAATGAACCGTGTAATTTCTGACACTGCTGAATACGGATGTTATTTATTTGATCATGCATGTAAACCATTATTAGCTGACTTTATGAAAAAAGTTGAAACTAATATTATCGGTAAACCATTCTCAACTTCAAACGAAGTAGATAATACTGTATTAATTGCTGTAAATAAAGCAATCCGTCAGCATCCTATTGAAGAAGTAGGAGCTTGGTTGAGAGAATCTATGACAGCAATGAAAAAAATTGGATAATAAAAAATTCGGAATTTTCGCAGAATCCGATTCTGCGGAATTTGCACTGTATCAATGATTTGTAATATTTTGAATTAGTAAGCACTTATTAAGATAATAGATATAGATGCATATTGCATTCACTTAACTTCAGATAATAAGCAAGTTAAGTGAAGCGGATCCCTAAAATGGGGTGTATTTTGAAAAAAATATACTTGTTGAAATTTCTGTTTTAATTAATAAGGATGCTGCTATTTTCAAAATAGAGAAAAATTTTGCAACGCATTTACAAAATTAATTGTTATTGAAATTTGTTAAATTAAAAAAGGCATAATATCTGTTTATTATGCCTTTTTTGCCCTTAAGTAGTAATAAAAAATAAAGTTTTAAAATAATTTCAAATAATTATCATATTTTATTAAATAAATGTTTTTTTTTGATAAAATTTATGAATTAAATTATTTCACGGATACGTTCAGATTTAATACATTTATAAAAAAATTCAACAAACGATGAGCTATTACAAAATTGAAAATTTAGAACAATACTTTAAACATTACAATAAGTCAATAAGAGAGCCAAGAAAATTTTGGGGAAAAATAGCAGAGGAGAATTTCACATGGTACCAGCAATGGGAAAAAGTTGTTGATTTTAATATGGCTGAGGCTGAAGTAAAATGGTTTACAGATGCTAAAGTTAACATTACCAAAAACTGTATTGATAGACATTTAAGCAAAAGAGGAGAGAAAACGGCAATTATTTTTGAACCGAACGATCCTTCTGAAGAGGCTTTACATATATCGTATAATGAGTTATACGAAAGAGTTTCAAAAATGGCAAACGTTCTTCGCGAGCAAGGTGTTCGTAAAGGAGACAGAGTTTGCATTTATTTGCCAATGATTCCAGAATTGGCAGTCTCTGTTTTAGCTTGCGCTAGAATTGGAGCTATTCACTCAGTTATTTTTGCTGGATTTTCTGCTTCTGCAGTTTCTGCAAGAATTAACGATTGCGAGTGTAAAATGGTGATTACATCTGACGGAGGTTATAGAGGAAATAAAACAATTGATCTTAAAGGAATTGTTGATGAAGCTTTAGAAACTTGTCCTTCTGTAACAAAAGTTTTAGTTGCAAAAAGAACTAATACTGATGTTAAAATGAAAGATGGCCGTGATATTTGGTTGCAACCATTATTAGACGCAGCATTAGACAATAGTGTTGCAGAAATTATGGATGCCGAAGATCCTTTATTTATTTTATATACTTCAGGATCAACAGGAAAACCAAAAGGAATGGTTCATACTACTGCAGGTTACATGGTATATACAGCGTATACTTTTAAAAACGTTTTCAATTACGAAGACAATGACATTTTCTGGTGTACTGCAGATATCGGATGGATTACAGGTCACTCTTATATATTGTACGGACCATTATTGAATGGCGCTACAACTGTAATTTTTGAAGGAGTTCCATCTTATCCAGATTTTAGCCGTTTTTGGGATATTATCGAAAAACATAAAATTACACAATTCTATACTGCGCCAACAGCAATCCGTTCGTTAGCAAAAGAAAGTTTAGACTATATTCAAAAATATCCTCTTAAATCTCTTAAAGTTATTGGATCTGTTGGAGAACCAATTAACGAGGAAGCTTGGCACTGGTTTAATGACCACGTTGGTGATAAAAGATGTCCGGTTGTAGATACTTGGTGGCAGACAGAAACAGGAGGAATCATGATTTCACCTATTGCTTTTGTAACACCAACAAAACCAACTTATGCAACTTTGCCATTACCTGGAATTCAGCCTGTTTTAATGGATGAGAAACGTAATGAAATTGAAGGAAATCAAGTAGTTGGAAGTTTGTGTATTAAATTTCCATGGCCTGGAATCGCAAGAACCATCTGGGGTGATCACCAGCGTTATAAAGACACTTATTTCTCTGCTTTCCCAGGAAAATATTTTACAGGAGACGGAGCATTAAGAGACGAGGTAGGTTACTACAGAATTACGGGTAGAGTAGATGATGTTGTAATTGTTTCTGGTCATAACTTAGGAACGGCTCCAATCGAAGATGCTATCAACGAACACCCAGCTGTAGCGGAATCTGCTATTGTTGGATTCCCACATGAAATAAAAGGAAATGCTCTTTATGGATACGTAATTCTAAAAGAAACAGGAGAAGTTAGAAATAAAGAAAATTTATCAAAAGAGATTAACCAATACATTGCAGATCATATTGGACCAATCGCTAAGTTAGATAAAATTCAATTTGTTTCTGGTTTGCCAAAAACTCGATCAGGAAAAATTATGCGTAGAATTCTGCGTAAAATAGCAGAAGGAGATTTTTCTAATTTTGGAGATACAACTACTTTGTTAAATCCAGAAGTGGTTGAAGAAATTATGAAAGAAAGAATTTCTTAAGTAAAAAATATAAGACTAAAAAGCCTCTTAATCTAAGAGGCTTTTTTATTGTATCTGTTGTGTGTTTTTTAAGCTTGCATCATTTACAAAAACAAGCTGTTGCATATTGCTTAAGTTCGTAAGCGATAAAATACCATTTTTGTTTTCATTTATTCCATTTATTTTAAAACAGAATTGATTACCATCTTTGTCCATTAAAGTTATAAATTCTGCTGTATCATCCGTGAAATTTTGGCAACTATGCGAAATGGTGTATTTATACATCACAGCCATTCTATCTTGGTTGTAATTGTAAACTCTTCCATCCATCGTAAAAGTCCATTTGATATTTGGATTTGTTTTAGAATACCAATTCCCTAAAATTCGTTTAGAAGAAGGATCTTGATTTTGAGCAAAAATTGCTGAAACAAAAAACAGCAATGGCAACATAAATAAAAGCTTTTTCATAGATTTTTTTTAATTAAAAAATAGACTGTGTTTTTGTTTGTTTTTTGGAAATATAATTTGATATAAAATTACAGTTTTACTTAATTTGAAAAATATGTGAGCTTATAATTTTGTGTTAAAGCTTAAATAAACAAAATGCCTCTTAAAAATTTAAGAGGCATTTTTATATCGTACAAAATTGATTATTTTTAATTTATTTAATTCCCAATCTAGATTTTAATTTCAAGAATAGAAGTCCAATTCTATAGGCATCTTCCGAAGAAGAATTTCTATCACTTTTCGGAATTTTATAGATTCCGCACAAATCGTCAAGAGAAAATTGTTTATCATTTATGTCAGTCAATTTTCTGTACATTACATCTACATCGAGCGCTTCATTTTTTAATCGACCGCAATCTAAACGTTCCAAAGCGGCATTCAGCATTTCAATATCAAAATTAATGTGATGTCCTACTAAAATTGAATTTCCAATAAAATTCACAAAAGCTTCAAGTGCATCAGGTTCAGGCATTTTCATCATTTTGCTTTCAATGATAAATTCATTTGAAAGTCCGTTGTCCTGAAGATATTTGTATTGTAATAAAACCGTTTCAAAATTTTCTTTAATAACAATGCTGTCATCGATAACAGAAAAAGCTCCAAGCGATAATATAACATCCTTATCCGGATTTAAGCCAGAAGTTTCTGTTGATAAAACAACAAACTTATTAGGTTTAGTTTCGAATTTAGTTAAATAGTCTTTCCAGAAATCTGGATAGTCTTTATTGATATTTTTTAGCCAGTCTAGCATGTTTTATGAGAATTGTGTCAATTGAAATTTACTTTTAATCAGTTCCTCCAGGTCTTTCATTGGGGACAATGCATTTTTTAATTTCTCTCTGTCAGATTTTGACATTTCTCTTAGATTAATATATTGGCCAGAGTCGTCATTTTTTAATCCTTCAACAGTTCTAAATTTCGAAAGTGTCAAGAATGCTTCCGCACAACTTAAATATATTTCGGCATTTTTAGAATCTGTAATTGCTAATTGTTTGAATCTTAGATAAGTATTTTGAATTCCTTTTATGTTAGCGTTTAATATTAATAAACGTGCGCCGTCAATTAATGGCATTAAAGCTCTTGTTTTAATGTCAAATTTGTCTTTATAAGGGCCATCTTCTTCTGTGATAAATTTCTTGAAGAAACTTAAAGGAGAATTTCTTTTTAATGCATCATTTCCTAAAAAGTCAAAAAACAAAGTATTATTTACTGCATTTTTGAAAATCACGCTTTCTATCGCTTCTTCAATTTTTGGTTCTCCAAAAACAATTTCGTAATCAAAGAAAATACTGCTCAAATCATTGCTGTTTTCACCTGGAGTATTCATCCAGCTGTTGTACTGTTTTGTCCAGTCGCTCAATGATTTACACCAAAGCATATTGCTCGCCATGTGTCCGTTTGGACAATAATCATAACCTACTTTTTCTAATATAGAAGTAGCGCGTTTTGCCAATCTCAAGAAATAATCTTTTACTTCTCTGTATTTCTCGGGAGTAACATCTTCAAAAATTAAAATGCTATCTTGATCTGTAAGCAATAATTGCTCCTTACGCCCTTGACTACCAATGCTTAACCATGCAAAACGTGCAGGAGGGGAGCCTAAATCTAAAATTGATAATTCAACTGCTCTTTTAATGATAGCTAAGTTAATCTCACTTGCGATATTGCTAACATGTGAGATTGGAATATTCTTTTGAATCGAGTTCTGAATCAGATCAGATAGACGATCACGTATTTGTTTTAAATCTTTTGGAAGCTGAGAACGCTTAATTTCTTTGATTAATACACCTGGGTTACTAGCTTGAGCAACAATAAGATCGTGTTCAGAAATAATTCCTTTTACAACAGATTTGCTTGTACCGTCTTTAGTAACGCATAAGTGAGTTACATTATGTTTCAGCATTAACAATTGTGCTTCAGCCAAAGACACATTTTCTAAAACTGTAACAACCGGAGAAGACATAATCTTGTCAATGGTTTCAGTAATAGGATAGCGTCCAGTTGCAATTTTTGAAGACAAATCAGCATTGGTGACAATTCCAATTGGATGATTTTTCTCGCCGCAGATAATGATATTATCTACCATAGCATCTGTCATCAAAATAGCTACATCCTTAATTATAGATGTCGCCTGAGTGGTTAGTGGCGAATTATTATAGTTAAGTGATTGAATATATTGCATTTCTGTCTGCTGATCAATGTAATCGCTATCAGAAATTAGCTTGCCGTTTGAGCTAACGCTATCTTTTGTGTGACGTGAATTTACAGCAAAACTCTCCAGCAGAAAGTTTAATACATCAGAATTATTGGCAACAAATGGTCTAAATACAGCGATTGGGATAGCATAAATAATGCTTTCCTCACGTGCCTTAGCGGTCATCATGTAGTTGTTTTTTGCAAAAAACGGACGTAAACCAAAAATATCGCCTTCATGACATTTGTTTATAATGGTTTCTTCGGCGTCTGCAATAGTCGTAAGATTAATGACACCAGAAGCTACAACATAAAAACTTTCATGAAGCGGATCGTTATTTTGAAATAATACCGCATGCTTTTCTAAATTGATGACACGAATATTCGTGGCAATATCTGATAATTCCTGAAAGGTTAAATTATCAAACGGTTTGTATTCTTTTAAAAAATCTGCAATATGCTCAGCAACTGTATTCATATGTGTGATAATTTATTTTTAAAGTATCGAATGTAAAAATAGTAAAATAAAGTCTTACAACGAAAGGTTCTTTAGTAGAAACTAATTATTTTAAGGAAATGTTAAAAGATAATAGTTACAAGGCTTGTAAAAGTTTTTATGTTTTGAAAATCTGAATATTTCTGATTTTGAAAAGAGATATTTCATTTAATGAAAAATAAACGTCAAAAAGCAAGTCTGATGATTTTGCGATATTTGAAAAATTTTATGATTTAAAAGTCATATACTGCATTTATGGCGGTTTGAATTTAAAGGAAAAAATTCAGCGTAACAGACAAATTGTCGAGCTAATTTTGCAATATTTGAAAATATTTTATTTTAAAGATCATATAGCGTAATTATGATTGATTTGAATTTCGAGAAATTTGTTCTAATGATCAATAAAATTTTCTTAAATCAAGATAATCCAAATTTTCAATATTTGAAAATTTTTTAAAACAAAAACCATACAGCGTATTTATGCGAGTTTGGAATTTTTAATTCTTTTGAAAAAAAATTATTCATCAAATATAAACCAGAAGTAAGGAAGTGGAATTTTCGATATTTGAAAACATTTTCAAAAGAAATGCATATAGCGTATTTATAGGGTTGTTTCTAAAATATTCTATTTTACATAATATAAATTATAGGTCAATTTGAAATAACTCTGAGAAGGAGCTTATTCGTATAATTTATTCAAAATCATCTCTTTTGGTACAACATCGCCTCCGCCATTTTTATTGAACTGGATTACGTTGTCGTTTACAAATAAAACTGCACTAGCTGTAACTCCGTTTTTATCTTTTAATTTTATTTGCGCTTTATCGCCGTGTGGATAAACATGTCCGGAAACTTCCAAAATTCCTGAATTTAAATCTTTGTGTTCGCTTGTAACTTCAGCAGTTCCAAAAATCTTATAATTTGACTGAGCTATTGTAATCGTAAAAATATATTCTTTCTTGCAGTTTTTGCATTTTTGGCTTCCCCAAGTTCCTGAGAATTTGTTTTGCTGTGAGAATGCTTGCATGGAAATTAAAAATGCCAGGAAAAGAAATTTTTTCATTGTAGTTTGTTTTATTAAAATCTGAACCAAATATAAATCAAAAAAGCATCACAAGTTTGCGATGCTTTTTCTAAAGTTTTTTTAAACCTATAATTTTTTCAAATAAACCGATTTTCCATTTAACGAAACGTCAACCTGATTTGTTTTTTCGTTAAACGTAGTTCGTAAAGCATTTCCGTTAAATATTGTAACGTCGCCATACACATGCCCAGTTTCATTAGAAGTATAATCAAATTTTACTTTTTTGTTTCCTGGTTCGATGCCTAATTTATAACTTGAAAATTTTGTGCCTCTTAAATCAAAATCCTGTTGCGAATCGATAATTTTACCGTCAGCGTAAAAATTCGTGACCGATTTGCTTAAGGTAATATCCGGATAATATTGGTTTACTTTTTTTAAGAGTTCGTATTGTTCAATACTAGCTTCTTCTTGTTTAGATGTAATGGTCTGTGCAAATGTAATTGATGTGCATAAAACTGCAGCTAGTAAAAGGTACTTTTTCATAATTTTTAATTTAAAGATTAATAAACAGTTACACTAAATAATGTTGGCAATTACTTTAATTTATTATTATATACTTTCTCAAGTTATACTACAAGGTATGAAATCTTTACCTTTACAAAAAATTATAAGCCACTTTTTAAGATAATGACAACAAAAAAATATATTCAGCTTATACTGATATTGGGTTCTTTAACCGCTCTTGGCCCTTTTTCAATCGATATGTACCTGCCTGGTTTCTCGGGAATTGCAAAAGATTTAAATACTACTGTTGCTAAAGTTTCGATGAGTTTATCCAGTTATTTCATCGGAATTTCTGCTGGACAATTGCTTTATGGGCCTTTATTAGACCGTTTCGGACGTAAAAAACCTCTGTTTGTTGGACTTTTGGTCTACATTCTGGCGTCTTTAGGGTGCATTTATGTTGCTGATATTGATTCTTTTATAATGCTTCGTTTTGTACAGGCAATTGGTAGCTGTGCCGCAACTGTAGCTTCTGTAGCAATGGTTCGTGATTTATTTCCTGTAAAAGATATTCCGAAGGTATTTTCGCTTTTAATGCTCGTTGTGGGACTTTCTCCAATGCTGGCGCCAACTATTGGCGGTTATGTTACCGAAGATTTAGGCTGGCATGCTGTATTTTTTATATTAATGTGTATGGGAATCTTGATTTTGGCTGCTTCACAATTCGGACTTCCAAATACATATAAGCCAGATACTTCCATTTCGTTAAAGCCGAAGCCGATTCTGTCTAATTTTCTTTTGGTAATAAAAGAACCTCAATTTTATACGTATGCGTTTACAGGCGCTGTAGCTTTTTCAGGATTATTTTCTTATGTAGCGGCTTCTCCTCTGGTTTTTATGGATATTTATAAAGTCGATGCCAAAACTTATGGATGGATTTTTGCTCTTATGTCTGTTAGTTTTATCGGATCTAGTCAGTTGAATTCTATGCTATTAAAGCGATTTTCGAGCGAACAGATGATTTTTGGAGCTTTGATTTCTCAATCTGTCATTAGTATAATATTCTTGATTTTGGCTTTAAATGACCTTTTAGGATTGTATCAAACTATCGGAATGTTATTCTTGTTTCTGGCATGTTTAGGAATTTCAAATCCAAATACTGCTGGATTGACGCTAGCTCCTTTTGCTAAAAATACCGGAAGCGCTTCTGCATTAATGGGTGCCATTCAGCTTGGAATTGGCGCTTTGGCTTCGTTTGCAGTTGGTGTTTTTGTGAAGGATTCAGTAACGCCAATGGTTGCGATTATGACGACTACAACTATAACCGCATTTATAATTTTAAATATCGGCAAACGATTTATCAAGCAAAAAGTAGAATTGTCTGAAGATGACAGCATTGCTTCTGTTCATTGAATTATAACGCAAGTGATTAAAAATCAAAAGGTAATAATTGATTTTGCGCTTTTATTTCAGTAATTTTATAGGACTAAAATGGAATGGAATCCAGAAACCATTTTAAAAACGGGGCGAAACCGAAAAGCCACATGAGTAGGAATAAATTTCTAAAGATTATGCCTAAATATGTTATCGAAAGAGAAATCCCAAATGCCGGTAAACTTACATCTGATCAATTAAAAAGTATTTCGCAGGCCTCCTGTGGCGTACTTAGTCAACTAGGAACTCAAATTCAATGGGTAAACAGCTATATTACAAACGATAAATTATATTGCATTTATATAGCGCCAAATGAAGAAATGGTTTATGAACACGCTAAATTAGGAGGTTTTCCAGCCAATTCTGTAAATCAGGTCACAGGAATAATCGACCCAACTACTGCTGAATAAATAATTAATATTCCAAATTCCAAAATTGGAAAGCGTTAAATACCAAAAAGCCAAAAACACTTTGTTTTTGGCTTTTTTATTTTTCAATACATTGGAATTTGGAATTTAAAACTCTAATTTTGTGTCTTTTTATCTGGTCTGATAATCATCCTAAGCGATTGATCCTTTGCGAAATATGCGACCATCCAGTTCCAAAAAGTATTTAATCTGTTTCTGTAAGTAATCAAAGAAATTAAGTGAATAAACAGCCAGATGATCCAAGCAAAGAAACCTTTGAAATGCCATTTTGGACTTGGCAAATCAACAACGGCTTTAGCTTTTCCGATAATCGCCATAGATCCTTTGTCTTTGTAAGCAAAAGGTTTAAGCGGTTTGTTGGCAACCATAGCCTTGAAGTTTTTAGCCAGATTCAAACCTTGCTGAATAGCTACTTGTGCAACCTGCGGATGACCATCAGGGAAATTTTTATCTCCTGCTAAAATAGCAGTGTCACCAATTGCATAAATATTATCTACGCCGTTAACTTTATTGAATTCATCAGTTGCCATGCGTCGTCCGCGTCCATAACTTTCTTTAGGAATTCCTTCGAAAATTCTAGCAGAAACACCAGCTGCCCAAATTAAGTTTTTGGTTTTGATGGTTTCTCCATTTTCAAAAACTACCGTGTCATCAACGTAATCTACAACTTTAGTGTTTAGTTTTACCACAACTCCAAGTTTTGTTAGAGCTTCTAGAGTATCTTTTTGAGAATCTTTGCTCATTGGCGCCAAAAGTGCATCGCCTCCATCAACCAAATAAACATTGCTCGCAGAAGTATCTAATTCTGGATATTCCTTTAACAGAATATTTTTTCTCATTTCGGCAAACATTCCAGAAACCTCCACTCCTGTTGGCCCTCCTCCTGCTACTACAATTGTAAGTAATTTACGTCTTTTACGCATGTCTTTACAAATGGCAGCTTTTTCAAGGTTTTTAAGCAACGTATTACGCATTACGATGGCATCATTTAAGGTTTTCATCGGAATAGCGTTTTTCATCACGTTTTCCATACCAAAATAACTCGTCTCTGCTCCAGTTGCAAAAACAAGGTAATCGTATTCCAATTCTCCGTTACTTAGAGTGATTTTCTTTTCGGCAGGAGAAACTGATAATAATTCGCCTAAACGAAACTGCAGATTTTTCTTGCCAGCAAAGAATTTTCTGAACGGATAGCTAATGCTTGATGGCTCTAAAAATGCAGTAGCAACCTGATATATAAGTGGTGGAAAAAAATTATAATTATTCTTGTCTACAAGAGTTACTTGTATTTGAGGCTGATTTACAAGCTCTTTTGCCAGATTGATTCCTGCAAATCCACCTCCAATAATGACTATTTTCATATATGTTGTATTAAGTAGGATTATAAAATTATTCCTTATAAATATACAACTTTAATATGCAATGACAATTGTCATATTTATTACTTTTTGAATTTTTTAACGGTTTTATCAACTATATCGATTTTGTTCTGTAGGACATAACTTGCCATTAATTTTTCGATAAGTTCGTCTTTAGTCAAATGATGAAAAACGGTTTTTACTTTTGTTTTTAAATCTGAAGAAAGCTCGTGATTTGGTTTTGTTTTAAAGATTTGTCTCGCCCACAAAAGCATATTATTTTCTTCTACACTTGCTGCAGAAGGTTTTTTAAATTCCGAAAACTGAATTCCCAATTCTCTTTCAAAATCGGCAATTTCAAAAACTTCTTCTTGCTGTAAAACGGTCAACGAAAGTCCTTTTGCTCCTGCCCTTGCGGTTCTTCCGCTTCGGTGAACGTAATTTTCGTAAGTGTCAGGCAAATGGTAGTTAATTACATATGAAATTTCTTTTACATCGATTCCTCTCGCAGCCAAATCGGTTGCAACCAAAATATTGATATGTCCTTCACGAAATTGTTCCATAATTCGGTCACGAATACCTTGTGTCAAACTTCCGTGAAGCGCGCCTGAAGAAAATTTATTGATTGCTAGATTTTTGGCTAATTTGTTAACAGCAGCTTTCGTTTTACAGAAAATAATACCTCTTTCACCGTCTCTAGAATTCAAGAAATGCATTAAAACTTCTAGTTTTTCAATTGGATCAACCACAATATATTCGTGATCAATTCCTTCGTTTCCAACAGTTTCCATGTTGGCACTTATCTGAATTACATTTTTATGCAAATAATTCTGAATCAGCTGTTTTATCGTTCCAGGAAGTGTTGCCGAGAACAATAAAGTGCGATGTTTTTTTGGAATTTCAGCAATAATTTGGTCTAAACTTTCTTTAAGAATCGCTACCATTTCGTCAGCTTCATCCAAAACCAAATATTCAGTTTGTTTTAAATCGATTGCTTTTCGTTGAATCAAATCGATTAAACGTCCTGGAGTTGCCACTACAATTTGAGCACCTTCTTTTAATCGTTCAATTTGCGGTTTTATTGGAGTTCCTCCGCAAATTTGAGCTATAGATATATTGGGAATATATTTTGAAAAACTTTCTAAGTTTCTAAAAATCTGCTGACCTAATTCTCTGGTCGGAACCAAAATTACAGCTTGAATTATTGTCGATTCTGTATTGACCAATTGCAATAAAGGCAATCCGAAAGCGGCCGTTTTTCCTGTTCCTGTTTTGGCTAAACCAACAATATCATGGGCTTGGCTCAAAAATAACGGAATTGTTTTTTGTTGAATTTCTGTAGGTTCAACAATGTTTAATTCGCTTAAAGCTTTTAAAATTGGAGCTGAAATTCCTAATGTTGAGAATGGTTTAGACATAATTATTTTAGATTTTTGAGTTCTGATTTTAGATTTGATGCAGATTACTCAATATTTGAATGTTTTTTTGGGATGACTTGAAAATAAAAATCTTTGCCAAAGTTTTAAACTTTGACAAAGATCATATAATTTTTTGTATTAATTGAAATTATCAATCCGGTTCGTTCATGATTTTCTCACGATACTTTTTACCAATTAATAACGTTAATCTTTGTTTGTAATCGTCAACTAGCCATTCGCGGTAGTTTTTACTGCATTGGCTTAAACATTTAGAATAGCGTTTGATGCGATCTTCAATATCATCTTCTAATTCTCTCGCAAGCATTTTTGCTTCCTGAAGTGTTTCGGTGTTATCAACGCACATCGAAGCATGCTGATCTAGAGATTTATCCAAAACGACTTTAGAACGAAGATTCTGTTTGATGATTAATTTGTGTTCTTCATCAACATCAAAACTAACATCTGCCGTTTTGCTGAATTTTGCGCGCAATTCTGGTGGCATGCTGTATTTAAAGAACATCTCAATTTCGTGATCATCACGAAGATTTTCCAAATAAAACTCTGGCGATTTAAAGATGTGCTGCCAGTTTACAGGATCGCTCCATAAACCGAAACGTGCGGCATTATTTCCTAAATCGATAACTGTAAATTCATCTTTTCCAGGCAATTTACGAGAACCACGACCAATCATCTGGAAATATAATGTCAACGATTTTGTTGCTCTGTTCAAAATAATGGTTTCTACGGTTGGCTCATCAAAACCAGTTGTCAAAATTCCGACAGAAGTTAAAATCGCGTCTGGAGTCTTTTTAAACCATTGCAGAATGTCTTTACGCTCTTCAGAACTGCTTGTGTTATCTAAGTGTCTGATGTCATAACCCGCTTCTCTAAACGTTTCATATACATATAAAGAAGTATGAATACCGTTATTGAAAATCAAGGTTTTCTTTCCTAAAGAACGTTCTGTATAGGCATGAAGCAGTTTTTCCTGCATCAAAGTATTGGTATACAAATCGTCTGAAGATTTTACAGTATAATCTCCATTGATACCCACTTTTAACGAAGTCAAACCAACGTCATAGCTGTAAGTTGTTGCTTTTGCCAAGAAACCTTTTTCGATTAATGAACCAATTGTATCACCAACAATAAGTTCGTGGTAGCTTTGGTGCATTGGTAATTTTATATTAGAACTCAAAGGCGTTGCCGTTACTCCAAGGATAAAAGCATTTTTAAATGAGTTTAATAATTTTCTAAATGAGTTGTAGTGTGCCTCATCAATAATAACCAAACCAATATTATCTAGATGAAGTTTTTCATCATTAATACGGTTTTTTAAAGTTTCAACCATTGCCACAAAACATGAAAAATCATTCTGGTCTGGCAATTCTTTTACTTTACTATTGATTATTTTGTTTGTAACGCCAAAACCTGTTAACATTTTTGAAGTTTGTTTACAAAGTTCAATACGGTGCGTCAAAACCACCACTTTTTTATCATTATTAGACAAATAGCGGCGTACGATTTCAGAAAATATTACTGTTTTTCCTCCTCCAGTTGGAAGCTGATACAGTAAGTGGTGTTTCGGAGGAGCATTATCTAAACGGTCAAAAATAGCGTCAATATCGCCTTTTTGGTATGCATACAGTTCTTTTTTATCTTCTCTTTGTATTTCTAAAGTTTGAGACATTGTTTATTTTTGGATTTTTGCAAAAATACATCGAAAAAACAGTTATTCATCCTCTTTTAACCTAAAATAAATATTTTTTTTGAATAAAGATTTTTTATGAGAAAGGGTTTTAGTAGTCGATTCTCTCTAAAATTGCCTCAAATTCGTATCTATTTTTCCATTTTTGATTTAAAGTTTCCTCCAAAATGGCATTAATTCGTAATTTAAAATCATTAAAAATTCCGTTTGAAACAATGTAATTTACTGCCTGTTCAAAAGAATTAAAGAGGCTTTTGTAAAACAATTCCTGCTTGATGAAATTTTGCGAAGAAAACGTTTGCGCAATTTCAATATTGTAAAGCATAATATCGGCTACAACATACGAGTCTACACCCAACATCATAAAATGTTTGATTAATTTTTGAGCAACAGATCTTCTCATTTTGGCTTTTGGACGCCATTTTGCTCCAGATTTTTTGATTGGGAAATATTCGTGCGAGATTTTGACTTTTGCTTCCTGAAGCAATTTGTCTTCTTTTGGATTAAAAACAAAATCATAATATACTTTTACAGGAGCAAATTTCTCGTACAATTCTATCAATTGTTCTTCTAATTGCTCTTTTGATAATTCGCCTAAATATTTTTTTAAATCTCTTTTACTCATAGAGTAAAGGTAATTTTCAAAATTTTAAATTCCAAATTCCAATTTTCAGCCTATTAAACTGATTTAATTTGTGAATTTTTAAATCCTAAAATCAATCCAGAATCCTTAATTTTGCTGGCATAAAACTTAAAAAATATATACATGCTCAAGATTTTCAAAGTTACTGCCATTTTAGAGGGAATCTCTTATTTAGTATTATTCGCTAATATGTTGATTATCAAAAATAATAATCCTGAACTTTATCATACATTATTACGTCCGTTAGGAATGACCCACGGTGTTTTATTTATCGGATACATTCTTTTAGCCTTTTTATTGAAAAAATCAATGAATTGGGATTTAAAAACTTTTGCAATTATTTTAGTGGCTTCTCTTATTCCGTTTGGAACTTTTTACATTGAGAAAAAATATTTAGAAACTAAAGCAAATGCATAAGTTTTTGGAGAAAATATTTAATTTTTTATATCCTGTTTTTAGAGATTGGGGAATGAGCCGCAATGTGGCGTCTTATACCAGTCTGATCTTTAATATCGCTATTTTAATAGCATTGGCTTACGTAATTTATTATGCTGCCAAATTTCTTTTGGTTACTTTGACCGCCATTTTTGCACAGCGTACCAAAACAAAGTTTGACGATTATTTAATTCAAAACAAAACGACAAGATATACCGCTTATTTAATTCCGTTTTTCTTTATTTATAAAGCAGTTCCTGTTATTCTTGACAAATATGAATATTGGGAATCGATTTTCGGAAAAATAGTTGGAATCTATATTGTATTGCTTGGACTATGGATTGTTCGAACTGTTTTTAATTCGTTACGCGATTATTTAAAACAAAAACCAGAATACAGCGACAAACCAATTGACAGCTTTGTTCAGGTTATTATGATTGTGCTTTGGATTTTTGGAGTTGCCATGATTATTTCGACTTTATTCGGAATTAAAAAAGGTGAACTTTTAACTATTCTAGGAACACTTTCGGCAATTATCATCTTGATTTTCAGAGATACGATTCTTGGATTTGTTTCTAGTGTTCAGGTTGCCATAAACGATATGGTTCGTATTGGCGACTGGATTACAATGGATAAATTTGGAGCTGACGGAGATGTTATCGAAATCAATTTGACAACTGTAAAAGTTCGAAATTTTGATAACACCATAACCACAATTCCAACCTATGCTTTAAGTTCAGATTCTTTTCAGAACTGGCGCGGAATGCAGAAATCTGATGGAAGACGTATCAAACGACACGTTTTGATAAAAAGCAGTACAATTCGTTTTTTAAACGATGAAGATTTGCATCAATTGCGAAAAGTACAGTTGATAACCTCGTATATTGACAGTCGTCAAGCGGAAATTGACCGATATAATGACCTTAGAGGAATTGATAAAACGCTTTCGCTAAATGGCCGAAATATGACCAATTTAGGATTGTTTAGAAAATACATTATGCAATATTTACATGATCATCCGGGATTGAACAAGAATATGCATATTATGTGTAGACAGCTACAATCGACCGCACACGGAGTTCCTTTGGAGATTTATGTGTTTTCAAGCGACAAACGATGGGCAAATTACGAATATATCATGGCCGATATTTTTGACCACGTAATGGCTTCAGTAAGATATTTTGATCTTGAAATTTTTGAATTGCCTTCTACGTTAAGTTAGATTTTGTTTCAAGTTTTAGGTTTCAAGTTGAAATAGATTGCGTGTATTTTACCGCAAAGTTCACAAAGGTTTACGCAAAGTTCGCAAAGTTTTTTAGACAAAGCTTTGCGAACTTTGCGTTTTTAAGGCTTAGTATGTCAAAAAACCTTGCTCCCGATAGCTATCGGGATTGCGGTAAAATACACAAAGTAATTCAAGTTTGCAATTTGGAATTTAAAATTTGGAATTTTATAATATTTACTCCTCCTCTATCCTTTCAAAAAGAAACTCAGGATTTTGATATTCAATAGGAACTTCTGGAACGTAACATGGAAGATTAAAATAAGTTCCGATTACTCCTTTTCCTAAATAAAGCTTTCCATCTTTCTTTAAAAGTGCTAAAGGAACTCTTTTCCAAGCTCCGCCAAAAGAAATATAATGATAGTCGCCTCTTAGCGTGTCGCCTCTTAAATCACCTCGTACATCTCCAGAATCTTTTCCGGTTCCGTAGTGATTAATTTCATAGCGCCCATAAAAACGTTTATTGTTTATATGAATATCCAAAATCGCCGTGTCTTTGTTGTTTACAGCACGATATAGTTGACGGTTATATTTTTCTTTATCTTCTTTTGAATTGCAAGAAGCTAATAATAAGCATAGAAACAGAAATAATCGCATAATTTATTTTTAGAAAAACAAAAATAGGTTTTTACTGTGGGATTATTTCTTTAACTTTAAAGAAAACTAAAAACAAAACCCCATGGAAGATAGAGACACTTTTTTAAAAGAATTCAGAGGCGAAACTTTAGGAACCGTAAGTGCTCAATCTTCAGCAGATGAGATCTTTCAAAACCAGACCATCAGGCCTATTTTAAAACTTCAAAATGATTTGTTCATTGCCGTTTTTATCAATTACGTAAACAAAAACAAACCTGATTTTTATTCTTACTCGGTTGAAAAGAAACTTCAGACCATCGAAAATTCCATCCAGAAAGATATTAAATTTAGAAATTCGTTAAAAGGAATCGTAATGGCGCTTTTTACTGTAGACGAATACAATACTTATATTCAAAATTCTTCTGACTTGAATAAGCGAATGATGAATTTATTAATTGACCGATTGAAAAATCAGGTGCAATTGTTTGAAGTGGAAGCGAAATAATTTTAGAGCTTCTAAGTTGCTAAAATACTAAGTTTTTTTCTTAGCAACTTAGCAACTCAGCGTCTTAGTATCTTAGTAACTCTAACAAAACTTCCTCAAATCTACTTTTAGGCAAAAACTGATCTTCAAGTGCTTTTGTGAACGGAATTGGAGAATCTAAACTCGCTACGCGTTTTACAGGAGCATCTAGATATTCGAAGCAATTTTCCATAATTAAAGCTGAAATATCACTTGCGATTCCGCCAAACATGGTGTCTTCTTGGTAGATTATGGCTCTTCCTGTTTTTTTAACCGAAGCAAAAATAGTTTCGGTATCTAAAGGCTGTAAAGTTCTTAAGTCAATTAAATCAGCATCAATTTCTGAATGTTGCGCTAAAGTGTCTAAAGCCCAATGAACAGTAGCTCCAAAAGCAATAATCGTTACCGATTTCCCTTCTTTTACCAAAGCCGCTTTACCTAAAGGAATGGTATAATAATCTTTAGGAACATCTTGATAAATACTGCGGTATAATAATTTATGTTCGAAGAATAAAACAGGATTTGGGTCGTTAATTGCTGTGTTCAAAAGTCCTTTTGCATCATAAGGAAATGCTGGATAAACTACCTTTAAACCTGGAGTTTTAGTAAACCAAGCCTCATTGGTTTGAGAGTGAAATGGCCCCGCCTGAGTTCCTCCGCCGCAAGGCATACGAACGACAACATCGGCTTTTTCGCCCCAACGATAATGAGATTTAGCCAAAAGATTCACAATCGGATTAAATCCTGAAGAAACAAAATCTGCAAATTGCATTTCTATAATCGCTTTATAACCGTTTATAGAAAGTCCCATTCCTGTTGAAATTACAGCGCTTTCGCATATTGGCGTATTGCGTACTCTCTCTTTTCCAAAAGCATCAACAAAACCTTCTGTAATTTTAAAAGCTCCGCCATATTCAGCAATATCTTGCCCCATAATTACAAGGTTTTTATGGCGCCACATAGATTGTTCTAAACTATTTCTGATAGCATCTATAAACCGAATATTCTCTGATTCTGAATTATGGCTATATTCCTCATATTGAAATTCTTCATAGACATCATCTAATTCTCCACTATAAGTTGGTTCAATCTCAGATTCAGCATTTGCTATTGCCCAATTTTCATCAATTTCCTGTTTGATTTCGGCATGAAATTGTTCGTCTAATTCAGCGGTAAGAATTCCGCTTTCGGTCAAATATTTTCTGTAATTCGCAACAGGATCTCTCAGTTCCCATTGATCCATTAAATCCTGAGGAACGTATTTTGTACCACTCGCCTCTTCGTGCCCGCGCATTCTGAAGGTTTTAAACTCCAATAAAATCGGACGCGGATCTTCCTGCATTTCTTTCTTTAGTTGAGACAGTTTATTATAAATTTCTACAATATTATTTCCGTCAATAATCCAGCTCTCAATTCCGTAGCCAATTCCTTTATCGGCAAGATTTTCACAAGCATATTGTTCGTTGGTTGGCGTTGAAAGTCCGTAACCATTATTTTCAATAACAAACATTACAGGCAGTTTCCAAACGGCTGCAATATTTAGCGCTTCGTGAAAATCGCCTTCACTTGTTGCGCCTTCACCTGTAAAAACAGCGGTAATTTTTTTATTGTCTTGAAGTTTATTTGCAAGAGCGATTCCGTCAGCAATTCCTAACTGCGGACCCAAATGCGAAATCATTCCTATAATATTGTATTCTTGCGTACCGAAGTGAAAACTTCTATCACGGCCTTTGGTAAAACCGTTTGCTTTTCCTTGCCATTGCGAGAATAAGCGATGAAGCGGAATTTCTCTAGTAGTGAAAACACCAAGATTTCGGTGCATTGGAAGTACGTATTCAGATGAATCTAAAACTGCGGTTACACCAACGGCAATAGCTTCTTGTCCTATTCCAGAAAACCATTTAGATACTTTTCCTTGTCGAATCAAGATGAGCATCTTTTCTTCGATCAGTCGGGGTTTTAATATTTTTTTGTATAAATCTAATAATTGCGCGTCAGTCAGGTTTTGGCGGTAAAAGATCATGTAATTTTTTATTTTTAGGTGTTTCAAATATAACAAATTGTTGCTGTTTTATTAGAATCTAAAATAAAATTTAACTATAAACCTGCTTTTAATGCCTGAGCTTAAGATTATTTTCTAAAATATTATCTACCTTTGTTAGCGAAAGGTGCTTATGACACCTTTTTTCTTTTAAAATAAAAATGTAAAGTATGCAAAACATTCCTAGTGTAGACTTACGTGATTTCCTTTCGGACGACCCGAAACGTAAACAAAAATTTGTAAATGAAATCGGCAGTGCATTTGAAAACATTGGCTTCGTAGCCTTAAAAGGTCATTTTCTTGATGACCAATTGGTAAACGAACTTTATGGCGAAATTAGAAACTTCTTCGCCTTGCCAATAGAAACTAAGCATAAATATGAAATTCTTGGAATCGGCGGACAAAGAGGTTATGTTTCTTTTGGAAAAGAACATGCTAAAGGACGCAAAGAAGGAGATTTAAAAGAATTTTGGCATTTTGGTCAATACGTTGACAAAGATTCAAAATGGGCTTCTGAATACCCAGACAATGTTGAAGTTACCGAATTACCACGTTTTAATGCGGTTGGTAAAGAGGCATACCAAAAATTGGAAAAAACGGGTGTTTATGTTTTAAGAGCTTTGGCTTTACATTTAGGTTTAGATGAGTTTTATTTTGATAATTATGCAAAAGAAGGAAACTCAATTTTAAGACCAATCCACTATCCTCCAATTACTTCTGAGCCAGAAAACGCCATTCGTGCGGCGGCTCACGGTGACATCAACTTAATCACATTGTTGATGGGAGCTCAAGGAAAAGGATTACAGGTTCAAAACCACAACGGCGATTGGATTGATGCTATTGCTGAAGATGACGAATTGGTAATCAATGTTGGAGATATGTTGTCTAGACACACCAACAATAAACTAAAATCTACAATTCACCAAGTGGTAAATCCGCCAAGAGAATTGTGGGGAACTTCACGTTATTCAATTCCGTTTTTCATGCACCCAGTAAGTGATATGCGTTTAGATTGCCTTGAAAATTGCATTGATGAAGAAAACCCAAAGAAATACGAAGATATTACAGCTGGAGAGTTCTTATACGAACGTTTAGTAGAATTAGGCTTAATCAAAAAATAAGCTTAAATATTTTCTAGATATAAAAATTCCAAATTCCAAGTTTTTCTTGGGGTTTGGAATTTAATTTTTAGATATCTTTATGCTTGAAAATTTATTTTTAGAATAAAAAAAATATGGACTTAAAAGATCAATTAAAGAATCTATTTCCAGATCATGTTGAATCAAATGAGCCTGAACAAGTTGAAGAACAAGAACACGTTCTTTATGTTCAGAAAGAACCTATGATTTGTAAATTTGAAAAAAGAAAAGGAAAACCAACTACTATTATTGAAGGTTATGAAGGCTCTGATGAAGATTTTAAAATCTTAGCCAAAGAAATCAAAACCAAATTAAGCGTTGGCGGAACTTTTAAAGACGATTCGATTATAATTCAAGGCGATTACCGAGATAAAATAATGGCAATCTTAAAAGAAAAAGGATTTAAAACCAAACGTGTCGGAGGCTAAAAAGTTTCAGGTTTTAGGTTTAAAGTTTCAAGTTGTCCAAATAACTTGAAACATGAAACTTGAAACAAAAAAAAAACTTAGAACCTCAGTATCTCAGAACCTTAGCAACTTAAAAAGAAATGATACAATCATCAGAATTAATACTTAATCCAGACGGAAGCGTTTACCACTTAAACCTTCGTCCTGAACATATAGCACACGACATTATTTTTGTTGGCGACCAAAACAGAGTAGAAAAAATCACTCAATTTTTCGATTCAATCGAATATTCAGCTCAAAAAAGAGAATTTAAAACCCAAACCGGTATCTATAAAGGAAAAAGAATTTCTGTGGTTTCTACAGGAATTGGGCCTGATAATATTGATATTGTGTTAAACGAATTAGATGCTTTAGTAAACATTGATTTGAAAACGCGTCAGCCAAAAGAAAAATTAACTTCTTTGAATATTATCAGAATTGGAACTTCAGGTTCTCTGCAAGAAGATATTCCAGTGGATAGTTTTGTAATGTCGAAATTTGGTTTGGGGTTAGACAATATGCTTCGCTCCTACTTAATCGACGATGTTTCTATTACAGAAATGGAAGATGCATTTGTAAAACATACCAATTGGGATCCCAAAAAAGGAAAACCTTATGTTACCCAGTGTTCAGAAAAATTAGAACAATTAATTGAATCAGATCGAATTTTTAAAGGAATTACAGCAACTGCTGGAGGATTCTACGGGCCGCAAGGAAGAGTTTTGCGTCTGAATATTCAAGATGAGGAATTAAATAACAAAATGGATAATTTTAGTTTTAACGAAACTAAAATCACTAATTTAGAAATGGAAACAGCAGCAATCTATGGACTTTCTGCCCTTTTAGGCCACAATGCTTTATCGTTGAACGCTATTATTGCTAATCGTGCTTCTGGAACTTTCAGTGCAGATCCGTACAAAGCTGTTGACGAATTGATTGCTTATACATTGAATAAATTAGCAATAAACAAATGATGATTGGTCATATCATAATGGAACCTGTAAAACGCTTTACATTAGGTATTGGTGGTTTATCCAGATGGTTATTTTTTCGATTTTTAAATGCAGCCATTGAAGAAAAGTATCCTAAAGATTTAGAATATTATTTAGATCAAAGAAATAAAATTATAGATAAAAATGGTTTTACAACAGCCGAAAAAAATGGATTTGTTGGAATGTTTTTCTGGATATTATTTATAATTTTTATAGGAAAAATTGAGTAAGAAATTTAATAAAATATATGCAAAACGCTATTCTTAAATTTGAAGAATTATTGAAGGAAAATGTGAATTATATTCCGACAATAAACAATGAAATTTTAGAAGTAAAAAATCCTGGAAAATGGTCTAAAAAAGAGATTTTAGGGCATTTGGTAGATTCTGCAATTCATAATCTGGTTCGTTTTACAGAGATCAATTATGCAGAAAAACCATATCGCCACAGACCGTATAATCAAATGGATTTAGTAAATTTAAATCAATATCAGAAAATGCATATTCAGGAACTTACGCAGTTGTGGTTTACCATAAACAAACAGATGGTGAGATTGATGAAATCTGTTGATGAAAAGGCTTTAGATTACAAAATCATTTTGGCCGACGAATCTGAAATAGATTTAAGGTTTTTAATGACCGATTATGTAGATCATTTAGAACATCATATTAATCAAATAAGAGCATAAATTATGTTTTTGAGAGTGGCCAGACATACGAATGATTTAGAAAAAATTGAAAATTTTTATGTTGATGTACTCGGATTTGAATGCTTAGGCGGATTTGAACATCACAATAATTATGATGGCGTTTTTATCGGAAAACCTGGCTTAGACTGGCATTTTGAGTTTACTCAATCAGATGTTAAAGCCAAACATACTTTTGATGAAGACGATGTTATGGTCTTATACCCAAAAACTATTACAGATTACGATAAATTAGTAAATAAATTAACGCAGCAAAATATTGCAGTTATACCATCGCTGAATCCTTTCTGGAATGAAAACGGAAAAATGATTCAGGATCCAGATGGTTATAGAATCGTAATATCTCCTTTAAAAGCTGTAATTAGCGAAATTGAATAATGAAACAGGAAACTCATAAAAAAATATTATTTAAATACTATAGTGATTATCTGGACGAAGTCGTGTCTGAAACCATGTGGGCAGAAATTATCGATCTGGAAAAAGGTCTTTTTAAATTGGATAACATTCCGTTTTTCGGTCCTTTGATCGCTACAGACGACATTTTTTATGCAGAATATGATGAAACGGAAGAACGTTTTATGCATAGAAAAACGATTCAGAATTCTGGAAATTCTATTGTTCAAGTTGCTGTTTTAGAAAAAGGTTTTGATAAAGAAATTATCAGAGAAAAATTGAAAACAATTAATTGTTTATCTGAGGCATTAAATGAAACCTTTTTTGCCGTAGAAATAGCCAAAGATGTAGATTATTCCTTGGTGAGAAGCATTTTGAATGAATATGAATCACAAGACATTATAGAATTTGCAGAGCCTTGCCTTTCAGAAAAACACAGGGCAGATTTATTAAAAAACTAAAATTTAACTTAACACATAGAAACATAGATTTTATTTGAATCTGTTTAAGAGTACAGAAAAGCAAGCTTTAACACATAGCTATGTTTACTGAAATTAGTGAAACGTCTTTTTTTAAAAGTTTTAAAAACTATGTTTCTATGTGTTGAAATAACTTTGTAAAACAAATAAACTAACCAAATTTAACCATAAGATTACGCATACGCATACCAAGCAACTTAACTTAAACTTAAAATAAATGAAAACTGTCAAAATTGCGGGTGTTCCGGAACACTTCAATTTGCCATGGCATCTATGCATTGAAAATGGCGAATTTGAAGAAGAGAACATCGATTTACAATGGACAAATGTTCCCGAAGGAACCGGGAAGATGTGTCAAATGCTTCGTGACGGAGAAACAGATTTGGCTGTTATTCTAACCGAAGGAATTCTTAAAGATATTGCGGCCGGAAATCCGAGCAAAATTGTTCAGGTTTATGTCCAATCTCCCTTAATTTGGGGAATTCACGTGGATGCAAAATCAGATTTTCAAACGCTGAAAGATCTTAAGAATAAAAAAGCAGCGATTTCAAGAATCGGTTCGGGATCACAATTAATGGCTTATGTAAATGCAAATGAACAAGGCTGGGAAATGGATGATCTTGAATTTGAAATTGTAAATACAATTGATGGCGCTGTAGATGCTCTGACCAATAAAAAAGCAGATTATTTTATGTGGGAACGTTTTATGACGAAACCGCTTGTAGATAAAGGTGTTTTCAGACGCATTGACGACTGCCCTACTCCTTGGCCTTCATTTATCATTGTAGTACGTGATGAATTTTTAAAAAAGAATGCTAAAACAGTAGAAACGATCCTTAAAATAATAAACAAAACAACAGTCGATTTTAAAGAAATCCCGGATATAGACAAAAAGTTATCCAAACTGTTCAATCAAAAAGCAGAAGATATAAAAGAATGGCTGAAATTGACTCAATGGTCACAGAAAAATTTGACAGAAAAATCTTTTAATAAAATTCAAAATCAATTATTTGATCTGGGAATTATTGATAAAAAAAGTATTTTTGTAGAAACAGTAAAAGCATTGTAAATACTGCTTTTTGATTCGTATGATGAAATTCCCTAAAATTGACTTACCGCAATTAAAATCCAAACTACAGGTGAAATCGCCGTGGGACAGGATTATTATTTCGATTTTAAGTCTTTTAATTACAATTCCGATTTTCATCATACTGCATCAAAATTTGATCGATCTGGAATGGGCATTCAATCTAGATCGAATATTCATTTTTATTTTTGTTTTTGCGGCAATATTTTTTCTTCTGATGTATCTCAGAACAATTATTATTCTGTGTGTTGCAGTTTATTTATTAATTCTGTTTTATGGATCTGTAATTGGAAATTATGGTTTTAACGAAATCTCAGAAGATTATAATTCTATGATTTATACCATGTCTGATAATCCATATCCGCAGGATATTATTGTGGCAAAACTGCTTCCGTTTCCAAATAAAACAAAAATTATCAATGCTATAGAATACCAGAATCCGAAAGTGCGAAATTTTGCTATTATGGCAACTTCAAAGCATTTTAAAGGCATTAGAGGGTATTCAGATTATCGTACTATAATTCAATGTTTTGCTGTTTTTAAAGAAATAAATAGCAGATGGAATTATGTAAACGATCCAAAAGACGGTGATTATATTGCAACCGCCAGCGAATCTTTAGAATATTTTTCTGGCGATTGCGATGATCACTCTATTTTGATGGCGGCAGCTGTGCGCTCTATTGGCGGAACTCCGCGCCTTATTCACACCAAAGGGCATATTTATCCTGAAATATTAATTGGTTCAATGATTGATTTAGAAAAAGTCAATTACTTGATTAAAAACGTGCTTTTTGTAAAAGAAAGCTACGGCAAAAAACTGCATTATCATATAGACGAACGCGGTCAAGTCTGGATGAATCTTGATTATACCGCAACCTATCCTGGAGGTCCATTTATGTACGAAGAAATTTTGGGAGCTTTAACCTTAAATTAGCACTCCTCAAAAAGCCAATCAGACTAATTTTGACTTTTGCTAGAGCTGTTTTATAAACAGCTGGTTATCAGTAAAAGTGCCGAAAACAGAGACTTTCAGTATTAAAAGCAATTCAATTTTAGAAGTAAAAAAAATCTTTATAAATATTTGATTTCGAATATTTTAATGTCATTTTTTTTTGTAACTTTTTCCTGTTTAACTTTTAATCACAAAATCATGAAAAACTCTAAATTATTTACCCTCGTAATTGCCATTGCTGTCGTCGTATTAATTGTTTCATGCCATCTTAAAAGAGACAAGCTTGTGAATTCATGGAAAGTTACCGGTGTAGAAGCAAAAGAACCTGTTTCTGATTCTATAAAAAACGCGATTTTAACCAATGGAATGCTTACTTTCACAGAAGATGGGCATGTAACAGGATACTTGCTTCGTGAAATCACAGACGGAACTTACGCATTAACGCAAAAAGGTAAAAAACTGGTTATAAAAGACGAAGTTGGAACTCCTTATGTTTGTGAAAGTACTATAACAGAAGATAAACTGGTTTTAGATCTCAAAGAAGCCAAACTAACATTTGATAAAATTTAAACGGAGAATTGTCTCCTAATTCAATACAAAAAACCATTCGCTACAATTGTAAAGAATGGTTTTTTGATTTTTAAGGCTAAAATAAATATCTTTGCACTTCTTTAAATAAGCAACGCTCTATGTGAAAAATAATTTCTTTCAGGAAAATGTAGTAGGCAACCACTCTTTTGTGGCTGCTAGATTATTTATCTATAAAAGAAAGGAATTATGCTTATTCTTCAAAATATCTCCTATCAGCATGAGAATAAAGACATGCTGTTTCAAAACATTAGTTTTACACTAAATCATCACGATAAAACCGCTTTGGTCGGGAATAATGGTGTTGGAAAATCTACCTTATTAAAAATTATTGCAGGTCAACTACAGTCTTTTTCAGGGCAGATCATTCATAATTCAAAACCTTATTTTGTTCCGCAGCTATTCGGACAATTTAACGATTTAACTATTGCAGAAGCCTTACAAATAAAGGAAAAAATAACTTCACTTAAAGAAATACTTGAAGGTATCGTAACCGAAGAAAATCTTCAGTTTCTCAATGATGACTGGACAATCGAGGAACGCTGTAACGAAGCTTTGTCATATTGGCAACTCCATGATTTGGATTTGAACCAAAAAATAGAAACTTTAAGCGGTGGTCAGAAAACAAAAGTCTTTTTGGCCGGAATTATGATTCATGAACCCGATCTAGTTTTGTTAGATGAACCAAGCAATCATTTAGATTTTGCTGGCAGAACGTTATTGTATGATTTTATAAAATCTACTTCTAGTACACTTTTAGTGGTTAGCCACGACAGAACATTGCTCAATCTTTTAAATAAGACTTTAGAAATGACAAAAAATGAAATTTCGGTCTATGGTGGCAATTATGATTTTTATAGCGAACAGAAGAAAATTGAACATAATGCTTTAGAACAAGATGTTCAAAGCAAAGAAAAGGCATTGAAAAAAGCCAAGGAAAAAGAAAGAGAAACTATTGAACGCCAAAATAAATTGGATTCAAGAGGAAAAAAGAAACAGGAAAAATCGGGTGTTGCCAGAATTATGATGAATACACTTCGAAATAAAGCTGAAAACAGTAGTTCTAAACTGAAAGATGTTCATGCGGAAAAAATCAGCGGTATTTCTGAAGATTTGAGACAGTTGCGTTCGTCTCTTCCTGCTATTGATCAGATGAAGTTTGGATTTGAAAACAATTCTTTCCTTAAAGGTAAAACTCTTTTTAAAGCTTCTGATGTTAATTATGCTTATGCAGATCAATTTCTTTGGAAAGAAAATCTCAATTTTGAAATTCTTTCTGGAGAACGCCTTGTCATAAAAGGCCTAAATGGTTCTGGAAAAACAACTTTAATCAAAATTATTCTTGGAGAATTGATCCCAACGCATGGTCAAGCCACTTCATTGGCAAAAAAAGCAATTTATATTGATCAGGATTATTCATTATTGAATCAGAATCTTAAAATTTATGAACAAGCTCAGGCTTTTAATGACTGCGGTTTAGAAGAGCATGAAATAAAAATGAGATTAAATCGCTTCTTGTTTTCCAGAAATGACTGGGATAAACCTTGCAATGCATTAAGCGGAGGCGAACGAATGCGTTTAATGCTTTGTTGTCTGACTATTAGTAATGTTCCTCCTGAGATTATTATTCTCGACGAGCCAACAAATAATCTCGATATTCAAAACATTGAAATATTAACTGCCGCAATCAATGAGTATAAAGGAACTTTGATTGTAATTTCGCACGATCAATCTTTTTTGGAGCAAATTAATATAGAAAAGAGCATTTTGCTTTAAAATAAAAACTATTAGCGCTGAGAATTATCTTAGCGCTTTTCTTTTACTATTAATTCATTTTGAAATAATTAAAATAAAAATTCCGTAAATTGCAGTAAATACCTATAAATTCCAATTGCAACGTTTAATTAAATTTTGAATTTTATGAAACCAAAAAACAGAATTTTTCCTGCCCTACTTGCTTTTACATTATTAATAACCGAAACTGTACTTCCTTGCACAAGGATAGTTTACGAAGGCCTAAACGGAACAATTATTACTGCACGATCGATGGATTGGAAAGGTGAAATTCCGGCTAATTTATGGATTTTCCCGCGTGGAATTGAAAGATCTGGTGAAGTTGGAACCAGTTCGATTAAATGGAAATCTAAATACGGAAGCGTTATTACCAGTTCTTGGGACATTGCTTCTTCTGATGGTATGAACGAAAAAGGACTTGTGGGCAATCTTTTGTGGTTGGTAGAATCGCAATATCCTCCGTTTGAAAAGAATGGAAAAGTAAAAGGTCTGGCTGTTTCTTTATGGCTTCAATATGTTTTAGATAATTTTTCTACTGTTGCAGAAACAGTTGCGGCTCTTGGTAAGAATGATTTTGTAATAACCTCTTCACATATTCCGGGAACTAATATTTATGCTACAGTGCATCTTTCTATTTCTGATTCTACTGGAGATAATGCTATTTTTGAATATATAAACGGCAAGTTGGTTATTCATCATGATAGAAAATATGTAGCAATGACCAATTCTCCTATCTTTGAGCAGCAATTAGCTATCAATGCATATTGGAAAGGAATTCCAGGCACCATTATGCTACCAGGAACCAATCGTGCCGCAGATCGCTTTGTACGAGCTTCTTATTATATTGATGCTATTCCGAAGACAGATAATATCAGAACGGCTTTATCTAGTGTTTTTGGTGTCATTAGAAACTGTTCTGTCCCTTTAGGAATTTCCTCAGAAACAGAACCTAACATCTCCTCTACCCGCTGGAGAACGGTTGCCGATCAAAAAAATCTGGTTTATTATTTTGATAATGTTTTGAATCCGAATGTAATTTGGGTTGAATTCAGTAAAATTGATTTTAGCGAAAAGGGAAAAATTAGAAAATTAAGTTTGGCCAATAATGAGAATTATTCAGGTGACTCTTTGATTAATTTCAAGGAAACAAAGCCTTTTCAGTTTGCCGGATTAGATTAAAAACACTTTTTCCAAGTAAAACAAACAGCATAAAACCTTCAAATTGAAAAGTTTGAAGGTTTCTTTTTTGAAAAAAATGAAAAAAAATATTGCGCAGTCAAATGACTTCATTATATTTGCAGTCAAATAACTGCATAATGGAAATTAGAAGAGATGTTTTTCAAGCCATAGCCGATCCTACCCGAAGAGCTATTTTAAGTTTAGTTGCCATTCAGGCCATGACACCTGGAGCAATTGCCGAGAATTTTAATTCGTCAAGACAGACTATTTCAAAGCATATTCAGATTTTGAACGAATGTGAACTATTACACCAAATACAAAACGGAAGAGAAATTTATTATCATTTAAACCCAGAAAAAATGAAAGAAATTGACAAGTTCATCGAACCATTCAGAAAAATGTGGGACGATCGTTTTAATAAGTTAGAATCAATTATGAAAAACTATAAAAAATAAACCATGGAAAAGAAAACAAAAATTCACGCCGAAGATGACAGATTGGATCTTGTGATTACAAGAGAATTTGATCTGCCAGTTGAATTATTATTTAAAGCTCATACCGAGTCTGAAATTGTAGCACAATGGATGGGTACAAAAGTTTTGAAACTGGAAAGCAAAAAATATGGCGGATGGGAGTATGAAACCAGCGATCCTAACGGTAATCTAGTTTTTAAAGCAAATGGTGTTTTTCATGATTTTGTTCCAAATGAAAAAATAGTACGCACTTTTGAAATGGATAACCCCAATTTTGCGCCTCAATTAGAATTTTTAGAGTTTGAAAAATTATCTGATGATACCAGCAAATTGACCATGCAAATTATTTATAAATCTATTGAGCACAGAACAACGCAGTTAAAATTGCCATTTGCACAAGGATTAAATATGGCACACAACCGATTGGAAGAAATTGTAACTAAACTAAAATAAGAATCATGAGCAAAAGAAATAAAATTATCTATTGGGTTGCCACTTTATGGCTGGCTTTAGGAATGACATCAACAGGAATCGTACAGCTTATTCCTCTCAAAGAAGAAGCAGAAATGATACAACATTTAGGATATCCGCTTTATTTTTTAACTCTTTTGGGCGTTTGGAAGCTTTTGGGAGTAATTGCAATCCTGATTCCGAAATTCGGTTTATTGAAAGAATGGGCTTATGCAGGTTTCTTTTTTGCCATGTCTGGAGCTGTGGTTTCACATTTGGCTGTAAAAGATGATGCTTCAGCACTTTTTGGACCAATATTATTAATTGTTTTGACTGTGGTTTCATGGTATTTAAGACCAGAAACTAGAAGATGCAGTTCTAATTAAAAACTTAAGAAAATGAAAAAGCAACTTACCATAAACGAGCAAGACGAATTATTGACCATACTCGAAAAACGTTTTGAAAAGAATAAAAACCGTCACGAAAATCTAGATTGGGCAAAAATTGAAGCTAAACTAAAAGCTAATCCATTAAAACTATGGTCTCTTGACGAAATGGAAAGAACTGAAGGCGAGCCTGACGTAGTTGGATATGATGCTAAAACTGACGAATATCTTTTTGTGGATTGTTCTGCTGAAAGTCCGAAAGGGCGCAGAAGTGTTTGTTATGATCATGAAGCGCTGGAAAAAAGAAAAGAGCATAAACCAGCTGACAGCGCTATAAATATGGCGGAACAAATGGGAATTGAAATCTTAAACGAAGGGCAATATAAAGAGCTGCAAAAATTAGGAAAATTTGATACTAAAACTTCAAGCTGGATTTTAACTCCGTCAGAGATTAGGAAATTAGGTGGTGCGATTTTCTCAGATTTCAGATATAATACCGTTTTTGTTTATCATAATGGAGCAGAATCGTATTATGCTGCGAGAGGATTTCGCGGTTTATTAAGAGTTTAAAAGAATTCGTTCCGTTAGGAATGTTTCATCGGTAGAACTAAATTGATTTAGAGAGTACGTTCCGTAGCAACGTTTGATTTTTTGATATGCTATTTTCATAAAATCAGGTGTCCCTACAGGACACAATGTAGACGCTATTTTCCTTTTCTACCTATGAGATATTCCTACGGAATATATTTTGTATAGTTGTATTCTGATCAGCTTTTTTATTCTCTTAAAATCTTTTCCATCTTTCGTCCTTTGGCGATTTCATCAATTAATTTGTCTAGATATCGCATTTTTTGAATTAAAGGATCTTCAATCTCTTCTACACGATAACCACAGATTACGCCAGTAATTTTAGAAGCATTCGGATTGATTTCTGGAGCTTCAGCAAAGAATGTTTGAAAGTCCACTTTCTTTTCAATCTGCTCTTTAATTTGTTCGTCGCTATATCCTGTAAGCCATTTTATTACCGTATCTAATTCTTCTTTAGTTCTTCCTTTTTTTTCAACTTTTTGAATGTATAAAGGATATACGCTAGAAAATAGGATTTTGTAGATTCTTTCCGTTTTCATTTAGTTTGATTTAAGTCGAAATACGTTTATGTAAATATAATTCAAAAGCAAACAGAATAAAAATGCAAGCAATATTTAATATCTTAGATTCTCGAAAAATAACCTTAAAAACTTTCTTATGGAAAACAATTCAAACGATACAACACCAAAAGTGACTGGACTTGGCGGTATTTTCTTTTTTATGGATAATCCAAAAGAAACCAAAGAATGGTATGCTAAAAATTTAGGATTAGAAATCAATGAATGGGGTTCTTCAAGTTTCGAATCTAGAAATATGGATAATCCAGAACAGATAGAATCTACGCAATGGTGTCCTTTTAAGAAAGGAGATGAATATTTTTCTCCGTCTAAAAAAGAATTTATGATAAACTACCGTGTTCAGAATATTGAAGGTCTTGTAGAAAAACTGAAAGCAAACGGAGTTACGGTTCTCGACAATATCGAAACGTACGAATATGGTAAGTTTGTACACATTATGGATACGGAAGGCAATAAAATTGAACTTTGGGAACCTTAAATTGAGTTATGAGTTATGAATTATGAGTTATTGCTAAACGTTTAAAAACAATATGTTTAATACATTAGTTAAAATCAATTGTCATTCAAAAAATAGTCTTTTAAAATACATTGCGGGCAATTTATTAGAGAAATTATACTGCTGTGAAATAAACTGTGCAGAAATGGATAAAACCGTTTTGTTTGCGCATCATGGGCGCGGATGCACCATCGTAGCATCTAAAATCTGCGAAAATGTGGTTATTTTTCAAAATGTTTCTATTGGAGCCAATTTGAAGTACAATAAAATTACGAATGAATGGGAAAACGTCGGAAATCCAATTATTGCTAAAAATGTGATTATTGCCGATGGCGCCAAAATTTTAGGGCCAATAGTTATTGGAGAAAATTCGGTAATTGGCGCGGGAGCTATTATAACCAAAAGTATTCCGGCGAATAGTGTAGCTTATGGCGTAAATCAATTTAAGCCAAAAGATGAAAATTACGATTTGATTTTTAATCCAAATATGATTCGCCCTGAGAAAATAATTGAAGCAAACAAAAAACTAGTAGCAGAGTTTAATAAACACTAAATAATTGCAAACCAAAATGAAATCAATTTTATCTCACCAATATATTACAGCTTTTAAATCGAAACTTGATATTTTTGATCAATTCATGAATATTGGCGCTGACACTAATGAAATTAGCAAATTAGAAGACTTTATTGAAGTTAAATTACCTGAATCCCACATTGATCTTCTTAAAACTTATAATGGAGAAAATCGAAGCATTGGCTTTATGGGAGGTTTTGGTTACTTAGGAATTGAAGAGATGAAGATGCAGTGGACTTTCTTAAAAGAGGCTCCAGAAATGGAAGCTGAAGCAATTAATCAGGTAGAAAAGATAAAGAATACTTTGTATTGCCCAAAAAGAATTCCGTTTGCGCATGATGGCTCTGGAAATTATTTGGTGATCGATTTTAATCCCAATTCAAAAGGAACTTTAGGGCAAATTTTGTACCTGCCAACTGGCGATCCTGAGCCAATTGCTGTTATTGCAGACAGTTTTGATGATTTTTTGAATTTAATAATCGAAAAAATAGAATCTGAAGAGTTAGAATTGATAGACGAAAGAGAGGATTGGGATGAAGAAGATTGGCATATGGCAGAAATCTATTTCCAAAATACTTGGGAAAATGATTGGAGTGATATCGCAGCAGAATACAATACTAAAATGAGCAATTAAGTCTATTGCCTTATTTTGATTTCAAATTCAAAAAGCGAAAAATTACATTCCCGGCCAATATAAAAAATTAAACTTATGCCCGTCTGGATCGGCAAAACCAAAAGTATAGCCTAATTGATAGTTTTCGGGTTCAGAAAAAATGGTTGCACCAGCTTTTCTGACTTTTTCGTACCAAAGGTCTACTTCTTCCCTGCTCTCTGCAGAAAGCGAAAAGATAATTTCGTTCTCATTTTTAGCATTTACTAAATTGCCTTTTAAGGCCGTTTTAAATCTATCGGTTGTAAAAAAGTTGATTATAAAATTATTCTCCGCAATAGAAAAACTCACGATTTCCTCTGTGTTTTGTCCGTTTTGTTTGAAGCCTAAATCGGTATAAAATTGAATTGTTTGCTGTAAATCGTTTGAAACCAAGTTGGCCCATATCATTTTCGTTTTCATAAACTTTATTTTTAATTGATTACTAATAAGTTAGGAATTAGAATTTAAAAGTTTCTATAAAAAAGAATATATAAAGGCATGTTTCTATCAGGATTTTCTATTTTTAGACTCTGATATTTTATAAAACAATATATGATCCTAGCTTTTGACACGTATTACTTTGACCAGAAAGCCAAAACAATTTGTCTTGAATTTGCAGAATGGAACGAAGATAAAAACTTTAAAATTCACTCTGAAACAATTGACAATGTAGAAGAATATATTCCAGGGGAATTCTACAGAAGAGAATTGCCTTGTATTTTGAGTTTGTTAAACCAAATTGATTTATCTACAGTTGAAGTCATTGTGGTAGATGGTTTTGTGTATTTAAATGATGAACAGAAATATGGTTTGGGAGGTTACTTATACGAAAAGCTAAACAGAGAAATTCCGATTATTGGTGTAGCCAAAACAAATTTTGCGTCTATAGAAAAGTACAAAAAAGCTTTATTTAGAGGCGACAGCAAGAAACCATTATACATCACTTCTATCGGAATTGATTTGAATGAGGCTTTTAAAAAAGTAGAAAGCATGCACGGAGAATTTAGAATGCCAACTTTGTTGAAAGAATTAGATAGGCTGACGAAAGAAAATCTTTAATTAAATTGAACTAGAAAAAACAACTTTATAATTTTATTGAAATGATTATATTTTCTACTTTAATTATACTTTTGGGCATTATGCTTATTGTAGTTTATGCAATAAAAAATAATGAAAACCCTAGTAAAAATCGTACTGTTCTTAGAAGTTACAACTTTTCAGAAGATAAAAATGAAAAAAAAATCAGAAATAACCCCGAATATCAGGAATGTTTGTTCTCCGATTATCAAGATGATAGTAATTTAATTGTTGCAATTCATTTTAATAAAAATAATAGATATATATATCAGTTACTATCAAAGGACTATTCATACCACTTAGTAATTTATGATGAACAATTTACTCTTTTAAAAGATATTAATTTGAAACTTCTGCATTCTCCTGAAGTGACTAGCAGTGCTATCTTAAATACATTTTCAGAAAATGGGGAAGATTTTGTAATATTATCCCTTATTGATAGTGATAATATCTATTATTATCATTTTAATTCTGATGGATTAAATATTTTCAAAAAACATTTTTTGAGAGCTAGAAATCAAATATTCTTGATTCATCATAAAGAAGATGAGTTTATTTCAATTTCAGATGAAGACTATACTCATAAGCCTATTAAAGCATTTTGGATAAAAGACGAAACTACTTTTGAAGCTTTATTAAGTGATGATCAACTATATCCCGAAAAAGAATGGTCTGGTTATGAATATATTGAATCAGTGACTAAAACGAATATTACGAATCAATTTGCTTTTATAGCTCATCATGCCAATTATGGAGTTCAAGGCGTTAAAATTTTTAAGTTTAATCAGTCAAAAAAGATTGATTTGATTTATGATATGGATGATCTTGATTTTAATGGCGCTTTTCATAATTTAAGTTTTAACTCAAAAGGAGATCGATTTGTAGTGTTACTTTATACTAGAGATAAATTTCAAAATGATAGTTTTTCTATTTGCGAATATTCTGTTTTAGAGAATAAAAGACCGTTAAGAGTAATTAAAACTAAATTTGCTTATTGGGAATTTGGCGTATTACATACTTTTTATATTACTGACAGATTGGTTTGCATCGTAAGAAATTCTGATATAATAATCTACAATTTAGAATTTGAAAAGTTAAAAGAAACCCTAAAAAGAGATTTTAGATCTGCCTTTTATGCTGGCAACAATGTCTTAATTTATCAATATGAAGATGAAGTTATTAGCTTGTCTTACTAAGAATTCGAAATTTTATTTAAACTTTAGTAAAATTTATTTTCTACAAAAAACTCCCGAATCTAATTGTTTGGTTTTTTTGGTGTTTTATAATAGGTTAGCAGTGCTAAGAAAACGATTATACTCCCGAATTTTATTCTTAAATCTTTCTGCTAAATACACATTTCCATCTTTCAGTTCGTTATGTATAATTTTGGCTTCCTCAATATACTTTAACTTTTTTTCGTCGTTCCAATAATATGGCGGTTCATACAAATTGCATATTCTATCCGCCATTTTAACAGCCCAAACTTCTATTGGCTGCTGTTTAATTCTATTTAAACTGTCAAGCATTTTTTCGAGAGAATCGCTAATTTCATCACTCTTGGTTAATGCTAAAACTCCAGATGCTACTTCGCTTCCAAATAAATCATTAACTTTTTCATAATTAAATGCCGTATCTTCTATAGTATCATGAAGCATAGCGCATTTTACAGCCAAATCAGTATTCATATTTTCTGTAAATCGGCTGGCATTTAAAACTTCAAAAACAACACTTCCAATGTGATTGATGTATTCTACTCTTTCGCCTTCATTGCTTCCGCCATATTTTTGCCCGTCGTGAAGTTTTGAAACTAATTGCCAAGTATTTTGAATTTCGTCTATTGACCAATCTTTTTGCTGTTTCATTCTATGATTTTGATTTTTTTAGGTTGAATGTAATTTAGAACTTTTTCTAAACATTTGCAACAATTTAGCATATTGTTCTATATTTTCAGTTGTTGGAATGATTGTATATTAGCCTAGAATAAATATTGAATTATTTAAAATGACATCTTTAATAGAATATTTTGAAAAACTGGGTTTTCCAGAACATACTTTAGCTGAGTTTTTAAGTTGCATAAAAACAAGACAATTTTCTTCAAATGAGCTGATTCTTGCTCAAGGACAACTCGAGAATTATTTATCATTTATCGATACAGGAGTTGTTAGGTATTATGTTGTTGCGAATGATAAAGAAATTACATTTGATTTTGCATTTAAAAATTCCTTTTATTGCGCATACGACTCATTCTATAATAGAGCTAAAACCGAAATTTATGTTCAGGCCTTAACAGATTGCCAATTGTATTCTATATCATATGAAAGTTTACAGCGTCTTTACGAAAAGTGCGAAACAGCAAAGAAACTTGGACGTATCGCAACTGAATATCTTCTTGAAAAAAAAGTAAAAAGAGAACTAGATCTTTTGACAAAAACACCGCAAGAAAGATATGAAAGACTGTTGCTAGAACAGTCGAAATACATTCAGCAGATTCCGCTAAAATATCTTGCATCTTATATTGGAGTTGTACCAGAGACTTTAAGTCGAATAAGAAAACGCATTTCTTGACCAAAGTCAATTTGCAGACCATTTATTAGACTCAGATTTGCATGAACATTTTAATAATTAAAATTAAATGCAAATGGAAGTTACAATTACACATATCGACACGGCTTGCGTTTTGATAAACATAAATGGATTTAAAATTTTGACAGATCCTACTTTAAATAAAAAAGATGGATTTTTTCCGCAATATGTCAGCAGCCCGATGGCATTTTCAAAAAAGTATTGCAGTCCTTCATTATCTATTGAAGAAATTGGAAAAATAGATTTGGTTTTGTTAAGTCACGATCATCATAGCGATAATTTAGATAAAAAAGGACGCATTTTTATTCAAACAGTTCCAACTGTTCTTTCTACTACAGATGCTGTAAAACGCTTAAAAAACACCAAAACCATTGGGCTTGACAACTGGCAAGAATATAATGTTGAAACCGAAAAAGTAGAAAATCTAAAAATTACAGCGATACCTGCTCAACATACCAATATAAGAAGATTGAATAAAATTATGGGGAGTGTTATTGGTTTTACAATAGAATGGCAAAGACAAGCCAACGGATGCATTTATATTTCTGGAGATACAGTTCTTTTTGAAGGATTGTATGAATTGGAGAAAAGAAAAAAAGTCGATATAGCTATTTTGCATCTAGGAGCTGGAGCATTTCCGTACTTAAAAAAGAATTTAAGAGTTACCATGAATGGCGAAGAAGCAATTGCGACAGCTCAACTTTTAAAACCAAGGATCGTAATGCCGATACATTACGAAGGCTGGTGGCACTTTAAGCAATCTGTAAAATCTTTAAAAAGTGAAATTGGGAAGTCTGATGTAAAAGAGAAATTTCTGTGGCTTGAAAGTGGGGTTGAAGCCTATCTGCCAATATAAAAACTAAAAAAAAACATTGATATAGAATGACAAAGAATGTTTTGCTAAAGTTGAAATATAAAGTAATCAGGTTTTATTTATATTAGCGAGATATTAAAGAAATTCAATCCTTCTATATCAATGGCTTTAACAATTATTGAGAATCTAAGAATTCTGTCAGAGAATTTCGAGCACAAGGCGGACGTTCTCTCGGATTCCATTATTTTTATTAATGAAATAAATAAAATCAAAATCCAGCCTGAAAATAAAGGAGGTTTTGTAATTACTTATAATTTGCATTTTGGAGAGAAAAGACTCTTGGTGCCAGAAGAAATAGTTTATCATTTTTGTCTCGATTTATTTAAAAGAAAAGAGAATGATATTGAAGTAATTTCTGAAACCCGCAAGCCAATTAATATTGGTGAATGGTTTAAAATTGAAGAAGCCGAATCTTTATCTATAATTACTAGCATTCAAAAAGAATTAGAATATAATTATAGATTAAAGCACCTATTTTTAGAAAGTAAGCGATTTGAAATAACTTACTTTAATAGTTTATTAATTTTAGAAGATAAACAGAAAAAATATTTGTCTAATGTATTTAATTTTAGAGATAGTATTGAAAAACTTAATATTTTAAAACAAACAAAATGAGGCAAAAGTTAATCATTCTTATCTTAATTTTTATTCAAAATGCAGTCTTTGGGCAAAGTAATTTTTCAGATAATCCTTTAGATGCAATTTTTGAAACAAAAGATTCAAAAAACTTTTGGGAAGCTTTTGATAAAATGGAGAAATCAAAAGGAAATCCCTTCGTAGAATACATGCAGAAAGGCTCACCAGGTGTTAAAGCATTTACTGAAAACAGAATAATAAATGCTGATTCTCTTTTTGCAGTTGTAAAAAAAAGAAAAGCAGATTATGAACTTTCAAGAAATGTTTTAAATGGTATTTCTACAAAAGAAAAAAGAGTAAGAGCAATTTATAGCGCACTGAAGTATTGGTATCCAAAGGCTAAGTTCCCTCCTATTTACTTCGTTTACGGAAGATTTAATTCCGGCGGAACTTCTGCGCCAGAAGGAATTGTTATAGGAACAGAAAAACTTCAAAACCTAGACGGAATTTCCGGTTTAATTGCACACGAACTTATACATTATCAGCAAAACATCACTGGCAAAGACATGCTCTTAAAATGGTGTGTGATGGAAGGCGGCGCTGATTTTATTGGTGAACTTATCTCTGGCGAATCCATCAATAAAATCGAATATCAATATGGAGAACAAAATAAGGATAAATTGTGCCAAGAATTTGTTGAGAGATTAAAAAATAGTGATTATCAGGATTGGTTATATGGAACTTCTAAAAAAGATGACAGACCAAACGATCTAGGATATTGGATTGGCTATAAAATAACCGAATCTTATTTCAACAACCAAAAAGATAAGCAAAAAGCTATTGAAGAAATCTTAAATATAAAAGATCCACTGCAATTTTTAAAGCAAAGCGGTTTTTTAGATGTTTATATCGAAAAGCATCAAAAATCAAAAAAGGGAAGTTTTGATGCGTTTTTTTGAATGAAATATCACGTAAGTTTCAAAAAGGTTAATGCAGTGATTTAAAAAAAATGCTTGAAATAGAAATCAGTTTAATTATTCATAGTTGGTTAAAAAATGAACAAAAAAGCGATAATATTGATTTTGGCACTAATGCTTTTTTCTTGTAAGCAAGCCAATAAATCTGTTGATGCAGAAGCTTTAGATTCAATAAAAAACACAGAAAAGAATAAAAAATCAATTATTAATGCTGATAAAAGCATTTTCACTAAATATGACTATACTTATTCTAAAGGAAAAAGTATAATAGTACAAAATAGTTTGCCAAAAGGCGGAATTCGATACACTGATCCTAAAGGAAACAAATATATTTATGCTATATTTTGGACACGAATTATTAATGAGACAGATAATCCAATTGAGTTTAAAATTAACTTTCCTATAGATTCTTATGAGATTCCAGCTTTACCAGGAAAATATTATAAAACATTAATTCCGCCTGACACGATGACGATTCAGAAAGCACCTTTGCTTAATTATGGTTTGACAAATTTAGAATCTTTTTTTGATAAGAGTATTGATAAACCATCTTCATTAAAAAGAACTATTAAACCAAAAGAATCGACTGGATTTTATGTTGTAACACTTCGTTTGATTGGAGGTGATCAATATGGTATATTGCGAACAGAACTTACTTTAAAAGGAGAAAATCTTTTTTATAAAATAAGAGATAAAGAAATTCAATGTGGAAGTATAGTAATAAAGTAAACTTACTGAAAAGAAAAAGCCTATAAATCCAAAGACTTATAGGCTTTATTTTTCCGTGGGGAGAGCAGGATTCGAACCTGCGAAGTTCACACAGCAGATTTACAGTCTGCCCTCGTTGGCCGCTTGAGTATCTCCCCAAAACTGAGTGTAAATTGTTACATTCAGGAAATTCAAAAAAAAATCCTTAATTACTTAAGGAGTCTTTTGTGGGCGATGAGGGGTTCGAACCCCCGACCCCCTCGGTGTAAACGAGGTGCTCTGAACCAGCTGAGCTAATCGCCCTATTTTACTAGGTTGCTATCATTTTGTGATTGCGAGTGCAAATATACATTTAGAATTTATATTTACAAGCCTTTTTTTGAAAAATTTTGTGGGCGATGAGGGGTTCGAACCCCCGACCCCCTCGGTGTAAACGAGGTGCTCTGAACCAGCTGAGCTAATCGCCCTATTTTACTAGGCTGCTATCATTTTGTGATTGCGAGTGCAAATGTACAGCTAGATTTTGTATTTGCAAGCATTTTTGAGAAAAAAAAACAAACTTTTTTCTAGATCTCTATTTTTAAGCTACTTAAAAATGAATATTTTTTTAGGTTTTCTTATAATTTCGTTAAAAAGCCAAATTGAGAACTCTAATTCGTAATATTCCTTTGTAGTGATTCGACTTAGTTATACATTTGTAAACCTAAAAATAGTAAAATCTAATGGCGCGATTTAAAGAAAATGATTTGCCTAAATCAAAAATAACGGCTACTTCACTAAATAAAGCAAAAACAATTTTTACATACGCAGGTCATCACAAATGGAAATTCTTCATAGGTTTGATTTTTCTTTTGCTTACTGGTGCCACTGCTCTAGCCTTTCCTAAATTAATGGGAATGCTTGTAGACTGTGTAAAAAACAAGAATAATGACGAAGCAAATACCATAGCTATAGGCTTGGTTGCAATTCTATTTTTACAATCTTTCTTTTCATTTTTCAGGCTTTCATTGTTTGTAAACTTTACCGAGAATACATTAGCAAACCTGCGTTTGGCACTATATACTAATTTGGTAAAATTACCAATGACTTTCTTTTCGCAAAAAAGAGTTGGTGAATTAAACAGTAGAATTAGTGCTGATATCACACAAATTCAAGATACTTTAACTACAACAATTGCAGAGTTCTTACGTCAGTTTATTTTAATCATTGGTGGCGTTATTCTTTTGGCAACAGAAAGTTTCAAATTGACTTTGCTAATGCTTTCTGTAGTTCCATTGGTGGCAGTCGCAGCAGTGATTTTTGGAAGATTTATTAGAAAATACTCTAAAAAAGTGCAGGATCAGGTTGCCGAAAGTCAAGTGATTGTTGAAGAAACGATGCAAGGAATTAGTATCGTGAAAGCTTTTGCCAACGAATGGTACGAAATTGCACGTTATAAAGGAAAAATTAGCGAAGTGGTAAAATTGGCTATTAAAGGAGGTAAATACCGTGGTTATTTTGCTTCGTTTATCATTTTCTGTTTATTTGGTGCCATAGTAGCTGTGGTTTGGTACGGGGTTCGTTTGAGCATTGCTGGCGAAATGAGCGTTGGGCAATTGATTTCATTCGTATTGTATTCGACTTTTGTAGGAGCTTCTTTTGGTGGAATTGCCGAATTATATGCACAAATTCAAAAAGCAATTGGTGCTACAGAACGTGTTTTTGAATTATTAGACGAAAGTCCTGAGAAAATCAATTCAGATTCAAATAAAAATCAGGAGAAAATTAAAGGAAATGTTACATTCAAAAATGTGGCATTTAGCTATCCTACACGTCAGGAAATCCAAGTTCTGAAAGATGTAAATTTTTCGGCAGAATTTGGTCAGAAAATAGCAATTGTTGGGCCTAGTGGCGCTGGAAAATCGACTATTTCTTCTCTTTTGCTTCGTTTCTACGATATTACTTCTGGTGAAATTACGGTTGACGGAAAAAATATCTACGATTATGACTTAGAAAACCTTCGTGGCAATATGAGTATTGTGCCTCAAGATGTAATTTTATTTGGAGGAACCATTAGAGAAAACATCGCATACGGAAAACCAGATGCTACTGATGAAGAAATTATGCAAGCAGCAAAACAAGCAAATGCATTTAATTTTGTGGATAGTTTTCCGGAGAAATTTGAAACTTTGGTTGGAGAACGCGGCGTTAAACTTTCTGGAGGTCAGCGCCAGCGTATTGCGATTGCGAGAGCGTTGCTTAAAAACCCGAGCATTTTGATTTTAGACGAAGCTACATCATCTTTAGACAGCGAAAGCGAAAAACTGGTTCAGGAAGCTTTAGAAGTATTGATGGAAGGAAGAACAAGCATTATTATTGCTCACAGGCTTTCAACAATCAGAAATGCTGATAAAATCTTAGTTTTAGATAACGGAAAAATTTCTGAAGAAGGAACGCACCAGGAATTAATAAACTTAGAAAACGGAATTTATAAGAATTTAAGCAACTTGCAGTTTAGTAACTCTTAACTAAATTCCAATTAAACTCTAGTTCAAACCCGACAGGTTTTTAAAATCTGTCGGGTTTTATTTTTAGCAAAAAAAAAACTCCAATCTTTTTAGATTGGAGTTTTTTACATCTGTAAACTGAGACAGAAAACTGAAAACTATAAATTATTTCCCTTTTCTTCTCTTACGTTCAGTTTTAATCATAGATAATTCGCGGCTTGTTTGACCTGCTACAGAAGTATTTTCTTCAGCACGACGAATCAAGTATGGCATAACATCTTTTACAGGTCCAAATGGCAAGTATTTAGCAACATTATATCCGTTTTCGGCTAAGTTGTAGCTAATATTGTCACTCATTCCGTATAATTGTCCGAACCAGATTCTAGAATCGTTTTTGGCGATTCCTTTCTGAGCCATCATTTCCATTAATTTATATGAACTTAATTCGTTATGAGTTCCTGCAAAAATGGCCATTTTATCGATATGCTCTAACATATATTGTACAGCATTATCATAATTTACGTCTGTAGCTTCTTTAGAAACGCAGATCGGAGAAACATAACCTTTTTCTTCGGCTCTTTTGTTCTCTTTTTCCATATAAGCGCCACGAACCAATTTCATTCCGATATAGAAACCTTCAGTTTTGGCAACTTCATGAAGTTTTTTCAAGTAATCTAAACGATCCCAACGGTACATTTGCAAAGTGTTAAATACAATTGCTTTTTCTTTATTGTATTTACGCATCATGTCAGTTACCAATTCATCAGCTGCATCTTGCATCCAGCTTTCTTCACCGTCAATCAATAATGCAACATCTTTTTTGTACGCTTCGCTGCATATTTTGTCAAAACGAGCTACAACTCTATCCCATTCTGCTTGTTCGGCTGGATTTAAAGTTTGTTTCTCTCCTAATTTTTCATACAATTCAAAACGTCCTAAACCTGTTGGTTTGAAAACAGCAAACGGAATCGCCAAACGTTCTTTAGCAAAATCCACTGTTCTTAAAGTCATTTCTAAAGCAGCATCAAATTGCTCTTCTTCTTCTTTTCCTTCTACAGAATAATCCAAAACAGAAGAAACTCCTTTTGTAAACATTTTGTCTACTACAGTAAGACAGTCATTTTCGTTTACACCACCACAAAAATGGTCAAAAACAGTTGCTCGAATTAATCCTTCTACTGGTAAATGAGCTTTAATTGCAAAATTAGTTACAGCAGTTCCTATTCGTACTAAAGGCTCGCTGTCAATCATTTTGAAAAGAAAATAAGCTCTATCAAGTTCAGTGTCACTCTTTAGTGAAAATGCAACCTGTGTATTATCGAATATCTTTTCCATTAAAATTTATTTTTTATGCAAATATAGAGAGTGTTTTGAATATTTTTCACTAAACGGTGTCATATTTTTCAATATTCTTAACGAGAACATTGCAAATGTTAATTTATGAAGTAAATGTTTATTTCTTGAATAATTTTATCTTAATTTTAAAGAAGCAAACCTGCATTTTAAACAAATTAGGCTTAAAGTTTGAATATTATTAAGCTAAAAATGCCTTATTTTGCGCTTTCAATTAACTAAAGAATTATGCAATCTATTCAAGCCAATAACTACCTCGTACATTTTAATGAGAATGCTTACGAAGCTTTAAATAAACATTTAAGAGAAAGTAAATATTCTAATATTTTTATAATTGTTGATGATCAGACCAATGAGCATTGTTTGTCTAAATTTATTCCGCTTTTGGAAACAGATTTGGCAATCGAAATTATAGAATTTGAAGCTGGTGAAGCAAATAAAAATATCGAAACTTGTATTGAGATCTGGAATATCTTGACAGAACTTGGAGCAGACAGAAAATCACTTATTATTAATTTAGGCGGCGGTGTTGTAACTGATTTAGGAGGTTTTGTTGCTTCTACGTTTAAAAGAGGTGTAGATTTTATCAATATCCCTACTACTCTATTATCTATGGTTGATGCTTCTGTTGGAGGAAAAACAGGCGTTGACTTAGGAAATCTTAAAAATCAAATCGGGGTTATTAATGTACCGCAAATGGTATTAATCGATACACAGTATTTAGAAACTTTACCGCAAAGCGAAATGCGCTCTGGTTTGGCTGAAATGCTGAAACACGGTTTAATATATGATGCTCCATATTGGAGACAGTTTTCAGATTTAAAATCAATTGTGTTTGACGAATTAGATCAATTAATTTATCGTTCTGTTGAAATAAAAAATGAAATCGTTATTCAAGACCCAACGGAGAAAAACATTCGTAAGGCTCTAAATTTCGGACATACTTTAGGACACGCAATTGAAGGCTACTTCTTAGAAAGCGAAGAAAAGACGACTTTACTGCATGGAGAAGCTATTGCTGTTGGAATGATCTTAGAAAGTTATATTTCGCTTCAAAAAGGATTAATTTCTGCAGAAGAATATCGTGAAATCAAAACTGTGATAAAAGACATTTACGATGATGTGATTTTTGAGGAAAATGACATTGATCCGATCTTAGAATTGTTAATTCACGACAAAAAAAATGAATACGGTTTGATTCAATTTGCATTAATTGAAGGAATCGGAAAAATAAAAATTAACCAATCCGTTGAAAATAAATTGATTCTAGAGGCGTTTGAGGATTATAAATCTTAAACTTTTTTTAATCAAAAGCATTGCATTTGGTATATATTATTTTTTACATTTGCGCCATGAAAACAAACAATCAGCAAAGGCACTTCAGCTCTTACAGAAACAGACTCAACAGTTCTTTATTAAGAATGCTGAATCGTTTCTATAATAGTAAAAGTCCTTTCTGTTTTGATGTATTCCAATGTACAAAAGCAGAGCATGAAAAACTGCCTATTATATTCGCCAATATTAGAGTTTGAATTTAAGATTAAGTCCCCAAAAACCTAAAATTAAATTATAATTACAATCTCTAAACATTGACAAATAAATGAATACAAAATATTCTGATCTAATAAACCAAACATACTACTTTCCACAAGAGGAATTTAAATTGAACAAAGACAATCTATTGTTTCACAACATCGATTTGATGAAATTGGTTGAACAATACGGTACGCCATTAAAGTTTACTTACCTTCCTCAGATTTCTGAAAACATCAACAAGGCAAAAGCTTGGTTCAGAAAATCAATGGAAAAGAATAAATACGACGCTAAATATTACTATTGTTATTGTACAAAAAGCTCTCATTTTGAGTACATTATGAATGAAGCTTTCAAGAACAACATTCACATCGAAACTTCATCTGCTTTTGATGTTAATATTGTTGAGAATTTATTAGAAAATGGAAAAATCAACAAAAGTACGTATGTAATTTGTAATGGTTTTAAAAGAGACGAATACATTACTAACATCGGTAGATTAATCAATAACGGACATAAAAATACTATTCCGATTATTGATAATTACGAAGAGTTAGATTTGCTTCAGGCAGAAATTAAAGGTAAATTCAAAATCGGAATCCGTATTGCTGCCGAAGAAGAGCCAAAATTTGAGTTTTATACTTCAAGATTAGGTATTGGTTACAAAAACATAGTTTCTTTCTATAAAAAACAAATTCAGGAGAATGATAAATTAGAGCTGAAAATGCTTCACTTTTTCATTAATACCGGAATTAACGATACATCATATTATTGGAACGAGCTTGTTAAGTGTATTAAAGTATACATTGCTCTTAAAAAAGAATGTCCTACGCTAGACGGACTAAACATTGGCGGTGGTTTCCCTATCAAAAACTCACTTGCTTTTGAGTATGATTATCAATATATGATTGATGAAATTATCAATCAGATTAAAATTGCTTGTGATGAAGCTGAAGTTGATGTTCCAAATATTTTTACGGAATTTGGTTCGTTTACAGTAGGCGAAAGCGGTGGTGCAATCTATCAGATTTTATATCAAAAACAACAAAATGATAGAGAAAAATGGAATATGATCGACTCATCTTTCATTACCACTTTACCAGATACTTGGGCTATAAACAAACGTTTTATTATGCTAGCTATCAATCGCTGGAATGATACTTACGAACGGGTTCTGTTAGGAGGTCTTACTTGTGATAGTGACGATTATTACAATTCTGAGCAAAACATGAACGCCATTTATTTGCCTAAATACAACAAAGAGAAGCCTTTGTATATTGGTTTCTTTAATACTGGCGCTTATCAAGAAACAATTGGAGGATACGGCGGTCTGCACCACTGTTTGATTCCGCAGCCGAAACACATCTTGATTGATCGTGACGAAAATGGAATTCTGGCAACCGAAGTGTTCTCAGAACAACAGACTTCAGACGATGTTTTAAAGATTTTAGGCTATAAAAAAAAGGTGTAAAAAAAACGGCAGATTAAGTTATAATTTTTCTTAAAAAATTCTTAATTTGCATTAACATCCAAAAAGGTTAAACTTTTTAATTCAAAAAAAAACAAAAAAATGAAAGGACCAATCAGTCAGTTTATTGAAAAACATTATTTGCATTTTAACTCTGCTTCGTTAGTAGATGCTGCAAAAGCATACGAACAGCAATTAGCTGATGGCGCAAAGATGCTGGTAAGTATGGCTGGCGCAATGAGTACAGCAGAAATTGGTAAAATTTTTGCCGAAGTAATCAGACAAGACAAAGTGCATATTATTTCATGTACTGGAGCAAACTTAGAAGAAGATATCATGAATTTAGTGGCTCATTCTCACTATGAGAGAGTTCCTAACTACCGTGATTTAACACCAGAAGATGAGTGGGCTTTATTAGAAAGAGGATTAAACCGTGTTACTGACACTTGTATCCCTGAGCATGAAGCTTTCCGTCGTTTACAAAAACATATTTACAAAATTTGGAAAGATGCTGACGACAAAGGTGAGCGTTACTTCCCACACGAATTTATGTACAAAATGTTGTTGTCTGGCGTTTTAGAAGAATATTACGAAATTGATCTAAAAGATAGCTGGATGTATGCAGCTGCAGAGAAAAATTTACCAATCATCGTTCCAGGATGGGAAGATAGTACAATGGGTAATATCTTTGCTTCATACGTAATTAAAGGAGATTTAAAAGCATCTACCATGAAATCTGGAATTGAATACATGACTTTCCTTGCGGATTGGTATTCTAAAAACAGTTCAAACGGAATTGGATTCTTCCAAATCGGTGGTGGTATCGCGGGTGATTTCCCTATCTGTGTAGTGCCAATGCTATACCAAGATATGGAAATGCATGATGTGCCATTTTGGAGCTATTTCTGCCAAATCTCAGATTCAACAACTAGTTATGGTTCTTACTCTGGGGCAGTTCCAAATGAAAAAATCACTTGGGGTAAATTAGACATCAAAACCCCAAAATTTATTATTGAATCGGATGCTACAATTGTTGCTCCGTTAATTTTTGCATACTTATTAGATTTATAAGATAATTTATGAAAAGAGTTATAGTAGACTACGCCAAACTTACCAACGAAATTTTAAACCTTTTGGTTGAAAAGTTTCCTGATGGTTATGATGATTCGGATGTAATCCGTTTTAGAAATGCTAAAAACGAATTGGTTGAAGCTGTTGAAGTTCGTACTGAAGACACTATTTACTTAGTTAAAATTAGTACTAAACTTGCTGACAGAATTGAAAACTACGATGAAGATGACGATTTAGATGTTGATGTAGATGCAATTGCACCAGTTAAAGGTATAGATCTTGATGATGATATTAGTGACGATGATGATGACGATGATAATCTCGACAAGCCTGATACTGATGGTGGTGACGATGATGACGATGATGATGACGACAAAGCTGATACTGACTATGATGAAGAAGACGAAGATGATGAAGATTAATCCATTTTCTCTCTAATAAAAAAAAGGAACTCTGTTTGGAGTTCCTTTTTTTATAATAATTCAATTGCAAATTGCTAAACTTATATTTTTATTTTTATAGGATTATTTTTACATTTAAATCTTAAACAAAAAATACATGCCTATGACCTCGGAAATTCTACACGCTACATTAAAAGAAAATTTTGGTTTTGAAAAATTCAGGCCCAATCAGGAAACTATAATTAATACCGTATTATCTGGACAAGATGCATTGGCAATTATGCCAACAGGCGGAGGAAAATCAATTTGTTTTCAGCTTCCTGCTTTAATTTTACCAGGAATCACTATTGTGATATCGCCACTGATTGCTTTAATGAAAGATCAGGTTGATAGTTTGAGAACAAACGGAATTTCTGCTTGTTATATTAATAGTACACAATCATCGCAAGAACAGCAATATTATATCGACAACTTAAAATCAAATCACTTTAAGTTAGTCTACGTGGCACCAGAAAGTCTTTCTTATCTTGATATGGCTTTTAGCGAATTGAATATTAGCTTAATAGCAATCGATGAAGCGCACTGTATTTCGTCTTGGGGACATGATTTTAGACCTGCTTATACTAATTTAGGATATTTAAAAAGCCGCTTCCCTTCTACTCCAATCTTAGCATTGACAGCTACAGCTGATAAAGCGACACGAACAGACATATCCAAACAATTGAATCTTAAGAATCCGAAAACATTCATAGCTTCTTTTGATCGTAAAAATCTAAGCCTTGAAGTTCGTCCAGCTTTAGATCGTGTCAAGCAAATAATTGATTTTATTGAAAATAAACCCAATGAATCGGGAATTATTTATTGCCTAAGTCGCAAAACTACTGAAGAGCTAGCAGAGAAATTAAAAAAGAATGGTATTGAGGCTAAAGCTTATCATGCTGGTTTAGATAATGAAACACGTACTAAAACTCAGGATCAGTTTATAAATGATGATTGTCAGGTAGTTTGTGCCACAATTGCTTTCGGAATGGGAATTGACAAATCGAATGTTCGTTGGGTAATTCATTACAATCTCCCAAAAAATATAGAAGGATATTATCAAGAAATTGGGCGTGCCGGACGTGATGGTCTTCCTGCTGAAACCGTTTTGTTTGAAAGTTATGCCGATGTAATTCAATTGCAGAAATTTGCCTCAGAAGGACTTAATTCAGATATTCAGCTTGCAAAATTGGATCGAATGAAGCAATACGCAGATGCTGTAAGCTGCCGAAGAAAAATTCTACTTTCTTATTTTGGCGAATTAGTTACCGAGAATTGCGGAAACTGCGATATTTGCAAAAATCCTCCAACTTTTTTCGATGGGACGATTCTCGCGCAGAAAGCTTTGTCTGCTATTGTTCGTTTAAAAGAATCTGAACCTTTAGCCGTAATTGTCGATTTTTTAAGAGGCTCGAGAAACGCATATATCTACGAAAAAAATTATCAAGAGCTAAAAACCTACGGAATTGGCCATGACGTTTCTTGGTACGATTGGAATCAATATCTTATTCAGCTGATCAATTTGGGTTATTGCGAAATTGCTTTTCATCAGCATAATAAAATTCTGCTAACTCCTTTTGCGAAGAAAGTTTTATTTGAAGGCGAAAAAGTGAAGCTAACGACAGTTGTTAAGAAAACAATTGAGAAAAGTGAAACTAAAGAAGCAAAACCAAAAGCAACTAAAAACTCTTTATTTGAGACACTTCGCAAATTGCGTTATGAAATTGCGCAGGAAGAAGAAGTTCCGGCTTATGTTATTTTTAGTGATGCTTCTCTACGCCAAATGGAAATCTTAAGACCAATGAGTGACGAGGAGTTTCTTGCTGTTGAAGGTGTCGGGAAAGCAAAACTAGAAAAATACGGAGCAGATTTCATCAAAGCCATTATTGAATTTGAAAGAAATAAATCTGTTGTCAAAAAAGAGAAAAAAGATAATACTTATAAAAAAACGCTGGAATTATTTCAGAGTGGAGTTTCGGTTGAAGAAATTGCTGAACAGCGAGATTTAAATCCAACCACAATTATTTCGCATTTAGCAAAATTATATGTCGATGGCCATGATTTAGATCTAAGTCAGTTTGTTTCAGAAGATGAAATCCTTCAAATAGAAAAAGCTCAAACAGAATTAGAGAATCCAAATGCATTAAGACCTTATTTCGATTATTTTGAAGAAAAAATGTCTTATGATAAAATTCGATTTGGTTTGGCTTTTTTGGAGAGAAAGAATCAAAAGGCGTAAAAAAAGCTTCGACTCTGCTCAGCCCGACACAATAATTAGAATACAATTGTCAGACAGAGCGGAGTCGAAGTCCTCGTTTTACAGAATGCAAAAATTATACAAAATACCAACCCGACAGGTTTTAAAAACCTGTCGGGTTTACAAAATGTTAAAATCCCAAACTCCAACGATATGGATTTTGGGATTTTAAATTTTCAAATATTTATTTTTTACAAATATCTCTCTTCAAAAACTTTCTGATGATGCTTTTGATGTCCAATCATGACAAAACCTAAAGCACGAACAGAAATCTGATTTCCTGAAGCACTTCCAATTCGCTTTAGCTGTTCATCAGATAAACTTTTGTAAAATAATAAAGTTGAATGTCTCACAGCTGAAAATTCAGTAAGCAGATCTTGAATACTTCTACTATTTGAATTGGTATTGTCTGCATAATCATTTTCTTCAAAACTTGGCAAAGGCGTTTTATCATTTCTTGAAAAACGCAAAGCACGATAGGCAAAAATTCGTTCTGTATCTATAACATGCTGAATAATGTCTTTTATCGTCCATTTTCCTTCTGCATAACGATAATCAAATTTATCCATTGGAATATTTTGAACAAATCGGATAAACTCATGAAGCGAAATTTCTAATTCTTCGATTAAGATTCCATCGCCAGCCGCTTTGATATAAGTACCAAAATGACCTGAATATTCATTATCTAATAATTCTGATGCTTTCATTTTTATATTTTAAGCTGAATTTCTACTTGCGTTAGTATTTCCAAATAATGATCTCGTTACGATTTTCTCATAAACTTTAACCAATTCTTCATTAGGAACTTCGGCTTTGTTTAATTCGTTGATTCTCAATAAAGCATATTGCTGAATAGTCAACAACGGTAAAACAATGCGCTCTCTAATTTGAATTGAAGCAATACCATCAGGATAATTTTCCATCAATGTTTTGTGCCCAGCAATTTTCAATAAAAGGCGTTTTGTTTCTGAGAATTCATCGTAGATAATCTGCCAGAATTCACCAAACTCAGGATCATTTTTCATGTAAGCTGTCAACGGCAAAAATGATTTTGCTAATGACATCATACTGTTTTCTAGCAATGTTTTGAAAAACAATGAATTATGATACAAATCACTCACTTTGTCCCATTGCCCGGTTTCTTCAAAATGTTTTAAAGCTGAACCTACTCCAAAGAATCCTGGAACGTTTTGTTTTAATTGGCTCCATGAACCCACAAACGGAATCGCTCTTAAATCTGCAAAATCTAATGATTCAGATTTGCTTCTTTTAGAAGGACGGCTTCCAATGTTAGTTTTTGAGTAATATTTTAACGTACTCATTTTTTCTAAGTACGGAATAAACTTCGGATGATTTTTGAAGCTTAAATATTTATCATAACCTAAATTAGCCAAATCAGTTAAGATTTGAGTTTCTTCTGCAGTCAATTCATTTTTCTCTTTACTAAATACTTGGTTTGTAACACCAGCACTCAATAAGTTTTCGATATTATAACGGCAAGAATCTAAAGTTCCAAAATTAGAGCTGATCGTTTGACCTTGAACTGTAATCTGAATTTCGTTGTTTTCAATTTTTGGACCTAGAGACGCGTAAAATTTATGTGTTTTTCCACCGCCACGAGCTGGAGGTCCGCCACGTCCATCAAAGAAAATCGCTTTAATTCCGTATTCTCTAGAAATTTTAGTCAACGAAATTTTAGCTTGATAAATACTCCAGTTTGCCATTAAATAACCGCCATCTTTAGTTCCGTCAGAGAATCCAAGCATGATAGTTTGTTTATTTCCTCTCGATTTCAAATGTTTAGCATATTCTGGATTCGTGTACAATTGCTCCATAATAGTATGCGCATTTTGTAAATCGTCTACTGACTCAAAAAGCGGAATAATATCTACAGTAGGATTGTCCCAATTATTTAAACGAATCATGGCAAAAGTCTCCATAACATTCAGAGCACTTTCGTTATTACTAATAATATAACGGTTCGCTCCTTCTTCACCATTGTTTTGCTGAATCGTTTTAATCGCTTGAACAGATTCTAAAGTATATCTAGTAATTTCATTTTCAAAATCAGCTGGATTTAGATTTCCTTTAACTTTCGATAAAACATTGATTTTTTGGTCTTCTGTCAATTCGAAATAATTTTTCGGAAAAACATCTGAACCAGAATTCAAATAATAATTTACAACATCTTTGAAAACTGCATTGTGAATTTTACTGTTTTGACGAATATCTAAAGTTGCAAAATGGAATCCGAATAAATTAATTTTTACTAAAAGAGCGTCTAATTCGTCCAAATATAAAGATTGATGCTTCTCAATAATTATAGTTCGAATTGTGTTTAATTGCGTTAATAATTCTTCTAATGTGATAAAAATATCTCCTTTAGAATAGAATACAGAACGATAAAGCTTATGTTCAAGTTCTGCAACTAAAGCATCTACACCTGAGAAAGTTAACTTACGTTTTAAGTTTCTCATTTCTACATAATAGCATTTCAAAATTGATGTACGCAAACGATCTGCAACTTTAAGCGTAATGTCTGTCGTAACAAAAGGATTTCCGTCACGATCACCTCCTGGCCAGAAACCAAGTTTGATTAGTTGATTGTGAATTGGATTTCCTTCTAAAATATTCTTTTGTAAGTAATGAACAATTTCTCCAGCTGTAGCATAAAAGACGTTTTCAAGGTACCAAATCAAACTTACCGCTTCATCATAAGGATTTGGTTTTTCTTTTTGAATGAAAGGCGTTTTTCCAAGCTGAGCCAGTAATTGTTTAATTTTCAGCAAATCATTTTGACGAATTGCTTCTGTCAAATCATTTATAATTCCTAAAACGGGACCAGGATAAAACTGAGTTGGATGCGCCGTTAAAACGGTACGAACATTAAAACTTTCTAGAAATTCACTTAATTCTTCGTCTTTTTCTTTAGCATCAGATTTCTCTTTGATGTCACGAAGAGATCCGCGTCCTTCCATGTTGTTAACTTCAGGAAAAGCTGCGTCTTCAATAGCATCAAACAATACAATCTGGCGCTCGATATATTGAATAAATCGAAACATAAGATCGATTTTTTCCTCTTCAGAAGCGTTATTTAAGAATTTATTTGAGAAGAAATCTACAATTTCTTTTGGTGTTTCTTGTTTTTTAAAGCCTGTTTCGCAAGTTTCTGTAAATAAAGGAAGTAAAACTCCCGTATTATCTATAGAATCAAATGGTAATGTTATGAAAACACTATTATAAATGTGGTATTTTGAGAGAACGTCTTGATTAAAACGCTCAATTTTTGGCAACGTATACATAATCGTGTTATAGTTGGTTGGTTAATTAGTCATAAAAAAACCCCAAGAATAAACTTGAGGTTATATTTTAATATAGCATTCAAGAAAAGTTCTTACATATTTTTGAAAATAGTATGCATCAAACGCTTCTTATCGTTTATACTTTCCTCTAATGAAATCATAGTTTCTGTTCTGTAAACACCATCAATATCGTCAATCATAAAGATAACTTCTTTCGCGTGCTTAGTATCTTTTGCTCTAATTTTGCAAAAGATGTTGAATTTTCCTGTAGTTACAGAAGCTACAGTTACGAATGGAATTTGATTGATTCTCTCTAATACAAATTTAGTTTGAGATGTATTATTAAGAAAAACCCCTACATAAGCAATAAATGAATAACCTAATTTATCGTAATCTAAGGCTAATGAAGATCCCATGATGATACCGGCATCTTCCATCTTTTTAACTCTAACGTGTACTGTACCAGCAGATATCAAAAGTTTTTTTGCAATGTCAGTAAACGGAACTCTCGTATTGTCTATTAACATATCTAAAATCTGGTGATCTACTTCATCTAAACGAAATTTACTCATAATTGTTTAATTAATATTACTAATTGCTATTACAAAGTATAAAATTATATATAAAAAACAACAAATTCACATAAAAATTAACTTTTTATTAATCCGTTAACAAATTTAACATTTTTATTTAAATAAAAATTTGCTTTCTGACCCGTTTTTGGAAAGTTTTGGAAATCGTCCGAATATTCTGCGCCTTTTGCGTCGTATTCGTAATGACCAAAATAATTTTCCAACTCGCCTACTTCAACTATGTAAGCGTTAAAATGAATCTTATTTTCGATTAATTCTTCTTTGTATTGTGCGACAAAATTCGTAATAATTTCGATACCATCATAATTTATTTTGACATTTTTATACATAAAATCATAAAAAACCACATTATTTTGTGAAATATTCAAATATTCGGAAAATCTATTGTCAACTAAATCGTTTTCGGATATCAGTTTAAAGCTTAAAATTAACGCGAAAAATATGAATTTCCTAGTGATTTCTCGCTCATAATCCTCTGGAAAATGTCCTGCCTCAAATAAGATAGTTGGAACGCCTAAAAACTGAAAAGTGTCTCCTATACAGTTAATATTGAAGGAGTCATCAAAACGTCCAACTTGTCCGGGAATATATTTTTGCAGTTCTTCATTGATTCCTGCAATTATATTAATGGCTTTTAATCTATTATCGTTTATGTCTCTTTCTTCATTATATGAAGGAGCTAAAAAAGAAACAGTTGCAGGTTTTCCAGTTGTTCCTGCTCCAAATATAGTACGCTGATCATGAAGATTAAAGCAGAAGTCAGGTTTAAATTCTTCAAAAATCTGGCGTAACACATTGCTTTCAGGTTGAGTCAAATCTTGCGAATCACGATTTAAGTCAATTTCGTTTGCGTTTGCTCTAGTATAAAGTCTTGCACCATCAGGATTAAGCATCGGAATGCAGTAAAATGTGAACGTATTCAGCATTTGTTTAGCAAAATCGGTATCGTCATTCAGTAAATTAATGAAATCAAATAAAGCTTTTGTAGTTGTACTTTCATTTCCGTGCATTTGAGACCATAGGTATGCGCGCGTTTTTCCCGTTCCAATTTGATAACTATATATAGGTTCTCCCAAAACAGATGTGCCAATAATCTGTACTTGACCATTTGTATTTAACTTATCTAAAAGTGGTTTAATATGATCTAAAGTTAGATATCTGCCAGATATGGACTGTTCTTTGTATTGTGTAAAAAGCTGTTCTAAATTCATTGCATTTCGATTAGTTTACAAAAGTAAACATCTTTATTTTTACAATTGTAAACTGATAAAAAAAATAATAATTTAGAATTGTAAACAGTTTTTGAAGAGTTTTGACATTATTGAGTATAACTTGTTTTAAGTGAGATTTTTATATCACATACAAATACTTAAATAAATAAATTTCAGTTAATTATAATTATCTATTTAAATTTTAAATTTAACATTAAAATGAACTCTAATTAAAATTACAACAATAATATTCAAATACTCTTTCTTTTTGTTTACATTTGTAAATGGAAGAATTTAAAGCACGAATTTACAATGGTAAACATAGATGATTTTGTAAAAAGACTTGAATCTGTATTGGAATATTATGGTTTAAACGCATCTGCTTTTGCTGATAAAATTGGCGTGCAACGTTCTAGTATGTCGCATCTTTTGTCAGGAAGAAATAGGCCAAGTTTAGATTTTGTAATGAAAATTCTAGAAGTTTTTCCAGATGTAGATTTATATTGGATTTTGATAGGAAGAGGAACTTTTCCTAAAATTAATAATGAAGAATCAGTTGAAACTCAAAAATCTTCTTCTCCTATTCTATCAAATGAAAATATGGGAAATGATTTATTCTCGGCTATAGAAATAAATTCGGAAGAAGAAAAAAGAGAAACCAAAAAAAATCCTGTTCTAAAAAACGAAAATTTCAGTTTGGAAGATGATCAAATTGAAAAAATTGTCTTGTTCTATAAAAACGGCACATTTAAGGCCTATTCTTCATAACGCAAAAATTAGCGCGTATTTGAATCTTTGTCCAGAAAATTTTCAAATACGCGATTCTCACGCGTTTGGAAAAATTCTCAGAAATTACAATTTTATGCCATTTTCAGGAATTTTTCCTAAAACACCTTCATAATGCTTCTTCAAAATTTCATAATCGGCTTCATAATTTCCGGTTGGATAAATTGCTTTGCCTAGATCCACTTCTTTTTTACCCCAATCAAAAGCAACGGGAACAATTGGCACATTCGCTTTAAGCGCAATAAAATAAAATCCAGTTTTTATTTCAGTAACTTTTTTTCTAGTTCCCTCTGGTGCAACAGCCAAACGAAAGATTTCTTTTCTATCAAAAATAGAAGCAATTGCATCCACTTTATTTAATCCGCCAGTACGATCTAGTGGCTCTCCGCCCACATTTCTAAAATAAAAACCAAATGGAAATTTAAATAACTCCTTCTTTGCTACAAAATTCATCTGCAATCCAGATATGCCGCGAGTTAATAGACCTATATAAAAGTCATGATTGCTGGTATGAGGCATTACTACTAATACACATTTTTTCACTTCTGCATTCTCTATTCCCACTATCTTCCAGCCCATTAGCTTATAAAAGATGAATTTGTATAATAGTTTTTTCATGAAAGATTTAATATTTGGTGCAAAATAAAAGATTTAATGGTAAATTTGAGTAAAAGCATAAAAAATGATTCGAAAATTTTTCAGTTATATAATTCCAATAAAAATATTTAAGAAAAAATCAGCTAGAAGCAAAATGATCGAAGTTACATGGGCAAATGGCGAATTAGTATTGGACACTGAAAACACAAATTATTCATACGGAAGTTTACAACGCATATTAAGGTATGGACTTCGAAATATTGGTTACGATAAAATCTTAGAAATGGAACATATTCTGCTATTGGGAGTTGCCGGCGGAAGTGTGGTCAAAACCTTAGTAGACGAGATTGCTTACAAAGAAAAAATTACAGGAGTTGAAATCGATCCGGATATGATTCAGATTGCCAATGAGTATTTTAATCTTAATCAAATTAAACAGTTAGAAGTTGTTATTGATGACGCATTTGAATTTGTGCTCAAGACAAAAGACAAATACGATCTCATTATTATAGACATTTTTGAAGATACGCATATGCCGAATTTTTTGTTTGAAAAGTTTTTTGTTGATAGAGTCTGCACTATTTTAAAAGATAATGGCTTTGTTTTGTTCAACACCATGATATTAGACGAAGCGCACAATGTTAGAAACAGAAAATATGTTGCTGAAGTAAATCCGAAAATGTTCAAAACCAAGATGCTGCCTCGCATAGAAATACATAACGAATTAATAATTATAAATAAAGTAGCTTAATTTTATGAAACCCCTTGCCTCAATTTTAAACGCCTTACCACCTACTAAAGTTATTGACACCTCAATTAATCTATCCGAATATGTACCTTTAAATTTATCGGTTTCGAATCAAGAACTGGCAAATCAGAAATTAGATACTTCGGAAGATTTTGAAAGATATATTTCAAGTTTTCTAAAAGAAAACAATGCCAAAGTTGCATTTGGCGGTTATATAGAAGGAAGATTTTTATATCAAAGAAGTCCTATTTTTTTAGATGCCTCAAAACCCGAACGCAATATTCACATCGGATTAGATTTGTGGGCAGAAGCTGGAACTGCTGTGCTTGCCGCACTTGATGGAAAAGTACATAGTTTTAAAAATAATATTGGTTTGGGCGACTATGGTCCTACTATTATATTGGAACATGAAGTAGAAAATGAGAAATTTTATACTTTATACGGACATTTGTCGTTAGAAAGTATAGAGAATTTAAATGTCGGAGACAATTTTAAGAAAGGTGAAAAAATTGCAACCTTAGGAAAAGCCTCTGTAAATGGCGATTATGCACCTCATGTCCATTTTCAGATTATCCACAACATTGGAGATTATTGGGGAGACTATCCTGGAGTCTGCAACACAAAAGACCTAAACTTCTATATCGAAAATTGTCCCGATCCTAACTTATTATTAAAAATTACTTAAATAGTTATGAAGAAAGCAGGATTGATTATATGTTTGTTGTTATTAATTGGATGTAAATCTAAAACCGTTAGCAGAGATACAGAAGATTTAAAAATTAAAAAAGTTTCTGGAGCAGATGTAAATGCAAATCAGCAGCGTAAAGCGTATGATTTAGGAAAGAGAGTCTTAGAAACTTGTAATACTTCAAAATTTAAACCTTTTAATGAAACGGAAGTAACTAAATCGGTTATGGAGAACACAACAGAAGAGCGTTTAACCAAAACCTGCCAAAGATTTAGACAATACTATGGAAGTTTTATAGATTTAAAATTAGATGGAGTTTACAAAACCAAACATGAAGTCATTTACCGCTATCATGCTTTGTACACCAAAAAAGTTGCCAATAAAGAATTGCGCATCTTTGTAAATGAAGACAATCTCATTTCTGCCATAAAATCTATGGATTGGGATGAAAAATTTGATGCCAAGTTAGCCGATCAATAAATTATAATACTTATGAATTTTAAACTACCGCTTCTTCTTTTATTATTTGTTTCAATATTTGCTTCTGCACAGCAAACTATTACTGTAAAAGGTTCTGTGCCATATCCTGCAACACAAGAATATACTTTTATCTGCGAAAAATATGCTTATTCTGGTGAGATAAATGTACAGATAGCCAAAACAGAAAAAGGCGGTATTTTAAAACTAACCATTTCTACGGCGAGCGACAAAGCAAAAATTGCTGGAGGCGTTTACGTTGATTTGACAAATGCCGATGTCATTGCTTGCACAGATAAAAATGTAAAAGAATCGGCAGACGGCAAAACAACTGCTTACTATTATTTTACACCCGCAGAATGGCAGAAGCTTAAAAAGACAGATATTTATGCGATAAGATTTATCATTGCTGGCGGGCCAGATATTTCAGGAAATCTAACTGGACATTTTACAGCTTATAGCAAAGTGAAATATTTCTCTACAGCGTTTGATAAATCTAAAAAAACATTTGATACAGCTAAAGAAATTAGTGTTTTATAGTGATTTTTTAATATAATAAATCTTATATTTAACATAAATATTTTTTTTATGAACTCAAATGAAGCCTTGATTACAAAATTTTATACCGCTTTCGCGAATGCCGACGCTAAAACCATGAGCGAATGCTATCATCCGAAAGTTCATTTTATAGATCCAGCTTTTGGTTTGTTAAAAGAAGAACAGGTTTCTAAAATGTGGGAAATGCTGCTGTTAAAAAGTAAAGGCAACTTAAAAATTGAATTTTCAAATGTTAAGGCAGACGACACAACAGGTTCTGCAAATTGGATTGCTACTTACAATTTTAGCAAAACAAACAGAAAAGTCATTAATAAAATTTCAGCCGAATTTATCTTTCAAGACGGCTTAATTATCAAACATACCGATAATTTTGATGTCTGGAAATGGTCTAAACAAGCCTTTGGACTTACCGGTTATTTATTAGGCTGGACTGGTTTCTTTCAGAAAAAAGTGCAATCGCAAGCTCTTTCTGCGCTGAAACAATTTCAAAAGATTTAATTTCCTTTTAAAAATTAAAAAAACAAACGCGACAGGTTTTTAAACCTTTCGCGTTTGTAACTTTGCGACCTCAATAACCACAGAGATAATCAAGAAAGCTTAAAAAAAAATCTTTGCGCTCTTTGCGTTAAAAAAACTAGCCACAGATTATAAAGATTAAAAGGATTTAAAAAAATCTGCGCTAATCAGTATAATCTGTGGCTAAAAAATCTTTATTGGCTTTTTTAGTAAAATCTAAGATTTAAACCAGCTTTCAACCAATTCGTCTTCAAACGAAGTAGCGTCTTTATGAATAAACTCATTGCGATTTTTATCATAAGAATAATCCAAAGCCCAAGTTTTATGATTGGCAGCCAATTCTTTAATGCTTTTACAAACAAAAGCAATTTCTTCATCAGTTGTAGTTGGGTGAATTGACATTCTAATCCATCCTGGTTTTTTGATCAAATCACCAATAGTAATTTCGTTGACCAATTTATTTGAAGTTTCCTGATCAACATGCAATAAATAATGGCCATAAGTCCCAGCACAGCTGCATCCTCCTCTAGTTTGAATTCCAAAACGGTCGTTTAAGATTTTAACCCCTAAATTAAAATGAAGATCATCAATAAAAAATGAAATTACCCCAAGACGTTCTTTGTGTTGTCCAGCTAAAATTTTGATATTTGAAACAGGATCTAATTCAGAGAAAACATAATTGACAATTTCATGTTCACGCTCCATAATGTTTTCAATTCCCATTTCCTCTTTTAGCTCAATTGCCAGAGCAGTTTTGATAACTTGAAGAAAACCTGGTGTTCCGCCATCTTCACGATCTTCAATATTATCAATATATTTATGCTCTCCCCACGGATTTGTCCAACTCACTGTTCCTCCGCCCGGACAATCAGGAATCATGTTATTGTATAATTTTTTATTGAAAATCAAAACGCCTGAAGTTCCAGGACCGCCAAGGAATTTATGAGGCGACATAAAAACAGCGTCCAAATAAGCTTCTGGATCAGCGGGATGCATGTCAATTTCCACATAAGGACCAGAACAAGCAAAATCAACAAAACAGACACCATTATACTGATGCATTAACTTTGCCGCTTCGTGAAAAGGAGTTCTTAAACCTGTAACATTAGAACAGGCAGTAATAGAAGCAATTTTGATTGTTCTATCTTTATATTTTTCTAATAATGCTTCAAGGTTCTCTAAATTAAAAAGACCTTTCTCGCAAGACGGAATAATCTCAACATCTGCAATAGTTTCCAACCATGAAGTCTGGTTAGAATGGTGTTCCATATGAGAAATAAAAACAATAGGTTTTTTTTCTGCAGGAACATTGGTAAAACTCTTTAAATTCTCAGGAACTTTCAATCCTAAAATACGCTGAAATTTATTGATAACTCCAGTCATTCCAGTTCCATCCGTAATTAAAACATCATCGTTGTTTGCATTGGCATGACGCTTTATAATATGTCTGGCATGATGATATGCTTTTGTCATAGCAGTACCAGATACAGTAGTTTCGGTATGAGTATTAGCGACAAAAGGACCAAACTGATTTAATAGTTTTTCTTCAATCGGACGATATAGTCTTCCGCTGGCAGTCCAATCTGTGTAAATTATTGATTTTCTGCCATAAGGCGAAGTAAATTCTTGATTTATACCGACAATATTCTGTCTAAATTCCTGGAAGTAAGTTTCCAGTGTCATGGTACTATTTTTGCTATTCATTAGTTGTGCCTTGTGTTTGATTGCAAATATATATAGTTTTTTTATAAAATTGCGAATTTATCAATAGTAAACTTCAAACACTATATTACCGTTTAGTATTTTTAGTTAAAACAACTTTTTTTTAATAAATTATCATAATATCCTATCGAATTAATAGGCATTAAACTTTAAAGAAAGTATTATTTATGGGAAATTTATCTGTAGCTACCTTTGGTGGCGGATGTTTTTGGTGTATAGAAGCTGTAATTCAGCGTTTAAAAGGTGTAGAATCAATAAAATCGGGTTATTCAGACGGATTTATAAAGAATCCTGCTTATCGTGAAGTGTGTACAGGCAGAACCGGACATGCAGAAGTGATTCAAGTGACTTTCAACCCTGACATAATTTCATATCATGACTTAATTTTCATTTTCATGACAAGTCATGATCCGACAACTTTAAATCGCCAAGGAGGCGATAGCGGAACTCAATATCGTTCGATAATTTTATATCACGATGATACGCAAAAAGAAATTGCAGAAAAAGTTTTTGAAGAAGTGCAACCTGCTTATGCAGATCCTATTGTAACGCAATTAAAACCTTTTGAAGTTTTTTACGAAGCCGAAGATTATCATCAAAACTATTATAATGAAAACTCCGAAGCTGGATATTGCCAAGTTGTGATCGATCCTAAAATTCAGAAACTTAAAAAAATGTATGCTGATAGATTAGCGGACTAATTTTATAAGTTTTGCCACAGATTATTTTTTTTTGTTTGCCAATTTCCACTAATTTTTAGATTTAGTTGAAAAAACATTCGTGAAAATTTGTGCAATTCGTGGCAAATAGATAACACAGAAAATCTTTTTAATCTTTTTAATCTTTGTAATCTGTGGCATATAGAAAGAAAACAAAATGAAAAATCTAAAAATAAATAATAGATTTACTGCCGAATTACCAGCAGATCCAGATTTGACAAATGAAATTCGTCAGGTAAAAAATACGCTGTTTTCGTACGTAAATCCGACACAGCCTTCAAATCCAAAATTGATTCACGCTTCTGAAGAAGTTGCTGAATTGGTTGGTATTTCTAAAGATGAAATTCAATCAGAAGAATTTCTGAATGTTTTTTCTGGAAAAGAGATTCTTCCGGAAACTAAGCCGTATGCCATGTGTTATGCAGGGCATCAATTTGGAAATTGGGCAGGACAATTGGGCGATGGCCGTGCTATCAATTTAACAGAAGTTGGAAGCAACAATCAATTTTATACGCTTCAATTAAAAGGTGCTGGAAAAACTCCATATTCAAGAACTGCAGATGGTTTGGCTGTTTTACGTTCTTCAATAAGAGAGTACTTATGTGCCGAAGCAATGCATTATTTGGGAGTTCCCACTACTCGATCGCTTTCACTTGCCCTCTCAGGAGATCAGGTTTTAAGAGATATTTTGTATAACGGAAATCCAGCTTATGAAAAAGGTGCTGTCGTTTGCCGAGTAGCTCCTTCTTTTATTCGTTTTGGAAGCTATGAAATGCTTACAGCTAGAAATGAATTGAAAAATCTTAAACAATTTGTAGAATTTACTATTAAGCATTATTTCCCTGAAATCACAGGAGAACCAAAAGAACAGTATTTGCAATTCTTCCAAAAAGTGGCTGATACAACGCGTGAAATGATCTTGCATTGGCAACGAGTTGGATTTGTTCATGGAGTAATGAACACAGACAATATGTCGATTCATGGAATTACGATAGATTACGGACCTTATGGTTGGCTAGAAAATTATGACCCTGACTGGACTCCAAATACAACAGACAGTCAAAACAGAAGATACCGTTTCGGAAATCAGCCTCATGTTGCTCAATGGAATCTGTTTCAATTGGCAAATGCTCTTTATCCATTAATTAATGAAGCTGCCCCTTTAGAGAAAATCCTAGACACATTTATAACTGACTTTGAAAAGGATTACAAAACAATGTTTTTGAGTAAACTAGGAATATTTACTTCAAGTGAAGCTGATGATAAAATCATTAAAGGTTTGGAAGAAATTTTGCAGTTATCAGAAACTGATATGACTATCTTTTTTAGAAATCTTAGTAAAATTAAAAAAGAGGATTCTGTAGAACAAGCATTCGAAAAAATAGAATATGCATTTTATATCCCTGAAGAAATAAAAGAAAACATTCTTGATGCTTGGCAAAAGTGGTTTACCGTTTATCTGGAAAGATTAAATACAGAAAAGCTTTCTGATGAAGAACGTTCAGAAAAAATGAACCAGATTAATCCAAAATATGTACTGCGAAATTATATGGCGCAATTAGCCATTGATGCGGCAGATAAAGAAGATTATTCTTTGGTTGATGAATTATTTCAGCTTTTGAAAAATCCATATGACGAACAACCAGAATCTGAAAAATGGTTTGCAAAACGCCCAGATTGGGCTAGAACTAAGGTTGGCTGTTCTATGTTGTCTTGTAGTTCCTAAAAGTTTTTTTGCCACGAATTACACGAATTTACGCTAATTTCCTTTTTATAAAGTAAAAACTAAACTTATAAAATTTGTGCAAATTCGTGCAATTCGTGGCAAACTTTTTACTTTGAGCTTATAAAATCGACAATCATATTAGCATGAACTCTCGAGTTTTCTATAAACCATTTATGAGTCTGCATTCCGCCACAAACTACTCCGGCAAGAAATAAACCTTCTACATTAGTTTCCATCGTTTCTGGATTATAAACAGGGATTTTCAGTTCGTCATTAGAAAGCTGAATTCCGATTTTTTCAAGAAAATTCAAATCTGGTTTATATCCCGTTAGTGCTAAAACGAAGTCATTTTCAATTGTAACTTTTCCGTTTGGTGTTTGAATTTCTACTTCATTTTCACGGATTTCGGTAATATTAGATTCAAAATAAGCTTTAATGCTTCCTTCTGCAATTCTATTTTCAATATCAGGTTTTACCCAATATTTTACACGGTTATTAATCTCATTTTTACGAATAACCATGGTAACTTCTGCTCCTTTTCTCCAACATTCCAAAGCAGCATCCACAGAAGAATTATTGGCTCCGACAACCAAAACTTTTCTGAACGCATATTCGTGTGCTTCTTTATAATAATGGCGGACTTTTGGAAAATTTTCTCCTGAAACATTCATTTCAATCGGAATATCATAAAAGCCGGTTGCGATTATAACATTCTTAGATTCGTAATTGTTTTTATCCGTTGCAATCTTGAAAATTTTTTGATTTTTCTGAATATCAAGAACTTTTTCAAATAAATTAATATTGAATTTGAAATAGCGATGAATATTTCTATAATATTCCAAAGCTTCTTGTCGTCCTGGTTTTGGCGCTAGACAATTGAACGGAATTCCGCCAATTTCTAATCTTTCTGCGGTAGAAAAAAAGGTCATATAAAGCGGATAGTTAAAAATACTATTAACGATTGCGCCCTTTTCTATAATTACATATTTTAATTTTTTCTTTTCAGCTTCTATTGCACAGGCAAGACCAATCGGTCCGCCTCCTACAATAACAAGGTCATATATTGATTCTGTCATTTTATTTTTGCCAGTCTTTATAAGGATTTTTGCTTAAATAAGCATTGTAATATCTTTCGTCGTTTGTAACTTCTTCTCCAAGCCATTCTGGTTTTTCAAAAATTTCAGCCTCAGAATTTAGTTCAATTTCAGCCATTACTAAGCCTTCATTTTCTCCATAAAATTCATCGACTTCAATTACATGTTCTCCAGATTGTATTTCGTAACGCGTTTTTTCAATTTTACCCTTTTCGCATAGTTTTAGTAATTCCTGTGCTTCATCAAGCGGAATTTCATTTTCCCATTCAAAACGAGACATACCGCCGCTATGGCTTATTCCCTTTATGGTTATATAGCCTTTATGCCCTTTTATTCTAACCCTAACTGTACGCTCAGGAGCAGAGCTCAAATAGCCTTGAGCAATTTTATTCTGAGTAAAAGCTTGATTCTTGTAAACGTCAGATTTTACAAGAAACTTTCTTTCTATTTCAACCATCTTAATTTTAGATTATTTTTTATGCAAGTTACTCATTTTAATCAAGCCTTTGAGCTTATAAAAAATGAAAAATATGTTAATTCATTATTTTTTATCCAAAACCAAAAGGAATCAAAATAACTGATTATTAACATCTTGTAATTATTATTTTAAGTAATTTTGATAGAATTAATTCCTCGTCAAACAACTAGTTATCAGTCTAAGACAATTTTACGCATAACTAAAAACTTACTACAGTTTAAACTCTAAAATAGAACGATCATGAATGTACCTTATGTTGTAATACCAATAGCACTAGGTGTAATCTGCGGGATTTTAGGTTACATACTAGGAAAAATTACTTTTAAGAATGATAATGCCCTTTCAACGTCTCTTCAAGCCGATTTAGATGTTTGCAAAGCGCATACAAAAAATTTAAATGCAAGAATCTTAAAATTAGAAGCTGAACTTGCCGCAAAAAACAAAACAATAGTTCCTGAAATAATTCCTTTCGAGCCTACATTAGCCTTAAATGCTTTAGGTAAAAAAGTAAAGGAAAATGACTTGAAAATAGTGGAAGGAATTGGACCAAAGATAGAATCCTTATTTATCGAGGCAGGAATAAAGACGTGGCAAAACCTTTCGCAAGCTTCAACAGAAAAGTTACAGGCTATTTTGGATGCCGGCGGTGAAAACTACGCTATGCATAATCCGAGTACTTGGGCAAAACAAGCATTAATGGCTTATCAAGGAAAATGGAAGGAATTGAAAGATTGGCAAGATAGTTTGTTGGGTGGAAAAGAGTGACTAAAAAAGATGCTGAGTTTCTAAGACGCTAAGATTTAATTACTAGATAACTAAAGACTTAAAAACTCAGAAACTCAGAAACTCAGAATCTTAGAATCTTAGAAACTTAGAAACTTTTCCCAACTCTTAGAAGAATTGTACCAAAGCTGGCCTTTTTTTACTTCAAGTGGACAATCTATATTATTAGTATATAATGTTCCAGTTCCTAAACCTTGTGGCATGTTTGAATTTAATGTAAATGCCCATTGTGCAATTGCGTTTAGTCCAATATTGCTTTCTAAAGCAGATGTAATCCACCAGCCAATATTATATTTTTCTGCTAAAGTGATCCATTCTTGCGTGCCGCGAAAACCGCCAATAAAGCTTGGTTTTAAAATGATATATTGAGGCTTAATATCCTTAAGCAATTTTTCTTTTTCTTCAAACGAAAACACCCCAATGAGTTCTTCATCTAAAGCAATAGGAAATGGTGTCTGTTTGCACAATTCAGCCATTTCAGCAATTTGACCTTTTTTGATAGGCTGTTCTATGCTATGAAGGTGAAATTGTTTTAATTGATTCAGTTTGTCTAAAGCATTGGTTGGAGAAAAAGCACCATTTGCATCTACTCTGATTTCTATTTCTTCTGCAGAAAAATGACTTCTGATAAATTGCAGTAATTCTAATTCTTTATGAAAATCAATAGCTCCAATTTTAAGTTTTATACAGCTAAAACCATCAGCCAATTTTTCTTCAATCTGCTGTTTCATAAAAGCAGATTCACCCATCCAAACTAATCCGTTTATGGTAATTGAACTTGAAGTATTGGTAAAATCAGACGGAAATAATAGATATGGATCTTCACTTTTAAGAGATAAAAAAGCTATTTCTATTCCGAATTGTATGGAGGGAAATTCTAATAAAGCATTCCAAAGAGCTGTTTCGCCTAAATGAATATTATCGCAAGCCCATTTTAGTTTCTCTTCATAATCTGAACGATCATCTGCGCTTAAGCCACGTAGAATACCACACTCTCCTATTCCTTTTTTGCCATTTTCTTCCAGTACTATAAACCAAGTTTCTTTCTCGGTCATTATTCCTCGTGAAGTTCCTGACGGACGTTTAAATTCTAGTAAGTATTTATGATAAGATGCGTTCATTTTTTTTTAAGTTGCTAAGATGCTGAGTTATTGAGATACTAAGTTCTGAAATACGGAGTTGAAAGAAGATGCTTTAAAAAGCATCTCACATCTAAGCTACTTAGAATCTTAGCATCTTAGTAACTTAGTATCTCAGCAACTTAGTTAAACAATTTTAAGATTTTTTCAAAATCTTTCGATGGTAAACCTGCTTTCTCAAATACTTGAAAATCAAGTTTCGTTTTTGCAATCCAGCTTAAACTATCAGTTACGTTTTGATTTTGATATTTTTTGTAAATGGCTTTGGCAGCACTGTAATCATCGCTCACTAAATAAGTATGAGCTAAATTTAATTTGACTAATAATTCTGTATCGTCCAGCTTTTCTCCTTCTTGAAGCGCTTTTAAGGCTTTTGCATATTGTTTGGTCAAAATATAGCAGTATCCAAGCGAACTGTAATCTAATGCAGTTGCTTTTCCTTCGTTTACAATTGTATTTAATTTCGGAATTGCTTCGTTGTATTTTTGAGCTTTTATTAAAGACGCCACTTGTGTTCTTAAATCGTTGAATACATTTTTAGAAATATCAGCATCTTTGTAACAGCTGTTTCCAAAATCTTTATACACTTTTGTTTTTTCGACAGCCAACAATTTTTGAAACTCATCATAACGATATTGTTTCATGATTTTATTGAGAATACAAACGCAAAAATCATCAGAATTGGCCATTTTCTGTGCCATTGTAGATGTTTTGCACAAACTTATAATTTCGTTTTTATTGTCCTGATTCCAACCACGGTTTAGTTTTGTATCTACCCAAGGCACTACTTCTAAAACTACTTTTTGACTTAAAAGCCAGTTTTTGCTTTCAAAACCAAACCAAATTGTGCTGATGTTTTCTTTTAAACAAGACGATTTATTTACAGATAAGCGTTTAGCATCTTTGCTAACAGGTTCTGCCTGAGAATAGCAAGCTTTATCAATTTTACCATCTGTAACATACTTTTTTGCATTTTCATTAGAGGTAAAAATCGAATAGGTGCATTCATCATCACCTGAAATTTTTGACATCAAGAAAACAGCACCTGCAGAACCTTGACTAACGCCTGTTGGATCTGGAATTGCTTTTAAAAGAGAGACCAAACTATTGGCCATTTCTTGATTTTTATCTAAAAGGGTAATTCTATAGACAATTTCTGTAGTTCCAACAGGTAAATCTTCTGTTGGTATAGAAATCCTATCGCGTGCTGGAACCATAATTTCTTTGGTTGTAGCACGTTCTTTATCCCAATAACCGTCTTTTTGTGCGAACGCGTTACAGGAGATTGCGATAAATAGTAATAAAATGTTTTTTCTGAAAGTTGTATTTTGTGATGACGCTTTAATTGCCACAGATTTCACAGATTAAAATGATTTTTACTTTTAAAACTCAAAATTCAATTAACATAGATTATGCCAAATAACTTTCTTATGGAATTGAGTGCCCTAGCCCCGATAGAGGCGGTATCTCCCGATTAACAAAACAAGGCTTTTTCAGCCGTAGTTTTTGTTAATCGGGAATTTAGCCGAAAGCGGGATTAGCTCCTTCTTTCGACTCCGCTCAAGATGACTATTATAATTCAATAGAATCTCCGATTGGCAAAAGCATTAAATCTTTTCCTTTATCAAAGAATTTACGGATTGATTCTTCGTGATTGATTTCGATATAACCAAAAGTATCATAGTGATATCCTAGAACTTTGTCACATTCTACAAAATCTGATGCAATAATAGCGTCTTCAACATCCATTGTAAAGTTGTTTCCAATTGGAAGAATTACCAAATCCAATTTTGTGCGAAGCGGAATCAATTTCATGTCATAGGTCAATGCCGTGTCTCCAGCAATGTAAATGTTTTTATGCTCGCCTTCGATTACAAAACCTCCAGGATTTCCTCCGTAAGAACCGTCTGGAAAACTACTTGAGTGAATGGCGTTTACATATTTTACTTTTCCGAAATCAAATTTCCAGCTTCCGCCATGATTCATTGGGTGTGAGTTGAATCCTTTTTTGGCATAGTAGCTTGCAATTTCAGCGTTTGAAACAATTACTGCATTCGTGTTTTTAGCAATGGCCTCAACATCTAAAACGTGATCAGCGTGTGCATGCGTTAGTAAAATATAATCGGCTTTTATTGTGCTAAGGTTGATTGATGCAGCTTGTGGGTTTCCGGTAATAAATGGATCCACAATAATGTATTTTCCTCCTACTTCAATTCCTAATGAAGCGTGTCCGTAGTATGTAATTTTCATTTTGTTACCTTTTTTAAATTAAACATTTGTTTTTATCTTCCTCCTAAAAAGAGGTTTACAATGATGTCTGAAATCAGCGAAATCATACACACTGTAAGTAATATAGAAAGCAAAAATGTGCTTAATGCCAGTTTTTTCAATTCTGGATCTAATAATTTTGGATCTTGGTTTTTGTAAACCGTGATTAAATGTTTTGTCAACGGAATATAAGCCAGTACAAATAAGTATTGGTCAAAGTTATAATCGCTTAAAATAGCAAATACAACCACCAAAACCATCGCTGTAATGATTAGGAAAAAGTGGTATTTTTTGGCATTTTGAGCTCCAATCTGTACTACGATTGTGTTTTTTCCTGATTTTTTATCAGATTCCTGATCGCGCATATTGTTTAAGTTCAGAACACCAACGCTTAATAATCCGATTGCTACAGCTGGAAGGATTAAAAGAGGATCGACTTCTTTTGCATACAAAAAGTTAACCCCTAAAGTACTCACTAATCCGAAGAAAATGAAAACGAATACATCTCCTAGTCCTCTATAGCCATACGCTGAATTACCTACGGTATATTTAATCGCCGCTACAATAGCTGCGATTCCTAATAGAAGAAAAAAGATAGAATATCCGAAATTATCTTTTCCAAAAGCAAAATAGATCAAGATTATAGCAGATAATAAAGTCAAAAGTGAAGTAATAATAATGGCTTTTTTCATTGCCTGCGGCGTAATAACACCACTCTGAATAGCACGTTGCGGCCCTACTCGATCTGCATTATCAGTACCTTTTACTCCATCGCCATAATCATTTGCAAAATTGGATAAAACCTGTAATCCTAAAGTTGTCAATAAGGCAAAACCAAAAACTTTCCAGCTGAATACTTCGGTTGGCGTATTGATAGTTTCGGTTGGATTTGACAAAGCATAAATACTTCCAACTATAATTCCGGAAACTGATAAAGGTAATGTGCGCAATCTAGCGGCTTCAATCCAATGTTTCATGTTTTAATTTTAGATTTTAGAATATAGATTTTAGATTATTATGTTCTGATTTAAAATTATAGATTGAAAATCTAAAATCAGAAATCTAAAATTATTAAGGTATCCATTTATTTTCACCGAAGTTTGGTTTTCTTTTTTCTAAGAAAGCGTTTCTTCCCTCTTTAGCTTCTTCGGTCATGTAAGCCAAACGAGTTGCTTCTCCTGCAAAAACTTGTTGTCCGACCATTCCGTCATCTGTTAAGTTCATTGCAAATTTTAGCATTTTTATAGATGTTGGTGATTTTTGAAGAATTTCCTGAGCCCATTCGTAAGCAGTAGTTTCCAATTCGTCATGAGGAATTACTGCGTTTACCATTCCCATTTCAAAAGCTTCTTGAGCAGAATAGTTTCTACCTAAAAAGAAAATCTCACGTGCTTTTTTCTGCCCTACCATTTTAGCCAAATATGCCGATCCATAACCACCATCAAAACTAGTTACGTCAGCGTCAGTTTGTTTAAAAATAGCGTGTTCTTTACTAGCAAGCGTCATATCGCAAACTACATGTAAACTGTGTCCGCCACCTACAGCCCAGCCTGGAACAACAGCAATAACTACTTTAGGCATAAAACGAATTAAACGTTGCACTTCTAGAATATTCAAACGATGCTGTCCATCATCTCCGACATATCCTTGATGTCCGCGTGCATTTTGATCTCCGCCGCTGCAGAAAGAATAAACTCCATCTTTTGTTGAAGGTCCTTCAGCAGAAAGTAAAACAACTCCAATTGAAGTGTCTTCTTGCGCGTCGTAAAAAGCTTGGTATAATTCTGAAGTAGTTTTAGGACGGAATGCATTTCTAACATTTGGTCTGTTAAAGGCAATTCTTGCTACTCCGTTGCATTTTTTATAAGTTATATCTTCAAATTCTCTGGCTGTAATCCAATCCATTTTGATTTTTTGTTTTAATAATTATACGGTAAAAATAAAGCATTTTTACTACTTTACCTACTCAATCTGCCTTAAGTCTTTGCTAAATTACCCTTCAATGTTAACAATTGGTATTTACTTACAAAAAATAACATTTTTTAACATTAGTTTAGAAAAATAATAATTAATTTTACACCCTAGAAATCAATGAGATAGAAAATATTTCAAAGATTTCAGATTGATTTTCTTTCACTGATTTATTAACCTAAAAAATGATTTTTTTGAGAAAATTTAAAAAATTTGTCGCTCATTTTTTTAGGGTTTTCACGAATAAACCTCAATTAAAAGAGCAAATGATTTATGTGTTTGTCGAAACTTCAAAAAGAAAAAAGTAACACCTAAGGTTAAATGTTAGAATTGTATCTATAATTAGTATAGAAATGATAACGAAAAGAGGAAAAAAGTACTAATTCGCACTTTCTAAAAGTTATTTTATAAAACCAATGGATGAGCCGTGAAATTTATTTTTTTGCTTTTGAGATAGGTACATTTATTATTTAAAAGACATACCCATCAATAGAATAATTTCTAAAATTCGTAAAGCTATTGTTCTGAGATGGACTCGAATTATTTTATTTCTGTTTTTTTTTAATTACAATTTTTTTTAAAACTGAATAAAAAGCGAAAGGCTGCTTGTAATGAGCAGCCTTTTGTGTTATAATAATTTTGCTAACACAAAATAAATTCCAAATTTTAAACTCCAAATTCCAATGGATTGTGTTGAATCAGTCTCGGAATTTGGAATTTTTAAATTGGAATTTCTATTCCTTTACCAAATAAATCCCGTCTTCTTTAATTTCAATCAGTTTTTCTTTGTATAAAGCTCCGATTGCTTTTTTGAATGATTTTTTACTCATTTTCAAAACGGTTTTAATGTCTTCGGGATGAGAATTATCATTCAATCTAAGAAACCCTCTGCTAGCTCTTAGCTCGCTTAATATTTTTTCAGCATTTGGTTCTATGCTTTCAAAGCCTTGTGCTTGAAGCGCAACGTCTATTTTATTGTCAGGACGAATGTTTTTGATATAACCGCGCATTCTGTCTCCAGTTCTTATTGAATCGTCATAAACTTCGTCTTTATACAAAAGCCCTTTGTGACGCTCATTTATGATAACATTGATTCCCATATCTGTAATATGAGAAACAATTAAATCAACTTCCTCTCCTTTTTCAACTGTCAACGTATCGTTGCTCAAAAATTGATTGGTTTTGCTTGAAGCGACTAAACGATTAGTCTGTTTGTCCATGTATAAATACACCAAGTAGCGTTTTCCTTTTTCCATTGGACGTGCCTGTTCTTTGAACGGAACAAGAATATCTTTTTCCATTCCCCAATCCATAAAAGCACCAACATTATTGATGTAGTTTACACGTAAAAGAGCAAATTCATTCAATAAAATGTACGGAACCAAAGTGGTTGCAACTGGTCGCTGTTCGTGATCTAAGTAAACAAAAACGATTAATTCTTCGCCAATTTCAAATACTTTTGGCACATATTTATTGGGAAGCAAAACGTCGTGAACTCCATCTGGATCATTTTCTGGGTCTCCTAAAAATAAACCAACTTTGGTATCACGTAATATAGTTAGCGTATTGTATTTTCCTATTTCTAGCATTTTTATAAGTTTCTAAGCAGTCGAACTGCTAAGTTTCTGAGGCGCAAAGGTACGAAGTTTGGTGCGGTACAAAGAAATTAATTTTAACAAAACTTAATTTGCAGGAAAAAAATAGAAAATCCCCTTACAACAGTCGTTATAAAGGGATTTTAAATTATGCCAAATGTATATTATTTGTAAACACTTTCTTTTTTAAAGTGAACTGTCAATAAATAATACACAACAGCTCTGTATTTGTGTTTGTTAGATTTTCCGTATTTTTCTAATACAGCGTGAATTGCTCCGAATAATTCTGGGCTATCTTTTAAACCTAGCTTTTTAACTAAAAAATTGTTTTTTACCGTCTCTAATTCAGATTCTTGAGATCCTGCTACAACTGATGCATCATCATTATATATAGAAGGACCGCAGCCAATGGTAACTTTAGTCAATAAATCCATGTTTGGAGTTACTCCACATTTATCTTTCAAATCTGAAGCATACTTTTTAATTAATTCTTCTCTCTTGCTCATAATTATATAATTTGGTGAATAATAGACCAAATGTATAATTAAGGAAGTTTTAAAACAATAATTTTAACAATAATTTTCTTTCAATTTTAAATTAAGTATTTAAAATACTGCTTTAAAACAACATCATTCTCAACTGTTGGCGTAAAGATTTCTAGAATACACGGGGTTTCGTTAGAATCATATAGAGAATTGATTCCGTTTTCTAATGATTGAACATCATGAGCTGTAAAATAATTTAAACCATACATTTTTGCTAAATGTTCTGCAGTCAATTTATGCGATGTTTCGAAATAAGTATTGAAAACAGGTTTTTCCTGATGTCCTGGAAGAATTCTAAAGATTCCTCCTCCTCCATTATTCACTAAAATAATCTTGAAATTTTTAGGAATATAAGAGTTCCACAGAGCATTGCTATCGTATAAGAAACTTATATCTCCAGTAACAAAAATGGTTTGTTTTTCGTTTCCAACCGCTGCACCGATTGCTGTAGAAGTGCTTCCGTCAATTCCGCTTGTTCCTCGATTGCAAAAAACTTCTATAGAATTATCAATATCAATAAGCTGTGCATAACGAATAGCAGAACTGTTGCTAATCTGTAGCATGCTGTTTTTAGGCAATGATTCGATTATTTTTTCAAAAACTTTAAAATCTGAAAATTCGATTTTATTTAAATAGTCTTTTCTTCTCTCTAATCTTGTCTGGTAAACCGTATTTACATTATTAAAATAATTACTTTTTACAAAAGATGTTTTTGAAAGCAAGTCTTTAAAGAAATCATTTGGCTGCATCTCAAAATGCTTGGTCAATGCACCAAATGTATCATAAGCCCGCAAAGTATCTATGTGCCAATGATGTTTTGGTTTGTATTTTCGCAGAAATCCTTTTATTCTTTTTGAAACCACCATTCCACCAAAAGTAACCAATACTTCAGGGTTAAATTTCTTAAAATCAAAATCATCAAAAGGCGTAATTAAAGTATCTATTGAATTGATAAAACTTTCGTGATGAAGATTTGAAGTCGTTTCTGTAAGCACGACAACAGATGGATCTGAAGCTAAATTTTCAATAATTTCTTTATCAATTGTATTCGCTTCGTTAACTCCAACTAAGATTAATTTTCGTTTTGCAGTATTCCAAACAGAAATTACTTCTTCATTATTTTCTATTATTAATGGAAAAGCTTCTGGCTTTGGATTTGTAATTTTTGGCTGTACAGAAAGCTCTTCTGTTGTTTCGTATAAAGGTTCTTCAAAAGGCGCATTAATATGCACGGGGCCTTTTTTAAGAATTGCAGTTTCAATTGCCAGATTGATTTTCAGATCATTCTCTTCTGATGCTTCTTCGGTTAAATTCGCATTGAAAACAGAATGATTAGCAAAAACATTTTCCTGACGAATGGTTTGTCCGTCACCAATATCAATTTTGTTCTGCGGACGGTCAGCAGAAATGACAATCAGTGGAATCTGACTGTAAAACGCTTCTGCCAAAGCAGGATAATAATTTAATAAAGCTGATCCTGAAGTACAGACTATTGCCGTTGGCTGTTTGGTTTGCTGTGCAATTCCTAAAGCAAAAAAAGCGGCACAACGCTCGTCTGCAATACTGTAACAGTTGAAGTTTGGATTTTGAGCAAACCCGATGGTTAATGGTGCATTTCTAGATCCTGGAGAAATTATAATATTGACAATGTCTTTGGCAGATAAAATTTCGATAATGCTTTGTGCAAGCGCTATTTTGGGGTAAATCATTCCTGTGGTGTATTACTTTTTTTTTTAAGAAAATTCTTTAATTCGTTTTTCCTCATCTTGCTTACAAAGTTACAAACTTCACACTTGATTTATGTTATAATTAGGAATATATTAAGGCTCTTTCTCGAAAAAGGGAATATATTTGTAAAATCGAATAATTAATAAAAGCCTGACCTAATATGCGTTTCTTATTTATACTTTTTTTATCTGTTACTTTTCAAACCATAACTTCTCAGAATCAATTTGTTCCTGTAGATGTTCCGTACAAAACGGCTTTAGAAAATGCAAAAAAAGAAGGAAAACCACTTTTTGTTATGCTTTATGCTGATTGGTGTCCACATTGTAATTTAATGAAAGCGGAAGTTTTGAGCGATCCTGCTGTTATGGATTTTTTGAATAAAAATTTTGTTTGCACTTATAAAAACATTGAAAAAGAAGAAGGAACTGCATTAAAGAATAAATTCAATACCAAATCGCTTCCTACTTTCTTATTTCTTGATAGTAATGAAACTTTAATTTATGCATTAAAAGGCGAAATGAAAAAGCCTGAATTCTTAAATGAACTCAACAATGCTTTGAATCCGAAAATGCAATTGCCTCATTTAGAGAAACAATTTCTTGCAGATCCTAGCAATTCAGATAAGTTCTTTTATTATTTAAATACTTTAAGAAAAGGAAAAGACAGAACAGAATTGTCAATACCAACGCATATTTATCTGAATACTCAAACAGACAAGCAATTGGTTAGCGAAGTAAACTGGCGAGTTATTGCAAATGGAGTTACTGATATTAAATCTAGAGAATTTCAGTATGTTTTAAATCATCAGAAAGAGTTTGCGGCTGTTGCTTCTCAAAATCGAGTTGACCGTAAAATTGAAAGTATTGTAAACGAACTGCTTCGTCCTTTGATTGACAATTTAGATACCGTAAACTATTACAAACAAAGAGAAGTTGCTAAATCGATCAGATTGCAAAAAACTGATTCTTTGGTTTTTAAATATGATTTAACATTGGCAGAAAGAACTGAAAAATGGGACTTTTACAAAAAAGTTACGCTCGAAGAAACCCAAAAATTGGTTTGGAATGATGCGAGCTTTTTAAAAGATATCGGAAACACTTATTTTAAACATATTAATGATAAAGAGAGTTTAAAAAAAGCCATCTCTTGGGTAGATCGTTCTTTAGAATTAAATGATTCGTATGACGGTAATTTGCTTGAAGCAAAACTTTACAATAAAATAAAAGACAAAAAGAAAGCTTTAGAATACGCCAAAAATGCCAAAGCCATAGCCAAAGAAATGGACTGGAATTCTAAAGAAGTAGACACTTTATTAGCTGAATTGAATACCAAATAACTGTAATAATACCAATGAGCATTATATTAAGACCTGCAACAACAAACGATTTGCAAAAAATTCTAGAAATTGTAAATCATTCCATATTACATACTACTGCTAATTATAGTTATGAAATTCAGACTTTGGAAGTTCAAACAAAATGGTTTGAAGATAAAATGGCTAAAAATCTTCCTGTAATTGTAGCCGATTTAGACGGCGAAGTGGTTGGTTTTGGGAGTTACGGGCAGTTTAGAGAAAAGATTGGCTATCAATATACTGTTGAACATTCTGTTTATGTGGTCGATAATATAATAGGAAAAGGAATTGGCTCTAAACTTTTGACAGAATTAATCCGTTTGGCTAAAGAACAAGGATATCATGTTATGATTGGCGCTATTGACGCTGATAATGCAGGAAGTATTGCTTTTCATGAAAAATTCGGATTTGTTGCTACAGGAACAATTCGCGAAGTAGGCTATAAATTTGACCACTGGTTGGATTTAGTTTTTATGCAGCTTATTTTGGTTTAACCGCAAAGCACGCTAAGAATACGCAAAGTTCGCAAAGTATCTAAAAACTCTTTCCCTTTGCCTCTTTGTAACTTTGGACCTAAAAAAAACACAAATTTGAAAATTCAAATTTGTGTTTTTTTTTAAATTTAGCTTTTAATCCAATTGATAACTTCTGGTTCTGTTACTAAAGTTTTTGGTTTAATTACTTTTACCAATTCTCCTTTTTCGTTGATTAAGTATTTCTGAAAATTCCATTCAACTTCAGAATCTTGCAGACCGTTTCTTGATTTTTCAGTTAAGAATTTATAGACATCACACATATCGCTTCCTTTAACTGAAACTTTACTCATCATAGGAAAAGAAACACCATAGTTTTGCTGGCAGAAAGTTTCGATTTCTTTATTTGTTCCTGGCTCCTGAGATGCAAAGTTATTTGCAGGGAAACCAACAATTACAAAACCTTTATCTTTATATTCTTTGTAAACCGCTTCTAAATCTTTGTACTGTGGAGTTAAACCACATTTTGAAGCCGTATTGACAATCATGATTTTTTTGCCTTTCAAAGATGCAAAGTCAAAAGTATCTCCTGATAAATCTTCTACTTTAAATTGATAAATTGTTTCTTTTGCCATGGTTTTATCTTTTTTAGATAATTTGTTTGAACTGGTTTGAGCATTTAATCCTGTTGCAGATAAAACTGCTGCTCCAAATAGTATAAAAAGTATTTTTTTCATCTTATAATTTTTTATAAAATTAGCTAAAATCCATTTTACAAAAACTTTTTTTTTGCTAATCAAAAGTTAAATAAAAATGAAGCCTAACGTTAATCAGACGTTAGGCTTCCCCCCATACAAACAAATCAAACCATGAATTAATTATTATGTAACCTTTTATAAGTTATAGTTGATGACTCGGTTATGTCGAAAATTTATTTACCCCCTATATGTCTTGTGTTTTTCAAATAATCAAATGGCTTGTAATGATGTAAAGTTGACATATTAAAAAAATCTTCTGTCTGGAAGTCCGAGTGCATCAACTATATAATATTTTAAAATATTTTTTTATAATCAAATCTTATTAAGCATCAATTGCTGGATGCTTGCTGTTTATGTAACCTGATAAAGTTTCTTTCACAAAATCTTTTTCAGTAAAAATGGTCAATGACAAAACTGTTGTTAATCCTATTATTAATATTTTGACTACTATTTTGCTATCCATCATATTCTCAATACTATTTTAACAACAGCTTTTTTGAATTTTAATAATGTGCCTAAGATTTTTCTGATCTCTTTAAATACATTTACGTAATAGGATTGTTTTTGGTTTTAAAAAAAGTAAAAAAAAACGCATTTTTTTTCTGAAGCCTTTATTTTCCTAGGTTTTAGACTGTTAAAAAAAATAAAAAAATGATAAAAAAATAAATTAACTTTATAACTGCTTAACATATAATGCTTTTAATTTCTAAAGTTTAAACTTAAAAATCCCAATCTATGAGTCAAGAAGAACTGCTAGTTTTAATTTACAAAAAGGACGAAAAAGCTTTTACACATTTATATGACATGTATTCAAAAAGCTTGTTTTCAGTCATTCATGTGCTAATCAAGAATCGCGAAGAAGCAGAAGATGTGCTTCAAGACGTTTTTGTCAAAATATGGAAAAACATAGATTCTTATAACGAAAGCAAAGGACGATTTTACACGTGGATCCTTAATATCGCCCGAAATACGTCGATCGATAAACTTCGTTCTAAAGACTATAATAACAGCCAAAAAAACCTTTCATCAGATAATTTCGTAAATCTTTTAGATGAGAGTAATAAATTGAGTCATAAACTTGATGCAATTGGAATTCAGGAATTTGTAAAAAAACTAAAACCAAAATGTATCGAAATAATCAATTTGTTGTTCTTTAAAGGGTATACCCAGCAAGAAGCTTCAGAAGAATTGGCATTGCCACTGGGAACCATAAAAACTCAAAACAGAAACTGTATTAACGATTTACGTAATTATTTGAAAATATAATGGAAGCACAAGAATATATAGAATCAGGAATTTTAGAGCTATACGTTTATGGCTTATTAAGTGAAAAAGAAAACCTAGAAATTGCCGAATTGGCAAAAAATAATCCTGAAGTGGATCAAGAAATAATTTCTATTGAAAAGGCTGTTATTGCTCTTTCATCGAGCTTCTCTCCTTTCCATTCTGTAGAAAATTTCGAGAAAATTAAAGCCCGCCTTGAACTTAAACACGGGAAAGTAGTTGAAATGAAACCAACTTCAAATTGGTCGCAATATGTAGGCTGGGCAGCTGCAGTATTATTACTACTTGGTTTAGGATATCAGACTTTAGAATTGACAAAAACTAAAGAAGCGATTTCTACTGTTGGGAATGAAAAGAACAAGATTCAAAGAGAATATGCCTTTTTAGATCAGCAAAATAAGCAAACCGAGAAAAACTTAAGTATTGTTAGAGATATCAAGAATACGGGTGTAACTCTTGGAGGGCAAGCTGTTTCTCCAACTTCTTTTGCTAAAGTTTACTGGAACAAACAGACTAAAACGACTTATATTGATGCTGCTGGATTGCCAACTCCTCCGAAAGGAATGGTTTATCAGGTTTGGTCTTTAAAACTAAGTCCTGTACTTACTCCAACAAGCATTGGTTTACTGGATAATTTTGAAGGCAACAAGCAAAAAATCTTTGCTGTAAATCAAACCGATTCAGCAGAGGCTTTCGGAATCACTCTCGAGCCAGCTGGCGGAAGTCTTACTCCAACAATGGAACAACTTTATACTTTAGGAAAAGTTTAAAATAAACTCAATTGTAAACTTTAAGCGCATATTAATTAATTTTAATATGCGTTTTTTATAATCCAAAATTAAATAATCATGAACGGAACTCTACTACTAAGAATTGCTACTGCTATTATACTTCTTACACATTCTGTTTTTGGAATGTTTAACGGTGGAATCAATGATTTTGGAAATCTATACTTAAATCAGATTGGTTTTGCTCCTTTTGGTGTATTTCTCGCTTGGTCAATTAAGATTTCGCATATTATAGCAGCTATTTTATTACTGTCAAATAAATATATTATGCCAGCAGGTTTTATCACCATTTTTATTCTAATTATGGGGATCGTTTTGGTTCATTTCCAAGAAGGCTGGTTTGTTGTAGGCGGCGGAAGAAACGGTGTAGAATATAACTTTCTGCTAATAATCGTTTTATTAGCAATTATGTATCCGAATGGAATTTCAAGAAAAAGTAATTCATAAATAAAATATTGAACTGAAATGGAAATAATGTGCAAGAATTGCCATCAGATTTTTAAAGGTCATTATTGTAATAATTGTGGGCAGACAGCAGAAACACACAAAATCAATGCGCATTTTTTGTGGCACGATATTCAGCATGGTTTGTTGCATTTTGACAAAGGAATTTTATATTCTTTAAAACAATTATTTACTAGGCCTGGACATTCTATTCGCGAGTTTATTGAAGGAAAAAGAGTTCGTCATTTTAAGCCTTTGTCTTTAGTTGTACTTCTGGCAACACTGTACGGATTTATGTGTCATTATTTTGAAATTAATTTTTTCAAAAACTCATCGAGTGAATATTTAGATTACAATCATTTGAATGAATGGTTTGCCACTCATTTTTCTTGGGTCACAATCGCTACAATTCCTTTTTATACTATAGGAACTTATGCCGTTTTTAGAAATCAAGGATACAACTTTGTAGAGTTTTTTGTGCTCAATACATTTAAGGCGTCTCAAAGACTTTTTGTTCAAATTTTGATGTTTCCAGTTTTACTATATCTAAACAAAACAGATCATATACAGCAATTTTCAAGCATAACTTATCCTATTGGCTTAATATTGATATTCTGGACCAATGTTCAATTTTTTAATAAAATGTCAAAAACAAAGGCTTTTCTATTATCTATTTTAAGTCACCTAATTTTCTTCCTTTCTTTTTTTACTTTCCTAACGATTGTGTTTTTATTAAGCGGAAAGTTCTCTTGAGAAACAAAATTTTAAGCAATAAAAAAGGGTTCAAAAATTTGAACCCTTTTTTTACATCAATCAACTTAATTATTTTTTTACTTTTTTCGTTTTATAGTATTTTCTATATTTTGGATAAGTAATAGCTCCAATTATAGAAATTGTAATTAAGCAATAATAAATCCAATTTAATGAATGCGCTTCACCGCTTGCGTAAGAGTGTAAACCTACTAAGTGGAAATTCACACCATAATAGGTAAACAAAATAGATACAAAAGCATACATACTCATTAAGTTAAAGAACCACTTTCCTCTTAAAGCTGGAACAAAACGAGCGTGAATTACAAACGCATAAACCATAATCGAGATTAAAGCCCAAGTTTCTTTTGGATCCCATCCCCAGTAGCGTCCCCAGCTTTCATTTGCCCATTGCCCTCCTAAGAAGTTTCCAATCGTCAACATGATAAGACCGATTGTTAAAGACATTTCGTTGATATAAGTGATTTCTTTAATATTTAGTTCCATTCTTGCTTTGTTTTTCTCAGTTGTAAACAAAATCAATAATAGCGATACGAAACCTAAAATCATTCCTAATGCAGTTGGACCATAACTACCCACAATAACAGCAACGTGAATCATTAACCAATATGAATTAAGAACTGGCTGTAAGTTTGCAATTTCTGGGTCAATCCAATTCAAGTATGCCGCCATCAAAATCATAGCAGTAACGAAAGCAGATGAAGCAACTGTCAATTTTGATTTTCTGTCAAAAGCCAATCCGAAGAACATCGTTGACCAAGATACATATACAATAGATTCGTAAGCATTACTCCAAGGAGCATGACCCGAAATATACCAGCGTCCTATTAATCCTAATGTATGAAGCACAAATAATAATCCAATAATAATATGGAATCCATTTATTGTAATACGAAGCCATTTTTTCTCAAAGAAAATATTGACAATAATAAAAATGAACATAAAACTTGCAGCTGTAATATACCAATACGGTAATTTTTGAAAAACGTCGTATTTGTTATAAGCAATCTCTGCATCAATCTTTTGCTCGCTTGGTCTTACTTTGGCTCCAAATTTCTTTTGAAAGCCATTAATGCTTTCTACTAAATTATCGGCTGTATCAAAATTTTTCTCAATAGAACCGTTATTTAAGGCGCTAAAATATAAAGGTAGAATTTGTTTCACATAAGTAGAATCCATGCCTTTAAATCCTGCATTATCACGTTCTAAGTAAGAAACCCATTTGTTTCCAGGATCATTTGGAACAGGAAATATTTTTAAAATACGTCCACTCAAAGCAGATTCCATTAAGTTTACCTTTTTGTCTGTTTCGACAAAATCTTTTTCAAAACTATTTGGATTTGCCGCTTTATAAGCAGCATCTAAATAAGGTGATAATTTATAATTTCCTTGTTCGTCAAAGAATTTTACAAACGGTGCGTATTTATCTTTTGAATCGATACCAATGATTTTACGAATACTGTCATTCTTTGTATTAATATAAATAATAGGAACCTGAATCCAAACCTGAGCGTATTGCGTCATTGATAAAAACACCTGATCAGAATTCATTCCGTTGTAGGTATCATCATGGCTCACTTTACGAAGCAATTCAGATGAAAACGTATTGATAGGCTTCATTCTACCGCCAGCATCCTGAATAATCAGACGGCCGAATTTTGCAGCGTGAGCTTCTGGAGCTTTATAGATATTTAATAATGAATCAAGTTGTTTCTTACTTGGCGGTGCCGTAACATGATTCGCGTGATCGTTTGGATCTGCAGAATGTGCGTGATCATGAGTATGATCGTGTGAATGAACATGAGGCGTTTGCTGTGCAAAACCATTTAATCCGATCAATAAAACTAAAATCGTAATTAGTTTTTCTTTTTTCTTTTTAACAGCTTCAAGTTTACGTTTCAGATCACCAAAACGAGAATGCTTAGTAAACATAATAGCCATTAAGCCAATATATAATAGATAGTACCCAAAATATGTAATATTTGTTCCCCAGAAATCATGGTTTACAGATAAGACAGTTCCTTTTTCATCTGGATCAAATGAAGACTGGAAGAAACGGAATCCTTTATAATCTAGAACGTGGTTCATAAAAATATCTGCATCAAAAGTTTCTGTAGAATCCTGAACAGTTACTTTACTTTTGTATGAAGAATAGCTTTTTTCTGTTCCAGGATATTTCTCAGCAATAAAGTCATTCAAACGAATTTTAAATGGCAAAACATAAGCTTTGCTTCCAAAAAATAAAGAATATTCGATATTGCCAATTTTAACTGTTTTAGCTTCTCCAACTTGTCCTTTGTTACCAAAAAGCATTACTTCTTTTTCTTGTCCTTCTGCTTTTACTTTTACAACCAAAGCATCTCTATGAGATTTTGCTTTAAAATCGTTATTAGATTCATAGTCTACTTTACCTTTCAATGGTGGTTCTGGAAATACAATTCTAATATCTCCAATGCTGTATAACGAACGCATCATTAAAGGCTGTACATTATCTTTTGTAACTTTTCCTTTAAACTGATCTGCCATTCGCATAAATTCACCTTCAAAAGGAGTCTGAATAGTATACTCTTTTCCTGTTGTATTGATATTGATTGCACCGTCTGTCTGCTTATTTAAGGCAAATAAAACGTTGTGAATATTCTGAACCTCACCTTCTTTAAGGTAATGTTCTTCACGTCCGCCAGCACCAGCTTCAACTAATTTAAGATATAAAGTTCCGTTTGGATCTGGTTTAACCACTTCTTTCGCTCCCATGATGTAGTTAGAATAGCTAACTTCAAAAGGAGTTTCATCAAATTTTCCAGAAATGCTAAAATCGTTATTGGTTACAGGAGAAAGTATAAGGCTTTTTTCAAAAACTCTTCTTTTCATTTCGCCTTTATATTCACCGTCAGCAAAAATGGTTAGAAAAGTTTTATCTGAATAAACTTGGTTTTCTGCCGCGCCTTCGCGAATTGGCATCATTCCTTCATAACTGATATAACGAGTAATAAAAGCTCCTAAAAGGATAAAAATAAATGCAAGGTGCAATAATAGCGTAGCCCATTTTTCTTTTTTATGCAGTTGATATCTTTTGATGTTTCCGAAAAAATTGATCATAAAGATGACCATAATTGCTTCAAACCACCATGTGTTGTAAATTAATATTCTGGCTGTGTCGGTATTGTATTTACTTTCGATAAAAGTTCCAATACCCATTGCAATTGCAAATGTTAAAAAAAGAACGGCCATTAAACGTGTAGAAAACAAAAAAGAGAATATTTTTTTATCCATTTCTTAGGGATTACATTGTATAAAAGTGCGACAAAAGTACTTAAAAATGTTGATTAGCAGGCTTTGCCTTTTGTTAATAAAAACCAAAAATAAGGACTATTTTTTAAACGAATTGATAATATAGAAAGTTTAAACTTACAAAATCAGTATGCGTTTTTTGATTCGTTCTTTTTATTCAAATTGTGTTAGAATTCTAACAAAAAACAAAAGGCAATAAAAACTTCAAAAATGCATTATCAGTAACCAATAGACTCTTGATTAAAAAAAATAATACTAATTTTGCTTTCATGATTCAGATAACAATAATCGGTTCCGGCAACGTTGCGCAGCATTTGATAAAGGCTTTTTCTGCCAGCAAAATTGTTGAAATTAAACAGGTTTTTTCACGAAAGAAAGAAGCCTTACTTCATTTAATTGATTCTGAAAAGATTGTAACTGATTTTGCAGCATTAGAACCTGCTGATTTACATATTATTTCAGTTTCTGATAATGCTATTACAGAAGTTTCAGACCAACTTCCGTTTAATAATCAACTTGTGGTTCATACATCTGGTACATCTTCAATTGAGCTTTTAAATCCTAAGAACCGACGCGGTGTTTTTTATCCGCTTCAGACATTTTCTAAAAATAAAGAAATCGATTATTCTGTAGTTCCCTTTTGCTTAGAAGGAGAAAACGCAGCCGATTTTAAACTTTTGGAAACCATTGCAAAAAGCGTTTCAACTGCAGTTTATTCTATCAGTTCAGAACAGCGTAAAGCACTTCACGTAGCAGCTGTTTTTGTAAGCAATTTTACGAATCATTTATACCAAATGGGGCAAGAAATCTGTGAAGAAAATCAAGTGCCTTTTGCTGTTTTAAGACCATTAATTCAAGAAACCGCTGATAAAATCAATACACTCGATCCTATTGACGCCCAAACTGGGCCAGCGATACGCCACGATTCAAATACCACAAATGCGCATCTGGCTTTTTTACAAGACGAAAACAAAAAAAATATCTATAAAATCCTAACACAATCTATACAGCATAATGGCAAAAAGTTATAAAGAATTAATGAATGACATCACAACCTTTGTTTTTGATGTAGACGGCGTACTTACAGACAGTTCTGTTTTTGTGACCAATGAAGGCGAAATGTTAAGAACAATGAATATTCGTGATGGATTTGCAATGAAAGCGGCAATCGAAAGCGGTTATCATGTTTGCATTATTTCTGGAGGAAGCAATGAAGGCGTACGTATTCGTCTTCGCAACTTAGGTATCACAGATATTCATTTAGGAACTCCTGATAAAGTAAAAACTTTTACGGCATATATAGAAACTCATAATATAAAACCTGAAAATGTATTATATATGGGAGACGATATTCCTGATTTTCATGTAATGAAATTAGTTGGACTTCCAACATGTCCGCAAGATGCAAGTCCAGAAATTAAAAAAATATGCCGATATATTTCGCACGTAAAAGGCGGACGCGGCGCTGCCAGAGATGTTATCGAGCAAGTAATGAAAGTGCAAGGAAAATGGATGGAATATTTTAACGGAAAGCACGATTAATTTAATTGTGAATTATAAATTGTTAATTAAAAAACTTAACATCTTAGAATCTTAGCCCCTTAGAACCTTAAAAAATGAAATTCCTCAAACTCATTCGTTACAAAAACCTTTTAATGCTTGCTTTTATGCAACTGCTTTTTCGTTATGCCTTTTTAAAACAGCAGGAAATTCCGCTGGCTTTATCCGATTGGCAATACGGGCTACTCGTTTTAAGCACTGTTTTATTGGCTGCTGCAGGTTATGTTATCAATAACATTTATGATGTAGGAACCGACAGCATTAACAAGCCAAATGATGTTGTTGTCGGAAAAGGAATTACAGAAACCGCAGCTTATAACATTTATATTGGTCTGAATATTTCGGGAGTTGCAATTGGTTTTATTCTGTCGAATATCATTATGAGGCCTACTTTTGCTTCGCTTTTTATTTTAATCGCGTCGCTGTTATATTTTTATGCAACAACTCTTAAGCAAATCATGATTTTAGGCAATTTTGTCGTTGCGTTGCTTTTGGCTGTGAGTGTTTTGATTATAGGAGTTTTTGATCTTTTTCCTGCTACTACAGCCGAAAATCAGGCGCAAATGGCAAGTTTATTTTCTATTTTAATTGATTATGCTTTATTTGCTTTTATGATCAATTTTATTCGAGAAATTGTAAAAGATATTGAAGATGTAAATGGTGACTACAATATGGGAATGAATACTCTGCCAGTTGCAATTGGAGTTAACCGAGCAGCAAAAATAGCTTTAGGTTTTGCGGTCATTGCATTTATTCTATCTGGTCTTTATTGCAATACTTATTTCATGCAAAACAAACTTTACATTACAGTATTTTATGCTTTTGCAACTGTTTTGGCGCCTTTGCTTTATTTTATTGTAAAAATATTTAGTGCCAAATCTCAGAAAGAATTTCATCATTTAAGCAGTATTTTAAAACTTATTTTGTTCTTCGGAATTTTATCAATTCTAGTTATTGCTTTAAATATCAAATACAATGCTTAAAGAAAAATTAAAAAAATATAAAATTATTTTAGCTTCGGGTTCGCCTCGCAGACAACAGTTTTTTAAGGATTTAGATCTAGATTTCGAAATTCGCTTAAAAGATGTTGAAGAAATCTATCCGCCAGAATTAAAAGCTGCAGAAATCACAGATTATCTGGCTGAATTAAAAGCTAATGCATTTGAAGGTGAACTGGCAGCAAATGAAATTTTGGTTACAAGCGACACTATTGTTTGGCATCAGAACAAAGCTTTAGGAAAACCAAAAAGCGCTGAAGAAGCTTTTGCTATGATAAAATCGATGTCAAATGCAACGCATGAAGTAATTACCTCGGTTTGTTTTAAAACCGCAGACTCCTCTACTCTTTTGCACGATATTACTAAAGTAACTTTCAATGACTTGTCAGATGAAGCTATTTTGTATTATATCGAAAATTACAAACCTTACGATAAAGCTGGTGCATATGGCATACAAGAATGGTTTGGTTTTATGGCAGTTGCAAAAGTAGAAGGCTCTTATACCAATGTTATGGGACTTCCGACAGCCAAAGTTTATGAATTTTTGACTACATTAGTGTAAAAATCTATTTATGTTTTCTTTTAAAGAGTATAGCCGAGAAATAATAGCAACAATCATTCTTATTGGAGTTTTGATTGTATTGCGAATGGTAATCGCTAAACTAATAAGACGTTTTGCCGCTACAAGCCAATTATTTGAACACCGAACTAATTTGGTTATAAAGTATATTAATATCTTAATGAATATACTGGTTGTAACCACTCTAATAGTAATCTGGGGAGTTCAGACAGAAGATATTTTTATTACCATTTCTTCCATTGCAACTGTAATTGGAGTAGCGATGTTTGCCCAATGGTCTATTTTAAGCAATATTACTTCCGGAATGATTTTATTTTTCTCCTTTCCTTTTAGAATTGGAGATACTATAAAAATACACGACAAAGATTTTCCTATCGAAGCTGAAATCGAAGACATAAATACCTTTCATGTAAGCTTAAAAACAAAAGAAGGTGAAAAAATAATTTTTCCAAATAATCTATTACTTCAAAAAGGGATTTCGATTATTCCTGCAAAGTACGAAGAGCGTGAGTTTTTCGACTAAAATATAATGGGAATTTTATAACGGGCAGTCAAAAAGCTGGAACGCAAAAAGACAAATAAAGTGTAATATTTGTTTTATAAATTCAGCTAAATAAAATAAAAAATGACTCGGCCCGTAACATTACCCTTTTATGCAAAACTTTCTTTCATTCTTGTTACCTTAATTTGTTTTGCATTTATTTTTTGCCTCGGAAAAGATATCCTTACTCCTATTTTAATGGCATTTTTATTTGCCGTTTTATTACTTCCGATTTTTACTTTTTTAAATACAAAGCTTAAATTTCCAAGGCATCTTGCGGCAATAATCTGTCTTGCCATTTTTATCTCCATTATTGTCGGAATATTGGTTTTTATTTCCTATCAAGTCACTTATATGGCAAATGATTTTGAAACCATAAAGAAAAACGCAAACTCATTTATTCTTGAAATCCATAAATTTATAAGAGAAAATTTTGAGGTAAGCATTGGAGAACAGAAAAAATATCTGGATTCTGTTACAAAAGATTCTGTAAAAACAGGTCAAGCAAAACTAGGCTCGTTTATTATATCTATAAGCGATGTTGTTTTAGACAGCACCATTATGATTATTTACACCTTTTTGTTTCTGATTTACAAAGAACATTTCAAACTGTTTTTTGCGAAATTAATCAAACAGGAAAATCATGCTGTTTTGCAGGATATTTTATCTCAGATAAAAGTTTCTATCAACAATTACATTGTAAGTTTAATTATCGAAATGATTGTTGTCTCGGTATTGACCAGTCTTGGTTTATGGATTATTGGCGTTAAATATTTTATTCTTCTCGGACTAATCACAGGAATTCTGAATCTAATACCTTATATCGGAATTTTTATTGCTGGAGTTATCACCGTTTTGGCTTCACTAACTGGATCTGGAGAAATATCGGTAATCCTAGGTATTCTTATTGTAAATATTATTGTTCAGTTTATTGATAATAATCTGCTTGTGCCATTAATCATTAATTCTAAAGTAGAAATAAATGCTTTTGTATCTATTATGGGAATCATTGTTGGAGGCGCCGCAGCTGGAATTGCCGGAATGTTTTTAGCTATTCCTCTTTTAGCTATTTTAAAAATCATTTTTGATCGAATTGAATCGCTCTCGGCTTGGGGTTATCTTATGGGAAATCATGTTCCAAGAAAATTTGTTTGGAGAAAAAGAAAAATTAAAACAGAAAATTAAAAAAAGCGTTATGCTAGCATAGCATTTATTTATTCATTATATTCATAAAACTAAAATTTATTAGAAGAAAACTACTGAATGTCTCAACACAACCAAATACTGATTTTCATTTTGCTTTGCTTTTGTTTACAAAGTGGACATGCGCAGGTAGAAGGTAGTAGAAAAGAATCAAAAAAGGAAAAAGATACTACAGAAATCTATACTAAAATTAGAAATTATTCTAAAAAAAATAAGTTTACGCAGGCAATGCATAAATTATTCTTTAGATCTAAGAAACCTAAGAAAAAAGACGAATTGCTTGTTTCTATTGATTCTACTAATTATGAAGGCAAAATTATTAGAAAGATTAATATTGTTACTTTAGATCCTTTTGGATACTCTATTTCCGATACTACTCAAATTCCTAAAAATTGGGGAGAAAGAATGGGTAATAGGCTTCACCTTAAAACAAAAAAAATAGCAATATATAATTTATTGCTTTTTAAGAAAAACACACCTTATAACACCTATAAAGTTTTAGAGACTGAACGTTTAATTCGTGCGCAGCGTTATGTAACAGCGGTTAAAATTTCCAATCAGAGTGTTGGTAGAGCCTCAGATTCTGTAGATGTCACCATTCGAGTTTTAGATTCTTGGAGTACAATTCCGAGGTTCTCTATTTCCAGTAATCAGGTTTCTATTGGGTTTAAGGAAAAAGACTTTTTTGGAACAGGCCAGCAATTGGAATATCGTTTTACCAACCGCTTTGATGATGGCCAAAATGGCAATGAAGCAACTTATACAGTTCCTAATATTAAGAATACCTATATCGGAACTGTTTTCCATTATAAAATGGATTTGGACAATAACTACATTAAAAGCATTGATATTGAACGAGACTTTTACTCTCCTCTAACAAAATGGGCTGGTGGTTTATATATGGATGAAAATTTTAGAAGAGATACGCTTCAAGCTCCAGACTCTACATTTGCTTATCAGCCTAAGAAATATACATCACAAGATGTTTGGGTTGGTCGTGCTTTTAAAGTATTCGAAGACAATAATAAAGCAATTACAAATCTAATCACAACTGCTCGATTTCTGAATGTCAATTATAGCGAATCGCCTTCAGAACTTTATGATCCCAATCATTTTTATTCTTCTGAGAAACTAATTCTTAGCGGAATTGGATTTAATACAAGAAAATTTATCAAAGACAGTTACATTTTTAGGAATGGGCAAACAGAAGACGTCTCGATAGGTAGAATATATGGTATAACTTTTGGTTATCAATATAAAAATACTTTTTGGAGGCCCTACATTGGAGCTCAGTTTTCTTTTGGAAATTACTACCGTTTAGGTTTTCTAAGTATGAATTTTGAAGCGGGAACTTTTTTCCATCAGTCTAAAACTTATCAAACTTCTTTTTTGTTTGAAACCAATTATTTTACCAAATTATTCAGCATCGGAAATTGGAAACTTAGACAATTCATAAATCCCAAAGTAGTAATTGGAATAAATCGGGATGATATTGTTGGAGATCAATTAAATATAAATGAACAAAATGGTTTGGCAGGGTTTAACAGCTACTTGTACGGAACCAGTAAAGCTATTTTATCACTTCAGACACAAACATATTCTCCACATTCTTTATTAGGATTCCGTTTAAACCCATTTTTTAACTATTCAATTGCAGTATTGGGGAGTCCTGAAATAGCAATGACAAAGAGTAAAGCTTACTCTAAGCTTACCGTAGGACTCTTAATTAGTAATGATTATTTGGTTTTCAGTTCATTCCAACTATCATTGTCATATTATCCTAGTATTCCGCAGGAAGGAGACAATGTGTTTAAGACCAATACTTTTGAAACAACCGATTATCGACTTCAAAGTTTTGAACTTACCAAACCTCGTGTTGTCAATTACAAATAATTTATATTTTTTTTAAGAAATTCAAAAACAAACAAAACCACTAATTATCAATAAATTACAACTGTTTAAACTTTTTATTTATTCGATGAAATGCATTTTTATTCGACAAAATACATCTCAATGTTTTTTTGGCACAGTATATGAGTATCCCTATTCAAGATTAACATTAAAAAAACAAAAAAGATGAAAACGATAAAATTAGCAATAGCCGGATTATTTCTAATGATTGCAAACGCCACACAAGCCCAAGTATCAGTAAATGTAAATATAGGTACTCCACCTGCTTGGGGACCAGTAGGATATTCAGACATGGAATATTACTATCTTCCAGATATTGAAGCTTACTACGATGTTCGTGCTGCTCAGTTTATCTATTTCGGAGGAGGAAGATGGGTAAGAGCAACTTACTTGCCAAGACAATATAGAAATTATGATTTATATGGAGGTTATAAAGTAGTTTTAACAGACTATCACGGTAGAACTCCTTATGTATATTTTGATCGTCATAAAGTGAAATACTACAAAGGCTATTATGGAGCTCCACAAAGACCTTACAGACCAAGACCTGTATATGGTTATGACGACAGAAGAGATTACAAACGTTATGACAAACATTACGATAAACACCATGGAAAACATGATCGTCACGATCACGATGATGATCACGACCATGGTCACGGACACGGAAGAAGATAATTGCTAAATTATTAGTAATCAATACAAGAGAGTATCAAAAACATGATACTCTCTTTTTTTATGCCAACTAAATCTCGAAGTTTTGTTAAAAATTTATAATTCATGTATAAATCACTGTAAAAGAATAGGTTTTAGCAGAATTAACCTTTGTTTAATGTGATTATGATATATCTTTGCGCCGAATTTTTAAATCCAAAAAAGAAATTTATGAAAAAGAATGTTTATTTGCTTTCATTTTTAGCTATGTCACTGTTAATAGGTTGTGACGATAATAATGACAACAAAAACGATGGACAATCGTCAAATAACATTACTATTACCTCAGATCAATCTACATTGAATCAAAGACTTGACTTAACCAATTCAGGGGTAATTTCAATCGAAAATGGTTCTCTAACAGGAAAAGCAACTGAAAATTCTAACACTTCTTTTCCTTTAGTTCAAATTGCCGAAGTCAAACCTCCAGTTGATGCTAACGGAAGAACGCTTCAAGCGAGCCATGTAACTGTCAACGGAAATTATGCTTATGTATCTTATATTATGAGAGGCGATGCTTATTCTGGAGCTATTGATGTAATTGATGTTTCAGATCCGTACAAACCAAAATTGGTTGCTTCTGCCCTAATTCCTAATACAGATATTACATCTCTAACTTTTTCTGGTTCAAATTTAATTATCGGAGCAGCGAAAGATGTTGATAAAGATCCGCTTCTAACAAACAATCCTGCTATTGTGCTTAATATGGAATTAAGTTCTGGAATGCTTACAGATAAATTCAAAGCCAATTATTTAGAAAGCAGAGTTACAACTGACGTTGCGGCCAATGTTTCTAATTACTTTGCTGTGACTGGAGACAACGGAAGTTTATTTAAATTAAGCAGTTCTACAAAAGAAATCACAGGAAAAGTTGCTGTAGCCGATTTACGTTCTATTGCTTTAACAAGCGATAAAGTGGTAACTTTAAGCGGTACAAAAGGCGTTAATATTTACAATCAATCGACTCTTGCTCTGCAAAAAAGCTTTACAACATCAACAGATGTAAGTGGCGCAAAAAGAACAATGGATATTGATGGAACAAAACTTTTTGTTTCTGAAGGTCCAAACGGTCTTGGCGTATACGATATCAACAGCGGTTCTAAATTGCAAAGCATTGCAATTGCAACAGCTGGAGAAGATAATGTAACAAATGCTGTTTCTTTTAATGATGGTTATGCTTTTGTGGCAAACGGTGCTCTTGGATTGAATGTGTACCAATCTGCAACACAACTTAATTTATTAGGTTCTGTTGGAATTGCAGGTTCGTCAAACTATGTAAAATCAAGCGGCAATTATATTTATGTTGCGAGCGGAACAGGTGGTTTGAAAATCATAAAAATGGAAAAACCAAACACAACTTTTGCAAACTGTACCTCATATAGCATTTACAATCAAGGTAAGGATCTGATTTTGAATTCAAACGACATAAAATCATATCAAGGTGCGACTGCTATTAACTCAGCAATTATTAATTCTAATGCAGTTTTAACACATTGCGGATCAATTACTGTTCAAAATAGTTTGATTTTAAATAGCGGTGGCACTTTCAACATGACAGGGAGTTTGTCTCAAGGAAAATACCAGCAATCGAATCCGACCGAGTTAATTATCAATAATAATGCTCATTTGCAAGTTGAAGGTTCTGTTGTAATCTGGGGAGATTTAAGATTAAACAGCGGTGCTAAAATTAACTTTATCGGAAATAACTCTTCTATAACAATCTACGGAAAAGTTACAAAAGGAAGCAATGTAACCATTACAGGAACTTACAAAGACACTGAAAACAAATTGAAGTAAAATTCAAAAACACTTATATTAAGCTGTTAGAATTAGGTTCTAACAGCTTTTTTTGTTTTATAAATTTAAAGAAAGGTATAATTATTGAGCGTTAACAATTCATTTAAATAATCTTACATAAAATAATTACTATTTTTGAAATAATTTCAAAAAAACATCTAACACTCACCATGCGAAAAATACAGGTTCAGATCTTTCTTTTATTTTTTATCGGTTTTCAGGTTTCATTTGCACAGCAGCCACAAAAACCAAATTCAGTTGAAATTTACAATCAAATCAAAAAGCTAAACTTTTTAGGTTCTGTATTGTATGTTGCCGCACATCCTGACGATGAAAATACCAGAATGATTTCGTTTTTGGCCAATGAAATGAATGCCAGAACAGGATATTTGTCATTGACTCGAGGTGACGGAGGTCAAAATTTAATTGGGCCTCAATTGCGTGAACTTCTAGGTGTTATTAGAACTCAAGAATTAATTGAAGCTAGAAAAATTGACGGAGGAGAACAGTTTTTCTCAAGAGCAAATGATTTTGGTTTTTCTAAAAATCCTGACGAAACTTTAGATATTTGGGACAAAAATAAAGTCCTTGCCGATGTAGTTTGGACAATCAGAAAATTCCAACCAGATATTATCATCAATCGTTTTGATCATCGTTCGCCAGGCACAACACACGGGCATCATACATCTTCAGCAATGTTGAGCGTTGAAAGTTTCAAATTGACAAACGATCCTAAAATTTATCCTGAACAATTAAAATACGTTTCGCCTTGGCAGGTAAAACGCCAATTCTTCAATCCGTCTTGGTGGTTTTACGGAAGCCAAGAAAAATTTGATGCCGCTAATAAATCTAAATTTACAAAGCTAGAAACTGGTGTTTACTACACAGGAATCGGAAAATCAAATCAAGAAATTGCTGCTTTAAGCCGAAGCTGCCATCAATCGCAAGGTTTTGGTAGCACGGGAGTTCGTGGTGAAGAAACCGAATATTTAGAACTAATTAATGGTGAAACTCCAAAAGAGCGCGATAATTTATTTGACGGAATTGATACAAGCTGGAACCGCGTTAAAAACGGAAAACCAGTTGGCGACTTAATTTCTTCAATCATTTCAAAATACGATTTCAGCCATCCTTCTGCAAGTATTCCTGATTTAGTTAAAGCTTATAGTATGATTCAAGCTTTAGACGATACACATTGGAAAGAAATTAAATCGACAGCGATAAAAAACATTATTGCATCTTGTTCTGGTTTATATCTTGAAGCTGTTGCCAATGAGCAAGAAGCAACTCCAGGAAGCACTATTAAACTAAGTCTTGAAGCAATAAACAGATGTTCTGTTGGAATGCAGTTAGTTAGCGTGACAACACTTCCAGATAATCAGACAACAGCCCAAAATATCGTTTTAAAAAACAATAACGATCAGAAAATCAATTTGCAGTTACAGCTTCCAAACAATATTGAGTACACTCAGCCTTATTGGCTAAAAGAAAAAGCTACAGTTGGAATGTATACCGTTTCGAATCAAGAAAATATTGGTATCCCTGATATTATACGAGACACAAAAGTAGTTTTTAATGTAAAAATCAATGATGTTGAAATTCCTTTTGAGCGAACTGTTGTTTACAAATACAATGATGGCGTAAAAGGCGAAATGTATAATTTCCTTGATATTGTGCCAGAAGTTACTACTTCGATATTAGAAAGAGTTTTGATTTTTGGAAGCACCAAAAGCAAAATGGTTCCAGTAAAAGTTCGTGCTGGAAAAGACGATGTAAAAGGAAATCTGCAATTAGAATTGCCAAAAAGCTGGAATGTTTCTCCAAAAGAAATTCCGTTTGCTTTAGACAAAAAAGGCACAGAACAAATCTATTACTTTGAAGTAACCCCTCCAGTAAATCCAGAAGAAGTTATAGCAAAAAGTGTTGCTATTGTTGACAATAAACGTTTTGATAAAGACCAAACGATCATTGATTTCCCTCATATTACCAAACAAATGGTTTTGAAACCAGCAGAATCAAAATGCATCAGAATTGATTTGAAAATTTCTGGAGATGCCATTGCCTATATTATGGGGGCTGGTGACGAAGTTCCGGAAAGTTTAACCCAAATGGGATACAAAGTTTCTATCTTAAAACCAGAAGAAATTACACCTCAAAAGCTAGATTCTTTCAACACTGTAATTACAGGAGTTCGTGCCTACAATACCGTAAATGCTTTGGCAAACAAACAAAATATACTATTCAATTTTGTTAAGAGCGGTAAAAATATGATTGTACAGTACAATACAAATGGTAAACTAGTTACTGATAAAATAGCGCCATATCCGTTAAAATTGTCAAACGACCGCGTGACAGAAGAAAATGCTAAAATTACATTCTTAGCGCCAAATCATCCTGTTTTAAATACTCCAAATAAAATCTCTGAAAAAGATTTTCAAGGCTGGACACAAGAGCAAGGTTTATATTATCCAAACGAATACGATCCTGCCTTCACTCCTATTATTTCATCGCATGACAAAGGAGAATCTGCAAAAGATGGAGCTTTACTTGTAGCACCGTACGGAAAAGGATACTATATTTACACCGGTTTGAGTTTCTTTAGAGAATTGCCAGAAGGTGTTTCTGGAGCATATCGATTATTATCGAATATCATTTCTCTAAAACAGCCCATTGAAGCTCCAAAACAAGATTTAAAGCAATAAAATATGGAAGCCAAAAAAACAAAAAAATGGAAAAAAAGCTACACTTATGTATTGGTAGTTAATGCGATCTACATAGCTATTTTTCTTTTAATCATGCAATTATACTCATAACCTATGCAGCTATTTGACTGGATCGTACTTATTGTCACATTATTATTTATTGTTGGATACGGCTCTTGGAAAACTCGAGGCAGTAAAAACGTAGAAGATTTCATTTTAGGAAACAATGAAACGCCTTGGTATACTGTCGGACTTTCTGTAATGGCCACACAAGCCAGCGCAATTACCTTCTTATCTACGCCAGGACAAGCATATCACGACGGAATGGGTTTTGTACAGTTTTATTTTGGTCTGCCAATTGCCATGATTGTCATTTGTTTGACTTTTATTCCGCTTTATCATAAAAGTAAAGTTTTTACAGCTTATGAGTTTTTAGAACGCCGATTTGATGTTAAAACACGTTCGCTTGCTGCTATTTTGTTTTTGGTTCAAAGAGGTTTAGGAACAGGATTGACCATTTATGCACCAGCCATTATTTTATCTGCTCTTTTAGGATGGAACTTGACTGTAATGAATATTATCATTGGAGTTATGGTTATAATCTATACTTTTTCTGGAGGTACAAAAGCAGTAAACGTAACCCAAAAACAGCAGATGTTTGTCATAATGTCTGGAATGTTTATCACATTTTTCTTAATTCTGCACTATCTTCCAAACGATATGACTTTCAACAGCGCACTACATATCGCAGGCGCAAATGATAAAATGAATATTGTTGATTTTTCTTTTGATCCTGAAGAAAAATATACTTTTTGGAGCGGTATTACAGGAGGTTTCTTCCTGGCTCTTGCCTATTTTGGGACAGACCAATCGCAGGTTGGACGATATTTATCGGGTAAATCAGTTCGTGAAAGTCAGATGGGATTAATCATGAATGGATTGCTGAAAGTGCCAATGCAATTCTTTATACTTTTAACGGGAGTTATGGTTTTTGTCTTTTTTCAATTCAATCCTGTGCCGTTAAATTTTAATCCGAATAATAAAATTGCTATTGAAAAATCTGCCTTTAAACAGGAATATCATGTTTTAGAAGAAAAACTGGTAAAACTTTCAGAAGACAAAAAGGTTATAAACTTATTGTATATCGATCAGCTGAATCAGGATTATGATAATCCAATTTTACGTAAAGAATTGGTTGCATTATCAAACAAAGAGAAAGATCTTCGTGATAAAGCCAAAGAAATCATTTCGAGAGCCGATAGTAATTCTGAAACGAATGATAAAGATTACGTATTCTTCCATTTCATTCTACATTATTTGCCAAAAGGACTTATCGGATTGTTATTGGCCGTTATTCTTTCGGCAGCGATGTCTTCTACAGCTTCTGGTTTGACAGCTTTGGCCTCTACAACTGCAATTGATATTTACAAACGAAATCAGAAAGAAGAAAAATCAGAGAAGCATTATTTGCATGTCACTAAGTTTTTTACTCTTTTCTGGGGAATTGTAGCGATACTTTTTGCCTGCGTTGGAACTTTGTTTGAAAATTTAATTCAGCTCGTAAATATTATTGGTTCAATTTTCTACGGAACTGTTTTAGGAATTTTTCTTGTTGGCTTTTACACCAAAAAAGTTCAGGCAAAGCCAATGTTTATTAGTGCTATTATAAGCCAACTTACCATTTTTGTCATTTATTATTTCATGATTTACCGTCAGGAAAAATTAGGCTATTTATGGCTGAATTTTATTGGAGCAATTTTGACAATTGTATTAGCGCTTTTATTGCAGTTTTTGTTTTTCAAAGGAAAAACGGATGATAATGAGTTAATTCTTGAATAAAATATGATTCTAAAGTTGTTTTTATAAATATCATTTTTTTTCATTAGAATATAATTTCTCCATTTATTGTAAGTAAAAAAGACTATTTTAGTAAGTTGTAAAACTGACCAAACTAATCTTAAGCTAGAGAAATGAAGATTTCAGACGATTTAGAAAAGCTATTGCCTTTTGGATATTTATTTCTAATATTAATGGGAATATTAAAGGATAGTATATTTTACTACCAATTTGGAATTAACATATTGCGGTATTCTACAATAATGGATATATTAATTAGTCCGATTGCTGAATTTACTTCAAACCCAGTGATTTTAGGAGCAATTATTTTACTTTTTTTGCTTCATTTTTATCTTCCTTCCTTCTTAGCCAAGAATAAAGATTTGCCGTTTGTAAAAAAATCTTTTGAACTGAAATCAACTGACGAATTATCACCACAAGAAACTAAAAGCTACTATAATGGTATTGCCATAAAATCGCTTGTTATTTTTTTATTGTCCTTTTTTTTAGGTTATGGATTAGCTGGAGGCTATTTCACTACGAAAAAACTAAAAGAAAATCGATTGGATTACAGCTATCAGTTGGATTTTAATGAAGGTGAATCTAAGAATGTTTTTATCATCGGAAATAATAGCTTGTATTATTTCTATCTCATTAAAGGAGACAAAAAAATAAAAATTACTCCTTTGTCATCCATAAAAAACATTGCACTCGTAGAAAACAAAATGATTGATTAAAATTTTAGTTTCCCAAAAAGCTATGAAAGATCACAGAAGATACAGCAATAAAACTAAAGCAGCTTTTATTTTACTAGTCGTAATGCTTATCATTCTGCTTGGTAACTTTAATACGCTGCGAAACTCCAAAAATGTAAACGACAATATCAATGCGATTTACAAAGATCGTTTGGTTGTGGCACATTATATTTTTCAATATTCAAAAGAACTTCATTTTATAAAAGCTGAAGCCGAAAAACTCAATTTAAGCGACAATATTAAAAAAAATGAAATCATTCACACACTTGATATTATTCATGATATTGACGATTTGTATGCTAAAACCGTTTTAACAAATAAAGAAAAACAATATTTTGATGCCTTTTTGCTTTCCTGCAAAGAAATAAATAAGCAAGTTGAAAGCAAAAACTGGGATAAAATTGCCATTTCCAGCGCAGAAGCTCTAAAAACGCTTGAATCCCTTTCTCAAATTCAGATCGAAGAAGGAAAAGCTAAACTTGCAGCTGCGAATGCGATGTACAGCAGAAATAATAGTTTAGGCCAACTTCAAATTGCTTTATTGATTATTCTAGGCGGCATTACTTTTTATCTTTTGATTGTGAAGAAAATCAAGCAGAAAATTAAAATTCCTGAACCACCTAGTATGAATTAGTTTTTGTTTCGCTTTATTTAAATTTTCTGTCTTGTTCAGAAATCTGAAGATCGTTTATACTTGCAAATCTTTTCTGCATTAAACCGTTTGCGTCAAACTCCCAGTTTTCATTTCCGTAAGCTCTAAACCAATTTCCATCAATATCCTGATATTCATATTCAAAACGTACTGCAATTCTGTTTTCGGTATGAGCCCAATATTCCTTTTTCAATTTATAATTTCTTTCTTTTTTCCATTTTTCAGTCAAAAAAAGAATGATTTCATCACGCCCGTTTACAAATTTGTCTCTGTTTCTCCATTCACTATCTATCGTGTAGGCTTTTGAAACTCTTTCTGGGTCTTGGCTGTTCCATGCGTCTTCTGCCAATTGGATTTTTTCCAATGCCGTTTCTAAAGAGAACGGAGGCAGCGGTAATTTCTGTTCCATTATTTTAAAATTAAAGTTTGAATTATCTTTTTTGATTGTTCGATTAACCGATTTGATTTAAACAACTGACTTTCGATTATACAGCTTTCAAATAATAAATAGATGTGGTCCGCCAGCAAATCATCTTTTAAAAAATCTTTAAAATAAACTCGCAAATCACTTTTATGACTTTGAATAACGTTGAGTATCTTAACATTATCAGACGGAATCTCTGATAGTATATTTAGAAAACTGCATCCTCTAAAATTTTCATTTTTATTCATGTAAATCAAAAAATCAAATGATGCCATAACCTTCAAGTTAGAATCTTCAGCATTTGAAGTAAATTTCAATAATTCGTTAAACCAAAAAGAATGGCGCTGCTCTAGAAAAGCTACGCACAAATCTTCTTTAGATTTAAAGTGCTGATAAAAACTGGCTTTAGCCACTTTTGCCTCCTCAATAATCTGATTTATCCCTGTGGCATTATAACCTTGCTTATGAAATAAAGTAAAAGTCTTTTCTAAAATTCGTTCTTTAGGCTGCATCTTAAAATGTATTATTTCTATATATATCGGTCTAGACTAATGCTAAACAGTTACAAATGTAATAAAAATTTAAATATACAGACAAGTCTGTCTGAATTTATTTCAAAAAAAATTCCAAAACCCGAAAGCTTTGGAATTTGTAATTTTTATAATTGGAATTTAATAATTCGGAAGAATTATTATCTGCTCCACTCAGCGATACTATCTTTGTTCAATTTAACGTAATCTGCATTGTTTGCAGCTTCAGCAGATGCCAAAGAAGCTTTTGCCGTTTCGATTGCACCTTTTTTGTCACCTTGTTTTGCTTGGATCAATGATTTTAATCTTGAAACATAATAAGGTTTATCTGAACTCATATCAAGCGCTTTGTCTACATAATTTCTTGCTGTTTCAATATTTCCGTTTGATTGGAATAAATATTGAGATGCTGCAAAATAATCGTTCCAAGTTGGACCAGACAAAGTCTTATCGATACTTGCAGTAGCAATTTTAGCAGTTGGAACTTCAAATTTTAAAGCTACATGAGAGTTTTCCCAAGAAATATCTAAATATCCAAAATTTGGATCTAAACCATTAATTCCGATTGTAAATGTTTCAACAGGAGTTGGCAATGCATCTTCTTTTACCGTAGTTTTCAAAGCAACATACGCATCGCTCCAATTTTCTGGCAATCCCCAGTTGTCTGTAGAAAGATAAAAAATGATATCCCAGCTTTCAATTCTAGGAATGGTATAGATGGCATATTTTCCTTTCTTTAGCGTTTTCCCGTCAATTACAACATCATCGCTAAAGTTTATGATTGTATTTTCATTTGCTCCTGTTCTCCATAGTTTCCCAAACGGAACTAAATTTCCGAACACAGCTCTTCCTCTTGCTCCTGGTCTTGAATACGTAACTTCAACATCAGTTAAACCAACAGTTTGTTTAATATATCCTTTTGGACTTGCTTGCGGCGTTTTTACTTGTGCTTCTGATGCTAATGGAGCGATAATCAGGGCTAAAGCAATAAGTAGTTTCTTCATTATTTTAAGTTTTTATTTTATTTCAAATTTACAAATTCAATCAGCTAAGAAATGTTAAATTTTATATAATTCAAGCTTTAAGCTGTGATATTTTTTCAGCATTTAATTCGTTAAAATGATCTATAACCAAGTCTGCTTCAGATAAATCCTGCAAATGCGAATGTTCGCTTTTATATCCCACACAATAAATACCTGCACCTTTTGCAGCTTTTACGCCGTTTGTACTATCTTCAATAATAATACATTCTTCTTTTGGCGCAATCGATAATGAAGCTGCGTGAATAAATATCGCTGGATTTGGTTTTGATTGTGGAAAATCTTCACCGCTCACAATATGTGTAAAATACTGATGAAGATTAAATCTTGTAAAAACGCGATCGATAGTAACTTTTGAAGCCGAAGAAGCTAAAATCAATTGTATTCCGTTGTGGTACAAATCTTTAATCAAATCTTCGACACCATCCAAAAGATGCAAATCTTCCTTAGTATCAAAAGCATCATTGAAAATAGTTCTTTTTCTTTGAATCAAATCTTCTACCTCCTGCTCTACAGTTGGAAAATAACTTTTTAAAGTCTGGAATGTATTTCTAGTAGAAAATCCTGTAAATGTGGTATACATTTCTTCAGGAACTTCGATATTCAATTCTGAAAATTGCAAATAATAGGCATAACGATGAACGGGTTCTGTGTCAACAATTACACCATCCATATCAAAAATTACTGTTTTAATCATTTTTTTTTTAAGTTTCTGAGATTCTGAGATTCTGAGATTCTGAGATGCTAAGATTCTAAGGTTTCTCTTTTGTGTGTTAACTTTGCCAAAGTTTTAAACTTTGACAAAGTTTGCTTTGAGTTCTATTTATAAGGTCTAAAAATTAAGATTCATTTTCACAGCTACAAAAAACTTAGCAACTTAGAATCTTAGCATCTTATTTGCTCAACAAATGTCTAATCACCGTTTCTGCAGCGTGCAAGCCAAATAATCCTGGCATATAACTATTTGTTCCGTAAAATGATTTTTTGAAGTTTTTGCCGTCTGTCAATTTTAAGCTTTTTTCGTCTTGAATTTCAGAAGAGAAAACTACTTTCAATTTATTGATTTTTGCTTCTTTTAAACGCTTGCGAATTGTTTTTGAAAAGTAGCAATTAATTGTTTTTGAAATATCACTCACTTTTACTTTTGAAGCCAGCATTTTTCCGCCAGCCCCCATACTGCTGATAATTTTTACTCTTTTGCGTTTTGCAGCAATTATCAGATTTAATTTTGGAGTAATACTGTCGATGCAGTCCAAAACATAATCAAATTCTGGAGAAACAATTTCAAAAGCACGTTCTGGAGAAAGAAATTCCTGAACACGAGTTAGATTTAATTCTGGATTAATATCCATCAAACGATCACCCACAATCTTAATTTTTGGCTGACCAACTGTTGAATGTAAAGCTGGCAATTGACGGTTAATATTGGTGATATCTACAACGTCTCCGTCCACAATTGTCATGTTTCCTACTCCTGCTCTTGCTAAAAATTCAGCTGCAAAAGATCCAACTCCTCCTAGTCCAACGACTAAAACATTAGATTTTTGTAAATTTTCTAATCCTTCTTTAGTAAACAAAAGCTCAGCTCTTTCTGTCCATTCTGCCATATATTCTTTTTTGTTGTTTTTATTCTTTTTGTTTCAAGTTTAATGTTTCAAGTTTTTTACTGTTGTCACCCTGAGCGGAGTCGAAGGGCGTTCCAATTGGAATGAGGCTTCGACTCCGCTCAGCCTGACATTTCACATTTGATTATTCAAATACATTTCTATAATTACTTGAAATAATACCTTCTAATTCTTTTAATTTTAATCCTTTATATTCACAAGCTATTTCGTAAACTTGCTTAATTGATTCTTCCATAATATCAGTTTCTAAGAAAAAACGATTATTAGGAACATTTTGAAAAACAGTTTTCAAATCTGGATTTTTCAATAAATATTTTCCAAATGAAAGATAAAATCCAGCACCGATTAATTGTTCTGCGAGTTGATTATTTTTTGAAAAACCATGAATAATCATTGGAACACTTATCTTCATTTTTTTCTTGATTGCCATTACTTCTTGAAAAGCGGCAACGCAATGAATCACTACAGGTTTTTTAAATTTTTGAGCTAATTCCAATTGCTTTTCAAAAACAGAAACTTGTAAATCAAACGGAACTTCTATTCTTTTATCCAAACCGCATTCGCCTATTGCCAGACAATTTTTAGTTTGCAGTTTTTCTTCAATAATCTTCAAATCTTCATCAAGTCGAGTTTCCTCAATATACCACGGATGAATTCCTATTGAGTAAAATGGAATTGACGCATCAAAATCTTTTGGATATTGATTAACCAATTCTAAAACATCTGATTGATTGGTAAATTGATGCGTATGAAGATTAAAATATTTCATTAATGAAAAGTCTTTACACCCGCTTTGATTTCAATTTTTAAATCATTTTCCTGTGGCACAAGCGGACAAGAATACTTGTAGTTATAAGCGCAATACGGATTATAAGCTTTATTAAAATCGACTGCTATTGTATTTCCTTTCGGAATTTCTAAATCAATATAACGCCCTCCGATGTAACTTTCTTTGCCCGTTGTTAAATCTGAAAAAGGCAAGAACAAGTGATTTTTATATTGTTCCTGTACAATAAGATCTAAACTTTGGTAAACCGCAAGCTGAAAAGGTTTTCCATTTATTTTAAAATGTAAAGTTCCGTACTTAGTATATTTTGGAGTACGCGTTCCAGAAGTTTTCATTTCAAAAACTTTTCCGCCTTTGGCTTTTACCAAAGTTGCGTTCACAAAATAAGTTTCAGAAATAGGAAAAAAATCTAAGCTTTTAAAAGTTTTTAGATCTTCAGCCATCAATGGACTTGTCTTAGGATCAGCATATTCAGAGTTGATTTTCTTTTGAAACTTCTGAACATCAGTTTTACTAAACTTTTTTTGTGCAAAGCCAAAATTAAAAACCAACAATAAAGCTAGGGCGTTTATAGTTTTCATCTTAGAAATTTTCTGCAAAAATAGTTCAAAAGTAACAAAACAACAACCACTTAACGAGACAAAGTTTGCTAACTTTGTGACGATAATCTATCACACAAAATGCTTAAAACAGCCCTAACCCACTACATCAATAACTTTCGAGGTTTTACCAGAGAAGTTTGGATTCTTGCCATCATCACTTTTATCAACCGCGCTGGAACAATGGTTCTTCCTTTTTTATCAAAATATTTAAAAGAAGATCTTCATTTTACCTACAATCAAGTTGGATGGATTATGGTCGCATTTGGTTTTGGGTCAATGCTCGGCTCTTGGTTGGGAGGTAAACTATCAGATAAGATAGGATTCTATAAAATCATGATTTTTAGTTTATTTACCAGTGGGGTTTCTCTTTTCTTTGTACAATATATTACTACTTTCTGGGCACTTTGCGCTGCGATGTTTGTTCTTATGACCATTGCAGATATGTTTCGCCCTGCGATGTTTGTGTCTCTTGGAGCTTATGCTAAACCAGAAAATAGAACTCGTGCATTGACATTGGTTCGTCTTGCCGTAAATTTAGGTTTTGCTGCCGGTCCAGCACTTGGAGGTTTAATTATTATGGGAATGGGATATTCAGGTTTGTTTTGGGTTGACGGAGCTTCATGTATCATTTCAATCTCCATTTTTGCTTTATTGGTAAAAGAAAAGAAAAAAGCCACTCACGATGATAAAGAAGAAAGTGCTTCTGATGTAAAATCGGTTTTTCATGATAAAATTTTCTGGGTTTTCTTATTCGTAAGTTTTATCACGGCTATGATTTTCTTCCAGCTTTTTACAACTCTTCCTTTATATCATAATGAAAAATTTGGCTTAAGCGAATTCCAAACTGGTCTTTTAATGACTCTAAACGGTCTTTTAATATTCTCTCTCGAAATGCCAACTGTTGGGTTTTTAGAACGAAAAGCTTTTCCTAAAATTAGAATTATAATTGTGGGCTCTTTTGTAATGGCTTCAAGCTTCTTTTTGCTTCTTATTAATTTCTGGGCAGGAATATTGGTTGTCAGTATGGTTTGTATTTCTATTGGTGAAGTCCTTACTTTTCCGTTTTCCAATGCATTCGCATTAAGCCGTGCGCCACGCGGACAAGAAGGACGCTATATGGCGCTTTATACCATGAGTTTTAGTCTTGCTCATATTGTAAGTTCTAAACTTGGCTTTGAGATTATTACCCGATTTGGCTACCAAATCAACTGGCTTTTTATGGCTTGCATTGGAGTTGTTGCAACGGGATGCTGCATTTGGATAAAAAATGCTTTAATCAACAAAAAGGCTTCATAAACAACTTTTAACTTTTTAAAACCTTATAATTCAATTTATTACCATTAAATTTGAATGGCTTTTCTGCGTCCAAAATTGAAATCAAACTTAATTTTTAGTTAAATAACTATTTTTATAGTTGCGTAACTAAAAAAATAGTTGTAGGTTTGAATTAAAATTAGAGAAGATGCAGAAGTTAACAAACAAAGAAGAAGAAATTATGATGATTTTATGGAAGCTGAAAAAAGCTTTTGTAAAAGAAATTCAAGCTGAAATCACAGAAGATCAGCCACATTACAACACATTATCTACTATTGTGCGTAATCTGGAAGAAAAGGGATATGTTGGCCATAATGCTTTTGGAAATACACATCAGTACTTTCCAATAGTGCCGATTGAAGATTACAGAAAAGGATTTATGAAAACCGCAATCGATAATTACTTTAATAGTTCTTATAAAAGCATGGTTTCCTTTTTTGCTAAAGAAGAGAAAATTTCAGCTGATGAATTGCGTGAAATTTTATCGATGATCGAAAATAAAAAAGAAGATAAATAATTCAGATTATGGAAGCACTTTTCATCTACATTATCAAATCAAGCGGTTTAATGCTTTTGTTTTATTGCGCGTACTTTTTTTTATTGCGCAAAGAAACGTTCTTTAACAGCAACAGATGGTTTCTTTTGTCAGGTTTAATTGTATCGGCAATTCTACCATTATTGACTTATACGAAGGTAATATGGATAAATGCTGCTCCCCAGTTTAATACCGATTTTCAGAATTTTGTATCAAACGCATCTCAAGATGAATCTTCAGAATTTAATTGGAATTATGTTATTCTAGGTCTTTACGCCGCTGGTCTTTTGATATTCTTAATAAAATTGGCAATTGATTTTTATAGTTTGAATTCCATCATTAAAGGAAAAAAAATCAAACAGCAAGCCGATTTCAAATTCATAGACATAAACGAAAACATTGCTCCTTTCTCCTATTTTGAATATATTGTGTACAACTCATCACTGTATACAGCTTCAGAATTGGAAAACATAATTGAACACGAAAAAGTGCACAGCGATCAAAATCATACATTTGATGTTTTGATTTCTAGAATATTCAGCATCATTTTCTGGTTCAATCCGATTGTCTGGTTTTACAAAAAAGCAATAACTCAAAACTTAGAATTTATTGCCGACAGCGAGGCCGCAAAAAAACTTTTAGATAAAAAAGCCTATCAATACACGCTTTTAAAAATAACAACGCACGAAAACTGTGTTGCAATCACCAATCATTTTTATCAATCATTAATCAAAAAACGAATCGTCATGTTAAACAAAAATCAATCGAAAAGAAGGAATTACTGGAAGTATTATGCTGTAATTCCTGCTCTTGTTGCATTTGTATTATTATTTCAGATTGAAGTAGTTGCAAAAGAAAGACAACCAAACACAAAAGTAGTTTCAACAGAAATTGAGTCTGTAGATGTGTACAAAATCTTGAAAAATTCAACAGATGCAGAACTAAAAGAGATAAAAGAAAAGTTAAAGAAACTGCACAACATCAACTTTGAAGTTTCTCAAATCAAAAGAAACTCAGAAAACGAGTTAACTTCAATTAAAGTTGACATAATTAATGGAAGTGACAAATCTCAATCTATACAAACGGGAGGAGATAAAACCATTAAAGATTTTGGGATAATTGTCATAACAGACAAAAATGGAAAGAAAAAAGCTGGCATTCAAACTTCTGATGAGAAAATCACTGTCAGCAAAAAAGTTTCTATGGATGGCAAAACTAATAAAAATTCGGAAAGAAAAACTATAACTACTAATACAGAAAGCAATGTTAACACTAATTCTATTACTAGTACAAAAACTAACAGTGATACTAATACAAATATTAGCACTACTGTAATAATAAACAAAGACAACAACACTAAAGTTATTACGACTGGCACAAGTACAGCGGTTGCCGTTTCTAATGGTACAAAAACGAATATTAAAATATCTAGTCCGCTTGTAATTGTTGATGGAGAAGAAATGCCTGCTGGTTTTGATTATAACAGTATTAAGCCAACTGATATTGAATCTGTAAATGTTTTAACTGGAGTCAATGCAACTGGTCAATATGGCAATAAAGCTTCAAATGGAGTAATTGAAATCGAAACCAAAAAATAAAACCTTTCTAATTTTTAAACAGAAAAGAAATGCAAAAACTAACCAACAAAGAAGAAGAAATCATGCATATTTTATGGAAGCTGAAAAAAGCTTTTGTAAAAGAAATTCAAGCAGAGATTTTAGAAGATCAGCCGCATTACAATACTTTGTCTACCATTGTTCGTAATCTGGAAGAGAAAGGTTATGTCGCGCACAATGCTTTTGGAAATACACATCAGTATTATCCAGCTGTAAGCATTGAAGATTATAGAAAAGGTTTTATGAGTACTGCTATTGACAATTATTTCAATAGTTCTTATAAAAGCATGGTTTCATTTTTTGCCAAAGAAGAAAAAATTTCGGCAGATGAACTGCGTGAAATCTTAGATATGATCGAAAATCCAAAAGAAGGTAAATAATCAAAATAGTATGGAAGCACTTTTCATTTTTATCCTAAAATCAAGCGGGTTACTAGCAATGTTTTATTTTGCTTACATTTTTTTACTTCGCAAAGAGACTTTTTTCAACAGCAGCCGCTGGTTTTTAATTGCTGGTTTAATTACTTCTGTTGTACTGCCTTTTGTAGTTTACACCAAAGTGGTTTTGGTCGAAGCACCGCCCGCGATTGCTCCTGCTCCAATTATTACAACTACGGAAAATGCTGTAAAAAACATTCCCGTTTCAAATCAAGATGCCATTGTTTACACACCTCAGTACAAACCAACAAAGGTTACAGTTGTTGAGGAGAAAAATTTTGAAATCAATTGGAGTTTAGTTCTAGCTGTAGTTTACGGAATTGGTTTCTTGGCCTTTATGATCAAATTTGCTCTTGATTTTTACAGTTTAAACGCTGTTTTGAAAGGAAAGAAAATTGAACAGCAAAGTGATTTTAAATTCATTGATGTGGATGAAAACATTGCTCCCTTCTCCTATTTCGATTACATTGTATATAACTCATCACTATATACAGCTACAGAATTAGAGAATATTCTAGAACATGAAAAAGTGCACAGCGATCAAAAACACACTGTAGATGTTTTGATTTCTAGGGTTTTCTGCATCCTCTTTTGGTTTAATCCAATTGTTTGGCTTTACAAAAAAGCAATTTTGCAAAATCTTGAATTTATCGCTGATAGTGAAGCTTCTAAAAAAATTGCAGACAAAAAAGCCTATCAATACACACTTTTAAAAATCACAACGCACGAAACTTGCGTTGCAATCACCAATCATTTTTATCAATCATTAATCAAAAAACGAATTGTCATGTTAAACAAAAATCAATCAAAGAAAAGAAACTACTGGAAATATTCGGCAGTAATTCCTGCTCTTGGTGCATTTGTTCTTTTATTTCAAATAAGAACCATCGCACAAGAAAAGAAACAAAATGAAACTGCTGTTCAAAGAGATACCATCAAAGATTCTGATGAAACAATCAAAATAACAAAAAATACAACTGACAAGGAATTAAACGAACTTCCTGGAAAGTTAAAAGCAAATCATAATCTTGACGTTGAGATTTCAGATGTAAAAAGAAATACTAAAGAAGAGTTGACTGCGATTCAGATCAAAGTAAAATCGGACTCTGGTAAAAAACAAACCATCAAAATTGACGGAGACGAAGCTATAAAAGATTGCGAACTGGCCATTGGAACAGATGAAAATGGAGCAAAATCGATTAACATTAACACAGACAAAAACTTTAAAGTCCCTGTAATAATTAGAAACGAAAGAGTTATTGTTCGTAATGGAGATATCGCTCCTCCAACACCGCCAACGCCACCAGCATTTCCTTCAGGACCACTGCCTCCTGCTCCTGCAGTTGATATGTCAAAAATGCCTAAACCTCCAGTTGCTCCTAAAAACCCAAAAGATAAAGTGGCTATGGCTAAATTTGAAAAAGACATGGAAGCTTTTGAAAAACAAATGGAAGCATGGGAACCTCAGATGGATGCGTATGAGAAACAAATTGAAACTATTATGTCTCAAAGAGAAGCTATTTATGAGAAAGAAATGGCTAAATATGAGCTTGCAATGGAAAAATTCAATACGCAAATGGAAAAGTTCAGCTATGACTTTAAGTTTAACTTTGGAGATGATTCTAAAGACTATGAAAATAGCATGAAGCAATACGAACAAGACATGAAACAGTATGAGCTTGATATGAAACAGCATGCAAAAGACATGAAGCAACATTCGAAAGACATGAAACAACATGAAAAGGATATGAAGCAGCATGAAAAAGACATGAAGGAAATGGAAAAACAAAACAAAAAAGCTTAATAATCTCATTTTGAGAAAGAAAAACCAGTGCACGACACTGGTTTTTCTTTTTAAAAAGAACACACAAATGAAAAAACATATCTCAATTTTATTTCTGTGCTTTAGTTTTTCAATTTGGGCGCAGAAAAGTTCGGCTGAAAAAGATGTTTTTATGGCAATGGACAAAACGGCATCTATTCTTTCAGAAAAATCAAAAGGAAACTCAATTTCGATTGGTGTTGTAAAAAAGGGAAAAACGTATACCAGACATTACGGAGAAATTGATAAAGGAAAGGAAAACATTGCCAACAACAATACTGTTTTTGAAGTTGCGTCTATAACCAAACTTTTTACAGGATTACTTACTGCACAAGCAGTTTTAGAAGGAAAATTAAATCTGGATGAGGATATCAGAAAATATATTACAGGCTCTTATCCGAATTTAGAATACAACGGAACACCTATAGCAATTAAGGATTTAGTTTCGTTTAGAACAGGATTCAATAAAGATCTTCCTGATAATTCTGAATTACGAAAAAATCGAAATGATAGCAGTTATCTCGCTTTCAAAAAAATGGATGAAGAATATAGTCGTGAAAAATTCTTTGAAGATCTTAGAACGATAAAATTAGACACTTTACCTGGAACTAAATTTAAATATAGCAACGGAAGCCTTAATTTGACAGCGCATATTCTAGAAAATGTATACCAGAAAAGTTATGAAACGCTTTTGAAAGAGAACATTTTTTCAAAATTAGATATGAAATCAAGCGGTATCAATTTGAATTCAAATATAATTGCAAACGGATACAATCAGAAAGGAGTTTTGATGCCAAACATTTCAGATAATCTTTGGGGAGCTGCAGGAATGCTAAAATCTACTTTAGGTGATTTAACCAAATTTATTGCTTATGAGTTAAATACAAAGAATAAAATTGTACAAGAATCGCAACGAAATCTTTTAAACAGCCCAACAATATGGAATGGTTATTTTTGGGATTATATTCAAGTAGATGAAAACGGAAAAAACTGCTGGAAACATGGCGGTGCATTTGGAACTCAAAACATGCTGGTTATTTATCCCGAACGCCAATTAGGCATTTCGATTATTGTAAATATTAGTGATGAAAATACCGCAAATGCATTAGGAGAAGCTATTATTAGACTTTCTAATGATTTATTGGCTGAAAACAAAAAGCAAACGGGTATCTATGGCTACAAAATTGTAAATGAAAATATCGTATTTGTGTACGAACATGATAAAGACCTAGACCCTAATCTAGTAAAAAGTGTTTCAATTGCAGGTTCGTTTGACAAATGGAATCCAAATGACAGCAATTTTCAAATGATTCAGAAAAACAAAAATACCTTTGAATTGTCAATTCCTAAATCACAACTTGGAAAAGACAAAACACATCTTTTTAAATTTGTCATCAACAAAACTGGCTGGATGGAAGCTCCAAAAAATGCTATAAATCGTGAAACAGATGGACATGAGAACCTGATTCTCAAAATTTAAATACTTTTTTCATTTTATCGCCAAAAGACTTTGCTTCAAACACAAAGTCTTTTTTTTATATCTTTGACGAAACAAATCTACTATGTATAAATTATTAGCCAAACTAAATAAACTACTTTTGCCAAGCTTTACCAAACAAGGTCTAGATATTTCTAAAGCAAAGAAATGGCAAATGGCAATTATTGGTTACCGCGCCTATGTTACCAAAAAAGCATTAGGCAATTAATTTAGAATACATTTTATATACCCGACAGAAATAAACCTTTATTTTCTGTCACCCTTTTTATGAAAAACAGAGAAATAAGTCTCCCTCCTGTTCCAGCAGTATTATTAGCGATTATTAGTGTGCAATGTGGCGCCGCAATTGCAAAAACACTTTTTCCTACAATTGGCGCAGCTGGTACGGCATCTATACGCATTGGCGTTTCGGCATTAATTTTATTATTGGCATACAGACCAAATCTTAAAGCAATAACTCCGCAACAGTGGAAAATTGTAATTCCGTATGGTTTGTCACTAGGCGCGATGAATTTAATTTTTTACATCGCGATAGAAAGAATTCCAATTGGTTTAGCGGTAACTTTAGAATTCGTTGGACCTCTATTACTTGCAATTGCTGGTTCAAAACGTTTGGTAGATTATTGTTGGGTATTGCTTGCTGCAATTGGTATTTTATTAATTGCACCTTGGACAAATGATCGTTTAGATCCAATCGGAATTATATGCGCTCTTTTGGCAGGAGCATTTTGGAGCGCTTATATTGTTTTAGGAGGCAAAGTATCAAGAATAATGAATGACGGTTACGCGGTGACAACAGGAATGCTATTTGCCGCTCTTTTGGTTCTGCCATTTGGATTTCTAGACAGCGGATTAAGCAATCTTACGCCAAAATTATTCGGAATGGGCGTTGCTCTTGCTTTATTATCGAGTGCAATTCCGTTTACCTTAGAAATGAAAGCTTTAGGAAAACTTCCTCCTCGTACTTTTAGCATTTTAATGAGTTTAGAACCGGCAGCCGCTTCCATCTGTGCTTTTATTTTTCTTAACGAAAGTTTGAATCTTTATGAAATTCTAGCCGTAATTTGTGTTGTAATCGCTTCAGCAGGAAGTACTTTGACTGCTAAAAAATAATTTGAAAATGTCCTAAATTCAAAATTCCAAATCCCAATATGCTTGGAATTTGGAATTTTTAAGTTGGAATTTGAACCTATTATTTTTTAGGAAGCAGTACTGCATCAACAACGTGAATTACTCCATTTGATTGATTTACATCTGCGATAGTAACTTTTGCTTTATTACCATTTTCATCCGTAATGTATAAGTCTTTTCCTTTCATCCAAGCTGTTAGGGTTCCACCATTTACCGCTTTTATAGTTGCTTTTCCTTTACCTTCTTTTATTGCTTTTGCAATATCAGAAGCATTCCATTTTCCAGCTGCAACATGATAAGTCAAAATGTTTTGAAGTTGCTTTTTATTCTCTGGTTTTAACAATGTTTCTACGGTTCCTTTTGGCAATTTATCAAAGGCTTCATTTGTTGGAGCAAAAACGGTAAAAGGGCCATTTCCTTTTAAAGTCTCAACTAAATCGGCGGCTTTAACAGCTGCAACCAATGTTGTATGATCTTTTGAATTTACAGCGTTTTCAATAATATTTTTGTTTGGATACATAGCTGCACCACCAACCATTACTGATTTTTGTGCATTTGATGTAAATGCAAATCCTAAAGCTAAAACTGCAAGGGCTAAAAATTTTCTAGTTTTCATATTTAAATGATTTTAAGTTATAAGCTCATTTACGCAGATAAAATTGTTTTGGTTTTAATTTGAAAATTATTTTAGGTCAAAAAAATCTGATTTTCTCCTAAGCCTCCCGTAAAACAAGACATTAAAGTATTCTAAAATTTTTTCTAAAAAATATAAAAACTCCTAATTTTTGTATCGATTTTATTATTAAATTTAAAAACAAAACTTACTAATCATGAAAAATTTTTCTCAAAAAATCAGAAGCAGAAAGTTAAGTTCAAGAGTAGATTTAACCGCAATGGTCAGTGTTTGTTTTTTACTGATTGTATTTTTTATGGCTGCTAAGAAATTATTAAAGCCTGAAACAATGAATCTTTCTTTCCCAGAAAACTATGTCTATTTAGAAAATATTGGATGTGTCAAAACTGATCGATTATATACAATATTGTTAGATAAAAATGGTAAAATAATAACTTATTCAGGTCAGCTAGAGTTTCCAATCGACAAACCAAAAGAGTTTAATTTTGAAAAAAATGAGATTAGACAAGAAATCTTCCGTAAAAAGGAAGAAGTTCATAACTATATGACCTCCGAAGGAAAACCAAAGAGTGAAGTAATTGTTATTATAAAACCTAGTAAAAATTCAAACTATGGAAGCTTAGTAAATATCGTAGATGAAATGAAAATTGCCAATATTGAAAACTATTCAATAGTAAATGATTTTACTCAAGAAGAATCAAAATTATTGGCCTCACACTAATTCAATTGTGTCACAATTCTAAATCAAAAAGCCTATGAAAAATCTACCTCAAAAAGTCAGAAGCAGAAAGTTAAATTCAAGAGTGGATTTGACGGCCATGGTTAGTGTTTCATTTTTGTTGATTATCTTTTTTATGGTTGTTGGGGAATTATCGAAATCAAAAGCAATGGATCTTGCTTTACCTGAAAAAGATCTATGCAGATGGAGTCATGCATGTATCAAAGCTGATAGGGTCTATACCATATTATTAGACGAAAACGATAAAATAATAACTTATTCTGGAATATTAGAATTTCCCAAGGAAACGCCAAAGGAATTTAAATCTGGGAAAAATGAAATTAACCAAGAAGTATTCCGTAAAAAGAAAGAAGTTCATGATTATATGATTTCAGTAGGAAAACCAATGAATGGTGTAATTGTAATAATAAAGCCAAGTAAAAAATCAAACTACGGTAATTTAGTAAACATACTCGATCTGATGAAGGTTGCCAATATTGAAACCTATTCAATAGTGGATGAATTTAGTGCAGAAGAATCAAATTTGTTAGCTTCAAACTAATTCAATAAATATCGTTTCCAAAAAGGTTCTCAACTCCCTCTCGACAATATAGAAATATAACTTGAATCAAGACGTTACAAACAGAAAGCCCACATATTTGTGGGCTTTCTGTTTAATTCTTGATAAATTTCATATTGGAACTTCCTTTATCTGATTTTACTCTTATAAAGTAATTACCCGTTCTAAGTTTAGAAATATCAATATTTGAAGTTGCTTTTGCGTTTGGAACAGCGATTAGTAATTGACCTAAAACATCATAAATTTCAAATGACTCTATATCTATATTGTCAGTTTTTGAAATATTTAAAATCTGACTACTTGGATTTGGATGCAAAACAAAGTATTTAGAAAAAGCAAAATCTTTAGTTGCCAAAGTAGTTTTAAAAGTTGAAGTTGCCTTATTAGTTAAAATCGGAAAATTATAATCAAAATAAATATTCGCATCATTAGTAAATGAATCTCCTACTGTCAATGTAGGTTTTGTCTTTATTTTAAAAGCAATATACCCATCATTACTAGCGTTATCAAAAGGCAAATTAATATTTTCAAATATAAACTCTACTTTATTTCCATCTGAAATTTTAGTCACAAAAGAATGACTAGAACTTGTTGGAATCAAAGTTGAAATATCAAACTTACTCAAATCTATAATATCCTTCACTACAATATTTTGCGCTGGATATGTGCCTGTGTTTTCAAAGCGAATCATATAATGAACATAATCTCCTATTAGGTCTGGAGTGACAATGGAACCCTCCAAGCAAGTCTTATCGTTTGGATCATAAGAACCTACAACTGTTTGATTCAAAGTAAAATTGTTATCCAAAGGAGTTTTATCATTATTCTGCGAAGTAATAGCTACTGTATATTTTAGCACATCGCCATTATTAACTGCCGGTGTGTCTGTTGGCCTATTAACTTTGAGGGTTAAAATAATTTCTTTAGTTGCAAATGGAGTCAAATCGGTAAAATTCCAAGATAATTTATTATATGTTTTACTCTCTGCCAATGGATTAGAAGCTATTAAATCCAAAATATCATTATTAAAAGTAAAATTAACAACACCTGCTTGAGTAATATTTCCTTTATTTCTATATACTATTTTATATTTTGAATCAAAACCTGGACGTGCAACATCTATAGGAATTAAAACCACTTCTAAATCAGGTTGATTCCCATTTGAAGAAATACAAAAATCTTGTATAAAAGGGCTACTTTGAGCAGGAAAAGTAACATTTACAAAAGAAGGAGAAACAACAAAATATTCAGGATTCTCAACATTAGGTGTAATAGTCACTGTTCCTTCTTGTACAGCTATAGAATAAGAGCCATCTTTGGTCGAATAAAAATCACCAATATTGCTTCCGTTCGCAACAGTATATTTGATATTTGAAAATAATGAATTATTTGCTGTACATCCTTTATTATCAACATTATATTTATTAATCCCTTTAATAATATAATGTTCTTTACCCGAAACAAAACTACAATAAGTATTGATCTCACAATTATCGATTCCACTCTGGGTCAATACCTGTTTATAATACTCAATGTTTTCATCATCTACACATAAATACTTAAGTTTTGGGGCGTTTAAGAAATAATTTTTATATGTTCTCCCATTCTTTAACAATAAGTAAAGTAATGAATTACTTCCTGTTAGACTTACATCAAGTAGTTTTTTCAATGGTGATAAATCTAAAAACTCAACTTTAGTCTGTGAAGCTGTAAGAATCTCTAAATTCAAGTTATTTTTTAAATCTAAAGCTGTTAACGAAGTATTAGAACAATTTAATGTCTCTAAATTTTCTAATGCTGAAATATTAAGTGTAGTTAATAAGGTGTTGAAATTACAAGTTACATTTTTTAAATTTGGGCATTTTTCTAAATTTAAACTTACTAGTTTATTGTTGCTACAATTTAATTGTTTTAATGAACTTAGGTCTGAAAGACTTAATGATGTTAAAGCACAATCATATACAGTTAACTTCCCTAAAGCTGGAAGGTTTTCAAAGTTTGCTAGTTTTAGAAGAGAATTTTGATGCAATTCAAGATTTTCTAATTTTGGCATGTCTTTGATTGATAGACTAGCAAATTTATTTTTATAAGCAATTACATTAACTAGATTTTTACAAGCCGATAAATCTAATTCAGTTAATGAATTAAAAGAACAATATAAATTTTCTAAGCTACTTAATTCACTCAAATTTAAGTTTGTTAGCAAGTTACTGCCAATATCTAAGGTTTTAAGTTTTTTTAAACCTGATAAATTTATAGATGTAAGAACTGTACTGTTACAGATTAGAGTTTCTAAATTTGGAAACTGAGAAAGCCCAACATTTCCATCAGTTGCCGTCAAAAAAGGCTTCATTAAACCTGTACCTGATGCGTTAAGTTTCTTTAAATTTAGTCCTTCAAGATTAATTCCAACAGGAAAATCAGTGTTATAACTACAATCTAAATCTTCTAAATAAATTAATGTCCTTAAATCCGCCCCTGAAACTCTATTGGAACTATAATTTAAAGATCTAAGATTTGTAAAATATTCAATACCATATATATTATAAAATTGTGGATCAGTATTATTACCACTAGCATCCAGATAATAAACTTCTAATGCTTCAGAAATTTCAATTTCTTTATTTCCGTTACTATCAATTTTAATATTATTACCGTTTTTATCCTTGGCATAACCATTTTGTGTATCAGCAGCTAATAAACGGTTTTTAAAAGCAGGGCTTCCAAAAGTAATACTTTGAGCACTTATATTATTGTACAAGAATAAAACAAGGAATAAAAAGTAGAGTTTTTTCATATCAAGAAATTTTAAAACAAAAATAACTTTTTACTACAATAACACAATTTTTATTATTAAATTTTCAAACAAAACAAAAAAAAAGAAAACAAAAAAAGTCCCGCATTTCTGCGGGACTTTCTATTTAGATGAAACTAAGAATTATTTTTTCTCAGTTTTTTCCATTTTAGCTTTTAAAGCAGCTAATACATCATTGTTATCACCTAAAGTAGCAGCTGGTGCGTTTGTAGATGCAGATGCAGTAGTTTCAGCAGCAGCTTTCACGTTTTTCTCTTCTTCTTCTCTGAAGATAGCAGTGTGAGAAGCAACTACTCTTTTGAATTCTTTGTTGAACTCGATTACTTTGAAATCAGCAGTATCACCTTTTTTCAATTTCTTTCCGTCTTCTTTTTCAAGGTGACGAGTAGGAATGAAAGCAACGATATCATCTCCGAATTCTACAGTAGCTCCTTTGTCAACGATTTCAGAAATCTCACCGTTGTGGATAGTTCCTACAGCGAAAGAATCTTCGTATTGATCCCAAGGATTAGCAGTAGTTTGTTTGTGACCTAAAGATAATTTACGTCCTTCAACATCTAATTCTAATACTACAACATCAAGTTTTTCACCAACGTTTACAAACTCAGATGGGTGTTTAATTTTCTTAGTCCAAGATAAGTCAGAAATGTAGATTAATCCATCAATTCCTTCTTCTAATTCTACGAAAATACCAAAGTTTGTAAAGTTTCTAACGATACCTGTATGTTTAGAACCTACTGGGTATTTAGAAGTAATGTCAGTCCATGGATCTTGAGTCAATTGTTTGATACCTAATGACATCTTACGATCTTCTCTGTCAAGAGTTAAGATAACTGCTTCAACAACATCTCCAACTTTCACGAAGTCCTGAGCAGAACGTAAGTGAGTTGACCATGACATTTCAGAAACGTGGATTAAACCTTCAACACCTTCAGCAACTTCGATGAAAGCACCATAATCAGCGATTACAACTACTTTACCTTTAACTTTGTCACCAACAGTTAAGTTAGCATCTAAAGCATCCCATGGGTGAGCGTTTAATTGTTTCAATCCTAATTGAATTCTTGTTTTCTCATCATCGAAATCAAGGATTACAACGTTTAATTTTTGGTCTAATTCAAGAACTTCACTTGGGTGGTTGATTCTACTCCAAGAAAGGTCAGTAATGTGAATTAATCCGTCAACACCACCTAAGTCAATGAACACACCATAAGAAGTAATGTTTTTAACAACACCTTCTAATACTTGTCCTTTTTGTAATTGACCGATGATTTCTTTTTTCTGTACTTCAATGTCAGCCTCGATAAGCGCTTTATGAGATACAACTACGTTTTTGAATTCGTGGTTGATTTTTACCACTTTGAATTCCATCATTTTGTTTACATATACATCGTAGTCTCTAATTGGCTTAACGTCAATTTGAGATCCAGGTAAGAACGCTTCGATTCCGAATACGTCAACAATCATACCTCCTTTAGTTCTACATTTAACAAAACCGTTAACGATTTCTCCAGTTTCATTAGCTGCAATAACTCTATCCCAAGATTTGATAGTACGTGCTTTTCTGTGAGATAATACTAATTGACCTGTTTTATCCTCACGGATGTCGATTAATACTTCTACTTTGTCACCTACTTTTAAGTTTGGGTTGTAACGAAATTCGTTTAAAGAAATAACACCTTCAGATTTAGCATTGATATCAACGATAACGTCTCTATCTGTAATTCTAACTACAACTCCTTCAACTACTTCTTCTTGATCTGTAGCGATGAAAGTTTTAGATACTAGTTCCTCAAACTCTTGTAAGTTTTTTTCATCTACTGCATCGATTCCTTCTTGGAAGTTGTGCCAGTTAAAATTTGCTAAAAACTCTTCTTGTGATTTTGTTTGTTCAGACATGCTGATAAAAAAATTTGTATTCTGTTTTTCTCGAGTTTCTCTATGCGATAGAAAATACAGAAGTTGTTTTACATAAATGGTTGATACCTAAAGGAAACTCTTCTCTGCCAAAAGGTTTGCAAAATTACTACAAATATTTGGATTTACAAAATATTTTCTGATTGATTATCAGTTGATTATTAAGAAGCAGAAGATTTGGGGTTTCAAAAGACGCTTAGTCCCGCTATCCGTTGCAATCTTTTGTGCCAAACACCGGCACAAAAGGATTTCCACTTCTATCGGGGCTAGATTAGAAAGTCTCGTTTTCATAAGAACCTTAAAAACGAAACCCGACAGGTTTAAAAACCTGTCGGGCTTACTATGTGCAACTATCTTTGTTGTAGTTTTAAAATTCAACAAAGATTATTTCTAATACTAATGACTCAAATTCTCAATCTCTTTTGGATCATGTTTGTGTTTAAACAAAACAGCAAAAGCAATTGCAATCACCAAAGCATAAAGTGCAAACGAAAGCCAGATTGTGTGCCAGTCTTTCATTAAAACTGGATTTGTAAAAATTCCGTCTGCAGAAATAGAGTTTCCTTGACTTTTTACAAATTCTACCATCTTTTCATTAGTAGCATCTGTTTGTAAAAATCCTGCTAATTCTGTAGTATTAGCAAACGATTCTGTAAAGAAACGATCAATTGCCCAACCAGAAGTCAAACTTCCTAAAACCGCTCCTACTCCATTGGTCATCATCATAAATAAACCTTGTGCAGAAGAACGAATTTTAGAATCGGTATTACTTTCTACGAATAAAGAACCTGAAATATTGAAGAAATCAAATGCCATTCCGTAAACGATACAAGAAAGGATAATCATCCATAAACCATTTACAGGATCTCCAAAAGCAAATAATCCGAAACGTAAAACCCAAGCCAACATACTGATCAGCATAACTTGTTTGATTCCGAAACGTCTCAAGAAAAACGGAATTGCCAAAATAAACAACGTCTCAGAAACCTGAGAAATCGACATAATAATAGTCGAATATTTAATCACAAATGAATCTGCATATTTAGGAAAATGTTTAAATTCATCCAAAAACACATCTCCATAAGCATTTGTTAATTGAAGCGCTCCTCCTAAAAACATAGAAAAAACAAAAAACAAAGCCATTTTGTAATTAGCAAAAAGCTTAAACGATTCTAAACCAAAAGTTTCAATCCAAGTTGCATTTTCCTTAATTAAACGTTGTGGTTCACATTTTGGCAATGTAAAAGCGTATAAACCTAAAATTAAAGCGCCTGCTCCAGCAATATAAAACTGATATTCAGTTGCTTTACTTCCACTCAAATTGGTAATCCACATGGCAACAATAAAACCAATTGTACCCCAAACACGAATTGGCGGAAAATCTTTTACAATGTTTTTATTGTTTAACTTAAGCGAAGTATAAGATATAGAGTTACTTAAAGCAATTGTTGGCATATAGCAGCACATTGCCAAAAGCATAACTATAATAAAAGTATCTGGTGTAGTAACTTGCGCAATTCCAAATAAAACTGCAGCGTATAAAATATGAAGAATTCCGTAAAGCTTTTCAGCATTTACCCATCTGTCGGCAATAATACCTGTTAGAGTTGGCATAAAAAGAGAAGCGATTCCCATAGTTCCGAAAACTAGTCCAAATTGAGTTCCTTCCCAGTTTTTTGTGCCAAACCAATAATTTCCAATTGTTATAAGCCAGGCTCCCCAAACAAAAAATTGAAGAAAGCTCATTAAAATCAATCTATTTTTAATCCCCATATAATTAAAATTGTTCTTTAGTAAAAATGAAGCGGTAAAACTACCATTTAAAATAATATCTGCAAAAAATTATGCTGTTTTAACAACATCATTCACTAATTCAAGAACTGCAGCAAATTGTTCTTCTCTACTTAAGTAAGAATTATCAATCTCAATCGCATCATCAGCAATGACCAAAGGAGAATCTGCACGGTGCGTATCCATATCATCTCTTTCGATAACATTTTTCAAAACATCTTCATAAGACACATTGTCTCCTTTTGCCTGTAACTCGTCAAAACGTCTTTGCGCACGAGTTTCAGCGCTTGCTGTCATGAAAATTTTAAGTTCTGCATTTGGAAAAACAACGGTTCCAATATCACGACCATCCATCACGATGGCTTTATTTTTTCCCATTTCCTGCTGCTGTTCTACTAATTTAGCACGAACTTCTGAAACTGCCGCTACTTTACTTACAAAATTAGAAACTTCGATAGTTCTAATCTGCTTCTCCACGTTTTCACCATTCAAATACATTTCGGCAAAACCCAAATCTGCATTATATCTAAATTCAAGTTTAATATCGGCTAATGCTTCAATCAAAGCTTCTTTCTTAAAAAAATCTGCTCCAATCAAATTATGTTGCATGGCAAAATACGCTACTGCCCGATACATCGCTCCAGTATCTACATAAACATACTCTAGTTCTTTTGCCAATTGTTTTGCAAGAGTACTTTTTCCTGTAGATGAAAATCCGTCGATCGCAATGGTAATTTTTTTCAATTTTTTGTTTTTAAATTTTTATTCTATTAAAGACTGCTTCAAGTCAAAAACAGTCAAAACTAATGCAAATGTAGCCATCTTTATTTTTATATAAAGCATCTAAATTATTTGTTTTATCAGGAATAAATTATAGAACAAAAACTTTTATTATATGGCTATAAAAAAAAGCAAATAAAACAGCTTCATGAAATTATTGAAAATTTAAAGTCAAGCCAAAAAGACTTGTATTGGCCGCCAATGTATATCTAGAATACGAATAATTAAACTTTAACTTATTCATTCTTAAACCGAAACCTAATGAGACACCAGAAAAATTGCGCTGTTCATTAACCCTTAATTCTTCGCCTCTTCTAAAATTATATCCTACACGAAAATTAAATGCTCTTTTAGGAAAAAGCTCCACTCCAAAAGCCACGTGTCTCAAAGCATTATTTACAAATGAAACTTTCTCAGGACTCGTAGATCCGTCAATGTTGGTTTCTCCACGATTGGGATTCGAAAAAGAGATATTCCATTGTTGCAAATTTTCTAATGAAAGATGCCAACGAATGGGCACATGTTCTAATTCTTGCGAAATACCAGCTACGATTTCAAACGGAAGATTTTCTTTAATTCCTGAATACGTTGTAAACTGTGTTCCCATATTTCTAAACACAAGAGCAAAATTCAGATCATTCATTTCATTTACATAAAGAAAACCCAAATCAAGTGCGCCACCAATCGAATTATAACTTTCTAGAGATGACGTAATCAATTTAGCACTTGCTCCTATATAAAAGTCTGTAAAAGGGACATTGTATGCATATCCAAGTGACAAAGCGCCTTCGCTTCCTGTAAAATTAGAAGTTGCCTGGCCATTTTCGTCATAACCTTCAAATGTACCATAGTTTACATACGTAACGCCAGCATAAAAAGTCTGCACATGCCTATCATAAGTATAGGCGTACGACGCTGTTCCGTATGAAGCTTCTCCGTAATAACTTCCGTAATTCAATGCCAAATGATTATCCATGTCTGAGTTTATTAGTGCAGGATTTGACATGGCTTGATTGACATCTTCATCATAGATCGTGATTATATCGCCTCCTAATGCGGCCTGTCTTGGCGAAGTGGTTAGATTTAAAAATTGATAGGTGTAGCGCCCTCCTACTTGTCCGAAAGAATACGAACAAATTAAGATCACAGAAAATAAAACAACTTTTTTAAACATTTGTTTTTGGCGCACCTATATGGGAATAACGCAACTGCAAATATAAAATTATATCCCTCTTAAAATAAAGTCAAATAAAAAAATTCCAAATCCCAATGAGAAAATTGGAATTTGGAATTTGACAATTTAAAGTTTTTAAAATTTACTTTAATTCTTTTGCATTTTTAACTTTTTGATCAGTCAAAGCGATTGCTAAAACTTCGCTCATTTCTTTTACATAATGAAAAGAAAGACCTTCTAAGTACTCCGCTTTTATTTCATCAATATCGCTTTTGTTTTCGTGGCAAAGAATGATTTCTTTTATTCCAGCTCTTTTAGCAGCTAAGATTTTCTCTTTGATTCCGCCAACTGGAAGCACTTTTCCGCGAAGAGTGATTTCTCCTGTCATAGCTAGGCTTTTCTTAACTTTTTTCTGAGTTAAAAGCGAAACTAACGAAGTAAGCATTGCAATACCAGCACTTGGTCCGTCTTTTGGAGTTGCTCCTTCTGGAACGTGCAAGTGAATGTTGTATTTCTGGAACAATTCTGTGCTAATACCTAATTTCTTAGCATTTGCCTTAATATATTCTAATGCAATTGTAGCAGATTCTTTCATTACAGTTCCAAGATTTCCTGTAATGGTCAATGAACCTTTTCCTTCAGAAATTAAAGATTCAATAAAGAGAATATCTCCTCCAACACTTGTCCAAGCTAAACCTGTTACAACACCGGCAACATCATTATTTTCGTATTTATCACGCTCTAATCTTGGCACTCCCAAAATTGCCACAATATCTTCATCTGTAACTTTTTTGTTGTACTCCTCTTCCATCGCAACAGATTTTGCTGCATTTCTGATAACTTGAGCAATTTTAGTTTCTAAGTTACGAACGCCAGATTCTCTTGTATAACCTTCAATGATTTTTTCTAATTGTTTTTTGCCAATAGTTAAATCTTTTGCAGTTAAACCGTGAGCTTCCAACTGTTTTGGAAATAAATGTCTTTTCGCAATTTCTACTTTTTCTTCGATTGTATAACCTGACATTTTGATTACTTCCATTCTGTCACGCAAAGCTGGCTGAATTGCCGCCATGTTATTTGAAGTCGCAATAAACATCACTTTAGACAGATCATATCCCATTTCAAGGAAGTTATCATAAAAAGCACTGTTTTGCTCAGGATCTAAAACCTCCAATAAAGCTGAAGATGGATCGCCACTATTGCCGTTTGATAATTTATCAATCTCATCTAAAATAAATACAGGATTTGATGTTCCTGCCTTTTTCAAGCTCTGAATTATACGTCCTGGCATTGCTCCAATATACGTTTTTCTGTGTCCGCGAATTTCCGCTTCGTCACGTAAACCTCCTAAAGAAATACGAACATATTCTCTTCCTAAAGCTTCTGCCACAGAACGCCCAATAGAAGTTTTACCAACTCCTGGAGGCCCTGTTAAACATATAATTGGTGATTTCATGTCATTTCGCAATTTCAAAACTGCCAAATGCTCAATCATTCTTTTCTTAACTTCATCAAGACCAAAATGATCTTTATCTAAAACTTTCTGTGCGTGTTTTAAATCAAACTTATCTTTAGAATATTCGCCCCAAGGCAATTCTAAAAATAACTCTAAATAATTGCGCTGAATTCCAAAATCTGGAGATTGTGGATTCATACGACGCATTTTAGACAATTCTTTCTCGAAATGTTTCTGTGTTTTTTCGTCCCACTTTTTGGTTTTCGCCTTCTGCCCCATTTCGTCCATTTCTTCTTCCTGAGAAACTCCACCCAATTCTTCTTGAATGGTTTTCATTTGCTGGTGAAGGAAATATTCTCTTTGCTGCTGATCTAAATCAAAACGAACTTTTGACTGAATGTCATTCTTCAATTCTAATTTTTGAAGTTCAACATTCATATAACGCAATGTCTCTAAAGCTCGTTCTTTTAATCCATTTATTGATAAAAGCCCTTGTTTCTCTTTTACAGATAAATTCATGTTTGAAGAAACAAAATTGATCAAAAACGATTGGCTTTCAATATTTTTAATGGCAAAAGTAGCTTCAGAAGGAATATTTGGACTTTCTTTAATAATCTGAATTGCCAGTTCTTTTACTGAATCTAAAATCGCTGTAAACTCAGTATCATTTTCGTCTGGACGTTCTTCTGCAACTTCTTTGATTGTTGCTGTCATGTACGGCTCTTCTAAAACAACTTCATCAATTTCGAAGCGTTTTTTTCCTTGAAGAATAACCGTAACGTTTCCGTCAGGCATTTTAAGCACACGCAAAATACGCGCTACAGTTCCTACTTTATGAATATCATCTTTTGACGGATCTTCGTCTTCCTCATTAATTTGAGATACAACACCAATAATTTTTCCGCCTGCGTTAGCATCATTAATTAGTTTGATAGACTTATCTCTTCCAGCAGAAATCGGAATAACAACTCCTGGAAACAATACAGTATTACGTAAAGGTAAAATTGGAAGCGAAACAGGAAGTTCTTCATTATTCATTTCCTCCTCGTCTTCTGGCGTCAACAATGGAATTAATTCTGCCTCTGAGTCAAATTCTTGAAGTGACAGATTGTCAATAGTAAGTATTTTATGGTTTGACATAATAAAATATAAGTCGTTTTGTCATTAAAATTGTTATGCTATCTGTAAAAAGAGTATTGCTTATTGAAGTTTTTACTGAAAATACGTTTCGTATTTCAATTACAAGATAGGGCATAAAAATAGACAATCATTGTGCCAAAACAAACTTAAAGTACAAATAATTCCAATTAATCAATTTCAAAACACAATCGATTGTAAAGTTTAGAAAATAAAAAACCCGAAAATCATTTTTCGGGTTTTATAACATATTATTTCTGCTATTACTTCAAAGAGTACGAAACGAGTTCTGAAGTAGTTCCTGATGATTCTAATTTTACAATTCCAACATCTTTAGCAATCCAATAGTAGATATCAGATGAAGAAGTTTGCTCTTGCGTTGAAGCTTCAATATGCAGTTTAAACTTGATTACATTATTATACGTTACTTCTTTAACTTTTAAGCTTATTCCTTTTTCCAAAATAGTACCAGTGTAATTTGCATTCATTTTCAAAGATGGAAAATTTGGTATGTTAAAGCTTGTTTCTAAAGAATAAGATCCTGCCCATGTTTGATTTACATCAAGATAATCCTTAAAAAGAATATATTCATAACCAGTTGTTTTTCCAGTTATTCCTTCAGAACTATAACTCACTTCATCAATAACGATATAATAATCTCCTTTTACTTTTTTAAGTGAAGCACCAACTGTTCCAGAAATTTCGTCAGTAGCACCAAATAGTTGGTTAAATTTATAATACGTATTGCCATCTTTATTAGATGAACTCTGAATTTTCACTGTGCTTTCAGTGCCATCTTGGTCAAAGACCCATTGATTTCCCACTTTTGAAGGCCAATAATCTCCTGTTGATTCTCCGGCAGTCTCTTCAGAATCACTGCTACATGAATTGAACATAAGTCCTGTCATAACAAACAGGATTGCAAAGCATTTGTTTAGTTTTCTCATAATTGAATTTGTTTTTGGTATTAAAATTTTATGTGAAATTATAGCAATGAACATATTATACCTTACGGCATTACGTAAAATCAAAAAATATTTTTTATTTTTTTATCAAAACTGTAACAAACAAAAAAAAGCCAAGTCTATATTAAAAACCAAAAGCCACTACTTGAATATAAACAACCAAAATATCGAAGAACTGATTGCGCTTTGTAAAAGCAACAATCAAAAAGCGCAGTTTGAAATATACAATCGCTATTGTAAGGCGATGTATAACGTGGCTTTTCGTATTGTAAAAGACGAACATTTTGCACAAGACGTCATGCAGGAAGGTTTCTTAAAAGCTTTTACAAAAATCAATGACTATAAACAAGAAGTGGCTTTTGGAGCATGGTTAAAAAAAATAATCATCAATTATAGCATCGATTTTTACAAGAAAAACAACTCTTTTCAAGTAGAAGATTTAAGTAAACAGCTTTATAAAATCGAAGAAAACGACGGAATTATTTCTGAAAATATTGACTTAAACTCTCTAAAAGTAAAACAGGTTTTAGATACAATTCTGCAGCTGAAAGATAATTACAGAATGGTGCTGACACTTTTTTATATAGAAGGTTATGATCAAGAAGAAATCTGCGAAATTTTAAACATCACATACGCAAATTGCAGAACAACTTTGAGCAGAGCAAAAGATAGTTTGAGAAAAAAATTGGAAGAGATATAAAATGAATTGGAATTATGAAAAATGAAAAAGACAACTTAGACAAATTATTCAACAAATTTGAAAATCAGTGGGATATTCAGGAATTAAATCCGGATCATCAGATGGATTTTCTTCAAAAACTAAACAAAAAAGAGCCTAAGAAAAGATATTGGTTCGTGACTGCTATTGCCGCCTCGATTGTATTAATGCTTGGAATATCTCTTTTTTATAAAAATGAAAAACCAAAAGAATTCAAATTTGCTTCTAAAGAAACTAAACGCACCGATTCTATTTTCAATATTCTAATTGACAACGAACTGGTTAAACTGAAAGAGAAAAACTCGCCAGAAAATCAGCAGATTATTGATGATGCAATGAAGCAGATGAAAACCTTTGATGCTGACTATCAAAAAATCATCAATGAATTGCAGAAAAATGGTGAGAACAAACAAATAATTTATGCGATGATTAGCAATCTGCAAACGCGTATTTCTTTTTTACAAACCGTTTTGAAAAGAATTGAAGACAACGAAAAACTAAAAAACACCTCTAATGAAAAAACACTATAATTTACTCATCTTATTTCTTTTGATTCCTTTCTTGGGATTTTCAAACGATGACTCTTTTATAACGAAACAAAAAAGCATTAAAAAAACGTATATCGTAAATTCGAATGCAGGAATCGATATTGACAACAAATACGGAAGTATCACTGTAACCACTTGGGATGAAGACAAAATTGATCTCGACATTACGATAAAAGTTAATGGACCAAACGAAAATTGGGTAAACGAACGATTAAACAGCATTGATGTAGAGATCACAGCTCTTAAAAGCATGGTGACAGCTGTAACATCTTTAGGAAGTTCTAATCTTAAAAGTAAAGGAAGCAATAACAGTTTTGAAATTAACTATGTTATTAAGATTCCGAAAAATGGTTCAATTAAATTAGCCAATAAGTATGGAAATATTTCTATTCCCAGTGCAGAATCTTCTACAAATATCGAATGTAAATATGGAAAAGTTACATTAGGAAAATTAAACGGGTCTAGCAATCAAATATCGATTCAATACTGCCAAAATTCAAGTATTGATTACATAAAAGCAGGAAATATCGATGCTAGATATTCAAATCTTAAAATTAATGATTCTGGAAACCTAAATATTAATGCAAACTACACAGATATCAACCTAAATGACGGTCAAAACATTAAAGCGGATTGCAATTATGGTACATTTAAATTTCAAAAAATCAATTCTTTAAGCGGTTCAGGGAATTACTTAACTTTTATTATTGGCGAAGTGTCAAGTAACTTTAGTTATGATACCAATTACAGTAAAATCAGTATTGGAACAGTGACCGAAAAAGCTGGAAATATTAGCATAAACTCAGGATATACTGATATTACAATTGGCTATGTTCCAAACTACGCTTTTGACTTTGACATTTCGGCGAGATATTCGAATATCAAACATGATAATTCTTTAGAAGTTTCTGTTTCTGAAGTTAAAAGCAACAGCAAAAGAATCGCGGGTTTTTACAAGAAAAAAGGCCAGAATAAAATCAACATCAATTCGAACTACGGAAATATTTCGCTAACAAAAAATTAATCATCTAAAAATCAAAACAATGAAAAAGTCAATTTTACTACTAGCGCTAGCTGTATTTTTTACAAATAGCACAATTAATGCGCAAAACAAAGTACAAGGTAACGGAAAGATAGTTACCGAAACGAGAACTACTGGAGATTACGACGGTATTAAAATAGCAGGTTCTTTTGATGTGGATTTAGTATCTGGAAAAGAGGGAAAAATTACCCTTAAAGGAGAAGAAAATTTATTAGCCGTTATCAAAGTTGAAGTTGAAGATAATTCGCTAAAAATTTATGTAGAAAAAGGCACTCAAATCCGTACAAGTTCAGGTAAAATTCAAGTTACAGTTCCTTTTGAGAAAATTTCAGAATTAAGTTTAGCCGGTTCAGGAGATATCCAATCAAAAGACGTAATTAAAAATGATAATCTTGCTGTGAAATTATCTGGTTCCGGAAATTTTAATTTGCCAGTTGACACAAATAACTTAGAATTGCATGTTAGCGGATCTGGAAATATTCATTTAAAAGGAACTGCAGACAAACTTACAACTAAACTTTCTGGTTCTGGAGATATTGACGCTTCGAACTTAAAATCTAAAATTGTAGAAGCCAACGTTTCTGGATCAGGAAATAGCAAAGTAACTTGTGCCGAAAGTATTACAGCTAGAGTTGCTGGTTCTGGAAATATAAAATATATAGGAAATCCTGAGAAAAGAGATGTAAAAGTTTCTGGATCTGGAACTATTACAAAAGGTTAATTTTCTAAAAAAAATATCACGAATTACAAAAGAAATCATCAATCAAACAATCCTTGCAATTCGTGATATTGGTTATTGTAAAAGGCGTTTCATTAATTTGAAACGTCTTTTTTATGTACTCTTCTTAAAAGGAAAATTGAGGTTACAAAGAATATCGCCAAAATCACAATAGCCGCACGCGGACTTCCTGTAATCTGATCGATGATTCCGTAAACACACATTCCGATTACGATTCCTATTTTTTCTGCCACATCATAAAAACTGAAGAATGATGCTGTATCTTCTGTTTCTGGCAATAATTTAGAATATGTAGATCGTGATAAAGCTTGAATTCCTCCCATTACAAATCCTACAACAGTTGCCATAACATAAAAGTGTGTCGGCAATGTTATAAAGTAAGCTAAAGCACAGAAAACTGCCCAAATCGCATTGATAAAAATCAAAGTTGGAACGTTACCCCATTTAGAAGAAGCATAAGAAGTTAAAAGTGCTCCAAAAACAGCTACAATCTGAATTAATAGAATACAAATTATTAAACCTATTGTACTTTCTTCTTTTGAAGACCATTGAATTTCCTGAGCTCCAAAATAGGTTGCTACAAGCATTACAGTTTGAACTGCCATACTGGAAACAAAGAAACCTCCTAAGTAACGCTTTAAAGGAATATTTTCCTGTAATAATGCCCAAACCTTTTTTAATTCTTTAAAACCATTAAACACAACAGCTTTTGTTAGTTTCTGTCCTGTTTCTTTACTTCCTTTTGGCAAATAATAATAAGTATATTGGCTAAATAAAATCCACCATACTCCTACCATTACAAAAGAATAACGCATAGCTTCCATTCTTGCAGCATCATTTTCAGCTCCCATTATCATCCATAAATTGATAGCCAACAAAAGAACACTTCCTATATATCCTAAAGAATATCCTTTAGCACTAATTCTGTCTTGCTGTTCTTCAAATGCTATATCTGGAAGATATGAGTTATAGAAAACCAAACTCCCCCAGTATCCTAATAGTCCAAGGAAATAAAATGCTAATCCGACATAAATATTTTCAAGATCAAACCAATATAATCCCATGCATGACAAAGCTCCCACGTAACAGAAAAATTTCATGAAGGATTTCTTGTTTCCAACATAATCGGCAATACCTGATAATAATGGAGAAATAAAAGACACAACCAAAAAGGCCGCTGCCGTGATAAAACTAATTAATGCTGAATTTTTTAAATGAAGACCGAAAACATCAATGTAATGATCACGATCGCTGAATAACGCTTCATAAAAAATTGGAAATACTGCCGAAGCGATTGTAAGTGTATAAACTGAATTGGCCCAATCATAAAATGCCCAAGCATTTAAAAGCTTCTTATCTCCTTTTGGTAGGTTTTTCATAGAAATGGTTTGTTAAATAGGCTACGAATTTATCTATTTTTTATGATAATCAAATACAAATTATCTAATTCGTTCATTAATAAATTATAAACAAAAAAGCCATTCATAATGAATAGCTTTTCTTAATATCCTAAAAATATATTTTATTTAATAGTTCCTACTTTTAATGCAATTGCTTTTGCTTCGGGAATCAAAGCTTTAATATTAGCAATCCTTGTAGCATCAGAAGGGTGAGTGCTCATGAATTCTGGAGTTCCTGAACCACCTGATTTCGCCGCCATCCTGCTCCAAAAAGCAACAGCATCATCTGGATTGTAACCTGCAATTGCCATTAAAGTCAAACCGATTTTATCAGCTTCACTTTCGTTGCTTCTGCTAAATGGAAGCATAACTCCTACTTCAGAACCAATTCCGTAGGCTTGAGCAAATATTTGTTGTGTTGCTTCAGATTTTCCGCTTGTTGCAGCTCCTAAAGCCGCACCTCCTATTTGCTGTAATTGTGCCGCAGACATTCTTTGTGCACCGTGATTTGCCAAAGCGTGAGAAACTTCATGCCCCATTACCGTTGCCAAACCTGATTCGTTTTGTGTAATTGGAAGAATTCCAGAATAAACCACAATTTTACCTCCTGGAAGACACCATGCATTTACTTCTTTGTTGTCTACCAATTTATATTCCCAACGATAATCTTTTAGATATTGTGTCTGACCTAAATAATTCAAATATCTTTCTGCAGCTGCCTTTATTTTAAACCCTACAGTTTCAACAAGTTTTGCGTCTGCTGTTCCGGTAATAACTTTGTTTTCAGACAAAAAAGTACTGTATTGCTGAAAAGAGGATGGAAATAATTCGCTATTTGAAACAAAATTCAAATTTTGTTTTCCCGTAATTGGATTTGTTGCGCAACCCATAATAAGTGCTCCAAAAACCCCTAAAAACACATATTTTTTCATAATTCGAGCTATTTTTATAGCAAAAATACGATTAAAAAAGATAAAATGTTTTATACGATAAATCAAAAAATTATCAAAATTTAACTATTCTCCAATAATGTGAAGCTCATTAAACTCTTTATCAACCACTAAGAAATTATTTTGCTCGAAACTAATTTTATCAAACTCTATTTTTTCATTGTCAATTTCAATTTCTGTAACTTTAAATGGAAGTCCAATTAAATTGATTTTATATTTAGAATAAGGCGTTTCGTATTTTCCTTCTTTGTGAAGCTGAATAATAAGCTCTTTTTCTTTTCCTATATTTCTTAGTGACAAATAACTGTAACGCCCTTTTTTATAATCATAGCCATCTTGAGCATCTTCATAAACTGCTGACTGCTCTTTACCGTTTTTATAGTAAACATCAAGTGTCAATTCATCAAATTCTAATTCTCCTACATATTGCTGAACTGGATATTTAGGAATAATTGCACCCGCTTTTACAAAAACCGGAATCTCATCAAATTTACTATCAATCCAGATTTCTCTTCCTCCAATAAAAAGCTCATTTGTCCAGTAGTTATACCATTCTCCTCTAGGAATATACATACGTCTACCTACAGCGTTAGGTTCAAGTATTGGACACACCAAAATTTGATTTCCGAAGATAAATTCATCATTGCGATAATGTGTCTGCGTATCATCCTGATCAAAATAAACTAGCGGTTTTAACATCGGAACTCCTTCTTCAATATATTGCCAAAACATGGTGTATAAATAAGGAAGCAATTGATAGCGAAGACTAACAAATTTTCTAGTGATATTAATTACTTCTTCGTCAAATGACCACGGTTCCTGGTTTCCGTGATCTCCTGAAGAGTGTGTTCTACAAAAAGGATGAAAAACGCCTAACTGAATCCAACGTGCATATAACTCACCTGAAGGCTGTTCTGCAAATCCACCAATATCAGAGCCTGTGAATCCCATTCCAGAAATAGACATTCTCTGCACTTGTATATTTGCAATCCATAAATGTTCCCAAGTTGCTACGTTATCTCCTGTCCAAGAAGAAGTGTATCGCTGAGCCCCAGAATAAGCCGATCTTGTAATTACAAATGGACGTTTCGGATAAGCGAATCGTTTCACACCATGATAAGTTGCCCTTGCCATCTGAGTTCCGTAAATATTATGGGCTTTTCTATGACTGCAAGGATTTCCATCGTAAAAGTGGCGAACATCCATTGGAAATGTTTTATTGGGAACTTCCATTACAGCAGGTTCATTCATATCATTCCAAACACCTTTTACTCCTATCTCTGAAACTAATTCTTTAAACAAACCGGCCCACCATTCTCTAACTGCGGGATTTGTATAATCTGGAAAATTGCATTCGCCTGGCCAAACTTTTCCTTTCATATAAGGACCATCGGCTCTTTTGCAGAAATAATCTTTTTCTAAAGCTTCCTTGTAAACCCAATAATCTTTATCAATTTTAATTCCGGGATCGATGATTACAACCGTTTTAAAACCATCTTCGGCTAGTTCAGCAACCATCTTTTTGGGATCTGGAAAATAGTTTTTGTTCCAAGTGAAACACCTAAAACCATCCATATAATCAATGTCCAAATAAATGGCATCACATGGAATTTGAAGTTCTCTGAATTTTGAAGTGATTTCTTTTACTTTACTTTCCGGATAATAACTCCATTTACATTGATGATAGCCTAAAACCCAAAGTGGCGGTAATTCTGGTTTTCCAGTTAAATCGGTATAAGTAGTAACAACATCTTGCATCTGCGGGCCATAAATGAAGTAATAATTCATTTCACCACCTTCTGCCCAAAAACTGGTAATATTTCTTCTTTCCTGACAAAAATCAAAGAAAGTTCTAAATGTATTGTCAAAAAATATTCCGTAAGATTGTTTGTTGTGCAAGCCAATGTAAAACGGAACAACTTTATATAAAGGTTCCTGATCTTTTTGGTAAGCATATTGATCTGTAGCAAAATTTTCTACTCTTTTGCCTTTAAGATTCATTTGAGTGGCTTTATCTCCAAGACCGTAATAACATTCTCCGTCTTTAGAGTATTTACTCATTTTTACAATGTTTCCACCATATTCATAGCTTTCTTCCCAATGAAAACCAAGTTCATCTTCTAGAATTAGAAAATCGTTTAAATCATAAATTGAGAGACGAAGATCTGCTTTTTGGATTTTACATTTTACTTTGCTTGTTCTAATCTGGAAATACGTTTCTTCTTCAGTAAGTTCCAAAAAATTATAACCGTGAAGCTGACTTTTATCGATAGCATATGAGAAGTCATTGCTGAAATACCCTTTTGTAGTAAAACGGAATCGAATTAGACTATCACGAAGAACAGTAACTTTTAAAATTACTTTGTTGTCGGTGTTAAAGAAAATAGAATCTCCTTCATGTTCATAAGAGACAATTTTTGATGGGTATAAATCGCCTTTGTATTCTAATGATGTGTTTGTAATCATATCTCAAATGAATTAATTTAACATTTTCCTCATATCCAAACATACAAAAAAAGTTCGTAACGCCCTATGAATAAAAGGTTTATTCACGAAAACGTTTTTTCTGAATGAGTTTCAAATTACAAAACAAAAAATCAGCAATTTGATAATTTTGAAACGATATAATGACAAAACCTTAGTTCAAGATTTTTTATTCAATCAAAGAATATACAGTAACACTTAAAGGCGGTAAGATTAATGCAACAGAAAAATCTCTTCCATCATAAGCAACTGTTTCTATTTTTAATGTATTAGAATTTTCTACGCCACTTCCACCGTAAATTGTGGCATCGCTATTAAAAATCTCTTTCAATTTGCCTTTTTTGGGAATACCAATTCTATAATTTTCTCGAACAACTTCAGTAAAATTGCACACCACAATTAAATTCTCATCAGGATTATTTCCCTTTCGCATGTATGATAAAATAGCATTTTGGTGATCTGAATAATTAATCCATTCAAAACCATCGCCACTAAATTGTTTTTCGTATAAAGCTGGCTGTGACTTATACAATTGATTCAAATCTGTAATCAATCTTTTTATTCCAGAATGAAAATCATATTGCAGTAAATGCCAGTCTAAACTTTGTTCAAAATTCCATTCTGAAGTTTGACCAAATTCAGCTCCCATAAACAGAAGTTTTGTTCCAGGGTGCGTAAACATATAGCTATACAGTAATCTCAAATTTGCAAAACGCTGCCATTCGTCACCAGGCATTTTATAGATAAGCGAATTTTTGCCATACACCACTTCGTCATGCGAAAATGGAAGCATGAAATTTTCAGTAAAAGCATAGGTCATCGAAAAAGTCAATTCATTCTGATGGTATTTTCTATAGACGGTTTCTTTTTGAAAATATTTTAAAGTATCGTGCATCCAGCCCATCATCCATTTCATTCCAAAACCTAAACCTCCTATAGAAGTGGGTCTTGAAACCATCGGAAAAGAAGTGCTTTCTTCTGCAATAGTTTGAATTCCATCAAAATTAGAATAGATTACTTCATTGAATTCTTTAAGAAAGCTAATGGAATCAAGATTTTCTCTTCCTCCAAAAATATTAGCTTCCCATTCTCCATCTTTTCTAGAATAATCCAAATAAAGCATAGAAGCCACAGCATCGACTCTAAGTCCGTCAATGTGATAATTTTGAAGCCAAAAAACAGCATTACTGATTAGAAAAGCACGAACTTCATTTCTTCCATAATTAAAAACTAAACTCTTCCAATCAGGATGATACCCTTTTCTCCTATCTGGATGTTCATATAAATGCGAACCATCAAAAAAGCCTAAACCATGAGCATCATCAGGAAAGTGCGACGGAACCCAGTCTAAAATTACTCCAATTCCTTCCTGATGCAATCTATCAACCAAAACCATAAAATCCTGTGGTTTGCCAAAGCGTGAAGTCGGTGCAAAATATCCCGTCAATTGGTAACCCCAAGAAGGATCGTACGGATATTCCATTATAGGCATAAACTCAACATGCGTAAAACCAGTTTCTTTTACATATTTTACTAAATCATCTGCAAGTTCCAAATAAGTCAAAAACCGATTATGTTCTGCTCTTCTCCAAGACCCCAAATGTACTTCATAAACCGAATATGGTTTATCTAATGCATTATAATCCTGACGTTTCTGCATCCAATTTTCATCCTTCCACTTATAATCCAAATCCCAAACAACAGAAGCTGTATGAGGCGGTTTTTCACAATAAAGTGCAAAAGGATCGGCTTTTTCGGTAATTACACCATTGATATTAGATCGGATTTTATATTTATAAAGTGCTCCTTTTGAAATATCAGGAATAAATCCTTCCCAAATTCCAGAAGAATCCCAACGCACATTTAGATTATGTTCGCCCTGAGTCCAATAATTGAAATCGCCCACAACAGAAACCGACTGCGCAGTTGGAGCCCAAACTGCAAAGTAAACACCTTTAACTCCGTTCACCTCAGTTAAATGAGCTCCTAATTTTTCATATAATCTGAAGTGTTTCCCAGCTTTGAATAAATCTATGTCAAAATCGGTAAAAAGAGAATGTGCGATTACTTTAGTCATGTTTGATTTTTAAGGCGATTGAAATTTGGAATTTGGGATTTTTATAATATTTTTTCAGGTTTTATTCAATTCTAAAGTTGTCTGAAAGCGTAACTCCTTTTTTGATGACAACAATACCATCTTTTATACTATACAATTCATTCGTAAAATTGTCTAAATGTTTTCCTCCACTAATGTGAACATTATTTCCAATACGAACATTTTTATCAATTAAAGCATTATTAATAAAGCAGTTTTCGCCAATTCCGACATGAATTTTATTAATACTACTTTCATGGTTTAATTCGTCAAGATCTTGATAAAAATCATTACCCATAACGTAGCAGTTCTCCAAAACGGTTCCTTCTCCAATTCTGGAACGAATCCCTATTACTGAACTTTTGATTTCTTTGGCATTAATAATACAGCCTTCTGATATCAGAGATTGATTGATAATCGAATTTCTAAATTTAGATGGAGGCAGTAATCTAGGTCTTGTAAAAATTTTATTCTCGTTATCAAACAAATTAAACTCTGGAATATCTGCTGTTAAACCAATGTTTGCTTCAAAAAATGATTCGATATTTCCAATATCAGTCCAATATCCTTCATATTGGTAGCTTAAGATTTTATGTTTTCCAACAGATTGGGGAATTATTTCTTTACCAAAATCTTTTGTTTCTTGGTCAGCCATTAATTCTACAAGCAATGATTTATTGAAAATATAAATCCCCATAGAAGCCAGATATTTTTTGCCTTTTTCCTGCATTTGCTCACTCACTTCAGATTCCCATTCTGGCAATAAAGAAGCATGAGGTTTTTCTATAAATGCATGAATATTGTTTTCGTGATCGGTTTTAAGAATACCAAATTCAGGTGCATCCTTTGCATTTACAGGCAAAGTTGCAATAGAAATTTCAGCGTCAGCAGCAATATGCGCTTCGAGCATTTCATTAAAATCCATTTGATACAATTGATCTCCAGAAAGAATTAAAGCGTGATCAAAATCGTGTTTCAAAAAATGTGACATACATTGTCTCACAGCATCGGCCGTTCCTTGAAACCAAGTTGGATTGTCTGGAGTTTGTTCAGCAGCTAAAATATCAACAAAAGACTGACTAAAAATACTGAAATTAAAAGTGTTTTTAATGTGAGCATTTAGTGACGCAGAATTAAATTGTGTCAAAACAAATATTTTAAAAATATCCGAATTTATACAATTTGAAATAGGAATATCAACCAAACGATATTTTCCTCCAATCGGAACCGCCGGTTTTGATCTTGTTTCTGTCAATGGAAATAAACGTGAACCTTGTCCACCTCCTAAAATAATGGCGACTACATTTTTCTTTTTAAATTTCATCTTGCTGAATTATTAAGTTGTATATTTCGATATATTCTTGGCAAACTCTTTCCCAGGAATGATCTGCTGACATTCCTCTTTTTAAAACTTTATTGAAGTTTATTTTATCCTCATACAACCTAACAGCACGATTTATTGAATAGCATATATCAGCCACAGAAGCTTGATCATGACAAACTCCATTTCCTTCATCACCAAAATCAATAACCGTATCTCTCAATCCTCCAGTTCTTCTAACAATTGGAATTGTTCCGTAACGCATCGCATACATCTGATTTAATCCGCATGGCTCTACCCTTGAGGGCATTAAAATATAATCTGAACCTGCATAAATCAAATGCGCCAATTCTTCATTATAACCTATAAAAACATTGTAATTTCCTTTATAATCATTTCGCAGTTGAGTCAGCTGTGATTCAATTGCTGCATTTCCTGATCCCAAAATCAAAATATTAATTTCTTCAAAATGTTCTGACAAAGCCAAAGCAGAAGCATGCGGAAGCAAATCGCCTCCTTTTTCTTCAAACAATCTTCCAATAAAGCTAAACAGTGGCTTTGAAGGGTCTAAATCAAATTCTTCACACAGTTTTTCTTTATTTTTCTGTTTTCCTATTTCAAAATCTTCAATCGAATAATTTTCTACAATCATTTTATCTTTTATCGGATTCCAAACTTCAATATCGATTCCATTTAAAATTCCCCTTGATTTATTTCTTACAGAATTAAACAATGATTCTAAACCATTTGCCGAAATATTAATTTCATTTAAATAACTTGGAGAAACTGTTGTTACCGCATTTGCACATTTTATTCCTACTGCTAAAGAGTTTATCGAATTGCTCCATTCTAAAAACCCAACATGTTTCAAGTCAAACTCTGGTAAATAATACAATTTATCAAAACCAAACCATCCTTGATACAAACCATTATGAATCGTTATGGCCATTTTTACATTTTTTATACTTTCATATTTATAAGCAAATTGCAATAAAAACGGAATAACTCCAGTGTGATGATCGTGGCAATTAATAATGTCTGGAATTTTATTTCGTGCTATAATCCAATCCAATGTCGCAATTTGAAAAGACAAAAATCTTTCTATATCATCTTCGTACCCATAGACATTCGGACGATTGAATAATTCATTAATCTCGATCAGATACAGCTCATATCCTAATTTATCTGTTGTTTCCTTTAAAACACTAAACGGAAAATTAAAATCTCCTAATTTAACTGTACCCCAATGGACACATTCAAAATCATTTTCGTGCCTAAACTTTGTGTCGTAACAAGGAATTACAACTCTAACTTCATGTCCAGCAGACTGCTGATATTTTGGCAATGCACCAACTACATCTCCCAAGCCTCCAACTTTTGCCACAGGGTAGCATTCTGCACTAATATGAAATATTTCCATTCAAGAAATTAATTTATGATTATAGATAAGAAGCAATCATTTAAATACTACTTTTATGTTTTCTAAATTTAGCAAAAAATCAAGCAAAAATCTTTAGTTTAAACAAGTTTTATTGAAATGGCAAAAAAGGCAATTAATCCTACTAAATCATTAAAAATTCCTAAGATTATTATAATTTCTGCGAAAATTTGCGCATTTATTTCAACAAATTTAGTCACAAAATTTGCTGCAAAGATTTTCACAACGCCTATAAAGCATAAAGTTCCCAAACGGGAATTGGAAATGGATTCAAAAAGTCAGCAAAAGATAGTTTATGTCCCTGCTATCGATAAAAGTGTAGTTACTTATATATATGGCGATAACCCACGCAAAGTATTATTGGTTCATGGCTGGTCTGGAAGAGGAACACAACTTTTTAAAATAGCTGATGAACTTTTAGCAAATGGCTATTCGACAGTTAGTTTTGATGCCCCAGCACATGGAAAATCAAAAGGCAAGACAACTATAATGTCCGAATTTATAGCTTCTATATTGGAAATAGAAAAACAATTTGGTCCTTTTGAAATCGCAATTGGACATTCTTTAGGTGGAATGTCTGTTTTAAATTCGATAAAAGATGGACTTAAAGTAGAAAAAGCAGTAATTATAGGAAGCGGCGATATTGTTCAAGATATTTTAGATGAATTTACATTTAAACTAGGATTAAAGAAAGAAATTAGCATACACCTAAGAGTCTATTTTGAAAATATGTATCAGGTTAAAATGGATGATTTTTCTGCTTATAAAGCTGCTCAAAAGGTAGAAATTCCTGTTTTAGTTATGCATGATAATGATGATCCTGAAGTTTCTGTTAAAGCTGGAATACATATTCACGAAAACCTTAAAAATGGTTCTTTATTTTTAACTGATGGTCTTGGTCACAGGAAAATTTTAGGAAATCATAGTGTTATTAAAAAAATTCTAGAATTCATACAAAATCCGTAAATTTATAAATATAAAAAACTAATTATCAATATTTTAAACTTAAAAACCAAATGGATTTATTTGAACAGACTTCGGATTGGGAAACAAAATTAAAACCCATTTTAAAAAAATACAAAGGAAAGAAACATCCTTTGGAATATCATAACACTTATCAATTGCTTGTAATGGTTATTCTTTCAGCACAAGATTCTGATGCCAATATAAATACTATAGCACCAAAATTATTTGAAAAATACCCAACACTAAAAAGCATATCTCAAACTGATATAGAAACTTTTATATCACATATTACTAAAGTTCGAAATTACACTACAAAAGCTCAATGGATTCTAGATATAGCAAAAACTATTAAAGAAAACGCAAATATTCCACTAACAATGTCAGGATTAACAGCCTTAAAAGGCGTTGGAAGAAAATCTGCGAATGTTATTCTGAGAGAATCAAATAAACCAGCTGAAGGAATTATCGCTGACTTACATGTTATTCGTGTAGCCCCTAGAATCGGAATTATAAAAGAAAGCAAAGACGGAAACAAAGTAGAAAAAGATTTAATGCAAGTTCTTCCTAAGAATATTTGGTCAGAAATTGGAATGGCAATTTCTTTTTTAGGAAGAGAGACCTGCAGACCAAAACCTAAATGTCTTGAATGCCTATTAGCAGACATTTGCTTATACTATAATACAGAAGTAATCTAACTATTTCCTTCTTGTATCAATTAAATAAATAATCTTCCAAGAATCTTTTTCTTTAAATAATGTAAAAGCATTCACTCCTGTATGACTTAATTTATCATTGATGTAAAATTCGTAGGGAGTCCAAACATGTGCCATACTACCATCAATCTGAATATTATAGCTTAAAATTTTCTCTTGAAATTTCATGCTCGTAGGAATTGAAGCAATAGATTTATAAAACTCTTTTGCACTTTCATTGGACAATTTATTCCCTTTTACAATGCTTTCGCTAATAGACTGCAAAATCATTTTATCTGCACAAACTAATTTAATCTTTGTTGTGTCTCTTTGATGGAATCCTTCAAAAAAAGATTCGATACATTTTTGAGCTTCTTGTTTTTGAGCATTAGAAGATAGCCCTAAAAGAAGAAAAAGAATGATTATATAAATTCTCATAATCGTAGATTAAATTAAACACCAAATTGAGAAAAATGATGGTCTAAATGTTTTACAAACATATTATTCCATTCTTTAGAAGACAATACACCAAAAGAAAACGATTCTTTACCCTCAAATTCTTTTTCTCCTAATTCTTGCGTTTTTTGAATATAAGAAATCAATCTGCTTTTCTCCAGCTCAAAATCACGATCTCCTTTAATGATAAATTGCGGAGCTGTACTAAGATTTCTTGGATAAGGAGATTCGCTTACTACTTTGTTTTTAGCCAATAGTTTTAAAAGAAGTTTCATTAAAGCGTTTGGTTTAGGATGAATATTATCATAAACCATTTCATACGTTACATTGCAGTGAGCCAACATCTGATCTACAGACATCTTACCCCAAAGTGGTTGTGTATTAGCTGTAAGCTGATTAATTCTACTTATAAATTGATCACAATCTTCTTTAAGAAAAACATTTTGCATCGCTGAAAGTAATAGTTAAAGTTAAATAGAGAAGTAAAAATATAAAATTTCTGATTAAAACAGCTTTTGAAGTTTAATATTTTAGAATAGTGATAAAGAGAAAAACCTATTTCAGTTTAGAGCAAAAAAAAACTTCAATCAACAAAAGCTAATTGAAGTTTTTAGTACTCAGAGCGGGACTTGAACCCGCACGAACATTGCTGTTCACTGGATTTTAAGTCCAGCGTGTCTACCAATTTCACCATCCGAGCATGATGTGGTACCTCCAGGGATCGAACCAGGGACACATGGATTTTCAGTCCATTGCTCTACCATCTGAGCTAAGGTACCTTATTGTTTATATTTCTATAAGCAAAAATTTGAATAAAAAACCCCGTTTAAAAAACAGGGTTTTCAAAAGAAAGGCGACGACATACTCTCCCACAT